>CP061031.1 GCA_014490595.1 Corynebacterium wankanglinii
AGTCACTCGACAGGATCGCCGCTGAAAAGCATCTGTCGCGTTCAGAGATGATGCGTCAGGCGATCACCGCTATTACTGCGGCATGAGGGTGGCGGCATCTGCCACCAAGCACGGCATCAGTGAGGAAGACGGTATCCATGCCGCTTCATTTCCGACATGGGTTGCACCCCTTGACGATGATCCTGCGCAATGGCGTGAACTGCGCCTCGGGTTCGACACCCACGCCCGACTTTTGGAAACTGTCGTGGTTGTCGCCTCCGACGGGGACGAATTACTGATTCACGCAATGAAGGCGCGTTGAAATACGTCGATCTCCTTAGGTAACCGCTCGGTGAGTCGGCGGTTGCCTAAGGAGCGCCCTTAGAGGTCAGTCGTCACCCGGCAGAACAAGCCGCTTTTCGCGGAACCGCGACCGCTGGCGGATTTCGACTCCGGGCGTGGTGGCGCTGGATATGGTGGGACGGTGACTACTCCTGCCCCCCCCAGCGTCTCGACCGCTCCGAAATGCGGCACAACCTCGACAAGTTCAAGCTGCACTGGCGCGAACGCCTAGATAGCTGGACTGAGGCCCACCAAGGGGCGATCGAGAAGAAGTACGCCCAGTCCTTCTGGGCGGACTTCCTCGCCTGCTTCGGTGTGAGCGCCGCGCGCATGGACCTCTTTGAGCAGGACGCGCGCCGCGCCTCGACGGGTAATACCGGCTACATCGACCTGTTCTGGCCCTCCGTGGTGATTGGCGAAGCGAAGAAACCGGGTGTCGACCTCCAGCTCGCGGTCGATCAGGCTCGCGATTACCTCCAGGGCGGGTCCGTCTCCGCGACGGAGCAACCCCGCTACATCATCGCCTCCGACTTCGAGACCTTCCGTCTGATCCGTTTGGGTGCCCCGGAGCAGCGCTTCGACGTCACCTTCCCCCTCGGGGAGGTGACCGATCATGTGGACGAGCTGAAATTTCTCGGGGTACGACGAGTCCATGACCCGCAAGGAGGAGCAGGCCGCCTCCATTAAGGCGTCAAAGATCATGGCGAACCTGTTCACCGCAATGGCAGGCGACGACGTGGATGAGAACGTGGCCGACGCCGCACCCATGCTTTAGTGAATAATTCAGCCTAGAGGGAAAGCTGGCCGAAAGCTGAAGGTGATTTCCTCTCGCCAAGATAGACGAAAGGAAAATATGAAGTTCACTACTTTGCGGATTAGCAATTTTCAATGCTTCGGACCTGCGCCCACCATCCTTAATCTCACCGATATGACCTATGTTCTGGGGCCAAACGGCGCAGGGAAAACAGCGGTCCTCGAGGCGCTATCGCGCATGTTTAGCCGGTTGCGGCTCAGCGAACGGTTCGTATCAGTGATTTTCATGTCCCTGTGGACCGCAGTCTGACCGAGCTCCAGGAGGAGGAACCAGTCCTCTGGATTGAAGTCGACATTGAGTTCCCAGAGATAGATTCTGAGGGTTACCACGCATCCATTCCGCCCAACTTCCACCACATGATGATTGAGAGTGTTGCTGGGGTGCCGAAAGTGCGTGTGAGACTAACAGCCAAGCTGGCTTTAGACGGGGTTGTCGAAGAAAGGATCGAGTATGTACGTCAGATAGATGAATCGGGGGAACCGACAGTTTGTGCCGACATGTCCCGTTACGACCGGGGATACATTGAAGTGCACTATCTTCCGGCAGGGCGTGACCCCAGCGAACATATCGCCTACACGGCTACATCTTTAATTGGTCGAACTCTGCGAGCAGCGGATTGGTCGCAAGAACGCACGACTCTTTCTGACCTTTCTGAACAGCTCACCAATGCTCTTACCTCTAACAGTGCGGTATCGAGTGGAACCGAAACCAGCTGTGTAGGCGTGCTCGGAACGGATACCCATATCGTGCAGAGACTTCAAAGTCATGACGGTGAATGTCATTTCGAGACGCAGGGAGATACAAAACGGTAGTGGGGACACCGATTGGTACCGGTAGACACCACACTACCGAGACGCCACCGGCATGGCGCCACTCTCAGCGAAAACCTCGGTAGCCAGGACTAATGAAAAATCAAGCATACGCTAACCGCCACTAGCGTATAGCAGCATATGCAGGCATAGGCTATGTGGTGTTAGCACCCGGTAACAGTACGAGGCCTCTTTGTGCCAACTAAGGAAAGGAGTGGGGAAGACGCTCAGCGCTATGTGTGAAAGGAAGTCGGCTTGCGTCTTCCCCAAATCGAAGACCCCCATAAGTCTTCGACCATGGATCGGAGGACATCACCCTCCGTCCACGAAGGGTAACACCATTGTCGGAAGCACGTGGGCGTGAAAATGCAAGCGCGGTGCCGCCACGAGGATTTGTGTAAGCGGCTTAAAGGTCTTTGCTCAATTTTGTGTGTGGGTTGGCTTGTTAGAAACGCTCTTGCTTGTTCCTAATTATGGGGGAACTTTGCTTAAACTGTCTCAGGTTTTGTTTCGCCTGTATGGATAGCTCGAACCAACTTGGCCACCTCAGCTATCTTCGTAAGCTTTTTCTGTTTGCTAACGTCGGGTTTCCTTCTGGGGTCGGGTGATCTGAAGGGATGCCCCCTATGAAGGGGGGTAATTTTTAAAATATTGCAGTTGTACTGCAACTTACGTGCGAAGGCGTTGTGGTCGGGCTGTCATCCGAGTGGTTCCCTTCGTTTTGGATAAGGATTTATATCCTGAAGTCTAAAGTTGTTGCGGCGGCAGCATTTTCAGGGTTCGTGGATTCCGCATACACGGTCATGCATACTTACCAGAGGATCAAGAACTAGTGTCGAGAAGCAATGTAGACAGGGTCAAAACCCGCAGGTTTCGCAGAACAACGGTGGTATCCGTGGGGATTCTGGCAGTTTTTCCGTTGTCCGGATGCGGAGTTTTTGCCGGTTGGGACGAGATGGCTGAGACGCAACCTTCGGGCAACACAGCTATTTCACTTTCAGAATCCGGTGACATCTCCGTACACATGATCGCCTGCGACATCGCCGTTGAATCCGTGGAGCTTCAGATACTCACTGATAAAGCCGGCGCACCGCCTCTGGGCGAGCAAGTCAGTCTCGACACTCCGCAAAGCGGCTATGTCGTCGTGACACTTCCCCACTCATCGGAACACGAACCGCCGGTACTCAATTCCATTATGAATGATCCACAGCGGAAGTTTTGGGTTCGGCCCCTAACCTACAAGGGAAAAACTAATGAGCTGCGCTTCGTGCCGCCACTGAACGGCCTGACACTGGAAACCCTGGACAATCATCCACGCGGATCTCTACTCGTCCAAAACTACATTCCCGGAACACACGGGCCGGAAACCTTAGACGAAGTGTCGCTAGATGACTTCAAGCATGGTCCCGCCAGTAGCCGACCATCCGATTGCCATATCGATTAGCGCTCCGCTTGCAACCGGCAATCCGAAAAAGACCTCATTACAGTAAGCAACAACCCACTCGCCCAGTACGAGCAGGCCCACGGTGAACTGACCAAGTAAACCGCACAGTAAAAGTGAGGGTGGCACCCCACCGGAGCGCCTCCCTCACTTTTGCAAGGGGTACCTGCCGCTTGTAGATATACAAGCCCATACGGCGCAGCTTCACCGCTGCCTCCCCCTAAACCCACGTGCTTCCGAGAGCTATGCCGCCACCCCCGCGAGCGAAGGGCAAGGTCTTCCGATCCAGGTGATGGTTCACAAAATCCTTCACTGCAAAGCCTGCCGTTTAGAGACCCCGTAGCGGCAGTGCGGTGATACTGCCGCTACGAGGTGAGCTACCGCGATCTGGAGGAAATGATGACCGAGCGGGGCGTGCTGTTTAGAAGATCGAAATGGAAGCGGTGTGGTGAGTTTGTGGTAGCGCTTGAGTGGGGATCCGGTAGCGGGTCCCTGCTCAGGCGCTTTGTGTGTTACTGGTTAGCTTCCAGTCTCATGTTTGGTCCTTCGAGGGTGATGATTTCGGCGCCGGCGATGAGTCGGTTGAGGATGGACTCGGCGATGACAGCGTCCGGGATAGATCTGTACCAATCTTGCGGGGTGAACTGTGAGGTCACGATCGTTGATCGGTTGCTTTCTCGTTCGGAGAGAATGTTGAAGAGCAGGTGCGCGGTGGCGGCATCGACTGGGGTGGTGAGGAAGTCGTCGAGGACTAACACATCGACGTTGATCAACTCGCGGGTGAGTTTGAGCCGGGCTGGGTCGTCGAGCGGCATCACTGCGAAGTGCGCGGCAAGCATGTCGGTGCGGTAGAACCTGGCGGAGTAGTCGTTGCGGCATGCTGCGGTGATCAGAGCTTGGGCGAGGTAGGTCTTGCCGACTGAGGATTTGCCCAAGATGACAATGTTTTGGCCCAGGTGGCACCATTGTCCGTGAGCGAGTCGGCTGACTTGTTCTGGGTTGATGTTGCGGTCAGGTGCGTAGACGACGTCTTCGAGGCAGGCATCGGGGTTTGGCGATCGTGATGCCTTGAGCAGTTTGTTGATGCGGCGTTCGCGTCTGGCCGCGACTTCTTTGTCGAGTGCGTAGAGCACCTTTTGGGAGAAGGTCCACGTGTCGAAGGCTGGGTCGTTGGCGATGTCGATGACGCTTTTGCCGAAGGCTGTCATGCGCATCGCTGTGAAGTCCGCGAGGACGGATTCGTCGAGGAAACGCTCTTGCGGCGGGGTCGGTGGGGTCATGGCGTTGTGGTTCCTTTCTTGATGAGGTTGTCCAGGCTGAACTGTGCTGCGCCACCGAGGTAGGCGCCGCTGGTGTCGCGTGTGGCAGCGGCGGACGGGTGGGCCCGATGCCCAGGTGTGGCCGGTGCCGGTTGGTCGAAGCCGTGTGGTCGGGTTGCGACTTCTTTGCGTACGGCGGCCATCATGTTTTTGACCGCGGTGTAGGACACCGCCCGGCGGGTCCCGTCGGAGGAGACCAAGCGCTTACATGCTTCTTCCAACACGAGCTTGTTGGCGTGTTTGCCCATTGACAGCACGTTCCTGCACGATTGGTACGCCTGGGCCGGGATTGCTTTCGCCGCGATCATTTCCTCGATGACGGTGCGTGTCGCCGGCCCGATCTTTTGGGCTTCGCGCAGGAAGTAATCGCTCGTCCACAGTCCCTGGGTGTGATCCATGTTCGCCGGTATGTGGTCGGCATCGGTGACATACGCCCCGCGGGTGTGGGCAAGCGTGTGGGTTGTAACGGCACGGCCACCATCGAAGACCGTGAGCACTTGCCCGGTGATGCGCACATCGACAGTGCGGCCAACGAGCTGGTGCGGCACGGAGTACCGCACGCTAGCTACGGTGATGTGGAAATCTGGGGCGACCTTGGCGCGTTTCCACTCGGTGCGCTGCCACGGGGTATCGGGAAGCGCTGTCAACAGGTGCCTTTCATGCGCATCGAAAATGTCTTTGCGGCTTGACTGCTGGTGACGAAACGGTACCGCCTGGTTGATCTGGTCAACCAGCTGCTGAATTCGCGAGTTGAGTTCGTCAAGGTCGACGCACTGGTGGCCATCGAGTGCGTGGATGACCTTGTGGGTGACGATCTTGACTGCGGCTTCGACATTCGCTTTGTCTTTCGGCCGTTTCGCCCTCGTGGGCAGTGCTGCGGTGTTGTAATGCTCCAAAAACTGCTCGTAGGTGTCGTTGACCTTGCGGTTTCGATCCGCCGCGCTGATCGCGTTCGACGCAGTCGAGGCATTATCCGGCACCACAACCTCAGGCACGCCCCCGAAGTAGGCGAACGCGTGGTGGTGGGCATCAAGCCAGGAATGCTGGCGCTCATCCGGACATGCGAGGGCAAAAATCATCCCTGAATACGGCATTGAGGCGACAAACACGCTGACCTTCACCCCCGGTGCGCCATAAGGGTCGAACAGGCGCATCTTGGTGCCTGCCCAATCCACCTGCATGGTGTGCCCCGGTGTATGGGTGATGCGTGCGGTCAAACCGGCCGCATCGACATGAGACGCCACCAACTGGCGAAACCGGTCGTAGCTGTAATGAAGCTGGCCGGGTAAAGCAGGTGTGGTGGTGTAGCGCGCCCACAGCACTTGCAGTGTCTGCTTGTTACGCCCCGTGCGGGCTTTGACCACCGCATCAAAATCGATAGGGACGAACTCGCCCTGGCCGGTACTGCGCCCATCTACGAATAACTCGTCGAGCTCATCATCCGTCAACGCCAAAACCTGGTCGACGGTGCGAATCCCAAGGGATCGAAGCACCTGATTCGACCGGGAAATCGTGCGGTGCGAGCACCCGAGCTGTTGTTCAATCTGGCGGTACGAACGCTGCTGCACAAGCAGCTTCATCACCGCCCGGTAATCCGTCATCAGCGGACTCCTTCCGGTAACCGGCTACACCCCTGTGGCGCAACCACCCGAAAGCATCACCCGCCACCGCCAACCCCGCTACCGGAAACCCACTGAACCGCTACCCGAAAGTCACCACACCGCTACCAACTAGCCGGTCGCAACAAGCTGTTTAGAAGATCGAAATGGAAGCGGTGTGGTGAGTTTGTGGTAGCGCTTGAGTGGGGATCCGGTAGCGGGTCCCTGCTCAGGCGCTTTGTGTGTTACTGGTTAGCTTCCAGTCTCATGTTTGGTCCTTCGAGGGTGATGATTTCGGCGCCGGCGATGAGTCGGTTGAGGATGGACTCGGCGATGACAGCGTCCGGGATAGATCTGTACCAATCTTGCGGGGTGAACTGTGAGGTCACGATCGTTGATCGGTTGCTTTCTCGTTCGGAGAGAATGTTGAAGAGCAGGTGCGCGGTGGCGGCATCGACTGGGGTGGTGAGGAAGTCGTCGAGGACTAACACATCGACGTTGATCAACTCGCGGGTGAGTTTGAGCCGGGCTGGGTCGTCGAGCGGCATCACTGCGAAGTGCGCGGCAAGCATGTCGGTGCGGTAGAACCTGGCGGAGTAGTCGTTGCGGCATGCTGCGGTGATCAGAGCTTGGGCGAGGTAGGTCTTGCCGACTGAGGATTTGCCCAAGATGACAATGTTTTGGCCCAGGTGGCACCATTGTCCGTGAGCGAGTCGGCTGACTTGTTCTGGGTTGATGTTGCGGTCAGGTGCGTAGACGACGTCTTCGAGGCAGGCATCGGGGTTTGGCGATCGTGATGCCTTGAGCAGTTTGTTGATGCGGCGTTCGCGTCTGGCCGCGACTTCTTTGTCGAGTGCGTAGAGCACCTTTTGGGAGAAGGTCCACGTGTCGAAGGCTGGGTCGTTGGCGATGTCGATGACGCTTTTGCCGAAGGCTGTCATGCGCATCGCTGTGAAGTCCGCGAGGACGGATTCGTCGAGGAAACGCTCTTGCGGCGGGGTCGGTGGGGTCATGGCGTTGTGGTTCCTTTCTTGATGAGGTTGTCCAGGCTGAACTGTGCTGCGCCACCGAGGTAGGCGCCGCTGGTGTCGCGTGTGCAGCGGCGGACGGGTGGGCCCGATGCCCAGGTGTGGCGGTGCCGGTTGGTCGAAGCCGTGTGGTCGGGTTGCGACTTCTTTGCGTACGGCGGCCATCATGTTTTTGACCGCGGTGTAGGACACCGCCCGGCGGGTCCCGTCGGAGGAGACCAAGCGCTTACATGCTTCTTCCAACACGAGCTTGTTGGCGTGTTTGCCCATTGACAGCACGTTCCTGCACGATTGGTACGCCTGGGCCGGGATTGCTTTCGCCGCGATCATTTCCTCGATGACGGTGCGTGTCGCCGGCCCGATCTTTTGGGCTTCGCGCAGGAAGTAATCGCTCGTCCACAGTCCCTGGGTGTGATCCATGTTCGCCGGTATGTGGTCGGCATCGGTGACATACGCCCCGCGGGTGTGGGCAAGCGTGTGGGTTGTAACGGCACGGCCACCATCGAAGACCGTGAGCACTTGCCCGGTGATGCGCACATCGACAGTGCGGCCAACGAGCTGGTGCGGCACGGAGTACCGCACGCTAGCTACGGTGATGTGGAAATCTGGGGCGACCTTGGCGTTTCCACTCGGTGCGCTGCCACGGGGTATCGGGAAGCGCTGTCAACAGGTGCCTTTCATGCGCATCGAAAATGTCTTTGCGGCTTGACTGCTGGTGACGAAACGGTACCGCCTGGTTGATCTGGTCAACCAGCTGCTGAATTCGCGAGTTGAGTTCGTCAAGGTCGACGCACTGGTGGCCATCGAGTGCGTGGATGACCTTGTGGGTGACGATCTTGACTGCGGCTTCGACATTCGCTTTGTCTTTCGGCCGTTTCGCCCTCGTGGGCAGTGCTGCGGTGTTGTAATGCTCCAAAAACTGCTCGTAGGTGTCGTTGACCTTGCGGTTTCGATCCGCCGCGCTGATCGCGTTCGACGCAGTCGAGGCATTATCCGGCACCACAACCTCAGGCACGCCCCCGAAGTAGGCGAACGCGTGGTGGTGGGCATCAAGCCAGGAATGCTGGCGCTCATCCGGACATGCGAGGGCAAAAATCATCCCTGAATACGGCATTGAGGCGACAAACACGCTGACCTTCACCCCCGGTGCGCCATAAGGGTCGAACAGGCGCATCTTGGTGCCTGCCCAATCCACCTGCATGGTGTGCCCCGGTGTATGGGTGATGCGTGCGGTCAAACCGGCCGCATCGACATGAGACGCCACCAACTGGCGAAACCGGTCGTAGCTGTAATGAAGCTGGCCGGTAAAGCAGGTGTGGTGGTGTAGCGCGCCCACAGCACTTGCAGTGTCTGCTTGTTACGCCCCGTGCGGGCTTTGACCACCGCATCAAAATCGATAGGGACGAACTCGCCCTGGCCGGTACTGCGCCCATCTACGAATAACTCGTCGAGCTCATCATCCGTCAACGCCAAAACCTGGTCGACGGTGCGAATCCCAAGGGATCGAAGCACCTGATTCGACCGGGAAATCGTGCGGTGCGAGCACCCGAGCTGTTGTTCAATCTGGCGGTACGAACGCTGCTGCACAAGCAGCTTCATCACCGCCCGGTAATCCGTCATCAGCGGACTCCTTCCGGTAACCGGCTACACCCCTGTGGCGCAACCACCCGAAAGCATCACCCGCCACCGCCAACCCCGCTACCGGAAACCCACTGAACCGCTACCCGAAAGTCACCACACCGCTACCAACTAGCCGGTCGCAACAGGCGTGCCGGTCGATCACACCACGATCTACCGCTGGGTCCAGAAATACGCCCCTGAACTGGACAAGCACACACGGTGGTACCGGCAGGTACCTGACTGGCAGGCCAGTTCCTGGCGGGTGGATGAGACCTATATCCGGGTCGGCGGCAGGTGGTGCTACCTCTATCGGGCGATCACCGCCGGTGGCCAGACCCTGGACTTTTATCTCTCTCCGAAGCGGAACGTGGCCGCAGCCAAGCGTTTCCTGGCCAAGGCCCTCAGATCCAATGCGTCAGCCGGGTATCCCAGAGTGATCAACACTGATAAATCACCCTCCCTAGCCAGGGCAATCGCCGAGTTGAAGTCAGAGGGAATCTGCCCGCCAACAGTGGAACACCGGCAGGTGAAATACCTCAACAACATCCTGGAAGGCGACCATGGTCGGCTGAAGCGGATCCTCGGGCCGAAAGGCGCGTTTAAGAACCGGACATCTGCATATCGGACGTTGAAAGGGATGGAGGCGATGCACTCATTGCGGAAAGGGCAAGGCACGATGTTTACCTACGGGCAACCGAACCCAGACGCGGTGATCGTCAACCGGGTCTTCGAGACAGCTTAAGCACCCCGGAGCAAGGACAACTAATGTCTTGAGGTTGGGCTTTTCGACCCTGGCCCAACTTTGCAACAGCACCGGAATTACTCGGTATGCAGGTTGCTACTGCCGAATCGGTGACATCATGGACTCAGGTTCTTTAGTTCTTTAGGGACTTAAAGGCACGAGGGCTTAACGAGGTCTATCTGATTACCAGTGACGCTCACCTGGGCTTCAGCACGCCATTGGGGAGGTGTTACCGAATGCCTCCTGGCAGCGATGTCGCACGCATTTTTCGAAGAATCTCTTTGGGCTGATGCCCACGACACAGTGGCCAACGTTGTCGGCGATGTTCCACACGATTTTTCAGCAGCCTAATGCGCAGTCGGTGTGGGCCCAGGCCAGGGATGTGCTGGATTTTTGTCAGGAGAAGTTCCCGCATGTGGCCGATTACCTGGAAGAAGCCCTCGATGAACTCTTGGCGTTTACCCAGTGCCCGAAATCTTTGTGGACTAAAATCTGATCGAATAACCCCACCGAAAGCCTCAATCGTGAGATCCGCCGGCGTACTGATGTCGTCGGGATCTTCCCGAACCGCGATGCCGTGGTCCGTTTAGTTGGTGCGGTGCTGGCGGAGCAGCATGATGATTGGATCGAAGCAGAAGCGGTACATATCGCTGACGAGCTTGGAGCAAACTAGGGCGATGATGACGGCAAACCTCATCGATTCGGACGAGATTACTTCTGAAATCATCCGGAGGGATGTGACATGAGCCAGGGTCTGTATCTAGCGCGTGATGGTCCGTAAGGTCGTTATGCTGCCTGTTGTATCGAAAGGGCAGATACACCACTCCAGCTGACTTAACCTAAAGAGGCATAGAATCGCCAAGTGTGTACCACGACCCCTTGCTCCGTTTATTAAGTTGACTTTGCGGATTTTGAGGGTAAGGTTTTATGATCCAGTCCAATAAAGCAGGTGTAGGGGCGGTTATCGTAGCCCTAGCTGTCCTATGGCAAGGAATCGGCACTGCGATAGTCGGAGCCCAAGTAGACCCAGAGTTATCTACTTTTACTACGTTTTCAGCGTTTCTTATCGCGGCGATTATCTCCACAGTGGTCTATTTAGCGTTTTATCGTAGAAAATACCGAGCTACGGAAACACCGCATCCTCCCATGAAAATGACAACTGCAGCAAGCCTCAATCTGTTTACTGCGGGCGCTTTCTGCTTATTCTATGTTTCCACTACTTTGATGCAGCCCACTGCAGCAAGTGTCATCGAAACAGGAGTCGGCCCTTTTATTGTCGCAGTAATAATGACTTGGTCGGCCAGAAGGCTCAGCAGTTCATTGGTGTCAACAACTGCAGTAGTGGTGCTGGCTCTATGTTTTTTCTTCCTAGGAACGGGAAGCAGTTCACCCCAGTCTTATCTGGGTCTCGCTTTAGCTGTAGGCGCAGGAATTTCTGCGGTAGGAGTGCTTTACTCCTCGCGCTGGGCCACTGAACAAGGGAACAGCGTTCTCACGATTGCAGCAGTGAGGTTTCACTTAGCTTGGATTATTAGCGGTCTCGTGGCTTTCTTTTCCGTGGAAGCGGAGATGCTTCGAGGCTCTACCCTGTCAATCGTCCTGCTATCGGTGATGTGCATTACTTTTCCTATCCTGCTCTTGCAGTGGGGAATTACCTTAGCGCCGCCTTTCACCTCGGCACTGATCATCGCGGCCCTTCCGGCCGTGGTGATGGCTACCGAGGTGGCATTGGGCTCAAGTCGAACCAATTCAGTTAACTTTGTTGATGCTCATTGTGGCAATAACCATAAGCCAAGCAATGTGGGGAACACGGAAAGATGAAAATATTAGTAGTTGATGATTCTTCAAGTGGCGCCGATCTGGTGGCAACCCTGCGCCAAAAAAGGGACGTAGAGGTTGCTACTGCTAACCCGCCGTATGCCATCTCAGCTAACGAAGACGGGAGCATTTCCGATCCATGGGCCCTGGCCCTACTCCGGGAATGTAGCCAAGAAAAATTTGACCTTGTTGTGCCGGGAAGCGAATCAGGAGTATCCATAGCTGAGTGGGTTTCAGCTGAGTTAGGACTACCGCATAACGGTAGAGGGAAGATCTGGCACCGTCGCCATAAGCAAGGAATGATTGAAGTTGCTCACCAATATGGACTGCGTGCCCCAAGGTCTGTTGCCCTATCCCCCGCTTCTGCACAGGACAGCCTTGATCTAGACCCGTCCCTGGTCAAGGATTGTGTTGTCAAGCCTGTGGGAAGCGGGGGCAGTGACCATGTCTATTTCTGCAAAACAGAACCCGAGACGAGGGTGTCAGGAAGTTTGTGTGTGAGGCTCTGATCTTGAAGGAGTTTCACCGATAATGATTACGGTGTCACCGAAGAAAAGCCACGACCCGTCCAGGGTCAACGCGATCAGCGAGAAGCTGATGGATAACCCCGAGCTCGCAAAGCTCATCGGGGAGCTGTCCACCTCCACCGACGACGCCAGCGAGCTGGTCAAGGGGCTTTTGCAGGCGTCGATCAACGCCGGCCTGCAGGCGGAGATGGATGCCCATTTGGGCTACGAACACTCCGACCGCAAAGCGAAAGCCCAGGTAACAGATGCTGGTGGTGGCAACCACCGCAACGGGTCGTACACCAAGACCGTCGATTCCGGCTACGGCCCAATCGAAGTGACCATGCCGAGAGACCGGGCGGGAACGTTTCGCCCGCAGATGGTGCCCAAAGGCGCGCGCAGGCTCACTGAACTCGATGACATGATCATCTCGCTGTACGCTGGCGGGATGACGGTGCGTGATATCCAGCACCACCTTGCAACCACCTTGGGTGTGGATATGAGCCCGGATACGATCAGCACGATCACCGATGCGGTACTCGATGAGGTGATGCTGTGGCAAAACCGCCAGTTGGACGAGTTTTACCCGGTGATCTTCCTCGACGCGCTACGGGTGAAGATCCGCGATGGCCACCGGGTGGTGAATAAGGCCTGCTACATGGCCGTCGGTGTGGATATGGACGGCATCAAGCACATCCTGGGATTGTGGATCGCTGACAATGAAGGCGCTGCATTCTGGGCATCAGTCTGCGCAGATCTGGCCAACCGTGGTGTCCAGGACGTGTTCATCGTGTGCTGCGACGGGCTCAAAGGCTTGCCGGAAGCCGTGGAGGCAACCTGGCCGAATTCCATGGTGCAGACCTGTATTGTGCACCTGATTCGGGCGGCGAATAGGTGGGTGTCCTACCAGGACCGCAAAGGCGTCTCCCGTGCGCTGCGTGAGGTCTACACCGCTCCCAATGAGGAGACGGCCCGTGCCAGCCTGGATGCGTTCGAAGCCAGTGAACTGGGCCTAAAATACCCGCAATCGGTCAAAGTCTGGCGCGACGCTTGGGAGCGGTTCGTGCCGTTTTTGCAGTTTCCGCCGGCGGCACGCCGGGTGCTCTACACCACCAATTCGATCGAGTCGCTCAACGCTTAAACTGCGGAAAGCTACCCGCAACAGGGGCCAGTTCCCGAACGATACCGCGGCGCTGAAGACGCTGTGGTTGATGATCTGCAACATCGAAGACAAGCGTGCTGCGCAGCGAGCGAAGAAAGCAAAGCGCGACGTTGAGTGCAACGGCTATATTGAAGAGCGAAAGCCAAGGGGTGGAAACAAGCCATCAACCAACTAGCCGTGGCTTACCCCGACCGATTCGCGGACTACTTGTAAACCACACCCCCGCACACAAACAATCGGACACCCTCAACCAGTCGTTTACCACCACCCCGACAAGGATGCTCGAACGCTACCCCAGCTCCCCTTCCGCCCAGTCCGCCATATAGTCCGCGATCCCGTGTGGATCTGCGAGGAAGTCACGCATCGCCCGAAACGCGAGGGTGCCCTCCACCGCCAAGCCGCGTTCTATGCCGTGCTCGCCAACCTCCACGATCTCCGCGCCCGGCACCCCAAGCACGATCGGCGAGTGCGTCACCGCAATCACCTGCGCATCCGCCCCTGCGAGTGCGTGCAGCTGCGACAACAGCGCCATCTGCGCCACCGCGGACAGCCCCGATTCGGGCTCATCCAGCAGGTAGAGCGCGTTCGGGATGAACCGGGACGTCAGCTCCATGACGGACTCGCCGTGCGAGCGGCCGCCGAATTCCGTGACGGTCGTGTGCGTCTCCCCGCGCAAGAAGTACCCGGCCTTCGCGCGGGCACCGGTGCGCACCGTCAGCGCGTCATACAGCGGGTCGCGGGCGCGTGGCTTGACGACGCCCCACGTTCCACCCTCCACCGCAAACCCCCACGCCCGAGCCATCCCCTCAAGCAGCGTGGACTTGCCTACGCCGTTGCCGCCCGTGATCAGGGTGATCGGGTGTGTCAGCGCGAACCCGAACTCCGCGACGTGCGCAATCGCCGGGGTAGCAAGCGCCCACTGCGGCGCGCGGGCGGGGTCGATGACGACGTGCTCGATGAACATCACGGCCCCACCAGGAACCGCGCTGTGCCAACCGGATCGTCGATGAACTCTCGGGTCGCGGTGACGGGCTCGCAGTCGCCGTAAGGCACCGGCTCAAGCGTGGGCACGCTCAGGATGCGGGCGTCGGGGACGGCGAGCAGCACCGGCGAATGCGTGGCCATGAGCACCTGCCCGCCGCGGCGCGTGAGAACGGAGAGGAATCCGAGGAGCTCGAGCTGGGCGAAAACGGACAGGCCGTCCTCGGGTTCATCGAGGATGACCAGCGTCTCCGGGCTCAGGCGCTCGCGCGCCAGCAGCATAATGCCCTGGCCGTGGCTGCGCTGTGGTATCGCCACGAGCGGGTCGTCGGGCCCAAGCGATTGGTGGTATTCGCCGAGGGAAAAGAAGGTCTCGCCGCGCAGGAAAAACACGTCGCGCGGGTTCTCGCGGCGGGTCAACGTGAGCGAGGCGTGCAGCCGGGAATGGTCCGCCGCCTCAAACCGGGCGTTGCGGGAGCCGCCCGCAGCGTTCGCGCCGGCGGCGATGGCGACTGCCTCGACCAGGGTGGATTTACCGGACCCGTTGTCGCCGGTGAGGATGGTCGCGCGCGACAGCTCGAGTGGGCGCTCGGCCAAGGACCGCACAACCGGCAGGTCTCGGGCATATCCACGCACCTGCTCGGCGACGCTGACCTTGGTCAGGAACATGGGCCTAACGCAATCCGGCCGGCAGCGGGAGCAGGCCGTCCACCGCCAGCAGCACGCCGAACGCGGTTCCGGAGGCGATGCCGATGATGTTGGCGCTGCCGTCCGGGTTGACGGTGTAAACAGGCCCGCCGGAATCGCCGTGCAGCGCGATGATCAGCACCGCCAGCTCCCCGGTCTCCGGGTTGACCTTCAGCACCGGTCCGCAGGTCCGCGCCGTACGGGCGCCGTCTTTGCACACGATCTGGCCAGGTTTCACCGCCGTGACGGGGTGGTAGCCGGCGATGCGGCGGGTGGGGTTAATCCGCTGAACTGCATCCGACAACGGGTGCACCGCACCGATGAAGGGGATGTCCACCGCGCCGCCGCGCATCGCCCCGCCATACGCAGCGCCGCCGTTCAAAGGGAACCACGCCACGTCCCGCAGCGGGCTGCCCAGGGTGTTATCGCCCCACATCTCAAACCCGGAATCGCGCAAGTCCCCCGAGATCAGCGTGCGGTTGTCCGCCGCGTACACCGCCACCGGGACCGCACCGCCGATGGGCGCCAGGCAGTGGCCAGCTGTAACGCCGTACGCCTGGCCGCCGCGGTGTGCGACTGTGTTCAGCGTGCAGCCGTAGCGGGCACCGTCGCTGTACGCCACGCGGATACTGTCGCCGGAATAGACGTCCACGGCTTGCGCCGGTGCCGCAAAACCGAGGGCGGCAGCCGCCGTGAGCAGGAGGGACGCAGCGGCAGCGCGCGCTCGGCGCGCCATGGGAAACCTCATGGCCGGTATTGTATCGGCACACAAAAGCGCGGGCCCCACTCCTCACAAGTAGAGCCCGCGCTTTTGAAAATGCTGTTGTCGTTGGACTGCTTACATTCCGTTCTCAGGCGGAGCAGTCGTCGATAAGCGTGTGCTTACGCGCTTACGACCTCGAAGTTCACCTTGCCCTCCACGTCGTCGTGGAGGTTGACCTTGACCTGGTAGCCGCCGGTCTTGGTAACAAGACCCTTCGGCACGTTGATGCGACGCTTGTCCAGGTTCGGGCCGCCTGCAGCCTTCACGGCCGCAGCGATGTCAGCCGGCTTCACGGAGCCGAACAGCTTGCCGTTGTTGGCGGTGCGCACTGCAACCTTGATGCCCTTGAGCTGGTCGAGCTGGTCACGCAGCTCCTTGGCGTGATCCAGGTCGCGGACCTCGCGCTCAGCCTGCGCACGCTTAATGTCTTCGATCTGCTTCTCTGCGCCGCGGGTAGCCGGGATAGCCAGGCCGCGCGGGAGCAGGAAGTTGCGTCCGTAACCGTCCTTGACCTCGACGACCTCTCCAGGCTCGCCAAGCTTCTCGACGGCAGCGGTGAGGATCAGCTTCATAATCCTAACCTTCCTTATGGTGAAAAATGCTTGATGTGTGGTTGTCGTTTAGAACGGTGGCTCGTCGCCCGCACCGCCGGAGAAACCACCGGCATCGGGGGCGGAACCCCACGGATCATGATCAGGCTGGGACTGGTTCTGGCCGCCCTGGTTGCCGTTGTAGCCGCCCTGACCGCCTTGGCCCTGGTTGCCCTGGCCGCCGAAGCCGCCGTTGCCCGGGTTGTAGCCGCCCTGGCCCTGGTTTTGGCCCTGGCCGCCCTGGTCGAAACCGCCCTGGTTTCCACCGAAACCGCCGCGCTGGCCTCCCTGGTTGCCGCCGCCGTAGCCGCCCTGCCCGCCCTCACGCGGGTTGCGGCTCACCGAGGCGCTGGCGTACCTCAGGGACGGGCCGACCTCGTCGACCTCGACCTCGAACACGGTGCGGTTTTCGCCCTCTTTAGTCTGGTAGGAACGCTGACGCAGCTTGCCGGTGACCACGACGCGCATGCCCTTGGTCAGGGATTCCGCGACGTTTTCCGCCATCTGGCGCCAGCAATTGCAGGTAAGGAACAGGGCTTCGCCGTCTTCCCACTGGTTCGTTTCCCGGTTAAAGGTGCGGGGCGTGGACGCGATGCGGAAGTTCGCAACGGCAGCGCCGCTCGGGATGAAGCGCAGCTCCGGGTCCGCAACCAGGTTGCCAACCACGGTAATCGGGTATCGCCTTGAGCCATGTCCTAAACCTTCCTACCTGCTGATCGTGTGGTTTCTGAGCCTACCGGTTCTTACTTATCGGTACGCAGAACCTTGGTACGCAGAACGTTCTCGTTCAGGTTCAGCACGCGGTCGAGCTCCTTGACCGTGTCAGCCTCGCAGTCGAGGTTGATGACGGCGTAGATGCCCTCTTCCTTCTTGTTGATCGGGTAAGCAAGGCGCTTCTTGCCCCACACATCAACGTTCTCCACCTTGCCGTTGTCCTTGCGGACGGTCTCCAGGAACTTATCCAGGGACGGGGCAACGGTGCGCTCATCCTGCTGCGGATCGAGGATGATCATTACTTCGTAGTGACGCACGGACCTCATCACCTCCTATGGTCTTAGTTGTTTCGGCCATCACCCTTGTGGTCATGGCAGGAGGGTCGCTTACGTCAAGCAACCCGAACAGACTACCCGACGCTTTGACCAGCTCAAAACCGTGTCCGGGTTGCGCACGAATTGACGTAGCAAAATTGCGACCTGGGCTTTTAGGGGCCAAAACGGGCGTAAATGTTAAATCGTGCGCACTCCGGCTAGTGCGGGTTCGGCACCGCGGCGAAGAGCGCCAGCGAGACCGGGATGACCGTCATGAAGACAAACGCCGTGAGGCCGAAGCCTATCGACGCCTGCTTACGCCCCTTCACCGCCATGTAAAACGAGGTACTGAACAGGACAAACGCCACCACAATGGAGGCGATGCCCAGGATCGTGGTGGCGTTCATCGGTTAAACCTTGGCGGGTTCGGTGTCGAATGCTGGCTCGGTGGGGGCCGAAGGGGTGTCGATAGGCAATGGCTCCTTCCATTCCGACGGGAGTGAGAGGAGGGGATCGTGACCGTTGTGTGCGTCGCGCACCTTGTCGCGGCGGCGGCCGAGTATCTGCTGCACCACCAGCACCATGATGGCGATGATGAACGCATCACGGGCGATGATGACCACGTTGAGGAACCAGCCGGGCACGCCCATGTTGTCCGCGCCCATCATGTGCCACATGAGCACGGGCCAAACGGCCATATCTACAGTCATCCAGGTGAGCAGCAGGCGCCAGTACGGCAGCGCGAGGACCGCCGGGACCACGAACCACAGGGAGTACTGCGGGCTCCACACCTTGTTGAAGATGAGGAACAGGCCCACGATCAAGGCCACGAGTTCCGCGATGCGGGGGGTCTGCGGGGCCTTGAGGCCGAGGATGAGCACCCCAAGGCAACCGAGCAGGAAGAGGATGAGGGTCACGGCGTTGAGGATCACCGGGGCGCCCTCGCCGGAGTCGAAGCCGGTCCAGCCGGTGATACGCGAGATGACGGCGTAGATGGTGGTCCACTCCCAGCCGCGGTCCGTGTTGAGGCGGTTGAACTCGCTCCACGCATCCGGGTTGCGCAGGTACACCGGCACGTTGACCACCAGCCAGGACACCACGGCGGCGGCAAGCATCTTGCCGAACGGAGCGAGGTCGCGCTTGCGCAGCGCCACGGTCAGGTAGGCGCCGAGCAGGAAGATGGGCCATAGCTTGAATGCGGTGCCCAGGCCGATGAGCACGCCGGCGAGCCACCACTTCCGGTTGCGGGCGGCCAGCATCGCCGCAACGGCAAAGAAGATGGACGGGATGTCCCAGTTGGTGAACGCGTGCACGATGAGTAACGGGGAGCCCGCGACCAGCAGCGTGTCCCAGATGCGGTTGCCCGCCAGTTCCGCCACCATGCGGATGGTGGCCACCCAAATGATGGACATCAGCAAAGCGGTGACGTAGAAGTACCATCCGGAATCCGGCAGGACATTGTCCACCAGGAAGTAGGTGCTGCGCGACAGCCAGGCGGAAAGCTGCTGGAACAGGCCAGCGAGCACCGGGTACTCCATGTAGCGGGTCAGGCCGTCTTCCACCCACGAGTAGTCGTAGACGAAGCCGCCTCGGTCCAGGCCGCGGGCACCGTAGAGCGGGATGATGTCGTTGTAGCAGGCAGCGGTGTATTGGCGGTTGCCGTCCCAGTTGAGCTGGATGATGCCGTTGTCGTCTGCCTTGCCGCCGGCACAGTGCGCCTTCTGCAGCAGGCCGAACGAGAGGAAGACGTACGCCACCGCGAGGATGGAGCGCAAAGGCGTCCAGAACCGCGCCCGCCCTATCTGGGCGAAGCGGCCCATCGGCCCGCCGAGGAAGTCCACCCAGCCGCGCGCGAGCGGCTCGGTGTGCGCCGGCTGCACGCGGTCGGCCGGATCCGGCCAAGTGATCTGCGGGGAGTTAGCCATTTACTGCAATGCCTCCTGGACTTGACCGATGACGTCGTTAACCGTGTCGCGCAAGTTCGGCGCGGGGTCAGGTGCGGGTGCCGGGGCTGGCGCCGGCGCGGGGGCTGGCGCAGGAGCCGGGGCGGGTGCCGGTGCTGGGGCGGGAGCCGGAGCCTCGGGGGCCCACGAGTTCGCGGGAGCCTGCGAGTTCGGCACCGCCGGCGCTTGGTACGTGTCTTGGCTGTACGAGGTGCCGGGGTAGGAGTAGTAACCGCCGAGGCCGGTGCCGCCGCTGTAGGGGCTCACACCCCAGTAAACGGGGTTGGCCTCGGGGAAGTTTTCAAACTCCTCGCCCTCGAGCTCGGTATCCAACACGTCCTTCCAGATCTTTGCCGGCGTGTTGGAGCCGAACATGTTGCCGCCCCATTCATTGAAGATCGGTGAGGTGTTGTCCGCCGTACCCACCCAGACCGCAACAGCGAGCTGCGGGGTGGAGCCGACCATCCACGCGTCCTTGTTGTTGCCGGTGTCGCCCATCTGCGCCGTGCCGGTCTTGGCGGCGGACGGGCGGCCGCCGGCGAGGGTGGCGTTGGAGTAGCCCACCACGCCCTGCATTGCCTGGATGGTGTTGTCAGCCACCTGCTCCGCAACGCGGCGCTCCGTGTAATCGTTGTCCACCTGGTAAAGGACCTCGCCGTTGGCGTCCGCAATCTTTTCCACGAAGTGGGTCGGGTGCATCAGGCCACGGTTGGTCAGGGTGGACACGGCGGTAGCCATGTCCAGCACGCGCGATTGGTACTGGCCCAGCACGATGCCCTCGTAGGGCTGGCCGCCGTTCTCGCGCAACGTTGCCGGGATGCCCGGGATGGACTTGGCCACACCCAGGGCGTGCGCCATGTCCGCGGTGTCCTGGGTGGTGTTGTCCAGCTCGTCCTGAATGCGCATGTAGGCCGTGTTCGAGGATTGGCGGGTCGCTTCTGACATGGACAGCATCCCGCCGCCCCCGCCGTCCCAGTTGGTGACCACGATGTTGCCGGGCAAGGTGACCGGGGACGAGTCGAACGTTGCTGTCAGCGGGATGCCCTGCTGCAGCGCGGCCGCCAAGGCGAAGATCTTAAACGTGGAGCCCGTCTGCAGGCCCGCGTTGGCGTAATCCCAGCCGCTGGCGTCGTCGCCGCCGTAGTACGCCCGCACAGCTCCCGTCGCGGGATCGACGGCGACCACCGCAGTGCGCGCATCCTCCTGGAGGTTGGCCAGCCGGTCGCGCGCGATCCGCTCCACGTTGGCCTGGGAGCCGGCGTCGATGGTGGTGGTGATCTGCAGACCGCGGTTAGTCAAGTCGTTTTCCGTGATACCCAGGGCCTCGAGCTCTGTGATCACCTGGTTCTTGATCAGGCCGTTCGGGCCGGTGGCCTCAGTGTAGGCGGAGTACGTGGCGGGATCGCGGGTCTCGGGGTACTTCACCCCGGCGCGCTGCTCCGGGGTGAGCTTGCCCATCTCGACCAAGCCGTCCATGACGTAGTTCCAGCGCTGCTCTGCGGCCTCGCGGTTGGTCCACGGGTCCAGCTCGCTGGGCAGCTGGATGGATGCTGCGAGTACGCCGCCCTCCTCCACGGTGAGCTCGGAGGCCGGCTTGCCGAAGAAGGCGTGCGCGGCTGCCTCAATGCCGTAGGCGTTGCGGCCGAAGTAGACAGTGTTGAGGTAGGCGCGCAGGATGTCTTCTTTCGGCCACTGGTTTGTCATCTTGATGGAGTAGACCAGCTCGTTGGCTTTGCGCTCATAGGAGTGCTCGTTGCCCACCAGCGCGTTTTTCACGTACTGCTGGGTGATGGTGGAGCCGCCGCCGGCAGCGGAGTTGCCGGTAATCTGCCCAAGCGCGGCGCGGGCGAAGCCGGTGGGTGAGAACCCGGAGTTGGTCCAAAAATCGCGGTCTTCCGCGGCCAGCACGGCATCTTGGACCTCCACCGGCACGGCATCGAGGGCAACTTGCTCCCGGTTCCCTTCCGGCGGGACGATGCGGGCGAGTTCCTTCTCGCCGTCGCGGAAGTAGATGGAGGAGATCTGCGCAGCTTCAATCTCTCCGGGCCCGGGGACCTCCGCTTTGGCGTATTTCCAGGCGAACCAGCCCGCGGGGATGGAAGCGAGCAGGAGCAGGAACAACAAGAAGGCGAGTACCCACTGCCAGGCGCGGGAGGTCTTCTTTTTCTTCACTGCCGTCGACCCGCCGCCGGCGTTGTCCGTGGTGCTCTCGGTGCCTTTATTGCTTGGCTCCGTTGTGTTTTCAGCGCTCTTGTCAGTCACACGTTTTCCCTGCACAGTTGCACCCGCCGCGCCCGCGGGGAGGGCGAAACGGGCGAGCTACCTACCAAATTCCTACCGGACACCCTACCTGCCCAGTTCGAATTCACACTACTGGTACGGCTGTGACTTCCTGTAACAAATGGTTCCACTTGCACGACGGACAAACCTCCACGATGTGGACGGTGAGCGCCCCAACCTCCGCGGCGAGCCTGTCAATCTCTGCTTCGCTTCGCGCGGTTCCTGTCCGTCGGCCCAGCTTTTCGGAGTAAACCCATCGCACATCCCGCATCGCTCCCCCGCATACGGGGCACGGCCTGGAGGACTCCACCCCGTGGTGCTGCGCGGCAGCGCGGAGCAAGAAGTCGGCGTCGCATGCGACGTCGATAGGCATGTGCCCCCGCTTGAGCTCGCGCAGGGTGTGGCGGCGTTGCCACTCGTGTGACACCTCGTGCTCGTACGTGAACATCCTGGTCATCTTAACCGCTTCGCCTGCTGCTACATTCTGGGAAACGTCGGAGAAGAAATGAGGTGCACAGTGTTGGCGTCGGCGCACGAGGAACCTTCCGCGGAGGCTTTGCGTATCGCGGCGGATATCCGCCCCGCTATGACCAGCTTGTACGTGGCGTACTTCCGCAACGCGCAGCACTCCGACCTCACCGGCCCGCAGTTGTCGGTGCTGCATCGGCTGGGTTTCAACGGCCCCACACGCATCAGCAAACTCGCTGGCGATGAGGGCGTTCGCCTGCCTACCGCCTCGAACACCGTTAACCAGCTGGAGAAGCGCGACTTGGTGCGTCGGGTGCGTTCGGAGGACGACCGCCGCGGGGTGACCGTGGAGCTGACGGACTTCGGCCGCGCGGAGCTTGAGCGCGTAGGGGCGGAGCGCACCCGCTCGCTGGCGCAGATGCTGGGCACCCTCGACGACGGCGCGCTGCACCAGCTGGATAGCCTTACTGGCGTTTTAAACGAGCTCGCCCGGGCGTACGCCGCCGGCGCCCCGTCGTAAAGGCCGAGCCGCACGGCGGGGAGCAGCTTTTTCGCGCGTGGGAGGGGCGTTTATGATGGCTGCATTACCCGCTATTCCGCTCGCGCGGCCACACGCCAAGGAGGAAGGACCTGAGCAGCACCGACAGCGCGAAGGGCGCACGCCTCCCCGATGGCGCGTCACCCATGCGCGTGCTCGTGGGGTGGGACGTGACCAACACGGAAGCGATGGAGTTCGCCGCGTGGCTTGGCCGCTCGTTGCCCGTTCAGGTCCAGGTGATGTCCAGCGCGCAGTCGGCATGGTCGAAGTCCCTGCCCAAAGCGGCGAAGGGCCGGAAGAAGCGGCTGAAGGAGGCGCGGTCCGCGTTTGACAGCCGGGTGGAAAAGACGCTGAAAGAGCACATTCCGCGTTCCCAGTGGTCCAAGCAGGTGGCCCGTCTTGTGGACAGCAAGGACCCGGTCCGTTCGTTGTACGAAACCGCGGAGGACTTTCACGCGGATCTGATCCTTCTGGGCTCCCACGCGAAGACGCCGAAGGGCCGCTTCCGTCCCTCCAGCGTGGCCGATGAGATGATGCGCTCGTGCCCCGTCCCCCTCGGGTTGGCGCCGCGCGGGGTGAAACTGGCCAAAAAGGGCATCACGCGCGTGACGTACGCGATCGTGATGGACGACGAGCCGGTGGAGCCGGACTTCAGCGGCCTGGATTACGCCACCGCCCTCGCATGCACACTGGGGCTGCCGCTGCGCATCATCGCCTTCTCCCCCACCGCGTACGAAAGGCGCAGCTCGTCCTGGAACGAGCAGACGCTCGGCATCCTGGACCACGCTCGCGACCACGCCTGGATGCTTGCCGCGAAGTTCGCCCCGGAGCGCTGCGACCACTTCGACGTGACCAGTGCCGTGGCAGCAGCGAAAAGCTGGAAACGCGCGATCGACTCGGTGAAGTGGAAAAAGGGCGACATCATGTGCCTAGGCTCCCAGCCGACGCAGCAGCTGACCAGCGTGTTCGTGGGCACGCGCGAGGGTGAGTTCATCCGCTACGCCCCGGTGCCGGTGATCGTGTGCCCGCAGTCTGCGGGGAAGGCCTAGTAAAAGGCCCTTGCAAAAGGCCCTAGCCAAAGGCCCTAGCCAAAGGCGCAGTAGATTGTGGCCTATGGAGCACCCCGAGAACGACCTTCACTCCCCCTCCGACCGCTTCTCCCGTGTGCGTCCGGAGCCGCGCACGTTCGACGAGCTCGCGGATCAGCCCGACCCCCTCGAGGTGGATCGCCGCAACCGCCGCTCCACCCGCGACGCGATCCTGTTCGCGCTGGGCACCGTCGCGGCTACGCTCCTGTTCGCGCTCATCCTCGCGGGTATCTCGCGTGCGCGGGGCGGTCCGCTTTGCGACGCTGGCTCCGCCTGGCTCTGCACCGAGTCATGGCGCACGTGGTGGGCTGTGGCCACCTCCATCCCGCCGATCGCCGGGCTCCTCAGCTGCGCGGTGATCATGGTGCGCAAGCTCAACCGTTACGAACGCTGGATCCCGTGGATGGGCGTGTTCTGGATTCCGCTGGTGCCGTTCACCATGTCCTGGCTCATCGTCACCGTCGGCATTCTGGCAACGCCGTAGGCTGCGGGGCGCAGTTACGCGCTGGCGCGTTCGGTGGCGCATTCCCCGCAGTACGGGGTGGTTTCTCGGCAGCGTTCGCAGCTCAGGTACTGCTTGCGGCACTCCGGCTCGTTCGCGCAGTTGTAGAACTGGTTGGTTGCCTCCCCGCAGTGCACGCAGTGGCCGAGCTGGACGTAGTCCGGGTCTTCCGGAGACCCGAATTCGGTGTGCATACGGTCGTCGAAGACGTAGAGGGAGCCTTCCCACAGCCCGGAGTTGCCGAATTGCTCGCCGTAGCGGACGATGCCGCCGTCGATTTGGTAGACCTCCTGGAAACCACGGTTGATCATCAGGCTGGACAGCACCTCGCAGCGGATGCCGCCGGTGCAGTAAGAGATGACGGGCTTGTCTTTCATCCAGTCGTACTTGCCGGATTCGAGTTCTTTGATGAAGTCGTGGGTGGTCTCCACGTCTGGTACTACCGCGCCTTTGAACCGGCCAATCTCTCTCTTCGGCGGGCGCGGCGTTGCGAACCGTCAAAGAAGACGGCGTCCGGCTTCGCCGCCACCAGCTCGTTGACTTGCTGCGGGGTGAGGTGCTCTCCCCCGCCGACCACGCCGTGCTCATCCACCTTCAGCTCGCCCCGCGCCGAAGGAGACGATCTCATCGCGCGCTTTCACGCTGAGCTTAGGAAAGTCCTCCGCCCCGCCCTCGGACCACTTGAACTCGATGCCCTTGAAGTATTCCTTGGTCTTTTTGGCGTAGGTCTTGCAGGCGCGGATGTCCCCGCCGACGGTGCCGTTGATGCCGTGGGGGGAGACGATGATCCTGCCGGTTAATCCCAGGCCTTCGCAGAGGTCGCGCTGCCACAGGCGCACCGCGTCCGGGTCGGCGATGGGCTGGAATTTGTAGTAGAGCAGGATCTTTCCGGTCATGCCAGGCAGTGTAAGTCCACCGGGGCCAGCGGAGAAAGTTACAGCGGGAAGGATGCGAACACGATTGCCAGGGGCACGCCCAGCGCCTCTCCGCCATCCTTCGCAGCCTGGCCGACAATCTCATCACCGCTGGGGTGGTCGGGCAATGCCGCGAAGTAGGCCTCGTGCGCGTCGAGGGATGCGGCGCCCTTATCCACGTGGCGCTGCTCCACCTCGACGGCCACGTTCGGGGATGCGGCCCCGTGGACCAGCAGCGTGTTCGTCTGGTGGCGCGGCCCGGCTTCGGGGTAGAGGAACTCGTTGCCCGCGTCGCGCGCCGCGTCCACCGCCGCCAGGCCTGCAACCCGGTGGTCCGCCTGGTTCACACCCCAGGGCACGATCACGCTCCAGTCCTGGGTGAGCACCACGGTGGGCCGAAATTCCCGGATCTTCGCCGCGATCGCCTGGCGCAGCTCCAATGTGTGCTCGAGCAGTCCGTCGGTGAAGTCGAGCATCTCCAGCTCCCCCGCTCCGACGATGTCGCAGGCTCGCCGCTGCTCCTGCGAACGAGTCTCGCGCACCTGCTGCGGGTCACCGCCCGCAATGCCGTGTTCACCGTGCGTGAGCAGGAGGTACGCCACCTCCACCCCGTCTTCGGCCCACTTGGCCACGGCGGCGGACGCGCCGTACTCCATGTCATCCGGGTGAGCGACGACGGCAAGCACCCGGTCGTTTTCTGAAAGCGTCAACCGTTCCACGGTCTAA
The DNA here is from genome assembly GCA_014490595.1 of Corynebacterium wankanglinii. Classification (GTDB taxonomy): domain Bacteria; phylum Actinomycetota; class Actinomycetes; order Mycobacteriales; family Mycobacteriaceae; genus Corynebacterium; species Corynebacterium wankanglinii. The sequence goes on from CP061031.1 coordinate 25,687, forward strand.
CCCCTCTTCTGCTTGTAGGCGTGCGCGTCGCGCGTGTACACGCGACGGTGGGTGCCCACCTTATGGCCTGGGAGCTTGCCTTCGTCGATGAGCTTGACCACGAAGGGGCGGGACACTCCGAAGAGATCGGCCACCTGCTGTGTGGTCATCTCCTCGTCCGGTTCCGGCGGGCGCACGAGGCGTCCCTCCGCCAAGTCTTCCAGCAGGTCGCGCACCCAGACGGCGGTCTGTTTGGGCAGGACGACGTGGTCTTCGGCCTGCGTGCGCGCGACCGCGAGGTTGTTGTTGAGCTCGGCCAATGCAGCTTCCACCGGCGATTGCTGTTCCTGCATGACCCAGACCCTAAACCACAACCGAAACGAGCGCAATAGTTAGTATCGGAAACCTAACGCTTGTGGTACAGCGCCTTGCGCCAGTACTGCGGCTCGGAGGTCGCCAACACCCCCAGGTTGCGGAAGATACCCTCGTCCACCGAGCCCAAAATGGTGGTGATGTGCGCATCGCACCCGCGCAGGGATCTGAGGTGCTCCAGCGCCAGAGCTGCATCCGGGTTGCCGGAGGCGGACACGGACAGTGCGATAAGCACCTCGTCGGTGTGCAGGCGCGGGTTCACCGAACCCAGGTGGCGCGTTTTCAACGACTGAATCGGCTCGATGGAATCGGGGGAGAGCAGGTGCACCTCGTCGTCGATGCCAGCGAGCAGCTTCAGGGCGTTGAGCAGCACCGCCGCCGACGGGCCCAGCAGATCCGAGGTCTTGCCGGTGACAATGCGGCCGTCCGGAAGCTCCAGCGCCGCGCCGGGCTTGCCGGTACGCTCGGCCACCTCCAGCGCCGGGGCCACCACAACCCTGTCCTCGACGGTCAGATCCGCTTTGCGCATGACGTTCATGTTGCGGTCGGAGACGGTGGAGTCGGCGTCCGCGCGACGCTCGTCGACAAGCGCTGCGTAGTAGCGGCGGATGATCTCCTGCTCGGCCGCGTGCCGGCAGGCGGCATCGTCGCTCATGCAGTACCCCGCCATGTTCACGCCCATGTCGGTCGGGGACTGGTAGGGCTCGGAGCCGGTGGCCTCGCGCAACAAGGTCTTCAGCAGGGGGAAAACCTCAATGTCGCGGTTGTAGCTGGAGACCTTCTCCCCGTAGGCATCCAGGTGGTACTGGTCGATCACGTTGATGTCGTCCAGGTCTGTCGTCGCCGCTTCGTACGCCAGGTTCACAGGGTGCGACAGCGGCAAGTTCCAAATGGGGAAAGTCTCAAACTTGGCGTAACCTGCGTCGATGCCGCGCTTGTGCTCGTGATAGACCTGCGAGAGGCAGGTGGCCAGCTTGCCCGATCCGGGACCCGGCGCGGTCATCACGACCAGGTCGCGGGTGGTCTCCACGTAGTCGTTGCGCCCGAAGCCGTCCTCGCTGACCACCTTCGCCGTGTCGTTGGGGTAGCCATCGATCATGTAGTGGCGCGCCACCTTCAGCCCCAGCCGGCCCAGGCGCTCCATGAACGCCTCCACCTTCGGGTTCGGACCCTCAAGCTGGGTGCACACCACGTTTTCCACCAGAAATCCCCGGTCCCGGAACACGTCTACAAGCCGCAGCACGTCATCTTCGTAGGTAATGCCCAAGTCCGCGCGGATTTTCTGCCGCACCACGTCGCCGGCGTTGAAGCAGATGACAATCTCCACCTCGTCCTTGATCCGGTCAAGCATGGCGATCTTGTTGTCGGGCGTGAAACCGGGCAGGACGCGGGAGGCGTGGTTGTCGTCGAACAGCTTGCCGCCCATCTCCAGATACAGCTTGCCGCCCACCTCGGCGCGCCGCTTCTGGATGTGCTCGGATTGCATCTGAATGTATTTTTCGCGATCGAACCCGGTCTCATACGGCATGGGAGCAATAGTACAGTCAGTCCCCGTGCCTGAGGGTCATGTGATTCACCGGCTTGCGCGCCGGTTCAACGCGGACTTCCGCCCCGCGCCAATTGCCGCGAGCTCGCCGCAGGGGCGCTTCGAGCCTTCGCCTATCGACGGCACCGCGCTCACCCACGCCTCAGCCCACGGCAAACACCTGTTTCTGCACTTCACAGACGCGACAGTGCATGTGCATCTGGGGCTGATCGGGAAGTTTTCCTTCGAACCCGCGGACACGATGCGCGGCCAGATCCGGCTGCGGCTGGTGCCGGACGGCGGGGAAGGCCCGGTTGCGGCCCACCTGCGCGGCCCGCAGACCTGCACCTACATCACCCCGGCGGAGCAGCAGGCGATTCTGGACCGGGCGGGCGAGGACCCTTTATCGCCCGACGCGGACCCGGATGCGCTGTTCGAGCGGGTACGCCGCTCCCGGCGCGCCATCGGCTCGCTCATGATGGACCAGACCTACTTCGCGGGCGTGGGCAACATCTACCGCGCCGAACCGCTGTTTCGCCAGGGCATCTCACCGTTTACCCCGGGCAGGGAGCTGGGGCAGGAGCGTTTCAGCGCCATCTGGGCCGACCTGGTTTCGCTGATGGCCGACGGCGTGGCCACCGGGCGCATAGATACAGTGCGCGGCGAGCACACCCCGGAGGCGATGGCGCGCGCCCCGCGTGACGACGACCACGGGGGAGAGGTCTACGTCTACCGCCGCGCCGGCGAGGCCTGCCTGGTGTGCGGCGGAGATGTGGCCAAGCAGCAGTTCGAGGGGCGCAACCTGTTTTATTGCCCCTCCTGCCAGGGAGTTTAGGTGGAGCGTACCCTGGTGCACATGTACGCCAGTACTTTCACCGCAGACCAAATCAGGGCGGCCGAGTCGCCGCTGTTGGCCGCGCAGGCCCACCCGGACCAGCTGATGCAATCCGCCGCACACGCCGTGTTCGAGGCGGCCGAGGCGATGCTGGATGAGGCGACTGGGCGGGTGCTGGTGCTCGCCGGGCCGGGCGGCAACGGCGGCGACGCCCTGTACGCCGGCGCCGAGCTCGCGCTGGCCGGGTACCGCGTGGACGCGCTACTTACCGCCGGTCGCGCCCAGGAACGCGCGCTCGCGGCGTTTACCAACGCGGGCGGGCAAGTGCTCGAGGCGCTGCCGGACAGTGCATTCGAGTACGCCCTGGCCATCGACGGCATTACCGGCATCGGCGGCTCCGGCGGCCTGCGCGAAGAGCTCGCGGACGTGGTGAGGTGGCTACGCCGGGTTCGCGTGCTCTCCGTGGACGTGCCCTCCGGCGTGGATGCCGACACCGGGGAAGCGGGCGAACTGCACATCACCGCCGACGCCACCGTCACCTTCGGCGGATGGCGCCGCGCCCACGCCCTCGCCCCGGAGTGCGGGGTACAGCTGCTCGCAAACATCGGCCTGCCCGGCCGCCCCTTGCACACGCAACTGCTGGACACCATGCCCGAGTGGGCCCACGACGGCCCGACGCTGGTGCTGGCCAACCGCGCCGTCGCCGACCCCGGGAACTGGCCGGACACCCTCCACCTCCTGCCACCCGCGCCTGTCCAGGACGTCACGCCGGGGCCTGCCGACGACAAATACACCGGGGGAGTAGTGGGCATCCGCGCAGGTAGCGCAGGCTATCCAGGCGCGGCGGTGCTCACCGTTTCCGGTGCGGTGCACGCCACGCCCGGGATGGTCCGCTACGCCGGGCCGGAGGCGGATGGGGTGGTGCGGGTGAGGCCGGAGGTCGTCGCTACGCAAAGGCTTCAAGATGCCGGACGGGTGCAGGCCTGGGTGTTTGGGCCCGGCGCCGGGACGGGAGAGGATGCGGCGCGCGAGCTTGCGTGGGCGCTGGAGCAAGAGGTGCCATTGCTTATCGACGCCGACGGCCTCACCCTCCTCACCCAGCACGAACACTTGCGCCGAGCGGTGGCGTCGCGGGACGAGCCGACGGTGCTGACCCCGCACGACGGGGAGTTTTTGCGCCTGCGCGAGGCTGCCGGAGTGCGCGAGGGCACGCGGTTCGAGGAGACGCTGGAGCTGGCCGCGACGCTGCGCGCCACCATCGTGCGCAAAGGCCGCATCACCCTAGTCGCGCCGGAGGACGACCCCTATCTCATCCACGCCGTGGATGCCGGGCACTCCTGGGCCGCCACGCCAGGCTCCGGGGATGTGCTGGCCGGGATTATTGGCGCTCACCTGGCGCTTTCCGCAGCGCGCGCCGCTGTTCCCGGCGCCGTTGACGCCGCAGTGCCTGGTGCGGTGACCGGGGCGGTGACGGTGCACGCGGTGGCCGCCTGGCTGGCAGCGCAAACCCCGTCCGGCCCCGCCACCGCGCCCGCGGGCCGCATCGCCGAGCACGTCCGCGACGCCACCGCGGAGGTGTCCCATGCTTGACGCTGTTGTGGTCGGCGCCGGCCAATCCGGGCTGGCCGTGTCGTACTACCTGCGCAAATATGGCGCGGATTTCGTGGTGCTTGACGCCTCCGATACCCCCGGCGGGGCGTGGCCGCACTACTGGGACGCGCTGACGCTGTTCTCCCGCGCGGAATTCTCCAACCTCCCCGGCTGGCCCATGCCCAGCTACGAGGGCTACCCGCCGCGCGACCACGTCGTGACGTACTTCTCCCGCTACGAGCAGCGCTACGACCTGCCTATCCACCGGGGCGAGCGGGTCGAGCGCGTGCTTCACGACGGCTCCGTGTTCACCGTCAACGGCTACGTCGCCCGCAACGTCGTCATGGCCACCGGGATCTGGTCCGCGCCGTTCGTGCCGTTCGTTCCCGGTTCCTTCGCCGGCGAGCAGATCCACTCCGCGACGTACGCGCGCCCTGAAGACTTCGCCGGCCGGCGCGTCGCCGTGGTGGGCGGGGGCAACTCGGGCGCGCAGATTGTCGCCGACCTCGCACTTGCCGGTATAGACGTGCAGTGGTTCACACGCCGTCCCCCGGCGTTCATGCCCGACAACGTCGACGGCGAGCAGCTGTTCAGGCGCAACCGAGAGCGCTTCGTAGCCATCGCCCGCGGGGACGGGGATCCAGGCGGCGCCGATTTTGGCGGCGACATCGTCATGGTGCCGGAGGTCCGCCGGGCGCGGGAGCGCGGTTTGCTTACGGCCGAGCCGATGGTTGGGTCGCTGGACGAGCTGTCTTCGTTCGACGCCTTGATCTGGGCCACCGGCTTCCGCCCCGCGCTGTCCGCCGTGCGCGGCCTGGAGCACGGTTTGGATACCCCCGGCTTATACGTGTTGGGCTTTGATTCGCTCAACGGTCCGGGCGCCGGCACCATCGGCGGCGTGAGCCCCTTTGCCCGGGACATTGCGCGGCGGATTATGGGCAAGCGCTAGAGCCCACTCAGCGGCCTGAGCCGGACCTAATACCCGCCTCACGCGAATGCATAATAAACGGCAACACTTTTGCATTACAGTGTTGTAATTTCGTACGGTGACGAGCGGAAACCTCCCGTTGGGGACAGTAAGCGGACGAGCATGAAACTTTTATTTTCCTAAGAATCTTTCGCCAGCGAACCCTCAACCTGCACGTTCCCCACATTTCAACGGGCTAACCCGGTTTAGAGAGCCATCTCACCTATCTTTCGAATGCTGAAATGGTGTTCCTCTGCGCTACGCTATCGGTGTGTTTGAGAATCGGAGGATCGCAGTTCTTGCGTGCGCGACCGCAACCTTGACGGCTGCGGTTGCCGTGCCGTCCGCCGATGCCGCAACCGTTGGCCAGCCCACTGATGGCGTGTGCTCATTCAAGATCAACGACGCTGAGCGTAAATACATCGATTCCCTCGACCGGAGCGTGGGCATCGGTGCCAGCGACGAGCGCGCGCGGTGGGCAGCTGCCTTCGAAGTCGCTTTCCCGGGCGCGAGTGAGGTGAGCGGCCAGTTCCTCGAGCAATTCTCCGGCAGCTACATCAGCTACTTCAACAACAATCTGGCGGCCAACGTTGAGAGGTGGGCCCAGCGCGTCGCCGACGCCACCGGCGCCGACCTCGACGCTTCGCGCACTTACTTCACCCACGTTTGGGATTCCTCTGCAACAAGCAACCACCAGCCGTTCGACATGGGCGGTTACTGGAGCGAACTCGACCAGGCTGTCGCAACGGGCCAGATCACGGTGCCGAAGCGGGACGGGTTCGCGGAGTTCGATCTGATCCCTGACCGCGCGGGGATCAACGCCCAGCTGGCGGAAGAATACCCGTCCATGCCGCGAGACCAGCGCAGCAAGTGGGCTGAGGCGTACGACACTCTGCCGGACATGACGGAAGCGCGGCGCGTCGCAGCACTCATGGTGGCGTACGAGGAAGCCCGGACTACCTGCGAAGCAGGCGGCGGCACCGTCTTACTGCCCACGGACGGCACGAACCCGGATGCGCCCGTGACTACCCCGCCAACGTCCACGTATGCTCCGCCGCCGATCGAGCCCGGCAGGACCAGCAACACCGTGACGCACACGCTGACCAACGGGAAAACCAAGGTCACCACCTCCGTGACGGGGAGCCCCACCACGATGACCAACATCTCGGTCTCCCAGGTCACCTCGCGCACGGACACCGCCAAGACCACCAACAGCGGTTCCAGCGCCAGCCCGGGCGTGGTAGTGGGCGTCATCGTCGCCCTGCTTGTCGCGCTCGGCGCTGCCGGTGCCGCGTTTGCGGCGATGGGGCAGTAGCCGTAACTTAGCCGGGTGCACAAGACCCAGGACTTTTCCCAGCAAACAGGCAGGTTTCCGGTTGTCCCGCTAGCGGCCATGAGCTTCGCCGCTTTCGTGTACGTCACCTTCGAGATGTTCGCGGTGGGCCTAATCTCGCCGATGGCGCGGGATCTCAACGTCTCCGAGGGCCAAATCGGTCTGCTGATGAGCGTGTACGCGGGCCTCGTGGCTGTGGTGACTATTCCGCTGATACACCTGACACGTAACGTCGATAGGCGGCACCTGCTCATCGGCACCCTGCTGTTTCTGCTCGGCGGGATCGTGCTCCAGGCCACGGCGACGAGTTACGCCACCCTGGTTGCCGGCCGCGTGACTGCGGCGTTCACCCACGGTGTGTTCTGGTCGCTGATCAACCCCACGGCCGCCCGCATCGCCCCGGCCGGGCAGACCGGCAAAGCGGTCGCATCCGTGGCCATCGGCTCCACGCTGTCCATGGTCCTTGGCTCGCCCCTGACCACGGCGTTAGGGGCGGCGATCGGCTGGCGCGCCTCCACGTGGGTCCTCGGCGCTGCGGTTGTGGGCGCGTTGGTGATGCTGGTGATCACGCTGCCCAGCCTGCCGGCCACACACTCGCAGAAGGACGCGACGGCCCGCGCATCGCGCTCCGCAATCCCGTCGCTGGTGCTCTACCTCGTGTTCGCGGTGACGGCGATCTTTTCCACCTTCACCTACCTCGCCCTGCTTGTGGAGCGCACCGCCGGCCACCAATTCGTCCCCTACGGCGTCTCCCTATACGGCATTGCCGGCCTCATCGGCGTGACGTGGGCGGGCCGGCGGGTGGACAGCCGCATGATCCGCATCAACGGCTTGGCCGCCGCCACGCTCGCAGCCAGCGCCATCGCCGGCCTGCTCGCGCTGCACTTCGTCTCGGGCCCGGCGATGTTTGCCGTCATCGCTGTCTTCGGCGCCGCCGCCGGCGCGCTGCCCACCGCCTCCACCACGATCTTCCTGCACGCGGGCGAGCACAATCCGGACATGGCCAGCTCCATCTCCGTGGTGACCTTCCAGGTCGGCATCGCCCTCCGGCTCCGCGGTCGGTGCCGCGGCGGTGGACCTGGGCTACCTCTCCGGGACCCTGCTGCTCTCGGCGGTACTTGCGGCGCTGGCATTTTCCGTCATGGCCACCCGCTCGCGCAGCCTTTTGCGGTAGCGCCGCGGTTCCACGAACCGGCCGGCCGCCTCGAGCGGCACGTAGCCGCGCAGCAGCTCAGCGGTTTCACCGGCCACGAACGTGCGGTGCCCCCACTGCGGCACGCGGAAGATCCCGTGCGGCACGCGCACCAGGTCGCCCCCGCGCACCATCGTCGGCCCCATCTCCTGCAGCGAGGTCACAATGAACGCCTCGCCCACCGCGTACGCCACCACGTTGCTCTCGCACGCCCGCAGCCTATCGACGACGCTTCGCCCCGCCAGCCAATAGCCGTCGCCGGCTGTGAGGTCGTCGTCAAGCAATGACGGAAGCGACGTGACCTGGGGCCCGCGACGCGAAAGCCCCGCCCTGCGCTCGATCTCCCCGGCTAGCAGGGCAGGGTCGAGCGGGGCGGGGCCGGAGGCTGCGTAGAACACGCGGGCCAGTCTAGGCGTAGGCGGGGGCGTTGACCCCCAGTTCGAAGACCTCGTCGCGGCCTGTGATCACGGAGCGGTCGTGGGTGACAAAGCCGCAGGCGATGCCCCGCTCCTCGGTGAGCTGGCGCAGCAGCTTCACAATCTCCTGGGAGCGGTCCGCGTCCAGGGACGCGGTCGGCTCGTCCGCAAGCAGGAGATCCGGCTCGCCCATCAACGCGCGGGCGATACCGACGCGCTGGCGCTGGCCGCCGGACAGCTCGCCCATACGGCGGTCGCCGAGGCCCTCGAGGCCCACCTTGGCCAACAACTCGTCCGCCCTCTCCCTTCGTGGGCGACGTCCACGAATGTGGTCCGTGACCAGCAGCTGGTCGCGCACATTGAGCGCGGCAATGAGGTTCGCCTGCTGGAAGATCATGCCGATCTTGCGGCGGCGCACCTCGTCGTTGACGTCCTCGCCGTTGAGCTTGACGGTGCCGGAATCGGGGGTGATCAGGCCCGCCGCCACGGACAGGAGGGTGGACTTTCCGGAGCCTGACTCGCCGACGATAAAGGTCATCTCGCCCGGCCTGGCGGTGAAGTCCAGGTGGTCCAAAACGGTGCGCTTTTCCTGGCCGTCCTGGAAGGCGACGGTGATGTTGCTGAGTTCGAGCATTATGCGGCACCTCCAAGGGCCTGCTGCGGGTTGACCTTGACGATGGAACGGGTGGCGATCATCGCGCCGACCATGCCCAGCGCCCAGATGGCTACCGGCGGCACGATGGCGGTGACGGCGTTCAGGGCGAACGGGCAGAGCCCTGCATCCGCATGCCCAGGCCGAAGGCGGCCAGGCCGCCGACGAGTGCGCCGATGGCCAACAGCACCGCGGACTGGCCCAGGGCGTCTTTAAGCAGGTAGCCGTTGGATGCGCCGATGGCCTTCAAAATGGCCAGGTCGCGGGTGCGCTGCATCGTCCACACGGTGAGGAAGGCGACAATCACCAGCGCGGCGATGGCGTAGAGGAAGCCCTGGATGAGCTTCAGCGAGCCTTGCTCAGACGAGTACGCGGGCAAGCCGCTGAAGGATTCCTTCAGGGGCACACCGCCGTCGACCTCGTGGTCCGACAGCAGGACGGTGCCGTCGGCGTCGGTGTGCATGACCTCCTTCCAAAAGTCCGTGGGCACCCACAGGACGGGGGAGTGAGAGAACGCGAGGTCCTCGCCGATGGCGCCGACGGTGATGCCGTTGCCGGCGACGGTCACGGTCTCGCCCTCGCTTACCTCCAGGCCCGGCGCGGCGACCGCCTCACTGCCCAGCGTCTTGCCGCCGGGCAGCTCGGTGCCCTCGGGAAGGGCGAGGATGGACACGGCGGCGTCGGTGCCGTCCGACTTGGTCAGCAGCATCTGGCTGGTACCCAGCGGGGTCAGGCCGTCGCGCGCCTCAACGCGGGAGGTGGTAAACGACGGATCCTCCGGGTCCTGAAAGACGACGGACTGCGGGTCCAGCGCCTCCAGCGCGGACGTGTTCTGCTTGCCCAAACCGGCGGTCAGGCCCGTGAGCACGACCACCAGAAGCGTGATCAGCGCGACGGTGCCCGCGATCAGCCCGAAGCGCCCCTTGGCTGATGTGATCTCTCTAATTCCTACGAACATGGTTCTAATCCTGCCGTCTAGCTGCAACGTTCCACATCGGGCCGGTGGTTGAAATCCCGGTCAACCGATCGGTTGATCTACGCTCGGACGCATGTTGTCAACCACCCGTTTCCTGCAACTGCTGCGCGTGAGCCTGCACGTGCTGGTAGCGGTGCTGCTGGCCGTGGGCCTGGTGGGGCAGCTGCGCGGCGGCGGACCCGCGGCAGCTGTCACCTTCTCCGCCTGCTTCGCCGCCGTGTACCTGGCCGGCACCGTGTGGCACAACCGCGGCAAGGCGTACCCGGCGTGGGCGCCGTACGCGTGGCTGCTGCTGGTTGCGGTGCTGTGGGTCGCGCTGGTGCAGATTTCCGAGGACTTTGTGTGGCTGGAGTTCCCGCTGGTCATGCTCGCCTGCGTCATCCTGCCCAAGTGGTGGGAGATCGCGGCCGCGCGGCGCTGCTGGCGGTCACGCTCTCCGCGACAGCCCAGGGCGGGCCCGGCGCGGTGGTCGGCCCCACCATCGGCACCGCCTTGGCCGTGTTCATCGTCCACGCCTACCAGGCCCTACGCGCGGAGGCAGACCACTACCGGCAGATGGCCGACGACCTGCGCGCGGCCCAGCACCAGCGCGCGGAGGCGGAGCACGCCGCGGGCGTGGCCGAAGAGCGGGCCCGGCTGGCCCGCGAGGTGCACGACACCATGGCGCAAGGGCTCAGCTCCATCGTCTTGCTCGGCCGCGCGATGGACAAGCAGCTCGGCGCGGGCGACCCGGCGCGCGAGACCTTGGACGTGATCCGCTCCACTGCCTCCGACAACTTGGCGGAGGCGCGACGCTTCGTGGCGGAGAACTCCGCGGACACCGCCGCGGTTGAGGGGACAAGCGAGGGCGCAGGAGAGGGCGCGGCAACCCGCACGCCGTTGCCCGCCCGCTTGGAGCGTTTGGCCGGCCACGCGCAAGACCGCCAGCGCGCGCTGGGCGAGCAGCTGGAGGTTCGCGTCAATGCGGTTGACCTGCCGGAACCAGCAGCGTCCGTGGCCGAGCGCGTCGTGCGCGAGGGCCTGAGCAACATCGTGCGCCACGCCGGGGCGTCGTCGGCGGTGGTGACCGTGGATAGGCTGGGGGAGACTGCCACCATCGACGTCTTCGACAACGGCCGTGGCATCTCCGGCCCGGAAGGTTACGGGCTCAAAGGGCTGCGCGCCCGCGTGGAGGAGGTCGGCGGCGAGCTCACAGTCGAAGGTAACGTCCTTGCCGCCACCGTGCCCGTGGACGAGACCGTGGAGGAGACCGTGGAGGAGAAATGACACTGAGCGTCATGCTTATCGACGACCATCCGGTCGTCCGCGCCGGCCTGCGCGCAGTGCTCAATTCCTTTGACGGCATCGAGGTTGTCGCCGAGGCCGCCGACGGCAACGCCGAGGTGCCCGAGGGGGTGGACGTGGTGGTCTCCGACATCCAGATGCCCGGCGCGTCGGGCATCGACCTCACCCGCCGCCTCGTTGCCGCGGGCGGGCCGCCGGTGCTTATCCTGACCACCTACGACACCCAGGCTGATGTGGTTGCCGCGGTGGAGGCGGGAGCGATGGGGTACCTGCTCAAGGACGCCCCCGAGGACGAGCTCTACGACGCGGTGGTGCGCGCCTCCCAACGCACCCGGGTGCTTTCCCCGCAGGTGGCCAACGTGCTCGCCGACCGGCTGGTCAACCCTTCCGAGGCGCTGTCTGCCCGCGAGATCGAACTGCTGCGCGCGCTGCAGACGGGCGCGTCGAACCGGGAGATCGCCGAGCAGCTGTTCATCTCCCAGGCGATGGTGAAGACGCACCTGATCCACATCTATTCGAAGCTGGGCGTGGACAACCGGACGGCTGCCGTTGAAAAGGCTCGGCAGCGCCGCATCATCTAAGCTGGGTACCATGTCCTTCATCGATCTGCAGGTTGGCCCGTGGCGCGGTGTCGAACTCCTCAGGGGGCTTACAGGCCCGGCCGAAACGCCCGCAGGCTGCAAGTCTTTCTCGTGGCGCCACGACGGCACCGCACGCCTCGGCGGTGTGCTTGAGCGGGCGCAGGTGCAGGTGCTTATCGACGCGGAGGCGGTGCCCGATAAGGTCCAACGCGCCCAGCCGGAGGCGTTCGGCCTGCGCAGCGTCACCACCGAATCCGCCGGCGAGGCGTACGTCTTCGCCGGGCGCATGTTCGGCCGCGCCGGCGACGTGGACACTATCGAGCCCTGCGCGGCCGCGCAGCTGACTATCGCCCCCGGGACAGAGCTGGCTATCACGGTGTACGAGGAGTTCGAGTACGCCATCGTCGCCGCCGACGGGGACCTGGCCGTGAACAACACGGACGTGCCCGGCAGATCAGTAGGTCTTCTCGACGCCGGCCACCGCACGCTGGGGCTGAAGAACCGCTCTGACAGCATCGCCCACGCCTTGATCCTGGGCGGCCAACCCACGCATTAGGGCCGGCACTGCGAGAGATGTGCCGGTGTGGTCTCCCTCATCGTCGCTGCCGCCATCCTGGTGGAGGGCATCACGCAGATGGGCGTGATCGAGGCGCTGACCAACCTGGCGCAGGCATCCTCCGGCGCTGCGGTGCTCATGGTGCTGGTGTTCGTGCTGGCCACCGCCGCCATGGCGTTGCTCACCGGTTCCGGCGTGGCGCCCTACTTCGCGTTCTCCGAGATGGTGCCCGGCATCGCCGCGGACTCCGCAGTTTCCGCCCCGCAGATGCTCACCTCCATCTGGGCCGCCTCGAACACCATGCGCCAGGCCTCCCCGGTCAACGCCGCTGTGCTCATCGTCGCCGGCGCTCTGCAGGTCAACCCGATCGACGTTGTCCGCCGCACCGCTGTCCCGCTGGCCGCGGGTGCGGTAACCGCGGTGGTGTGCGCGTTCCTGTTCGTGGTCTAAGGCCTGCTTAGGCCGTAAGGTTGCCGGTATGACCGTCTCAGTGCTCATGATCGTGGAGGGCGCCTCGCCCGAAATTTCCCGCTGCGTCAACGTCGAAGAGACCATGACGCTCGGCGAGCTGGCCCAGATCATCGACGCCGCACTCGGCTTCACCGGCGCCGCCACCCACCTCTACGTTGGCCAGGAAGGTGCGCAGCGCTCGGTCTACACGGAAGTTCCGGGGTCGGGCGAGCATCACGAGGACGAGCTCACCGTGGCCGAGATGCGGCCGATGACCTACGTCTACGACCCGGCCGCCAACTGGAACATCCACGTGGAGGTCCTCGGCCCCTCCAACATCGAGGGGCCGACGCCCATGCTTATCGACGCCGCCGGGCCCGACGTTGTCGAAGCCTGCTCCGGCCCGGAGCTGATGACCACCTTCCGCAACCAGGCCCGCCTCCTGGCCGCCGGCATCGAGCCGGACCTGGAGACCATCACCCTGATGTTCAGCTACCTCCCTGTCATGCCGCCCGAGCGGATGCTGGACCGGATGACCCAGGCGGACCCGGTTGCTGTGGCCACCCGCATCGGCAACGTCGCCGAGGAGATGTTCTTCGACGAGGTGGCCGCCGCGGACGAGCAGAGCGACGGCCCCGGCCTGGCCCAGCACTTCGACGACTTCCTGCAATCCCGCCCGGACCTGCTCCAGATCATCGACATGGACCCCCACCCGGAGCGCAACCCCTCCATGATCAACGCCGTGACCGAGTTTTTCGGCGGGTTCTTCGGCGACGCGTTGGACGGCGCCGGCGACCTGACGCAGCACCCGGGTATCGTGCCGGGCTTCGGACCGGGTTCGTTCACCGACATCTTCGCCGGGCTCATCCGCATCTTCGCCGCCGGTGTGCCCTACGAGCACGATGACTTGCCCGCGGACATCGCCCACGAGGTGCGCGAGCTGGTCCAGCTACCGTTTGCCAACACCGTGGCCGATCTGTTGCTCGACGCCCGCATGCTGAAAAAGCGCGGCGGCGAGCTCACCCCGACCAAAGCCGGTGAAACCTTCCTCACCAGCGAAAACCCCATCCCCAAGTACGCCGACAACATCCGCCGGGGCTTCGAAGCCCTCACCGGGGAGGATATGTGGCGCGCTATCGTGGGGTGGCTCGTCGGCGGCCAGCCAGCCACCCCCGAGATGGTGTCTTGGCTGCTGTGGCTCGAGGCGTTCGGCATCGCGCGCGAAACCGGTCCGAACCAGGTCGTGTGCACCGAGCAGGGCTCCCAGTTGCTGGAGCTGCACTACGCTCACTACGCCAACGGCCGCTAACGGCGCTTCACTCCACCACCAGGTATAGCCCCAGCGCGCCAATCCCGAGCATCATCGCCGTGAGCAGAAATATCGCAGCCGCGTTGGGGGCGCTGCGCTCGTCGGCAAGTGCGGAAGCCTCGGACCGGTACGCCCGCCGGTTCAGCACCACGATGGCAAGCCCCGTCGCCGCCAGCGCCGCCGACGCGACCACAATCAACCGCGGGTAGGCACCCGCCCACCGCAGCAGCGTCGCCGCGCACACCAGCATGGCCAGCGCGGTGCGCGTCCAGCTCATGGAGGTGCGCTCGGCCTGCAGCCCGGGGTCGGCGACTGGGATCATCGCAGCAGGCTCACCCCGACCACAAGCGCCGCCACGAACACCACGGCGCACAGCACGGGGATGATGGCGGGGGCGGGGATGGGCTCGTCGTGACGCAGAGCCCGCTCGATGCGCACCCAGCGCACGGCCGCTCCCGCGGAGATCGCCATCGCGATCAGGATGACCGCCGCCGCCGCGACCTTGCGCACGCCCGGCTCGATGCCGGGCAGCTCGAACGCCTCGAGCGCAATCCCGCCGGCCAAAAACGCCAGCGCCGTGCGCGTCCACGCGAGGAAGGTGCGCTCGTTGGCCAGGGTGAACCGCGGGTCCGGCTCCCCGCCGGTGGGGAACACCCGCCTGGTAAACCATCCGCGCTCGCTCATGCGCTCAACCCTAGCGCCGCCCACACGGTGAGGATGACCGCGCCCGCCGCCACAATCGACCACAAGATCGTTGTGCGATTGCTTCTCGACGTCCTTCCGGCCCCCCCGCCCCCAACCACGCACCCGCCGTGTTGCAAATGACGTCGTCCGCGTCGCTGTAGCCCCAAGAACACAGGTACTGCGCCGTCTCGATGCCCAGGCTGCAAAGCAGCCCGACCAGCACCGCCCGGCCCACCGCCCCCCGGTAGGCGACAAACCCCACCGGGAGAAACAGCGCGATGTTGCCGAAGAGGTTCAGCCACGGCCCCCACCACACCCTCGCGTACTCGAACGTCTCCAGCGGGTTGAGGCGGATCTGGCTGAGCTGGTGCGACTCCGCCGACCACAGCCCTGGGATAGACACGAAGGCTTTGCCCACTGTGAACGCGAGTACGACCAAGCAGGTGATCACAGCCGCCGCCGCGCGGGCGGTCTTGGTCTCGGTGTTGCTCGCTGAAGTCACTTGCCCAACCGTAGACCGGGCCTATGCTGACCACCATGAACCAGAGCTTGATTGTTACTGAGAACGGGCCCGAGGTCGTGGAGAGGCAGGAGGCGCACGCTGGCGAGGGCGACACGCAGATCTCGCTGAGCCACTCATCGGTCAACTACAAGGACGCGATGGCGCTTGACGGCAACCGCGGCATCCTGCGCGAGCTGCCGATGGTGCCCGGCATCGATGCGGTGGGCACGCTCGATGACGGCACGCTAGTCACCGTCAACGGCCGCGGCATCGGCGAGCGCAGGAACGGCGGCTACACGTCGCACATGCGCATCGACGCTGAAAACATCACCCGCGTGCCCTCCCGCTTCACCGCCTACGAGGCGGCCGCGATCGGCACCGCAGGCTACACCGCAGGCCTCTCGGTAGCAGGCCTGGAGCGCGCCGCGCGTTCGCCTATCGACGGCCCCGTGCTGGTCACCGGCGCCACCGGGGGAGTGGGCTCCATCGCGGTGCAGCTGCTCGCCGCGCGGGGCCACGAGGTGTGGGCCCTAACCGGGCGTGTGTCCGAGCACGAGGCGTGGCTGCGCGAACTCGGCGCGGCAGAGGTGCTCGACCGGGCCGAGTTCGCCGACGCCGGCAAGCCGCTGCAGAAGGCCCGGTTGGCGGGCGTGGTGGACACCGTCGGCTCCACGGTGCTGGCCAACGCGCTGTCGCAACTGCGCTGGGGCGGGGTGGCCACCGCGTGCGGCATGGCCGCCGGCAACGACCTGCCCGCCAGCGTCCTGCCGTTCATCCTGCGCGGGGTGCAGCTGGTGGGCATCAACTCCGTCGACGCGCCGAATCCGGTGCGCGACGAGGCGTGGAAGATCCTGGACGAGTCTCTAGACACCGACGCCATCCGCACCGAGGAAGTCGGTTTGGATGGCGTGGTGGAAGTTGGGCGTAGGCTGCTGGGTGGCAGGGGCAGCGGACGCGCCGTCGTTACGCTGTAGCCACAGCTTCTTTGGGCACGGGGCCGCCGGAGATTTGGCGGTACGCGTACGCCATCGCCAGCAGCGTCACCGGAGCGGTGACGATCAGACCGAGCCCGAACAGCGCCGCGCCCACGGTGTTTAGCACCATCACGATCAGGAACAGGCCCAGCAGCTTCAGGTAGTTCGACGCGCCCGCCTTGAAACCGGCGCTGAACGCATGACCGAACGAGCCGTTGTTGTCCGCCGCGTACCACGTCTGCATGAGGAAGAACGGAGCCAAAAGCGCGCTGACCACGCCCGAAATCGCCAACGCACCAAGCACCGGACGCACCAGTGACCGCATCTCCTCCACCGACACGTCCTGCGCGTTCGGGTTTGGCAACGAGTTCGGGTCGATCGTGCTCAACGCGCCGGCCGCCAGCACGACCATCAAAATGCCCATCACCACAGTGAGAGCGAACCCCAGCAGCGCGGAGACCCCAAGCGTCTTGCCGTACGCCGGCGCCTTCGTGTCGTTGTACGTGAACTCTTTCGCCAACGTCTCCTGCAGCGCCACGGACACGAACCAGGGCACCACCAGCAGCATCACAATCGGAGAGATAAAGCCGAGGGCCGGGATGAACTGCGGGATCAGGGCCAGCAGCGCATAGATGATGCCCAGCGGGATCCACAACTTCGCGTTGGCAAACATCGCCTTGAAAGCCCAGGTGAGGGCCTCAAAGACCTGGACCTTGCCGTTGCCCTTGACGTGGAACCAGCCGTTGGAGGCTGGGTCGTTGATCGGGTGCGGGGACACCCCGTCGCCCGGGATGTTGTCGGTGAGCTGCTGGCCGTGGAAGCGCAGCGCGGAGGCGCCAGACGCCTGCGCCGCGGTGTTGACGTCGAAGGCGTCGTAGCTGTCGTAGTTGTCGGCGTTGCCAGCGTTCCCGGCATTGCCAGGGTTGTAGCCGGGGTAGGCGCCGTTTTCGGGGTGGCTGCCTTCCGGGTGCTCCGGGTACGGCTCGTACCCGCCGCCGTTGTAGGGGGTGGACATGTGATCATCCTTTGCGGTTGTCGAAGCTTTTCACTCGGGATAGTAACAGCCACACCCGTCACAGGCCGGGGCGGTGGAGGGGCACCCCGGCTGACGGATCCCGCCGCAAAAATAGTTCAGCCGAAGCGCCCCGCCTCGTGAACTATTCCGCAACGGGGTGTCGCCGGGCCCTACTTCACCACCAGGTTCACCATGCGGCCCGGGACGGCGATGACCTTCACCACAGTCTTGCCGTCCACCAGGCCGGCAACCCGCTCGTCGGCAAGTGCTGCGGCCTCGAGGTCGTCCTTGGTGGCGTCGGCGGCGACGTCGATGCGCGCCTTGACCTTGCCGTTGATCTGGACGGGGACTTCCACGGTGTCGTCGACAAGCCACTGCTCGTCGAACTCCGGGAAGGGCTCGAAAGTGATCGTCTCGGTGTGGCCCAAAATCGACCACAGCTCCTCGGCGATGTGCGGCGCCAGCGGCGAGACCATCTGCACTAGCGGCTCCACGGCGTCGCGCGGGGCGCCGTTGGGGTAGGTCTTGGTCAGGTAGTTGACGTACTCGATGAGCTTGGCGGCCACGGTGTTGTCACGCAGGTTGGCGTAGTCGTCGCGCACGCCCGCGATGGTGCGGTGGAGCTGCTTCAAGTCCTCGTCGGTCAGGTCGGCGTCCACCACGGCGGCCTCGCCGGAGGCTTCGTCGACAGCCAAACGCCACAGGCGCTGCAGGAAGCGGTGCGCACCGACGACGTCCTTCGTGGCCCACGGGCGGGAGGTGTCCAACGGCCCCATGGACATCTCGTAGACGCGCAGCGTGTCAGCACCGTACTCGCCCACCACTTCGTCGGGGGCGACGGCGTTTTTCAGGGACTTGCCCATCTTGCCGTACTCGCGGTTGACCTCGGCGCCGTTGTAGAAGAACTTGCCGTCCTTTTCCTCCACCTCGGCGGCCGGGACGTACACGCCGCGGGAGTCGGTGTAGGCGTAGGCCTGGATGTAGCCCTGGTTGAACAGGCGGCGGTACGGCTCCTTGGAGGTGACAAAACCAAGGTCGTAGAGCACCTTGTGCCAGAAGCGGGCGTAGAGCAGGTGCAGCACCGCGTGCTCGACGCCGCCGACGTAGAGGTCCACGCCGCCCGGGTCGTTCGCGCCGTGCTCCTCGGGGCGCGGGCCCGTCCAGTACTCCTCATTTCGAATATCTACTAATGCGCCAGCATTAGTAGGGTCGATGTAGCGCAGCTGGTACCAGGAGGAGCCGGCCCACTGCGGCATGACGTTCGTGTCGCGGTAGTACTTCTGCTTGCCGTGGCCCAGGTCCAGCTCCACCTCGACCCAGTCGGTGGCCTTCGCCAGCGGCGGCGCGGGCTCGGAATCGGCGTCGTTCGGGTCGAAGGCCACGGGGTTGTAGTCCTCCACCTGCGGCAACTCCACCGGCAGCATGTCCTCGGGCAGGCCGTGCGCCTGGCCAGACTCGTCGTAGACAATCGGGAACGGCTCGCCCCAGTAGCGCTGGCGGGCGAACAGCCAGTCGCGCAGCTTGTACTGGATCTTCTCTTGGCCTGCTCCTTCGTCGCGGAGCCAAGAGATGGCCTGATCGATGGCTTCTTGCTTGCCCAGGCCGTTCAAGTCCAGGCCGTCGGCGTTCGCCGAGTTGATGTGCACCTCGTCGCCGGTGAAGGCGGCTTCGGAGACGTCCCCGTCCAACACCGGGGTAATGGGCAGGCCGAAGACGGTGGCGAACTCGTAGTCGCGCTCGTCGTGCGCCGGCACCGCCATGATCGCGCCGGTGCCGTAGCCGGTGAGCACGTAGTCCGCGATAAAGACGGGCACCTCCTC
The DNA here is from genome assembly GCA_014490595.1 of Corynebacterium wankanglinii. GTDB lineage: Bacteria > Actinomycetota > Actinomycetes > Mycobacteriales > Mycobacteriaceae > Corynebacterium > Corynebacterium wankanglinii. Next base: position 44,699 of record CP061031.1, read on the forward strand.
GCCGCTGACCGGGTTCACTGCGTACGAGCCCAGGAACACGCCGGTCTTTTCCTTGTTCTCCTGGCGCTCCACGTCGGACTTCGCGGCGATGGCTGCGCGGTAGGCGTCCACAGCCTCGCGCGGGGTGGCCGCACCGCCGGTCCAGCGGGCGTCCACGTCGGAGGGGTAGGAGGGGGCCGTCAGGTCGTCGACAAGCGGATGCTCAGGCGCGAGCACCACGTAGCTCGCGCCGAACAGCGTGTCCGGGCGGGTGGTGAAGACCTCGATGCCGCCGGCGGGGGAGGCGAACGACACCTCCGCGCCGCGCGAACGGCCGATCCAGTTGCGCTGCATGCTCTTGACCTTCTCCGGCCATTGAAGCAGGTCAAGGTCGTCGAGCAGACGGTCCGAGTAGTCGGTGATGCGCATCATCCACTGGCGCAGGCGCTTGCGGAAGACGGGGTAGTTGCCGCGCTCCGAGCGGCCGTCGGCGGTGACCTCCTCGTTGGCCAGCACCGTGCCCAGGCCCGGGCACCAGTTCACCATGGAGTCGGAGAGGTACACCAGGCGGAACTCGTCGATGGCCTCGTGCTTCTCCTCCGTGGTCAGGTCGCGGAAGTTACGGCCGTCCTTCGTCTGACGCTTACCGGACAGGAGGTCCTTGACCAGGTCCTCGATCGGGCGGGCCTTCTGCTGCTCCTCGTCGAACCACGCGTTGTAGATCTGCAGGAAGATCCACTGCGTCCACTTGTAAAACTCGGGGTCGGTGGTGGCCACGGAGCGGCGCGGGTCGTGGCCCAGGCCCAGCATGGCCAGCTGCCGGCGCATGTTGGCGATGTTCGCCTCCGTGGTCACGCGCGGGTGCGTGCCGGTCTGGATCGCGTACTGCTCGGCGGGCAGACCGAAGGCGTCGTAACCCAGCGTGTGCAGCACGTTCTTGCCCAGCATGCGGTTGTAGCGCGCGTAGACATCGGTGGCGATGTAGCTCAGCGGGTGGCCCACGTGCAGGCCGACGCCGGAGGGGTAGGGGAACATGTCCTGGACGTTGAGCTTGTTGTCCGGGAGCTCGGCCCCGGTGGCAAGATCGCCCACCGGGTTGGGGGCATAAAACGTCTGGTTGTCGCGCCAGTACGCCTGCCACTTCTGCTCGATGTCGTTGGCCAGCTCGGCCGTATAGCGGTGCGGGGTCGCCTCAGTCATGGTTATGCAGTGTAGTTAAGGGCCTTTGCTTCTCGACGCACCTCCGGCCCCGCCACCGCAACGGCGGGGCGTTGGCGGTGTTGGTGGCGTGGTGGCGGTGTGGTGGCGCTGCCCTTTTGCGCACGATCTGACATTTAGGCCGGCCGTCCAACTTTATCAGCGCAGGTCGCGAGCCTATGCGAATGCGCGCATGTCAAATCGTGCGCACGAAACGCCCGTAACCCCGCAGTCCACCCCCGGCGAGTGGCACCTGTACGCGCGCGGATATATTCACAACTGACACTGTCATCCACCTGTCACAGACTAGGAGTTTTCCTGTGAAGAAGTTCGCCGCAGCCGCCCTGGCCGCCACCATGACCCTGTCCGTCGCCACCGTCCCGGCCGAGGCTGCGTCCAACACCATGTCTAACGGCAGCCTCACCTGCAACCTCCGCTTGGACGGAGGCCAGGGCAGCGGCTCCGTTCCGCGGCTGAAGATCAAGAACGACCAGAGGTTTGCGAAGTTCACCGCGGAAAACGTCGGCCTGGTTCGCACCTCTTCCGACGTGGGCGAGGCATTCGGCTCCTCCGACGCTGAGACCATGGCGGCCGCCAACAATGCTGAGGCTGTTCAGGCCTGCATCGAGGGCAAGAACTACCAGTCCCAGCCGATGAGCGACAGCGAGAAGGCCGGCATCATCATCGGCACCATCGCCGTCGCCCTGGTGGCGATCGGTTCCGCGGCTGCTCCGTTCGTCCAGCCGATGATCCAGCAGTTCATGCCGCGCTAATTCCGCGGATTCCTACGGCCGCGCCCGTTTCACGGGGCGGCCGCCTTTCGTTGGCCAACACCAATAGTTGGTCCACCCGGAATTGTCCGCAATGCGGAGTCCGCAACCCGCTACAGTCGCGGGTATGCGGCTCTACACCATCGGCTACAGCAAGAAGACCGCGGAGGAGTTCTTCGACATCCTGCGGGAAAACGGCGTAACCCAGGTCGTGGATATCCGGCGGCACAACACGAACCAGCTCGCCGGATTTACCAAGCAGTCGGACCTGCCGTGGTTCCTCGACACCATCGCGGGCATCGGCTACTCCCACGAGCTGGCGCTCGCGCCCAGCGAGGACCTCATGCGCTCCTACCGCAAGGAGGGCCTGCCGTTCGACGATTTCGCGGAGCAGTTACGCACCGAGTTCGCCGAGCGCAAGATGCCCAAGCTTATCGACGGCTCCGCTCTCCTCTGCTCAGAGCCCGACCCCGCCGTGTGCCACCGCTCTGTGGCCGCGGAGTACCTCGCCGAGAAGGGGGACTTTGAGGTCGTGCACCTCTAGGTTCTACCCCGCGAACATCTGCCAGATGGCCACGCCCATTCGGCTCCTCCGCCACCGCAGCGCAGTAGAAGGCCAACAACACTCAGGCGGTGCAGGCATGCCTGGACGGCGAGAACTACGCCTCTGAGCCGCTGGATACAGGCGTCAAGGCCGGCATCATCGCCGGTGTTGTGCTCGCCGTGCTGGGGCTGATCGCGAACTACGTTGTGCAGACCGGCATGACCCAGCTGCCGGAGCTGGGCCGCTAGCAGCTCTGCGCCCGCGCCGCAGCAGGATCGAGCGGCGCGAGGTCTAGGCCGCGAACCTACATCTGAGGCAGGTACGGGCGCACCTGGTCCAGCAGCCATTGGATGGAGCCGCCCATCCCGGCAAGCATGGCAATAATCAGGCCGAGCGCGCCGACGAGGACGCCGCCGGTGAAGGCGCCGATGCTGCTGCCGACGTTGGAAGAGCTGTCGGAGGAACCTGCGGCCTCCGGCTCGGCGGTGACGGTGGTCGCCACAGTCGTGGGCACCGTGGTGGTCACAGTGCTGACCACAGGGGTCGGTACCTGCACGGTCGTCGTCGCCGGCGCAGCCGTCGTAGTGGTGGTTGCCGGGGTGGTGGTCGGTGCCGGGGCAGCGCCGCGGGCGGTGAGCCACTGGTCGGGGCCGATCGGGTGGTCCACCATGCGGATCTCGCCGATGTTGCCGAACCAGCCGTCGACTTTATCGTTGTCCCAGGCGGAGGTGCCCAGCAGCCACTTGTCTCCGTTGCCGCCCATGCCCAGCGGGCCGTAGCCGTCGCGCAGGATGGGGGAGCCGTCCACGTACATGGTCACTGACTTGTCGGCCGGGTCATTGACCACTGCGATGTGCATCCACTTGCCCTTCGGCACCTCGTGGGTCCAGTTGGAAAAGCCCTTGCCGTTGTCGCCGTAGGAGTACCAGCGTAGCTCGCGCAGGCTGGATACGCCGAGCATCTGGATCGGATCGCCGTCCTCGTCCTCTGGGTGGGTGATGGTGCCGGAGGCGTCGCGGATCAGGGCATTGGACCACTTGTTGTTGTCGGCGTTCCAGTCGTCGTCGAGTTTGAGGAAGGCTTCCACGGTGTAGCCGTTCTCGAACTCTTCGGAGTTGATGGCCGCACCGGTCGCGGTTTCGAACCAGGCGGTGGAGTGCTTGTACTTCGGGTCCTTCCACTGCAGGGAGCCGCGGTCGGAGGACAGGGGGTGTTTGTCGGCGGAGAAGGTCACGGCGTCTGCGCCTGCGCCGACGCGGTGGCGCACACGGGTCATGTCGTCGCCGCGAGCGACGTCGGGGATGACGGCGCCGGCGGGGGCGGAATCGCCGTCGTTAAGCAGCTTGCCCTCGACTTCGGTCTGGCCCGGGCGCCAGTGCACCACGGTGCCGTCAACGTGCGCGTAGTCCTGCTCGTTTTTCGGCTTGTCTTTCTCGGTAACCTCGTACGCCTTGTAGCCGTCGGTGAGTGTCTGCTTGAGTGCCTCGTTGTAGTCCGGGTCGTTGGCGTCGCCGGCCTCGAAGTCCGGGGCGAAGGCCTTAAAACGCTCGGCGAAGTTGAAGTCGACGGTGTAGGAGTCGCCCTTGCCGTCCATGATCAGGTGGTCGAAGGAAGTGAGCTGCTCGTACTTTTTGTCTTTCACCCACGGCGAGTAGGCAACCATCTCCAGCTGGTTGTGGCTCAGGTCGAACTGCAGCTGCCCCATCAGGCCGTTGCCGCCCAGGTAGGCCATCTGGTAGTCCTGCAGGATGTTGATCACGTCGTGGCCTGCGTCGTTCTTCTCCACGTGGTAGCCCGCACCGTGATGGTGGCCAGCAATGGTGAGGAAGATCTGGTCGTTTTTGCGGATCAGCTTGTCCCAGAGGTGCTGGCCGTACTCCTCGGTGAAGTAGGTGGAGCCGTCGCCGCCTATGCCGGAGATTTCGTGCGCGGTGAGGATCACCGGCAGCTCCGGGTGGGCGTCGATGACGTCCTGCGCCCAGTCGAGGGTGTCGTCGTTAGCCCGGAAGCCCAGCGCGAGCACCAGGTACTTCTGGCCCTCGGCCTCGAAGATGTGGTATTCGGATTCCACGCTCTGGCCGGGGAAGCTGTACTTGTCGCCGGTGCCGCGCTCGTAGATACCGGTAGATGAGGTGCGGCCCATGTAGGTGGAGTTCTTCTTCGCGCGCTCCTCCGGGAAATACTCGTTGAACGCGGAATTGTCGCTGAACATGGTCAGGTCGTGGTTGCCGGGCAGGACGGAGTAGTTCACCCCGGCGTCTTCCAGCTTCTTCATCGCGCGGTCTGCGATGTCCCAGCTGGCGCGGTCGTCCGGCTGGTCCACCACGTCGCCGAGGTGGGTGACAAACTGCGTGCCCAGCTTGTCGTGGTTTGCGGCGAGGAATTCGGTTTGCGCATCGTACGGGTTGGAACCGTAGCGGTCGCCGAAGATGTCGCCAGCGGCCTCGGTGCCGTAGCGGGCGTAGAACTGGGTGTCCGGCATGACGCCGAGGGTAAAGCGAGAGGCCAAGTCCTCCGCGTGGGCGGTGGGCAGGGCCAGCTGGGTCAGCGGGGTGAGCAGGCGAGGCGGGGTGGCGGCGGCGAGGTGCTTGCGCATGGGGGTCCTTTATTGTTCAGGGGTGCTGTGTGCAGCTGAAAACGTATCTCCCTCAGGTTTCGCACCGGTGAATTTCAGGTGAAGCTTATGCTTTACGACGTCAGCTTCGCCCGCGCCCACCCAGCACACAAAGCCCGCCAGACCGAACTGCGGTCTGGCGGGCTAAGTTGACACTCGCAATCTACGAGCGCGCGTCCACGTGCGGGAGCACGGCGAGCGGGAGAGGTCACTCAGCGACGCGATGCCACGCTCCTCGTCGCGGAACCACGCGCGGATGTTCTCGATGAAGCCCTTCATGGCCCACCTCCTTTCATTACCGGGGAAGGTTGTTTACCTTCCGTTCAACTTGCGGTAACTCTAGGTTCGGGCAAATAGTTTGTCAACACCAACGATTGATCCGAGCCCATAATAGGAGCACAGATAGCAAAAACCGGGCCCTGAGGGGTCAGGGCCCGGCACTACAGCAAACAGTTAGAGGAAGGGGTACGGATCCCAGCCGGTGAAGTACTCAATGCGCTCGCGAGCAATGAGCAGGATGGCGGCGACAACCGCCACCAGGACGATGACCAGGAAGATCCAGCCGATTACGCGGCGGCCTGTTGAAGGCGCGGAGCCGTCGCCCGCGGGGAGAGGAAATGGATGCTCAGGGAGAACAGGGCCGGAAGGCCAGCGCCGAGCAAGATGCCCACAGCGGTGACCATGAACAGGGATTGCAGCAGTTCAAGCATGGTAGGTGTCCTTTCCGGCTAGCCGCGCGGGTGGTGGTGGTCGGTGACCGCGGTGGAACCGTGGGGAGCCAAGCCGCGGGAGGTGTCCACGAAGTCGGCGGGCTCGCCGGAGTCGCGGTGGGTGTTTTCGGACTGCTGGGCGCCGCCGGTCGTGTGGGCCGGGGACTTGGAGCCGCCGTCCCAGTCATCGTTGACGTTGTCCTTGTGCACCGGCTTCTGGGAAGCCTGCCAGAACATGTAGCCGCCGCCGATGAAGATGATCAGCGCCAGGGCTACGCCTCCCCACAGCAGGTCCCCGCCCAGCTCAGCTGCCCAGTGGCCGATCCACCAGGTGACGAAGGACACTAGTGCCGCGATGGGAAGGGTGGTGATCCAGGCGAGAGCCATGCGGCCGGCAACGCCCCAGCGGACCTCGCCCTTCGGGCCAGTCAGACCGGAGCCGAGGATGGAGCCGGTGGCCACGTGGGTGGTGGATAGCGCCATACCCAGGTGGGACGAGGTGAGGATGATCGCGGCGGAGGACGTCTCCGCGGCCATGCCCTGCGGCGGGTGGATTTCCACCAGGCCCTTGCCCAGGGTGCGGATCACACGGAAGCCGCCAGAGTAGGTGCCGATAGCGATGGCTAGCGCGCAGGCGAGCTGGATCCAGAACGGCATTGGATGATCCGAGCCGAACTGGCCGGCGGCAACCATAGCCAGGAAGATCACACCCATGGTCTTCTGCGCATCCGAGGTGCCGTGGGCGAGTGCGACCAGGGAGGCGGTGCCGATCTGGCCCCAGCGGAAGTAGTTGTCGCGGTGCTCCTTCTCGGCGTTAGCGGTGAGCTTATATACCAGCCAGGTGCCGATCGCGGCGATCAAGCCCGCGACGAACGGGGCGAACAGCGCCGGGAGAATGATCTTGTCCAGCACGCCGCCCCAGACCACGCCGTCGAAGCCGATGGCGGCGATAGCCGCGCCGATCAAGCCACCGAACAGCGCGTGGGAGGACGACGACGGGATGCCGAAAAGCCAGGTAAAGAGGTTCCACATGATGCCGCCGGCCAGGCCGGCAAACACCACGAGGAGGAGACGCTCGGAGTCGAGCGTGTCGTTGAGGTCGAAGACGTCGAGCTTCACAATCCCGCCCGCGACCGTCTTGGCCACGGCAACGGAAAGGAAAGCGCCGACGAGGTTAAGGAAACCGGCGAGCGCCACAGCCACTTTGGGCTTGAGCGCACCGGTAGCGATGGAGGTAGCCATCGCGTTCGCAGTGTCATGGAAACCGTTAGTGAAGTCGAAGAACAACGCAACGACGATGATGAGGACGAGGAGGATGGTGATGCTCACGCGGAAAATTATGCCCTGCGTTAACAGAATGGAAGCTGGCGGAAGTAAAAGTTCACCTTTTGGTCATACGTAGAACTGGCGCTGCCGCCAACTAGCTGTGCACATGACGTTGGTAGCACCAGAAATTCATCTTTTGTACATCGTCGCCTACCCCGCGACCATGTCCCACACTGTCACGGCCATGATCACCAGCCCGACCACAAACACGAGATCGTGTCCGGCGCCTGCGCGCGTAATGCTTGAACGCCGTGGCTTTGTGGAACAGCAACACCGGCATGATGTAGACCAAAACGCCACGAAGATGCCACCGACCACGGAGATCATGTCCAAGATCGACGGGTTCAACACCGCTGCGATCACAGCGGTGACGAGGACGAAGATGGTGATGGCCCACCGAAGGCTCGTCGTCGAGAAGCGAGATGCGAAGTTCGGCGCTATCCCCCGCAGCAGGTACGCAGTCCCTTCCTCCGTACCCAGCAGATGGCCAAGTATGAGGTGATGATGGCCGCGATCGCGATGATTGGCTCATCCAAGCCATGAACGGCTTGTCCGTCTCGTTGGCCAGGTAGGACAGCACCGGTACGTTCTGCTCGCGGCGGCGTCCCATGCCGTCCGCCACCAGCGACAGCGCACACGACACAACGAAGAACATGGTGAACGTGACCAAAAGAATTGCCGTGACCAGCTCAACCTTGGACACCTCGCGTTCCGTAGCGAGACGTCGCCGTCCATCTTCTTCTGGTGTCCAGCGCAAACTGGCTCAGCGCCGCCATGTGGCTGAAGGAAACACCAGCACCGGCAGGATCAGCAGCAGCCCTGCCACAGGGGTAGGAGGACTCATAGGAGCGGAAACCCGCCACATCCAGGAGGGGATGAGATACAGCGACACCGCCGCCAACGCGATGATCAGGGTAGACCAGCGCGCTGGCCAGCCACAGGGTCACGCGCTTGCCCAGCGCATACGCACAAGGTCATGATCCCGACTGCCACGACCGCAAGCCACCAACCGGCTCACCTGCGCCCCGCCCATCTGGTTCACATGAAGCTGTCCAGCGTGTTGGTGATGGAGATGGCGTAGATGAGCACCGTGGGGTAGATGCCCAACCAATACAGCACGGCGACGCGAACCCTCGTTTACGGGCCCGTCAGCGCGGATGATCACCTGCAGCACGTCCATCCCCTTCACCGGCGAGCGGAGACAATGCGCGCGTACGTGCGGTGGGAGAAGAACACCATCGGACCGATCAGCAGCGTGGCAATCACCAGCGGCCAAAAACCGAAGCTGCCGGCATGATGGCAAAAACAGGATGCCCGCGCCCACCCCGGTGCCGAACAGCGTGATCACCCAACGCATGAACGATCCGTCTGGTTCCTTGCCTTCGCGCTGCTCCTTGATCTGCTCGATGTCCGCGTCCGACAGGTTGTCCCGGTCGAACTCCGCGCGGGAGAGCTTGAGGTGCTCCTCGCTGTGTTGCTCAGGTAGCTGGCCGTCAGTCATAGGAGTTTATGTTAGCCAGTTGCCTATCGACGTCCCTCCGGTTTCCCACACTTCCTTCCATGCAACTTATGCCGTTTAGCTGCCCGGCCCCTCGCATGCGCCCGCCTAGCACGCAGAGGGTGAAAGCCCGATGGTGATCTCCGCCGTTTTAACGGGAATTCACCATCTGCCGTTCACCATCTGTGCTGGAGCACCCACTAGATCGGGAGATAGTCGCCCGTAACCCCGCCGCCGCGCAATCCTGGGCTTATAGTGACATCTATTTCACGTTCCCGCATCGCACCCGCCGCGCTGGCCTGCGCGCTCGCCGTCAGCACCGTTCATCTCCCCGCGCCGAGGCGCAGTCCTCCGGTAGCTCCACCAGTACCGTCACCAGCAGGTTTCGACGAAGCCACCGCGAAGTGGCAGCCGCTTTCGACGCCGCATCCGCTCCCTCACCAAAGCCGAGCAGGACACGAAGGCAGCGCAATCCCAGCGCGACTCCGCCCGCGCCGAGCTAGCAAAAGCGGACGCCCAGGTGGAGTCCGCACGAAGCGAGGTGGAGCGCCTGAGGGCAGTTAGAGCGGGCGGACGTGGAGGGGCGTCAGCTTGACGCGATAAGGCGCAGCGCGCATTGGAGGCCGCACACGAAGCCCACGCGGCCAAGGAGCAGAGCTGACACGCGCGGAGGAGGCGGCGCGCGAGCGGGCGGACGCGACCGCAAAAGCGCAGGCCACCGCAGACGAGAGGGCGGCCGCCGCCCAGGGTGCCCGGGAGCAGCTGGACAACCTCAAGGCACAGCAGAAAGCTGCCGAGGACGCGCTCGCGGACATTGATGCGCGCGAGCGGCGCGGGCGCAGACTACACCCAGGAGGACTGGAGCGGCTGTCGCGGACGCGGTGGTGGAGATCACAACGAGTACCGCGCGCGCCACGGCATGCACCCGCTGGTCAGCCACGACGTTTCAACGACAACGCCCGCGACTGGAGCGGTGTGCTAGCCGCCGACGTGAACCGTGGCATGGATCCGAAGAACGTGCTGCGCCACGCCAAGTTCGAGGACTACGGCTTCAGCGGCGAGAACGCCACGTACGACTGGCTCGGCTGGCCCAGCGTCACACCGGCTACCGCCACGCGCGCGGACTCGGCGCACCTTGCCGAGGACTACTTCACCTCCTGGCGCGATCCACATCCGGGCACAACGAGGGCATGCTCGCCTCCGACGTCACCGGCATCGCGTGGGCGTGCGCACCGCCGCCGACGGCACGGCGTTTGCCATCATGCAGTTTTACAAGCTCGCACCCGGACGGCTACTTCCTGCTCGGCCCGGACGCCGGTTCGAGGAAGGCCAAGGCCAGCGGCAAGGGCTTCTACGTCTCCACCGGTGCGCGCGAGACGCTCGGCATTGCGCCGCTGACCGTGGATCTCAACGACCGCAAGGCAGCCAACCCCAGCTACGGCAGCCTCAACCGGGGCGCCATCGAATCCGTGTCCAGGTCACACCCGCGCGCACTGGCCGTGCAGGTCTCCCACGACTATGCGGCGGAGCGTGCGGAGCACGTCGAGGCCAAGCGCACGCTGGATGCGCAGGTGGCGGCGCAGACCGAGCGCGACATCGCCGCGCAGGAGGCCCTCGCCGGTGCGCGCAGGCAGCTTAACGACGCAAGCTCCGCCCAGCACACCGCCGAAGCGCGACGCGACCGCCTGTCGGAGGAGGCCGCCGCACTTCCGGCGACGTCACCGCCGCCCAGGCAGCCCTCGACGCCGCAGCCGAGGAGCTGGAGTGGGCGAAGTCGGTGGACCGCGAGAAGCTCGAAGCTGATATCGCCGCAGCGAAGGAGCACCTCGCCGAGGCCGAGCAGGAATCGGAGGATGCGTACCTGAGCTACGGCAACACGCAGCAGGCCTTGGACGAGGCGGAAGACGCCGCCGCCGAAGCCGGAGCTGAGGTCGCACGCGTGGCCGCGCAGCGCCCGACCGTCGCCCAGTTCACCACCACCGAAACCAACACCGCGGCAGTGGTGCTCGGCGTGCTCGCCGCGCTGGCCGTCGTGGGCATCGGCGTGGTGGCGCTGGCCCCGCAGCTAGGAATCCAGCTGCCGTAGCAGTAGGCGGTTAGCCGCGGCGGCCTGACGCCTCGGCAAACTCGTCGAGCAACGCGAGCACGTCGGGGGAACGCCACCCGCGCTGGCGCTTATCCAGCTGCGCGGAGATGACAATGCCGTCGGCCTCTAGCCTGTCCAAAGCATTACGCGCCGTCTCCGCTGACACACCAAACTCCGTGGACACCGCGGCCGTGGTCAACACGGGCCGCTGCAGCAGGAGGTCGAGCACGCGCCACGCCAGCGCGTCCGCGCGGGCGGTGAGCTGCTCGTTCCACTCTTCACGCACTGCGACAAGCTCCGCCGCCAGCCATGATCCGCGCTCGGCGACGTCGATGGCGGCGCGGGCGAACAGCTGCACTATCCGGTCCACGTCGCCGCCGCGGTAGGCGTCGAGCGCGGCGAAGTATGCGGCCGTGTCGGTGAGGAGACCGGCGGACAGGGGGAGGGCGGAGCTCGTCGTCAAGCCTCGCTCCCGCAATACCACATGCACAAGCGCGCGGCCCGTACGTCCGTTGCCGTCGGCGAACGGGTGGATTGTCTCAAACTGCGCGTGCGCGATCGCCGCCTGGGCGAGCGCCGGAAGGTCGTCGCGCGCCATGAACTCGCCGAGGTCCACCATCAGCTCCGTCAGGTGACGCTGGTGGGGTGGCACGAACATCGCCCCAGCTGGGGAGTAGTCACTGCCGCCGATCCACACCTGGGCGCCCCGCAACACACCCGCGATCTCCGGAGCAGAATCCGCAAGCAGGATCTGATGCATCTCCACAATGCCGTCCACATTCGCGCGAGCCCGCGCCACGGCGGCCTCCATCTGGCGTGTGTTGGCAGCAATCAGCGCCGCATTTCCCCGTCCGCGACCAGTGGCCTCCGCCTCCAGAACCTTGCGTGCGGACGAGGTGAGCTGCTCAATACGGCTGGATGCCGTTGATTCACTGCGTAGTAGCAGCGGGGTGAAGGGGACAACGCGGTGCGCGTCTGTCGTATCAAACCGCACGGCCTCCACCGTCGCCCGTTCTACCAGCGCACGAGTGACTTCGGTGAGCGTGAGCTGCTGGTTCGCAATCATCGGCACCACCGCTGCCTCGTACTCGCGCGGCATCCTCTTCACCGCCCGCCGCGGGTAAGTACCAGGCGCAGGCGACCACGGCAGTGTCTCAGTTTCCACCCGTGGCCACCTCATACGGGGAGACTACCAAACTTATGCGGTTATCTTTGGTGGTTGCCCGCAACTGCCAAACTTATCGACGGCTAAAGCGGTGCCTGGGCAGTCAGCCTGGCTACTGCGCCTTGCGCAAGTCAGCCAACTCGCGGTGGCGAGCCCTTTCTCTCACAGCGGCAAGGCTCGCCTGAGTTTTCTCGTCGTGGGATTGTCTCCATGCCAAATACGTGTCCTGCAGATTGAGCCATAGCTCTGCCGAAGTACCAAGCGCTGCCCCGACCAGCTCGGCGGATTCCCGCGTAAGCTCCCGCTCACCCGAGATAAGCTCTTCAACGAAGCGCGTCGGCCGGCCCATGATCACGGCGAAATCGGCTTCGGTCCAACCACGTTCCTCCAGTTCCTCCGCGAGGAAATCTCCCATCGGGAACGCTTCTGCCAAGGGCTGAATAGCCATTGTTCACCTCCGTCAGTGGTAGTCAACCAATTCAATAACGACTGCGATGCGTCCATCTTCGCCAGTTTCAAATCGAATAACAAGACGAAATTGCTTGGTTATCCGGATTGATGAAGTACCTGAACGGTTTCCTTGCAGCCGCTCCAAGTGCAAAGATTTCACTCTCCGCAAATCTTGTTCGTCTCGAGCAGCAGCGAGAATCTGTATTTTTCGGCGGTAGGCACGCGTAATCTCAGGGCCCCGCCCCTACGCGGGCTGCGTCCCCCAACTGTTGAACCGGTGTCGGTCTACTACCTCCTCCACGGCGTACACCATGTCCCGAAGGGCACCGTATCCCGCACGCTTCGCTTCCAGGTCCACGATCACTTGCAAGCCATCGACCCACATCTCCAAAACCACGCGCGGTTCCGCCGTCCCCGGCGCAAACAGTGGCAGCGGGAAGTACGCTGAGCCGGAATCTTCACCGATCTCGCTGCCATCTACCTCGCTGCATTTGTAGTTCAGGCCCATCTCCGCCAGTCCGTCACCAGCCAATGCAGCGCTAGGTTCGGGGAACTCAACCTCCCGGATTTCCACCCGCATCGCGCGATCCGCTTCGCCCACGTGGGAGAGAGGTTTCGGCAACACGCTGGAGATGGTGTCGCAAAGCGGCCCCATCATGTCCAGACGGCCGGCGTCGGCGCATTCCCGGGCGGAGATCGCTAGCCCGTATACGCCTACAAACCGCGGTTCCTGCGCGAGCGCCTCCCCGCTGATATCCACCATCAACCTGGCCGCCGAACCCGCTGATTCGACGGTTGTCGCTTGCCGCATCAGCAGCAGCGGCAAGCCAGCCATCAAGACAATGCCTGCGAGGTTCTCAGCCACCTCACCGGTTTCCGGCTGCTTCATACTGACCAGACGACACTTTCTGGCTGCTCGATTCAGCCCGGCGACAACCGCTTGCCCAAGCTCCCGCCCGGAACCGTCAATCTCACCGAAACGGTTCGCAACAACAACCCGGCCCCCAACGTGCGTTCCCGCCGCCTTGGCCCCAATTTTCCAAGTTTTCATCCCCATGCCCGGCAGCGTAGGCGGTCCCTCACACCAGCACAGCCCCTCGAGTGCTCATTTCAGTGGACATTTGCCTATCGACGTACCAAAGGTCGCCACCCCAAACAGTTGGTGTAGACCCAATTGTCCGCAATGCGGAGTTGTTAGAGCCAGTCTGCGTCCTTGTCATCGAGATCGACCAATGGCGGCCCACCGCAGTCGAACGCAGGTAGCTCACCCGCAGCATTTGACCCCGCCGATTCGCCAGACCGCCCCAGTACCTGACGGAGGTCGCTCTTCTCAGCCGCCAGCTTGGCTGCCTCGAAAATATTCGAGGAGAGATTGGTGGAGGTGCTCATGCCGAAGACGCTATTGAGCGTCAACGCTTCAGGCAATAGCTCCATGTCCGGCAGTTTCAAAACTTGCCGGCCTCAAACAGTTGGTGCGTACCCACTTGTCCGCAATGTGGAGTCCGCAAGGGGCGACGCTCAAAATCGCCCCAGCTCGTCAGCTCTATGCACGACGGGTTCAAGGTCGCACCCGAGCACGGCAAGAACGTCGATCACCTTGCCAATCTCGGCCGTCGGCTTACCGTGCTCCAGCTCCCGAAGGAACCGGTCCGACACGTCGGCAAGCTCGGCGACCTCCAGTTGGGTCAGCCTCCGCTCCTTACGCTGGGCGCGCACAAAGCTGCCGAGTGCCTCTATGTCCACGTGTCACGTCTCCTCGCTGACCGTATGCTGTTACGAAACGTTCGCACCGAATCTGTTCCTATAGGCCGTGAGGTTAGCGCAAAACAGCGCATTTCGGTGTGTTCGCTCCGACTCGGAGGCACGCGCCCTCAATTTCAGATCGGCACGTTCGTTCCGCCGAGGGCAAGCTCGCAGGGTGGTCTCGGCCGCATACACGCAGCGATCTGCCTATCTACGCACCGGCTTAGCCCAGCGGCGCGTAGCCAAAGTCACCGCGCTGCACCTGACTGCGGGCATTCGGGTCGAAGGTTGCGCACAGGGCTGCCGCCACGTAGCGCACACCGCCTGCCGGCGAAGAGGAGCCGACGCGCTCGGCGCAGTTCTCCAGGGCTGGCAGGCCGATACTCTCCCCGGGCGAAGTCATGGAGAAGAAGGACGCGGCCATCATGGTGTTGCCATCGGCGCGCACGTATTCCGAAGAGCCCTTAATAGCTTGCCAAGCGATCGCCCCGACGGGATCGGTGCGGAACTGGTCCCGCTCAGTTGGGGTCAGCTCGGCGTTAGCAGCAGGCGCGGACAGTGTTGTGATGAGTAGTACTGCTGTTGCAGCAAGGAGAGGAAACTTTTTCATAGGAGCACTCTATCTCCCGCGCCACAGTTTATCTCGGCATTGCCGACCCCGGCTTAACTGATGGCGCTGCGCAACTGTCGAATCTCGGCAGGCCTCACACGGCGCAATGCGGAGTCGGCACGGGATGACGCATCGACGACCTCCACCACCTCAAGCTGAGTCAGCCTGAGTTTCGGATTACGCTCAACCGTATGGGTTCCCCGAAAACGCTGCAGCTTTCCAGATCCAAGACAACACGCTGACCTCAGACTTGGAGTTCACCAGTCCGTCCGCCGCAGCGGCGTTTCTGGTGGGCGGTTCAGCAAATGGCAGAACGATGTGGCACCTGCAGGATGAACCAACTACCACGTTGGCGGCTTGGGAAGACCGCGAGCGCGACGAAGCCGACCAGCAGGCAGCGCCAATCGGCCCGCTCACACCACCGAAAACACACTAAGCCTTAGGACAAATCCCACTCCCGCGCCAGAGTCCCCACCAGATATTTCTGACGGTCGGCGATAACTTCAGGTGTCCACACGGGTTCCTTCAGCACTTGCGTGGTGAGGGCGAATACCGCCACTCCCTGATCAGAGGTGAAGTATTTGTCCTTCTTCACGGCGAAGTCGTAGTTTTGTGCTCGAGAGTTGGAACGGCGGTTAAGCAGCAGCAAGTTGCCTAGGCGGTGCGTCCACTGCTCCGCGTCCTCCTCGGAGAAGTCTCGCGTCCATTGACTCTCCTGCGGAGGGGTCTGGGGGAGTACATGCTCGACAGTGATGATGCGGTGGTCGTATGACGCGCCTGGGTCCTGGGCGAGAACCGAATCGAGTCGCAGCAAAACATACTTGCGCACGCGGGTTGCCAGGTAAAGCTCACCGTCGATGCGGTCGAGCGTCTCTCTTCGCTCGGCATCGGTGAGTTCGAATGCGTCCGCTTGGAGGCCGTCACCCTCGACGAGCTGTTTCAGCAGCTCCATGTAGCGCTGCTGGCGTGGAGTGGCATAGACCCGCCGCAGCAGCATACTTGCCGCCAATCGTTCGAGTTTGGACATGAATTGCACCAGGAATTCGACGTCTTCCCCGTGTTCTTTGAGTGCCCACAAGGCTGGCGGGCGCCAGTCGTCGTTATCAAGCTGGTCCAGCCGTTTCAGCCAGTTGTTCAACTCCTCCCAACGTGGATCATCACCATGAGAATCCTGGGCAAGCATTCGGATGTCTGCCTTCGCATACGGCTCGAGCACCTCGCGGATGAAGCCTTTCCCATTGTCGGGCAAGTATGCATTGAGCACTTGGTCCGGAAACTCTTGCAGCAGCCCCTTTACGGCGCGAGTACGGGACTTAATGGCGCGGATGTACAAGAACAAGTCGCCGAACTCTTTGCGTCCGAGCTCCTCTTCGAGGTTCTCCCACACCTCAGCATGCTGCTGCTTCTCATGGTCAGCAATCGCGCCCACCACCTGGGATTTGAAAATGTCCTGGGGAGAGAGCGGGAGGCCCCTGGCATTCATCACAGAAAAGATCCGGTACGCGCTGTTCAGGTCCGGCGTTGACACCGTCACGAGGTACGCGCGACCTCCGATGAGTTTGAACAGCTGAGTCAACCGCTCTTGATCCCACTCGGCGAGTTCCTCATGCAGAGCCCGTGCGTTGTTGCGGATCTTCTTTTGGGAATCGGTCTCAGGAGCGTTGTCGCTCAGACCGATGAGCTCCTGCGTTGCACCAGTCGTTTGCACATAATCATGAAAGAACCGAGTGTCTCGAGGTCTAATGCGCAGACGCGGTTTAGATGGGACGTTGTCCCATTCCAACGCTTCGGTCTCAATGAGCTTATGGATTGACTGCTGCAAGCTCTGATTGTCGACGAGATCACGCAATAGCGCCAGAAGGATCGTCAACGTTGTGAGTCGTTGCTGCCCGTCAATGACCTCAGAGCGCGGACTGCCAGGGGCTTTGACCAACACGATCGATCCGAGGAAATACGGCTCATCTGTGTCACGCTCCAACGCACCGGACAGATCGGACAACAGTTGGAGGGCTTCCTCAGCTCCCCACGCGTACGGGCGTTGGTACTCCGGGATCTCGAACTCGTAATCTCCGGAGTGCAAAAGCTTGCCTACGCTGATCTCTTTCGCTTCAATCCGGTTTAGTTCACCCGCCACGCTTCCGCTCCTCTGCAATTCATTCAGGCTCTGTACGCCTATCGGTAATTGTATTAGCGCCGAAACCCCTTAACCCTCCGGCAGCAGCTCCGACCGCTCGCCGACTGTGGTCACCACCAGCGCGTCACGGGCGCGCGAGGCCGCCACGTACAGCAGCGAACGCTCACGTTGCAGGGCGGCGCGGGCGTCTTCCTCGGACAGGTTCTTCAGGCGGAAGCGCAGCGGCATGATCTCCTTGCCCACGCCCATGAGGATTACGTGGGTGAACTCCATGCCTTTGGCGCCGTGCATGGTCATCACACTGACCTGCTCGTGGGAGGCCAGTTCCGCGTTTTTGGTCTGCACGGCGTCGATGCCGTGGTCGGCAAGTCCGGCCTCCACGCGGGAGAGCTGGCCTCGGGTGCGTCACATCACCCCGACGCGGACCTCCTTGTGCGTGCCCTCCTCGGCCCCACGCTCGGCTTCCTCTAGCCACACGTTGATCAAGCCAGCGGCTACGGCGAATTCCTCGTCCTCGGACGCCGCGGTCATGATCATCGGCGCTGGGCCGGACCGTGCGGAGCGGTACTTCCCAACGGAATCTTTATCACCCTCCGCGTCCAGGAACTCCATGTCGCCGCCGACTAGGATGCGCAGCGCGTAGTCCAGGTTCTCCTTGCTGGGTAGCAGTTGCGCGTTGGCTTCGCATGGGAACCTTCCGGAGAAGAACTTGGGCAGCGTATCGAACAATACTTTAGGCTGCGGTATCGATTCGACCCCTCCTGCGGAGCGATCGTCCAGAATGCTGACCCCATATCCACTTCAGCACAATAAATTACGACACCCACACCCTTTGATTGACGTGGCAGGTTTAACCCTAGTCAGGTATGGATGGGTCGTTCCCATGACCCTTGGGAGGTTGCGCGCACCCAGGAAACTCAAACTTTGATCGGCTAGCATCCTCGTTGCATGGATACCTTGATCGGCCCAATAATCGGTGCAGTCTCCGCCCTACTCGGCGGCTTTGCTGGCGCATGGTTTTCGTACGTACAAATGCGGTTGCAATTGCTTGAAACCCAGCGACGTCAACTCTCCCAAGCTCTTGGCACTTTTGCGCGAAACTGCAACGAAAGCCATACTCTGCTTCTGGAGCGCGTATTCGAGTCGGAAGCTACAAACGTCGAAATGCTCGGGGCAGGGCTGGAGTCAGAGATGAGAAATCGGAAGCTTCAAGCAGAAGTTAATCGAATAACTGGTTTCATTAACCGTTACTTAGGGGACTTGCGCGGTGAAGCGCTAGGCCTACGGTTGGAGGCCGATGACGATTCGCTATTGGCGTCAATCCGACGCTTTCAAGAGGCGATTGAAGAAGCATTCGCTGAACTCGTTGAACTAGGGAATCGCCAAGAAATTGAGGGCGAACGGTTTACTCGCGAATTCAATCAACTTACGCAGGAGTACCTCACTCTCGCTTCAGGGGAATCTCCGCCGCCCCGCAGTCGTTATTGGATGCTCTGAATCTCCGCAAAAATGAGCTAAATGATGAACTGGATCGATCCTTTCACACATGGCGCTCAAATCTTGTCCAACGGGCCGTTAGCTTCCGAGTGGACCAAGAAATCGAAAATGTAGTTGAGACCGGAAAGGCTGCTGTACATAACAACGAGTCAGCCGGTAAACGCCACATGAATTTGTCTATCAAGGACCGTACTGCGAGGAAGCGAAGCGAATGATCATTCACCCCACCATCCCCTCAAACCGCGCGTACGCCTCCCGCATATCCGCCTCCCGATCCAGCTGCCTAAACGGGTACTCAAAGACGTACTCCACCCCCGACTGCGGATGCACCCACGTCCGATCCGCCACCGACAACTCCTCACCCTCTCGCAACTTTGCCTGCAACTTCATCACATCCTTCGGCACCTACCGGTCATTCGCATCAAACCGATCCTCCTGGTCATAATGCCTCATCACCGGAAACTGCGTCTGATAAATCATGCATAACTCCTTCGCCGTCACACCCAGCGACAGCGCGCATCAATCCCCACCTGCGCAGCCCAACGCTCCCCATCGTTTCACTAAGGCTTATCGACGCCCCAGAGTTTCCAACCAAATGCCACCGTTGGTCACCCGAATCCTACTTAGCGACCGAGGCTCAAATCTCCGGGATCGGATCCAATGGCAGATCCGGTACCTCTTCGATAAGCCAATTGCCGTCAACGTCTAGGGAGCTCAATGCGTTCCCGCCGCGCCACACAAACGGCTTAAGATCCGCTGCTAGGCGTAATGGATGCCCCGGCATGTCATTCGAGATGGTTTTCAGTGCGTGGATCGGCATGCCCTTTGGAACCAACTGCAGAAACTCCTGCACGCGTTCCTCAGATGCCAGCTCACCCCAAGCGGCCACCACCATGTTCGATCCGCTCAATGTGCGAGCAATCCAAGCGTCGTTCTCCGGACCCACCGGGTCTGCAACCGTCTTGAGCATCTTCGGATCACTCGAGCGCAGAGCGTAAAGGTTGACCACCCGAATCCCGTCGTAGCCCCAGGAACGGGCATATGAGAGACACCGTCTGATGGTTCGGTCGTCTTTGCGCGCGTCAGCTGTAGACGGGTTAAGCATGACAAATGTAACTGCGTCGCCAAAACCCCACGTCCGCTCAAGTTGGTAGCGGTACTGGCCATCGTCGGAAAGTACCGCGCTCATTCTGGTCCACGCCATTGTTGCTACCTCGCTTTCGAGTAAGCCATTTGTAGGACGTCAAGGATGCGTTCCAGGTTTTCGTGCGAGATTTCCTTTGTGATCCCATCGATCTCGAACCGGTGCTCTTTCCCATCGAGCTTGTAGCCGAAATCTCCAGCTTCTGGCCCCTTTTGCGGCAACCCGCTGGATTGCAGATATTCCTCTACCTCATCCCAGGCACCTGTTCTCTTCCCAAATCCAATCCGCAACGTTCGCTTGTTTTGGTAGAACCTCGCCAGAGTCTTGGCCGTGCGTCGCGCTGCAGAATCGAGGTGATCAACCTGCCCCAGGTACGCGTAGAACCAGTTCGTTCCCGGATCGGACTGTGGTGCGACGGTGACGCCCTGAGGGAAGCGCACTGCGTCTGTTTCCAACAGATCCTTAAACCGGGCCACCATCGCGTCCGCAATCTCCGCGTCGTTGAAGTTGCGGGCCGCCAACTTCTCTTCGACCGTGGCAAACCCGGGATTCGACTTCATCTCGCGCGTCGGGGTTGCGTTCACGGATGTCACGGACGACAAGCGGAGGCATTCTTGAAGCGAACTCAAATTCACTGCCCGCTTACCAATTACAGAGAACTTTTCTCCCATGAGCTGGAGAAAGTTAATAAAATTCTCCTGCTGCGGCTCTGGAATGTGTAAGTCCGCAAACTCCTCGTCCACAAGGTCGTTCGATTCATAGAAGAGGTGCTGCAGGATAGCAACAGCTTCGTCTTGGTCTGCACTCGCGATCGCCTTCGCCACGTAGGCGTGCGCATCGGGGTAGGCCACCTCGAGACAGATGAAGAGGTAAATCCCGAATAGGTTGGGGTCCGCTTCCATTCCCTGACCGGCGATAATACGAGTGAGGGTAAACGCATTGAACAAGCGTTTAATGGCACGGGGGTTCACCCCGACTGAATATCGCGCCGCCGATGCGTACGCATCCACCTGATCGTCCGGAATCTCAGCAGCTGCAGAGCCGGACTCCTTCGACATTTTCCGCAGTTGATCCTTCAGCAATTCTGTCGGGTCGTACGTGGCAACCGGCATGTTGAACGGCACCTGCACGATCTTGTCGAAGAACGACCGCGCCTTCCATTCATCGATATCGGTGGCACGCCCGCCATTCTGGCCCGCCATGCTGAAGTACTTTTGCGTGACGCCGAGTTTCACGATGTCGAAGTCGATCGCAAGAACGAACACCGCCTTCTGCACATCGAAGAGAATTTTGAACACTTCCATGAGCTCGACAGCTCGGGACGGCTCAAGTCGGTCGAGGTCATCGATGAGGAAGACAACCTTTTCAATACGCTGCAGATCGCAGTACGCGTCCACCATCTCGGCAAACTCGAAACGGAGGTTGAGGATGCTATCGGCCGAGGAGAGCTCTACCGGCGCGCCATCACGGCCCCCTTCTTCGGTACTGCCGAAAGCAGCATCATAGGCGGCACGTAAATCACCCGACGAGATACTCAATCCGGCAGTTTTTGCCCATTGCGCTGCGGAGTTGAAAGCGATAGTTGAAATCAGTCCAGTTGCCGCCGCAGCAGCTGCCCGTACCCTGCGAACCGCCTTCCCCTCTTCGTCGCTGGCATTAGCGGCCGCTTGCTGCGTCGCAAATGTGAAGTCAGAAATGATCCGTTTCAACACAGACAAGACAAGGGTCTCACCCGATTCGAGCACCGAGTACTGCCAGGTATTGATGTAGAAGACTTCAGTTCGTTTCGGCGACATTTCCGCCAGCGCCTTCTCGACACTAAAGAGCGCCGAAGTCTTCCCCGAGCCCCACGGCCCCTGGACGGCAACCGTCATTGGGGTAACGCATCCTCCGATGAACTCTGCCAAACCGGCGTAATAGTTCGAGATACGAAGCTTGTCTGACGCGTAGTCATCCTCAACCTCAGCGTCATCGCCGCCGAGGTTCCTTGGATCTAGGGGGAGGTCACTGATTCCGTAGCGGCCCGGCGCCGGGCGGTGGCTCCCAAGCTGGTACCGCATTAACCCCTGTCGTAGTTCACGGGAATTCGACATCTGGTAGCTCCGATCGTCCATGGGAGTGGTGTGAGGTAATTCGAACACAACTGGGACAGCCCCGCAGCGCAAAACAACAACCCCCCTACCCTCCCCACCATGAGCATGGACACGCGACGCTCCGGCCAGTGGTACATCCCCGGCTCCGACGACGCCAACGCGCAACACGCCGCTACCTTCACACTCACCCGCGAGTTCAACGCGCTCGTCAACACCGACCCAGCGAAAGGAACAGACCTGCTCTCCCGCATGTTCTCACCCACCTCAGCCAAGCCCCAGATCTGGGCGCCCCTACACCTCGAGTACGGCGTGAACACCACCTTCGGCGACGGCTGTTTCATGAACTTCAATTACGTCATCCTCGACATCGCCGCCATCACCATCGGCGCGAACACCATCTTCGGGTGTTTAGAAGATCGAAATGGTAGCGGTGTGGTGAGTTCGTGGTAGCGCTTGAGTGGGGATCCGGTAGCGGGTCCCTGCTCAGGCGCTTTGTGTGTTACTGGTTAGCTTCCAGTCTCATGTTTGGTCCTTCGAGGGTGATGATTTCGGCGCCGGCGATGAGTCGGTTGAGGATGGACTCGGCGATGACAGCGTCCGGGATAGATCTGTACCAATCTTGCGGGGTGAACTGTGAGGTCACGATCGTTGATCGGTTGCTTTCTCGTTCGGAGAGAATGTTGAAGAGCAGGTGCGCGGTGGCGGCATCGACTGGGGTGGTGAGGAAGTCGTCGAGGACTAACACATCGACGTTGATCAACTCGCGGGTGAGTTTGAGCCGGGCTGGGTCGTCAAGCGGCATCACTGCATCTTGGTGCCTGCCCAATCCACCTGCATGGTGTGCCCCGGAGTGTGGGTGATGCGTGCGGTCAAACCGGCCGCATCGACATGGGACGCCACCAACTGGCGAAACCGGTCGTAGCTGTAATGGAGCTGGCCGGGTAAAGCAGGTGTGGTGGTGTAGCGCGCCCACAGCACTTGCAGTGTCTGCTTGTCACGCCCCGTGCGGGCTTTGACCACCGCATCGAAATCGATCGGGACGAATTCGCCCTGGCCGGTGCTGCGCCCATCTACGAATAACTCGCCGAGCTCATCATCCGTCAGCACCAACACCTGGTCGACGGTGCGAATCCCGAGGGATCGAAGCACCTGGTTCGACCGGGAAATCGCGCGGTGCGAGCACCCGAGCTGTTGTTCAATCTGGCGGTACGAACGCTGCTGCACAAGCAGCTTCATCACCGCCCGGTAATCCGTCATCAGCGGACTCCTTCCGGTAACCGGCTACACCCTGTGGTGCAACCACCGAAAGCATCACCCGCCACCGCCAACCCCGCTACCGGAAACCCACTAAACCGCTACCCGAAAGTCACCACACCGCTACCAAATAGCCGGTCGCAACAGTACACGTACTCCACACCCGACTGCGGATGCACCCACGTCCGATCCGCCACCGACAACTCCGCACCGTCCTTCAACTTCGCATCAGCCTTCACAATCTCCTTAGGCACCTTCCGACCATTCGCATCAAACCGATCCTCCTGGTCATAGCGCCGCATCACCGGAAACTGCGTCCGATAAATCATGCACAACTCATCCGCCGTCACACCCAACGACAACGCCACAATCGCATCAATCTCCACCTGCGCAGCACGCCGCTCCTCATCCTTACGCAAAGGCGTATCGACGTCCCAAGGTTCCCCCACGACCTCCTCCGACACCACTTGCTCTTTGCAGACCAAGTTTTTCCCTACCATTTTGCGTCAATCACTCGTGGAGAGAACCCTGCCGGAGGCGTGACTGAGAATCCGAGCTCCTCCAGCGACTTTGCCGCGGCTTCCGGGTAGTCCCTTGCTGCAGCGGCCGTTTGCTTAAACAACCATTCTTGCCGCCGTCGCAGCAAGGCCGGCTCCCAGCCCGGTTTGCCTCGAAACCCGCACTCAGCGATAACGGAGTAAAGGAATTCTTCGAGCGACGGGCGAAACCGTCTGCCACCCACCGGTAAGTGCAGTTCTTCCAGCCGTCCTTTCTTCCTCGGGTTTCCAGACTTCCCCTGGAAGTTTTGCATTAGAGCCGGGCTCAGCAATCCAGTGACTCCCGAGTAATGAATGTGGGCGCATGGAGCGCTGGTGTACCCCCGTTCGTATTCAAACCGTATGCCTGGGGACGTAGCTACCCGCAGCTCGAATTTGCTTCTTTCCACGGCGAGGAACGTGCCGGTGGAATCGGAAGTTAATTCGTAACGGACGATGACGCGGAATAGCTGGCTGTAGTCTTGGCTATCAACTTGGCTTTCGAGCTGACCGGCACCGTGGATAACCGGGGCATCAAATTCACCGACAACGATGTTCGTATCGGCGTTAAGCCACGCCTCTGTTTCGATATCCCCTTCAGATGCGAGTGGGAGAGCATCTATAAGCGTGTTTCTCACCTCATCGAGAAACAGCCCAGCCTCGTCACGCAGATTCAAGTTGTCCCTCACCCAGCAGCATCAATACGACGCTTAAATCGTCGTACAAGGCCCGCTCGGAGTTATCTAGCATGCCCGAGTGGGCGAGCGCACGTAGTTCTTCAATGCTCGCAGAGGGCTGGCGTGTAGACCTGCGGAGAGCAGCGAGATAGTCTCGCTTCTTCTCCCAGAGTTCCTTGTTGTTGGTGGTCTTAATTTCTATCGCCATGTCAATCACCTCAGCTCGCTGGGTTATCGTTCTAGTCCCGAATAATAACCAACAGCGCGCAAACACTGATCTCGACGAGACAGATGCGCTCGTGCTTCTCTCCCTAGTGGGCGTTTAACCCACCCCTCAAACCGCGCTTACGTGCTCCTTCCAGCCCCCGCTTCTGGCCGCTCCACTAACCATCTGTACTGCCTCGATACGATGTAGCTCAAAGACCACCCCCCCCCAGGACACCCCAATGGCCCTCCCAAACATCCTCCCCAGCAACAACGCGACCTCCGACACCCAGCATCTCGCTGTTTTCGGTGAGAGCGGCAGCGGCAAAACGGTGCTCTTGTCGTCGTTCTACGGCCATATGACCGAGCCCAGCACCATCGCCAGCAGTGCCTATCGCATCACTGCAAAGGACGCGTCACAGCACGGCTCCCTTCGGCAGGTCTACCTCGGCATGCGAGATCTGAACCGAACGCCTCCGGCGAACCGGTTCAAGAAGAATTCTTTCGAGTTTGAGGTCTCCGTAAACCAGCCCATCGATCCGAAGGCGAAGAAGGCTCCAACGCCGAAACAGGTATCGCTCGTGTGGCACGATTACCCGGGGGAGTGGTTGGAGGAAACACCCGGTACTCCGGAGGAGAAGCGGCGCCAGAAGGACACTATCGCAACGCTCATGGGCTCCGACGTCGCACTTTTGCTTATCGACGCCTCACGGCTCACCACCGACCCCGACACCCAGGCCCGATATCTCAAATCCGTCCTCGGTAACTACCGCGAGTCGATCCAGAGGATGCGCACAGACCTGGTTCCTGATGGAAAGCTCTTGGTGGACTTCCCACGCATCTGGGTAATCACCCTCTCAAAGGCCGATCTGCTCCCGGACCTCACCGCATCGCAGTTTGCCGACCTTGTCACCCTCCACGCCGCCGACGAAGTCAATCAGCTCCGTTCAGATATCGGGCAGCTGGTTATGGGTGGTGCAGTGGCGCTCGGGGAGGACTTTTTTCGGCTCTCTTCTGCGCAGTTCAGTCCGGACCGCATCGACACCGATACGACTATCGGTCTCGACACCATCGTGCCGCTTACGCTGCTACTTCCGATCAACCATTTCGCACGCTGGGAAGAACGCAAAATCTTGCCCCGCCGCAAAGCACATCAGACGTTGGTGAAGTTCACGGAACTTACCGGCAAGCACAAGCTTGGTCCAAAGGCCCTAGCTGGAAAGGCACTTGCGAACCCGCTGCTGAAAAAGTTTCCGGGCATGAAGCACATAAATAGCATCGCTAAATTAGCCGCATTCCTCAGCGCTGCGGCACTACTCGGATCGGATCAATTGAAGCGCCTCGAAGAGAACGCGAAGGCGAAACATGAGTACCTTCAGGCAGCACTTCTGAATTTCGAAGCCACGCTCGCTCAGGCAGAAGAACAAGGCGTCTTGGTCAGGAGGCGGGCGTGAGATTCATCTGGGCGACCCGGGCAGGGACTGGGGTTTCACGTTCCTTCGAGACGGAGGCCTTACCGACCCCCTGCCCACATACGAAGCAGCGTTCGAAGGCGCGAACCCGACGCTGACTGCCGTTCGTTTCGAGGACCCCGAAGGTCGCACTGACCGAGCCGGACGAGTCATCGAGCACGATTTCGTGTTCTTCGACGCCCCGAAAACCCCCTCCGCGGAAGACGTGTGGCCGCTCGTTGCCGACGAGTTCGCCCGCAAGTACTAGATTCCCGAGGCCTGTCTCAACGTTTTCCCGATAAGCAGCCAGCTTGTTCAGAGGTAGAATGCATCTGTCATATAGGTCCGCTTCCCAGCTAAAGGAGACGAAATGAGGCGCTACTCCGTGGCATCTCTCGCCGCAATCACCGCACTCTCTCTAGTGGCCATGCCTGCCAACGCCTCCGAGAAACGTTCTAGCGATATCAGCGGAAACCAGGGAATTGGATACGCCTACGATGAGTACTACGAGGCGAGGCCTTGGGTTCGAAACCTCATGAAGGGCACGGCAACGGAGCAGCGCGAGAAGCTGGCCCCATATGCTTCGTCTTTCCAGCAGGACTGGGCAAAGGACCGTGCCCCCGGCACCACGGCTGACATTCTGATCGGCACCGGTGTGGTGGCACTCATCCTCGTCGCTCTTGGTGGTGCTGCTGTATCACAAGGCGCAGTCCAACTGCCGCTCTAGTGCAAGATTGAACTCGCCTCTAGATAGCTACATGAAGATTACGTAAACATCGCTACTTGAGAG
Source organism: Corynebacterium wankanglinii (assembly GCA_014490595.1). Classification (GTDB taxonomy): domain Bacteria; phylum Actinomycetota; class Actinomycetes; order Mycobacteriales; family Mycobacteriaceae; genus Corynebacterium; species Corynebacterium wankanglinii. Next base: position 71,171 of record CP061031.1, read on the forward strand.
AAAGGTCAGCTATGGGCAGGATGCCTGAGGACTTCGATCCACATGGCACCTGCCCCTGTGGATCCGGAAAACCATATTCGACCTGTTGCGCCCTCAAAAACTTTTCGTACGAATATAACGCGAATGGGGAACTAGTTCGTGTCCTGACAGTCGATGAAGAAATGCTCGACGCACTCGGCGGCGTTAGTCAAGCGTTTGAGGATCTATACGGGAGACGGCTAGAGAAAAGTGAGACGCTATTTGGGCACGTCACGGATCCGACCGATTCGGTGTACAGTATGGCACGTCACCTCATCAGGGCCGGTCTAGACGAGTCATACGCGTATGCGTTTACAAGGACGGATGGTTTAATCGTAACGGAATTCAACGTCGACAGTATTCCGGACTCCGACCTGGACGCGTTCACGGAGCACGTTGATTTGTATAAAGAAACGCTCAATGGAAGCGCTGAAAATGGCAACCTGGATGCACTTGCCTTCGTCTCCAAGGGCAATGCATACCTACGGGACGTTACGGAATTTGCCTCGTCGCAAATCAACATGGTCGTCACAGACTTCCTGTCAAGACACCTTCCAGTCGAATATGTTCAGCCCCGCCTGTCGCCTTCTCGCTTTAGCGGCGCAAATTTCAAGCTAAAAACGCCCTTAGATTACGCACTCTTTTCTGCGCTGAGGTTTAAGAAAACTGCAAAATCTATCGATTTGCTTTCCCAAGCGGGTCATCCTGAAAGCGTATATGCCCTGGCTAGGAGCTTCTACGAGAATACTCTTTTCCTGGACCGAATCGTGTCTGATGAGTCCTTCTTTTGGAAAAGTATCGCGCCCAAGTCAAATGAAGAGGACTATAGTTTCGGGCAATACCCAGATGGTCGAACGAATTTCAACCATGTGGTTCACCGTGTCACCGGGGAACGCATATCGGTTGTGCTGCGGGTATCCGACTTAGCCTTAGCAGACTCGGCACCTAGCTATGTTAAAGAATTATATTCACTCTTCTACGTCGTAGCTTGTCAATACGCCCATGTCGACGTCCTGAGTGCGCCTCTCCTCTTTGACGATCCCGATCCGTTCGATCAACTCGATCCATCCCTCATAGCCATGGTCGTCTCAACGGCGCTGGCGGGTGACTTTATTCGAGCAATCGCGGGTGTGTCAGAGGTCCAGCCTCAGTTCTCGATCGACGTGAAAACTTTCCTTTTGAACCTCCGGGAACAGCTCGCACCGGCGATCAACCTCTGCAGATTGGACCTCGACCATCCCAATCCGATAATGGAGGCGTTGGCCCAAATGATCGAACGGTGGGACTAAGCAACTTGGCTCAGTACAAGACTCTTAATGCCGCGACGCAATCTCTTTAGTGAGCAGCGTACACTCCCAAATACTCATATCGCTTGAAGTGTGCGGCCGCCAACCGAGCTACAGGCAGCCCATAGCACCCGTTCCCGACGGTTGGGCTGCTCTCTTCGAACGTGCTCACTCCCGCGCCACCCCCTCAAACCGCGCATACGCCTCCCGCATATCCGCCTCCCGGTCCAGCTGCCGAAACAGGTACTCGTAGACGTACTCCACACCCGACTGAGGATGCGTCCACGTCCGATCCGCCACCGACAACTCCGCACCATCCTTCAACTTCGCGTCCGCCTTGACAATCTCCTTCCGCACCTTCCGACCATTCACATCAAACCAATCCTCCTGGTCATAACGACACATCACCGGAAACTGCGTCCGGTAAATCATGCACAACTCATCCGCCGTCACACCCAACGACAACGCCACAATCGCATCAATCTCCACCTGCGCAGCCCGACGCTCCTCATCCTTTCGCAAAGGCTTATCGACGCCCCAGGGTTCCCCACAACCTTCTGCTATCCCGCAGCCCAGAGGTCGAGAGATCGCCAATCCGATGGGAACCTCACTGCACTCTCGAAGCTTAGTTTTGGCCTCCCTGGGAAGCCATCAAACACTTCAACGGCTCGGCTATTCCAAACGTTGAGCGAGTCTATGATGCGCCCCGACGCCCCGGGCTCTCACGCGCGCCGAACCGGCTGGAGCACTGCTCGGCGCCAGCGCAAACGATACAGATCCCGGTAATCTTCTGGTTGTCTAATCCGCTGTTGAAGCTCGCTGCGCCTCCAACAGCGCTTCCCGCAACTGTTCATCCACCGCGTAGATGAACATACCCCGGGTGCCGCGGGTCATCAGCACATTGAGCTCGTTCTGCAGCATCTCTTCTCCAAACGACTCACGCGAGCCGTCTGCGAGTACGCGATTCTGCACAGCCTTCTTGTGGGCAGACTCGGACGGGTCGAACACCACGCGACCATTCCGATACTTCACTGAGGGTCCGAGAATCACGCCTGCGTAGTTCAGATCGAAACCTTGAATTGTGTAGGTGGATCCAATCTCGCCGATCGTGGATGGCGTTTCCGACCAGGCCTTGCGGTAGGCGATGCGACGCTCGTTGCGTTCTTCTCGTAACTGCAGGTTCCACGGCCGGCGCAGACTGCCGGTCTCGTGCTCCACGTTGACGTACCACCAACCGTCGGGGTCGTTCTCGTTCTTCTTCGCAGCGCTATACGGCCAGTCGTAGGTGGCGATCAAGCGGGACAGGTTGTTCTCAACTGCCGAGTCCTTCTCCCGGATCGCAGCATCCAAAGCATGAGGGCTATCAAAGATGCGTAGGTCGTAACCCTGCGAATCCGCGTGCACTGGCAGAATCACGCCCTTGTCCACGAACGTGCGAATCCACTTGATCGTCTCCCGGTCCGCGTTCAGACGCATCTGGTTGGTCAATCGAATCGCCGGCTGAGCCATGCGGTCGGCGAAGTAGTCCTCGACGGGAACCTCCCAGTGCTGCGGGGTTTCCAGAGTCTGCTTCGGGTCGTACACCGCCACGACGACCTTGGCGCGGTCCAGAATCGCCTCGATTTGCGGTTGATCGTGAAAGTAGCCGAGCGCTTTCTGAGTGAGCAGGAGGTGCGCCTCGTCGATAAGCACGACATCCGCGGGGTCGTCGGGAGAGAAGCGGTTAATGAACTGGGTGGGGCTGTACACGCGCTCCCGGTCGCCACCTTTACGTGAGTCGGGGATGCCCGCCTTCTTAATGATCTCCTTGTACACCGCCAGCTGCCCACCATCGTTCTTGTGGCCCGAGACGAGGTACCCGTCGATGCCGGTGCCGTCCAGGTCGAGCCCTGCAGCTAGAGCACGGAAGCGCTCGTCCTCATCTTCCACGCCCATCATGATGCCGTTGAAAATGCTGCTGATCAGTACGGTCTTGCCGGACCCTGCCTCACCGGAGACCAAGATCAGCTTATGGTCCAACACATCGTCACCCACGCCGCCTTCCAACGCGTTGTTCACGGCTTCGAAGATCTGATTCTGCGCGGTGAGCTGCTCCTCGTTGAGCTTCTGAAATGGCGATGCCTTGAAGATCGCGGAGGAGGTGATCGCTTCCTTGGACTCAAAAAGCTCTGGCTCGACCCGGTGGAGTTCCTCCCAAACTTCATCGAACAACTGGTCCAGATGCTCGTAGGTGAAGTAGTCGCGCTGCTCATTCGTGCGCCGGTTGTTGCGGCGCTCCACTGACTTGCACGATTCCAGGTAATGCAGGAACCGGTTCTCCACGTCGAGAGTGAGAGACTTGTTGAAGTACGGGTGGCCGATTACATACATCTCCACGTCCTCCGCCTCACTGAACTCCCTCCAATCAGGCCGCGTCTTGATGTCCTGGAAAAGATGCTGGCGGGTGCGCTTCTGAATGTCGTTGGTCTCGCCGACGTACACCTTGTACCGGTACCCGTGCTCATACTCCCGGCGGCTGCGGACCACGTACACGGTGGGAAAGTTCAACTGGTGGGTGATCCAATCTGCGCGCTCGTCTTCGGCGCGCTCGCCGTAGGCCGTCTCTAAGCTCACTGCGAATTGGTCGTCGTACCGGACTCGTTGGATATATGGCTTGGGAAAAGCGTCCACGGGGCATGCCTCATCTGCGTTACGCGGGGTGAGGACATGTCCGGCGGGGAAGTCCGTTGGGCCCGAAGGGGGTCGGATCAGTTCAACAGGGTGCGCAGCGCCTCGCGGGTCTGAGCATCCGGTGAATACAAGATGGTACCGATCATCCCCCGCGTCAGCAGCACTTTGTACACATGGCGCACCAACAGGTCGAAGTCTTCGTCCGGCACCGTCTTCGGGTTGCGGAAGTGCGGGTCTTTGTTCGCTGATCGAACGGTTTCAAAACGCCCGTCGCGCCACACCAGATCGGGACCGATGATCACGCCCGACCAGTCGAACTCGAAACCCTGGGCGGTATACACGCATCCGACCTGGTCGAAGCCGCCATCCTGCGTCGCCCACAACGCGGACGGGGGAGCGGTACCGACACGGCGGTCCTCCTTGTTGTTCCACGGCCGGGCCCAGTCGCCGATCACCACGTCGTCGACCAGGCTCTCCCGTTTGGCATCCGACCACTTCCAGCAGTACCCGGCAGCGATGCGGGCGGTGTAACCGTTGTTGTTGCGCTCGCGCAGGCGCCGTTCGAGTTCCCACGGGGAATCGACCACCTCGACCACAAACGGGTCGTCTTCGGGCAGCGCAGCTTCGAACGGAACGCCGTCGTTAAGCCCGAGAATCTGCTCCACCCACTCCACGTACGCGGCGGATCCGCCGCACCGGAATTGCTCGTCCAGTTCGATGCGTACAACCTCGTGCCCCTGCGCACGCGCAAAGGCCTCGATGTCGCGCACCGTGCCCAGCTCGCCTTTGCGTACCACCTGGTGGTCGTCGAGCAGGAACACCGGGACGCGGGCGGCGGAGATGAGCTCGTCGATCTGCAGGCGGTCGCTGCGGTCCGCGGCCTTGGTGAACCGGTTGTTGGACGTCTGGCGGATGCGGTGCGCTTCATCCGCGATAAGCACGTCGATCTCGTCCGGCATTGCCTTGGTGAACGAGTTGAAGTACTTGAACAGGCTTTGCGTGTCCCTGCTCCGGTGCCCCGCAACTTTGCGCATGGTCTGCGTGAACGACCTCGATCCCGTCGCGTGCAGGACGGCCTTGCCCTCCCTGGCCAGCTCGCCCAGCGCAGAGAGTGCGATTGCGGACTTGCCGCTACCCGGGCCGCCGGACACCGCAATGACCCGTTTCGTCGTCCCGGCTCGCTCCACCTCATGCCGGATCAAGTCCACCGCCAGCTGCTGTTTACCCAGCAAGACGAACTGTTCACGATCGCGCACCTCGTCAGCGGCGACTTGCATCAACTTGGTCGACGGCCGCACGCTCGACGACAGCAGCACCTCCGCGGTGCCTGCGCCGCCGAGCCTCTCCCGCAAATAGGAGCGCAATGCTTCTCGACGCCCTCCGGTAAACACCGGCGCATCCCCACCCTCGAGAATCCCGGCCACGCCTTCGTCGTTTTGCGCACCATGCAGGTATGCCACCGCGCCCACCCATTCTTCGTGGTCATGCAGATTGACCAGATAGTTGGTGAGGTATCGCCGGTAACCGTCCACCTGACGGGCCGGGTGGAGCACCGGTTCTGGGAGGCCCGTCACAGAGACGAGCGCGTCGTCCCCCTCAAAGGGTTCGGCTGAGGTCCACTGCTTCAACTCCACGACGACGAAGGACGGGTTCCCGGTTGCCGGGTGAGTACCTGCCAAGATGACGTCTGCACGCTGCGACGTGAGCGGAAGCGCGTACTCCAGCAGAACATCTACCGCATCCAACCCAGCCGCAGCCAGATCCTCCGCAAGCGCCGGCAAGCTGTTGCGCCACGAGCGTTGCTCTGATTCCCCGACGGCGGTCTGGTAGTCGCTCATGTACTGCTGCAGCATTGTTTCCACCAGCGAATCGGGATCGCGTGCGACCCGCATGAGCTCCCGAGCGTTCAGGCGCAAGCCCGCCATGACAGCCTCCGTGCACGACAAATCGTGCGACATGGAGGCCTATCTGACCAGCGGGAAAGAAGCCTGTCGGGGTCGCGATTACTTAAGTGAGGGTATCAGTATCTAAGTCGTCAAAGTTCGCTTCTACAAACGATGGGACTTCAGCAGTGCGTCATTGCAACTACACGCTGACCCTGAGTTCCCGAATAAACTCGAGAGTGTTGATGCAAGGTACTTTGAACGCAGCCGCTGCATCAGGAATCTTTACCTTTTTCTTTCCATCCGGCGCTGGTACCTCGTTGGTAACTAAGGTCGCCCCGTGACGATGTGCAGACGCTACGATCCAATGGTCCGCGGTGTCGAGGAATCCGTCGATAGCGGCATCGGTATAAACGGGTTTTCGTTTGTTCACCACCCAGTCGCTGACGGCACCATAAGCAAGTAGCTCATCGTCATCCGGGCTGAGAACCTGAGATGGCTGCAAAAACTTCAGATACCAATTCAGCGCGGGATGGGCCCACTTCTTCATTTCATTGTGAACCTCCACATGGAAATAGATTTCAGGGAGAAGAGGCTCGTCTCCAGCTCCGTCCACAGCGATGGAAAAACGTCCTGCGGATACACGGACACCATTTGCCCCAGAAAATTTGTATCTACGAGGTACACGGATCACACCGCTTTCCCGTGCTGTACCGCTGCGAGCTTGGAGAGCGAGGCATAACTGCTGGCACCGAGGTAGCGTGCCGCATCTCTTTCCGTAATCTGCCCATGGCTCCAAGCGTGAGTGACCGTGTCGAAGAAACGGCCGCCGACGCGCGAGCGTACCAATACGTGAAACGGAGGAGCGCCACCGCTTTCGCACTGATCTGTTGGCCCTGCTTTGAGCAACCCCACCACGTTCGCAGCCTCTTCGCGCGAGGTGAAGCCCAGCTCAACTAGCCGCCAGAGCATCGCTTCCCGGCTTAGACCGAACCGTTGCGAAAGCCGAGTAACTGAATCCAGCAAGTCTGCGTCAGTGTAGAGACGTTCCACTGCCTCCGCCGGAGCAATCAACGCAGCCGCAAACCTGTTGCACCAACGTTCAACTTCCGCATGCTCAGAATGGTCAGAGATACCGGTTCGACCTAGTACAACGTGGCCCAGTTCGTGAGCCAAGCTGAACAACTGGGCAGTCTTGGCGTCCGCGGTGTTTACGAACACCAAAACGTAACCACCGTCTTCGATTGTGAAGCCCCGGAACTCGCCGACGCTGAGTCTCCTCGAAGTGGTGTTTCCGACAATCGAGTTTCTCGCCACGAGGATTCCATCATCCTCCATGGCCGCAGCGAGCTCGGCTACTTTGTCGCTTCCCGGGAGTGGTTTTCCTCGCTCAATACCCAGATGCTCCCTGGTTCGTTCCGCTGCTTCAGCTGGATCATTCCCAACCGTGGCCGAGGCATACATTGCCGGCGGGGCGATACCCTCCTCTGCCGCGAAATCGGCGTACCAAGCGAGCCGGTTCTGGCTCGCACGGATAGTCTCCCGCAAATCGGCACTCACGTTGCCCATCGCCCGGTTTCCGACGGTCCGAAAGTCCGTCACACCCACTCTTTCGCCCGTCGGCTCATCCAGCAGCAGTCGGCCAAACGGAATGCGGGCAAGCTTGGCCAATTTCCTGGCCTGGGGCAATGTTGGCCGGCTTTCACCCGAGCGCCACTGTGGAAGCTTCGGAAACCGCTTCTCCAACTCGGCTTCTGGCAGGCCAGTGCTATCCAGTGCCCACGCGAGCATGTGGGGCTGGATATTGACCCTGACTGTGCTCATGGCAGGGAGTTTAACCTAGCCGCCGATATCCCCACACCGCAGCAAACTCCGGCATCGCCAGCGCCCACTCCAACGACACGCGCTCCTGCTCCAAACGCTTCGCACCGGAGGCGACCAGGAACCGGCGGGCGCGTTCCTCATCATCGGTGAGGTGGGGGAGCACCCGAGTCGTATCTCCTGGGTCGGCTACAGCGAGATGCAGGAAACGTTGCACCGTTTCCACATCCATCGCCACGCTGACAATCGGAACGGAAGCGCCGTCGGCAGCCAAACGCGACCGCAGCGCGTTCAAGATCGCGAAGCCGTCCGCGTCCGCGTCGCCCCAGTACAGCACCTGGTGTGCGCCGCGCACCCACGGCAGCTCCGGCAGCGCTCCAGCGGTGTAGCCGGAGCCCCACACCAGCACTGCGCCTGAGCCCTCGGGAGCCTGGGGCAGCGCCAGGAACGTCTCTTGTTCTCCACCACGACCACCGTCAGGCCGTCCGGCAACGCCAACGACCCGAAGGGCACTGCCACATCCACCAACCCCTCAGCGGGAGCGAGCGTGCCATCCAGGAACCGCACCCGCATCAGCCGGTCGCCCTCGGCCAAGCCAAGGTCAGACACTCCAAGCAAGCGTTGCAATAGCCCCCGGTGCGCGGCGATCCACTTCGTGTCCAGGCCTTCGATGGGCACGGCCCGGGCGCGCAAACCCGAAGAAGGTTTCACGTGAAACCATCGTAGAGCGAGGCACAGGCGGGTGAAGTCCTCCTCTTCCAACGCGAGCCACGACGACCAAGAGCGCGCCGCCCGCTCCCGAAAGCCCGGCCAGCCCGGAAACAGCCCAATCAACACCGCAAACCGCTCCCGGGCCAGCGCCACCTCCGAGACGCGGTCAGCCACCTCCGCAATGCGGTCCCACCCAGAAAGCGTCACGCGCACGGGCACGTCCTGTTTACCCAGGCCCGCCCAAGACCGAGTAGCCCACTCCACCTCCTCAGCTGGTTTCCACGCTTGCCAGGCGCGGACAAATTCCCGGGCACCGGCCTCGTCGGCGAGCACCCGCGCGCGTGTTGGCGGATGCAATGGCACGGAGAGGACCGTAGGTTCGTCGAGAAGCAAAAGCTCCATGTTGAGCTTCACAGGCAACTGATTAGGAAGGCGCATGGGTATCCACGAGCTCAAAGGTGGAACGGGCGACTGGGTCCTCGGTGTAGTGGACCACGATGGTGCCGTCCACGTAGGGGGACAGCGTCTTGATCAGCTTCATCGGCGTGGCCAGGACCATGTGGAAGCCAAAGCTTTCAAACACGTCCATAGCGGTGCGGGTAAACACGGGGTCCGCGCGATCGAAGGCCTCGTCGAGCACCACGGTGGCGTAGCGGGGAACGTCCGCGTCCACGCCTGCCAGGCGGTAGCGCAACGCCGCAGCCAGACAGAAGAACACAAGCTTTTGCGCCTGGCCGCCGGACAACGACGCGGAATCCACATGGGTGTTGTGCACCGTGCCCTCGGCATCCACCTCGTTGCCCACGAACTTCACGTGGCGGCGGGTGTCCAGCACCACGTTGCGCCAACTCCGATCAGCGCGCTCGGAGGAGCCGAGACGGTCCATGATCTTGGCTAGACGGTGATACCGCTCGATGGCGGTTTTCTCGTCTGCCTCGCTCAGGCTGCCGGCGGTCGCTTCCCGCAGGTCTTGGAGGAAGTCGCGCACAACGCGGTCGCGGTTATCGCGGACCTCAATCTGCAGGAAGCGTCCCTCGGTATACGGGGAGCGGCGCAGCGATGCGTTGATGGGCGCAAGATTCGTCTCAATGTCGCCTCTCGCGCGCTGCAGCTCCGTGGAGATTTTGCTCAGGTGCATCACGGACTGCCCGTTGAGTAGATCCAGGAAGCGGCCGCGGAACTCCGGCAGACGGTCCGAGCGCAGCATCTCCAAGCGCGCAATAGCCTCTCCGGCGAACTCGGCGGAGGCCTGCAGGTCTGCGGACTCTGCGGACCACTGGGACTTGTAGTTGGACAAGATGTTCACGATGGCGTTGCTGGATTCGGTCACCGTCTTTCCCGCCTGCTTGGTCTGCGCATCCAGTTCCGCGGTGACTTTGAAGGCGCTGTCACTCAAATTCTCCGGTGTCAGACGGCGCGTGGTGGCCGCCAGCATCACCTCCAGTTTCTCCGCCAACTCCGGATCCACCTCCACCTGCGCGGCCTCGCTTTGCTTCAGACGCGCCTGGTCATCCTGCACAGCTCGCCTGGCCACCGCGAGCTCGTCGCGCACGCCCTGTAACTCCTGCTCAGTCGCTTTCAACGTTTCGGCCGCCTCACGCCAGGCCCGCTCCAACTCCTTGGCTTCGGGGGAGGAAGTGAGCCGCTCAAGCTCGGCGCGCAGACCCGCCAACTGCTCCTCCGTACTCGCAGAATCCACGCTGGCCCACTCCAGGGCGTCAATCTTTTTCGCCTTGTCCACGTCACTGGCCAGCACCTGCTGTCTGCGCCGGACCTCTGCCAGGCGGTGCCGCGCCGCCGTCGTCGAGCTTTTCGCCTCCGCCAGTTCCGCCCGCAACAATTCCACCTTGGCGTTGTTGGAGGAGCCGAGGCGGTAGTTACGCCGCTCGCCCAGGCGGAGACGGTCATTCTTGACGTACCTGTTGGAGCCGGTTTTATCTGCCGGGTTGCGCTCCAAACCATCGATAGTGGCTGCGCGCTGGCCCTGACGTTCCAGCTCGTCCACGGTACGTACCAGTGCGTAGTCGAAGGTGCCAGCCAGCATGCGCATCAGCCACGGGCGCATCGGATGTTCCACTACGCGCACCTTGTAAAACAAGCTGAGCGGGTTACTGGGGCCGCGCGGCGCATTCGTGCCCTCGGGCACGGTGCGGTACTCCAGCCGCATGCTCAGGTGACGGCCGTTTACCCAGCTGCTCACCTCGTGCTCCCGCTCCGCCGGCACCAGCAGTGTTGCCGCGAACCCACCGAGCAATCGCTGGATCACCGGTTCCCACTCGGCCTGCTCCGGCAGCACGTCAATAAGCTCACCCACGTACGGCAGCTCGCGCACCGTAAGCCCCGTATCCGCGCATAGCTGCGCACGCACGTCCACGTAGCGCTGGTCGATGTTGGAGGAGCGTTTGCCTAACGACGCCAACTCGCCTCCACCGCCGCCTCCGCGCGAGCAAGCTCGTCCTGCTCACTCCGCGCCTCAAACCACGCTTCGCGCAGACGCTCTTCCTGTTCCGGCGCAGCAGCCAGCTCGGCTGAAGCCTGGGCTTTCAGTTCCGAGAAACGCTCGGCGTCCAACGCCCCGTCCAGCTGCACTATGTCCGCCAGTTCGCGCACTTTCCCAATCCGCTTGGCGAGCTCTTGCTCCTCGCGAGCGATGGAACGTTCAATTTCGCCCAAGCTCTGCCCCGCAACCTGCTCCCGTTGCGCGCTGGCTCTCCGCTCCGCCTCCTGCTGCACCTCTTTGCGGGCATCGAGGGATTGCGCCTTCACATCCAACGCGGCGAGCTGGGCGGAGCTGACGTCGATACGCTCGCGCAGCTGCTTCGCTTCGATCGCGCGCCGCACGTGTGGCAGGGCCGCGGAAAGCGCGGCGGTGTTCTCCTGCGTCGCCTGCGCGTTCTTGAGCTTCGAGTGCAAACCAGGCAGAGGAGCCAGCGTCTCAATCTGCTCGTGCACATCCTCGAGTCGCTCGTACGCCTGGCGCAGGTCCTCGTGCGTGGCCACGGCGTCCTCGGCAACCTGGAACGTGCGCGGCGTGTCCAGCATGTAGTTGCGGAACAGCTCGTCCATGCTGCCCAGGGATTTTGCGGATTGAGTGCGGTGCAGCAGCATTTGTGCTTCCTCGCTGCCGATGCCCAGCTTCGAGCGGAAGCGGTTGGCAAACACGGAGTACTGCTCCGTGAACGTCACGCCAGAATTTGCGGTCTTGTACTTTGCCTCTAGCTTCCGTTTGTCCAGCGAGTTCTGCAACAACGGCACGAACCCGTCAACATCAACCTCGCTGGGGAAAATGCCATAGAGCGCTTTCACCTGTGCTTCCTGTTGTTGGCCCGCGTTGAGCCGGTAAACCGCGGCAAGTGTCACCACCTCTGTGCCGGCGCGGTAGGTCAACGCGACAATGCTGGCGGTCGCGCCCGGGCGCAAGTACTGGCTGCGGATCTCACCGGTCGCCGGGTCCTCGCTACGGCGCCACGCGCCGCGGATGTAGGACACGCGGCTGCGCCCCTTGTCGCGGCTCGTCTCCTGCTGGGCGGCCGCGTTGAAGCGCAGTTTGCCAGGTGGGACTAGGACGGCGGAGAACGCGTCGATCAGCGTGGACTTGCCCGATCCGGACGCGCCGGTGACCAAGAACCCGCGCGTGCCCACAGGGATGTCGTAGTAGCCGTCGAACGTGCCCCAGTTCACCAACTGGACGCGCGCGAGACGAAACTGCTCCGTCATTGCTCCTCTCCTTCTTCCTGCCGCGCCAAGCGCAGATACTCTTCACGCAGCGCATGCACTGTGTCTGCGTCGAAAATGTGGCGCAGCACAGGCGAAACCTCCCAGCGCCCCTCAGTCTCCGTGTCCGTGAGAAGGCTGTATTTGCGGATCGTGTTCACGGCCGCATTAAACCGTTTCTTGAACCCGGATTCGTCTCGGTTGTCCACCGCGCGGACGTAACTGATGGCGTTGTACAGCTCGTCGTCGCCCACGATCACTCGCTCGCCCGGTGCAGACATACCCAACTCATGTCGCAGTTGCAGCAAGATCGCGGTTTGAAGGTGCGTGAGCGCTTCGGTGCGTAGCACCGGCGGCGCCTGCACCTCGTCGTTGTCCGGGCGAACGTGGCGCGTGAACGCGATACCTGCATCCTCGTCCACCACCAGCTCCAAGAACACGTCATGCAGCCGCGAACGAAGCGCCTCGGTGTCCGTGGTGATGGCGTGCCAGGTGTCCTTCTTCCGGTCCGCAGTAATGAGTGGCCCTTTGAGAAGATCCACTAAGGCGCGCCGGGTTTCTTCAGACAAGGTACCTGTGTCGCCTGTCCACAGCGGTTCCGTCATTGCATGTCCTCTACTGCCGCGTCATCGAAATACCAGCGGGGATCGCTGCTAAGCGGATACTTCCGTCTTCTTCCTCGAAGCGGACCTTTTCGTGGCCTTCCTGCCGCAGCCCATGCCGCAGCGCGAGATACACAAGACCCACCACAGATCCCAGGCCTTGAGTGGCCGGGTGGCGCTCGAGCACTTCGCCTATCGACGCACCTCCGGTCCCTTCGACCGTCTCCTTCACCGCCGCCATGAGTTCCTCCAAGTCGATTTCGCTTTCACGTACCGCCTGGTAGAGCGCGTCGGGGTCGCCCTCTCCGGGTTCAAAGGCTTCTACGGTGCTGGTGATGACCTCCGCACCCGGATCCGCGAGTTTTATTTGCGATACCGACGTAATCTGCATGCCGATGCGCTGCAGCGGGGTCTTCATCTTGTGGGTTGCGGCCAGCTCCTCGCGTTCCGCGGCATCGGCCGCGAGCTTGCGTGTGTCGCGCAGCAGCTCGATCATGCGGCGGTCTTCGGCGAACTGCTCGCTAGCGACGTAGTTGCGAAGATTTCGGGCGAGGCGCATCATCATACGGTTGACCTCGTATCCGGCATCCTCCATGTCACGGAACAACGTGCGAAACTTCGCCCGCTCTTCCGGCGACATCGTCTCCTCATCCGTCCGTTCAAGAACTTGGCCGATCCATGTGTCTAGCCAGGCGCCACGCTCCGGATCGACCACCAGCGAGTAAAACCCGTTGAAGCTGCGACCAGCATCAGATTCTCCGATCAGGTCTACGCCGGCGAAGATTTCATCGAGCACATCACCCCGGGAACCATCCGGATCCAAAAGTTGGCGGCGGAGCTGTGAATTCAGCATTTCTAGCTCGTGCCTCACGCGGGCGAAGTCGCCGGGGATCGCACTGGCTTGACCAAGGATGTCACCCACCCGCTCACGCACGGCAGCGGGGGAGGGCAGCTCGAACTCGCCACGCTCCACCTGCGCCATCTCCGCATCAATACGCCTGCGTTCGGCTTCGAGATGTCGCAGGCGCGAGTCTATGTCTGGGTCCGTGTCGCGCGCGAGCGCCTGCAATGCATTGCTTATCGACGCTACCCGGCTCGCCGTCACTGCCGACCTCGGCGCACTTACACTGTCCATCATCTGCAGTGCAGTAAGCGCTTGTTCGCTCGGCTCGAGAGTCTCACCCGTTGTCTTGGTGCCGGACTTGCGCACGAGCCAGCCCGCTTTCACCCACTCGTTGCAGTACGCCTGGGGTGTCCGTGGAAGCTCGAACGTGTCTCTCAGGACTGCAAAATCTTCGGCCATGAGCTGGTATAGCTGCTCCGCCGGTCGAGCCTCCGCACCGCGCGGGAAATGTTCCGCCAACACGGCCAGCAGGACAGGCGCGTGATCGGCGTGCAGCAGCCGGATGGCCGCTGACTGCTCCTTCTGACGCTTATACGTCAGCGCACGAGCCTGGATACTCATGCCGGCTATCATCCCATAACCCCGTCTCACCTGCACCGAGCCAGCGCCCCGGCTACGCCTAGACACATCTCCACTCATGGTCTATATTCGTTGTTGCGAACCCTTTCGCCCACGGTCCATCCCCCCCCGAGACCGGTAGAGCACTCACCCACCCCCCCATTTAGAGTGCGAGCAGGCGAAAGGGTTCCACCTTTTCAGCGTGTGGGGCACCGAGCAAAAAGATGACCCGCCACCTCGTGTTCTAGGTGGCGGGTCCGCTTCGAATTTCTCCGCTTTCAAGTATAAACACGGATTGATTAAAGGAAAGTTTTAGAGGCTTTTGTGTCCTATTTCACACTTGCAGTGTGTAACGCCAATTAGAAGCTGGAGCTGCCGCCGCCCGCGCTGAACCCCGAGGAGGACACACTACTCGATGATGAGGACGCCTGCGCCGCCTGCTCCGCCTGCACGTTGGACTCGTGCCACGTGTGCATGTGCGCGTAGGGGACGTACCCGCCGTACCAGAAACCCGAGTCGTACACCGCTGGAGCCTCCAGCTTTTCGCGCTCTTTCACATCGCTGAACTGCTTCTTCTTCACCTGGTCCAGGATCACCCGGTAGTCCTCCAGCACGCGCACGAAGTCGTCCAGGTAGGTGGGGAGCTCGGATCCGCGTCGAGGTTTTCAATGCGCTGCATGAGCAAGTCCAGCTCCCTGCGCAGCCCCTCATCCTTCACGTCGCCGCGGGCACGCAACACGTCTGCGCGGATCGTGCTCAGATCCGCCCGGCGCGTGGCGGGGTCGCCGTGTTCCACGCCGAAGAGGCGGTCGATGTTGTCCTCTGCGTTGGAGACGTGGTCCACGGATTCCGCCGCGTCTGCGAGCTGCTTGCGGTGCTTGTACACGTCCTTATCGTCGTCCATGTTGATCGCGCTTAACCCCTGCGCGCCGTGCACCAGCTCGTTCATGCCCAGGAACCGGTCGCGCACCTCCACCCACTGGCGCCGCAGCGTCTCGTCCGCGAACGCCGACGACAGCGAGTTCGCCCGCACGTCCACCTCGTCCAAACGCCCTGCCAGGCGGGTGTACTCGCTGGTCACCAGCTCGTAGTCTTCGCGCGCCTTGGCAATTGCTTTACGACGAGCGCTCCGCACCGCCACCACAACCGACCCGAGACCCGCCGCGGCGCCCCTCCGCCGAGGCCCAGCACGAGGGTCGCGCCCATCCGCTCGCTCTCTGCGTTACTGACCTGCCTGTCGGCGAGCGTGTCAGCACTCATGGCGAGGTTCGCCGTGCGGAACAGGCCCGATGGGATGTTGCCCTCTTCCACGCCGGGTTTCATTGCATCGAGGAGGGATTCGCGGTACGAGACGTCGTTAAGCATCAGCTCGTCGGAGACGTCATCGCCGCCGTAGATGAACGCCTGGCGCGGATCCAGGCCTACGCCCACGATGAGTACCCCATCGGCCGGGCGCCCGTTCTCGCCCTTGGACTGGTCGATGAGGTCGGGGTACTGCGAGCGCAGGAGCTCCTCTACGTCGTCGAGGATGTTCTCGTGGTTGGTCTTGAACACCATGTAATGGAAGTCCGTGACCACCTCTGGCGCATCAATGTTGGCGGTGTCACGAACGAGTCGGTCGCGGTCGGCGGGGGAGAGGACACTCTGTGGGTCGTCGATAGTCGCGCTCGGTGCACCAACGGTTTGAAGGGCAATCTGGTCGCGCTGCGGGACGTCCACAGTGTTGTAGCCGACGGCCGCACCGCCAAGGCCCACGAGGGCGGATGTTCCGACAACAGCTGCGATCTCATTCATCGATGGCATACCACCCAGAGTAACCCCGTGTAACGCTCTGTCGCGCGGCGCCGATAACCTTGCTACACGTGTCAGATTCCTGGCAGGTGATTCTGAGAGAACGAGGAGATTGCCATGAAGCGCATCGCCACCGCTGCAGTTGCAGCAACCCTGTCCCTGTCCGCCGTCGCCGCCCGGCTTTCGCAGCTGACGCTCCGGCCACCGGCACCACCGCTACCAAGGAGGCCCAGGGCTCCTCCGCCACCAAGCAGGACTCCACGAAGACCGAGAAGACCGGCTCCTCCGAGCTCTACAACCAGTGCAAGACCCGCGAGGAGGCCAAGACCGAGGCTGAGAAGAAGGCTGAGGCAACCAAGGCTGGCGAGAAGGAGAACACCGGTTCTTCCTCCGCCACCGGCACCTGCATCCAGGAGCTCATCGACAACCCGGACACCAAGGGCGGCATCCTCGCCCTCCTCATCGGTGTCCCGGTTGCGCTCGTGGCCCTGCTCGGCGTTGCCGCTGCGGCTTCCGGCATGATCCCGGGCGTTCAGCTCCCGGCTCTGCCGTTCTAATTCGGCTCACCTGAGCTACTTTCGGCCCGCTCCGTTCTCGGGGCGGGCCGTTTTCGTGTTCTCAAGCTAGAAAAGCTCCCGCACGGCCCGGGTGATCACCACGACACCCGGATCGATTTGTTCGTGCAGCTGCCTATCCACGTCCTCCGGAGCACTCGACGTCAGCACCCATCCCGCCCACGCCTCTTTGCCGGGGGAGAAGTGGCCGTCGCCTTTGCCGATGATGTTCAGCGTGGCATCGCGCACCCACAGCGGGCCCACTAGCGCGGCGTGCTCGGTCCCCTCGAGCGGTGCCACGCAGGGCTGGTAGGCCACGACGTTGAGGTCGGCCACCGTGGCGTCGAAAAGCTGCTGCGCCGCCAGCATGTGCTCTGGCATGCCGAGGTACACGATGGTGGTGAGGGAGAGTTCGCCGATTGGCTCGTCCCGAAGCGTCAGCTGGTCCAACCCCCCGAGGGAGGCCGGGAAGCGGGTGGGCTCGGTGTGATCCTCGAAGAAGAAGCGCTCGATGGCGTTGTCGCGGTTAGTCGTGGAGAAGTCCACGAGCGCGTTGAGCTCGTAGAGCTGCATCGAATCCGGTGCCGGCAGGTTGTCGTAGGCGGCCTGGCAACGCAGGTCCCAGAGGGTGAAGTCGTCCTTGATGGGGTGGGGGTGCGGCGAGATGTTCGCGATGTCGGCGCCGCTGGTGTCGATGCGCTGGCGGTATAGCTCATACGCGTCCTCGAGGTCGTGCTCGTGGGCCACGAAGTGGGTGGTGACGATCTCGAAGGCCATGCGGACGAGGGTAGTCGATTGCGCTGGGCGCAGCGCACCGGTGATGTTTCACGTGAAACACGAAAAAACCGCCCCGGGGGGCGGTTCGGCGCGACAGGGCGACTACTGCACGGCGGTGGAGCCGGAGGCGGGGGCGGCCGAAGGTTCGTCGTTAAGCTGCTGCCCCTTGATCTTGCCCTTGGCGAACTTGTTCACGATGAGCGCGATCGCGCCGTCGCCCGTGACGTTGGCGGCGGTGCCGAAGGAGTCGACCACGATGTAGGACGCGATCATGAGAGAGACCATGGACTCGTCGAAGCCGAGGTTGGACTGCAGCAGGCCCACGGCCGCCATGATGGCGCCGCCCGGAACGCCCGGCGCCGCGATCATCATGATGCCCAGCAGCAGGATGAAACCGACGACCTGGCCGCTGGTGATGTCCAGGCTGGCCATGTAGACGATGGAGAGCGCGTACAGCGTGATCTTCATCATGGAGCCGGAGAGGTGGATGGTGGCGCAGAGCGGGACAACGAAGCCGGCGACCTCTTCTTCCACCTTGTTCTTCAGGGTGGCCTCGTAGGTGACCGGGATGGTGGCGGCCGAGGAGGAGGTGCCCAGCGCGGTGAAGTACGCGGGGAGCATGTTCTTCAGCGCCATGAACGGGTTCACGCCGGCGACCGCGCCCGCGAGCAGGTACTGCAGCAGGATGATCACTACAGTCATCACGATGGACAGCAGCAGCACCACGCCCATGGCCGCCATGGTGTCGCCAAAGTTTTCGTTCATGCCCAGGTTGAGGAAGGTGCCGAAGATATACAGCGGCAGCAGCGGGATCACAAAGGTGGTGACCACCTTGAGCACCATGTTGTTCAGCTCTTCCAACACGGCGTAGAGGTTGTCGGACTTCACCGCCGTCATGGACAAGCCCACCACGAAAGCGAGCAGCAGTGCGGACATCACGGCCAGTGGCGGCGGCATTTCAACGCTGAAGTACGGCGACAGGCCGCCGGCATCCGGGTCGGCAACGTCGGTGATCAGGCTCTTGCCCTGGAGCAGGGTGGGGTAGAGGGCAGAGGCCGTACCCCAGGCGATCAGGCCGGAGATGATGGTGGAGCCGTAGGCCACGCCCGCGGTGACGCCGAGCCACTTGCCGGCGCCGCTCCCCAGACCTGCAATGGCGGGGGCGATGAGCGCGAAGATGAGCACCGGCACGAAGAAGCCGAGGAAGTTGGAGAACAGTCCGTCAAAGGTGACAAAGACGCGGGCCAGCCACGCCGGGAAGAACAGGCTGCAGACGTAGCCGAGGATGATCGCTACTACCACCCAAAAGAGCAGCGAGCGCAAGAGCTTATTTTTCATATGACCACAGTAGCCGGTAAATATGCAGTTCACTGCAATATTGAGCCCTTTTCTTTCGAGTGTGCGGCGGCCGTATGCTGGAGGCCATGAGCCCGTTTGAGAATATGAGCACCCTCAACGTCGTCATCGGCATCATCTTCATACTTCTGACCCTGCTGCTGCTCATCCCCGGGGCGCTTGCCTCTACAGGCAAGCTCCCGGGCAACAAGTGGTTCGGTCTCCACGTGCCCGCAGTGCGCAAGGATCGCGCGATTTGGGACCAGGCGCACAAAGTCGCCGGCCCCTTCTGGGTTCTGGCGGGCGTCGCCCTCGCCTTCGGCGCCGCGTTCTCCTTCATCGCCTCGGGGTGGATGTGGGTTTTCCCCGTCGTGGCGCTGGTGGCTGCAGTGGTTGCGGCCTCCCTCGGCGGCAACTTCGGCGCCCGCGCGGCCGCGGCGGTGGAGCAGGCCCGCGAGCAGCAGGCGGAGGAGCCCAAGCCCGCGGTGAACATCGATGCTTTACGACGAGCCGCCGGCCACGCCGACGACCGGAAGTAGATGCCCGTGACCTGGCAAGAAGCGATCCTGCAGGTGCTCCGCGAGGCGGGGGAGCCGATGGCGTACAAGGACATCTCCGCGCAGATAGTTGCCCGCCGGCTGGTGGACGCGCCGCACGTTAATGCGGACATTGCCACCCACGCCGCCATCACCGGGCTGAAGGTGGACGGCCTGGTGGCGGCAGCACCGCGGGGGCAGTACCGCCTGGCTGAATAAAATCTGCCCTAGATTTTCTGCTCCGCTATAGTTGTCGATTGTGACGTGTTTGACTTCCATGAACTGGTGGTGGCTCGCCTAACTGGCGCGCCACCTGCGAAGTCACGGCCCGCCAGCTTGCACACCAAGCGCCGCGGGCCTTTTCCACCCTCGGTGCAATGTAAGAAAGACCGAGGACCATATGCATTACACCCACCGCGAGGTGCGCTACCACGAGGACGTGGCAAGCCTGTTCGCGCACGTCGGCGGGCTTGAGGCGCAGGATTCGGTGCTGCTCGAGTCCGCCGACATCACCACCCGCTCCGGGCTGCAGTCCGTGGCGGTGCTGCGAGCGTCCCTGCGCGTGACGTGCCGCGGCAACCGCGTGACCGTGCAGCCCCTGACTCCGTCCGGCGAGGTCATCGCCGCCGATCTGGGTCTGGACAAGTACCGGGTGGCAGAGCACACCTACGAGTTTCCGCCTTCGCGCGCGGCCGACGAGCGCGAGCGTCTCACAGCCCCCTCCAGCGCGGACGTGCTGCGTTCCCTGACCACTCGGGCCGGCTACGGCAACGAGGACTTCCCGTTTTTGGCGGGCGGGTTCGCCTTCGACTACCTGGGCACGTTCGAGCAGCTTCCGACGGTCGCGGACGGCCCGAACACGTACCCGGACTACCAGTTCGTGCTGGCGGAGGTGCTGCTGCGGGTCAACCACGAGAGCGGCACCGCTTACCTGGCCGGCGTGGACGCCGCCGGCGACGGGATCGATCTGGAGCCGCTGGCGCAGCGTATGCAGCAATCGGTGCCGGACTACTGGCCGTTGGCGGGGGCGGCGGAACGGCTCGAAGCTCAAGCGTCGGTGTCGGACGCGGATTTCCGCGCGAGCGTGGAGGGGCTGAAGCAGCACATTGCGAACGGGGACATCTACCAGGTGGTGCCCGGGCGCGCGTTCACTGCGGAGTGCACCGACGCCTTCGCCGCATACCGGCGGCTGCGCGAGTCCAACCCCTCGCCGTACATGTTCTACATCCGGGGGGAGGACTACGAGCTGTTCGGCGCCTCGCCCGAATCCAACCTGAAGTTCGATCACGCCACCCGCCAGGTGGAGCTGTACCCGATCGCCGGCACCCGCCCGCGCGGGTTGAACCCGGACGGCAGCGTCAACCACGAGCTGGACACACGCATGGAGCTGGAGCTGCGCACGGACGCCAAGGAGGTGGCCGAGCACACCATGCTCGTCGACCTCGCCCGCAACGACATGGCGCGCGTGGCCGAACCCCGCACCAGGCGCGTGCGGGAACTGCTTCAGGTGGACCGGTACTCCCGGGTGATGCACCTGGTCAGCCGCGTCACCGCCACCCTCGCCGAGGACCTGGACGCTCTGGACGCCTACCGCGCATGCATGAACATGGGCACGCTCACCGGCGCCCCGAAGCTGCGCGCCACCGAGTTGCTGCGGGCAGTGGAGGGCGAGCGGCGCGGCTCCTACGGCGGGGCGGTGGGGTACCTGCGCGGCAACGGCGACTTTGACACCTGCATAGTGATCCGATCCGCGTTCGTCGCCGATGGCGTAGCGACAGTCCAGGCCGGTGCGGGCGTGGTGCGGGATTCCAACCCGCAGGCCGAGGCGGACGAGACGCTGCACAAGGCCTACGCGGTGCTGCAGGCCTTAGCAGGAGAGCGAGAGTTGCAGGTGCAGAAATGATTGTCTTGCTGGATAACCAGGATTCCTTTGTATACAACCTGGTGGACGCGCTGGCGGGGTACGACACGGTGGTGTACCGCAACACCGTCCCCGCCGACACGGTGTTGGACGGCGGCCCCGAGCTCATCGTGCTCTCTCCCGGGCCCGGCTACCCGGCCGACGCCGGTTGCATGATGGAGGTCATCGCGCGCGCCCAGGGCCGCATCCCCATCTTGGGCATCTGCCTTGGCTACCAGGCGCTCATCGAGCACTTCGGCGGCCGCGTGGAGCCCTGCGGCCCAGAGCACGGCACCTCCGTCCCTATGCGCCTCACCGGCCCGCACCCGCTTTTCGACGGCCTCACGGTCGGCGGCACCCCCGGCCAACCCGGCCTGGACGTGCCAGTGGCCCGCTACCACTCCCTGGGGGCGGTGGCCGCGCCGGAGGGGATCGTGCCCCTGGCGTGGACGGACACTGAGATCGGTGGGGTGATCATGGCCGCCGAAACCGCCGACGGCATGTCCGTCGGATTCCAGTTCCATCCCGAATCCATCCTCACACCTTCCGGCCCGCAGCTCCTTGAACGCTGCGTTGAGCAACTGCTGCAGAAAGGACGCGACAATGGCTGACCACTTGGACATCTTCCGCCGCTTCATCAACAACCCGGCGCCTTCGTTGGAGGAAGCAGTGGAGGCGTTTACCCCACTGACGGTGGGCGACTACGAGGACGTGCACATCGCGGCGCTGCTGGCCACCATCCGCACGCGCGGCGAGACCTTCGCGGACATCGCGGGTGCCGCCCAGGCATTCCTGGCCGCGGGCCGGCCCTTCCCGGTGACGGGGAAGGGGATCATGGACACTGCCGGCACTGGCGGCGACGGCGCCAACACCATCAACATCACCACAGCGGCCTCTCTTACCGCCGCCGCCGGCGGGGTGAAGATGATCAAGTGCGGCAACCGCTCCGTGTCGTCGAAGTCCGGCTCCGCGGATGTGCTGGAGGCGCTGAACATCCCGCTGGACCTCGACCCGGACCGGGCGGTGCGCCAGTTCGAATCCTCGAACTTCACGTTCCTCTTTGCGCCGGCCTACAACCCGGCGATCGCGTTCGTCCAGCCGGTGCGGAAAGCGCTCGGGGTTCCCACGCTATTTAACACGATGGGCCCATTATTGAGCCCGGCACGACCCGAATTTCAAATTATGGGCATTGCCAATCCTAGGTTAGGGCCAATAATCGCGGAGACCATGAAGGCTCTCGGCCGCAACCGGGCCCTGGTGGTGCACGGCGCCGGCACCGACGAGATCGCGGTCCACGGCGAGACTCTCGTCTGGGAGCTCAAGGACGGGGAGATCTCGCACTACACTGTTTCGCCGGCGCAGCTTGGCGTGGGGACGCACACGCTCGAGGACCTCCGTGGCGGCGACGGGGTAGACAACGCCGCCGCGATGCGGGCCACCTTCGCGGGGGAGGGCCCCGAGGCGCACCGCGACGCGGTCGCTGTCAACGCGGGCGCGATGTTCTACCTCTACGGCATCGCAGATTCTTTGGCGGCAGGCACCGAGTACGCGAAGCGGTTGCTTGCCGACGACACCGTGTCTGAGTGGCTGCGCACCCACGAGGAGGCCGACTACAGTGCCTAAGATTTTGACGGAGATTGTGGAAAACCGAAAGCGTCACATTGACGCAATTCGCGAACGCGTTTCCCACGTTTCTTTCGACACGTTACGTTTATCCGAGCGCTCCCTATACGGCGCCTTGGCCGCCCCCGGCGCCTCCTACATCATGGAGTGCAAGTCGGCCTCACCGTCGTTGGGGACCATTCGCGAGGACTACCGCCCGGGGGAGATCGCCTCCATCTACTCGCGGTACGCCTCGGCGATCTCCGTCCTGTGCGAGCCCGACTACTTCGGCGGTGATTATGACCACCTGGCCACGGTCGCCGCAACCACGCACCTGCCAGTGCTGTGCAAGGACTTCATCATCGACGAGGTCCAGATCTACGCCGCGCGGTACTTCGGCGCTGACGCAGTGCTGCTCATGCTCTCGGTGCTCTCCGACGAGGAGTATGCCCACCTGGCTTCGGTGGCCGCGTCGTTGAACATGGACGTGCTCACCGAGGTGATCGACGAGGACGAGGCCGCGCGCGCCTCCCGTCTAGGCGCGAAGATCTTCGGCGTCAACCACCGCAACCTGCACGACCTCACCATCGACCTCGACCGCTCCGCGCGCCTCGCGGCCTTGGCGCCGGATGGGGCAGTGGTGGTGGCGGAATCCGGGATCCGCGACGCGCCCACAGTCCGCCGGCTTGGTGGGCACGCTGATGCCTTCCTGGTCGGTTCGCAGCTGACCTCACAGCCGGACGTGGACCGCGCGTGCCGTGAGCTGGTCTACGGCCCGAACAAGGTGTGCGGCCTGCGCTCCGGTTCAGCCGCGCAGGCGGCGAAGGCTGCTGGTGCCGTCTACGGCGGGCTCATATTCGAGGAGGCCTCGCCACGCAATGTTTCACGTGAAACGGCCGCGGAAATCATCGCGGCAGAGCCAGGGCTGGACTACGTCGCGGTCTCCCGCCGCACCAGCGGGTACGGCGACCTCGTCCAGCCCGGAATCGCCGCCGTCCAGGTGCACGCGCCGTACCAAGGGTCGCTCGACGCGGAGCGGGAGCTGATCGAGCGCGTCCGCCAGGAGGTGGACGTGGAGGTGTGGCGCGCCGTGGACATGACGGCGTTGAACGATGCGGAGGGGGTGGCGGAGCTCGTCGATAGGCTCGTGCTCGATTCCGGCGCGGGCGGAACGGGGGAGCGCTTCGACTGGTCCCGCATCCCCACAACCGACGCGTTTCTCGCGGGCGGCCTGACCCCCGGCAACCTCGACGAAGCGCTGCGCACCGGGTGCCTCGGCCTGGACCTCAATTCCGGTTTCGAAGACCCGCGCGGCCACAAGGACGCCGCTGCCTTACGACGCGGCTTCGCCACCATCCGCAACTTCCACTTCTAAGGACCCGAACATGACACTGCTACCTGCCTACTACGGCGAATTTGGGGGCCAGTTCGTCCCCGAATCGCTCATCCCCGCGCTGGACCAGCTCGAGCAAGCATTCGTTGACGCGTTCAACGACGACGAGTTCATGTCCGAATACCGCTCACTGCTGCGCGACTACCTTGGCCGCCCAACCCCGCTCACCGAGTGCCGCAACCTGCCGATGGACGGCAACGCCCGCATCTTCCTCAAACGCGAGGACCTCGTCCACGGCGGCGCGCACAAGACTAACCAGGTGATCGGCCAGGCGCTGTTGGCGAAAAAGATGGGCAAAACCCGCATCATCGCGGAGACCGGCGCTGGCCAGCACGGCACCGCGACAGCGCTCGCCTGCGCGCTGCTGGGGCTTGAGTGCGTGATTTACATGGGCAAGACGGACATGGAGCGCCAGGCGCCGAACGTGTACCGCATGCGGCTGATGGGCGCAGAAGTCATCGGTGTCGAGTCCGGCGCGGGCACGCTGAAGGACGCCGTGAACGAGGCGCTGCGCGACTGGACGGCCACGTTCCACGAGTCCCACTACCTCCTCGGCACTGCCGCAGGCCCGCACCCCTTCCCGAAGATTGTGAAGGAATTCCACCGCGTCATCTCCACTGAGGCTCGCGCACAGATACTCGA
Source organism: Corynebacterium wankanglinii (assembly GCA_014490595.1). Classification (GTDB taxonomy): domain Bacteria; phylum Actinomycetota; class Actinomycetes; order Mycobacteriales; family Mycobacteriaceae; genus Corynebacterium; species Corynebacterium wankanglinii. The sequence goes on from CP061031.1 coordinate 95,868, forward strand.
GCGCACCGAACGTCTGCCGGACGTCGTCGTCGCGTGCGTCGGCGGCGGCTCCAACGCCATCGGAATGTTCGCGGACTTTATCGACGACGACTCCGTCGAACTCATCGGCGCCGAGCCCGGCGGCGAAGGCTTCGGCCTCGGTGCCCACGGCGCAGCCATCGCGCAAGGGACCACCGGGCTGCTCCACGGCACCTACTCCTACCTGATGTGCGACAGCGACGGCCAGGTGGAGGAGTCCTACTCCATCTCCGCCGGCTTGGACTACCCGGGCGTGGGCCCCGAGCACGCCTACCTGGCCAAGTCCGGCCGGGCGAAGTACGTGCCCATCACCGACGACGAGGCCCTCGACGCCTTCCAGTCCCTCTCCCGCCACGAGGGCATCATTCCCGCGCTGGAATCCTCGCACGCCCTGGCCTACGCCCTGAAGCGCGCGGCCGAGCACCCCGCGGACGCCGAACCGCTGCACATCCTGGTCGGCCTATCCGGCCGCGGCGACAAAGACATCGCCCACGTGCGAGCTTCGCTCGCAGATAGAGAGGAGAAGTAAATGAGCCGCTACGCAAAGCTCTTCGCCAGGGGAGAGGGCGCCTTCGTCCCCTTCATCATGCTCTCGGACCCGACGCCCGAGGACGCCGTGGAGATCGTCTCCGCCGTCGTGGACGCGGGCGCCGACGCCGTCGAACTCGGCGTGCCGTTCTCCGACCCGGTCGCGGACGGCCCCGCCATCCAGGGTGCGCACGTGCGGGCGTTGGAGGGCGGAGCGAGCGTCGATAAGGCGCTTGCGCAAATCCGCGCCATCCGCGAGCGCTACCCGAAGCTGCCCATCGGCATGCTCGTGTACGGCAACGTCGCCCACGCCCGCGGCCTCGAGCGTTTCTACCGCGAGTTCAAGGAGGCGGGCGCGGACAGCGTGCTGCTTCCCGATGTCCCCGTGCGCGAGTCCGCCCCCTTCTCCGCCGCAGCCACCGCGGCCGGCATCGAGCCCATCTACATCGCCCCCGCCAAGGCCTCCGAGGCGACGCTGGAGGCGGTGGCCGCTAACTCGCGAGGCTACATTTACGCCATCTCGCGCGACGGCGTGACCGGTGCGGAGAAGGAGGCGACGGTGGAGGGTCTCCGTGAGGTCGTCGATAATGTGCGCAAGTTCGGCGGGCCGCCAGTGCTGCTGGGCTTCGGTATTTCGCGCCCGGAGCATGTGCGCGACGCCATCGCAGCGGGTGCCGCAGGAGCGATCACCGGTTCTGCGATCACCAACATCATCAACAAACACATCGAGGGCAACCGTGTGACCGACATGGACGCGCTGAAGGCCGAATTAACCGAGTACGTCCACGCCATGAAGGGGGCTACGATCGCATCATGACCTGTTCACGTCGCATGTTCCTGCTCGGCACCGCAACCACGTTCGCCGGTGCATTCCTCGCCGCCTGCGGGGAAGAGGCCCCCGAAGAGATCGCCAAGACCGATGTCCCCGTCGGCTCCGCGGTGATCCTGGATAAGTTCATCATCGCCCAGCCCACCGCCGGCGAGTACGTCGCATACTCGAGCGTGTGCCCGCACCAGCAGAAGAAGATCACCAAGGTGGAGGGCGACACTGTCAAGTGCACCGCCCACGGCTCCGTGTTCAGCATCGCCGACGGCGAGCGCGTCTCCGGCCCGGCGGTGACCGGCATGCGCGAGGTGCATCTGGCGGATAACGGCGACACCGTAGCGGCCTCCAACTAAATGAAGAAGCTCGATCCGCTTCTTGTCGGCATTGTTGTCGCGGCGGCACTGGCATTCGTGCTCCCCGCGCGCGGCGCGTTTGCCGACGGCTTCGCCATCGCCGTCAAACTCGCCATCGCGCTGCTGTTCTTCCTCTATGGCGCGCGCCTGTCCACCCACGAGGCGCTCAAGGGCCTGACCAACTGGCGGTTGCACGGCGTGATCCTCGCGTTCACGTTTGTGGTGTACCCGCTCATCGGTCTACTCGCGCAGCCCACCACGGCCTTCCTGTCGGACGAGCTTTACCAGGGACTGCTCTTCGTGACCCTGGTGCCATCGACCGTGCAGTCCTCCGTTGCGCTGACCGGGGTTGCGCGTGGCAACGTTTCTGGAGCGGTGGTCGCGGCGTCGGTGTCCTCTCTCGTGGGCGTGGTGGTCACGCCGCTGCTAGTCATGTGGCTCATGGGCGCCGGGGACGGGGTGTCCGTGGACGCCTCCGTGTTCGGCGACATCGCCCTACAACTTCTGCTGCCGTTCATCCTCGGCCAGCTCGCGCACAACTTCGTCCCGCGGGTGGGGGAGCTGGCCAAGTCGAAGGCGACCAAGCTCGTGGACCGTGGGTCCATCTGGATGGTGGTCTACTCCGCGTTCTCGCGCGGCGTCGTTTCCGGCGTGTGGTCGAATGTCTCCGCGTGGGAGATCGTGTTCCTCACGGTGTTCTCCTGCCTGCTGGTCGTCGCTATGCTGTGGCTCACCCGCGTCCTCCCAGACGCACTGCATTTCCCGCGCGAGGACCGCATCGCCATCCAGATGTGCGGCACCCAAAAGTCGCTCGCGACCGGCCTACCCATGGCCACGGTTATCTTCGGCGGCGCGTCCCTCGGCGTGTTGATCATCCCGCTGATGATCTACCACATGTCCCAGCTGGTCATCTGCTCCGCGTACGCCTCCCGAATTTCCTAGGAGTTTCACGTGAAACATTTCGTCCGCATCCACTACAACGTCCCGGAACTAGGCGGCGAGCTGCTCAACATCGCCGAACTCGAGGAAGTCTCGGCCCACGAGTGCACCATGATCCGCATGATCGAGCTCGACCCGGCCGAAACCATCACCGGCATCTACGCCGACGGCCGCGTTATCGGCCAGGCAAACCAACCCATGGGCACCGTGCCTCACCCGCGCACCTACGACGCCATGGAGGGCATCACCGCCACCCACCTCACCGAGGCCGAGTTCGAGGGCCTCTGGTCCGAGGCCCAGGCCAAGTTGCAGTAGCCTATCGACGTCCCCCCGGCCCGCCCCGCCACCGGCGCGGGCCTTTTTCGTTGGTGGATTCCAATAGTTGGTGGTTTCGGAATTGTCCGCAATGCGGACAATATTCGTGGGTCCGGACCAACAGTTGGGGGAGCCGCTGTTGTCCGCAATGTGGAGTGGTGTGGAGGGCGAAGCTGACGTCGATAAGCAGTCGTCTGCGGCAATAGTTGGGGTTGGCCCACTTGTCCGCAATGCGGAGTTGCAGACTAGCCATATACCTCATTCATGCAGGTCAGAGCAATGTCGGCAGCGGTTTTTATAATGTCGTCATTCGAAACACTTTTCGCCTCCAGGGGGACCCAAATGACCACCGCAGTCGCCGCCGAACCAAACCCGATCGCCGTTGAATTAGGCCAGGAAATCGAGTCCGCCCACCGGGCGCTGACGCAGAACAAGGCAGCCTTGCTCACCGCGATCCACACGTTCGACGCGCTCGAACTAGCAACCGAATGCGGCGCGCGAACCACCGCCCACTTCCTTATCCGCCGTCTCGGAATCTCGTCGTCTACCGCGTACGAGTACGTCAGCGTGGCCCACCGTTTGGCGCCGTTCGCATACCTGCAGAAACACTTCTCAGATGGCGCGCTCAACTACTCCGTCGTGCGACTCCTACTGAAGTATCTGACGCCTGAGAATGAGCGGGAGCTTGTGGATCTCGCGCTGCGTCTCGGGTACCACGAGCTGGAGGTCGCCCTAGCTGGGAAGGAGCCGCAAGGGGGCGAAGGGGGCGATGACGACCCCGAGTACTACCTGCGCCTCCACGCCCGCGAGAACGGCGACATCGCCTTTCACGGCAACCTCAACGCGGCCGACGGGGCGGCGTTCATCGCCGCGCTCAAGCTGGGAGAGATCGCGTACTGCGACCTCGATGGCCTTCTCGAGGATGTGGACACCAAGGTCGACGGGGACATCGACGTCGCCCGCGACCGCGCCGAGGAAGTCGAGGAGACGCTGCCCGCCCGCAAGACTGCCTCCGGATACGGGCTGCCCGTTGGCCGCGCGCTGGTGACGGCGCTGATGGGCATTGTACACATGGTCCGCTCAACCCCGAAGAACACGCTGACCACACCGGGCGCGCACGTAAACATCCTCGCCACGCCGGACGGCCGCGGCTACATGCCGAACAACGTCGGTGCGCCGTCGAAAGCCATAGCGAACCTGCTAGCCAACGCGAACGTCCGCCTATCGACGGTAGATTCCGCCGGCCTCATCCTGAACACCAGCCGCTCATCGCGCCTTGCTACGGACGGGCAGGTGAACGCGCTGATGACCATGTGGGGCGGGCAGTGCGCGGCCCCGGGGTGCACCCACACCCGGTTCATAGAGATCCACCACGTCGAGGACTGGGCGACTGGCGGGCTCACCGATCTGGAGAACCTGCTGCCGCTATGCTCGGCGTGCCACTCACTTGTCACGGAGGGCTACCTGCAAACGCTGAAGGATGAGACCGACATCCACTTCGTGTACCGGGACGGCACCCGATACGTGGCGGAGAACTACTCCCTGCCTCGTCGCCGGGACGGTGCGGTGACGATGGCGGAATGCGGAGGGGGGGTTCGACGATTAGAAGTCATGGAACGCGAAAACTCCCCTCCCGGTCGGGGAGAGGAGCTTGAATTGAGTTCTAGGCGTTACGCCTTAGAACGGCAGAGCCGGGAGGGAAACGCCCGGGATCACGCCAGCGGCAGCTGCGCCACCGAGGAGTGCGAGGACCACTGCGGCGATGCCGGTGCCGAGAAGGATCTCGAAGGTGGTGCCGAGTTTGTAACCCTGGTTAGCGTCGTTCTTGAAGGAGCTCTTAAGAGCGCCGTCGGCAGCGTTACCAAGACGCTCGGTGTTGTTCTTCGCGTCGCGCTCAGCCATGCTGCGGATCGAGGAGGTTACGCCCTCGTTGTCGGTGAGGTTCAACTCGTTGGCGCCTTCAACGAGCCCGGCCCCGATAAAGTATGCGCCGAGCTCCTCATCGCTGACAGCAGAAGAGCCACCCGGCTTGTTCAGGCCACGCAGGTAAAGATTTTCATCTGCCTGTGCCGGAACGGCAGCGAGGGAAATAGCGGTGGTTGCGGCCAGTGCGGCTGCGGTGATGCGCTTCATGGGATCTCCTTGATCGAAGCTGACGGTAGGGTGCCAGAAACCTGGACTACCGTTATTAAATCACACGTTCTTCGAGGTCAACAACTCAAATACGACTGTAACGCCGCAGGAGCGTCGAGCGATATAAGAGCCCTCAAACCACCACGTTCACCAGCACCATGTACAGCGCGGTGCCGGCGAAGATGGAGAGGTCGGCGCGGCGTTTCCACCAGTGCAGGAGCAGGGTGACGGTCAAGGCAAGGAGCGCAGACAGGAGGTGCGCGGGGGAGGCGCTGTAGCCGAGGAGGGTGTAGACAACCAGGACTGTCATCACGCCGACCGGCATGAGAACGGCGAGGAAGCCAATGAATGGGCTGTCTTTGAGCACACGCAGGAGGGAGAAGGGGAGGGCGCGAAGCAGGACAGTGACGATGCCGACGGGGATGAGGACCGCGGCCACCATGCCGGGGGTGACGCCGTCGGGAAGCCCGTAGTTGCTCACCGCAGCCGCCAAGTCAACGCGGCATCGACGCGCGGCGCCCAAAAACGCAGCACGAGGACGAGGAAGTAGGACACCAGCGCCACGATGATCACCTGGCCGGGCAGTACGACCGCAGCCACCAGAGCGAGACCGCCGGCAATCAGGGGAGCGGAGAGGTCGCGGCTGGGCTGGAACGCCTCGAAGGCCAGCACGGCAAAAAGGGCGGTCAGGGCGAAGTCGAAGCCTTCCACGCCCGCAGGGATGACCGCTCCCGCCAGAGCGCCGACGATGCCGGAGGCCACCCACGCGATCTGGCAAACCACGGAGATGGTCAGCAGGCGCGCGCCTGAGGGGCGGTCGCGGAGGGTGGAGGTGATGGCGTAGACCTCATCGGTTAGCGCGTAGGCGGCGTAGGCGGAGGGCGCGCCGCGGCGAAGTTCCGAGCGCGGGTAGGTCAACCCGTAAAACAGGTGGCGGAAGTTCACCATGAACCCCGTGATCGCGGACGAGACGGGGCCGACTCCTGTCAGCACCATGTCGATGGCCAGAAACTCCATCGACCCGGCGTAAATAACGGTGGAGAAAATCGGGGTCCACCACCACGCGAAGCCGGACTGGGTCATTAACAGGCCGAACGCGAGCCCGAGCGGCACAAGCCCGAGGGCGACCAGCCAGGTGTCGCGAAGCCCCGGTCGAATCGCCGCCGATGTTTCACGTGAAACGGCCACTAATTGTCCTCGAGGTTCGCGGGGAACGTCGCGAACAACGGCAGGGGCATGGGCTGTCGGCGCATCACATCGCCCCAGAGATCGGCACCGGCGGAGGCCACTACGTCGGTAGGCAGGGCGGGGGTGACGAACCAGTCGCCGCGCAGGATTTCGTCGTCAAGCTGGCCTGGGGCCCACTCGGCGTAGCCCGCGAAGATGCGGATAGCCTCGACCACGGGGGCGAGATCCTCCGGGGTGGCGTTGAGGTCCAGAAGCACCAGCCGGTTGGCCAAGCGGTTCAGGTGAGGGCTGGAGGAGATGTCCACCCCAGAATGGGTCACCCCCAGGCCGACAGCGGACTCCGGGCTGACGGGCCCGCCGATGTGCACGGCCTGCGGCTTGGCGGCGAGCTCCTCCCATCCGGGCATGACGTTGGCTAGGGCCACCTCGCTGCGGCGATTTAACACGACGCCGAGGGTGTGGTCCGCGTCGTGCTCGAGCACCAGCACGACGGTGCGGGCGAAGTCGGGGGAGTACATCCCGGGCGCTGAGACGAGCAGCATGCCCGGCTCGGGGTCAACGCGCTCGAGGGCGTTGAACAGGCGGTCGGCGTAGAAATACTCAGGCATGTTCCTTCTCCCACCATGCTTTCAGTTCGGCAACAGCCTCGTCGTGGTCGAGCTCGCCGCGTTCCAGGCGCAGCTCCTTGAGATACTTCCACGCCTTGCCCACCTCGGGGCCGGGTTTGAGGCCCAGGATTTGCATGATCTCGTTGCCGTCCAGGTCGGGCCGCACGCGAGCGAGGTCTTCCTTGGCGGCGATGTCGGCGATGCGCTCCTCGAGGTGGTCGTAGGTGCGCTGCAGGCGCGCGGCCTTCTTGGCGTTGCGGGTGGTTGAGTCCGCGCGCACGAGCTTGTGCAGCTTGGGCAGGAGCTCGCCCGCGTCGGTGACGTAGCGGCGCACGGCGGAGTCGGTCCACTGGCCCTCGCCGAAGCCGTGGAAGCGCATGTGCAGAAACACGAGTTGACCCACGTCGGTGATGACGTGCTTCGGGTACTTCAGCGCTTTCAGGCGTTTGCGGGCCATCTTGGCGCCGACCACCTCGTGGTGGTGGAACGTCACCCCGCCGCCCTCTTTTGGTGCGCGGGTGGCGGGTTTGCCAATGTCGTGCATGAGCGCCGCCCAGCGCAGCTTCAGGTCCGGGCCCTCGTCCTCGAGCTCGGTCGCCTGGCGCAGCACGGTGAGGGAGTGGCGGTAGACGTCCTTGTGCTGCATGTGCTCGTCGGTTTCCAGCTGCAGTGCGGGGATCTCGGGGAGGATGTGCTCCGCCAAGCCCGTCGCCACGAGCAGGTCGATGCCCTCCCAGGGTCGCGCGCCGAGCATGAGTTTGTCCAGCTCAGCCTGCACGCGCTCGGCAGTGATGCGGCCGATCTCGGGTGCCATATCCCGCATCGCGGCGAACACGCGGTCCGCCACGGTGAAGCCGAGTTGGGAGACGAAGCGGGCCGCGCGCAGCATGCGCAGGGGGTCGTCCCGGAAGGACACCTCGGGTTCCTGCGGGGTATCCAGGACTTGCTGCACCAGGTCCGCGAGCCCGTCGACGGGGTCGTGGAAGGTGGGGGAGAGGCGGAGCTCGTCGTTAAGCGAAAGCTCGATGGCCATCGCGTTGCAGGCGAAGTCGCGGCGCACGAGGTCGCCCTCGAGCGTGTCGCCGAACGTCACCTCGGGGTTGCGGGTCACGCCGTCGTACAGGTCGGAGCGGAAGGTGGTGATCTCCACGGTTTCGCCGTGGCGGATGGCGGAGACGGTGCCGAATTCGATGCCGGTGTCCCACACCTTCTCGCCCCATTCGGTGAGGATCTCCTGGATCACTTCGGGGCGCGCGGAGGTGGTGAAGTCCAGGTCGTGCACCCCGCGGCCGAGCATCGCGTCGCGCACGGAGCCGCCGACCATATATAAGGTCTCGCCGCGGTCCGCGAACAGTCGCGCGAGGGGCTCGAGCAGAGCAGCATGCTTGCCGACGGCATCCTGTGCCCGCGCCATCAGCGCAGGGGCAGCGAGCGGGTCGGTCGGGTCTGGCATATCGAAGAGCTTCTGCGTCACCCGGGACACGATACCCGCCGCCCCCGCGCGGGAAGTACCACAACCGGCCAGAAGACCGATACCATGACACGAATGAGTGACAACCAGCGCCCGGTTCCGGGTCCCTCCGACGGCAAGGGGGGCTCCGGTGGCGGTAAGCGCCGGCCGCGGCGCCGACGCGGGGGCAGGCCCGCGGAGCAACAGCAGCAGTCCGGGACAAACCGAAGCGGAAGAGGAATAACCGCCGGGGAAAAAACTCCCGCGGCGGCCGCAAGCCGAATAGCAGGCGTAAACCGCAGTACCAGCAGCGGCACGACAGCGCTATTGAGACGCGCGACGAGACCTCGGCAGGCGGCCTGGTTGTGTCCGGCATGGCGGAGGCCGTGGGGCCGGACGGCAAAGTGGACATGAGCCGGATCTACGTCGCATTGATAGGCAGGCTGGACCGCCGCGGTCGCCTCCTGTGGTCCATGCCCAAGGGCCACGTTGAAAACGGCGAGCACCAGTGGAAGACCGCGGAGCGCGAGGTGTGGGAGGAAACCGGGATTACCGGCGAGGCCTTCGACACGCTGGGCACCATCGACTACTGGTTTGTCTCCGACGGCGTGCGCATCCACAAAACCGTGCACCACAACCTGCTGCGCTACGTGGACGGTGTGTTTAACGACGAGGACCCGGAGGTCACTGAGGTTGCTTGGGTGCCCATGAGCGAACTCATGGAGCACCTCGCCTACGCAGACGAACGAAAACTCGCCCGCATCGCGTACGACCGCATGCCGGACCTGGCAAGGAAGGAAGCAAAGGCCGGAAGGGCGACGCCGCGATGAACCGGTTCGCCGCGCTGGCGGCCGTCGTTCTCGCCGCCCCCGCCGTGCCGATGGCACCGGAGAACCCGGAGGTGTCGGAGCTGTGGGCGAACCCGGCTATCCGCCCGGACGAGGGGGCGATCGCGCGGGTTGAGATCCTCGACGCGCCCCGCTCACTCTCGGCGCACGATCCGTTTCACGTGAAACTTCGCGTCACCAACCACTCGGACGGCACCATCGACGGCTTCACCATCCTGCCGCGGCGTGCACCGGCAGTGGGCACGTTGATGGAGCAGCGCTACGCGGCCATCGCAGACCCACAGGAATATGGGGTGATGGGGGACGCGCGGAGCGTCGATAGGCAGTTGCAGCCCGGAGCCTCCACGGAGCTCGAGCTGGACCTCGGCCTCGACCTGCCGGACGTGGGCACGTACCCCATCATGCTGCAGCTTCTCGACGCCTCCGGTGCCCCCATAGACTCCGACCGCTTCCACCTCGGCGTACGCGGAATGCGGGACAATGTGCGCCCCGCGGAGCTGACCGCGCTGTACCCGGTGACCGCCAACGTGGACATTCTGCCGGGGGAGACGGGTGAGGCCCCAGAGAACCCGCCGCTCGTGCTTGCCAGCGACTCGCTGGCGGGCGAGCTTGCGCCGGAGGGACGGCTGTCCCAGCTAGTGGACCAGTACCTCGAGGCCGCACGCACGCCCGAGGTGGGGTACGCAACCTGTGTGGCGCTAGACCCGGCGCTGATTGACACGGTCGATCGCATGCAGAGCGGCTACACGGTGGACGACGAGCGCCCAGCGGTAGTGGAAGAGCCCAAACGCCTGCGCGACTCCTGGGGCAGTGGCGCGGAGCCCGACGGGGAGCCGGGGGCAGGCGCGAACGACGCGAAGGTGTGGCTGGACAAGGTCCGCCGGATCGCCGCCACCGAGTGCGTGGTTGCTCTGCCGTGGGCAAACGCGGACCTGAACGCGGTGGCGCGCACCGGCGACAAGTGGCTCATGCGCGAGGCGGTGGAACGTGGTCCGTTCGTACTGCAGCGGGTCCTTGGCACCGCCGGCACCCTGAACACGGTGGTCACGGGGGCGGGATACGTCGAGGACGGCACCGCGCCCGCGCTGGGCTGGGCAGACCACTCGCGCTCCACCATCATGGAAGAGGGCATGCAAGCCTCCTGGGAACGCGCGATGGGCGCCGCAGTGCATGAGGAACACGCCGGGACCGAAAGCGCCCTCGAGCGCGACGACATGGCGGACCTCGCCGGCTCCGCCGCCCCCGTTCCGCAACAGCCCGTCCGCGTGCTCAGCGCCGCCGCGGGCAGGGACTTCGGCTGGATCGCGCCCGGCGTGATGGCGGTGGGCTACCAGTCCTCCCTGGCCACCATCCTGGCCGCCACGGGATCAAACCCGGAAACGACCGGATTCTCGGAGCCGGACTTGCGGTACGACTACACGGTGGACTCCAAGGCGGCCCGCGACACCAGTGCGGCCGCAGCCGTGCGCCTCGCCGCCCAAGCGGCGTGGGTGCCGGTCGACGCCGAGCAAGGCCCCGAGCCGATCCTGGTGGCCCCGCCAGCGGACTGGGATGCGGACACCGCGGCATCCGTGTTGGGCGCGGTGGCGGAGCTGGTCAGCGGCGGCGCGGCACGCCCCATGGCGTTCAGCTCCTACCTCGCCGCCCCGCCTGAAACCGCTCCCGCGGGCGAGCCCGAAGCACACACCGACCCCACCGCGTTCACCGACGCTGAGGTGCTGCAGGTGACGCAGCAAGCCGCGTTCATCAACGACCTCACCGCGCTGATGGTGCCCGACCCGGCGATTGCGCTCACCCGCTACGGTTCACCCTTCCGCTGCGGCGGGACTTGCTGGAGGCCCTATCCATCAACGATCGTCGCGCGATGTCCAGCTACAGCGGCGCCGCCGAGGCCACCAGCGACCGGCTCAGCGGCAGCCGCGCAGCGTTAAGCGAGCTGCGCGCGGCGGTAGACCTCATCCCACCGGGCAACGTGTACACGCGCACCTCCCCGTCGAGCCCCCTGCTCATCGTGGCCCAGAACGGGTTGCCCCTGCCGGTAGAAACGGCCATCAACTTCTCCGGGCCCGCCGGCGCCCGTCTCAACGCGCCCGGCGTGCTGCGCATCCCCGCCCGCGGTTCCGTGACGGTGCAGATGACCGCGGATCTGCCCGACAGCGCACGGGGCACTGACCTCAAGCTGTACTTGGCCGGTGCCAACGGGCAGCCGATCTCCCAGCCGGTGGACATCGCCGTGCGCACAACCCGTGTCACGGTGAACGGGTGGATCGCCGCCGGGGCAATGGGCCTGGCGGGCCTCGGCGTCATCCTCGCGGTGCGCGGCGCGCGAGGCAGTCCGCCCTCCGAACGTGAACCCAGGCAAGACAGCAGAAGAAGTGATCGGAGAACCACGTGACAGAACAGGGAACGGGGCAGGGGCTGCGCCGGCGCATTGTCACACCCGCGCCGCCCGCCCCGGTGCCGGCGCCGCGCGAGCCGAAACCCGTCCGCGAGTCCGCGGACGGCGGCGCGCCCGACAAGTCGCTGTTGACCACCAGCCCCAAGGGCGAGACCATCACCCCGCCCGAGACTGCGGACACGGTTGCCGCGGGGGCGGTAGGTACAGCCACGACGGCGGAGCAGGAGACAGCTGAGGGAGGGGAGAAGGTTGTCCGCGCCACCGGCTCGATGGCCATCGCCACCCTGATCTCCCGCATCACCGGCTTTATCCGCACCGTGCTCATCGGTGCGGCGCTGGGCGAGGTGGTGGCGGCGTCCTTCAACACCGCCAACACGCTGCCCAACCTGATTACGGAGATTGTCCTCGGCTCGGTGCTCACCGCCCTGGTGGTGCCGGTGCTGGTACGCGCCGAGAAAGAGGACGCCGACCACGGCGCCGCGTTCATCCGGCGCCTATTCACCCTGACGCTGACGCTGATGACGGTGGTCACCGTCCTGGCCGTGGCCACGGCGCCGCTGTTGACCCGGATGATGATGGATGAGGAATCCAAGGGCAACCTCGTCCAAACCACATCGTTTGCCTACCTGGTCCTGCCGCAGATCTTCTTCTACGGCATGTTCTCCCTGTTCATGGCCATCCTGAACACGAAGGAACACTTCCGGCCGGGCGCGTGGGCTCCGGTGGCGAACAACATCGTCTCCATCGGCGTGCTCGTGGCGTATATGGCGTTGCCGGGGCAGTTGAATCCGGCAGCGCCGACGTCGATAAGCAATCCGCACGTGCTGCTGCTGGGACTCGGCACCACGGCGGGTGTGGTGGTGCAGTGCCTCATCATGCTGCCCGCGCTGCGGAAGCTGGGCATCGACCTGCGGCCGCTGTGGGGCATCGACGAGCGGCTCAAGCAGTTCGGCGGGATGGCGCTGGCGATTATCACCTACGTGGCCATCAGCCAGCTCGGCTACGTCATCACCACCCGCATCGCGTTCAACGCGGACGCGGCGGCGCAGTTCATCTACCAGCAGCACTGGATGCTGCTGCAGATGCCGTACGGCATCATCGGCGTCACGCTGCTCACCGCGATCATGCCGCGCATGTCCCGCAACGCGGCGGACGGCGACGACGAGGCCGTGGTGGCGGACCTGACCATGGGAACGAAGCTGACGTTCATCGCGCTGATCCCCATCATCATTTTCATGACGGCGCTGGGCCCCGACATCGCCAGCGCCCTGTTCGCCTACGGCTCTTTCAGCCCGCAAGCCGCGCACACCCTCGGCCTGACCATCTCGGCGTCCTCGTTCACCCTGATCCCGTACGCGTTGGTCATGCTCCACCTGCGCGTGTTCTACGCGCGCGAAGAGGCCTGGACGCCAACCTTCATCATCGCCGGCATCACCGGCACCAAGGTGCTCCTGTCCGCGCTGGCGCCGTACATCGCGCAGGAACCCAACCACGTGGTGGTGCTCCTCGGCGCGGCCAACGGGTTCGGCTTCGTCGCCGGCGCGCTCATCGGCGCGCTGCTGCTGCGCAGGAAGCTGGGCACCTTAAAGTTCGGCGACGTGATGCGCACCTCGGTGTGGGCGGTCGGTGCCGCGCTGGTGGGCGTGGCCGTCGTGTTCGGGACACGCTGGCTTGTGCGGGATGTGGCGGGCCTGCACCTGCCGCAGTCCCTCGGCCGGCTTATCGGCGCACCCAGCCTGGGCAACCTCATCGAGGTCTCGCTGCTGGGCATCCTCTTCTTGGTGGTCACCGGCCTGGTGCTGTCGCGTTCCAAGCTGCCCGAGGTGCAAAACCTGGGCCGCGCTATGCAGCGCATCCCGGGCCTGAGCCGCTTCATCAGCCCGGACGAGGACCGCGCGCTGGAGGTGGGGGAGGTGGACCCGCGCGACGTGTCCAACCAGTTCCTCGCCTCCGACACCTTCAACGCCTCTCCGGTCCCGCCGCCGATGTCCGCCGGCGTGGTCCGCGGGCCGCGCCTCGTGCCGGGCGCCGGCGTCTCCGACGGCCGCTTCCGCCTCATCCGCGACCACGGCGCGGCCACGGGCGCCCGCTTCTGGCAGGCGCGCGAGGTGGCCACCGGGCGGGATGTGGCGCTGACGTTCGTGGACACCACCGGTTCTGCGCCCATGGCCCCGGCGACCCCGCGCGAAGCCGCCCTGCAGGCAGCGGGCGTGGCGCGCCGCACCCGCAAGCTGGCCAAGCTGGAGCTGCCGGCCGTGGCCGAGAACATCGAGATCCTGTCCTACCGCTCAGGCGCCCTCGTGGTGTCTGACTGGGTGGAGGGGTCCTCGGTGAAGGCCGTGGCGGAGTCCGGCCAGACCCTACACACGGAGGCGGTGGCCAACGCGCTGGCGCCGCTGGCAGGGGCCATGGCGGCCGCGCACGAGGCGGACGTGCCGCTGGGATTGGCCAACCGCCAGCAGCTGCGCATCGACACAGAGGGCCGCGTGCGCCTGGCGTTCCCAGCGGTCTTGCAGGATGCCTCCCCGGCCACGGACGCGGAATCCTTCGCGTCCGCGCTGACGTTGCTGACCAGCAACGTGAACTCCGACGACCTTGACCAGGTCACGGCCCGCACCCGCGCGCTTGTAGAGGCGGACGCGGTGGACCAGGCTGCGTTCCGCGACATCGAGCGCGCTCTGTACCAGGCGGCGAATCTGCCGGTGCCCAACGAGGACGCGCCGACGGACAAGATCCCGGTGGTGGAGATCATCGAGCCGGTGGAGCCGGTCGCAGAACACGTGGAGGACCCTGACGCCCTGCGCGGCGGCTTCGGCGGCCAGCGCATGAGCCCGGTGACGGTGGGTCTGCTCACCTTTGCGGCGGTCGTCGCAGCGGTGCTGGTGGGCCTGCTCACCACGTACCTGGTGGACTTCGTCTCCGGCGAGGACGTCGTGGACAAACCCACCGCCACCCCCACCGCGACCACGGATCGGCGCGTGCCGGTTGTCATCGGCCCACTGCGGCAGAACGTGCTGGACGACGGCTCGCTGCAGCTCGAACCCGAGGACGGCTCGGCGTTCTCGCTCGAGCAAGTGCTTATCGACGCCTCCGGTTCCGCCCCCTTCACCCTCTACGGCGTGCCCGTGGAGCAGGAGACCGCGAACCCGCCCGTCATCGCCGAGGGCACCCTGCGCTCCGGCCAGGTCTCCGCCGACGTGGAGACCAGCGAGCCCCTGTTGCGTGTGGTGCTGAAAGTGGAGGGAGAGGCGCAAGTGAAAGACGTCACGCTCGTCGGCCGCGTGCGTGTCCACTGAAATGAGCAGCCCGGCCCTAGCCAGGGGGTAGGGGCCGGGGCATAGTGGGGGAGACGAGATTTCGGGGGATCATGGACTACAGAAACGACAGGCAGCTGGTGGCTGACTACCTGGGCGGGGACCGGCACGCCTTCACACTCATCGTGCGGCGCCACCGCCAGCGCATGTACTTCGCCGCCCGCAGCTACGCGCGCAACGAGCAGGATGCCCAAGACATCGTCCAAGAGGCGCTGTTCAAAGCCGCGCGCAGCATGCATACCTACCGCGGGGAGGCGAAGCTATCCACATGGCTGCACCGCATGACCATCAACGCGGCCATAGACCACCAACGCAAGGACGACAGGGCGGGTGCCCAGTACAGCCTGGACGACGACACTGCCGTCGACATCGACGCGAACAAGCACCTCGCCTACAACCCGATGGAGAACATGGAGCGCACCATGGCCATGCGCCAGGCGCTGGCGGTGCTCCCGCAGGCGCAGCGCAAGGCCCTGTGGCTCATCGACGTCGCCGGCATGAGCGTGGGCGACGCCGCCGCCGAACTCGGGGTGCGGCCGGGCACCGTAAAGTCGCGCCGCTACCGGGCCCGCGAGGCCGTCGCCGCGGCAATAGGGGAGGGCGCGAACCCGCGCTAAGATCTGCACCCATGACTTCCCCCGGCTTCAACTTTGTCACCCCGCAGACCGAGGCGGCGGCAGCGCCCGCCACCGCCGGCACCGACGCCGTGCACGACCTGATCATCATCGGCTCGGGCCCCTCCGGCTACACCGCCGCCCTCTACGCCGCCCGCGCCGAGCTCAAGCCCCTCGTCTTCGAAGGCTATGAATACGGCGGCGAGCTGATGAACACCACCGAGGTGGAAAACTTCCCCGGATTCGACAACGGCATCATGGGCCCGGACCTGATGGCCAACATGCGCGCCCAGGCCGAGAAGTTCGGCGCGGACCTGCGCCAGGAGCTGGTGGATTCGGTCGACTTTTCCGGCGACATCAAGAAGGTGTTCGTGGACGGCGAGGAGTTCCGCGCCAAGGCGGTCATCCTGGCCACCGGCGCGGCGCCTCGCCACCTGGGCATCCCTGGCGAGGCGGAACTGACCGGCCGGGGCGTGTCCACCTGTGCCACCTGCGACGGCTTCTTCTTCAAGGACCAACACATCGCCGTCGTCGGCGGCGGCGATTCCGCCATGGAGGAGGCCACGTTCCTGACCAAGTTCGGCTCCAAGGTCACCCTCATCCACCGCTCGGAGAACTTCCGCGCCTCCCGCATCATGCTGGAGCGCGCGCGGGAGAACGAGAAGATCGAGTTCCTCACCGACACCATCGTGGAATCCGTGGTTGAGGCGGACGGCAAGGTCGGGGGCTTAAACGTGCTCAACGTGGCAACCGGTGAGAAATCGGTGCTGGACGCCACCGCGCTGTTCGTCGCCATTGGCCACGACCCGCGCTCCGGGTTCTTAGACGGCCAGGTCAAGGTGGATGAGGCCGGGTACGTGGAGGTGGCGGAGCCGTCGACAAGCACGAGCGTCGCCGGCGTATTCGCCTGCGGCGACCTGGTGGATAAGACCTACCAGCAGGCCATCACCGCCGCCGGCGCCGGGTGCCGGGCCGCGCTGGACGCACAGCACTACCTCGCGGCGCTGTAGACTGTCCGCATGAACGCACCCGTTGATGTGACTCAGACAACCTTCAAAAACGAGGTCATCGAGGCGGACACCCCGGTGCTCGTGGACTTCTGGGCGGAGTGGTGCGGCCCGTGCCGCAAGCTGTCCCCGCTCCTGGACGAGGTCGCGCAGGAGATGGACGGCCAGGTCAAGGTAGCCAAGGTCAACGTGGATAACGAGCGCGCGCTCGGCGCCATGTTCCAGGTGATGTCCATACCGACCGTGCTGCTGTTCAAGGACGGCAAGAAGGTCGACGAATTTGTCGGCCTGCGCCCGAAGTCGGAGATCGTCTCCAAGATTCAGGCGCAGCTGTAACGGCGCGTAGACTGTCCACTGTCCATCAGAAGTAGAAAGGCCCGCATGCGAGACATTTTGCGCGTTGGCGACTCTGGTAGCCGAGTTGCTGAGGTTCGGATGTCCCTTGCGCGCCTGGGGCTCCTGGACGGCTACGAGGGCGAAATTGACAGCACCCGCCGCTTCTCCGAGAGCGAGATGCTTTACGACGACATCCTGTGCGAAGCCGTCAAAGCCTTCCAGCAGTCGCGCGGCATCGTGCCCACCGGCGACATCGATGAGGCGACCCAGCGGGAGCTGCGCGAGGCCTCATACACGCTGGGCGCGCGAGTGCTGAGCTACCAGCCCGGCCAGGAAATGGTCGGCGACGACGTGGCGCAGCTGCAGTCCCAGCTGCACGAGCTGGGCTTCTACCCCCACCGCGTGGACGGCAGGTTCGGCCCCAGCACCTACGAATCGCTGATGAACTACCAGCTCAACTCCGGGCTGGAGGACGACGGCGTGTGCGGGCCCGACACCCTGCACGCCCTCTCCCTGCTGGGCCGGCGCATTACCGGCGGTTCCGCCCAGGCCATCCGCGAGCGCGAGAGTGTGCGCCAGGCGGGGCCGAACCTCACCGGCAAGCGCGTGGTGATCGACCCGGACCTCGGCGGTGCGGACCGCGGGTTGACGGTCCACGGCCCCTACGGCCCGATCACCGAGGAGGAGATCCTCTGGGACTTGGCGCAGCGCATTGAGGGCCGCATGGTCGCCGCGGGTATGGAAACCATCATCTCCCGGCCCCGCGGGGACAACCCCTCCAACAAACAGCGCGCGGATCTGGCCAACGGTTTCAAGGCCGACCTGCTCATTTCCCTGCGCCTGGATTCTTACCCGAACGAGAAGGCCAATGGCGTGGCCACCTTCTACTTCGGCTCCGAGCACGGCAGCTCCTCGCTGACCGGGGAGACCCTGTCCAGCTACATCCAGCGCGAGGTTGCGGCGCGTACCCGCCTGCAGAACTGCCGCAACCACGCCCGCACCTGGGAGATGCTGCGGATGACCCGGATGCCGTCCGTGGAGCTGGTGGCGGGCTACCTGACCAACCCCGGGGATCTGGCCGTGTTGACTGACCCGAGCCAGCGCGACGCTATCGCCGAGGCCGTCGTGGTGGCCGTGAAGCGGCTGTACCTGCTCGACCACGACACGCGCCCCACCGGTACGTACTCCTTCAAGGAGCTGCTGCGCGAGGAGAGGCACGCGTAGCGGTTCTCGGCCCTACTCGGTCCCCTGGATCAGGCCCATGATGCGATCGAAGTCGTCCTTGTCGCCGAACTCGACCACGATCTTGCCTTTGCGCTTGCCCATGGTGACGGACACCTTGGTGTCCCACGCGTCGGCCAACGAGTCCGCGGCCTGCGTCAGGTACTCCGGCTGAGGGACGGGCTGGCGCTTCGGCTTGTCCGGCACCTTGCCGCCTGCGTTGATCAGGGAGACGGCCTCCTCCGTGGCGCGCACGGAAAGGCCCTCGGCGACGATTCGGTCAGCGAGCTGGGCCTGGGCGTCAGCGGTGTCGTCGCCGAGCTTGATGCCCAGCAGGGCACGCGCGTGGCCCGCGGAAAGCACACCCGCGGCGACGCGGCGCTGCACGCCCACCGGCAGGTTGAGCAGGCGGATCGCGTTGGTGATCACTGGGCGGGAGCGGCCCAGCTTGTCGGCGAGCTGCTCTTGGGTCACGCCGAATTCGTCGAGGAGCTGCTGGTAGGCGGCGGCCTCCTCCAACGGGTTGAGCTGGACGCGGTGGATGTTCTCCAGCAGCGCGTCACGCAGCATGTCCTCGTCGGAGGTCTCGCGCACGATCGCCGGGATGTGTTTCAGGCCCGCCTTGGAGGCGGCGCGCCAGCGGCGCTCGCCCATGATCAGCTCGAAGCCGTCCTTGGTGTCGCGCACCACGATGGGCTGGAGCAGGCCGAACTCGCGGATGGAGTGCACCAGCTCCGCCAGCTCGTCCTCGTCGAAGACCTGGCGCGGCTGCTTCGGGTTGGGGATGATCTGGCCGAGTGGGATCTCCTGGTAGCGCGCGCCCACCGGAACCGGCTGGATCACCTTGTCGCGTTTCGCCGAGACGGTCGGGGCGCCTTGGACCTGTTTGGGGGCGCCCTTCGGTGCGTCGCTAGGCTTGGGCGCCTGCTTGCCAAAGATGACGTCCGAGGCGTTGCCGCCGATGCCCGGGGTCTTGCCCTTGTTGTCGATGTCTGAGGGCGCGGACGGGATCAGCGCCGCCAATCCGCGGCCGAGACCGCCTTTGCGTTCTGCCATGGTTTAGTCCTCCTCGAGCTGGTTGTAGACCTCGGGGCTCACGCCGATCGGGCCGGTGGTGGGGTGGGGCTGGTAATCGCCACGGGTGGCCATCTCGCGGGCCGCGTCGAAGTACGCGAGCGCGCCGCGGGAGCCTGGATCGTAGTCGATGACGGTCTGGCCGTAGCCGGGCGCCTCGGAGACCTTCACGGAGCGCGGGATGACGTTGTTCAGCACCACCTGGCCGAACTGGCCGCGTACCTCGTCGGCCACCTCGGAGGCGAGCTTCGTGCGCGCGTCGTACATAGTGAGCAGGATCGCCGAGATGTGCAGGTTGTGGTTCAGGTGCTCGCGGATCATGCCGATGTTGCCCAGCAGCTGGCCCACGCCCTCGAGCGCGTAATACTCGCACTGGATGGGGATGAGCACTTCGTCCACAGCGGTCATCGCGTTGATGGTGAGCAGGCCCAACGACGGCGGACAGTCGATGAACACGTAGTCGAAGCCGTGCTCCTCCAGGAAACCACGGCGGATCTGGTCGTGCAGGCGGTACTCCCGGCGCACCATGGACACCAGCTCGATCTCGGCGCCCGCAAGATCGATGGTCGCGGGGATACAGAACAGATTCGGGTTCTCGGGGTGCGCCTGCACGGCGTCCGCGGCTTCGGCCTCGCCGATGAGGACCTCGTAGCTCGACGTGGTGCCAGAGGTGTGCTCCGCACCCAGCGCCGTCGACGCGTTGCCCTGCGGGTCCAGGTCGATCACTAGCACCTTCAGGCCCTGGCGGCTCAAGCTCGCTGCCAGGTTCACGCTGGTGGTGGTTTTGCCCACGCCGCCTTTTTGGTTGGCCACGGTGACCACGCGCGGCTGGTCGGGCCGCGGGAGCGTTTCGCTTCTCGACGTCACACGCGCCGCACGCATCGCCGCCTCCATCACCGGAGTCTCGTCGAAATTCTCCACCTACGCCCCCTTCTTCTTGCGCTGGATGCGGATCAACGTGGTCGGCTGCGACAGCACCGAGCCGCCGACCGTGAAGATCTCAGCGTCCACGCCGCCGGCCTTGGCAATCTCGCGGCCGTCGCGCTCAAGCTCCTCGGCCACCGACTCGCCCTTCATGGCGACCATGTATCCGCCGCCCTGCAGCAGCGGAATGGACCACCCAGCGAGCTTACCCAGCGGGGCGACCGCGCGGGAGGTGACAGCGTCGAACGCGGCCTTGGGCTGCTCCTCGCGCGACCGCGCACCACCGTGACGTTGTCCAAGCCCAGCTCCGAAACAACCTCGCGCAGGTAGGTGGAGCGCTTCAGCAGCGGCTCAATGAGCGTGATGGAAAGGTCCGGGCGCGCAATCGCCAACGGAATACCGGGCAACCCCGCGCCAGAGCCGATGTCCGCCACCTTCAACCCGGGCGCAAAAGCCTCCGCGATCACGGCGCAGTTGAGGATGTGCCGCTCCCACAGGCGGTCCACTTCTTTCGGGCCGATGAAGCCGCGCTCCGCGGCGGTGGTGGCCAGCGACTGGTGGTAGGCCTCGGCGAGAGCGAGGCGGTCTCCGAAGACTTCGGCCGCGGCTGCAGGGGTGTTCTCCGACATGCACAACACTGTAGTCGGCCCTCCGACATGAAAAATCCCGGCCACGTTGGGCCGGGACGAAACGTCGATAAGCAACTGCTTACTTACCTTGCTTCCGCTGCTTCTTCGTGCGGTGATCTTTGGTGCGCGCGCCCGGGGCGGGGGCGGTGGTGCGCTTCAGCTCCACCTTGCGCGCCTCCTCGGCGGCCTCTTCGGCATCCATCTTGTTGTTCAGCCACATGGACTGGAAGAACGTCCAGACGTTGTTGGTGAGCATGTAGAACAGCAGACCGATGTGCCAGATCACGCCGGTGGCCAGAATCATGACGGGGAAGAACCACAGCATGAGCTTGTTCATCATGCCCATCTGCGACTGCATCATCTCGGCCATCTCGCCCTGCGGCTTCGGGCCCTTGCCGGCGGCCTTGCGGGCCTCCTGGCGGTTGATCATGATGCGCGCGTTGAAGTGCGTGAACGCGGCACACAGGATGACCAGCGGGGCACAGACCGCGATGATCTTCGCCCGGGTGAGGTCAGCAGTGCCGAACGCCGCGAAGGCCTCTTGCGGCATCTTCATGTACGCCGACAGCGGCACGCCGAAGAAGTCCGCGTCAAGGAAGGACTGCACGTCCTCGGCCGGGAAGGCGTAGTTGGCGGTGTTGCGGTTCTCCTCCACAGACATGCCCAGGCCGGCGCCGCCCGTGCCAGTGCGGTTGAAGGAGCGCAGCACATGCAGCAGGCCGATGAAGATGGGCATCTGCACCAGCGGCACAATGCACGACGCCAGCGGGTTGGTGCCCATCTCGCGGTAGAGTTTCTGCGTCTCCTCAGCGATCTTCTGCTGGTCGCCCTGGTACTTTTCGCGGATCTCCTGCATCCGCGGCTGCATCTCCTGCATTTTGCGCGTCGAGCGCATCTGGTTCACCATCGGCTTCAGCAGCAGCAGGCGCACCGTGCAGGTCAGCAGGACGATAGCCAGGATCCACGAGATACCTGAGTCCTTGGGGATGGCAAAGCCGATGACCTCGTGCCAGAACCTCAGCACCCAGGAAATCGGCCAGTAAATGAAATTCAGCACGTTTCGGTGTCACTCCTCACTCATTTCAATGCTGCCCGGCACCGGGTCGTAGCCACCGGGGTGCCAGGGCCCGCATTTGCACAGCCTGGCTGCGGCCATTGCGCCGCCGCGCACCGCACCGTGCCGAGACACGGCCTCGAGCGCATACGCACTGCATACTGGCATAAAACGGCACGTCCCGCCCATCTTAAGGGGTGAAAGAACCTTTTGGTAAACGCGAATCAGCCTCACCAGGGCCTTCGCTGCCGGCCCCCTCGCCGCCGGGATCTCGCCGCCGGCGAAGTTGAAGTACGCCATCAGCGCTTCTTTTCCGCCTTGGCCAGTGCATACTCTAAATCGCGTGCGAGCTCGTCGCTCGTGGCGTTGGCGGCGGGCGGCAGCGCGCGGATCACCACGTCGCGCTCGCGCCCAAGCTTATCGACGAGCTCACGCTGCACCACCACATTGCGCAACTTCCGCGACACCGCGTGACGCGTCACGGCGTTGCCCACCTGTTTCGACACCACCAGCCCAAAGCGCGGCCCGCCCTGGATCACCTGGTCCGGGCGGGCGTAAACATGCACCATTAACGTGCGAGACCCCGCGCGCACACCCTTCCTCATCGCAGTTTTGAAATCTGCTGAGGAAGTGAGTTTGTGCGGGCGGGGTAACACGCGGACGGCGAAACTATGCGGTCAGCTTTGCGCGGCCCTTCTTGCGGCGCGCGGAAACAATGGCGCGACCGGCACGGGTCTGCATACGGGCACGGAAGCCGTGCTTGCGTGCGCGGCGACGGTTGTTCGGCTGGTAGGTCCGCTTAGACACGGTGGACTCCTTATAGGGTCATGAACAGCCGACGGCTCGTGAAAGCCTCCCGGGGAAGTGGCCGTTCCAAAATTGAAACGTTGTATTGAGATTGCGGTTTCGGCTCCGAGGGTGGAGCGCAAGTCGCGTGCAGCGCCTTCGCCAGCTCGCCTTGCAGCGGCCCGGTGCCCGGCGGGGGCGGTGCTCTCAGATGTACGACGGTGTGACCGACGTAAAGACGCGCTCAAGACTACGCGAATTCGCGCATTTCGGCCAAATCAACACGCGCCCACTTTCGAGTGCGGAAACGGGTGCCCCCGTAATTACACCGGTGTGTTTTTTCGCAGGTGAAGCACCGAATCCTCGACGCACCCTGCGACTGGACTACAACAAACTGGACAGCTGTTCGAGGGATCAGGTTTTCCACAGCGACCAGTCACAGCCGCTTTTCGACAGCCCCACCCCTGAGCGGTAACAATGGAGCAAACACCACAATCACACACCGTAAATACGCACAGGGCTGTGGATAACTGTGAAGTTCTGGTTGAGACTTTTGTGCAAATCGCGTTGTTTGCACAGGTCACAGCATTGTGAACAGGACGAAAAAGTTATCCACACGCCGTGCGAAACTTGTGGACAACTCGCGTTGCTACAGTATCCACACCTGTGGATAACGTTGTGGAACAGCAGGTGAGCACCCGCCTTCCCGGCGGGTGAAGTTGTGGATTACACAGTGGAATGCGGTGGGATTCCCCGCATTCTGGCAGGAACGGACAGACTGGAGACGACGTTGGCGGACCAACACCTCGAAGACCTGTGGCGCGGCGTCGTCGATGAGCTCCTGCGCCTCTCGGAGCAGCCAACCTCATCCGTGCCCACCCTCACCCCACAGCAGCGCGCGTATCTCAGGCTGATGAAACCGGTGGTGCTTGTGGACGGCTACGCCCTACTTTCCGCCCCCCACCAAGCCGCCAAAAACGTCATCGAGGAGTCCCTGGCCCCGCACATCACCGCGCTGTTGTCCTCGCATACCGGCCAGCCCTATAACCTGGCCGTTTCCGTAGCGGCACCGGAGCCGGAACCCGAGCCGGAACCTCCGGCCGCCCCGAGCTGGCAACCCACCCAGTCTTACGCGGAGGCGTCGGTAGGCGAGCAGATCCCCATGGGCCTGGACGAGCTGGCGCAGATGCACGCCGCCCAGGTGGCGGGCCGCCGCGGGGAGGCGGCGGCCCACCCCACCGTCGATCGCCGCATCCCGCGCGAGAAACCGGCGCACGACCCGGACCGCGAGGCCAGCCTGAACCCGAAGTACACCTTCGAAAACTTCGTCATCGGTTCCTCCAACCGCTTCGCCAACGGCGCGGCCGTCGCCGTGGCCGAAAACCCCGCCAAGGCCTACAACCCCCTGTTCATCTGGGGTGGGTCCGGCCTGGGCAAAACCCACCTCCTGCACGCCGCCGGCAACTACGCGCGGGTGCTGCAACCGGGGCTGCGCATCAAGTACGTCTCCTCCGAAGAATTCACCAACGACTACATCAACTCCGTGCGCGACGACCGGCAGGAGTCCTTCAAGCGGCGCTACCGCAACCTGGACATCCTGATGGTGGACGACATCCAGTTCCTCGAGGGCAAGGAGGGAACGCAGGAGGAGTTCTTCCACACCTTCAACGCTCTGCACCAGGCCAACAAGCAGATCATCCTGTCGTCCGACCGTCCGCCGAAGCAGCTGACCACGCTCGAAGACCGCCTGCGCACCCGCTTCGAAGGAGGCCTAATCACCGACGTGCAGCCGCCGGACCTGGAGACGCGCATCGCCATCTTGATGAAGAAGGCGGCCGCCGACGGCACGCAGGTGGACCACTCCGTCCTGGAGCTGATTGCCTCCCAGTTCGAGTCCTCCATCCGCGAGCTCGAGGGAGCGCTTATCCGCGTGTCGGCCTACTCCTCCCTGATCAACGAGCCGATCACGATGGAAGTCGCCCAAGTGGCGCTGCGCGACATCCTGCCTGATGAGGGCGACGTGAACATCACCGCCACCGCCATCAAAGACGCGGCCGCGGAGTACTTCCAGGTTTCCTTGGAGCAGCTCACCGGCGCGGGCAAAACCCGCCAAGTGGCGCATGCGCGCCAGATTGCGATGTACCTGTGCCGCGAGCTCACCGACCTGTCGCTGCCGAAGATCGGCGACGAGTTCGGCGGCAAGGACCACACCACCGTCATGTACGCGGACCGCAAGATCCGCAAGGAAATGACGGAAAACCGCGGCACCTACGACGAGATCCAGGAACTCACTCAAGTAGTGAAGAACCGGGCACGCACCCGCGGGCACTAGCGGCGAGGCGGCGCTGGGCCGCCTTCCTGCCTGTGCCCCGTGCTTCCTCCCGCAAGGGCGAAATCACTCCTTCACCACTTTCCACAGCCCTGTCCACATCTGTGTAATTACACGCTTGTAGTTTCGCCAGATACGTCACAATGTGTCCGCGATCACAATGCCGACTGTTGGGGACTAGGTGTGCATAAGCGGTGGAAGAACACGCTTCCAGTTGTGTAATTTCATAGACCCGAAAAATTCATCCACAGGCGGCCCCACTTATCCACAAGTTATCCACAACCCAAATCACACACCCGACACGCCGTGCCACCGGCGGTAAAGCCCCGCAGTCCACAGATTCCCCAACACCTATTGTTGTTCCCCCTTTACTTCTTGTAATTCAATCTGGAGAAAGAGAGGGTGTGCACAACCGTCGGGCCGCGCTCCGACCGGCGCTAAGCGCCGAGTGCGCCGGAGGGAATGACAAATGTAGAGTGGTCTCCGATCTGGCCCTGCCCGAGTAACCTGCCCAGCGAAGGAGACCGCGCCACCATGGACAACAATGTGTCGTTTCGCGTCCATAAGGACGAACTCGCCGACGCCGCGGCGTGGGTTGCACGCAGCTTGCCCACCAAGTCCACGCAGCCGGTGCTTCGCGCGGTGGTCATCACGGCGGACGACAACGGCTTGGAGTTCGCGGGCTTTGACTACGAGGTGTCCACCCGGGTGCGCATCGGCGCCGAGGTGAACAACTCGGGCCGTGTCGCGGTGGCCGGTAAGCTGCTCGCCGACATCGTGGGCACCATGCCGAATGACGCGATCGAGGTCAGCACCGACGGCAAGGTCATGACCCTCCAGGCGCGCTCCTCCCGCTTCGAATTGCCGTTGATCGCCCTGGACGATTACCCGCAGTTGCCGCAGCTGCCCGAGGTCACGGGCCGAATCTCCCCGGCTGCGCTCACCGGCGCGGTGACACAGGTCGCCTCCGCCGCCGGCCGGGACGACACACTGCCGATGCTCACGGGCATCCACGTGGAGATCGACGGCGAGAACGTGAAACTCACCGCCACCGACCGCTTCCGCCTCGCGCAGCGCCACCTGACATGGGAGCCGGCGAGCGCAGACGTCAAGGCCGATCTGCTCATTCCGGCGAAGACGCTGCTGGACAACGCGCGCACGCTGGACACCTCCATCGATGACCCGGTTGAGCTGGCGGCCGGCTCAGCCGACAACATCGGCGGCGACGGCCTGTTCGGCCTGCACACCGGCAACCGCGAGACCACCACCCGCATGCTCGACGCGGACTTTCCCAACGTCGCGCCGTTGCTGCCAAAGACGCACACGGCGATCGCGTCCGTGGAGGTGGCGCCGCTGCTGGAATCCATCCGTCGCGTGAGCCTTGTCGCGGACCGTAATGCCCAGCTGCGCATGCACTTCAAGGACGGGGAGCTCACCCTGTTTTCCTCCGGCGCAGATTCTGGTGCAGCGCAAGAAACACTTCCGGCCGCGTTCGCGGGTGTCGACGAGCTGCTCATCGCCTTCAACGCGGGCTATCTTCGCGACGGCCTGTCGGTCATCGGCACCGACCGCGTCGTCTTCGGCTTCACGGAGGCGTCCCGCCCGGCGATTATGATCCCGCAGCCGGAGCAGTTGCCGGAGCGCGGCGAGGACGGCACGTTCCCCACGCCGGACACCCACTTCACCTACCTGCTTATGCCGGTGCGCCTGCCGGGCTAGCCTATGCACGTCCGCGAGCTTGATCTGCGTGATTTCCGCTCGTGGCCCGAGCTGAATCTCAAGCTTGAGCCGGGCGTGACGGTGTTTGCGGGCCGCAACGGCCACGGCAAAACCAACATCGTGGAGGCGGTCCACTACTCGTCGAAGTTGTCGAGCCATCGCGTATCGACGGATGCTCCGCTCATCCACACCGGCGCTGACAATGCCCGCGTCTCCGCCACCACCGTCAATGACGGGCGCGCGCTGACGACCCATCTGTTGGTCAAGGCCCACGGAGCGAACCAGGCGCAGATCAACCGCACCCGGCTCAAATCCGCCCGGGAGCTGCTCGGGGTGCTGCGGGTGGTGATGTTCTCCCCGGAGGACCTGCGCCTGATTACGGGGGAGCCGGCGGAGCGCCGCAAGTTCCTGGACGACCTAGCCGCGCTTCGCACCCCGCGTCTCGGAGGTGCCCGCGCGGATTACGAGAAGGTGCTGCGCCAGCGAAACGCACTGCTCAAAAGCTCGAACATGGCGCTGCGCCGCGGCTACCAGGACGAAGACGGCGCGAGCGCGCTATCCACATTGGACGTGTGGGACGGCCAGCTCGCCGCCCTCGGCGCGCAGGTGGTGGCGGGGCGCTTGGCGCTCGTCGATGAGCTGGCGGGGCGCATCACGGAGGCGTACCAGTCCGTCGCCCCCGAGTCGCGCCCCGCGTCCGTGGCGTACAGCTCCACCTTGGACCGGGCTGTGCGGGAGCTCGCGGGCGGGTCCTCGCGCGACCCGGCGGTGTTTGAGGCCGCCATGCTCGCCGAGCTTGGCAGGCGCCGCAAAGATGAGATCGACAGGGGCGCCACCCTGGTCGGGCCGCACCGCGACGACCTGACGCTCATGCTCGGCGACCAGCCGGCGAAAGGGTACGCCTCCCACGGCGAAACCTGGTCCTACGCGTTGGCGCTGCACCTCGCCGAATACCAGCTCCTGGCCGGCGAGGGCTCCGACCCGGTGCTCATCCTCGACGACGTCTTCGCCGAGTTGGACGCGAAGCGCCGCGAGCGGCTCGTCCACGTCGCCTCCGACGCCGAGCAGGTGCTGGTTACCGCCGCGTGGGGGATGACCTGCCCGGAAACCTCGACGACGCCGTGGCCGCGCGCTACGCCGTGACCATGCGAGACGGGGTGAGCTCCATTGAGCGATCTGATTAGGCGCAGCTTCGACACCGTCCGCGACACGGCCCGCAAGCGAGGCGGCCGCCTGCCGGACCTGTCCCGCCAGGGCACGAGCACCACCCCGCGGCGCAACAGGCCATCGCTTCACGACGCACCGAAGGCGCACATCACGGTGCCGGGGCTGGAGGTGCCGGAGGGACGTCGTCAAGCAGATGTCCGAGGCATCCCCACCGGTGCCGACGGGCGCGCGTTGCCCCGCAGCTACAAGGTGTCCTCCTTCAGCAACCTGCTGGGCACCGAAATCCGCAAACGCGACTGGACCGAGAAGATGGCGCACGGTTGGGTCATGGGCCACTGGGGCGAGCTGGTGGGCGAGAAGATCGGGCAGCACACTCGGGTGGAGATGATCAAAGGCGGAGAGGTGCACGTGAGCTGCGACTCCACCGCCTGGGCGACGCAGATGAAGTACATGCAGCGCGAAGTGCTCGCCGCCATCGCCGCGAAGGTGGGGCCGGACGTGGTAACCAAGTTGCACGTCTATGGGCCGAAGACGAAGAGCTGGCGCTACGGGCCACTGCACGTGAAGGGCCGTGGGCCGCGCGACACGTACGGGTAAATCCCGAAAAACGGGCGTGAAACGCCCTCTCGCGGGTTGGACGGGTGCCCGTAATGTCCCCCTCACCGTGTAAGATGAGACGGGTTCAACGGGCCTGTAGGACAAACCCTGTTACACATCCGGCCCACATTCACGCATGGAGGAGCTTCCCGAAAGTGGCAGAGCAGCAACCCCATTACGACGCGTCATCGATCACGATCCTCGAAGGCCTCGAGGCGGTGCGCAAACGCCCGGGCATGTACATCGGCTCGACGGGCGTGCGCGGCCTGCACCACCTGGTGTGGGAGGTCGTGGACAACTCGGTCGATGAAGCCATGGCAGGCTACGCCGACCGCGTCGACGTCACCCTGCTGGCGGACGGCGGCGTGGAGGTCGTGGACAACGGCCGCGGCATCCCGGTGGAGATGCACCCGTCCGGCGCCCCGACGGTGCAGGTGGTGATGACCCAGCTCCACGCGGGCGGCAAGTTCGAC
This sequence comes from Corynebacterium wankanglinii, assembly GCA_014490595.1. Taxonomy (GTDB): domain Bacteria; phylum Actinomycetota; class Actinomycetes; order Mycobacteriales; family Mycobacteriaceae; genus Corynebacterium; species Corynebacterium wankanglinii. The sequence goes on from CP061031.1 coordinate 124,716, forward strand.
TCGGAGTCTTACGCCGTTTCCGGCGGCCTGCACGGCGTGGGTATTTCGGTGGTGAACGCGCTGTCCACGCGCGTCGAGGCGGACATCAAGCGCGACGGCAAGCACTGGTACCAGAAGTTCGAGATGGCCGTGCCGGATGAGCTGGTGGAGGGCGGCAACGCCCGCGGCACCGGCACGACCATCCGCTTCTGGCCGGACCCGGACATCTTTGAGAGTGTCGACTTCAACTACGACACCATCTCGCGCCGCCTGCAGGAGATGGCCTTCCTGAACAAGGGCCTGACCATCACGCTGACCGACCAGCGCGCCAGCGATGAGGAGCTGGAGCTCGAGGCCATCGCCGAGGAGGGCGACACCGCAGCGCTTATCGACGGCGACTCGTTCGACGACTCTGTCGAAACCGTCGACGCAGCCGACGTGGACCAGGACGGCGACGGCAACCCGGCGGAGGCCGGCGACGAGGTTGCCCCGGATGTGAAGAAGAAGCGGGAGAAGAAGGTCACCTTCTACTACCCGGACGGTCTGATCGACTACGTGCAGCACCTGAACAAGTCCAAGACCGCCATCCACCCGACCATCATCGGCTTCGACCAGAAGGGCGACGGCCTGGAGGCCGAGGTGGCCATGCAGTGGAACGGCTCCTTCAAGGAGTCCGTGCACACCTTCGCCAACACCATCAACACCCACGAAGGTGGCACCCACGAAGAGGGCTTCCGTGCGGCGCTGACGTCGTTGATGAACCGGTACGCGCGCGACCACAAGCTGCTCAAGGACAAGGAGCCGAACCTCACCGGCGACGACTGCCGCGAGGGTCTCGCCGCCGTCGTCTCGGTGCGCGTGGCGGACCCGCAGTTCGAGGGCCAGACCAAGACCAAGCTGGGCAACACCGAGGTCAAGGGGTTTGTCCAGCGCGCGGTGAACGAGAACCTCTCCGACTGGTTCGATGCCAACCCGGCCGAGGCCAAGGTGATCGTGAACAAGGCGGTGTCCTCCTCCCAGGCCCGCCAGGCCGCACGCAAGGCCCGCGACTTGGTGCGCCGCAAATCCGCCACCGACCTGGGCGGGCTTCCCGGCAAGCTCGCGGACTGCCGCTCCAAGGACCCCACAAAGTCCGAGCTGTTCATCGTGGAGGGTGACTCCGCAGGCGGCTCCGCCAAGGGCGGCCGCGACTCCATGTACCAGGCCATCCTGCCGCTGCGCGGCAAGATCCTGAACGTGGAGAAGGCCCGCATGGACCGCGTGCTGAAAAACGCCGAGGTCCAGGCCATCATCACCGCGCTGGGCACCGGCATCAACGACGAGTTCGACATTGCCAAACTGCGCTACCACAAGATCGTGCTCATGGCCGACGCCGACGTGGACGGTCAGCACATCGCGACCCTGCTGCTGACCCTGTTGTTCCGCTTCATGCCGGAGCTGGTGGAAAACGGCCACGTGTTCCTGGCCAACCCGCCGCTGTACAAGCTGAAGTGGGGCAAGGGCGAGCCGGGCTACGCGTTCTCCGACCGCGAGCGCGACGAGCTGCTTGCGGAGGGCCTGGAGGCCGGCCGCAAGATCAACACCGACGACGGCATCCAGCGCTACAAGGGTCTCGGCGAGATGAACGCCAAGGAACTGTGGGAAACCACCCTCGACCCGGAAACGCGCATTCTGCGCCGGGTGGAGCTCGAGGACGCGCAGCGCGCCGACGAGCTGTTCTCCATCCTGATGGGCGACGACGTTGCTGCCCGCCGCTCTTTTATCACCCGCCGAGCGAAGGACGTGCGCTTCCTGGACGTTTAGCTGCGCACGATCTGACATTCAGCGCACAAGGCCCCGGCATTTCCCCAGGTAGGGGAAATATTGCCGGGGCCTTATGTTAAATCGTGCGCGGTGGGCCGAAGGTGACGTCGCTAGGCAAAGCGCTCCACGATCCGACCGAACTCGGGCAGCGCCGGGCCGACAATCTTCGCGGCCTTGCCACGCAGCGTGGAGTACACCTTCTTCACAGGGCCGGGCATGGAATCGACCTGCTTGTCACCCGCCTCGAGCATCGCCTTGACCACCTCGTCCTCGCGGCCGGAGAGGAACTCGCCGAACCCCTGCTGGCCGCTGGCCTGATAGGCGGACCAGTACGGTCCCAGCTCCTCCACAATCTGGGGGAGGAACTTGTTCACGCCCTTGGGGATGGCGTCCGCGTCGGCCTTCTTGCCAGCCGCCACCGCGGACTTCAGAGCCATGCCGGTAAGGCCGGACTGGCGGGAGATGGTCGAATCAACCAGGGAAGCGAGCTCCTGGACAACCTGGGGGCGCTTGGCTGCGTCGAGCAGCTGGGAAAGATCAGTCATGCCGCCAGTTTAACTGGAAAAACGGCCGGTTCGGGACCGGCCGTTTTCGGTTGCAGCTCTTCCACCACAGCGCTCAGGTGCCACATTTGTCACACAGCTAACTGCAACCACAACGGGCACAACGGTAACACAGGCGGTGGGGGCGCGCTAACGTTGGGGAAGTACTCGTCGATGTACGTCTGCACGAACGCCGTGATCTCCTTCGCCGGGATGATGCGGTTGCCTTCCGACGACCCAGGCGCCCACTCCAGGTTGAACTGCCTCGCGGCCTGGTCGACGGCCTCGCGCGCTTGCGGGACGAAATCTACGATGATCTGCGCGACAGCAGCGGTGGTCAGCAGCGAAGCGTGAGCGAAATCGGCGCCGAACCCGTGTAAGACCCTTCAAAGGCGCGCTTCTCCGGCACCTCGATGCCCTTGTCGTAGTCCGGGTAGTAGTCCGGGTTGGAGGAGCCTTTCGAACTGGTGGAGGACAGCTGGGAAACGGCGGTCTGCTGCGCGGAGGCGGGGGCAGGGGCCAGGGTAGCGGCGGCGAGGGTGGCGGCAGTCAGCGCCGCAGCGGTTTTCTTCATGGGGAACATGTTAGGCGGTGGGCAACGGCAAGTTCGGCCAGAGTCCCATCTGCTCCAACTGCGGCTTGGCTGCGAACGCTAGGCCGCCGAGCGCGGCGAGGACACCGAGCACAATAGCAATAATGCCGCCGGTGCTGGAGCCGGAGTTATCGCTCTCCGCCTCAAGTGTCGGCGTCGGGGTAGAGGTCTGGGAGGGTTTCGGGGTTTCTGCCGGGTCCGGTTGCGCGGTGGGCTCTAGCGTCGGGGTAGAGGTCTGGGAGGGTTCCGGGGTTGCTGTGGGGTCTGGTTGCGTGGTGGGTTCCGGTGTCGGGGTTTCTGTCGGGTCCGGTTCCGTAGCTGCAACAGTAATTTTCACGAAAACAGGCTTCGTCGAACCATCCTTGAAGGTGGCAGTAAGCTGCAGTAACCTCTCACCAATTTTCGTGCTTTCCGTAGCCGTCATCGACAGTCGACCACCGGGAGAATTCTCATATTCATGCCCGGATTGTCAAAGTAACCGAAAGTGAGTTTGGCGCCTTCCGGCAAACCTTCTGGATCGACTTCGATGGTTTCCCCTGCCCTGACTGTGACGTCGGGGAACGTGATCTTTGCGGAGTCTGCCTCCGGGTTTTCCGGCATTATTAGCTCAAACACAGCCATCTCGATGCGGCGGGATCCATCGGAAAATTTCGCAGTCACCGGCACGGTCACCGTCTTGCCGGGGGTGGTGCGCTCTGGTGGCGTGAGAGAGACTTCTCCCGTCTTGGCGTCGACGGTGGTTGTCCAGCCGGGTTCTTTAAATTCGGGTTCGGAAAAAACGGTTCCTTCTGGCCAGCTGCCCGTCGGCTTTGAGGTGAACGGCCCAGGGGTTGGCACCTCCAACTCTTCGTAGGTCAGATCCGCTTTTTCGCTCAGCCACTTCCCGGGAGTGGTCACTGAAAAGACTGCATCTGCAATGCCGACGCGGCCGTCGGGATACGCCATCTGAATTGGGATGGAGAAATCACGCAGCTGCTTAATGGGCCGCTTCGGAGAGAAAGTCACTTCACCTGTATGCGGGTCGAGCTTGATGTCTGCGACTCCAAGAGCGAAGGGTTCGAGATCTTCTCGGAGGGTAAATGTGGTGCCCTTAGGGGCGTGGCCGACAAAAGTGGATACGGCTTGCTCGTCGCCTGCAAAATAGACCTTCTCCCAGCGGGGCTGAAACCTCTCCGCGTATGCTTCGTCTTTGGAGCGGAAAAAGGGATCGGATTTTTTGATACGCGCTGCGGTCTCGTCGGAAACCACCACGACGGGCGCTCCTTGGACGTAGAAGGAGCCGTCAGGGAAAGTAGCCTTCACGGCCACCTCTGTATTCCACCCAATCGGAAGCTGTTTAAGCGGTTCCACCGTTAGCGTGCCGTCGGCGTCCACATTCACGCGAAGTTCGTCCGGGGCGGTGGCCTCAAAGTGCGTGCCCTCGGGGAGCTCAACCTCGGAAGTGAGGAGGCGCCCGATGGCGGGCGTGCCGTTTGTAAAAAGCGGCTCGTAATACCCCTCGTGCTTGTGTGCCATCTCCCCCAGGAAGGTCACCGTTTGCACTGTCACTGGGTAGTCATGCGTGCGGAAGCCATCGGTCGCTGTGACGTAAAATCGGGCAACCTCGCCGGGGCTCACGTCCTCGGACACCTGGATGGTGACGATGCCGGTGCGCGGATTCGTCGTCAGTCGATAGCCAATATTCTCATCTTCACCCTCCAAGCGAACGTTGGTGGGAAATGTGTCATTCGGTGCGATCTGCACTGTGCTGCCTGGGACAACTCTGGCGGTGGGCCAGCTCAGCGTGCTCAGGGGGTCTTGCATTTGGGTGGTTGCTTCCTGGGCAATTGCGTGGGGGGAAACGATGCCGCCGACGAACATCGCGGCGGTTCCCGCGATTGCGATGGCAGTGCGTTGTAGCTTCATAGGAACCTCCGTAGGGGGAACTTGGATTATCCTGGATTGTAACTGCTGAACTGCGCGGAAGCGGGCTCAACGTGCAGCGACGGGAACCGTGCCACAACTTCTCGCGTCTAAACACCATGAGACAGCTCTACTGCGGCATGCGCATCGCCACCGGCAGCCTCCTGCACACCAACCCGGGGCGGGTCCCGCCAGGGATGGCCAGCGTCAACGGGCGGTTTGTGGTACCGCGGTTCGTCCTGAGGACAAGCGGTGTGGTGCTGCGCGATTCGCTGCGCCACCCGCGCCGGGTGAGCTATCCAGTGCCGGCGGAGTACCGGGCGGCGGCGTTCGCGCTCGCGCACCCGGGCGCGACGGTTTCCGGCTTCAGCGCGCTGGCGCTGTACGGGCTGCCGTACCTTGCGGACGCGCACGATGTGGTGCTGATTTCGTCGAAGGTTCGGAAGAAGGAACTCGGTGGCCAATTCAGTCCCACGCTGACCCGGCAGCCGCTCGGCCCAGGGGAGACGTGGCATGTGGTGTGCCGCGACGAACCCATCCGGGTGGTCGCGCCCGCCGTTGCCGCCGCCCAGGCCCTCAGGCTGATCCGTGTCGGGGAGTGCTCGTGGCCGGTCGTGGCGCCCGCCGATGAGGAGGTGTTCGTGCGTGCGGTGCAGCTTGTGGACGCCTGCCGCAGGTTTCTCGGCATCGCTCCTGAGGCGATCGCCGCAGCGAGCAAGGGCCGCGTGGACAACAGGTGGCTCGCCTCGGTGCTGAAGGCGTCGAGTGCGCTTGCGGATTCGCCGAAGGAGACCGAGATGCGCCTTCTGGCCGGCAAAGTGGCCAGGGATTACGGTCTTGAGCTGCGGGAACAGGTGGAGTTTTTCGACCGAGGCGAGTTGGTCACCCGCGCTGACCTGGCCTTTCCGGAGCCGCGGGTGGCGCTGTACTACGACGGCGCAAACCATGACGATCCCGGTCGCCGGATCAAGGACACTCGCATCGACCTCTACCTCACGTCCATCGCGTGGCAGCCGCTGCGGTACGCCACGAACATGCTGGGTGGCATGCCGAAACACTTGGCGGTGGTGCTGGAGGAGCGTGGGTGCGCACGATTTGACGGGCGGAAAATCTGACCTGGGCTTTTAAGGTGCGAAATCGTGCGAAATGTTAGATCGTGCGCAGCTGCCTATCGACGTTCCTTAGGTTCACCCCGCCCAGCGCCGGTACACCTCAGCGGCGACGTCTGCGAAACCGGGGTTGGACCCGGAGAGTGGCTCCAAAAGCCGGATGGTCTCGGCCAGGGCGGTAGCGGCCGCCCCCACTGAGTCGAACACCGGGACCCCATGAAAGCGGGACCCGGGCACGGCGGCGCAGGCCGCCAAAGCAGCGAAAGAGCGGACCTGGCAGCCGTGGAAGGCGCAGTACTCGTCGGCGACGGCCAAAAGCTGCTCGCCGGAAAAGCCTCTCACGGGCGGGCCTGCCTGATCCGGGACTCCATCCCGGAGTAGGAGGGGATGAGGGTGCGGGCGAGGTCGGTGACGTGGGCGTCGTCAAGCAGGCGCGATGCTGCCGTGACTACCGCACGGCGCGCCGCCTCCTGCTTTGAGCACCCCCACGCGGACGCCAAGAGGACGAGCGCCTTGTCCTCGTCTGCGGTCAACCGAAGCGTCATAGCCATACCATTGTGATACCAGGTTGCTCCTTCGCTCCAAGCAGAAGCCCCGCTAGACTCCATACACATGGCTGATGACACCACTGGCGGCTTGGACCGCATTCAACCAATCGACATCAACGAGGAGATGCAGACCAGCTACATCGATTACGCCATGAGCGTGATCGTGGGTCGCGCCCTCCCCGAGGTGCGCGACGGCATGAAGCCGGTGCACCGCCGCGTGATCTACGCGATGTACGACGCGGGCTTCCGCCCCGAGCGCTCCTACGTCAAGAGCGTGAAGGCCGTCGGCGAGACAATGAGTAACTACCACCCGCACGGCGACAGGGCCATCTACGACACCCTGGTGCGCATGGCGCAGCCGTGGGCCATGCGCTACCCGCTTGTGGACGGCCAGGGCAACTTTGGCTCGCCAGGCAACGACGGCCCGGCCGCGATGCGTTACACGGAGTGCAAGCTCACCCCGATCGCCATGGAGATGGTCCGCGACATCCGCGAAAACTCCGTGGACTTCGCGCCGAACTTCGACTCCAAGACACAGGAGCCGACCGTCCTGCCGTCCCGCGTGCCAAACCTGCTGATGAACGGCTCCAACGGCATTGCGGTGGGCATGGCCACCAACATCCCGCCGCACAACTTGAACGAGTTGGCGGACGCCATCCAGTGGATCCTCGACCATCACGACGCGGAGGAGAAGGAAACCCTCGACGCCGTGATGGAGCGCGTGAAGGGCCCAGACTTCCCCACGGCGGGCCTCATCGTGGGCGACCAGGGCATCAAGGACGCCTACACCACCGGCCGCGGCTCCATCCGCATGCGCGGCGTGACCGAGATCGAGGAGATTGGCAACCGCCAGGTCATCACCATCACGGAGCTGCCGTACCAGGTCAACCCGGACAACTTCATCCACAACATCGCCGAGCAGGTCACCGCCGGCAAGATGGTGGGCATCTCCAAGATTGAGGACGAATCCTCCGACCGCGTGGGCATGCGCATCGTGGTCACGCTGAAGCGCGACGCGGTGCCGCGCGTGGTGCTGAACAACCTGTACAAGCACTCGGCTCTGGAGACGAACTTCTCCGCCAACATGCTTTCGATTGTGGACGGCGTTCCGCGCACCCTGCGCCTGGACCAGATGCTGCGCTTCTACGTCAAGCACCAGATCGAAGTCATTGTGCGCCGCACCCAGTACCGTCTGGACGAGGCCGAGAAGCGCGCGCACATCCTGCGCGGCCTGGTCAAGGCGCTGGACATGCTGGACGAGGTCATCGCTCTGATCCGCCGTTCGCCGACCGTGGACGACGCCCGCCAAGGCCTCATCGACCTCCTCGACGTGGACGAGATCCAGGCCAACGAGATCCTGGCCATGCAGCTGCGCCGCCTGGCGGCCCTGGAGCGCCAGAAGATCATCGACGACCTGGCCGCCATCGAAGAGCAGATCGCGGACTACAAGGACATCCTGGCCAAGCCGGAGCGCCAGCGCGAGATTGTGGGCGACGAGCTGGGGGAGATCGCGGATAAGTACGGCGATGAGCGCCGCACCCAGATCGTCGCCGCAACCGGCGACGTCACCGAAGAAGACCTCATCGCCCGCGAGAACGTCGTGGTCACCATCACCTCCACCGGCTACGCCAAGCGCACGAAGGTGGACGCCTACAAGTCCCAGAAGCGGGGCGGCAAAGGCGTGCGCGGCGCCGAACTGAAGCAGGACGACGTGGTGAAGAACTTCTTCATCTGCTCCACGCACGACTGGATCCTGTTCTTCACCAACTTCGGCCGCGTCTACCGGCTGAAGGCATACGAGCTGCCGGAGGCGGGCCGCACCGCCCGCGGCCAGCACGTGGCCAACTTGCTGGAGTTCCAGCCGGAGGAGAAGATCGCCCAGATCATCCAGATCCAGTCCTACGAGGACGCCCCCTACCTGGTGCTGGCCACGCGCGACGGCCGCGTGAAGAAGTCGCGCCTGACCGATTACGAGTCCGCGCGTTCCGCCGGATTGATCGCCATCAACCTCAACGAGGGCGACGCGCTGATCGGAGCTTGCCTCGTGGCCGAGGATGACGACATCCTGCTGGTGTCCGAGCAGGGCCAGTCCATCCGCTTCTCCGCGGACGACGAGCAGCTGCGCCCCATGGGCCGCGCCACCGCTGGCGTGAAGGGCATGCGCTTTAAGGGCGACGACCAGCTGCTCGCCATGACCGTAGCCAAGGACGGCGAATACCTGCTGGTGGCCACCTCCGGCGGCTACGGCAAGCGCACTCCCATCGAGGAATACAACGCGCAAGGCCGCGGCGGCATGGGTGTGATGACCTTCAAGTACACCCCGAAGCGGGGCAAGCTCATCGGTGCGCTCGCGGTGGCCGAGGACGACCAGATCTTCGCCATTACCTCCGCCGGCGGCGTGATCCGCACCGAGGTGGATCAGATCCGCCCGAGCTCGCGGGCCACTATGGGTGTGCGGCTCGTGGACCTCGCCGACGGCGTGGACCTGCTGGCCATCGACCGCAACGTCGAGGATGAAGGCGAGGAGGAGGCCACCGCCGTGGCCACCGGGCAGAAGACCATTGAGCAGGCGCTTCACGACGGCGCGTCCGCAAGTACCAACGCCGACTCCGCTGGCGAGGATGAGGAGTAGCCCGTGGCTGTCCGAAAAGTGACCGTGCGCAACATCGGCGCCGGATCCACCTTCAAGGTGGCCTCATTGCTGGCAATGGTCGGGTTTATTGCCTGGATGGGCGCATGCCTGCTGGTCTATTACGGCCTGGAGCGCGCCGGGGTTGTGGACTCGGTGAACTCGCTCATCGGCGGCGTGGGAGGCGACCAAGTGGTGGACATGAAACTGGCCATGTCTGCCGCGGGCCTCCTGGGCCTTGTCGGGTTCCTGTTCCAGGTGATCATGGCCCCGCTGACGGTGGTCATCTACAACGCTGTCGCGGACCTGGTGGGCGGCATCAGCTTCACCATGTCCAACCGGGCGAAGTAGGGCGTCACCTGCCGGCTTTACCTACGCCAGCTAGAAGGCCAGCAGGCCGTTCAAGGCGGCACCGGCGATGCCCAACACAGCGAGGGCTGCAACGACGGCGCCGATGATGGCGGCCACGTTGGTGTTCTTACCGGCCGTGACGGGGGCCTCAACCTGGACCTCACGCTTCTCGGCCTTGGTCTCCACCGGGGCAGCGGGGGCGTGGCCGACAGCTGCGCCCTGTGAGACGAAGCTGACGCCGAGCTCGATGGCGTCGTGGCCGATACGCGGGGTGTTCAGCACGAGCGCGTCCCAGTCGGCCGGGACCTCGATCGGGCCGTCGGTCCCTTGCGCGGTGTATCCGCGCTCGGAGTAGTTGAAGTGGGAGAACTGTTGGTTGTAGTTCATCACCGAGACGTAATCCGGGGAAGCGGCGTGGTTGCGGGGCAGCTTGCGGGTCGCGTCCGCGGCACCGTTGTGGCGCAGCCCGAGGGTGTGGCCGAACTCGTGGAGGATGGCGTTGCGCAGCTGCTCGTCGGTAGTGATCTGCGAGTTTTTGCCCACGAAGAAGGCGCTGTCACCCACCAAGGCAACGCCGGTGGCCATGTTGCCGCGGTCGATCTGGTCGCCGATGAGACCGAGGCGGAACACGTTGGAGCGGTCGCCTAGGTGCGTCTCAATGTCCTTGAGCAGGCGTATCCCCGTGACTTCACCGTTGAAGTAGTACTGGGAGTAGGGGAGGACCTCTCCACCGTGGAACTCCGTGTAGTTCGCAATGTTGGTGAAGGTCTCGCCCGCGTCGATGTGCAGGGTGATGCCGTGCTCGTCGAAGAGGTCGACGATGTCCTGCAGCGACTGCGCGGATGGAGCGAAGCTTGCGCCGTTGTGCGGCGCCATCCAGTTGAGTTGGAGGAACAGATCCGGGCGGTTGGGGTCGACGCCCCACTCGTGCAGCGGCAGCTCGGTGCCGTCTTTGAGCACGACGCCGCCCGTCTCCCAGTCGTCCGGCAGGCCGTCGTTGTCGGAGTCGATCGCGTACTCGGCCTCGGCGAGGGAAACGAGGGCGGAGGGATCCTGCGCTGCCGTCTCGTCGGCGGCAGCGGGCTGGATGCCGGTGAAGGCCAGTGCGGCGGCAAGTGTTCCGGCAATTGCGGCGTTGGCCTTCATATCTGCGCGCATCTCGTTTGCTCCTTGAGTGTCCGGTGGTTGATACGGGCTGCTTCGATGACCATGACTTTATGCAAGGTGTATGCGCAGGTAAACCGGGGAGTACGCGCAGCCGGATCGTTCAACACTTGCCGCGGATTGTTCAACGTTTCTAGGCCGACTAGCTGGCGGATTGTTCAGCAATCCGGTCGCAGGCGGCGCACTTTGTTCAACGATCAGCCCCCTCTGGCACCGTCAAATTATGCATGCATAAAATGCAGCTAAGATAGTACGAAAGGGGACGGGACCGTCACCAGCAGCTTTCTGGCCCAGCGGTCGCATAAACTGCTATAGAAAACGCCGACGAGTAGCGGAACACCGGATTGTTCACCACTTTCCCCGCCTGGCTACCCCCTCCCGCTACCCCGGCGAACCGAAGGTTGAAACGTCGTGAAGCAAGCGCTCGTATTTAGGCCACACGCTGGCGATTTGGAGGTATGTGGGGTGCTCTGTAATATTCCTATTCGTTCCAAGGGCCTATAGCTCAGTCGGTTAGAGCGCATCGCTGATAACGATGAGGTCGCAAGTTCGATTCTTGCTAGGCCCACTGCCCGAAAGGGCGACGGGGCATTAGCTCAGTTGGTAGAGCACCTGCTTTGCAAGCAGGATGTCAGGAGTTCGATTCTCCTATGCTCCACAGAATGGCTCCCTCCCATGCGGGGGAGCCTTTTTGCTTTGCGATGTAAACTTCGCACTTTCCACCGCGAAAGTGAGCATGAGTTTCGCACTTTCCACTGCCAAAGTCAGAATAAAACTCCGAAATGGCAGGTAGACAAAGTGTGAAAGTGAGAATATAGTGTGAGCTGTGTCTTGGACTGAGCGACGGTTGCGTGAAACCCTTTCCCAGTTGCGCGCGTTTGGGGACGATACAAGCTTGGTTGAGTGCAAAACAGCAGGTGGGGGAGTCCCTGAGCAACTCGGCGAGACGCTGTGCGCGTTTGCGAACATGCCACAAGCTGGCGCGCTCATTCTTGGGGTGAGTGAACGGCGTGGGTTCGAAGTCACCGGCGTTGCCGAGCCCGCGAAGATGGAGAAATCCGTGGTAAACGTGAACCGGAGTGCGGTGACACCGGCGCCACAGTTGGAGTTTTTCCACCACGTGCTTGACGGGAAGAACGTAGTCGTTGTGGAAGTCACGCCACTTCTGCCTTCAGAAAAGCCGGCGAAGTTCGAGGGTAAACCATTTTTGCGCCAGGCCGACGGCGACTACGTGATGAATTCGAATGACTTGAAAATGCTGTCGCTGTCGGCACTGACTGAGACCCAGCAGCACCATTTCGATTTTGAATCTTTGCCGGGAACCGATTCCGCCTTGCTTGACACCAGCGTGCTCAACACATACATGAAAACGGTGCGTGCTTCCCGGAGCCGCATAGCCAAAATCGACGATGTCACTCAGCTACTGCAGGTCACTAACGTTACGGACAGCCATGGCAACGTTCGACTTGGCGGTTTGTACGCGCTGGGCTACCTCCCGCAATCGGTTGAGCCAGCACTTGGAGCGACAGCGGCGGTGCGGCTGGCTCGAGGGGAAGGAGCCGGCCGAAACAGGAACCTCACTGAGATCGAGGGTCCGTTGCCCGTGATGCTGGCGGAAGCGATGGACTGGATTCGGCGAAATGCGGACACCGTAAGCCGCTACACCGAAAACGGCCACTTAGTGGATCAGCCGGAGTTTCCTCCAAGCGCTATCCGAGAAGTGCTCTCGAACGCTCTGGTGCACCGGGACCTTGGGCCCTCGGTGGACGTGGGCAAAAAGGTGGAGATCAGGCTCACGGAGCGCATGCTCATAATTGTCAGCCCAGGCGGCTTGCGTGGCCTATCTGTTTCTCAGCTTGAGGCACCTTCACTGACTAAAGCCCCGGTAAATAAGCGTCTGTACGAGATCGCGCGTTACCTCCGCATGGATGACGGGGAGCGTGTAATTGAGGGAGAAGGTGGCGGCATTCAGGAAATCCTGACTGCGATCCGGGAGGCTCGCCTGCCCAAACCAAAGTTCATAGACAACGGTGTCGAATTCAAGGTTCTCTTCCCGCGCGGATCCCGTTTCACGAAAGAAGAGGATGACTGGTTGGAGGGGTTGCAGCGCGACGGGCTGCGGTTGACCCCGACGGAGGAAGATCTTCTGGTGGACCTGCGGAATCACGGTGGTGCCACGCTTTCCGGCATCCTGCAGCGTTACTCGCCTTACAGTGAACAGTTTTGCAAGAGGATGTTGGACAGGCTCACGGAGACAGGGGTACTCCAGGAGACTGACGGCCGGTACACCTTGCCTGGAACCCGGAGCGACACACTGAGGTTCGAGGCCCCGCGGTCCGACATCACCGCCGCGTTCCACACTGATGGTCTGGCTTCCCTTGGCAAGAACGTTCCCTCCGTCTACCGGGCGTTTACTCCTGGCGCACAGGTCACGTTGAAGGAGTTGCAGGCGGCGACGGGCCTCTCGGTGGCGCAAGTGCGCTACGCCCTTGAACCCCTTCTCCACCACGGGCACGTGGTCATGCTCGGCGGTCAAGGCCGCCGGGGCACGACGTATCGGTTGAAGTACTGAGAGTTTCGCACTTTTCACTGTCAAAGTCAGAATGAAACTCCGAAATGGCGGGTAGACAAAGTGTGAAAGTGGGAATTCTAGAACGACAATTTTCCCACCAGTATTATCGCCGCCGCCACCTACGACAAGTCCAAGGAGTAGCGCCGTGGCCGCACGGTAAGCTCACAGCCGTGAACACCTCCCTCTCCCGCTACGACGCCATGGCGGACAAGGCGGCGGCGCAGGTGATCGCACGGTATTCCACGAGCTTTTCCCTGGCCACGAAGGCGTTGGCGAGGCCGGAGCGCACGCACGTCCGCAACCTGTACGCCGTGGTACGCATTGCGGACGAGATTGTGGACGGCGCGGCAGAGCAGGCCAACGAGTGCCCGGAAACCGCCCTCGACCTGTACGAGGAGCAGGTGCTCCACGCGCCGCGCCACCGTTTCCACACGGATCCGGTGTTGCACGCGTGGGCGCGCACCCACCGCGCGTGCAACATCGACAACAGCCACATGGAGGCGTTTTTCGCCTCGATGCGCGCGGATCTGACGCAGACGGAGTTCACTCCGGAGGAGCTGGATACCTATATATACGGCTCGGCTGAGGTGATCGGGCTGATGTGCTTGGACATTTTCATGCGCGACCGCGCGTCCGCGGATCGCCGTGTGTTGGAGGACGGCGCCCGCGCGCTCGGCAGCGCGTTTCAGAAGGTCAATTTCCTGCGTGACCTGGGGGAGGACCGTCGTGCGCTGGGGCGCGCGTACTTTGGCACCCAGCTTGACGACGATCTCAAGCTCTCCCTGACCAACGGCATCACCGCCGAGCTGGACCGCGCCCAGCAGGCCATCGCGCTTCTGCCGCGGTCTGTGCGCGGGGGAGTGGCCGCAGCCGAGGCGCTGTATCGGGAGCTCAACTCCAAGATCGCGACGACGCCGGCAGCGCAGCTGCAGACGACGCGCATCGGCGTGCCCAACCACCGCAAGCTATGGCTCACAGCCCGGGCCATGAAGAAAGCGACAACCGCATGACACAGCCGAAAACCGCCATAGTGATCGGCGCCGGTGTGGCCGGAATGGCCACCGCCGCGTTGCTTGCGCGAGAGGGCATCCGCACCACCGTGGTGGAGAAGCTGCCCACCTACGGCGGCCGCGCCGGCAACGAAACCGTCGGCGGCTTCCGGTTCGACACCGGCCCCAGCTGGTACCTCATGCCGGACGCCTTCGACCACTTCTTCGCCCTCTTTGGCAAACGCACCGAAGACGTGCTGGACCTCAAGCCGCTCACCCCCGCGTACAGGCTGTTCCCGGAGGGCGAGATGCCTATCGGCGTCACCTCCGGCCGCGACAACGCCATCGAGCTGTTCGAATCCATAGAGCCCGGCGCCGGCGAGAAGCTGCGCGAGTACCTGGACAGTGCGGCGGAAACCTACGACCTGGCGCTGGAGTGCTTCCTCTACACCACTTTCCGCTCGCTCGCGCCGTTTGCGCAGATCACGGGCCAGTACGGCAAGCTCGCGCGCTACCTCACCGAGCCGCTGGATCGCTTCGTGGCCAGCCGCTTCACGGACACCCGCCTGCGCCAGATGCTCACCTACCCCGCGGTATTCCTCTCCTCGCCCGCGCGCACGCCGAGCTTGTACCACCTGATGAGCCACACGGACCTCACCCAGGGCGTGGCGTACCCGCAGGGCGGTTTCGCCGCAGTCATGGACGCTATCTACGACCTGGCTGTGGAACAGGGAGTGCGCTTCTCCTTCGACACCGAGGTCGCGGCCATCGATTACAGCGGGCGCAAGGCCACGGGCATCACGCTTATCGACGGCCAAAGGCTCCCCGCCGACATCATCGTCTCCGCCGCAGACCTCCACCACACCGAAACCCGCCTGCTGCCGAAGAAGAAGCAGACCTACGCCGAGCGCTATTTCGCCCCGCGCGACCCCGGCCTCGGCACCGTGCTGGTCATGCTCGGCGTGGAAGGCGAAATTCCGGAGCTGGCCCACCACAACCTGCTGTTCTCCCGGCAGTGGGAAGACGACTTCGCGGCGGTGTTCGACGGCCCTGTGGCGCAGCGTCCCCTGGGCGCCTCCCGGTCGATCTACGTGTCCAAGCCGTCCGCCACTGACCCCGACGTGGCACCGGCCGGGCACGAGAACCTCTTCGTGCTGGTACCCGTCGCCGCCGAGGAGGCGATCGGCCACGGCAACATGTACCGAGAGCAGGCAAGCGGGCAGGTGGAGCGCATCGCCGACGCGGCGATACAACAGATCGCGCAGTGGTGTGGGGTGGAGGGGTTAGACCGAAGGGTCGTCGTGAAGCAGACGCTCGGGCCCGCGGACTTCGCCGAGCGCTACCACGCGTGGTCCGGCGGGTCCATCGGACCGGCGCACACGCTCCGGCAGTCGGCGTTTTTGCGCGGGTCCAACAAGAGCCGCAGGCTGGACAACCTCTACTACGCGGGCGCCACCACCACGCCAGGGGTCGGCGTGCCCATGTGCCTGATCTCCGCCGAGAACGTGCTCAAGCGTCTGCGCGGGGACACCAGCCCGGGCGCGCTGCCGGAGGCGCGGTGATGCAATTCGCGTACCTGGGGGCGCTGCTGTTTTCGCTGGCAGGGATGGTGATCATCGACCACCGTTGGAAAACCGCGTTCTTCCGCAACCCTCGCAAGGCCGCACTCGTGTCCGCGGGGATTCGCCGTACATGGTGGGCGTGGATCTGGCGCCGCAGCTGCCGCTGGAAGAGTCGATCTTCCTGTTCTTTCTCACCTACCTGACCATGAACCTGACGGGACTCTTGCGCGCGTGACATAACGGCGTCTTCGATTACGAATCCGACATTGTCAACCCCGCAAAGGCGGCGTTGAGGGCGCGGTGCTGCCCAGGTCCATGCACCGGCCGCTCCTGATCGCCTCCGCCGCCACCGTGATCCCGTTCGCACTGTATCTATTTGCGGTGGGGACGTGGGCGTTGTCGGCGGCGCTGGCTCTGGCGCTGTTTGCGGTGGTGGCGTACTCCGCGCCGCCGCTGCGCTTCAAGGAGGTTCCGTTGTTGGACTCCGTGACCTCGCCCGCGCACTTCACGCTGCCCGCAGTGGTGGGCGCGCTGATCGGCGGCGCTTTCATCGGCGGCTACCTCGGCCTGGCATTGGCGGCTTTCTTTCTGTGGGGGATGGCGAGCCACGCGTTGGGGGCCGTGCAGGATGTCCAGTCCGACCGCGCCGGGGGGTTGCGCTCCGTGGCGACCGAGCTGGGCGCTCGCCTTACGACGCGCTCCGCCTCCACCCTCTACCTGGCAGCAGCCGCCCTCTGCTTTGCGTTGCCTTCACCCGGCTGGGCAGTGGGCCTGCTCGGGCTGGGGTACGTTGCCAACACGGTAAGGTTCTGGAACGTCACCGACGCTACCTCCGCTGTTGTGAATCG
Organism: Corynebacterium wankanglinii; assembly: GCA_014490595.1. Classification (GTDB taxonomy): domain Bacteria; phylum Actinomycetota; class Actinomycetes; order Mycobacteriales; family Mycobacteriaceae; genus Corynebacterium; species Corynebacterium wankanglinii. The sequence goes on from CP061031.1 coordinate 141,306, forward strand.
AGCCTGGCGGGTGTTCCTCTGGCTGAACTACCTCACCGGAGCGGCCGTGACCTTTGCCGTGCTGGCCAGCGCCGCACGCTGAATTGGCTTTGTTGAACAATCGCTGGGTGTGTGGTGAAGATCACCTTGCTTTTTTCTTCCTGAGTGTTGACTAAAGGTCAAGGTCAGGGGGTCGATTTTCTGAGTTTCTGCGGGTCAGTCGGCGTTTTGGATTGTTGTACGGGGGTGCGGACTATTTTCCAAGCCGATCTTGCGATTAAATGTGTAGTTATCAGTTTGGAGATCCGTGTTCAGGTGATCTCAAGGCTGCTTCGAATATCTCCTCCGACTTGTAAGGAATGAAGCCGTTGAAGAACGCAAATCTTAAGAAGCGCGTCCTCGCCACCATGGTTTCCGCCACGGTGGCGTTTGGTGGTGTAGCTGTCGCAGCTCCGTCCGCTGACGCGGACCAACGCATTACTAGCCAGTACTCCGCGCTCGATAGTGCAGACCAGCACGTTGCGCTTGCATATAACGCGACGCAGAAGGTCAACCGTGCCATGGAAATGATGGACACCGTGTACGGCCCGGGCTGGTGCATCGACCGTCACCTGGACGTCCCGTTCGACGACACGCAGTACGACGTGCGAAAGCTGGACGGCACCTCCGGCTTCTACGGTTTCAACTACGACTACGGCGGGGACCTGAAGATTCACCCGGACATTCAAAAGGCCGCCATCAACCTGACCAAATCCATGTTGGACTCGTACTACGCAGGTCAGGAAGCGGAAGCCAAGCGCAAGAACTTCGCCCTCCAGGCACTGCTCTCCAACAACCTAGAAATGCTGGACCAGCTCCGCGGCCACATCTACGGCGCGTTTACGCTGGGCAACAGCAACGGCACTGCACCGAGGGTGACCCAACAGGAGTTCCTGCAGTGGACCGGTTTCCAGATCGGCCAGAACTACGGCAAGCCGCTCGGCCAGTCCGCGTTCTACCTGGTCAAGAACGAGCAGGCGTTCTCCCAACTCAAGGTCAAGTCCGGCGAGTACGTCACCGTGCTGGTTCCGAAGAACTACAACGTCTACGCGGACCTGGACCAGGAGCGCACCAACCAGCGCATCGTCATCGTGGCGCAGCCGGGCCTGGAGGGCTACGAGCCGCACAAGACCGTCATCCGTGAGACCGTCACGGTAACCCCGTCCGCGGAGACCGTGACCGAGACCGCCAAGGGCCCCACCGTCACCGTCACCGAGCGTGTGCGCGCAACCGAGTTCACTGAGGTGGAGGAGCGCCCGACCATCACCAAGACGGAGCGCGTCCAGCCGGTGAAGACCATCACCCAGACCGCTTCCCAGCCGGACAAGACCGTCACCGCTTGGGCTCAGCCGGAGATGTCCGGTGTGACGGAGACCTACACCCGTGAGCCGGTCACCGAGACCGTTACCGAGACGGCTCCGACGCCGACCGTGACCAAGTACCTGGACGAGCCGGTTGTGGTGACCAAGACCGAGACCATCACCCCGACGGCCACCGAGGACGCTCCGGAGAAGACCAACACGGTCACCCAGACCGCTGACCCGGTCTACGTCACCGAGACGACCACCCTGCCGGAGGAGACCGAGACCACCACGGTCACCGCCGCTCCGAAGACCGTCGTTTCCACGGTGCACACCACCGTGACCAACGTGGAGAAGATCGAGCGCACCACCGAGGTTGAGCGCTACTACCGCCAGTACAAGTACGCCTTCGACTTCCGCAACTCCGACAAGTCCCAGCAGCTCGAGGTCGGCGGCCTGGGCGACTGGAAGATCGACTTCATCGACGACTCCAACGGCCTGGTCAAGGTGGAGAAGAAGCTCGTAGACGGCAAGTACGTCCTCGAGGTCACCCCGGTCAAGGAAGGCACCGGCACCGTCCGCATCGTCGTGGTTGACTCCGAGGGCAACCGCAACGAGTACACCATCAACGTGGTCAACGAGAAGGCCGAGCAGGTCGAGATCACCGAGGCTGTTCAGAACAACCACTACTTCAACGTGGGTGTGGCAGCTACTCCCAGACCATCCAGGTGCCCAAGGGCTGGAACTACGAGATCGTCGAGGGCGGCAACTTTGCCGACACCGAGGCTGTCGAGGGCGGCTTCCGCCTGAAGGTGAAGGACAACGTCCTGCGCGGCACCGTCAAGGTGAAGGTGTTCGAGGAGGTTGACGGCAAGAAGACCGGCAACGAGACCAACTACATCTTCAACATCGACGCGATGGGCGACCGCTTCAACCAGACCCGCACCATTGGTAACGCCAACTCCTACAAGCTCGAGGTGGCAAACGTTGAGGAGCAGCCGAAGATCGTCTCGGCGAGGACCTCATCGAGAGCATCGTCAAGGGCGAGGACGGCTTCTGGGTGATCACCCCGAAGTCCGGCGCCGAGGGCGACGTGGTCATCGAGGCCACCGACAAGGACGGCAACGTCTACACCTACACCCTGAAGATCAAGCAGGGCACCAACGTTCTCGTGGACGTGGAGACCCACACGATCAACGAGGGCGAGTCCGTGAAGATCACCGCCGAGGGCGATGACTTCGAGCTTGAGGCTATTGATGGCCAGGCTGGCTACAACCCGGACAACTGGGAGATCCAGCGCAACGGCCGCGAGTGGACCATCGTGAACAAGGAAAACGGTGCCGCCACTTTCAACCTGTACAAGAAGGACGCGAACTCCGAAGAGGGCCGCATCCTGGTTGGCGTGTACACCGTGATTGCCAAGCCGAAGGCCGCTCCGACCTTCAAGCCGGCTGAGATCGAGCGCACCATCTTCGACCGCAACACCCTGGACATCACCCCGGGCAAGGTCGGCGACACCCCGAACAAGGTTGAAGTGACCAAGGGCGGCGAGAACGTCACCGTGGTTATGGAGGACGGCAAGTACCGAGTGCTGCCGAAGCCGGGCTTCGAAGGCGACGTCGTGCTCACCGAGACCGCCCAGGGCCAGACCGTGGTCACCTACACCATCCACGTTGTGCCGAGCTCGGTCGAGGAGATTGAGAAGCCGGCGAAGGCAGGCTCCGATGTCACCTTCACCGGCATGAAGGACGGCCAGGAGCTGCGCATCACCCAGGGCGAGGACCTCGTTGACACTGCGAACTCCAACCTGGAAAAGGGCCAGATCAAGTTCGTTCCTGGTGCAAGCGGCCTCGTTGTCATTGAGAACCTCAACTCCCGCGGCCTGCCGCTCCAGAAGTTCACTTTCGACGTTTCCCCGGTCGATCCGGTTGAGTCCACCGTCGAACTCAACGGCAACAGCGCTGCGCGCATCGGCCTGCCGTCCGGCCTGACCTACGAGATCGACGGCCCGGACCTGGTGGACATCGTGCGCGACGGCAACGAGCTCGTCATCACCCCGAAGGACGACGCCAAGGGCACCACCACCGTTCTGGTGAAGGACGAGCGTGGCAACGTGCTCTACCGCTACATCCTCAACGTGGACGGCACCAACAAGCCGGCGAAGAACTCCACGGTCAAGGAGACCTACACCATCAGCACCGACGGCTCCTACAAGGTTGTTCGTCGCAACGACAACCCGCTGAAGGTGACCGAGGGTTCCGAGTGGGTGAACATCGACGAGCGCGACGCCAGTGGATCGTTACCCCGAAGGGTCCGGAGTCCGTTGGCAAGGAGGTTGTCATCGTCGAGCAGCGTGGCGACGTCATCGTCCGCCGCGATGTTGTGAAGATTGTTCCTGAGGCGAAGCCGCTGCGCTACACCGAAGAGCGTGGCACCCTGGTCAACGAGCTGACCGGTCGCATCATCAAGGCGACCCGAAGAACGAGATCCGCTACATCCGCGGCAAGGACCTGGTCACCGAAGACCCTGCCGAACGGCACGATCCAGCTCACCCCGGTGGAGGGCAAGACCGGCAACCTCCTCGTTGAGGAAGTTGATTCCGAGGGCAACCCGGTCCGCATCATCGAGCTCGAGGTACCGAAGAACCCCGACTTCGCAGAGGGCAACACCCTGCCGGAGATCAAGTGGACCGGCAACAACAAGGACGGCTGGACCGTCAACGTCACCGGTGGCTCCAACAGCGTTGACATCAAGCTGTGCGAGGATGGCGACCCGGCAAGGGCACCTGCACCAAGCTGGTGCCGCTCGACCCGAACAACGTGGTGCCGGGTAAGGGCACCGCTGAAGGCTCCGAGCTGAAGATCAAGCCGGGCGACTACCTCAACGGGTACAAGTACATCGTGCTTGACGGCACCCACAACGGCATGGGCACCGATGTCCGTGTGGTGATCGACGTCGCGGCTGGCGCCGAGCTGAACACCACGCAGACCGAGAAAGGCTCCTCGGAGCTCGACGGCAAGTGCATCGCCTCTATCGTGGGTCTGTCTGCGCCGCTGTTGCTGGCTATCCCGCTGGGCATCCTGTCCCAGGTCCAGATCCCGGGCCTGGAGGGCCTGTCCGCACAGGTCAACAACGCGATCCGTGAGGCGAACGACCAGATCCAGCGCGGTCTGGGCATCTACGACAATGATCGCGCTCAGCGCGCGGCTGGCCTGCAGGGTGCCTTCTCCGTGCAGAACCCGGAGATGCTCGGCCTTGCAGCTGGCTCGCTGGCTGCGATCACCCTGGGCTTGCTGATCGTTGACGGCGTCATGCGCGCCTGTGGCCAGGAGGAGATGACATCCTCCTACAAGATTGGCGAGGCCACGGACAGCGAGTTCCTGATGCACGGCTCTTCCGGCAAGTCGGCAGAGTCTACGAAGAAGGAGTCGGCGTCGTCCTCCAAGGACAAGGCTGCTTCCGCTGAGAAGTAAACCTCTTCGCAAAGGGTGAATGCCCGGAGATGCAAATCTCCGGGCATTCACCCTTTTTCACGCTTTGTTGAACAATCGCTGGGTGTGTGGTGAAGATCACCTTGCTTTTTTCTTCCTGAGTGTTGTCTAAAGGGCAAGGTCAGCGGGTCGGGATTATGGGTTTGTGCGGGTCAGTCGGCGTTTTCGGTTCTTGTGCGGGGGTGCGGACTATTTTCCAAGGCGATCTTGCGATTAAATGTGTAGTTATCAGTTTGGAGATCCGTGTTCAGGTGATCTCAAGGCTGCTTCGATTATCTCCTCCGACTTGTAAGGAATGAAGCCGTTGAAGAACGCAACTCTTAAGAAGCGCGTCATGACTGCGCTTATTTCCACCACTGCCGTACTTGGCTCGGTGGCTGCTGTAGCGCCGTCTGCGTCTGCAGCTGTGGGCGACGACCCTTTCTTGACCGTGAACGCATACCAGAAGCTGAACAACGACGAACTTGCGGCGTACATGAACGCAAAGAAGTCGGAGGGTAGCGACTGGTCCATCAACCTGCTGCCGACCACCCTCGGCCCGGGCTGGTGCGTTGACTGGGGTCTGGGCAACGGTTGGAACGACCCGACCGCCGGTTACGAGCCGCGCAAGCTTACTGGCGCATCCGGCCGTGTCGGCGACGGTTACGGCATCAGCGAGGAAGTTCGCCTCGGTGCTATCAACGCGACGATGAAGCTGCAGGCGGACTACGCTGCATACGCCAAGGGTGATACCTCGCTGCAGCGCATTCAGGCGATTAAGACCGACGAAATCGCACTTCGCGCTCTGCTGGGCAACGACCTCGGCGCCCTGAACGCTGTCCGCGAGGCAATTTACAAGGGTCAGCGCGAGCTGTCCGATCTTGGCGAGCGCGAGTCTGGCACCACCCCTGTGGTCACTAACGCAGTCTTCGAGCAGATCACTGGCTTCCGCGTCGTCGACGCGGGCTCCGGCGCCCCGCGTTACCGCATTGTGCCGAACGAAAATAAGATCAAGCAGTTCCGTGAGCAGTACTCCAACGGCGAGTATGTCACCATCCTGGTGCCGAAGAACTACAACTTCTCCGTGCGTGTGAACCGCACCAAGACGTTCCAGCGCATCGTGCCGATCGAGCAGCCGGGTCTGAACCCGGAGAAGCCGAAGTGGGACGGCCAGATCACCGAGTGGGTGACCCCGCCGGCAACCCAGACCACGCAGACCATCACCCTGCCGCCGCAGACAGTTACCCGCACCGTCGAGCAGCCGCCGAAGAACGTCACCACGACCGTGACCTACCCGAAGACCACGGTCACCGAGACCAACGTGCTACCGCCGCGCACCGTCACCTACACCACGACGCAGCCCCCGCGTACGGTGACCGAGACCTCCACCAACGAGACCACGACCTTCACCAATGTGAAGAAGTTCCCGCCGGTAGTCACGACCGTGACCTCCACCGAGCCGGACAGCTACGTCACCACCCGCGTGACCACCCCGGGCCGTGAGGTCACCAAGACCATCACCCCGGACCCGATCACCTCCACCGTGAAGACCACAGTCAACGGCACCCCGGTGACCAAGACTGTGACCGAGACCCCCGGCGCTTACACCACCGTTGTGAAGACCCCGGGCCAGCCGACCACTGTCACCGAGACCGTGACCGCTGAGACGAAGACCGTCACCCGCGAGCCGTCCACCGTTGTTGAGACCGTGAAGACCACTCCGGTCAAGACCACGGTTGAGACCCAGCCGGCCACCACCTCGGTGCTGACCAAGACGGTCACCCCGGCTCCGGAGGTCGCAACCACGACCGTTGTCCACAACGAGAACTACTTCAGCGAGAAGGTGTACGAGTCCGTCAAGGAAGTTCGCGAGTACTACAACTTCGCGGGCTTTGCTCAGGGCGAGAAGTCTAAGGAAATCGAGCTGCCGGGCAACCTGGGCGATTCCTGGACCTTCGAGATCATCAAGGGTGGCGACATTGTCATCGTTGAGCGCACCGACGAGGGCAAGCTGAAGATCACTCCGAAGCCGGACTTCAAGGGCGAGGGCGAGGTTGAGATCCTCATCACCGATGCCCAGGGCAACCAGTACATCTACCGCGTGAAGGTCAGCGACGTTGTCAACGTTGAGACCGCCACGAAGGTCAAGGTCAACAACTTCTTCTACACGATCAACCCGGGCAGCAACGACCGTGTCCGCGTTATCCCGAAGAACACGAAGGACACCTTCGACTACTTCTTCGTGGACAAGGACGGGAACCCGCTCGAGATCACCCCGAGCCAGGTTGAGGTTCGCGACGATGAGAACAAGGTCACCGTCGACGTCAAGGATCCGACGTTCCGCGGCAACGTCATCGTTCGTGTCACCGAAGAGAGTGGCGACATTCGCGAGAACATCGTCACCGTCGAGACCACCACCTCCAAGTTCGACGTGACCCGCCAGATCCTGGACACCTCCACCTCCATCATCGAGCGCCGCGGCGGCACCTACACGATCGTCTCCGGCGAGGGCAAGGTCGACATCACGCAGAGCGAGGACGGGACCAACTGGCTGGTCAAGCCGAAGAAGGGCGAGACCGGCGAGGTGAAGATCGTCTTCACCGACGACAACGGTGTGGAGTACAACTACACCCTTGAGATTGTCAAGGACCCGAACGGTGGCCCGACGCTGCGCAACGACTCGATCGAGAACCTGCCGAACGAGCACGCGCAGATCGACATCAAGGACGGCTGGACCTACGAGATCGTCGAGGGCAAGGACGTCATCACCCTCGAGGAGTTCACGCACAAGGACGGCAAGCACCTCAACGCGCGTCCGCTCGACGACGAGGCGTACGGCACTGCGATTGTCCACGTCAAGGAGAAGGACGGCCAGCTGGTCGCTATCTGGACCATCAACGTTGCGCCGCCGCGTGACTGGACCGGCCAGATCAAGGTCGTAGAGAACGAGACGAACGTTGTGGACCGCTCCATCGTCCGCATCTTCCGCGGCATCGAGGAGGACGCTGAGCAGGGCCTGAAGGGGAACATCCTCGAGGTCGTCGAGGGCGAGGACCTCATCGACACCGATCGCTCCACCATGGGTGACAACGGTGCGTGGGAGCTGCACTTCAAGCCGGGTAAGACCGGCAAGGTTGTGGTGAAGGAGTACCAGCAGCGCGGCGACGACAAGGCTCCGGACCACATCAGCACCTTCATCTACAACGTTGGTGAGCCGCAGATCCGCGAGATCAACTACAACGTCACCTCCGACAACGTGCTCGACCTGGCTGGCTCCAACCTGTCCATCGTTGAGGGTAAGGACCTCATCGCGCTCAAGGACGGCGAAACGCTGCCGGAGGACGCAGTCAAGGAAGGCGATGAGACCCCGAAGGGCGTCAAGGAGCTGAGCCTGGATCTCAAGCGCGAGGCTGAAGGCACCCTGGTCATTGAGAACCGCAACGACGAGGGCTATCTCTTCGAGCGCTACGCCATCAACGTGACCCCGGGCCGCGACGCCAACGTCACCCCGATCAAGCGCTCCATGTCCTGGAACGCCATCGCTGAGGTGGTCTTCAACCAGGACAAGGAGTACCCGGACACGTTCAAGGTTCTCGAGGGCGAGGATCTGATCAACGTCAAGGAAGGCGAGAACAACCTCACCATTACCGGCAAGAACAGCAAGACCGGTAAGGCTGTCATCGAGGTCAAGGACAAGCGTGGCGTTTGGGCCATCTACGAGCTGGACATCACCGACCCGCAGGTCGGCGGCCGCGAGTACACGGTGTCCACCAACGCCGAGTTCGTAGCAACCATGGTGAAGCAGGAGAACACTTTCCAGGTTGTGGAAGGCGCCCGATTCTTCGAGGCGCCGCAGGACCGCAACGGCCAGTGGGTGCTCAAGCCGAAGGCCGACGCTGCCGGCAACAAGGGCCTCGTCGTTGAATACGACAAGAACGGCAACGAGATCAACCGTTACCGCATCAACATCACCCAGGGCAAGGTCTCGCAGACCCGCGACGTCCGCGATTACCTGATCGAGGGCCAGACCCGCAAGTTCCCGCAGCTGTCTGCGCAGAACACTTTCGTGGTCGTCTCCGGCGCTGAGCACGTGGACTACTCCACCGAGAACGGCGAGCTCGCAATCACCGCAAAGCCGGGCACCGCGGGCAAGAAGGTCCGCGTTGAGGAGCACAACACCAACGGCGACGTGGTCCGCAACATCCTGTTCACCGTTGTTCCGGAGGGCGCCGTTTCCGCCGAGGGCGCAACGGCTGGCGGCAACAAGGATCTGCCTGGCATCACCATCAACAACAACACCGAGTCCGGTGCTGTGAACGTCGAGTTCAAGCAGGGTGTCAAGGACATGGCCATCATCAGCGGTGATGTGACCAAGATCCCGACGGCAGAGGGCGTCACCCTGCAGGGCACGCCGGAGGCCATTGCAAAGGCGAAGCAGTGCATCGCCGACAAGCAGGCCAAGGGCGAAACCGTGAAGCCGGGCGATTGCGGTATCCCGGTTGAGTACCTGCTCATCGATGCGGAAGGAAACCAGGCCTACAAGCCGGGCACGATCACCGTCGAGGTGAGCATGGGTGGCGAGCTGAACATCAACACCCAGACCGAGCAGAAGGGCTCTTCCGCAGAGCTCGACGGCGAATGCATCGCCGGCATCGTGGGCCTGTCCGCCCCGCTGCTGCTGGCCATCCCGGTCGGCATCCTGTCGCAGGTGCAGATCCCGGGTCTGGAGCACGTCTCCGCGCAGATCAACGCTGCGATCCAGGAGGCGAACACCCAGATTCAGCGCGGCTTGGGCATCTATGACGAGGATCGCGCCCAGCGCGCAGCCGGTATCCAGGGCGCGTTTGCCATCGACAACCCGCAGGCCATCGGCCTCGCAGCCGGCGCACTGGCTGCGATCTCGCTGGGTCTGCTGGCAGTCGACGGCGTCATGCGTGCCTGCGGTGCGGAGGAGTACACATCCTCCTACATGCTGGGCAAGGCAACCGGCAACGAGACGCTGATGAATGGCTCCTCCGGCAAGACCTCCGAGGCCCCCAAGGCCGGCGAAGAGGCTGAGGGGAACGCTGGGGGCTCGGCAAGCGGCTCCTCCTCCAAGGAGAAGTAATCCCCCGAAGAGCTAATGCCCACCAGGCCCCCCTGGTGGGCATATCTCTTGCCCCGTCGAGGGGGAATTTGAGTTTCTGCGGGAGGATGCTTACCCCAGGATGCCTACTTCTCGACGAACCACTGGCCACACACCACAACAGTCCCGAGGAATAAGCATCCCGGAGTAAGCATCTACCGCCGCGATCACGACGGCGTCACCGCCAAGGCCCCGAGGCAGCGAGCCCGCACCGTACCCGTGGGAACCTGAGGAGCTACGCCAGGAAAAACGAAAACCCCACGCACGCTGCAAAACGCGCACGGGGTGGGGGAGTAGTGAGCTTACTTCTTTGGCAGAGCGGCAAGCGCGATGCCGGCGCCGACGAGCCAAGCGTCCTTCGCAATGGCCTTGCCAGCGTCGGAGGGGCGGATGCCGTCGTCCTCGGTGTACTGGTCGCCGCCGAAGTACATGCTGAGCAGGCCGGCACCGAACGCGGTGAGGCCGAGGCCTGCAAGGCGGTTCGGGATCAGCGGGCACAGCAGCGCCACACCGAGGGCGGTCTCGGCGGAGGCGAGGCCGGTGGCGAACGTCTCGGCGTCGATCTGGCCGAGCGGCGGAACGCCGTCCACAGCCATGTCGCGCAGGCCCTCAGCGCCCTCCTTATCCACCTGGAACTTGCCCAGGCCGGCGTTGAGGATGTACGCGCCAGTGGGGATGCGCAGCGCGGCGGAGGAGAGACGCAGGTCCACCTTGTCCTGCTTGGTAAACAGGCCGGACGGAATCAGGTTGAGCGGGTTGAACATGAGCGGGATCCTTTTCGGGTTCGTGCGGAAGATTGCTACCCCGCCCATGGTAGAGCTAAACCGTCAGTTCGGGGTGGAGGTGCTGCAGCCGCAGGACCCGGCGGGCCCGCAACGCCACGCACGAGATGGCTATAGACGCTGCGCCCACGAAGAGCAGGACGGTGATGGCGGTCCACATGCGGGGGTCGTAGGACAGGGTGCCGAAGAGGGAGTACCGCATCAGGTCCACGGAGTACCGCATGGGGTCCCAGCTGTGCACCCACTGGATGAATCTGGGCTGGACCTCTGGCGGGTAGAGTCCGTTGGACGCCACCAGCTGCAGCGACATCAGCGCCATGGTGGCAAGGCGGCCGGGCGCGGGGCCGAGCGCCGTGTTCAGCGCCAGGATGGCGGCCACGAACACCCAGGAGACGAACACCAGCACGCCGAACAAGGCCAGCGGGTGCGTCGGCTCCACGTCCAGGATGAGCACCTGCATCACCCAGAGGGCCACAGACTGCACGAAGCCGATGATGAAGGACGGGATCATCGTGTACAGCAGCACACGCAGGGGGTTCGTGCCGGAGTCGATGGCGCGGCGGCTAAACGGCGGCATGATCATGTACATAATCAGCACGCCAAACCACAGGGACAGCGACAGGAAGAAGGGGCTTAGGCCCTTGCCGAAGAAGGTCACGCCGTCGCCGACGTGTTGGGTGCGCACGGGCTCCGCGGCGGCGTCGATGGCCTTGTCCAGGCGTTGGCCCTCCCAGCTCGGGGCTTTTTCGGCGCCGTCGGCCAGGCTCATGGAGAGCTCGCCGGTGCCGTCGGAGAGCTTGACCAGGCCGTCATTGAGGTCGCCGAGGCCCACCACCAGCTGGTTGGAGCCGGCCGCCAGCTTGGAGGTGGCGTCGGTGGCCGTGTTGGCCGCCACCACCAACTTGCCGGTGCCGTCCTTCAGCGTGGTCACACCGGCAAGCAGGGTGCCGGAGCCGTCCTGCAGGCGCTTCAGGCCGTCTGCCAGCGTCTTGGAGGCCGCGGTGGCCTGGTCCACGCCGCTGCGGTACTGCGCCGTCGGGTCTGAGAGCTCGGTGGCCAGCTTGTGGGCGCCGGCCTGCAGCTGCATGAGCTGGCCCACCAGGTCGTTCTGCGTCACCGCCTGCAGGGGACCGGCGTTGAGCTGCAGCTGCACCCCGCGCGCCTGATCCGCCAGCTGCGTGGAGCCCGGGATGGGGGAGCGGTCCAGGTCCGCGATCACGTTGTTCAGGTTCGCGTTGATGTCGTCCAACGCGGCCTGCAGCTCGTTGATCTTGCCCGCGAATCCGGCGATCTTGTCCACGCCGCCGGCGATCTGCGAAGCGCCGTCGCCAAGCTGCTGCGTACCCTCCTGCAGCTTCACCATGCCGTTGGAGAGCTGGTCGGCGCCGCTGGAGGCGGTGCCCAGGCCGTCGTTGAGCTGCTTCGCGCCGTCGTGCAGGCGGGTCACACCGCCGTCGAGTTTGGTCACCGCGTCCGGTAGCTGCTGGACTTTGTCGTTGAGCTGCTGGATGCCGCCGTTGAGCTTGGTGCCGCCCTCGTTGAGCTTCTCGGAGCCGTCGTGGGCAGTGTTGGCGCCCTCGTCCAGCTGCTCCGCGCCGTCTGCGGCCTTGTGCACGCCGTCGGAAAGCGTGTTGATGCCCACGAATAACTGGTCGACCACCTTCGCACCCACCGAGTTCGACACCGCATTCGTGATCGCCTCAGCAGCCTTGTCGCCCAGCATGGTGGGGATGAAGCCGTTGGTTTCGTTCAAGGTGATGTTGATCTTGGCCGCATGGGGGTCATCGTCCTGCACACTGGTCACGGCCTCGGAGAAGTCCGTGGGGATCTCCATGCCCAGGTAGTAGGTGCCGTCGGCGATGCCTTTCTTGGCCTCCTCGGCGCTGACCACCTTGAAATCCAGGGGGTGCTGCTCCAGTAGCTCGTCCACAACCTCCTGGCCGTTCTCGCCTTCGTCGGAGTTGACCAGCGCCACCGGCAGCTTGTACAGGTTGCCCAGCGGGTCCCAGTAGGACCACACGAACAGGCCGCCGAAGAGCAGCGGCAACAGGCAAATCGCGATGATGGCAAGCGGCGGAAGCTTGCCGTGCGCGAATTTGCGGAAGTCGGATCCAATGTGCAGGCCGCTCATAGCCCCTCCTCATTCACCGTGTTCACCATGACGGGCAGGTGGACCGCCACACCGCGCAGGTCGTCCAGCAGCGTGCGCCGGATGTCCATCTTGCGCACCTGATCTACATCGTCCACGACCAGAAGCTTCGCGTCCGGCCGCGAAATCAGCGCGAGCAGCACGCGAAGCCGGAAGCGGTCGGTCGGCCCGATGTCGCCGACCTGCGCCGTTAAGTCAATGCCTTCGAGCTGTAGCGGTTCCAGCCACTTCTCCACATGCGGGTGCGACTTGATCGCCTCGGCCTTGTGCGGGGTGCGGGCGAAAAAGCCCTGCGACCACGCGATCTGCTCCCGCATCACGTCGCGGATGCGCACCAGGCGGTCCAGGCCGTCGATCTCCGTCACGCCTGCGAGCGCAACCTGCTTGAAGCGCTGGCGGGTGGTTGTCTCCTCGCCGTCGATGAGGACGGTGCCGCTGTGCGGGTTGAAACGCCCTGCCAGCGCGAGGCTGAGCAGGGTCGAATCGGATTCTCGCCGCGTGTTCAGCAGGGTCAGCCCCCGGCCGAGATCGAACGTCTCCGGGGTGTCGCCCTTGCGGAGCACGAGGTCTTGGGTGCTGAGTATGGGGGTCATGCGGTCCCTTAACCGTAGGGTGGACTATCACTTAACTCGTGATATGGTGCTCCGGAAAAGAGCCACTGTCAAACCCAAACGGGGGAGGACACAGATGCGCGCAGACGCCCGTGCCAAACGCGACCAAATCATCGCCGCCGCGCTCGCCCAAATCGGCACCCGCCCCAACTCCGAGATCACGCTCGAAGGCATCGCCGCCGACGCCGGCGTGGGCATCGCCACCCTCTACCGGCACTTCCCCACACGCGCCACGCTCTACGACGCCTGCGCGATCGTCTTCCTCGACCACATCGAAACCCTCCTCGACGGCACACTCGACGGCTTCGACGCCGATCCCGCCGGGCGCTTCGAGGCCTTCGTGTGGACGCTCGTCGAACACGGCGTGGGCGTCCTCGCCGCCGCCCTGGCCGCCGACGGCACCGCCGAGGCGGTTGTGGAGCGCCGCGACGCCTTCATGGACAAAGTGCAGTTGCTTATCGACGCCGCCGCCCCCCACGGCATCATCGCCCCCGGACAGTCGCCCATGCAGCTCGCCACCGAGCTCATCGTGGCCACCCGTCCGCTGGCCGCACCGCTGGCGGCGAAGTTCCCGGACGTGCGGGACCGGTTAGTGCGCCACCTCATGGGGGGTGGCGCGCGACGGCCTAACTACTTGGTGTCCTCGTTCAGCTCGTGGCGGCCGTGCGTGGCCTTGCGCTGATCGTCCGCCAGGGTGTCCAGGGTGGTCAGGCCCTCGCCGCCGAGGTCCTCGGAGGTGGCGCGGGAGGAGCCGGAGGTCGCGTCGTCAAGCGAAGAGTGCCCGTCCGCCGGGAACACGCCGCCCTCGATGCCCTCCTCGCGGCGCCCGCGCTCGCGGTCGTCCTCCGTGCGGGTGGAGTAGACGACGGTGGAGTTGCCCTGGCGGTCCGTCTCCGTGCGGGTAGGGGCGGGGCGGTAGGTCTTCACGCCCTCCTCGTCCTTGCCGGTGAGCTTGTCCTTGAGGAAGAACTCCCAGGCCGCCCACGCGCCGCCCGCCAGTGCCGCCGTGACCAGCGTGGTGCCCACGACCTTGCCAAAGCCGCCCTTCTTCTTCGCGGTCTTGGCGTGCTTCTCCAGGAACTCCTGGCGTTCCTTGCGGCTCGGGGCGGCGGCCGCAAACGCGGCGCGGCGGCGGTCCAGGCGGTCGTGCGCGTCGCGGGTGATGTCGCCGGCGTGGGCGCGGGCTGCGCCGTAGAGTTCTTCCAGCTCGCCGATGTCAAACTTGTCGTGGACGTCGTCCAGGTCGCCGTCCTTGAGGTTGTCCAGGAGGGACTGGTACACGTCACGCTCGCGCTTGTCGTTCTGGTCGCGCAGGAAGTTGCGCACCTGGTTAGCGCCAGCGACGATCAGGCCGATGTTCTTGAGGTTCATGGGGTTCTCTTTCCGTTTTGGGTGGTTGCGCGGCCCAGCGTAGCGAAATCCGCAGGGGGAGCGGCCGGCGCGACTTGCCCGCGACGCTGGATCCAGCTAGTAGGAGCCAGCTAATCGGCCCCCTGGGGAGGAATAGCTGGATCCTTGTAGCTGGATCCGCGGGATGGGGGATGGGGCGCGGCGGCGGGCAGGGGGAGCGGCGCGGCGGCGGGCAGCAGCAACGCAAGCGCCCCGCGTGTACCAAGCGTTACGCAAAAGTGGACCAAGCGGTTCATTTTGCGTGATTAACATTCATGCCGAATAACACCATAAGCTGCGCAAACACACCGTGAAACCACTCGCGTATTGTGGCCGCAACGTGGCCTCAATAAGTTTCAAGGCACCGTTTAACCACGGTGCAACCTGAACACATCCCCAGCCGAGAAAGGTCCCGCCATGTTCGAAGCCTCCTCTTCGACCAGGGTCTCCGCCTCGGCACCGCTGGACCGCGAGGGCGCGCCGCTGATCCGCCGCCCCCGCCCGAAACGCCAGCGCACCGCGCTGAGCTTCGAGATCATCCCGCCGCGCCCCACGGACGACGCGGCGAAACTGGACCAGCTCATCGCGGGCCTGGCCGAGTACAACCCGGACTACGTCTCCGTCACCAGCTCGCGGCGCAGCGAGTGGCTGGAGGGCACCGCCGGCGTCATCTCCCGCATCGCGGAAACAACCGACCTTCGCACCATCGCGCACCTCGCCTGCACCGCCGGCACGCGCGATGAGATGGCCGAGTGGGTGCGGGTGCTTATGGACGCCGGCGTGCGCGGCTTCCTCGCCCTGCGGGGAGACCTGCCCGAGACGGGCCTGCCGGCGGACCACCTCCAGTACGCCACGGATCTGCTCAACCTGATCCAGGACGTGCAGGAGGAGGAGGCCTTCCGCCTCGCCGCCGGCAAGCTGGCCCTGTCCGTGGCCTGCTATCCCAAAGGGCACGCGGAATCGCGCAACGCCGACCACGACCTGGACGTGCTGCTGACCAAGCAGCGCCTGGGCGCGGACTTCGCCATCACGCAGCTCTTCTTCGAGGCCCAGGACTACCTGGAGTTCGTGGAAGTGGCGCGGCTGGCGGGCGTGCGCATTCCGCTCATCCCCGGCATCATGCCCATGACCTCGCTGAAAAGGGTCAGGCGCATGGGTGAGTTGTCGGGGCTGGAGGTGCCGGAGGGCGTCGAGAAGCAATTGCTCGACGCTGAGGACGAGTACGAGGCCGGCATGCAGCTCACCGCCAACCTGGCGCGCGAGATCCTGGACGCCGGCACCGGGGGCCTCCACGTGTACACGCACAACAACTTGGCCGTCACGCGGGACTTTCTGGACCGCATCGGAATAGATAAAGGACAACAATGACCACCTTCCCTAAAGCCACCATCGAGGGCTACCCCCGCATCGGCGCGAACCGCGAGCTCAAGCGCGCGCTGGAGAGCTACTGGGCGGGCCGCATCGACGCCGACACGTTCCGCTCCACCTCCCGCGCCCTGCGCGTGAACAACTACAACCACCTGCGCGACCTCGGCCTGACCGAGGATTACGCCATCCCCGCCGACGTGGCGCTCTACGACCAGGTGCTGGAGACCGCGCTCACCGTCGGTCTCGTGCCGGGCGGGGTTGACCTGGACGAGGAGTTCGCGCTCGCCCGCGGCAACGACACCCGCGTGCCGCTGGAGATGACCAAGTGGTTCGACACCAACTACCACTACCTCGTGCCGGAGATCGCTGCTGGCCAGGAGATCAAGGCCGTCCCGGAGCGCGTCCTGCGCATCGTGGAGGAGGCCTCCGAGGCCGGCCACAAGGTCCGCCCGTTCCTGGTCGGCCCGGTCACCCTGATCGCCCTGTCCAAGCCGGCCGAGTGGTCGCTGTTGCCTTCGCTTATCGACGCCTACGGTGAGGTCTTCGCAGCACTCAAGAACGCCGGCGTGGAGTGGGTCCAGGTTGCAGAGCCCGCCGTGGTGGCGGACCTGTCCACCCCGGACGCGGAGATTGCCAACTACCTGCGCGAGGCCTGGTCCACGCTGCTGGCCTCCGAGGACCGCCCGAACGTGTACCTGACCACCCCGTACGGCTCCGCCCGCGAGGCGCTGCCGGTGCTGGGCGAGCTGGGCGTGGAGGCCCTGCACGTGGACCTGTCCCCGTGGACGCTCGAGGCCGATTCCGGCTACCCGGAGCGCGTGCGCGCCCAGATCCCGGAGTCCACCCACCTGGTTGCGGGCCTGATCGACGGCCGCAACGTCTGGACCGCCAACCTGCGCGAGCGCACCGACGTGCTTGAGTCCCTCGGCGACCGCGACGTGTCCGTGTCCACCTCCACCTCCCTGCAGCACGTGCCGCACACCCTGAAGGCCGAGCGCAACATCCCGGTCGAGGTCGCCCCGTGGCTGGCCTTCGCCGACGAGAAGCTGGCGGAGATCCAGGCGCTCGTGGCCGGCGAGGAGGGTGCGAAGGAGGCGTTCGCTCAGTCCGACCGCGCCGTGCGCACCCGCGCCGAGTCCGAGACCATCCACAACAAGGCCGTGGTGGACCGCGTGGCCGCGCTGCCGGAGGGCGAGGTGAAGCGTGAGCCGTCGTTTAGCGAGCGCATCAAGGTCCAGCACGAAGAACTCGGCCTGCCCACCCTGCCCATCACCACCATCGGCTCCTTCCCGCAGACGCAGGAAATCCGCAAAGCCCGCGCCGACCACCGCGAGGGGGTGCTCACCGACGAGCAGTACACCGAGGCGCTGAAGCAGGAGATCAAGCAGGTCATCGAGCTGCAGGAAGAGATCGGCCTGGACGTGCTGGTCCACGGCGAGGCCGAGCGCAACGACATGGTGCAGTACTTCGCCGAGCTTCTCGACGGCTTCGTGGTCACCGAAAACGGCTGGGTCCAGTCGTACGGCTCCCGCTGCACCCGTCCGCCGATCGTGGTTGGCGACGTCTCCCGCCCGGAGGCCATGTCCGTGGAGTGGGCGCGTTACGCGCAGTCCCTGTCCGACAAGCCGGTCAAGGGCATGCTCACCGGCCCGGTGACCATCCTCGCGTGGTCTTTCAAGCGCGACGACGTGCCGCTTTCCGTCTCCGCCGACCAGATCGCGCTCGCGCTCGCCGACGAGGTCCGCGACCTGGAGGACGCCGGCATCAAGGTCATCCAGATCGACGAGCCCGCCCTGCGCGAGCTCCTGCCATTGCGTGCCGACAACCGCGCCGCCTACCTCGACTGGGCCGTTCGCGCCTTCAGGTTGGTCTCGTTGCAGGCGAAGCCTGCGACCCAGATCCACACCCACCTGTGCTACTCCGAGTTCGGCCAGATCATCGACGCCGTGGCCGGCCTGGACGCCGATGTCACTTCCATCGAGGCGGCGCGTTCCAAGATGGAGCTGCTCGAGGACATCGACGAGACCTTCCACTCCGAGATCGGCCCGGGCGTGTGGGACATCCACTCGCCGCGCGTGCCGTCCCAGGAGGAGATCGCAGGCCTGCTGCGCGCGGCGCTGGACAACGTGCCCGCCGAGCGCCTCTGGGTCAACCCGGACTGCGGCCTGAAGACCCGCGGGTACAAGGAAGTCGAGCCCTCGCTGCGTAACCTGGTCGCCGCGCGAGATGAGGTTGTCGGCGGGCTGTAGGCGCGGCGCCTCCCCCCGACCCCGGCCCGGGCCCGCCCGCAGATTTCGAAGGGAAGAGTTCGAAAACGGCCGTTTTTGGCACTGTTTTCGAACTCTTCCTTTCGAACTTTGTTGGGGCCTTCCGCGTGGGGTGCTCGTCGATTAGCATGGGCGGAACACACGGATCGGGGGGAAACGTGGACAGACAAGCATTGGTGAAGTTGCTGGTGCGGCCGGGGGAGTCGGATAAGCAGCCCTGCAGGAAACTTTCTGCAAACAAGTACATCCCCATTGAGGTGTGGGACGAGCTGAAGAACCATGAGCGCGAGTTCCTCCGCGCGTATTCGGCCGGTGCCGCGGCGCAGCAGTCGGTGTTGGTCGGGCGCTCGGCCGCAATGGTCTGGGGGTTATGGACGCTGCCCATCGAGGATGCCCCGGTAAGCCTGGCAAACCCTGGGCAACGGCCGCCGAGCAAGAACCAGTGGCCACAGGGGGTCGAGTATCTCTGGATGCCGCTTCCCGGGATGGACATGCAGGTGTTTACCCCGGATGGCAGCGATGACACGGTCCGTCTAACCAACCGGGTGCGTACAGCTGTGGACGTCGCACGGCTGCACGGGGTGCGTCATGGAGTCGTCGCGATGGATTCGCTGTTCTACCGCAAAAACTTCGACGAACAACGCCAAATTCGACTTGAGCTCGAGGCGACAATCAGGCGCCTGGAGCGGAAGAAAGGAATAGCGCACGCTCGTAAAGCACTCGAGTGGTGCTCTACGCTTTCGGAATCCCCCTACGAGTCGCTGGCGCGTGTGATCCTCCGTGAGCTCGGGGTTGTCGCCCAAGAACAGATGTGGATTGGGCGATTTGTGCGTCCTGACTTGCTGTGGGGGCAGCTTGTCATTGAGATCAACGGTGACGTAAAGCTGGCCAACGACCCCACCGGCGCTGCCCTTGAGCAGGCCGAACGAGACAGTTGGATCCGTAAGCAGCTGTATGAAACCGAGCACATCCGGGCGTCGAAGCTGCTGTACGACGAAGCCGCTTGTGTCCGAAGCATCGTCGAAGCGAAAAAGCGTTCAGAGGTGCTTGGGCCGCCTACGGTGAAGGCCACCCGCAACCGACCGCAATTCGGCGTGCATTGGAGGGCTCGAAGGGCCGGTTAGCGGGGCGATATCGTGACCTTTCCGGTCGTTTTCGAACGGAAGAGTTCGAAAATGACCGGAAATTTGGCTGTTTTCGAACTCTTCTCTTCGAAATGCGCCAGGAGTGCGGCGTGGAAGGCGCAAGAACCGCGGACGCGACGACCCCGCCCGCCGCAACCCGCGTACGCTAGACCACATGACTCAGAAGACACAGACGATGACTCTGCATACCAACCACGGCGACATCGCCATCGACCTCTTCGGCAACCACGCGCCGAAGACGGTCGAAACCATCACCGGCCTGGCCAAGGGCACCCAGGAGTACTCCTCCAAGAACGCCTCCGGCACCACCGAGGGCCCGTTCTACGACGGCGCCATTTTCCACCGCATCATCCCGGGTTTCATGATCCAGGGAGGCGACCCGACCGGCACCGGTACCGGCGGTCCGGGCTTCCAGTTCGCCGATGAGTTCCACCCGGAGCTCCAGTTCGATCGCCCGTACCTCCTGGCCATGGCAAACGCCGGCCCGGGCACCAACGGCTCCCAGTTCTTCATCACCGTGGACGCCACCCCGTGGCTGAACAACCGCCACACCATCTTCGGCGAGGTCACCGACGAGGCCTCCAAGAAGGTCGTCGATGAGATTGCCAACGTGAAGACCGGCCGCATGGACCGCCCGGTCGAGGACGTGGTGATCGAGTCCGTCGAGATCGCCTAAGACGCCGCGAAGCGCCGAGCCCCCGCCACGCAGCGGGGGCTTTTTCGTACCCTGAACACCATGCCCACACTCCGCAACCTCCCCCGCACAGCTCCCGTCACTACCGCCATCACGGTGATCTGCACGCTCGTTTTCTTCGCTGCGGCGATCCAGGCCCGCTCGCTCACGGACGTGGTGTGGGATTCCGCGATCGGCGCCAGCACCGTGCTCTACGGCCCGGAGGTGTACGGCGCCGGATACCTGCGCACCCTCACCGCCGGTTTTATGCACCTGGATATCACGCACCTGTTCCTCAACATGTTCATGCTTGTCCTGGTGGGCGCGGAGGTGGAGCGTTTCCTAGGCTCCGGGCCGTTTGTGGTGGCGTGGGTGGCGGGGGTCCTTTGGGCGTCGGCAAGCGTGTTGGCCTTCAGCTTCACGACGCCTACGGCAGGCGCCTCCGGCGCCCTCTACATGCTGATGGCGCTGCTGATCGCTATCGCTGCCCGCCGTTCCACAGACCTGCGGGCGCCACTTGCCCTGGTGGCCGTCAACCTCGCCTACACCCTGCTCACGCCGAGTGTGTCGCTGTGGGGCCACCTCGGCGGCCTGGCTGCGGGTGCGGCGATGGCGTGGCCGCTGACCTCGACGAATCCGCGCACCCGCTGGATCACGGCCGGAACTGCTGCTGTTGCCGCGTGCGTGGCCATCTGGGCGCTGACCATCCCGTCCACATCGCCGGTGTACTTGTGAGTTTTCCACAAGGTTTATCCACATTGTGGAGAACTACACCGGTGTGGTTAGTCGAACGACACGTCGAAGCGCGGTTCCGACACGCCGATCGGCGCTGGGATTTTCGAACCGCTACCAGCACATCTCACAGCCCTGTGGGGTTTGTGCACAGAGTTATCCACAGGTGTGGATAGAACGGTGCCTACGGCTACTGGCGCAAGGTCGATGCGGACCTGAAGGCCGAAGGTCCGCGAGTCTCTTGCCGCCAAGCGCGCTGCACAGGAGAAGTACCTTCACTGCATGAAAACGCCCGTTGAGTTGGACTCAACGGGCGTTCGTGTTTAGCCAGCGGGAGTTTTAGAACACGCCGCGGATCTTCTTGTTGAAGTCGGAGACGGTCACGTCGCGGGAGTCCACGTCCTGGTCGTTGTAGAAGGAGGTGTCGCCAGCGAGGCGGCCGGTCTGGGTGACTTTCATGTAGTTGTACAGGCGGCCTTCCTTGGTGTTGCCGTCGCCGAAGGAGAATGCGCCCAACAGCATCTCGTCACCTGCGAGGATCGGGTTGGACAGGGTCACCTCAAAGGTGCGGATGCCGCGGTCGAAGTCGTAGCCCAGGTCGCGGATGTGGGTGCCGTTGTACCGAGTGGTGGTGATCAGGCGGTCAACTCCCTCCGGGCCTGCCTCAGTGCCGACTTCGACGCGGAAGGTCAGGGCCGGGAACTCGCCCCAGTAGCGCTTCGCGCCCGTGTTCTTCACGCGCAGTGCTACGGAACCCGCGGCGCCGGGCACCTTCCAGGAGGAAGCGGTGAAGTACGGCTGAAGGTCCAGGTCGCGCTGGGCATCTGTCTGCTTATCGACGACTTCGTTGACCTCGTCAGCAGCGTTTTCCTCGACCTCGTTGATGACCTCGGCACCCTCGTTTGCGATGTCGTCGTTGGTCACGTCGGTGGCTTCGTCGTTGCCGACCGCGGTGACGTCATCAAGGTTTGCGCCCGTCTCGATCTTCTTGACGTCCTCGTTGTACGCCGGGTTCGGGTTCTCCACGGTGTCGGTGACCTGTGTGCCCTTGTTCGGTGCCCAGGAGCCAGCAGGGGTGGAGTAGTTCTTGACGCGGACCTCGTTCTTGATCGGCATGTTGGCGATCCAGGCGGTCGGGGTTGCCCAGGTGCCGTTCGGGCGGCAGCGCTGCTGGGTACCAGTCATGGTGACGGTGCGGAAGCCGTAGGTTGCCTCGCCGGTGTTGCCGGCCGGCACGTCGTACGGGCCGATCTTCTGGCCGACGGACCAGGACAAGGAGCCGGAGACATCCCAGCCCAGGGACTTAGCCAGGGAGTAGCCGATGTTGCCCTGCAGGCCGTCCTTGGATCCGGAGCCGCCGAGCGTCAGGGTCTCCGTCTTGGAGCCGTTTACGGAGGCGGAGATGGTCTGGGTGCGCGACAGGTCCTGGGACAGTGGGATGGCGCTGTCAGACAGGTTGGTGGTGGAGATGGTGCCCACCGGCAGGAAGTTGTCCTTCACCTTGTAGACGATGGTGCGGTAGTCCTCGGTGGAATTGCACACCGGGCGCGGGTTGAGCACGTTGGCCTTCAGGTGATCCGAGCCCCGTAGGTGTGGATGATCGGCAGTGCGGAGTTTGTTGCCGGGGTCTCCGGGTAGGACTCTTCGAAGGTCTGGGCGGTGGCGGTGATGCCGGATCCTGCGATTGCAACAGCGGCGACGGCTGCGATCGCGGCCTTGGCAGCACCAGCGATGCGGAATGCGCGCATTTGGCGTTCCTTTCGGGGGAATCAATTGTGGTTTTTCTAGGGGCGGGCTTCTCAACCTCTCAGTGAGGAGCTCTCAAACAATTCTTAGTCAACTGGCTGGAAAGAGTCACAACATTGTTGAACAATCCACCCAATCTGGGGTCAAACTAAAGTAATTGCCATGTCATAGAAGCCTGTTTACCAGTAATAACACTGATTCTTGTGTGAAGAACCGGATGCAATCTATCGGACTATTTAAATACAGTTATGTGTCGCCCGAACGGCATCTCATCCCCTTCCTCGCGCTTATTCATTGTTCGCGCCGTCCATGGCCGCAGACGCCTAACCCCCACCAACGCGAAAATCGGATTGCGGCTGGTATTTGCCACAATCCGATTTCACACACCCCGAAAAACGCTCTAGCGCCAACCCATGGTCATGAGCAGGCCGAGGATCATGCCCGCAAACCCGATGGCGTAGTTCCACGGGCCGAGCTGTGCGAGCCACGTGATTTGGTCGCCGGCTAGGTAGTACAGGATCAGCCAGGCCAAGCCGAGGAGCATCAGCCCGAACATGATCACCTTGTACCACATCGGCGTGCCGCCGGTGTTGACCTTGACCGGGGTACGGCTGGTCCCGGTGGCGGCGCTACTTGCTGGGCGGACGAGGTCTTTGGTTACTTTTGCTTTAGGCATTTGCGCTCCCTGAGTGTGTGCGGGCTTTACAGCCCAAGCCCGCGCTGCACATTCCGCAACGCGTTCTGCGGGTTCTGGGGTTGAACTGTATCAGCCCGGCCAGCGGCCGCGTTATTCTGCGGGATCAGTTCGCCGGCGTCGAACTTCCACAGGTTATAGCCGATGGCCTGGTCTTTGCGGATGGTGTCGCCCGCGGCGATTTCCTGGTGGCCGATGAGCCCGCCGTCCACAAGCGCCCCGGTGGGCACGGTGGGGCCCGGCACGAGGCGGCCGTTCCAGCCGGCGTCGCGCAGCGCGCGCTCCGCGTCGGTGGGGGTCATGCGGGTGATCTGCGGCATGGACATGAGCATGCCGTTGGAAACGCGCAGCTCAACCGTGGTGCCGGTCTCCACATCCGTGTTCTCGCCGGCGACCGCCAGCACCTCGCCTTCGGGCTTGGCGGAGTCCACATGGGTCACCGTGGAACGCAGCTGCAGCGATGACAGCGTCGCGGTGGCCTGCTCCACGTTGAGCCCCACCAGCGACGGCACCTGAACCATCTTCGGCCCGGAGGAGACGGTAATGGCGATGCGGGAGCCCTTGGCAATCTGCGTGCCGCCGGCAGGCTGCTGGCCCAAAATGATGCCGTCGGGAATGTTGTCGCTGCTCTCGCGGCGCACGTTCGGGTTGAGTTCCAACCCGGCCTTCTTTAGCTCCCCCACCGCTTCCTCGGTGGTCAGGTTGGTCACATCCGGCACATCGGTCATCTCCTTGCCGGAAGAGACGGTCAGGGTGATTTGCGTGCCAGGCTTCAGCTCGGAGCCGGCGGCCGGGTTCGTGGCGATGACGTTGCCGCGCTTGATGTCCGGGTTCGGCTCCTCCATCACAGACACGGCAAAGCCCAGGCCCTCGAGTTCGCGGATGGCGTCGTTGCGCGGCACGTCCACAAGCTCAGGCACCTGCACCATCGCCTCTTGCACGGGGGCGGGCGCGTCGTTCTCGGTGGTGGAGAAGTAGTCGTAGACGAACCAGCTCACCGCGGCGGCGAGCAGCAGGCCCAGCAGCGCCGCGACCCATTTCAGCCAGTTGGAGGAGGTTTTCTCGTTCGCGGCGCGGTGGTCGGCGTAGCGGGTGTGGCCGGGTGAGGCGCCTGCCTCTCGACGCACCACAGGTTCCCTCACCACATCCCCAACCACAACCGTGTGGCCTTCGGACGGGGAGTCTGCAGCGTGCGCGCCCACAGCCTGTTCGGCGGCCGCCAAATGATTGCGCGCGGCAGTGGTGACGCTGCCGCGCTCGAGCAGTGCGAGGTCTGCGCCCATCTCCTCCGCCGTCTGGTACCGGTCGGCGGGGTGCTTCGCCATCGCGGTGAGGATGACGGAATCCACGTTGACCGCCTCGTTGTCGGACAGCGGCGCCTCAATGCGCTCCGACGGCGGCATCGGATCTTCCTGCACGTGCTGGTAGGCCACTGCGAAGGGGGATTCGCCCTCGAAGGGCGGGACGCCGGTGACAGTTTCGTACATCACGCAGCCGAGGGCGTAGACGTCGCTTCGTGCGTCCGCGGCCTTGCCGCGGGCCTGCTCGGGGGAGAGGTACTGCGCGGTGCCGATGACGGCGGAGGTCTGCGTCATCGCGGAGGTGGAATCGTCCAGCGCTCTCGCAATGCCGAAATCCATCACCTTCACCGCACCGGTGTTGGTGACCATGATGTTGGCGGGCTTGATGTCGCGGTGGATGATGCCCGCGTCGTGGCTGGCCTGAAGCGCGCGCGTCACAGGCAGCAGCAGCGCTGCGGAGCGCTCCGGCGTGAGCGGGCCTTCATTGCGCACGATGTCGCGCAGGTTCATCCCGTGGACGAGCTCCATCACGATGTAGGGCACGTCCACGCCGGAGGTTTCCACGGATCCGGTGTCGTACACCGAGACGATGTTCGGGTGGTTCAGGCGGGCGGAATTCTGCGCTTCGCGGCGGAAGCGTTCGCGGAAGTTCTCGTCGCGCGCCATGTCGATCTTCAACATCTTCACGGCAACTTTGCGCCCGAGGGACACGTCGGTGGCGGCATACACGTCCGACATGCCGCCGGTGCCGATGATGTCGCCCAGTTCGTACCGGTCCGCGATCAGCATTTACCTGCCACCTCCGAGGAAGCTCTCAAGATTCGGCAATTCTATCGCAGGCGCGTTCTCAGCAGTGGTCTCGGGCACATTGCTTCTCGACGTCGCCACCTCCGGCAACGGCTGCGCCGGCTCAGTGGTCGCCGGATTGGGGCGCTCGGCCTCCGAGGGAGCAGCAGGCGCGGCGGGCGCCTGCTCCGCGGTGGGCTCCTCGAAGCGCAGGGTGCCCGGGTTGCGCGACTCGGTGATGGTGGTGCGTTCACGCTGCGTCGTCGTCTCGGTGACCGGCTTCTTCCGTCTCCTCCTCCTTGGTGGGGTAGCCGTTGTCGAGGTCGGCGACGTGGTGGCCGTGCTGCTTCCGCCGGTGAAGCGGTCGAACAAGCCCTCGGAGTAGGCCCACGCGGCGGCCCCGCCGGCCAGCGCCAGTGCCAGCAGGGCCGCAATGATCGGGCCGGCCGCCGAGGACTTCTTCTCGCGCTGGGCGGGCGCGGCGGCTCGGGCGGGGGCGGGCTGGGCCGGAGGGCGTCGAGAAGCAACTGCCCTCGCGGCGGACGGCGGGTAGGCGCCCTCGGGCGGGAGGTGCGTTCCTCGGCGACGCTCGCCAGCATTTGTGTGGACGCGGTGGCGGACGGCTCGGTGGCCACCACCTGCGTGTGGCCGCCGGGCTGGGCGGGGCGCAGGCCCTGGCGGACCTGGGAGATGGCCAGCTGCAACTCGTTGCCGTCGCGGAAGCGTTGGCCGGGGTCTTTGCGCAGGGCGATCTCGATCAGTTCGCGCGCCGGGGCAGACACGGAAATGGGCAGCGCAGGCGGCTCGGCGGAGACGTGCGCGAGCGCCACTGACACGGAGGAGTCGCCGGTGAAGGGGCGCTTGCCCGAGAGAAGCTCGTAGCCCACCACGCCCAGCGAGTACACGTCGGAGGCCGCGGTGACCTTCATGCCCTGCGCTTGCTCGGGTGAGACGTACTGCGCGGTGCCCACGACCATGCCGGTGCGGGTCAGCGGCACGGCCGCCGCGGCCTTGGCAATGCCGAAGTCTGTGATCTTGACCTGGCCGTTCTGGGTGATCATGAGGTTGCCCGGCTTGATGTCGCGGTGCACGAGGCCCATCCGGTGGATCACCGCCAGGCCGTGGGCCGCCTGCTCCAGGACGTCTAACGCCAGCGCCTCGTCCAGCTGGCCCTCGCGGGCAACCAGGTCCGCGAGCGATTCGCCGCGGATGTACTCCATGACGATGAAGCACACGGTGAAACCCGAGTCCGTGTCCACCTCTTGGTAGTCGTAGGTGGCCACCACGTTGTCGGAGTTGATCCCCTGGGCGGAAAGCGCCTCGTTGCGGAAGCGGGCCAAAAACTCCGCGTTGGAGCTGAACTCGGGGCGCAGGACCTTGATGGCCACCTCGCGCTCGTTGGACAGGTCGTCCGCTAGCCAGACGGTGGACATGCCGCCGTGGCCGATGATCCACTGCAGCTGGTAGCCGTCGCCGACGAGCTGTTGCAGGTCCTCGCGGTTTTCGGTGTTCATCTACTGTGCTCCTTCCACGGGTGCGGGGGCGGCGCGCAGGACGGCCCGGCCGATGGGGCCGGAGACCTGCCCGCCTGTGGCGGCTTCGCCGAGGTGGCCGCCGTTTTTCACCACGACGGCCACCGCGACGTCCTTGGCAGGATCGAACGCCACGTACCAGACGTGCGGCGCGGCACCCTCCGCGTGTTCGGCGGTGCCGGTCTTGGAGGCGAAGCCGTTGCCGTCGTAGCCGAAGGTCCAGCGCTCGGATCCGTACATCAGATCCGTGATCGTCGCGGCTTCCTCTTCCGTTACGGCCTCGCCCAGCTCAACCGGCTCGGTTTCGCGCACGACCTTGCCGTCGGCGTCGCGCACCGCGCGTACCACGTGCGGCTCCATGCGCTTGCCTTTGTTGGCGATGGTCGCGGCCATCACCGCAGCCTGCAGCGCCGTCATGGTCACGTCGCGCTGACCGATCGCGCTTTGCGCCAGCTCCGCTCCGCCGGGCAGGTCGCCGAGCGAGCCGGCCGCGTTGGGCAGGCCGAGGTCGTAGCTTTGGCCGATGCCGAAGCGGGCCGCAGCGTCGCGAAGCGCCTCCGGCCCGGCCGCAAGGCCCATCTGCACGAATGCGGTGTTGCAGGACAGGGCGAACGCGGTGCGCAGGGGCACCTGGCCGCCGCCGGCGCAGGGCTGCCCGCCGTAGTTGGTCAGCGGGATGTTGTCCGTGCCGGGCAGGATCGTCTGCGCCTCGCCCGTGAGCGGCGACTCGGGGGTGAACCCGTTTCGCAGGCCCGCGGCGGTGGTGATGATTTTGAAGATGGAGCCCGGCGGCAGCTGCTCCTGCGTCGCGTGGTTGAGCAGCGGTTTCGCGGGGTTGCCGTTGACGTCCGCCCACGCGCCCTCGGCGGTGTTCGGGTTGGCAATGCCGTTGGGGTCGTAGCTGGGGGCCGAGGCCATCGCGAGCACCTCGCCTGACGACGGCCTCACGGCCACCACCGCCCCCTCATAGCCAGGCTTGGCCAGCTGGTCGAACGCGAAGGCCTGCAGGTTCGGATCCAGGGTCAGCGCGACCGTGTCGCCCTTCTTGCCGTCTTCCGTCCCGGTGCGCAAGAAACGGGATGAGGTGCCGGAATCCCCGGTGAGGTCCCCGTTGTGGGTGGACTCCAGCTGGGAGGTGCCGAACTGGTCGGAGGCGTAGCCCACCACCGGGGCGAAGGACCACGGCATGTTCGGGTAGGTGCGCTGGTAGAAGCCGTCCGCTTCGTCGCGGTGACTCTGCGCCAGGACGGTATCGCCCGCGACGATATCGCCGCGGTTGGTGCGCTTCAGCTCCATGAGGATGCGGGAGTTGTGGGGGTCTTGGGCGTATTCGTCCTCGCGCATGCCTTGCACGATGGAGTAATTCACCAGCAGTGTCACGATGAGCAGCAGGGAGACGACGGCGCCGAAGCGGAGGGACTTGTTCATCGCGCGCCCACCACCTCAGCCTGGCCGAGGCGCTGCGCGGTGCCAGCCGCAACCGCGTCGTAGTCCGCCGGGCGGTTCGCGCTGTTGGAGATGCGCAGCAGCAGGCCCAGCAGGATGTAGTTGGCCATCACGGATGAGCCGCCGGCAGACATAAACGGCGTGGTCAGACCGGTCATGGGCAGCATGGCGGAGACGCCGCCTGCGACCACGAAGATCTGGATGGCAATGGTCAGCGCCAGCCCGGAGGCGAGCAGCTTGCCGTAGGAGTCGCGTGTCTGCATCGCGGTGCGGAACCCGCGGGTGATGAAGATGCCAAACAGGCACAGCACCGCGGCGATGCCCACAAAGCCCAATTCCTCGCCGACGGCGGCCAGGATGTAGTCCGAGTGCGCGACGGGGACCAACTCCGGGTGGCCGTAGCCCAGCCCGGTGCCGGTGATGCCGCCCCAGCTCAACCCGATCAGGGCGTTCGCGGGCTGGTTGCCTATGCCGTCAAAGTCCGCGAACGGGTCGATGAAGTTGGCCACGCGGTCCTGGATCTTCGCGCTGATCTGGTACACCGCGTACCCGCCCACGGCCACCAGCGCCAGGCCGATGGCCAGCCAGGACGCGCGTCCGGTGGCGAAGTAGACCATGCCCAGCACCGTGGCGAACAGCAGCAGCGCCGGGCCGAAGTCGTTCGACACCGCCATGATCAGAATGGCAATTGCCCACACCATGAGGATGGGGGCGAGGTCGCGCAGGCGTGGGAACGTCATGCCCAAAAAGCGCTTGCCGGCGACCGTGAACAGGGCGCGTTTCTGGGCGAGGAGCTGTGCGAAAAAGATCAGCAGCAGAATTTTGGAGAACTCGCCGGGCTGGATGGAAAACGGGCCGAGCCACAGCCAGATCCGTGCTTCCTCGTAGCCCGGGGGCTGCGGCCACACCAGCGGCAGGGCGAGCAGAATCAGGCCCACCAAGCCCAGCAGGTAGGAGTAACGCGAAAGTGCCTTGTGGTCGCGCACCACAATCATGGTGAGCACCATGAGCCCCACACCGATCAGGGACCACATCATCTGGCGCTCCGCCAGCGGGCCGTAACCGGGGCGCTCGGCCAGGTCAAGGCGGTATATCACCACGAGGCCGACGGCGTTCAGCAGCGCCACTACCGGCAGCATCACCTGGTCTGCGTACGGCGCCAGGAAGGCGATGGCCACGTGCGCGATGGCGTACACACCCATGAACCCACCGATGATGTAGAGCATCTCCGTGGACAGGGTGCGCCCTTGGCTCGTCTCTAAGCCAAAGAGCATCAGCGCGAGCAGGCCGGTGGCGAGCAACAGAAGAAGCAGCTCACGGCTGCGTGAAGCGAGTCTGCTCATCGCACCTCCCTGCACTTGTCGTTGTCGGGCGACTGCTTGTCCACACAGCCCGGCAGAGCTTCATCCGCCAGCTCATTCAGTCTTGCCAGCACATCGTCGTAGGAACCCGTGACGTTTTCCACGTCCCGCAGATCTTTAGGCAGATCAGCGACGTTAAACACGTGGCAGTCGCCCGGGGTGGTGTCCTTGGCAATGACGCGCAGCTTGCCGTCCTCGGCCAAACAGGCGTGCTGGATATCTTCGGTCTGCGCGTCAGCGAACACGTTGTCGCGGGTGGTGTGCTGCACAACAAACTCGCCGGAATCCTCCACCGTGAGCGCGTAGGTGTCCGTCTCGCGCGACTGCGCCCACATCAGGGCTGCGGCAGTAACCACGAGCAGCAGCACGAGCGTTGCGACGACCCACGGCCACACCGAGCTCGGCTGCGAGCCGGCCTTAGTGTGGTCCTCCTCGTCGTCGGGCCCGTCGGCCTCCTGCGTCTTGGCCCGGTTGTGATCCGGGGTGATGGTCTCGGACTTGCGCAGCAGCGCCGCCGCGCGGGAGGCGGCGGAATCCGGGTGGGAGGACTGGTAGCCCGGGGCCAGCGCACCGGCCCTCACCACGGCGCGGGTTGCTTCCTCAGAGCCGTGAGACTCCACGACCTCGGCCACCACCACGGTGACGTTGTCCGGCCCGCCGGAGCGCAGCGCAAGCTCGATCAGGCGCTGGGCCGCCATCTCCGGGGTGCCGTCGCCCAGCGCGATCTCGATGGTCTCTCGCGTCACCGGGTCGCTCAACCCGTCGGAGCACAACAGCAGGCGGTCGCCCGGCTGCACCTCAATCAGCTCCAGGTGGGGCTCCACCGGTCGGCCGGTGTACGCCTTCAAAATCAGGGATTTCTGCGGGTGGGTGGACACGTCTTCGGGCGCGAGCTTGCCTTCGTCCACCAGCGACTGGACGAACGTGTCGTCGACCGTGAGTTGGCGCAGCTCGCCGCCGCGAAGGAGGTAACCCCGCGAATCGCCCACGTGGATGAGACCGAGATCGCGGCCGTTGAACATCAGCCCGGTGAGCGTGGTGCCCATGCCGGCCTGTTCCGGGTGCTCGGCCACCGAGGCCTCAATCGCCGCGTTGGCGTCCTCGGCGGCTGCGCCCAAAAGCGCCAGCATGTCCGCGTCTTCAGGGTCGCGGTCCAGGTGCTCCAGGTGCTCCACCATGAGCTGGCTGGCCACCTCGCCGGCCGCGTGGCCACCCATGCCGTCTGCAAGCACGAGCAGGTGCGGGCCGGCGTACGCGGAGTCCTCGTTGTTGCCCCTGACCAGGCCGCGGTCAGACACAGCCACGAAATCTAGCGCGAGTTTCACGGCATCAGCCTCACAATCGTGCGTCCCATCTTCATGTCCGTGCCCACGGTCACCCGCTCAGGCTGGTCAATGCGCACCCCGTTGACAAAGGTGCCGTTGCGCGAGTCCAAGTCCTCCACGAACCAGTCGCTGCCCCTGCGGAACAGGCGCGCGTGGCGCGAGGAAGCGAAGTCGTCGCCCAGCTGGAAATCGTTGTCACCAGCCCTGCCGACAGTCAAGTCCTCCAAGCTGGCAATTTCCATGTGGGAGCCTTTCAGCGGCCCCTCAACTACCGCAAGGGTGCGCGCCTTCTCCCTGGGGGCGGGTGCGGAGGCACTTGCCTGACGACGCATCGTTCCGCCCGCCGACACCACATCCTTCCTCTGCGTCCACATGACGAGGAAGATGAACACCCACAGCAGGGCCAACAGGCCGAAGCGGGCGCTGAGGATCACCGTCGAATCCATGGCATCCCTTCTACGGGCGGAAATATTCGGTACTGGGGTGGGACACCGAGTCCGTGAACTCCGGCTCGCTTGCGCCCGCCTGCGGCTGGTCCTGGGCGCCGACAATGCGGACCTCGATGTTGGAATGGCCCAGCGTGATCACGTCGCCGTCGGCGAGCATCCAGTTCTCCACCGGCTCGTCGTTGACGGTTGTGCCGTTGGTGGACTGCAGATCCACAAGCACCGCCACCTGGCCGTCCCAGGTGATCTCCGCGTGCTGGCGGGACACGCCGGTATCCGGCAAACGGAAATCCGAATCGTTGGAGCGGCCCAAGATGTTGGAGCCCTCGTGGACCAGGTAGGTGCGCGACGAGCCGTCCTGAAGCAGCAGGCTCACCGTCGATTCGCCCGCCTGTTGCGGAGTTTCGGTGGTGGGTTCGGACATTGCATCCTCCTTCAATTGCGAGCGTGAGGCGCGGCGCTTTGTCGGCTCCGCCACAATGGCGTCGAAGCCGCTGACCACATCCGGCATGGTGTCGATGTAGCTAGACACCCGCAGCTGGCCAGTGCGCAGGCCCGACTCCTCCGCGATACGCACGACAACAGGGCCGTCGAGGAACCACTGGTTGTTGCGCACGTACCGCATGAGTTGATCGGCGAGGTCCACAGGAAGATCGCGGTTCTGCGACAGGTTCTCCAGGTCTTTCGATGACACGCCCACGGCGTACACGTTCGGGGCGACATACTCGTCCTTATCCGTAACCACCAGCGAGTCTTGGGCTTCCTGCTTGACCAGCTCTTCGACTTCCTCAGGCACAACCTTGCCGCCGAACAGCGCCGCCATGGAGTTGTCCAAGCCGCGCTGCAGGGAGCTGTCCAGTTTTGCCAGCCTGTCCATCACTGCCATTTCCTGCGCACCTCCTTTCTTCACATGCGAATTTAAGTAACTCGGACAGTATAGGTGCCCACCCCGACACGACCTATCCGTCCAGCGTGCGTGGCGTACCGTAAATGGCCGATGCGCTGGCGATTTGTTGTTAATGTGACCTGCGTTCTATATTGATCAAGTCGCCCGCCCGGGTGGCGGAATTGGCAGACGCGCTGGCTTCAGGTGCCAGTGTTCGCAAGAACGTGGGGGTTCAAGTCCCCCCCCGGGCACAGCGTGAAGTCTCGAGACATTGTGCCTACAGTGTCTCGAGATTTTTGGTTTTTCGGCGTGCCCCGGAAAGTGAGGGCTAAGGGTCAAAAAGTGTGTCTGGTTCGGCGTGTCGTGGGGGTTAGATTTGGCCTTTTTGGATGCCGATTGAGTGTGTGTAGTTGGTGTCGATAGCGTTGTCGTAGAGGGCTGGTCGTCCGGTTTCGTGGTCGGCTTGGTTCTCGTTGTGGGTCAGGGTGGATACTTTGGCGAGTTGGTCCTGGCCCCAGTTGGACTGCCTGGCGATCTCAACTGGATCGTCAGGCAGTTCTGTCTTGAGGTAGAGCCACCACTCCAGCATCCGACGCTGGTGCTCGCCGGATCTGCCGCGGTGGGTGCGGGCAAGCAGTTTCAATTGGGCGTTGATCCCTCCTTCTAAGCTGTTGGTGGTGGATTTGATCCGGCTGCCATCGAGCACACCGTCGGGTGGGTCGAGGTAGACAAATAACAGCTGGTTACGCCAGAGGTGGTTGAGGCTGTTGTAGGCCTTGCGGGTGCGTTCATGGGTCCACGACCAGGTACGTTGCCGTGTCACAGGGTCGGTGGTGAAGGTTTTCTGGTTCATCCAGTCGCGGTAGATAGTGCCGTATTCGTGCAGCTTTACGCCCCAGGCTGCGGCTTCATCCAATGTGGTGATCTTGGTGAGGTTGAGCGCGAGTTGGTAGATCGCTCGTCCCGCGTCGGTGCGTGGGCGTGAGGTGGTGTAGCGGCGTACCACGCGTTGGGCGTGGACGAGGCAGCGCTGGATCTTGGTGCCAGGCCAGCATGTCTTGATCGCGCTGGCGGCGCCTTGGCCGCCGTCGATGACGGCGATCAGGGGTGCGGGGATACGTTCGAGGAGGTGTTGGTAGTCGCGGGTGGTTTCGTGGGTGCACCAGTGCCAGGCGATGACGTGATCCAAGGTGGCAGCCACAATGAGACATCCGCCTGCGGTGTAGGTGCCGTCAAGGAAGATTTGGTCGTAGACTCGGCCTTCGTGTCCGATCGTGGGATCAGGCACATCGACAAGCCAGCACCACGAAAACTGCCGTTTCATGGTGGAGCGGCTGATTCCGGCGTCTTTTGCGTTCTGCCTCAGGGCGGTGGTCGATGTGCAGTGCTCGATGAATTGTCGAAACACCGCTGCGTGGGTGATGTCGCTGCGGGTTTTGGTGGTTGATGCACCGCAGGTTTTGCATCGCCACCGAGTGGTGTCCTTGGATGTGGTTCCGTTGCGTTTCATCTCTCCGCCGCACACTTGGCAGCGGGGTCGGTTCTTCGGCATTGATCAAGCCAACACCGGCTCCTACCACACGCTGCTGTCACACCTCGGTATTTCGCCACCCTGGGGCGGATATAAGCCTCAGGAGCATATATTTTCCGGATTCCCCCTGATCATCCCAAACAAATCGACGAATCCGGACACACATTTTGACCCTTAACCCGAAAGTGAACAATCCGCCTCGGCGAGCCGAACCAGCTGGTTTGCACTAAGTTTGTCGGCATGTGGGTGGAACAAGAACTCGTAGTGAAGCAAACGAAAGCTCTGGGGCGCGACGCGTTCGCGATCGAGGGCCCGGACGGGGAGCTGCTGGGCACGGCACGCCAGACGCTGAAGATGAGCGACCTGGTCAAGGCGTCGCGCGGGGTGGAGGTGTTCGACGCGGCCGGCGTGCACGTGCTGAGCATCGAGGACCCGGTGAACTTCATCCGCGACACCTACGTCGTGCACCTGGCCAGCCCGCCGATGCAGCTGGCCAAGCTGACTAAGCGGTTCGCCTGGATAGGGGCGAAGTACGACGTGGAGATGGCCGGCCTTCCCGACGTGCAGATTCAGGGCCAGGCATTCCAGCTCAATTACTCGTTGACCAGCCAAGGCCGCGAGATCGCGCGCGTGGACGCGGAGTACTCCGGTATGGGGCGGTTGATGATGGGCAAGACGAGCTACCGCGTGCGCATCGAGCCGGGGTTGGACGAGCGGCAGCGCGCGGCGGTGGTCGGTATCACGCTTGCTATCGACATGCGGCGGCAGAAGATGCGCAAGAACTCGGGGTAGTACCATCGCCGCATGACTAAGGGGCAGCGCTGGGGCTTTTTCGCGGTGGTGTCGCTGGGCTTGCTCATGATTAGCCTGGACAATTCAATCCTCTATACAGCCCTGCCGGCGTTGGAGCGTAGCTATAACGCGACGCCGGAGCAGGGCCTGTGGATCATCAACGCCTACCCGCTGGTCCTGTCCGGCCTGTTGCTGGGCACCGGGGCGCTGGGGGACAGGGTTGGCCACCGGCTGATGTTCATCGTCGGCCTTGGCGTTTTCGGCCTCGCCTCACTCGGCGCGGCGTTCGCGCCGGGGCCGCTGGAACTGGTCATCGCGCGCGGCTTGCTCGGCGTGGGGGCAGCGGTGATGATGCCTGCCACCCTCGCGCTGATCCGTATGACGTTCCCGGACGAGCGAGAGCGCAACACCGCTATCGGCATCTGGGGCTCTGTGGCGGTGGCGGGCGGTGCACTGGGCCCGGTGGTTGGCGGGGCGTTGCTGGAGCGCTTCTGGGTGGGGTCGGTGTTCCTCATCAACGTGCCCATCGTGGCGCTGGCGCTGGTGCTCACAGTCGCGCTTGCCCCGGAAAACCTGCCCAACCCGGACAAGGAGTGGGACGTGGTCTCCTCGCTCTACGCGTTGCTTGCGCTGTCGGGCCTGACCATGCTGATCAAGCAGGCCGCCAACACGCAACGCCTGGTACTTCTGGTTGCCTCCGCTGCTGCCGCGGTCCTTGGCGGCTGGCTGTTCGTGCGCCGCCAGCGTCGGCTTGCAGACCCGCTGCTTACCTTCGACATCTTCCGTTCCCGCCTGTTCACCGGCGGTGTGCTCGCGGCGGTGGGCGGCATGGCTGTGCTCGCCGGCGCGGAACTGATGACCACGCAGAAGCTGCAGCTTGTCGACGAGCTGACGCCGCTTACCGCCGGCGCCACCGTCGCCGTGATGGCCGCGGCCGCTATCCCAGCCTCCACGCTTGGCGGCGCGTACCTGCACAAAGTCGGCTTCCTGCCCCTGATCGCGGGCGGGTTCGCCGGTGCTGCGGTGGGGGCCGGGGTGGTGGTGGCCGGAGGGACGTCGATAGGCATGGTGTTCGGGCTGGTGCTGCTCGGGCTGTCCACGGGATCGGTGATGAGCGTGTCTTCGATCGCGATCATCGGGTCCGCGCCGATGCACCGCTCCGGGATGGCGGCGGGCGTGGAGGAGGTCTCCTACGAGCTGGGGACGCTGCTGACGGTGGCGCTGACGGGGTCGCTGCTGCAGGCGGGGCTGGACCGCGGGGTGGAGTACACGGACGCGTACCACGGCGTCATGGCCGTGCTGGGGGCGGCGGCCGCGGTGTTTGGCGCGGCGACGTGGTGGTGTTTCAGAGACAACCCGAAGTCTGGAGGAACCCATGCCTGACATGAACCCCCGCGCGTGGCACCGCAAGGCCTCGCGCCCGGTGAGCATTTGGATGGCGGTCTTTCTCGCCGCCGGCTTGGCACACCCGTTCATCCCGGACGGCTCGTGGCTACTCATCCACATTTTCACGCTGGGGATTTTGACCAACTCGATCATGTTGTGGTCGCAAAACCCACTGAGCGCTTCTTGGGGCAAAAGCTTTCCGACGCCGCCCGGCCCGCCCAACTCACCCGCACCTACTTGCTCAACGCCGCCACCATCGCCGTGCTGGTGGGGCAGCTTGCCCGGTGGTACTGGCTGGTGTGGGCGGGCGCGCTCGTGGTCGCGGTGGCGCTGGCCTGGCATGCCATCGTGCTGGCGGGGCAGGTCAAATCTGCGCGCCGGATACACATCGGCGCGGTCGGCTTTGTCGCCTCGGCGTGCTGCCTGCCGGTGGGTGCGCTGTTCGGCGCCGCCCTGTCCGCGGGGCTGCCGGGGCAGTGGCACGGCGCGGTGCGGCAGGCCCACATGTTCACCAACGTCGCGGGCTTTGTCGGCCTGGCGGCGATGGGGGCGCTCAGCGTGCTGTTCCCGGCCATGTGGCGCACCCGGGGTCAGGACCGCGTCGGGGTGGCACTCGCACTCGCCGGGGCCGGCGTGGTGGTCGCGGTGGCAGGCTCGCTGCTGCGCGCGTCCGCGGTCACTGGGGTGGGCACCGTGGTCATCCTGGCGGGCTGGGTGTGGCTGTACCAGGGGTTCGTGGCCAGCGCCCTGACGGTGGTGAGGGATCCCCGCGGGCGCGTGACGTACCCAGCGTTGTCCGCGCTGTGCGCGGTGACGTGGCTCGTCGGCGGGCTGACCTGGTACGCGGTGCGGGTGTTCGGCGGGACGCTGGAGGTGCCCACGCTGCCGTTGCTGCTCGGATTCGCTGCGCAGCTGCTTATTGGTACCATGAGCTACCTCATGCCGGTGACCATGGGCGGCGGCCGGCCGCGGTGAAGGCAGGGCTGGGCGAGCTCAACCGCGCTCCGTACCTGCGCGTCGGCCTGTTCAACGCGGCGCTGCTGGCGTGGCTGGCGGTGGGCAACTCCTATGCGCGAATCGCGTTTTCCTTCGTCGCGTTCGGGGTGCTGGCGGCGTTTATCCCGCTGCTGGCGCGTGCGGTGAAGGCGCAGGTTGCGGTAATTAAATCACGTCGACCCTGAAGGTCATGCCCATCGTCTTGTGCCCGGCGATGGTGCACCAGCCCAAGGTGTCTTTGTTGAACTCCCCGAAGTAGGTGGTCGAGGTCTCGCCGGGGGAGAGGCGGCCGGAGTTGGCGTCGCCGATTTTGAGGTCGTGTTCCTTCTCGCCGTCGTTGACCAGGTTAACCACGAGTTTGGTCCCGCGGGGGACCTCGATGCGGTCGGGGATGTAGCGCATCCGCTCGATGCGCACGTCCGCGGTGACTACGTCGTCGCCGGTGGGGATGTCGCCCTCCTGCGATTGCACCAGCGCCGACGTCGACGCCGCGCCGGCGAGGACGGCGGCGGTGATTGCCCAGGAGGCGATGTGCGTCCGGCGCGTCATCGGCCCCACTCCTTTCGGGGAAACGTTGGGACTATGAGTTGTAGGACAATTCAGGAAGTCGTACAATATGCCCGACCTTAAGATAACCCAGGAGAATGCGCATGGAACGGACGCACGCACCCCGCCCAGCCAGCGACCTGTTCAACGCAGTCGGACACTTGAGCCTCAAGCAGCTCGAGGTGTTTCAGGTGATCCAGGACACCCCGGACGGCATGCAGGTTGCCCAGATCGGCAGCGCGCTGGGCATGCACCCCAACACCGTGCGGGGCCACCTGGACGAGCTGATGGCCGCCGGGGTGGTCAACCGCCACATCGCGCCCGCCGGGCCGCGGCCGCCCCTCCTACATCTACACCGCCCGCGTGGCGCACACGAGTCTGGCGTCAAAGGCCATGAGCACCTTGGTGGAAGTGCTGGCCAGCACCCTGGCCAGCGGGGACACGGACACTGCCAAGGACCTCGGCCGCCAGTGGGCGGACCGGGTGAACCCGCGCCGCCACGGCAACTTGCGCGTCGACCTGGACACAGCCGCCAGCCACACCGCCCAAACGCTGCGCGAGATGGGCTTCGACCCCGTGCAGCGCCCGGAGTGCTCCAACGCGCGCGTGCGCGAGTTCGGGCTGCACGCCTGCCCCTTCGTGGCGGAGCGGGGCGCCCGCCCCGCCCCTATCGTGTGCGCCCTGCACGAGGGCTTTTTGGACCAGGGCGTCGGCGACGTGAAGGTGGAGCTTTTGCCGCACGACCGCCCCGGCGAGTGCGGCGCGCGACTGAGTAAGACGGGCTAGGATACCAGCCAGTCGTTCGGGCTGAACAGCTCGTAGAACACGTTGGCCGGGGCCTTATCCGCCGGAAGCGCCGCCAGCTCGTCGCGCAGCGACTGCAAAAAGCCCGTGCCGCCGCACAGGTACACGTCCGCGCCTGCGAGGTCGAGCCCGCGCACGTCGATGCGCTCGTCGCTGTCGCGGAAGAAGGTCTGGATGGACCCGTCGCCCAGCGCATCCACCAGCTCGCGGACCTGCTGCGCCTGCGCCCAGGTCTGCGCCGAGCGGTCGGCGTGGAGGTAGCTCACGCGGCGGCTGTCGTTGTGCTTGGCCAGGTAGCTGAGAATGCCGGTCAGCGGCGTGGAGCCGATACCGGAGGAAATCAGCACGATCGGGCGCTCACCTGGGCGCAGTACGAGGTCGCCGGCGGCGAGGGTGACGTCGACAGTGTCGCCGGTGGCGACGCGCTCGGTCAGGAACGTGGACACCTCGCCGTCGCGTTCCACCGCGATGCGGTAGCGCGTGGCGTCGCCTTCGATGATGGAGTACTGGCGCAGCTGGCGGGCGCCGTCGTCGAGTTTGACGCCGATAGACGTGTACTGGCCCGGCCTCGGCTCCGTGAAGTCGCCTTCGACCGTAAACGCGGTCACCGTCTCGGACAGCGCCGTCTTTTCAACGACCTTGCCCTTGCGGAACACGTCGCCGTCCTTCACTCCGTCGGAGGCGTAGAGGTCCTTTTCGGCCTTGATCAGCACGTCCGCCATGAGCCAGTACACCGCGCTCCACGCCTCGGCCACCTCGGGCGTGACTGCGTCGCCGAGCACGTCTGCGATCGCGGCCATAAGATTTTCGTACACGATCTGGTACTGGTCCTCGGTCACACCGAGGGAGACGTGCTTGTGGGCGATCCTGTTCAGCATTGCCACCGGATCGGGCGCGGTCTCGTCCACCAGGTGCGAGGCGAACTTCACTACCGACGCCGCGAGCGCCTTCTGCTGCGCGTGCTGTTTCTGGTTGCCGCGGTTGAACAGATCGGAGAGGAGCTCGGGGTGGGCCGCGAACATCTTCGAGTAGAACGTGTCCGCAATGGTTTGGATGTTCTCGCCCACCGGTCCGAGCGTGGCCTTGACCGTTTCAGCGTGGTCGGGGGCGAGGTGGGTGTTCTTCGAGTCGGGGAGTGTGTCGTTGTACATGCGCAGGCCTCCTTGAAATAGCGGAACGAATAAATACGATTGTAGCCGTTGTAAATGGTTGTGTCGGCTGCGCCTTTAGACTGTCTCCCATGCGCTCGCCTGTGACTGAATACCTCCAAGCCATCGTCGACGATGTCCGCGACCAAGACAGCGGGGAACGCGCCGACTACATCGACGTGCTCAAAAACGCCGACCCCGACAAGCTCGGCCTTGCCCTCTGCACCACGGACGGGCAGCTGTACTCCGTCGGGGACGCGGACTACGAATTTTCCATCCAGTCCATCTCCAAGCCTTTCGTGTACGCGCTCGCGCTGGATATGTACGGTCCGGACGAGGTGCACAGCCATGTGGGCGTGGAGCCCTCGGGCGAGGCGTTTAACAAGCTTTCGCTTGACGACGACGGGCGTCCCGCCAACCCCCTCATCAACGCGGGCGCCATCACGGTGAACCAGCTCATCGGCGGCCCCGACATTCCGGTGGAGCAGCGCAGCGAGAAACTCCGTAACTACTTCTCCCGCCTGGCCGGCCGGGAACTCACCATCGACCAGCGGGTGCTCAACTCCGAGCTGGAGACGGCGGATAGGAACAAGGCGTTCGCCCACATGCTGCGCGAGGCCGGCACCATCAGCGACGAAGCGCACGACGCCGTGGCCAGCTACATCGCCCAGTGCGCGGTGCTAGTGACGGTGAAAGACCTCGCCGCCATGGCCGCCACCCTGGCCAACGGCGGCACGCAGCCGGTCACCGGCGAGAAGGTCGTCTCCGCCGAGGCCGCCCGCCTTGCCCAGGCGGTGATGGTCTCCTCCGGCATGTACGACGCGTCGGGGCAGTGGATGGTCAACGTGGGTATCCCCGCGAAGTCCGGTGTGGCCGGTGGGTTGATCGGGACGCTGCCGGGGCAGCTCGGTATCGCGTCGTTAAGCCCGCGGCTGAACAAGCAGGGCAACTCGGTGCGCGGGGTGAAGATCTTCCGCGAGCTGTCCAGCTCGCTGGGCCTGAACCTGCTGTCCTCCAACTTCTACCGCGCGCCGGGCATCCGGCGCATTGAGCGTCGCGACGACGCCGACATCGTCGAGCTCCAGGGCATGATCAACTTCACCAGCGCGGAGAAGATTCTGCGGGGGCTGATGGGCCGCCGCCTGCACTGCCAGAAGCTCATCTTCGACGTCTCCAACGTCACCGGCTTCAACAAAGCCGGCCGCGACCTGATCAAAGACGGGCTGATGCAATTCCGCAATGACGGCATTGATGTGGCTATCTACGACCCGGACCACACGCTGTCCGACTGGACCTTCGCCGACGGCACCACCGCCCAGGCCATCCGGGACTTCACCGCGTCCTTCTCCGTGCCCGCTACGCGCGAGGAGGTGTACCGGGCCATCACCAAACCGCACAGCTGGTGGGACAAGAAGGTGGAGGGCGACGCCGCCGAGCAGGGCTCCGAGTTCCACTACTCGGACGACGACCGCTACGTGGGTTTTTCCGTGCAGGAGGCGGACGGCGACCGCGTGGTTTGGACCGTCGAGCCCACCGACAACCCGAAGGAAGACCACGAGTGGGACGACACCTCCCTGATCTTCGACATCGAGGAAGACGAGGGCAACACCAAGGTCAACTTCACCCACCGCGGCATGCGCCCCCGACCGCGGCTACGAGGAGATTGCCAAGACCTGGAAGGACCGCATTGCAAAGGGCCTGCAGCCGCTGATCGGGAGGGAAGAGGACGCCTAACATGCTGGACCGCACAATTTGGTGGCACGTCTACCCGCTGGCCGCCCTCGGCGCGCCGATCCGGGAAGTGAAGGATCGGGCGCACCGGCTCCGGGCGCTGGAGCCGTGGCTTGACTACCTCATCGAGCTCGGCTGCAACGGATTACTGCTCGGCCCCATCTTCGAGTCCGCCACCCACGGATACGACACGCTGGACCACCTCCGCATCGATTCGCGCCTGGGCGACGACGCCGATTTTGACTGGCTCATCGACGCCTGCTCCTCCCGCGGCATCCACGTCATGCTCGACGGCGTGTTCAACCACGTCGCTCGCGCCCATCC
Organism: Corynebacterium wankanglinii; assembly: GCA_014490595.1. GTDB lineage: Bacteria > Actinomycetota > Actinomycetes > Mycobacteriales > Mycobacteriaceae > Corynebacterium > Corynebacterium wankanglinii. The sequence goes on from CP061031.1 coordinate 183,117, forward strand.
GTGGGTGGAACAGGGCTTGGCCGGCGACACCGATTGGGAGGGCCACGGCGAGCTGGCCACCCTGCACCACGCCGATCCGGCGATCCGGGACGCGGTGGTGGAGATCATGTGCCACTGGCTGCGCCGCGGCATCAGCGGCTGGCGGTTGGACGTCGCCTACGCGGTCCCGCCCGAGTTTTGGCGTGACGTGCTCGCGCGCGTGCGCGAGGAGTTCCCGGACGCGATGTTCCTTGGGGAGGTCATCCACGGCGACTATTCGTCTATAGCCGCAGAGGGCACCCTCGACGCCGTGACCCAGTACGAGCTGTGGAAAGCAACCTGGTCTTCGCTTGTGGACGTGAACTTCTGGGAACTCGCTCATGCACTCGAGCGCCACCCGACTGGCGTGTTGCCGAACACGTTCGTGGGCAACCACGACGTGGACCGCATCGCCTCCACAGTTGGCCCCGACAAGGCGGTGCTGGCCGCGGCGGTGCTGATGACGGTGCCCGGCATGCCGTCCATCTACTACGGCGATGAGCAGGCTTTCACCGGCGTGCGCGGTGAAAGCTGGTCCGCCGACGACAGCGTGCGTCCCGCTTTGCCCGCCTCGCCCTCCGAGCTCTCCCCGTTGGGCGGGTGGATGCACACCGAATATCGGCGGTTGATCGGGGTGCGCCGTCGCCACGCCTGGCTCACCCGCGCGTCGGTGGAGGTCATGGACAAGACCAACGAGACCATCTCGTTCCACTGCTCCGACGGGCAACATTCGCTGCAGACGGACCTGTGGCTCGACCCCGCCCCTGGCGTGCGCATCCACGCCGAGGGGGAAGAGCTTTACAGCTGGATGTTGAAGTAGGCGAGGATCTGCGCCAGCGCCTGCTGGATCAGCTTGAGGATGTCCGGCAGCTGCAGCGTGGTCACGTTCGCCACCGACACCTCGAACGACGGCGCGCCCGCCGGCGCGAGGTTGATGCGCTGCGGGATCTGCCCTGCCCACTGCGGGCGCACGTCCAGGTTTTGCGGAGCCTGCTGCTTGGGGGCGGGGGCAGGTGCATTCTGCTTAGGCGCCTGCTTTGGCGCCTGGGTTGCTCCACTGTTGGTGCCCTTGAGTCCGCAGCGGGTGGCGGCTTCGTCGACGCGGCCGAGCGCTTCCAGGATTTGCGGGCCGCGGCGGTCAAAGGCGGCGATCGCGTTGGCTTGGCGGACTTTCTGCTGGTAGTCGGCGTCGTTGGTCCAGTAGCGGGAGGCCTGGTCGCAGGGGATCGGGCCGGAGGGCAGTTTGGCCAGGGTGTCGTCGATGGCGTCGGCGCCGGCCGTCGGCGCGAGGGCAACGGTGCCGGCCATGATTCCTGTGAGGGCAAGGGTGCGGATCTTCATGCGGGCCAGTATGTCACGGATGGGGCAGATGTGGCAGGTGTGGCGCAAAGCTGTGTGGCCCAAAAAACAAATCCAGCTAGTAGGTTCCAGCTCTCAGGCCGAAAAAGGGCTGTTAGCTGAGTCCTACTAGCTGGATCTAGTCAGAGGCGGCCTACTTTGGGCGTTTTTCGCATCCCACGCCGTCGCCGTCGCGGTCCAGGTGGGATCCATACCCTGCCTCTCCGCGGCGAATCGGGCGGCCAAGATCATTCCAAACTGCCCGGCAGTTCGGATACGATTTCGATGCCGCTGCCGGGCGCGGTGCAGGCGCAGGGGCTGGTGCCGGGCGCGGTGCAGGGGCTGGTGCCGGGCGCGGTGCAGGGGCTGGTGCCGGGCGCGGTGCAGGGGCTGGTGCAGGCGCTGGCGCTGGCTTCGCCGCCGGGTGGCACGGAATGAGCTGTGGTGCCGGGTTCGGGATAATGCCCTGCTTCATCGCCCAGCACACGCCACCAGCGATCGCCGCATCGACGGCGATGACCCCCACAACGCCGAGAACGATTTCTAGTGTGGTGAGTTCTTCGTCGACTGCCGGAGCAGAGGGGGAAGTCGTAGCGGTTTCAGTCGGGGATGGGGTGACGGCTACCGAAGTGGGTGCCGAGGTAGACGGCGTGGCAGTGGGTTCTAGGGCGCTGGCGGTGGGGACGAAGAGTGCACCGGCGGCGAGGGAAGCTGCGGTGATCGCAGATACAAAAGATTTCTTCACGCTCCTAATTATTTCACAGCTGTTTGAGAGCAGTTATTACGCCCCGACGAAGCGGCGGATCAGGGACCGATACGCCCGCACGGTCAGGTCCACGTCCTCCACGGCGGCGGATTCGTCGTGGCTGTGCAGCTCGCCCAGCACCGAACCCAACGTTTCGCCGCGCCCGTGCAGGGCGAACCCGTAGCCCACGCCCCCTTTCCGGCGGGCGAAGCGCAAGTCCGACCCGCCGGCCGCGATGGTGGGTACGACCGGGACGTCGGGGAAGAATTCGTTGAAGGTGGACAGGATGGCGTCGTAAAGCGGGCCCGACGTGGGGGACACCGACCCGTCCTCGGTGATGAGGTGGGTGATCTCGACGTCGTCGGCGATCTCGCCTAATGCGTCGCGCAGCAGCGCGTCGATCTCCTCTTGCGTCTGGCCGGGAAGGGGGCGGATGTCCAGCTCCATCCACGCCACCGACGGCAGCACGTTGATGGCGCCGCCCGCGCGCAGGACGGTGGGGGAGATGGTGAGGTGGCTCATCGCGTGCGAGTAGCTCTCCAGCTGGCCAAACGCGTCGTAGCCGGAGCCGGCCAGCAGCGCCGCCTCCGTGTCCGGGTCGAACTTCCAGGCGCGGACGTAGCCCTCCCAGATGTCGTCGCTGCGCAGGTCCGGCTCGATGGCGGCGACGCGCCGGGCCACCTCGGCGATCTTCGCCACCGCCATGTCGCGGCCGAACGGGGCGGAGCCGTGGCCGGCGTCGCCATGGACGGTCAAGCGGCGCTGGCCGGCGCCCTTTTCGCCCACGACCACCACCAGCGCGTCGGAGCCGTCGGCGGCGGGGAGGTGGGAGCCGCCCTCCTCGGAGAGGCAGTTGGCCCAGGAGAAGTCCGCGTGGTCGGCGAGCCACGCCGCGCCCAAGCCCCCGCGCGCCTCCTCGTCGGCGCAGCCCACGAAGGTCAGGGTGCCGCGCGGGCGCTCGCCGCGTGCCACGTCGCGGACGCAGGCTGCCATCGCCGCGGTGATGTAGAGCATGTCGGTGGCGCCCCTGCCAAAAACGCGGCCGTCCACGATCTCGCCCCCGAACGGGTCGTGCGTCCATTTGTCTTCGTCCACCGGCACGACGTCGGTGTGGCCCAGCAGCGTCAGGGTTCGGCGGAGGGGTCGGTGCCCTCGACGGTGAAGGCGATGGACACCCGCCCCGGGTGCGGTTCGTAGCGCTCGACCCGCACGTCCGTACCTGCGAAGAAGGCCTCCAATGTGTCGGCGTTTTTGGTCTCTTGTCCAGAATCTGCCGTGAGGTAGTTGACGCATCCATTTTGGATGAGGTTCTGCAACAGGGCGATTGTGGTATCGGTTAGGCTCATACCGCAGAAGCCTAACGCCCGAGCATCTGGAGAATCCTGGATGAACCAAGTAGTTCCTGGCCGCCGGTCTGAAAGCACCGACCCGCGAGCCCTGCGCACCCGCAAAGCTCTTGTTGGTGCCACTGTTGCGTTGTTGAAGACGCACCCTGTCGCGGAGCTCAACGTCTCCCAAATCGTGAAAGAAGCTGGGGTGAGCCGCCAGGTGTTCTACCAGCACTTCACGGACCGCGACGGCCTGGTGCTGGCCACCGCCCAGGACATGATCAAAGAGGCGTACGAGGGCTTTGTCGCACGCTTCAGCAGTGACCGCGACTTCGAGGCCGCGGTCACCGCCCTGATGACGACGTTGACGGACCAGTACGAGGCTGCGGTGCACATTATCGACTCGCCGGTGCACAGCATGCTCGACCAAGAGGTCGTCGCCATCATGCTGCCCACTATGCGCGAGGAACTGCGGTCCCGCGCCGACGAGTGGGGCGGCGCCGACGAGCAGCTGCTGGACGACATGGCGAGCTTCTACATCGCCGGTTGCCAGCACCTCCTCGAGGAGGGCGTGCGCGAGGGGGCGTCGCCGGAGGAGATCGGGCGGCGCGTCGAACTCGTGCGGCGCGTGCTGATCCGTGAGTAGTCTGTGGGGGTATGAGTCGGGTACCGGAGGCCGTCGAGAAGCTTAAAGCCCTGTATGAAGAGTCGTGCGAGATCGCACGCTCGGGGGATTTCAGCCGCTACGGGGAGGTGCGCTACCCCAAACTCACGGTGGAGGTGCGTCAGTGGCGCCCGATCGACCGTTCCGAGCCGTTCGGCTACGTCGACGAGGCCGGCACCTACTCCGCCGTCATCTCGCAGCCCGATCTGATGGAGGGCTACCTCACCGCCCAGCTTGAGGCGTTGACCTCGAACTACCCGTGCGAGGTGGAGGTGGGGTACTCGGACGAGCTCATCCCGCCCGCCTACATCAAGGGCATGCCGCCTATCGACGAAACCGTGGACCTGCCGCGCCCCGCCCTGGACGAGGTGCACGACGCGATTGTGGACGGCCACTGGGACGCCTTCAACGGGGCGGAAAAACCGTTGTTCCACGTCGGGCCGCAACGCTTCGATCTCGCGCTGGCCAGGCTCGAGCACTACACCGGCATCGAGGCCGACTCGCTGCAGCGGTTCATCCTGTTCACGAACTACGCCATGCACGTGACCGAGTTTGTGAAGTTCGGGCTGCGGGAGTTGTCCGACCCATCCTCGCGCTACACACGCCTGGTGCTGCCCAGCGGGGAAACGGTTTCGGACACGGTGGCGTTGGAGGACTTGGAGCTGGGCTCGAAGTTCCAGATGCCGCGCTACGACCTGGTCACCGAGGGCGGCGACGGCATCACCATGATCAACATCGGCGTGGGGCCGTCCAACGCAAAGACCATCACCGACTCGTTGGCGGTGCTGCGCCCGGAGGCGTGGATCATGATCGGCCACTGCGCTGGCCTGGACGCGCGCATGCGCATCGGGGACCTCATCCTGGGCAACGCATACGAGCGGCACGACCACGTGTTGGACGACTACCTGCGCCGCGAGCTGCCCATCCCCGCCGTGCCGGAGATCCAGCGCACGTTGGAAAAGGCGGTGAGCAAGGTCTACGGGGCGGACGCGTCGCTTATGCGCACCGGCACTGTGCTTTCCACCGGGGACCGGAACTGGGAGTGGAAGGCTCCCCGAGACCTGTGGGAGTGGCTGCGCGGATCCACCGCCGCGGCCGTGGACATGGAGTCGTGCACCATCGCCGCGAACGGGTACCGCTACCGCGTGCCCTACGGCACCCTGCTCGCCGTGTCCGACTTGCCGCTGCACGCGGTGCCGAAGCTGCCGGCTGGTGCGCAGGCGTTCTACTCCAACTCGAAGGAGGCGCACGTGATGTGCGCGGTGCGGGCGATGGAGAAGCTGGCCCGGCACCCGGAGCGGCTGCGGACCAGGAAGCTGCGCCGCGCGATCGGCGAGGTGCCGTTTAGGTAAGGCCTACCAGCGCGACTCGTCTAGGATCTTCTCCCGCTTGGCCACGACCGTGGCCACGACGGACTGGCCGGTGACGTTCACCGCGGTGCGGCCCATGTCGATGATCGGGTCCACCGCCAGCAGCAGGCCCACGCCGGAAAGCGGCAGGCCCAGGGTGGACAGGGTGAGGGTGAGCATGACGGTCGCTCCGGTGGTGCCGGCGGTGGCGGCGGAGCCCAGGACGGAGACGACGACGATGAGTACGTAGTCCGACAGCGACAGGTCCACGCCGTAGAACTGGGCCACAAACAGGGCGGCGACGGCGGGGTAGATGGAGGCGCAGCCGTCCATCTTGGTGGTCGCTCCCAGCGGGATGGCGAAGGAGGCGTACGATGACGGCACGCCCATCGCCTCCTCGGTGGTGCGTTGGGTGACCGGCATGACGCCCATGGAGGAGCGGGTGGCGAAGCCCAGCGTGGTCACCGGCCAGACGCGGCGGAAGAACTCCAGTACCGGGATGCGGTGGGCGGCCAGGATGATCGGGTAGAGCACGAACAGCACCAGCGCCAGGCCGATGTAGATGGCCAGCACGAACTTGCCCAAGGAGCCGAGCGCGTCCCAGCCGTAGGAGGCCACAGCGTTGCCGATCAGCGCCGCGGTGCCGATGGGGGCGAGGCGGATGATCCACCACAGCACTTCCTGGACCACCTTGAGCAGGGACTCGTTGAAGGCGATGAAAGGCTCGGCGGGCTTGCCCACGCGCACTGCGGCGATGGCGAAGAGCAGCGAGACCACCAGGATCTGCAGCACGTTGAACTTCACGGACTCACCGGAGACGCCCAAGCCGAAGATGTTGGCAGGGACGACGGAGTCTAGAAAGCCCATCCAGGAGCCTGTGGAGGACGGCTCGGCCGCCGCCGCGGCGTCCACGGAGGTGTTCGCGCCGGGCTTGACCAGCAGGCCGACCCCGATGCCGATGAGCACGGAGAAGAAGGCGGTGATGGCAAACCACACCAGGGTTTGCACGGCCAGGCGCGCGGCGTTGGTGACCTGCCGCAGGTTGGCTACGGAGGTGATCACGGCGGTGAACACCAGCGGCGGGATCAGCAACTTCAGCAGCTTGACGTAGGTGGACCCGACCCAGTCCAGGGTGGCGGCCAGCGGTTCCACGTCCACGGCGATGAAGCCGAGGACGAGGCCGATGATCAGGCCGTAGATCACTTGCGCGCCGAAGCTTGTCGCCCACTTAGGCATAGGGGCTCCTTCTAGACAGAACTGTCCATTCATTTGATAAAGACGTGGACAACCTACTCTTATCCCACCGGTTCGCAAATCGGCACCATAGACAACACGGTCTGGTGAGGCGCTGCGGTCTACACTGCCCAGACGATGGAACCGAACTTCGACGACCCAGCTATCGCCATGGCGCACCGCTCTGCCGTGCGCTCCATCGAGCGGGTCGTCGCCGAGACCGCCCCGCCGACCCCGGACGCGGCAGGCAGGATCCTCGAGCAACTCCAAGACCCGAAGACGCTGGTCATCACCGGCGCGGGCATCTCCACCGACTCGGGCATCCCGGACTACCGCTCCAAGCACGGCCGCCTGACCAAGGGCCGCCCGATGACGTTCCAGGAGTTCGCGCACTCGCCGGCGCAGGTGCACCGCTACTGGGCGCGCGCGTTCGTGGGCACGCGGTACATGCGCCAGGCCCGCCCCAACCGCGCCCACTTCGCACTGGTGGAGCTGGAGAGGGCGGGGCTGATCCGCGGCATTGTCACCCAAAACGTCGACGGGCTGCACACTCAGGCCGGCTCCGAAAACGTCATCGCGCTGCACGGCGACATGGAGCACGTGGTGTGCCTGGACTGCAAGACGCTGCATGAGCGCTCGCTTATCGACGCCCTCCTCACGGCCGCCAACCCCACCTACTTTGAGTCCGTGGAGGTGGAAGGCTCCATGCTCAACCCGGACGGCGACGTGGAGCTCAGGCAGGCCGATGTGGAGCGTTTCCGCATGATCGCCTGCCCGACGTGCCACAGCCACAGGCTCAAGCCGCATGTGGTGTACTTCGGTGAGGGGGTGCCGAAGGGGCGTCGAGAGGTAGCTGCCCAGTGGCTGGCGGAGTCGACCGGCGTGATCGCCATCGGCACCTCGCTGGCGGTGATGAGCGGCTACAAGTTCATCCTGGACGCCAAAAAGCAGGGCAAACCCACCGCCGTGATCAACGGCGGCCCGGGGCGCGCGGACGCCAAGGTGGACACGCTGTGGAGGGCGAGCATCGCCGACGCCCTCGACGAGGTCTTGGACGGGTTGGGCCTGTGATCGGCCTGCTGGTCCTTCTCGCGTTCGCGGTGTGGCGGTACACCGCCAGCGACCTGCCCAACGCCTTCACCACCGAGTTCCCCAGCGACCTGAAGGTGTACCTGCTGGGCGGGGAGAAGGTGGCGCACCACCAGCCGCTCTACGAGGCCGACCTGCTGCCCGGCCTGCCGTTTACGTACCCGCCGTTCGCGGGCGTGGTGTTTTCCTGGCTCGCGGAAAGTACTGTCCTGGGCGTCGCGTGGAAGGCCGCCTCCGTGCTGGTGCTGCTGCTGGTGGTGCGGGCTGGCACCGACCGCCACGCGCTCCTGCTCACCGCGGTGTTCGTGCTGTGCCTGTCGCCCGTGCAGGGCACCCTCTATTTCGGGCAGATAAACCTGCTGCTCATGGGCCTGGTGTGCCTGGATTTCCTGCCGCGCGTGAAGCTGCCCGGCATCGGCGTGGGCCTGGCTGCGGGCATCAAGCTCACCCCGGCGTTCTTCGTCCTCCTGTTCATCCAGCAGCGCCGGTGGGGTGCGGTGTTCATCGCGGCGTTCACGTTCCTGTGCACCGTGGCAACCGGGTTTTCTGAGGTCACGGACGCGAAACACTTCTGGGCGCACGCCATCTTCACCACCTCCCGCATCGGCACCGACGACAACCCGGGTGCGCAGTCCATCCGCCAGGTCCTCGCCCGCGCCGGCATGGACTCGCCCTGGCTGTGGCTCATCCTCGCCGCCGCCGTTACGGCGCTTGCGCTCATTGCTTCTCGACGAGCTCCCGCCCCCCTCGCCGCCTCCTTCATCGGCACAGCGGCCTGCCTGGTCAGCCCGTTTTCCTGGTACCACCACTGGGTGTGGGTCGTGCCCATGCTGGTGTGGGTGTTCGAGCGCTGGGGGCCGATCGTCTTGGCCCTGTTCATGGTGCCGTACGCCGCCACCAACATCTCCGCCGGCCTCTTCGAGGTGCCGGATGCACTTTTCATTCTCGTTCCAGCCGGTTTTATGCTCTGGTACACGCTACGCTCAGGTCATGCGCACTCGTCTAATCGCCGCCACCACCGCGGCCGCCACAGCCCTGACCCTCGCCCCCTTCGCAGCCGCTGACCCGGCACCCGTCACCGGCGTGGAGCTGAACCAGCCCGCCGACCAGGTCATCGCCGTGGAGGCGAAGTTCAACCTCACGTCCGACCAAGAGACCGCCATGCGGGAGCTGCGCAAACTGCGCGGAGACATGTGGGACCGCAACGTGCCGTTCGATGGGGTGCCGTTGCGCACGGCCGCCGCCAAGCAGGGGCTGACCTCCCGCCAGGCCTACGTGGACGCCGCCCAGTACGACGCCGGCCTGTCCCGCATCGCCCTGCAGCGCGGCGCCGAGGCGGCGAAGTTTTTCCGCCACCAGCGCCCGTACAACTCGACGTGCACGAACAATTGCGGCGACATCACAACCGCCACGTACAAGGGCAAGGCCGCGCCGGGCGAGAACTTGCACTCCGTTGGCAGCATGGGCAAGGCGATGCAGGATTGGGGCTACGGCGAGGTCGGCGCGCTGGTCCGGGCCAACGGGCAGTTCAACAGCGGTAACGGCCACCTGCACAACTTGATCGATCCGCGGATGCGGGCCTACGGTTTCGCCAGCGTGGTCACCGCAGAAGGCGAGGCCAGCGTGACCTCCACCTGCAGTGTCGGCGCCGGGTCCGACCGCATCGAGGGTGCTCAGAACACCGTGCTGCATCGCCCGGCCAACGGTGGGGAGAAACCGAGCACCACTCCGAAGAAGCTGGTGTTCGGCGGGGGCGGCTCCTCGTCCTCCCCGCGCGAAATCCTGGGCATCATCGCCACCGTGCTGACGGTGCTGTCGCTGCTGCAGACGCTGTACAGGTTCGCCGAACCGCAGATCAACCAGTTTCTGGGACGCTAGTTTTCAGCAGCCGGGCAACCTCGAGGGCGTCCATCGTGTCGTCGTAGCTGCCGTCGGCTGAGCGGGCGCCGACGGCCACCCCGAAACCGCCGAACCAGCCCAACTGGCGGGTGTGCCAGGAACCGTCCTTCTCGTAGTCGGACCAGCCGCCCTTGAAGGGCACGCCCTCGAGCTGGCCCAGCCCGTAGGCCTGGTCCTCCGCGATGTGGTGCATGTCCGCGAACACGGGGTCGTCCTGGTCCTGCTGGCTGAGGTAGTAGGCGTAGCGGGCCTGGCCGGCAAAGGACCAGCGGGTGGTGCCGAAGGCGCCGTTGACCCGCACGTGCGAGCCGGATTTCGCAATTTCGGCGCCAACCTTTTCCGCGGCTTCCTTATCGCTGCCCATGCAGTCCCACAGGGCGCGGGCGGCGTCGTTGTCGGACCACTCGATCGCGGCTTCTGTCAGCTCCGAGACGTATTCCTTGCCGTACCCGCAGTGCTCGGCGGCCGCGCGGGCGATCGGGATCTTCATGGTGGACCACGCGGGGAGCCAGTCGAGGGATCCGGCTTCGGTCATGGCGGAGCCGTCGTAAAGCGCGACGCCCACTTCGGTGTTCGTGTCCTCTTCTATGCCGGCCACCGCCTCCGCCAGCTCCGCAAACGGGTCCGGGGCCGGCACCGTCGTCACGGCGGTGTGTAGCGGCTCCGATTCTTCCGCGGCGCAGCCGACGAGCAGCAGCGGCGCGAGGATCCACGCGACGCGCCTCATCTACTTGCCCGTCACCTGCAGCGGCTCGCGCAGCACGCGGTCCAGGGCCACCGCGCGGGCGATGTCGCGCACGACCTCGCGGTGGGAGGGGATGACGCGCAGGTCCGGGTAGTAGTGCGCCTCCGCGCGGACGGTGCGGGCGAAGGGGGCGCTGGACAACGGGTCGTCGATAAACGCGCTGCCCGCAACAACCACGGTGGCCGGCGAGTGGAGCGAGCACAGGCTCGCCACCAGGGAGCCCAGGCCACGCGCGCGCCTGTCCAGCGCGTAGCGGGTGTCTTCGCGGCTGTCCGTCACCGCGTCGCGCAGGGAGCGGATGCCCTCGGCGCCGATAGCGTCGATCAAGCCCTGGGTGGTCAGCTCCCCCTGCTCCACCTCGATGGGCTCCACGCCGTCCGGGTGGGAGATGGCGCACGCGATGGAATCGTCCGCGAACAGCGCCATCACGGACGGGGTGTCCAGCGACGGCGTGGACTGCATCTCCGAGCCCACGATCGCGCTACTGATGGAGGACACCTCCACCGGCACCGAGAACTGCTCGCGCAGCTGTTCGCCGATGTCCACCCCGTCCCAGCCGAGGTTGGGGGCGAATACCTTGCCGCCGTCGCGCACCGTGCCGGAGGTGGTCACGCCCACCGTGCGCAGGGGCCGGTCCACCTTGGTGGTCATTTGGTTCAGCCCCGCCATCATGGACTGGATGAAGTCGTCCTCGCTGACCTCGGAGACCGTGATGTCCATGTCGCGGCACAGCAGCGTGCGGCCCTTGAGGTCGAACAGCGCGATGTAAGTGGAATCCGTGCCCACGGACACGCCGGCGTGCACGCCCGGCATCTCGGCTAGCTCCAGCGGGATGGTTGGGCGGCCGCGCCCTTTGGACTGGGTGAGGTCGTTGCGCTCCGTGACGTAGCCGGCGTCGACGAGCGCGGCGATCGCACGGGTGACGGTCGGCTGTGAAAGTCCGGTAGCTTTCACAAGATCGCTTCTCGACGTCGTCTCGTACAACCGAATCAAGTGCAGGCACTTCGCTGCCGGTGTGCGGGGACGTGAGAAATTCATGATGAATATATTTACCTGTCTGCTGACGGAATTGTCCATTTGGCCAGCTCCGATACAATCGCTCGGCATGACCAACGAAGCGGATAGTGGTATGGGCGGACGAGAGCCGTCCCTGCTGGACGCCACCTGTGAAGATTTCGTCTACGACCTGGCCGAGATCAGCCCAACTCTTGCTACCCAGATCGGCATCGACGGCCACGACGGGGAGCTGCAGGATTTCTCCCCCGAGTACTGGGACCGCCTTGCGGACAGGATGCGCGACGTAGTCGCGGACGTGGACGCCTTGAACGACTGCACGGACGCCTCCGACGACGAGGACGACTTCGACGACGTGGACAACCTCACCGCCGCCATCCTGCGCGACCGGATGAGCGTCGAGCTGGAGTTCCACCACCGCGGTGAGCTGTTGTGCCGCCTGAACAACATCGATTCGCCCATCCAGACCATCCGCGACTCGTTCGCGCTCATGCCGAAGGTGACGGAGGAGGACTTCGACAACATCGCCTCGCGCATGTCGCGCATCCCGGGCGCCTTGGCGGGTTACCGCGAGTCCCTCGCGGAGGCGGCGGCCAGCGGCGACGTCGCGTCGCACCGGCAGATCGACGCGGTAATCAGCCAGTGCGAGGTGCTGGGCGCCACGGAATCCCAGCTCGACCACCTGGGGCTGTCCCCGGATTCCCACGTGGTGGGCCACGCCAAAGAGGCGTTCCTGGAGATGGCGGACTGGCTGTCCACCGAGCTGTCCCCGCAGGCCTCCCACAACGACGGGGTGGGGCGCGAGCGCTACCAGCTCTTCGCGGAGTTCTTCCACGGCCGCGAGGTGGACCTCGACGCCGGCTACGAGTGGGCGCAGGACCAGCTGGCGCAGACCGTGGAGCAGCAGCGCGCGATTGCGCACGATCTCTACGGCGACATCTCCGTGGCCGGCGCCTACCGCAACCTCGACCAGGACGAGCGCTACATCCTGCGGGGCACGGACGCACTCATCGAGTGGATGAGCGGCATCAACGAACAGGCCGCCGAAGCCTTCCAGGTGCCCGATGGGCTGCACCAGGTGGCGTGCGGCATCGACCGGGCGGGCTCCGGCGGCATTTTCTACACCCCGCCCAGCGACGACATGATCCGCCCCGGCACCATGTGGTGGTCCGTGCCGGAGGGCCAGGACACCTTCCACACGTGGCAGGAGCTGGCCACCGTCTTCCACGAGGGGGTTCCGGGCCACCACCTGCAGCACGGTTACGCCCTGCTCAACCGCAGCGAGCTGAACCTGTGGCGCCGGTCCGTGTGCTGGAACTCCGCCCACGGCGAGGGGTGGGCGCTCTACGCCGAGCACCTGATGGAAGACCACGGCTTTTTCGAAGACCCGGGTTACCGCATGGGCCTGCTTGACTCACGACGCCTCCGGCTCGCCCGCGTCATGGTGGACATCGGCGTCCACTTGGGCAAAACCACTCCGGAGGGCACCGGCACCTGGGACGCCCAGTACGCCAAGGCCTTCCTGCGCGACAACACGGCCATGCCGGAAGCGAACCTCGCGTTCGAGCTGGACCGGTACATGGGTTGGCCGGGCCAGGCGCCGTGTTACGCGCTCGGCTACAAGGATTGGGTGGACCTGCGGCGCCAGGCGTTGGCCCAGGGCATGTCCGAGCACGAGTTCCACGTCAAGGCACTGAAGCTGGGTTCCATGCCCATGGACATGCTCACCCACGAGGTGCTGAACCACTAAGGATCTTGGGCAGCCAGCCGGCGAAGAGGATCACCATGATCAGCCGGATGACCTGCAGGGCCCGTTTTCCTCCTCGCCGCGTCCGTGTTCGCCGGTTGGATCGACGCAGTGATCGGCGGCGGCGGTCTCGTGCTCATCCCGGTGCTGATGTCGGCCACGTCCATGTCGGCGGCGTCTGTGCTGGCCACGAACAAGGTCGCGGCGATCTCGGGCACCGCATCCGCTGCCGCCACCCTCGTGCGCCGCGTTGGGGTGCCCAGGGTGACCTGGATCTACGCGTTCATTGCGGGGGTCGCCGCTGCGCTCGGCGCAAGGGCAGTTTCGCTTATCGACGACTCCGTGGCCACCCCAATCATCCTCATCCTGCTTGTCGGAGTGGGCGTCTTTGTGGCGCTGAACCCAAAGTTCGGGCAGGAGGGCGCCGGCATCTTTTCCGGCAAGCGCCTCGCCCTCGCCGCCGTAGCCGTGGCTGTGGTCGGCGGCTACGACGGCGTGTTCGGCCCCGGCACCGGCATGTTCCTCATCATGGGGTTTACTGCGGTGTTCACCCAGGGCTTTGTGCGTTCGGCGGCGATGGCGAAGGCGCTGTTGGTGTTCGGGCTCGGCGGCTTCATCAACTGGAAGCTCGCCCTTGCCCTTGTCGTGGCCAACGTGGTGGGCGCGCAGCTGGGTGCGCGCACGGTGCTCAAGGGCGGGTCTACGCTGGTGCGCGTGGCGCTCCTTGGGCTCGTCGTCACGCTATGTGCGAAGTTGGGCTGGGACCTACTCCAACACCAGTGACCCGTTAACCAGGCCGACCACAGCGATCACCGCCGCGACCAGAACCACCGCCACCACGACCCACTCGAAGGCGTTGAAGAGCTTGTCGCCGTGCTTGCGGCGCGTCCAGATGTAGGGGACCAGGCCCGGCACCACGGCGAGCGCGCCGAGTAGCACGTACACCGGGTCCGCGGCGTAGATCAGCCAGAGTGAATACACGGAGCCGATCAGGCCCACGAAGAGGTGCCTGCGGTTGTCGCGGGGGGAAACTTCCGGCCCGGAGTCGTCGAAACGCGTGCCGGCGTGCGGGTGGGTCAGGCCCTTGCCCCTAACCGCAAGCAGCACCAGGTAGATGGAGGAGAAGATGTAGGGCAGCAGGTACATGATGGTGGCCAGCTGCACCATGGCGTTGTATGACGCGGAGGAGAGGAAAAAGACCACCACGAAGAACTGAATTACCAGCGTGGACAGCAGCTGCGCGCGCACTGGAGAACCATTGGAATTGTGGCGGCCCATGGAGTGGGGCAGGAGGCCGTCTTGCGCCATCAGCACAATCGGCTCGGCGCACAGCATCTGCCAGGACACGTAAGCGCCAAGCACGGACAGGCACAAGCCGACGGAGATGAGCACGCCGCCCCACGGGCCCACCACTTCCTCAAGCACCGCACCCATGGAGTTGTCCGGCAGCGCCGCCAGCTCCTCCTGGCTGAGCACGCCGTAGGAGAGCGTGGACACCGCGACCAGCAGGGCGAGGACGGACAGGAAGCCGATGATGGTGGCCTTGCCAACGTCGCTGCGCTCGCGCGCCTGCTTCGAGTACACCGATGCCCCCTCGATGCCGATGAACACCCACACCGTGTAGAGCATGATGCCCTTGAGCTGTTCGCCGAACGGTAGGTTGGAGCCCCAGAAGTCCATGGTGAAGCGGTCCCAGGAGAAGCCGAGGAACGCCACGAGGACGATGAAGGCGAGGATCGGGACGAGCTTTGCCACGGTCGTGACCGCATTCATCACCGCCGCTTGTCTCAATCCGCGGGTCAGCCCGAAAAAGATGAGCCAGCTCAATGCGGACACGGAGATGGCAAGCACCCACCGGTTGGAAAAGGCGGGGAAGTAGTAGCCCAAGGTGTTGAAGAACAGCGTGGCGTAGCCCACCTGCGCCATGACGGAGCCGAGCCAGTAGCCCATGCCCGAGGTGAAGCCGATGAAGTCGCCCAGGCCCGCGCGCACGTAGGAGTACACGCCTGAATCCAGGTGGGGTTTGCGCACGGCCAGGATCTGGAACACGAAGGCGATGGAGAGCATGCCCACGCCTGCGATGGCCCAGCCGGCGAGCATCGCCCCTGGGCTCGCCACTGAACCGATGTTTTGGGGCAGCGCGAAGATGCCGGATCCGATGGTGGATCCGATGATGAGTGAGACTAGCGTCCACACAGAGACAGTGCGCTTCGACATGGCGAGTAACACTACCTCAGCAATTGTCTACTACAATCATCAAACATTCACAGACATATAAACATTAACAACTGAGGGAACCACGGATATGCGCACCAAAATCATCGCACTGACGAGCGTGCTCGCGCTCGCATGCGCGCCTCTATCCCCAGCTCACGCCGATAACGGATACGTTCCCACCAACGTCACTCCCGGCCTGACCGCCACCATCGAACCTCCGCTGCCGCGCGGTGCCGCGTGGTACGACGCGCCGTCCCTACCCGCGTGGGCCACGATCACCCCGGACGGCACTATCCGCCTCGCGCCGGGGGAGGACGTCACCCCCGGTTCCTACGAGTGGCCGGTGACCGCCACGTTCGCGGACGATAGCACCCAGACGTTCCCCGTCAGCGTCACCGTCGGCGCCGACAACGACGCATCCGATGAGGGCGCGGTCATCGACGCGTTCGTCCAGTACGCCCCCGAGGTTTCCCACCGCTGCGCGGCCACTGCCGTCGGTGTCGGCCTGCCGCTGCTGGTGCTGCTCCCACTCGGCTTCGCTTCCCAGCTGAGCTTCCCGTTCGTGGCCCGGCAGAACCACCTGCAGCTGCAGGTGGGCAACGTTCCGTTCCTGGTGGACGTGAAGCTACGGGACCTCAATTCCCGGGACGTGGACATGGGCATCGCCGCCATCCTCGCCGCCGCGGGCCTCGCCGGCGCCGGCGCCATCATTTCTCAGTGCCAGTAGGGTCCTCGGGCCACGCGTGCTTGGGGTAGCGCCCCCGCATCTCTTTCCGCACCTGCTGGTACGGGCCCTGCCAGAAGCTGTCCAGGTCGTCGGTGACCGCAAGCGGCCTGCCTGCCGGGGAAAGTAGGTGGTAGAGCACCTTCACGCCCGACACGCGCTCGCCCTTCTTGCCAAACATGTGCTGCAGCTTTACCCGCTTCACTGGCCGGCCGCTGCCGTAGTCGAACTGCCTCGGCGCCGCGGCATCAAGTTCCGCCACCTGCTTCCAGTCCAGCTGTCTCAACATCGCCTGCCGCATGTCGCAACTGCCTATCGACGCACCTCCGGCCACCTCACGCACCTCCAGCGAATAATCGCCCTGGCTCACGTCCGGCCAGCCTCGGGTCTCGTGCAGGAAATCGAGCCGCTCCTTGAGGTGCTGCTCCTCCTTGGTCAGCGGGAAGCTGGCAAAATCCACGTCCGTGAGCGCTTCCGCCGCCCCGTCCGGGGTGAGCTTGACCGGGGTGGAACGCAACTCGATCGCGCCGACCCGCGCGATCCTCCTGCCCCTGACCTTGCCGTCCTCCAGAAACGCCCGGGTTTCCTCCACCACGCGGTGCTCCGGGAACGCGATCGGCTCGGCTTCCCGGATGATCGCGCCTCCCTGCGTGCGTTGCAGCTGCGCTGCCGCGATCCATTCGGCGTTGGAATTGAACCTCGCCCGGGTGCCCGACGCCAGCAGGTACTCGTCGCCCATCTTCTTGGCTATCCACTGCGGGAAGGCGCTCGCGATCACCTCGCCGGGGTCTACCAGGCCCTTGTCTTTTACCAGCCTGCGCAGCCTTTTCGCGTCCGCCTCCCCCGCGAGACGGGCCACCGTCGGGGCCGCCTGGGCACCCCATTCGAGAAGCGCCGCACCGAGTCTCGGATCCAGGGGCATACTCGCAAGCTTCTGGCCAAAGGCGGTGATCTTGCCGTTTTGTGTCGCCCCGAGTGCTTCGAGGTTGGATTCGGCTTCGGTGAGGTCCTTCGGTTCGTCGAGAAGCGGCAGGTCCGGCGAACCCCACGCCTTCATAACCAGCAGTGCCCCGGTGAGGTCGGCGGTGAGGATCTCCGGGGTGATATCCGGCTGCATCTTCGCGTACTCGTCGCGGGAAAAGACCCTCACCACCTCGCCCGGACCCAGGCGGCCGGCGCGTCCCGCCCTCTGGTCCGCGCTCGTTTTCGCCTCCGAGACCGTGACCAGCCCGGTCATGCCGCGGCTGTCGCGTTTGGGAACTCTGGACAGCCCCGCGTCCACCACCTTGCGCACCCCAGGCACGGTTATGGAGGACTCCGCCACCGCAGTGGACACCACCACCCGGGCATTCCCGTTGAGCGCCTCATCCTGCTCCGCGCTGCTCTGGCGCCCGTGCAGGGGCGCTGCGTCCTTGAGGTAGCCGCAGACCAGGTCCACCTCCCGGGCACCCGGCACGAACACGAGCGTGCGGTGGTCGCCGCCTGCCTGCATGGCCACGTGCCGGTAGAACTCGCGGGTGCCCTGAATGCGCTCGGGGTGCGGGGTGTAAGCGATGTCCAGTGGGTGGGTCACGGCCTCCGTGGAGAGGATCTGCGCGCCCATGTGGTCGGCGAACTTCTGCGCGTCCAGGGTCGCGGACATGGCGGCCAGATAGAGGTCGTCGCGCAGCAGCGCCACCTCCATGCACATCGCCAGCACCAGGTCGGTGTCCAGCTGGCGCTCGTGCACCTCGTCGACCACCACCGCGTTGACGCCCTCCAGCCCGGGGTCGTTCAGCAGGCGGTTCAGCAACACCCCGGGCGTGACGAATTCCACCAGCGAGCCGTCCTTGTGCTCCCCACGGATGCTGTAGCCGACGCGGTGGCCGAGCGGAGCGCCGTCGAGAAGCGAAAGGCGCCGCGCCGCGGACCGCACCGCCACCCGGCGCGGGGCCACGACCAGCGTTTTCCCCACCTTATTTGCGATTGCCGGCGGCACCAGCGTGGTCTTACCCGTGCCGGGCGGCGCCTCGACCACGAGAGGCCCTTGCGCTGGCAGCTGGCCGATCACCCGGAAGACGGGGAGGCCGCTGCCGATTTTCGCGAGGTCGAACATGGCAATCCAGGGTAGCGTGTGGGCCATGAGACGCCTCTTCGCAGCGATCGTCCCACCGGCCGATGTCCGCGAACACCTCATCACCGCGCTGCGGCCCATCCGCAACTTCTCGGGCACAGAAGTGCGGTGGTCCGACCCGGACAATTGGCACATCACGGTGGCGTTCTACGGGGCGCAGCCTAACGACGCCGCGGCAGTCACCGACCACCTCGCCCAAGCCACCGCGTTCACCCGGCCACTCCGCCTGCATTTACGGGGGGCCGGGTGTTTTGACCGGCGCACCCTGTGGATCGGGGTGGGCGGGGACAAAGCACCGCTCAAAGACCTGATGGCGGACTGCCAACTCGACCCAGACGTGCGGCGTCGGCAGCGCGCGCACCTGTCTGTCGCGCGGACGGGCACGCGGACGAGGGACCCGTGGCTTCTGGACGACCACGCCCATGCCCTCGCCATCTACTCCGGGCCCGAGTTTGCGGCCGATGAAGTTCTGCTGCTCGAATCCCACCTGGGAAAGGGCCGAAGTGGCGGCCCGAAATACGAGGTGGTGGACACCTTCTACCTGCGATAAGCCTCCTCCTTCGGGTCTGGGAACGGGGCCTCCACCGGTTCTTGCGGGAGGGGTTCCACGTACGGCATTTCGGGGGTGAACCCAAACTTCATGCCGTATTCCTGTTCTAGGTCATCGATTGCCGCGTTGGCCTGATCGAGGTCCAGGTCGCGGTCGAAAGCGTCCAGAATGGCGTGACCTTTGGCGAAGAACTCCGCCGCACGAGCCCGGTTTTTGCGCACGCTGGACATGTTCGACTGCCAGCGTGGGTTGTAAGGCGTGATTTGGTCGTGCAGGAGGCTGTCCTGCGCCGCGAGCACGTAGGAGCCGTCAGCGAACAACCAAATCACGTCGCCGGTGAGGGGGTCGGGGATGTAGAACGCCCTGCGATCGGTCTTCATATTGTGATGCTTTTGGCATAAGGGGAAGAGATTGTCCACCTTGGTGGGGCCGCCGTCTTCGAACGGGATGCGGTGGTCCAACTGGCATTGCTCGGCCGGGCGGTTGCACTCGGGTAGATGCAGGTTCGGTGGCGGGCGTGGACGGCACGGCGCATCGGATCATTGGGGGCGTAGCCTTTCAGCATCTTCTCCGCCGCCTCGTCCAAGTTGCGCTGGATAGGGAAAGTGTCGGCCAGCCACTCCTCAAACGCCGACGTGGCCTCGATATCCGTCCAGCCACTGCCAGGCAGGTACACCGGACCACCCACCGCGCGGTTTGTCGGGGTGTAGACGTTCAGCACAGGGACCACCTCGATGCCGGCGCACTCCCCACTCAGCAGTTTGGTCGCAGCTTCGGCGTGGCTGATTCCCAGTTCGCGGGCCACGGCCGTGACGTTGGCCTGGATTTTCCGGGCATACAGCGGGTTGGTCATCAACTCCACTACGGCACGGTCTTTGCCGCCAGAGTGGAACTCGTCCACACGGAACCGGTCGGCGGTGTCCTTCTCGCGCTGTTGGCGCTTGCGCTTGTCGTACGCCCGGTCTGGGTCCATGCGTTTGATGGCGGCCCTGATGCGGTCCGTGACCGTGTTGCGTTGCGGGACGGTCTGGTCGTGGCGTTTTGGGGTGAAGGTGTCGAACAGAATGTCGTCGATAAGCTTGAGCGCTTCTTCCGTGACATCCGGCCCCAGCTCTTCGATGGCGGTGTAGACCGCGGTGAGGTGCCCCACGTCCATCACGCGCGTGTCCTGCTGGAGCTCGCGCAGCCGAGGCAGCTCTTGAAGCGCCGCGTGGCCGAGGATCGCGTTCTTGACAAACCCCTTGTGCCAACCGGTGGCGAGCTGCAGTTGTGTCACGGTGGCGTCGAAATCGTCCACGTTGAAGCCGGGAAACGCGTAGTGGCCGAACATGGTCCAGTACGTGTCCCGTATGGCCTGGGCGCACTCGCTGTCTGGGTCGTGTTTTCGCTGGTTACGGAACAGTTTTGGTGTAGCGGTTGCGGTTGTCACCGTCCCCCCTTTCTGTTTGTTGCGTTCGAGCATATCGCACACACAAACGACTGTCAATATCTCCACCATGATAAGAGGAGCTCTTGACAGTATGTATGTTCGATATGCTACTGTCAGCTCCACCGAAGTATCCGCAAACCATACAAAACAGGTCCGACACGCTAAATTGATCATGTGCTCTTCACCGCCGTTCCGCGCCCGCCTGCTCGCATCATTCCTGGTGCTGTGCATCTGCCTGCTTTCCTCGACGAGGAGGAGCAGCATGCACTTGTGGGGCAGGCTCGTCAGCTTGCGCGAGAGGCGGCGGGGACGCCGGTTGCTATGCGACGTCCAAAGGTCGGCAACGGTCAAATGGATGCCTGGCTGCTGTCCCTGGGGTGGTTTTGGGCCACCAATCCGTACCGGATGCTCAGAGAGGTCGATGGGCACCCGGTGCCGGCGGTTCCGGGGAATTTCCAGGGCATCGCCGACCGCGTCATGGAGCGGGCGAGGGAGATCGATCCCCTCGTTGGGCCTACTCCGCGCATCCAGACCGCACTGGTCAACTTCTACCCGCCGGGCAAGGGGATGGGGCTGCATGTGGACGCGGATGAGAAGTCTGGAAACGCCGTGGTCAGCCTCTCATTCGGGCAGGACACCGTCTTCCGCATCGAAGGCCGCGATACATTGCTCATGTCCGGAGACGCGGTGGTGTTCGGCGGGCCCGCAAGGAGGGCTAGGCACGGTGTGCTCGGCGCAAGGAGTGGCACGTCCGACCTGCTCGAAGGCAGGCTCAACATCACCATGCGGCAAATGGAGGAACGATGATCGCGCTGCTCGGAGTGTGGCTGGCGGCGATTGCGAGCCCGGGGCCGGACCTGGTGCAAATCATCCGCGTCGGCTCGAAGGACCGCAGGTCGGGCGTGCTGTGTGCGCTGGGCATCATGCTGGGCAACACCATCTGGATCGTCGCCTCGCTGGCCGGCCTGAGCGCTCTGATGCAGGCATTTCCTCGGATTCTGTCCGTGTTGCAGATCCTGGGCGGCGCCTACCTACTGTGGATGGGCGTCGGCGCCATCCACAGCTCGGGTGCCGAGATCCCGGCAGGGCAAAAGGTGGCGAGGCCGTTCCTCACCGGTCTGGCCACCAACCTTTCCAACCCCAAGGCGATCCTTTTTTTCGGCGCGATCTTCGCCCAGTTCGCCCACGTCGGTTGGGTTGCGGCGCCGGTACTCGTGCTCACCGGTATCGCGTGGTTCGTGGGGTTTGCGCTGGCGGTCCGCGCGATGTCGCGGGCCATCGAGCAATACGGCAAGCTTATCGACGTCACCACAGGCGCAATCTTCATAGCGTTAGCCATCTGGATGTTGTGGAGGGCCTACACTTCGGCGCATGAGCGAACAGAAGGTAGCGGTAGTCACGGGTGGGTCCGCAGGCATCGGGGAGACGACCTGCAGAGCGCTGGCAAATGACGGCTGGAAGGTCGTCGTAGCGGCGCGGCGCCTGGACATGTGCCAGCAAATCGCCGACGAGATCGGGGGCGTGGCGGTGCGGCTGGACGTGGGGGACCGGGGAAGCGTGGAGAAGCTGGCGGAGCTTGAGCGCGTGGACCTGCTGGTCAACAACGCGGGCGGTGCCAAGGAGCTGGACTACCTGCGGGACGCGCAAGATGAAGACTGGCAGTGGATGTTCGAGACCAACGTGATGGGCACCATGCGGGTCACGCGCGCGCTGTACCCGCAGCTCAAGGCGGCGAAGGGGCTGGTGGTGAACATCGGGTCGGTGGCGGGCACGGACGCGTACAAGGGCGGGTCCGGCTACAACGCAGCCAAGCACGGGTTGAGGGGCGTGACCAGGGCGTTCAGGCGCGAGGAGGCGGAGAACGGCATCCGCGTCTGCGAAATCGACCCGGGGAGGGTGAAGACGGACTTTTCGCTGAACCGGTTCAAGGGCGATGAGGCGCGCGCAAGAGAGGTGTACGAGGGCAAGCATAACCTCACCGCGGAGGACGTGGCGGAGGCGGTGCGCTGGGTGGCCAGCCTGCCGGCGCACGTGAACATCGACACGATGAGCATCATGCCGGTTGACCAGGCGGAACGCTAGAGATAGTCCACCACTTCGACGTTGAGGCGCCCGCGCAGGTCCGCCATCCAGGCCTCCACGTCCACGTAGTCGGCGGCTTCAACGAGGGGGATCACGCGGTGGTCGTAGCTGATGGGCGGGCCGACGGTGTAGGTGGGCATGAACCGGGCGCCGGCAAACGAGACTTCGTCGCCGCGCTTGGTAAACGTGAACTCGCCGATGCCGCCGATCTTGGTCGGCTCCTCCCACTGCCCGTGCAGGAAGTTGCCGTGGGAGTACCAGATGGGCCCGGCGAACGGCTCCACCACGTGCGGGTGCCCGCCGAGCACCAGGTCCGCGCCGGCCTCCAGGGCCGCCGCGGCGGTCTGCTCCTGGAAGTCATTCTGCAGCGGGGCGTACTCCTCGCCCATGTGCAGCATCACCACCGCCACGTCCACCTGGGAATCCAGGGTGGCGATGTGGGCGGTCAGGGTGTCGTCGATAAGCGATGCAAAATGCTCCTGCTCAACGGGCAGGCCGTTGGTGCCGTAGGTGAAGCCGAGGAAACCGACGGTGATGCCGTTGGCCTCGATGATGCGCGGGGTGGCTTCGTCCTGCTCAGAGGCGTAGCTGCCGGTGTAGAGCATGCCGCGCTCGCGCATGTTGCCGGTGGACGCGAGCACGCCTTCGCCGCCGCGGTCCATGGAGTGGTTGGTGGCGTTGTTCACGATGTCCACACCGGCGCCCTGGAGCGCGTCGATGATCTGCGGGGGCGCGTTGAACTGCGGGTACCCGGACAGGCCGAACGCTTCGCCCGCGACGGGGACCTCCATGTTCGCGGTGGTGATGTCCGCGTCCTGCATGTACCCCCTGACCGGGTCGAACATGCGAGAGAAGTCGAAGCCGGTGTCCGTGCGCGCGGCGGTGTACACGTCGGAGTGGACCAGGATGTCGCCGACGGAGCGGATGGTCACGGTGGATTCTTCAACCACCTCGGGCTCTTCCGGAACCTCTTGCGTGCATCCGGCAAGCAGTAGCGTGAGGGCCAGCGCCCAGATTCTTCGCATGCCTTACACTAACCGGCATGCATATCGACGTGCCCATTTCGGGCGAGACGATCAAACTCGGCCAATTTCTCAAGCTGGCCAATCTGGTCGAATCCGGCGGCCACGCCAAAGAGGCGATCGTGGGCGGGGAGGTCACCGTGAACAACGAGGTGGTCACCTCGCGTGGGCACTCGCTTATCGACGGCGATACCGTCGGCCTCGGCCCTGACTCCGCCACCGTCGTCGTTGACGGCGACGACGGGGACTACTTTGACGAACGCACCGCCAACGATGACTTCGACCCGGAGAAGTGGAGGAACATGTAATGCCGGCATTCGAGGGCAAAGAGGGCATGCCGTTCTGGCAGGACCTGGTCACGCAGAACGTGTTGAAGTCCACGCACTTCTACTCCGAGCTGCTCGGGTGGGAAATCGTGGACGGCATCGCGCGCAAGGACGGGCTACCCGTGGCTGGCCTAGTCCCGGCGCAGATGGACATGTGGGTGACCTCCTTCATCGGCAGCCCCGACAACGTGGAAAAGCTGGGCGGCAAGGTGCTCAGCTCCGACGACACGGTGATTCTGTGCCAGGACCCGGCCGGCGGCCTGTTCGGGTTGAAGGACCCGTCGGAGCGCTTCGTCGCCGCCGGTGAGCCCGGTGTTCCGGTGTGGTACGAGTACAGCGCGCCGAGCCTGGGCGCGATCGATTTCTACGGCGAACTCTTCGACTGGGAGATCCGCGAGGAAGACGGCTACTACATCGCGTTCGAGGACGGCGCGCCGTTTTTGGGCATGTTCGTCGGCGAGCACGCGCAGTGGTTCAGCTACTTCGGCGTGCGCGACGTGGACGCGGCGTGCAAGCAGGTGGAGGTCCTAGGGGGCGGCGTGGAGTTCGGGCCCGAGAACGGCACCGCAGGCGTGCACGACCCGAACGGCGCGCAGTTCTTCCTCTCCGAGGTGGATGAGCCGGTCTTCGACGACGTCGACGAAGCGGAATCGGTGCTGTGAGGAAGTTGGGGGTGGCGCTGGCGGCGTCGATAAGCATGCTGCTCGCACCCCAAGCGTCCGCTTACCATGTGGATCCCAGCTACGCGCGGGAGCGCACCGCGCTCGCTGTGGTGCATCCCGACGGGCGGGTGAGTATCTCGCCTGATGCGGAGGAGGCGCGACCGGCACTCTCGCTGGCCAAGCTCTACCTCGGCTACTGGGTGCTCTACAAACGGCACGCCGAGGAGAAGGACAAGGTGCAGAAGATGGTGGAGAGCTCTGACGACGCCATCGCCAGCGAGCTGGATCGCGCGCACCCCGAGGCGATCGACGAGATCGCGGAAGACTTCGAACTGCGGCAGACCCGCAGGGGCGGCGCCTGGGGCAACACCGAGACCTCCGCGCGCGACCTGGCCACGTTTGTGAACGGGATTTTGTGGGACCCGGTGGCGAAACCCCTGCTCAATGGCATGGAGAAGCAAGCCGCCGTGGCGCAGGACGGTTTCATCCAGGGCTTCGGCACCGCTCGGCTGCACAACGTGCGGGGCTCCAAGATGGGGTGGGCGGACGACCGGAAGAGCGCCACCGGCAGCGTCTCCTTCGGCGAGGCGGGCGACGAAACCTGGACCGTGGCGGCCCTGACGCTCGGGACCGCCTACGAGAACACCGTGGATACGCGGATGGGCATCAACCAGGTGGAAGATTCCCCGAAATCGCGTCTGCGGCATCCCGCACTCGGCGACGTATCTCTGCCGGGGTGGAAATAAACCCGTCCGCGTAGTACTCGGTGCCCTCTAATCCTGAGCCGGCGCGGACCTGGATCAGGCCGTCAACCTGGGGTTGGGTGTCGGGGAAGGTGACGATGTAGTTCTCCGCGGCCGGCAGCGCCACGTCGCCGAGGGCCCACACCACGGTTGCGCCCGTCGCTGCCACGGCCTCTCCGGCGTCGGCTGGGTTGTCTACGTCCAGGATCGTGGTCCCGGACAACTCTGCGGCGGCGGCAACATCGGGGCGCCAGAGCATGTCCTTCGCCGCGGCGGGGCCGTCCCAAAGGGAAACGGCCCACCTGCCGCTGGGCTTGCTGGGCACGAATACGGCGCCGAGCGCGTGCGGCTCCACAGTGACCTGCTGCGCCCACTTGGTGGCCGGAAGCGCGTGGTCCACGGCAGTGCCCAGCATGAGCATGGCGGCGTGGGTGATGCGGTCAGGCAAAAGCGCCAGGTAATTCGGGGAATCCTCGTAGGTGGCGTGAATGTAGGACGCGAGCTGCTCCAGCTGCAGCTCGGGCGGCATCTCGCGCTTGATCCCGCCGACGTTGAAGTTCGGGTCGCCCTGCTCGTTGATGTGCTCTACCAAATTGTCACCCGGTCCTCGGGAGCGATCCACATCTTGGAGCCTTCTTCCACGTCGAAGACCTCGTAGAACTCGTCCACGTTGGAGGCGATCACGTTGCAGCGGAACTCGTTGGGGGAGTGCGGGTCAATGGCCAGGAGTTGCGCTGCCATCTCCGGACGCGCCTTGGAGCGCCACACGCGTGCCCACGCCAAAAAGAGGCGCTGGAAACCTGTGTACTCGCCGTCCAGGTCGCCGAAGCTCGCGGGTGCGGCATCTTCCATCCCGTGGTCCGCCAAGTACTTCTTGTACGCCACGACGGCAATGCCCAAGCCGCCGAGGTCGCCGATGTTCTCGCCGAGAGTGAATTCACCCTTCACGCCCTTGGTCTTCGTGCCCTCCAGCACCGCAGGGACCAACCCGTTGAACTGCTCCACCAGCTTGGCGGTGAGGTTGTCAAAGTTGGTGCGGTCCTCCTCCGTCCACCAGGAGTTGAGGTTGCCCAGGCCGTCGTAGCGCGAGCCTTGGTCGTCGAAGCCGTGGCCGATCTCGTGGCCGATCACCGCGCCAATCGCGCCGAAGTTCTCGGCGGCGTCTGCGTCAGGGTCGAAGAACGGCGGCTGAAGGATCGCGGCCGGGAAGGTGATGTCGTTGACCACAGGGTTGTAGAACGCGTTGACGGTCTGCGGGGAGGACACCCACTCGCCGCGGTCGGACGCCTTGCCGATCTTTGACAGCTGGTAGTCGTGCTCGAACGCGGCACCCACACGCACGTTTTCCACCAGGTCCGCGCCGAACTCGAGGCCGTCGTAGTTGCGCCACTTCTCCGGGTAGCCGATCTTCGCGTTGAACTGGGCAAGCTTCTCCAGCGCCCGCTCCTTCGTCGGCTCGCTCATCCACTCCAGCTGCTGGATCCTGGTGCGGTAGGCGGCAATGAGATAGTCCACCAGCTCCAGCATCCGCTCCTTGGAGGAAGGCGGGAAGTGCCTATCCACGTAGTTGCGCCCAATTTCTTGACCTACCAGGGACTCCGCCAGCCCCACGCCCCGCTTCCAGCGGTCGCGCTGCTCGGTGGCGCCGGAGAGGCGCTTGCCGTAGAACTCAAAGTTGGCTTCGCCGATGGCTTCTGCCAGCACGCCGGCACGGGAGCGCAGGATATTCCACGCCGCCCAGAGCTGCCAGTCCGCCAGCGTCTCCCGGCGCAGCATCGCGTCTAGGTCGGCGGTGTAGGAAGGCATCATGTCGATGACTCTGCCGGCGGGAATACCAGAGGCGCTCAGAAGCACCCGCACCAGCGGGGGCATCTCCTCGAGGGTGGTGGGGTTGTAGGTGGCAACAGCGTCGCGGGCCTTGACCACGTCCCAGTGGCTGGCGGCCAGGTGGGTCTCCAGGTTGACAATGCGCTCCGCCGCGATCTCCGGGGTCAATCCCAGCAGGTACTTCGGCTCCAGGAAACCGAGCATCTTGGCCACGTGCTGCTGGTACGCCGCGAGGGTTTCAGCGTGGTCCTCCTCGCGGTAGTAGGCCTCATCCGGCAGACCCAAGCCGGATTGGATGATGTAGGGCACCGAGTCCTCGCCCTGGGAATCCTTTTCCACCCAGTAGGTGACGGGGCCGCCGATGCCGACGCGCTCCAGCTTGCCAAGGCCACGCACGAAATCCTCGACGCTGGAGACCTCGATCTCTGCGAGGTCCGGGTTCAACGCGTCGATGCCCGCAGCATTCACGCGGCCGACATCCATAAAGGACTGGAAAATGTCGCCGCCCAAACCTGCACCGTCTTCCAAAATGGCGCGGACATCCTCCTCGGACTTATCGCGCAGGGCGTAGAACGCGCCATCTATACCACGGTCAGCGGGAATCTCGTGGGTGCGGGCCCACTCGCCGTTTACCAGTTCAAAGAGGTCATGCATGCCCCAATGCTACATCTGGCTCCAACTCCGGCACGGGAATCTGGAAAGGGGCGTGGGACTGCTGGATAATCCAGTTGCTGGCCTCACGCTGCTGGCTCAAGTTGTAGCCGCCGTGCGAGCGGATGTCGCGGAACACACCGAAAGACTGCAGACCCAGGGAGTAGAACAGCGCGTTGAACTCGTTGAGCGGGACGCGCCCGGCCGCGAGGTTCGTGCGCATGGCCGGGGACACCAGGCCGCGGTGCGCCTCCCGCATGGAGCACACCAGGTCGTCCGTGCGGCAGATCTCCAGCACTCGCGGGCCCAGTACGCCGTAGCCGTCCGGCAGGGAACCGAGGGAACCGCGCGAATCCGGGGACGTGCCGCGGGACAACACCGCACCGTTTCCGCCCTGGTGCGG
Source organism: Corynebacterium wankanglinii (assembly GCA_014490595.1). Lineage (GTDB taxonomy): Bacteria > Actinomycetota > Actinomycetes > Mycobacteriales > Mycobacteriaceae > Corynebacterium > Corynebacterium wankanglinii. The sequence continues at coordinate 211,035 of CP061031.1, forward strand.
GTTTGCAAACAACGCCACGCCGGAGACCCGCTCGGGGTTGATGGGGCCGCGACCGTTGGCAATATCGCTGGTCAGGGTGGCAGCGATGTCCGCGCCCAGGGAGTAGCCCGTGAAGCTGAACTTCGCGTCCGGGCAGGCGTTGGCCAGCTTGGACACGGTGGTGCGGGCGCGCTTCAATCCGCCGGCCTTGGACTTCTCGTACTCCGTGGTGGCGAACGGGGTGGAGGGGTAAGACACCCACAGCGGCTGGATCTCCCCGGCGGTGCCCGCGCGGGTGAGAATGCCAGTCATGAACACGTTGCCGCCGTGCGGCACGAAGTCCGGGATGCCTTCCGCCGTGTTGGCGCCGCCCGGCACCGCCACCAGGTAGTGCGCGGCGCACCCTTTCTGGCCCGGGAGCGTTTTCACCGGCTGGGCATCGGCGGGGGCGGCCACCAGGGACAACAGCAGGGCGGCAGCGGCCGCAATCTTCGGCAGTTTCATAGCGGAAGGATCATACCTCTTACTCGCTCGGGTCGCGTACCTTCATCGGGCCGGGGGTGTACAGGCCCCACCGGGTGGTCTCCGTGACGTCTACCTGTGCGAGCGCCGGGGCGTCGCCGGCCGAGTTGGTGCGGCGGCTGTACTTCGCCACTGATCCCCAGTCGCGCTGCCAGTCATCCCTGAGGTAGCCGGGGATTTCGTAGGAGGTGTTCACCGCCTCCGTCGGGGCGAGCGCGCCGCCGCCGAGGAAGTCCATGAAGCCGGACAGCTGCGCTTTGCCCGGGGCGTCCGGCATGATGCGGTACTCCGGGATCTCGTCCACGCCCGCGTAGTGGAAGAACGGGCGCTGGCACGGGTACTGGAACGCTACGGTCCAGTCCAGCAAGCCCGGGGTGTCGGAGTCGAACACCTGGCCCAGCTCCACCAGCTTCGGGTTGCGCAGCGGGGTCACAGCCAACCAGTCCCTCTCTGCGAGCGAGGAGTCCTCGGCCACCAGGCGGACCACGTCGGCCTCCTCCGGGATCTGGTCGACTGGATAGCGCAGATTCCTCCAGGCCGGCGACGGGCCCTGGTCCAGCATCTCCACGTCGCCGAGCTTTTCCACGCCGCCCTCGGTGGTGCGGCCGTACTCCAGCTTGAGTTCGGTGCCTTCCTGCTCGATGCCGTTGATGTCGTGGTGAGCGATGCGGCCGGCCACGGAGGCCACCAGCAGCGGGCGTTCCTCGGACTTCTCCGGGAGCTCAAACCAAGCGGTTTCCAACTCCGCGGATTGCGTCGGCGTGTCCTCGAAAGTGCCCAGCACCGGGACGCGGTTGTAGTCCAGGCCGAACGGCAGGCGCACGGTGGAGCCATTCACGCCGCGCAGGGAGCGGGGGCGGTTGCCCTGCGTGTTCACTCGGGAGGTGGACTGCGCCTCGTCGGAGGTCGGATCCACGTCCGCGGTGTCGTCGTCCTGCACCTGCTGGCGGCTCGCGTCTGAGGTGTCGGCGTTTTCAGAGGCGATGAAGGCCGGCACGCCGTCGGGCGTGAATCCGGTGCTTTCCCCGGAGTCGAGGGATTTGCCCAGCGGGATACCGTTGGCAGGCGTGAGGAACGAGTCGTTCGTGTCGTCCTCCAGCAGCACGTCCGAGCCCTGGGCGCAGCGGTCGCCAGCGAACGTCTGCACGTTGCCCATGCCCACGGAGTAGGCGGGGGCCTGGGAGGCGAAGGACTTCACAAACGTCAGGCACGACAACGCCACCACTAGGGCAGCCGCCACGGCAATAGGGGCGGACATGATGCCGGCCCACCGAGAGGCGTCGATAGGCTTGGGCCCCCGCATGCTCTGCACCACGCCCACCACGAAAACAACCAGCGCGAGCGCAAGGATGACGGTGTTGAACTCGACGGCCTTGAGCTGCGGGGTGCGGTCCCACCAGGGCACGGCGTAGGAGGAGACGTACCACCAGCCGTTCCAGCCCGCGAACGTGAGCGCCAGCAGGAACAGCACCGCCGCAGTGGCGAAAGAGCGGTTGCGGTTGGACTGCAGCGCAATCCGCGAGAGCACCACCGAGCCGTACGCCGCGATCGCCGCGCCCAGGCCGGCGTAGATGCCGAAGTGGTGGGTCCACTTCGTTGGCGTGAACATGAGGAAGAAGGTGGACAGGCCGATGATCAGCATCATGCGCTTCGCGGTCGGCGTCTTCTCCCCGCCGCGGGCGAACCACCACAGGATCAGGCCCACGCTTAAGAAGAGCACGAACATGGGGAAGCGGCGAGATAGGGAGCCGTCCACGGTCTGCTCGAACAGGACGGAGTAGCGGCTCCACTCCTCGAACCAGTGCATGGCCGGGCCCACCTGGGAGCGCACGGCGGTGGCCTCCAGCACGGTGGCCAGGGTCTGGTCCTTGAACACCGGCACCATCACCGCCATGCCCGCGCCGAGGAACGGCGCGATGTAGGCGAGCTTCGCTTCACGACGCCCAATGGTCCCCAACACCCAGGGCAGCGAAATCAGGAACACGCCCACCGCCGCCAAGCCGGTGGGGCCGCAGGCCAGGGTCAGTGCCGCCGTAATGGTGCCCCACGCGGCCGGGGCGAGGCGGTCCGTCTCGATGGCGCGCTCGAACAGCGCCCATGTGAGCATCAAGCCGAACGCGATGATGGGCTCCGGGCGGGTGCCGTTGTTGTATGGCAGCCAGAACGCCAAGAACACCAGCGCGGCGGTCCAGTGGGCGACGCGCCTGTTCGCAATCGCAGGGCCCAGCTTGGGCAGGATCTCACGCGAGAGCAGCCACCAGGTGCCCAGAGCGGCCAGAAGCGACGGCAGGCGCATCCACATCGATGCGGTGCTCACCTGCGCGAGCAGGGCCAGCAGGTCGTAGAACGGCGAGCCGAACGGCGCCTCCGGCACGCCGTACCAGCGGTAGTAGTTGGCCATGTAGTCCGTGTTCGCGGCCACGCGTGCCATGGTGAGCAAGTAACCGTCGTCGGAGGTGTTGGCGCCGAAGATATGCCAGAAGCTGAGCACGGCGACCACCAGGCCGTCGAGAGGCTTGAAACGCTGGCGCTGGCGGCGCGGGGCTGGGCCGTCCAGCTTACGCAGGGCCCACAGCGCAATCACGGCGGAAATCAGGCCGAGGACCATCGCCAGCGTCTTCATCAGGGTGGGCTGCGAGGTGAAGCGGGAGTTGATGTCCACGTGGGCGCTCAATCCGGCGTCGACAAGCTTCTGCTCATCCTGGAGTTCGGTGTAGATGCCGGTGAGCTGCGGCCGGTAGTCGTCCTCGCTGTCTTCCGCGTAATCCGTGCCCGGGATCTCCACCGTGGTGCCCTCGTGGGTGAGCTTCGCGGTGAGCTGCGCATCGGCGGGCAACTTCTTCACCTGCGCGGGCGTGAGCTGCAAAAGCACGTCGTTGAGCGAGCTGACCACCAGGCCGCCGTCTGGGGAGGTGACAAAAAAGCCGCGGTCACTGGCCTTGGGGGAGTCCTCGGGGAGGGTGCCCAGGATCATGGTTTCGTCGCTGCGGAGCGCTTCGACGGCTTGCAGCGGCACCGTGACCTCGAGCTCCTGCGGCGCCAGCGAGATCAGCGGCGCGTTGACGGAACCCACGGTGCCATTCTGCGGCCATGACACGGAAGATTCCGTCTGCTTCACCGACAAGAACGGCACGAGCACAAGCAGGACAAACGCGATGAGGCCCGCGACAATCGCGGTGGTCTGGACTTTTCTCACAGCGGACACCTTACTTCCTCACTGCGACAGCGAACGGGCCGATCTGCTTGACGTCCCAGTCCTGCTCGAACGCCTCGGGGTTGTAGAACAAGCCTTCGTAGCGCACGTTTGGCTGGCTCGGGTAGATGTCGTGCGCGATGTGGGTTTTGTAGCCGTCCTTGCCGTTGTCGCGGAAGATGAACGCGGCCGGCGGCTCCCACTGGGAGGCATCCACAGCCTCGGTGAACTTCTCCGGGTCGTCGTAGGAGATCTCGGCCCACTGCTTCAGCTCGTCGTTGCGATGCTCGAATTCGCCCAGCGGATTGGCGTAGTGGCTGGTGTAGGCGTTGAAGCCGAAGAAGGGGTGGAAGGCCATGAAGTTGATCTCGTCGGTGTAGACCACTGCCTCGTTTTCCTTGTGGCCGTGGTCCTCGATGTAGGCGGCGATCTCGTTGTAGTAGCGGCCCGCGTCCGCCGGGAAGCGGTCCGCGCGCTCGCCGTTGCCGTCCGTGTCGGCGTAGGCCTGGTCGATGTAGTCCTCGTTTTCCACCGGGATGTTCTGCACCATCTGTAGCGCACCCACCGCCAGGACAACGGCGACGACCGGGGTGTACTTGTTTAGCCCAAACTCCGCGATGGCAATCACGCCGAGGGTGACAAACAGCTCCACAACGAGCACCTCCAGGCGGAAACCCAACAGCGAGGTGCCGAGCAGGGTGATCGCCATAGAAGCCAGGGCCCACAAGTAGCACACGCCTATCGACGCCCCAAGGGCCCCAATCTCCGGATCCCTAATCCTGCTGATCAGGTAGATCAGGCCGATCATGGAAAGCAGCCCAACCAGGGAAAAAGCGAAGAAAGGCAGCGGGAAATACGTGCCCTCGATGGGCAGGAAGTGGTTCGCGGTGGACTCCAGCTGCTCGTCGCCGGTAAGCACCCGCCAGATATACGGGCCCCAGGCAACAGCGGCGATGGCCAGCGATAGTGCGCCTGCGGCGACGAGGTGGATAAGCGGTGCGGCACTGTGTCGGTGTACCGCCGCCACAACGGCAATGACCACCACCGTCAGGGCCGCGATAGCCGTGAACAGCGTGTAAAAGCTAGCCGAAATGCCCAGGTAGACCGCGAGTGCAACGGTGGCCGCCCACGAGCCGTTCACCGCCCGGTGCGCCATCACTGCGGCCGCGGGCACGAACATGGCCACCACGGCCGCGTAGGGCTCCTCCGGCACCTTCGTGAGCACGACCGCGGTGGTCACCGTGGCAATGGCCAACGCGGTGGGCAGCGAGCCAGTCAGCCTCCGCCAGACAGGGGTGAGCATGGCCGCACCGGCGGCGAGGGAGGCGATGGCGAACGGCTGGTAGACCTCCCAGCCCTGCATCCCCAGCACGTTGGCGGTGCGCCCGCCCAGCCAGAACCAGCCCATGGGGTAGAAGGTGGGCAAGTCCTTGTACGCCATATCGGCGTGGCCGAGGTTTTCGGTCATGCGGGAGAGAAACTGGGTGCGGAAGCCCTGGTCCACCTGGATGCCGTCCAGATACAGCTTGGTCGCGGCGAGCGGAACGCCGATCGAGGACACCACCAGCCCCGCCGGCACCAGCGCCATTACGGCGGAAGAGATCCAAGGCCGCTTTCCCTTGGACCACAACACGGCAAGAGCTGCACCGATGCCGATGAGCACGAACGACGCGCCGGTGGCCAGCGACCTGGTCACCATCGACGTGTTGAAGGCCGGCAGCGAGACGCGATGCAGCACGAACCAGGCCGCAAGGGCCAGCACGCCGCCGGCGAGCCCAGCCGCGACGGTTCGGACAGCAGTCTGCCCCGCCGATAGCTCGTCGGAGTGGTAAGCGGTAGTCATGCGTAACAGTTTCGCATACGCTACCCAACTCCACGTTCTGCCAGGTACATCAGGATTGCGCGTACTCGACGGTTGTCCTCGTCCGGGGTGAGACCCAGCTTGGAGAAGATACTGGAAACGTGCTTCGCCACCGCTGCGCCAGAGAGGTAGAGCTTCTCGGCGATCTGCGCGTTGGACAGGCCCTCCGCCATGTGCTCGAGTACCTCCATCTCGCGCGGGGTGAGCGTGGTCAGCCAGCGCGAGCTCGCGGCCATGAGTGCGCTGGCGACATCCGGGTCGATGACTACGCCGCCGGACGCCACCGTTTCGCACGCCTGGATGAAGTCTTTCACCTCGGCGACGCGGTCCTTGAGCAGGTAACCGGTGCCGCCGTCGCCGCCGGAGAACAACTCCCGGGCGTAGGCAGGCGCGACATACTGCGACAGCACCAACACGTTGACCGGGCCCCGTTTGCGTAGATCCAGCGCGGCCTGCAGGCCGTCGTCGCGCATGTTCGGCGGCATGCGCACGTCCGTGATCACCAGGTCTGGCGCATACGTATCGACGACCCCCAGCACCCGATCCGCACTGTCCACCTGCGCCACAACCTCGTGGCCGCGTCGGGTAAGCAGGCCGGCAACACCTTCTCGCAGCAGTGCGGAGTCGTCCGCAATGATAATCCTCATGGCGCAATCCCACTTTCTCCCCGGAACAGCAGCAGCGGAATACGGGCGGTGACGGTGGTGGGGCCGCCGTCAGGTGAGTGGATTTCCAGCTCGCCACCGAACGCCGCGATTCTTTCCCGCATGCCGTCGATCCCGCCGCCAGGGGTGATGCGGGCGTTTCCGCCGCCCTGGTCGGTAACCGAGATGTTCAAGGTGTGGTCGCATGTCACCAGCACGCTGACCGGCTGCTGTGGTGCATGCTTCGCGGCGTTGGTGAGTGCTTCGGCGGTGAAGAAGTAGGCGGCGGCGGTGACGGAGGCGTCGATACGCGGTAGCTCGTGTGGCGCGCGCACCGTCACGTGCGGGCCGTACTGCGCAGCGGCCGTCTCGATCGCGGCGATGAGCCCGCGGTCCGACAGCTCGCGGGGGTGGATGCCGTGCACGGTTCTCCTGAGCGCATCGAGGCCATTGCGGAGGTCGCGGGCGGCGTCGTCGAGAAGCGGCGAATCGATATCGAGCCTGGCCTCACCGAGTTTCATCGCGGCGGCCACGAAGTGCTGCTGCGCGCCGTCGTGCAGGTCGCGCTCGATGCGCAGGCGCTCCACCTCGTACGCCTCCGCAATCTTGCGCCGGGACGCGGTGAGCTGGTGGATTTTTGCCGCTGCCGACTGCTCGTGGTTCCTTCTTCGCCGCATGCCCGCGAGCGTAGCGGGGTAGAGCTAGCACTACCCATATTCGGGAGCCAGGGCCATAGTGCTTAGCGACGACCACCTGTGAAATAGAAACCATGCTTGAACTCAGAGACATCACAAAGTCATTCCCCCAGCAGCGGGTCCTCGAAGGCATCAGCCTGACGGTGAGCGACGGCGAATCCGTGGCGATTATGGGGCCCTCTGGCTCCGGCAAGTCGACCCTGCTGCACTGCATGTCCGGCGTGCTCGTGCCCGACCATGGCGAGGTGCTTTTCGACGGCCGCGACGTGGCCGCAATGAGCGACGCCGAACGCTCGCGCCTACGCCTCGAGCACTTCGGCTTCATCTTCCAAGACGGCCAATTGTTGCCCGAGCTGACCGCCACCGAAAACGTTGCCCTGCCACAGATCATGCGCGGGGTGCCGCGGGTCGAGGCGCACGAGGATGCTGTGGACATGCTCACGCGTCTGGGTCTAGGAGCCTTCACGGACCGGTACCCGGGGCAGCTCTCCGGCGGGCAGGGGCAGCGCGTGGCCATCGCGCGTGCCTTGGCCGGGCCACCATCGGTGGTATTCGCCGACGAGCCGACCGCGGCACTGGACCAGGCCACCGGCCACGAAGTCATGCAGCAGATCGTGGCCGTGTGCCAGAAGTTTGGTGTGACGCTCGTGGTGGTCACGCACGACCCGAAGATCGCCGACTGGTGCAGCCGCTGCGTTGAAATCCGCGACGGCCTGATCCACTCGGAGGTGGCGCGATGAGTGCGGTGACGTTGATGCGGTCGGCGGTGTCTTCGACAAGCGAAGGGCGCTCGCAGCGGCAAATCGGCGAGCGCTGGGTGCGCGCGCTGTCGCTGGTTTCGGTGACGGTAGCGACGTGGATGCTGTGCACACTCATGGGCGGCACCTGGATGTTCGTCGCGCGCAACATGCACCCGCATGAGGCGCTCGTGGAGGCCGATCCGCTCTCACTGGCGTACGTGTTCCTCGCCTTATTTGCCAGTGTTCTGCTCGTGCCGAGCTTATTGGGGCTGCTCACTCAGGCCGCGCGGGCGAACCTTGGCGGGCGCGAGGAGCACCTGGCGGTGCTTCGCCTCATTGGCGCGACGGCCGGTGAGGTGCGCGGGATGATGATTTTGGAGTCGCTGCGCCAGGCGCTTGTCGGGTTGATGCTGGGCTCGGTGCTGTACGTGGTCACGTGCCCGGCGTGGAGTCTGCTGGCGTTCCAGGAAAAGCGTGTCGGTGCCTGGGAGATGCTCACCTGGTGGGTCATCCCCGTCGCGTGGATTGTGGTGCTGGTCCTGGCCGCCTGTTCCGTGTGGCTCGCGTTACGACGAGTCGCCGTTACCCCACTCGGCGTGACCAAGAAGATCCCGCCGAAGGGCCAAAGCGTGATCACGCTGGTGCTGTCAGTAGTTGGTGCGGTGCTGCTGTACCGCTACCTGAGTTCGCTAACCATCGCGCCGGAGGCAGACGCGTTGGAATTCGTGGTGGTGCTGGTCGTAGCCGGCGGCATTCTCACCGTTAACGCACTGATCGCGGTCGGTGTGATCCAGTTGCTCGCGCGGCTGAGCTACCGGGTGCCCGGGGCTGCCAACTACGTGGCCACGCGCCGGGTAGGCCGGGGCGCCAAAACCACCTGGAAGCGCGTGACAGCGCTCTACTTCGTGGCGTTTATCGGCGGTGTTGGAGGCTGGTTCTCAGCGGTACCTGAAATTGACGAAGCCCCAGCCCTGATGATGATCGCAGGCGATATCCCCTCCGGTGTGGTCATCACCGTCGTCTTCGCGACGTTGCTGATGGTGTCGTCCACGCTGCTCACCCAGGCGCTGGGCGTGGTGGAACAGAAGCAGCTGACCAAGTCGCTCTACTTCATCGGCGCGCCCGCGGCGTTCCACACCAAGGTGGCCGTCCGCGAGGTTGGCATACCAATGCTGGTAGTGGCACTGCTCGGGTTCGGTATGGGCAGCCTGATGGGCTCCGTCATGGTCTTTGCCCACGTCAATGTGCTGGACAAAGTGGCCCTGTTCGGCGCGCTCGTTGTGGTGGCACTGATCGGTTGCGTCTTGGCGGTGCTGGGGACCGGCCGGTTGCGCGAAAAGGTGCTCGCGCAGACCGGCCGAGAGAAGGACTAGAGCTAGAAGTTGAGCTTGCTCATGATCGGCGCCGGGATGGCCTTGAGCACCAGGGAGATGGGGCCGAAGAGCTTGTGCACGAACACGGACGGCTTGCCGGCCAGGGCGGCGTTGACGGCTGCCTCGGCGACGTCTTCCTTGTTCACGGTCAGCGGGGCCTCGTCGAGGCCCTCGGTCATCTTCGTGCGCACCTGGCCGGGGCGGACAACGGTGACCTGCACGCCGTCGTCCTTCAGGGCCTCGCCGAGCTGCAGGTAGAAGCCGTCGATGCCGGCCTTGGAGGCGCCGTAGACGAAGTTGGAGCGGCGCACGCGCTGGCCCGCCACCGAGGACAGGGCGATGATCGTGCCGTGGCCCTGGCGCTTCATCTGCTGGCCCAACAGCACGCCCACGGACATCGGGGCGGTGAAGTTGGTCTGGGCGGACGCCACTGCCGCGGACTGGTCCTGCCACAGCTGCTCCTGGTCGCCCAGGGTGCCAAAAGCCACCACGGCAACGTCGACGTCCCCGTCTTCAAACGCGGCGTCGATCACGGCCGGGTGGGAGGCGAAATCCAGCGCGTCGAAGTCGATGAGGCGCACGTGGCCCGCGCCGGCGCGCTGGACTTCGGCGATAGCTGCGTCGATACGCGGGGAGTCCTTGCGCGCGCAGAGCGTGACGGTGGGGCTGCCCCCGCGGGACGCGAGCTCGGCCACGATGGCCAGGCCGATCTCGCTGGTGCCGCCGAGGAGCAGGATGTGCTGGGCTTGGCCTACTGCATTCAACATTTCGAAAATCCTTTCTTCGTTGGAGCTGAGCTAGCGAAGCTCCAAACGGCGGGACATGTCGGACGCGAACACGCCGGTCGGGTCGATGGCGCGGCGGGTTTCCAGCCAGCCGGCCATGCCCGGGTACATGGCGTGGAACTTCTCCGCGGAGGTGCGGGACTCCTTGGCCAGGTAGAGGCGGCCACCGAATTGCATGACCTGGTCGTCCAGGCGGTCCAGGAACTCGTTCAGACCTGGGCGGATGGGGAAGTCCACGCACACGTTCCAGCCCTTCATCGGGTAGGACAGCGGCGCCTGGTTGCCTTCGCCGAACAGCTTGAACACGTTGAGCGCGGAGTAGTGGCCGGACGCCTGGATCTCGTAGATGATGTCCTTGAACGGCTCCACGGCGTCGGTGGGCACCACGAACTGGTACTGCAGGAAGCCGGCCTTGCCGTAGCCGCGGTTCCACTCGCCGATGAGGTCCAGCGGCTGGTAGAACTGCGTGAGGTTTTTCACGTCGTTGCGGGACGGGGCGCCCATCAGGTAGTACGCCTCGCCGATGGCCATCAGCGACAGCTTGTTCATGGTCCAGGACGGGAAGATGTCCGGCACCGTCATCAGCTGCGGGGCCTTGAACTTCAACGGGTCCTTGGCCAGCTTCGGCGCGTACTCCTTGAGCTGGTCCAGCGTGGCCAGCGAGCCGCGGGAGATAGTGGAGCGGCCGGTCTTCGGCGGGCCGGAGATCGCGTCGAACCAGGCGGAGGAGTAGGTGTAGTTCACCTCGGAGCCGTCGGAGTGGAACGCGATCGTCTCGTCCAGGTTGTCGGTGCGGTCGGTGTCCGCGATGAAGTAGGCGGTCTCCGTGAACGTCATCTGGATCCGTGCACGCAGGATGATGCCGGTCAGGCCCATGCCGCCGACGGTTGCCCAGAACAGCTCGGCGGTCTCGCCGGTCGGCTCGAGGTGGAGCACGCGGCCGTCCGCCACCAGCAGCTCCATGGACAGCACGTGGTTGCCAAAGGAGCCCGCGGAGTGGTGGTTCTTGCCGTGGATGTCCGGGCCGATCGCGCCGCCGATGGTGACCTGGCGGGTGCCCGGCAGCACCGGAACCCACAGGCCGTAGGGCAGCGCGGCCTTCATCAGCTGGTCCAGCGTCACGCCGGCGTCCACGTCCACGATGCCGGTGTCCGGGTCGATGGAGTGGATGCGGTTCAAAGGCGTCATGTCCACGACCAGGCCGCCACCGTTCTGGGCGGGGTCGCCGTAGGAGCGGCCCATGCCGCGGGCAATCACGCCGCGGCGCTTGTGCTCCGGCAGCTCGGAGTTCTCGTCGGCTACCTGCTTGACCGCTTGCGCGATGGTGTCCACGTCGGCGGTGGAGAGCACCTGGGCGGTGGAGGGTGCGGTGCGACCCCAGCCGTAGAGGGATTGGGTTGTCAGTTCCATGCCCACAACCCTACCGCCGGACTAGAGGTCCATGATGCTACGAATCTCCGCGGGCAGCTCTTCTTGGCTGGAAATCACAGGTCTGCCGGCTTCCTTGTGCTCGCGCAGGATCTCGTAGATCCGGGTGCGGCCCTTCGAGTCCACGAAGGGCATCTCCTCCGCCATGAGGCGGACCATGAAGTCGGACAACGGAGCGTCGATACGCTGCGCTGCCTCGTGGGTCGCGTCCGGGTCGTCGCCTTTGTAATGCTTCCTCATGGCGATCAAGCCTATATTGGGCGCCATGTCCAGCACCCTCTACCGCTCAGGCCACCTGGCGCCGGTGATCCGCCTTGCGCAGCGCCGCGCCGGGGCGACGTTGCTCGTGCGCGTCGGGCTGGTGTCGGACGAGGTGGTGTACCGCTGGGCGGGCATCGACGAAAACGTCACCATCGCCGAGTGCTGCGATGTGGTGGGCGAGGTCTTCGGCATCGCGGACGTTGGCGCGGATGCGCCGCGGGGGCTCAAGCTTCACGACGTCCTCCGGTCCCCCGGCCAATCCACCCACTTCTCCCACGGCCTGTGGTCCTTCGAGATGCAGCTGGCCGACATCTACCCGCGCGACGAATCAACCCCGCCGTCCGTGTGCGTGGCGGGTTCGGGCTCGTTCGGCGGGGTGCCCTTCGACATCGCGGAGGTCAACGCCCGGCTGATCGGCGAGGTCGCCGGGCTGGGCGGCTTGCGCCGCGAAGTGCGGGAGTTCATGGCGCGGGCGAAGGACCACGACTTCGCGCCGCTGCTGCAGGCTCTGGACGTGGGCGCGGGGCCGAGCATTGGGGCGCTGCCGGTGGAGGACAACCCAGTGGCCCGCGACGCGTTCTGGGCCATGGTATTCGCCCAGACCTGCTGCGCGGGCGAGAACACCGCCCACATCGCGGAGAGCATTTTCGCGTCGCTGGGGCACGAGCCGTTGGCGGTGGGTGAGATCCGCGCCCTGTGTGCGGAGTCCCTCTCGCTGCTGGATGAGATCGGCGGCGGCAGGAGCCCGGCCGCGATGCTAGATATCTACCGCCAGCTCATGCGCGGGTAGGGTATTCGCCCGTGGCTTCCACTTCTACCCTGAAACAGCAGCTCGTGCCCTTCCTGTTGGTCGGCGTGGGCTGCGCCGTGATCGACTTCGGCATCACCTACACCCTCGACGTGCCGCTGGGGTGGCAGCGCGACTTTGCCAAGGCCGTGGGCTGGGTCTTCGGCACCGTCGCCGCGTACGTGCTCAACTCCAAGTTCTCCTTCAACGCCAAGATCAACGCGAAGAAGGCCGGCGCGGTGTTCGTGCTTTACGCCGTCACCTTCGCGGTACAGATGGTGCTGTGGCGGGTGACGGATTCCCCGCTGACCTCCATGGGCCTGGAAAACCCGTGGAAGAACCTCGTCTCCTTCGTCATCGCGCAGGGCGTGGCCACCGTGACCAACTTTGAGCTGCAGCGGCACTGGATCTTCAAGGAGTCCAAGAAGACTATGGCCGCCGAAAGTCCTCTCGCGCCCCCCGCCTAAGCAGCTTCAGCCACTGGTAGAAGCCCTTCGGGTCCTTCTTTTCCACCAGGAAGAACCATCCGAAGCGCACCACCTCCTGCAACTGCATCTTCTTCATGCCGCGTTGGTTGATGATGTAACCGCGGTTGCGGTACGTGAAGTAGCGCTTGGTGGGGTTGTCCGGGAACTGGGCGTGCGCGCGCCCGCCCATGATGGGGTGGAACTCGCCCGAGCCGTCCGGGTGCAAATAAAAGGTGGTCAGCGCGGTGCCGTATTTCAGGCCGGACTGTGCCAGGCGGCGGTGGTACTCCACCTCGTCGCCGCGGATGAACAGGCGGTAGTCCGGCACGCCGATGCGCTCCATCGCTTTTGCGGAGATCAACGCGCCGTTGAACAGGCTGGCGTACTGGGGCAGGAAGTCGCCCGCCAGCTCATCTACCCGGCGGTGCCACGTGGTGCCCTGCCTCAATGGGAAGGCCAGCTTCTCCGGGTCGTCGATGTTGGCCACCACGGGCGAGACCTCCGCCAGCTGGTGCTTCGCAGCCACCCGGTAGAGCTCCTCCAAGACGGTGTGGTCCTTGGGGCGGCCGTCGTCGTCCGCACACCAGATGGCGTCCGCGCCGAGCGCGAGGGCGTGAAGGAACCCGTACGCGAACCCGCCCGCGCCGCCGAGGTTGGTGTGCGAGGGAAGGTAGATGGCGCGGTGGGCCGCGAGGTCGTCGAGAAGCAATTGCACCTCTTCCTGCGCCCCGTTGTCCACCACAATCACCCAATCCACCGGGTGCGTCTGGTTGACCACCTGCTCGAGGGAGTGTTTGAGCAGGTCAACACGGTGGTGGGTGACAATCACGGCGGCGGTGGTGCCGCGGGGATCAAGCGCAGTCATGGGCTTCATTGTGCCCGAGGGATCCACACGCCGGTTTTTCGCGTCTAAGTAGCCATGGTGAATCTGTATGACGGCATGGAAGTCGGCCCAGGAAACAGTCTGCTCCCGGCGGGAGATCTCCCGCAAGGGATGAGAACAACCCAGGTGAGTGCCCGGTTTCACATGCTTGCCCGGGAGGCGCGGCCCTATGAGTTAGCGCGTGCGGACGCGCGCAGGCACCCGCGCGGCGTGCTCTACGAAATCCCGGCCGCGTATCGCGCAGCCGCCCACGGCATTGAAAACCCCGACATGGTTGTTCTCGCCCACGGCGCTCTGGCGTTGTACGGGCTCCGATACCAGGTGGAAGGTAAAGACACGGTGCTCATGCACTCAGCGGCGGGCAGGAACTCCCACGGCAACATCCGCAAGCCATCCATTGTTCGGCGGGGGTGCAAGAATGAGCACATATGGCAGGTCAGGCACTGCGGGTACCCCCTGCAGGTGGCCCGCCGGCAGCGGCGACGGCGCAAGCGCTGCGGGAGATCCGGAGGGCGTCGTTAAGCGATGGCGACACCTTCGCCGGTTACAGCCCGGACGTGGTGGAGGCGATCACGCTCATTGACTGCGTGCGGCGACACCTGGGCATCGCCCAGCGGACATCCTTCAGGCCAGCAAAGGAACGGTGTGCCAGCGGTGGCTCACCTCGGCGCTGGCGGCATCGAGCAACCTGGCGGACTCCCCGAGGGAGACCGAGATGAGACTGCTGGCCAGAATGGTGTGCGACCATTTCGGGCTGCACCTGGAGGAGCAGGTTGTCGTCCGCGACGGCAACAGGGTGGTGACCAGGTTCGACCTTGCCATCCCCGAGCTTCGGATCGGCATCATGTACGACGGCGCCCCCATGGCGAGGATCGGCAGTGGAAGAAGGACACCGAGATCAACACGGACCTCACCGTTTCCGGTTGGCGGGTGCTTCGGTACACGTCCGCGACGCTGCACAAGCTGGTGCGGCAGCTCGCGGCACTCATTCGGGAGCTGCGGCTGTGACAGATTCGGCGGGTGGCTGGCGGCGACCTGGGGGTTTTCGGGTCGGCCGCCGGATGTTGGTGGAATCTGTCAGGGGTGGGGCGTTGGTTGTGACAGATTCGGCGGGTGGTTGGCGGCGACCTGGGGTTTTCGGGTCGGCCGCCGGATGTTGGTGGAATCTGTCAAAAAGCTACTGCCTATCGACGACAGCTTCGCCCCCACCCCCGCCATGGAACCGCTCCACCAACTCCGCGACGTACTCGCCGGTCTCAGGCCCCTCGTAGGCGCCTACCACGTCGGCGACTAGGCCGGCCTCCCTGATTTCGCCCTTGTCCACCCACAGGGCGGTGTTGCACAGCTGGGCCAAAAAGTCGTTGGAGTGCGAAGCGAAGACCAAGATGCCGGATCGCTCCACCATTTCGGCCAGCTTCACCCGGGCCTTGGCCATGAAGGCGGCGTCGACGGCCCCGATGCCCTCGTCCAACAGCAGGATCTCCGGTTCGATGGAGGTGACCACGCCCAGGGCCAAGCGCACGCGCATGCCGGTGGAGTAGGTCCGAAGCGGCATGGAGAGGTAGTCGCCGAGCTCGGAGAATTCGGCGATCTCGTCCATCTTGGCCTTCATCTGCTTGCGCGTCTGGCCCAGGAACAGCCCGCGGATGATGATGTTTTCGTAGCCGGATATCTCCGGGTCCATGCCCACGCCGAGGTCGAACACTGGCGCGACGCGGCCGCGCACGTCGGCGACGCCGCGGGTGGGCTCGTAGATCCCCGACAAGAGCCTCAACAGGGTGGATTTTCCGGCGCCGTTGTGGCCGACCAGCCCGACGCGGTCGCCCTCCCGCAGGTGGAGGTTGATGTCGCGGAGCGCCTCCCAACCACGGTGTTGGAGGCGTTTTTGCCGATGTTGCCGCCGGCGGAAGACATCATGGCCTTCTTCAGGGAGCGGGACTTGGCGTCGAAGATGGGGAAGTCGACGCAGGCGTTGTAGGTGTCGATGGAAACCACGGTGTACCTCCTATACCCAGTACGGCACGCGGAAGCGCCAACGCTTCATGGCAAGCAGGGTGATCAGGACGCCGACCACCGTGCACGCGAGGACGATGCCCCAGTGGTAGGGGGCCAGAGGTTCGTCGATAAGCGGGGCCCGCACGATTTCCAAGTAGTGGAACAGGGGGTTGATCTCCGCGAGCATCGCCCGCTTCTCGACGGCTCCGCCTTGCTCCTTCAACGTCCTCGTCGTCCACACGATCGGGGTGACGTAGAACAGGAGCTGCACCAGCGCCTCGAGCAGCGGCGCGACGTCGCGGAAACGCGTGGCCACCATGCCGAAGAACATGGCCACCCACACGCCGTTGACAACCAGCAGGGCAAGACCCGGGATGAACAGCAGCGTGTGTAGCGTCAGCGGGATGCGGAAGATGAGCACCAGCAGCAGCCAGATCACCAGGTTGTGGGCCAGAAACAGCATTTGGCGCCACACCAGCCGGTAGACGTGGACGGACAGTGCCGAGGGGAGCTGCTTGATCAGGCCCTCGTTTTCGATGAAGACGTTCGCGCCGTCCTTGATGCAGCCGGAGATGAAGCCCCAGACGATGAAGCCGACGGTGACGTGCGGCAGGAAGTCCGCCACGTCGATTTGGAACAGCATGGAGTAGAGCAGACCCAGCGCCAGCGACATCACGCCGGTGGCGATGGTGATCCACAGCGGGCCCAGGGTGGAACGGCGGTAACGCTGCTTGATGTCCTGCCACCCCAGCTGCAGCCACAGCTCGTGCTGGCCCCATCCGCGCACGAGATCATCGAATGCGCGGCGGAATGTCTTGGACTTCGACGGCGGCGTGTTCTCGCCCGGAGGGCTGGTCATGCGGGCGACGTCTGCGCGCAGCTGTTCTACGTTGTGCACGCAATTCACCCTAGTGCACTGCATTTCTACGCCCGAGCTGGCGGTGTGCACCGTGTCGGACGGGCGTGCATAATTGGGTGCATTCTTGCGTGAAGGGAGGTTGGCCGTGGCGTATGACGTGTGGGGGGTGCGCGGTCTGTACACCTCGCTGGGCGACGGCTGGACGTACCTCAACGCCCACGACCGGCCCCAGGTGCCGGAGAAGGTGGCCTCCGCGGTGTGGCGCAGCGTGCGCAGCGCCGCCTTGGTGCCGCCGCCGGAGCCGGTGTTGGGCTCGCACTCCAAGCAGTCCCTGGGCCAGCCGGAGGGGCAGCTCTACCCGGAGATGGCGCGAGTGGCCATCGCGGATCTGGCGGGTGTGACCGCGGACCAGGTGATCTTGGGCCCGAGCGTGCCTGCCTTGTACTCGGCGCTGGTAACCGCCATGGCGCCGATGCTGCGCCGCAGCTCCACCATCGTGCTCAACCCGCTGGACCGGCCGCACCTGACCCAGCGGCTGCGGCGCGCCGGGCTGGAGGAGAAGTGGGCCCAGGCCGATTTAGCCACCGGCGACCTTCCGGCCTGGCAGTACGCGGAGATCGCGGATGGGTCCACCCGCCTGGTGTCGGTGCCGGCGGCGCACCCCGAGCTGGGCAACGTGGTGGGGGTCTCCGGCATCGTGGACGCGGTGCGCGAGAAATCCCGCGCGTGGGTGCTTGTGGACGCCACGGCGTACGCCCCCTACCGCCCCTCGACCTGGACGTGTGGGGAGCGGACGTGGCGGCGGTGGACATCGCGCAGCTGGGCGGCCCCGACATCGCCGCGCTGATCTTCCGCGATTCCACCATGTTCAAGCGCCTGAACATGGACGCGCTGGAGCTGGAGGTTTCCCAGGGTTTGGCCGGAGGCGTACCCGCGGTAGTGGACCACTACGCGTCCCTGGTGGAGGGTTTCTCCGGGCGGCCGACCCGCCGCAACCGCCTAAAACACTCGATGGGGGCGACCACCGCCTATCTCAACGGCCTGCGCGACGACTTGCACACCTTCCTGGGTACGTTGCCCGCCGTGCACATTGTCGGCGTGAGCGGTGAGGCGGCCGCGGACGCGCGGGTGGAGCGCCCCCGGTTGGCGTTCGGCGTGACCGGAGTACCCAGCGAAACCGTGCTGCGCCGCCTGCTCGCCAACGGCATCGTGGCCACGCAGACCTGTGCGACCCCGTTGCTCGAGGACATGGGTGTCGCCGACATCGGCGGCGCCGTAACCATCGCCATGTCGCCGTTTAACACGCAGAACGACATCGAGCAGCTGGTGCGCACGGTGGCGTCTTTGGCCTAGTGACGCTTAGCCGCGCTCCGCTCGGCTAGGAAACCACAAGAAGGATCTTCCCGGTGTTGGCGCCGGAATCCAGGTGTTCGTGGGCCTTTTTCGCGTCTGCGAGCGGGAAGCGCGCGGAGATGTTCGGGGTGATCTTGCCGGCCTCGATGAGCGGCCAAACGTGTTCCACGGTGGAGGCCACAATCGCGGCCTTCATCGGCCGCGGGCGCGCGCGCAGGGTAGTGGCGTGCACCGACAGGCGCCGCGGCATCATCCGTCCCAGCGACAGGGTGCCCTTCGGACCGCCCTGCACCGCGATGACGATGAGGTGCCCGTCCGTGTTCAGCGCCTTGATGTTCTGCTCCAGGTACGGCCCGCCGACCACGTCCAGGATCGTGTCCGACCATTCGGGCAGTTCCTCCGCGAAATCCTGCTCCTTGTAATTAATGAGGACGTCCGCGCCGAGCTCCCGGCAGTACTCCAGCTTCTCCTGGCTGCCGGCGGTCACAGCAACCTCGCACCCCATTGCCTTGCACATCTGGATGGCAAAGGAGCCGATGCCGCCCGAACCGCCGTGGATGAGCACCCGGTCGCCCTCCTGGATTCCCGCCACCATGCCCAGGTTCGACCAGACCGTGCAGGCGACCTCGACCACGCCGGCGGTCTCTTCCACCGTGAGGCCCTCCGGGATCGGCGTGAGCTGCCCCTCCGGCACCGCCACGTACTCCGCGTAGCCGCCGCCGGCGAGCAGGCAGCCGACCTCCTGGCCCTGTTCGCGGTCTGTGGCGCCTGGGTCCGCGATCACGCCCGCGCACTCCAGGCCCATGATCTCGGACTCGCCCTTCGGCGGCGGGTATTTGCCCGCGGCCTGCATCAGGTCACCCCGGTTCACGCCAGCGGCTGCGACTTTGACCAGGACTTCGCCGTCGCGGAGGGTGGGCGAAGCGGTGTCGTAAAACGTGAGTTCCTCATTGATTGCCTTCATGCGGCCAGGCTACGTTAGACTGCTCGCGTTGGAGACGTGGCAGAGCGGCCGAATGCACCGGTCTTGAAAACCGGCGAGGTTTATCCCTCCGCGGGTTCAAATCCCGCCGTCTCCGCCAATTTCTTTTTGAAGGTAAAACCGGCTCGGGAGGTGATCCCGAGCCGGTTTTTTATCGGTTAGGCGAGCTCGTCAGGGAAGAGCTCCGGCATGGTGTGGAATTGGCGTTCGCCGGGGAAGTCCGAAGGGACGTCGATAAGCAGATCCTTCGCTCGCTTGGTGTCGGGCGGTTCTGGCCGGCGACGACCTGGACCTTCTCGACGGGGAACTCGCCGCGCAGCTGGACCACAGCGGCGCCGTCGTTGCGGTACGCAAAATTGTCGCCAAGCAGCCCTGCAATATCGTCGATGCTCTCGGTGGAGTTGCCCTGGTTGTCCGCGCGCCAGCTGCCCTCGAGCTCACCGAGCGGCACGCCGAGCAAGACGATGCCCTCGGCGGTCTCTGTCAGTGCGGAGGTCTTGGGGGTGAGGTAGAAGGGGACGGACGCACTCTCGCCGACAAGGGGGCCGGTGGTCAGCGAATCCAGCTTGGCGGGGAACCAAACTAGGTAGTCGGACGGGTCGTTGGAGTTGTCGCGGGCGGCGAGGCCGGACGTGAGCCACGTGTGAATTTTCATGACGGCGAGTATACGGACTTTCTGCTGGCCATTTGGTCGAGCGAACGGTTCCGGGTAGTGTGTAACGAGGCTTGGAGATGTGCCAGAGTGGCCGAATGGGGCTCCCTGCTAAGGAGTTGCCCCCTTGACGGGGGCCGCAGGTTCAAATCCTGTCATCTCCGCCACCGCGCCCGTAGCTCAACGGATAGAGCATCTGACTACGGATCAGAAGGTTGGGGGTTCGAATCCCTCCGGGCGCACGTTTGGATTTTAGCTGGAAACCCTGCTTGGCGGGGGTTTCGGCGTTTGTGGGTGGTTGGCGGGGTGTTGGGTGGGGGTTTCTTTGGGTTTTGGGGGTTTCTTTGGCCGGGTTTTGACACATTCCGCAGACGGTTGGTGCCGACCTGGGCGTTTAGGGTCCGCCTAAGGGATTCCAGTGGAATTTGTCAGGGTGGGGCCTGCCCCGGCTGGGTGCCTGGGCCGAAATCGCTCATCCAGCGGACTTACTCGGGTGAACAAACCGACCAATGCAAACACCCCGCGCGGTGGCGGGGCGTTTGGGGTGGTGGGGGCTACGCGCCGGCGGTCTCGATGACCGGGGCGGCAACCGTCTCCACCGGGCGGCGGCCGACGTTGACGTCGACGCTCTTCACGTTAGGCACGCAGGTGTTCGCCGCCGACACCACGATGAGCGCGGCGACCAGGCCGGCCAGTGCGCCCGCACCAGCGGTCAGTTGCTCCGGGGCGAGCCCGAACTGACGCGCAGCGTGGTTGACCACGTTCGCTGCCTGCGCGTTCAGCTCAGCCGTGTTGGGAATGTCGATGTTCAGTTGGTTGGCAAGAGCCAGCGGCACCAGCGCGATCAGCGGAAGGCCGAGGCCGACCAGGGACGCGATGCAGCGCGGGTCGGAGGAGCCGCCCTCGACGTTCACGTTGGTGTCGAAGAGGCTGGAACCGGAGCTGCCCTTGTCGCCGTTGCCCTCGCCGTCCTGCTCCGCACCGTTCTGGCCGCGCTTACGGGAAGACCCGAACAGGCCGAAGTTGGCGTTATCGGTGACAATGACCTCGGGGTTGGCGTTGCCGGTGGCGACGACGCTGTTGTCCGAGCCATTGTTGTTGCCGTTGTCGCGGATGTCCGGGTTGGCATTGCCGGTGATGACGACAGTCGGGTTGGCGTTGTCCTTAACCTCGACGTTCGGGTTGGCGTTATCGGTGACTACGGCCGAGTTGTTGGAACCGTTGTTGTTCAGGTTGTCCGACGGGTTCAGGTTGCCGGTGATGATCGGGTTCGCGTTGTTAGTGGCGATGACGCTGTTGTTGGAGCCGTTGTCGTTTGCATTGTTGGTCACCACCGGGTTCGCGTTTCCGGTCACTACCGCGCTGTTGCCAGAGCCGTTGTTGTTGAGGTTGTCGTTGGCGTTGCCAGTAACGACGGGGTTGGCGTTGTTGGTCACCACAACGCTGTTATTCGAGCCGGCCTCCCGGAGGTTGTCGTTGGCGTTGCCAGTGATGACCGGGTTCGCATTACCAGTGACGACGGCGCTGTTGTTGGAGCCGTTGTTGCTGGCGTTGTTGGTGACGACCGGGTTGGCGTTATTGGTGATTACCGGGTTCGCATTGCCCGTAACGACGGCGCTGTTGTTGGAGCCGTTGTTGGTGACGACCGGGTTGGCGTTATTGGTGACCACAACGGAGTTGTTGGAGCCGTTCTCGCGCAGGTTGTCGTTCACGTTGCCGGTGATCACGACGGACGGGTTGGCGTTGTTCGTGATGACTGGGTTTGCGTTGCCGGTGACGACGACGGAGGGGTTGCCGTTGTTGGACAGATTGTCCTTGATGTCCACAGTCGGGTTCGCGTTGTTCGTGATGACCACGTTCGGGTTCGCATTCCCAGTCACCACCGGATTCGCATTGCCGGTGACGACGACGGACGGGTTGCCGTTGTTGGACAGGTTGTCCCGTGGGTTCACGTTGTCGGTGATGATCACGTTGGGGTTGGCGTTGTTCGTGATGATCACGTTCGGGCTGCCATTGCCGTTACCGATGTTGGACGGGTTGGCGTTGCCGGTGATTACGACGTTGATCAGGCGACCAGCACCGCCGCCACTACCTTCACCGTCGCCGCTTCCGCCGCCGATGATGTTGCCCAGGTTGCCCAGCAGGCCGCCTCCAGTGCCAGCGCCGATTAGGCCGCCCAGGATCGGGCCGAGGATGCCGGCGACGGTGCCTGCGGTCTCTGCAGGAGTCTGGGCGGGGTTCTTCGCTGCGATCTTCAGGGTCGCGTCGAACGTGTCAGTCCCGTCATTCACGCTGATCGGGAGGTCGAAGTCGCCCTCCTTGAACGTGGTCGGCGGGGTGACGCGTACGGTTGCGCCGTCGTTGGAGACGGTCCAGCCAGCCGGAGCGATTCCCCTCTTCGATACCTTCACACCCTCCGGCAGGGTGATCTCAGCCACGGGCTGCGCAGACGTGGACTTCTCAAAGTCCACCACGTAGCGGTTGTCTAGCTGGATTTCCCATTCGCCGACGGTGCGCTTGTCGATAACGTGGAGCCGCAGGGTCGTGCGGAACGTCTGCCCGTTTGCGGTGACGCGTACGGGCACGTCCACGTCACCGGTCCGGAATGCGGCGGCGGAGTCGGGGCGGATCGCAACCAGGGTGCCGTTGTCGTTGCGGAAGTGCCAGTTAAACGCGGTGTTGGTGGTCGGCTGCACAACGTCGCCGGGCTGCAGCGTCAGCCCTTCCACGGCGGCTTCCTTCACGTTCCAGAAGTTGGCGGTGGTGTAGCGCCCGTTGAAGGTGGAGGCGGTGGTTTGGGGGCTCGTGCTTGTGGACGTCGGTTCCGCCACCGCCGTCGTAGTCGTGGTGGCCGGCGTCGTGGTGGGCCCCTCCGCCGGGGTGTCCTCGGGGGTCGGTGCGGGCTCGGTGGGGGTTGCCTCTGTCGTGGTGGTGGGCTCCGGCGTCGGGCACTGATCGGCCGGCTCTGTAAAGGTGCTGCCCGTGGCCCTGGCGTCCACCACGTTCACCAGCAGGGTGGTGGTGTAGGAAGTGCCGTCAGCCTTGGTCACCCTGATGGGGATGTCCCGGTTGCCAGAGTGGAATGCTGTGTCGGACTCTGGACGGATCAGGATCAGGCTGCAGCCGGAGGTGCGGAAGCGCCAGTTGAAAATGGTGTTGGTGGTGGCGGCAACGGTGTCGCCGGGCTCTAACACCAAGCCCTGCACTACGGCCTCCTGCACGTTCCAGAAGTTGCCGGTGGTGTAGCGGGTGTCAAAGGCGGAGGCCTCCACAGCGTGCGCCGCTGGCACGTCTACGACAGGCGAAACAAACGGGGCCACGAGGGCGAGGGACAGGGCTCCGGCCGCGATGGACACGCGGCGGGATCGGACGGAGTTGGCCATGGTGGCTCCTTTAAAAGTCAGCGGTTTGCCAGCGATACACGACACTTATCGCAGATCACGCGTAGATTTTTACATACAGTCGCTATTAAGCCGAGCGTTCCAGGCCAAAAATTTTCCGGGCGGGTACCCTCACCGTGTGAACACGGCCAATGTGGCGACACGCGCCCACCTTGAAAAGCAGCTCAACCGGCACCGGATTAACTCCGAGGACTTAGACAGCATCCAGGAGGAGCTGGCTCATATTCCGCTGCATGATGTCATTCACGTGGTGGAGCGTCAGCCGTCGAGACGCGGTGCTGTGCTTATCCGCCTCCTTTCGCCGGAGCGCGCTGCCGCGGCCTTTGACGCGCTGGATCCGGCGCACCAGGCCGAGATCGTGGAGGAGCTGGCCAGCGACGACGTTGCCGGCCTGTTCAGCGCGCTCGGCGCCGAGGACCGCGTTCGCATGCTGGACAACATGCCAGCGGAGATCGCGGAGCGCTTCCTGGGGGACCTGGACGAGGATGCCAGGGCCGATACCGACCTGATTCTGGGCTATGAAAAGGGGTCGGTCGGCCGCGCGATGAGCCCCCAGGTGGCGGTGGTGGAGCCGGGGGAGGTGGTGCGGGACGTCGTCGAGAAGCTGCGAGCAAATGTGGACGATCTGGAGACGATTTACACCGTCGCGGTGGTGGGGGACGAGCGCACGCTGTGCGGCGTGGTGGGGCTGCGCGACCTGTTCACCGCGCGGCAGGACGCGCAGGTTGGCGACCTCATGCGCGACTACCCCTCGGTACGCGACACGGACGATGCGGAGGACGCAGCGCGCCGCCTGCTGTCCTCGGGGCTGCTCGCGTTTCCGGTGGTGGATGGCGGTAACCGCGTCGTGGGCATCTTCACCCACGATGAGGCCGCCGACATCGTCGAACACGCCGACAGCGAGGATTCCGCGCGTCAGGGCGGCTCCGAGTCCCTCAAGCGGCCGTACCTGTCCACGCCGGTGCTGAAGCTGGTGCGCTCGCGCATCGTGTGGCTGCTGGTGCTGGCGCTCTCCGCGATCCTGACCGTGCAGGTCCTCGGCGTATTCGAAGACACGCTCGCCGAGGTGACCGTGCTGTCGCTGTTCATCCCGCTGCTCACCGGCACCGGCGGCAACACTGGCAACCAGGCGGCCACGACGGTGACAAGGGCACTTGCGCTTAACGACGTCACCAAAGGCGACATCCTCAAAGTAATGTGGCGCGAACTGCGGGTAGGTGCCACGCTCGGGGCGGTGCTCGGCGTGCTCGGATTGGGTATTGCCTGGGCCGTTTTCGGGCAGGACATCGGGATTGTGATCGGTTCAACACTCTTCTGCGTCTGTGCGATGTCCGCCACGGTGGGCGGGATGATGCCGATCGTGGCGAAGACGGTGGGCGCAGACCCGGCGGTGTTTTCCAACCCGTTCATCTCCACCTTCTGCGACGCGACGGGGTTGGTGATCTACTTCCTGATTGCCAAGTCCGTGCTGGGGTTGTAGCTGGCGGCTGTCCGGGGCTGTGGCCTGGTGTTTTGGCGGTAGGTGTACCCGGGTGTAATGTTCTTTGACGTTGTCCACACGGCAACGAACTGAATACGCGCCCGTAGCTCAACGGATAGAGCATCTGACTACGGATCAGAAGGTTGGGGGTTCGAATCCCTCCGGGCGCACCAATTATTGGAACGCCCTACGCATTGCGCGTGGGGCGTTTCTTATGTTTCTCAGACTTCTTTATTGCCTGAGAGATGCTTCCGCGGAAACCTAGAAAAGCGTATAAAACTGAAAAGGCGCTGATTAAAGGCGTTTTTGCGATTAGCGCTTGCTTGAAAGAGCCTGTCCAAATTGGTAGCTTGTACGACAGTTCCGCGGGAGAAGTGTGTTCTGTGTACTTCTTCCCCGAATTTCTCCCATTTGTAAAACAACCTTTGGAGCTATTTTGAAGAACGCTTCTTCGCCGTTCGAGTTCAATTCGGACGCTGCCGCCCAGGGTCCATCGAACCCTGGGCGTTATAACGCAATGTCCTTCGTTGGCCACAACCCGCGCCGCCACTCCGGCAAGCGCTCCGTCATCGCCGGCATGACGTCCGTCTCTCTGGCACTGGCCGGTCTGACGGTGCCGAGCGTTGTGGTGGCGGTCCGGCTGGGCAAGTCCAGTTCGCAAACGCCGAAAATAGGACCCGGTGACTGCCTCGGTCAGTTATGACAAAGGGGATCATTTTTACTCGGTTTTCTCCGATCTCAGCAATGAGGTTAAAGATGTTGACGCATTCGCTGTCAAGCTGAACCATTGGGAATACAAGAATCGTCGGTTCGCCGTCACTGACTCGTTCCCCGTTACAGCCGTGTACCGCTACGGCTACGCTAACGAACAGGGAGAGGCTGAAGAGTATTCGGAAGAATTCACCGGAACTGGTGTGCCGGATTCGGACGGGCGGGGATTTACGTTCTATCTGGATCGGCCGATTGAGGGCATGAAACCGCAAGGATCTGTGCGGTTCTCAGCCGACCCTGCCTTGATCTCGGCCGTCGAGTTGGACAAGGACGGAAACGTCAGAGTGGATGATGATGGCAAGCCCCGCCAAGTAAGCCTTGGCAACGCGTCGGGACAAGCTGGCACTGCCTTTAACAGCAAGGGTTCGGTGTCTGGTTCGGTGACTCCTGGTTCTGTGACGAAGGTTGAGCTTGTTGGTAGCGACGGTTCGCGTCATGATGTGCCGGTTGGTTCTGATGGTGAGTTGAAGTTGGAGGGGTTGCCTGAGGGTGAGTACACCGTTGTGGTGACTCCTGCTGATGGGTACTCCAAGCCTGTGGACTCGACGGTGAAGGTGCCGGCGGGTGGTAATGCTTCGATTGGTGATGTCACTCCGGATCGTGCGCCGGGTTCGGTGTCTGGTTCGGTGACTCCTGGTTCTGTGACGAAGGTTGAGCTTGTTGGTAGCGACGGTTCGCGTCATGATGTGCCGGTTGGTTCTGATGGTGAGTTGAAGTTGGAGGGGTTGCCTGAGGGTGAGTACACCGTTGTGGTGACTCCTGCTGATGGGTACTCCAAGCCTGTGGACTCGACGGTGAAGGTGCCGGCGGGTGGTAATGCTTCGATTGGTGATGTCACTCCGGATCGTGCGCCGGGTTCGGTGTCTGGTTCGGTGACTCCTGGTTCTGTGACGAAGGTTGAGCTTGTTGGTAGCGACGGTTCGCGTCATGATGTGCCGGTTGGTTCTGATGGTGAGTTGAAGTTGGAGGGGTTGCCTGAGGGTGAGTACACCGTTGTGGTGACTCCTGCTGATGGGTACTCCAAGCCTGTGGACTCGACGGTGAAGGTGCCGGCGGGTGGTAATGCTTCGATTGGTGATGTCACTCCGGATCGTGCGCCGGGTTCGGTGTCTGGTTCGGTGACTCCTGGTTCTGTGACGAAGGTTGAGCTTGTTGGTAGCGACGGTTCGCGTCATGATGTGCCGGTTGGTTCTGATGGTGAGTTGAAGTTGGAGGGGTTGCCTGAGGGTGAGTACACCGTTGTGGTGACTCCTGCTGATGGGTACTCCAAGCCTGTGGACTCGACGGTGAAGGTGCCGGCGGGTGGTAATGCTTCGATTGGTGATGTCACTCCGGATCGCATCTCTCCCCCAACCTCAACGCCAGCGGAGCCGTCCACTCCGACGTCGACTAAGACGACCACGACGAAGCCGTCTACTCCGACGTCGACTAAGACGACCACGACCAAGACGACTACGACTAAGCCGTCTACTCCGACGTCGACTAAGACGACCACGACTAAGCCGTCTACTCCGACGTCGACTAAGACGACCACGACCAAGACGACTACGACTAAGCCGTCTACTCCGACGTCGACTAAGACGACCACGACCAAGACGACTACGACTAAGCCGTCCACCTCGACCACGACTACGACGCCGAAGCCGTCCACCACGACGACGCCGAAGCCGTCCACCACGACGACGCCGAAGCCGTCCACCACGACGACGCCGAAGCCGTCCACCACGACTACGACGCCGAAGCCGTCCACCACGACGACGCCGAAGCCGTCCACCACGACGACGCCGAAGCCGTCCACCACGACCACAATCACGTCGAAGGCGACCCCGACGACGGCGAAACCGACCACCTCCAAGGCCACTACGACTGCTAAGCCGCAACCCAAGAAACCGAGCATCACCGGTACCGTCACGGACCTCGAGGGCAAGCCGCTGCCGACGAAGGACAAGGACGGCAAGGACCTTCCCTCGACGAAGGTCATCGTCAAGGACAAGGACGGCAACCAGGTCGGTGACCCGATCGAGGTGAAGCCGGACGGCAAGTTTGAGGTTCCGGAGCTGCCGGCTGACGGCGACTACGTGGTTATCGTCGAGACGCCTGAGGGTTTCAATGATCCGAAGCCGCAGGTTGTTCCGGTGAAGCAGGGTGAAACTACCAAGCTGCCGCCGATCAAGGTGGAGAAGCCGGAAGTGGATCTGGATAACAACAAGCCGGCTCCAAAACCGGGCTCCATGTACGGCTGGTTGATCGACGACTCTCGTCGGCCGATCACCGGTTCGATCGTCCGGCTGGTGAAGAAGGCCGTCATTGACCCGACCACCGGTGAGGCCTTCGATTACGAGGTGCCGCTCACCGTGGATGCGGACGGCTACTTTGTCACCCCGCCGATCGACTTCTCCTACTTCCCCGAGGGAGAAGCTGACTTCGATCTGATCATCGACCTGCCCGAAGGCTGGCCGAATGTGGACATGAAGGGCGAAGCTCTCAACCGCACGGTGAAGGTGAAGCAGGGCGAGCCGACCAACATCGGCGAGATTCAGGTGAAAGCCCCGGCTACCCAGACCATCGTGGGCCGCGTCGACGACGGCAACGGCAACGCAGTCCCCGGCACCGTTGTTGTGGTGACGGACCCGCGCGGCAACTCTCGTGTCATCCCGGTCAAGGAGGACGGCTCCTTCGAGATTGACGGTGTCATCCCTGGCGTCCACGAGGTTGAAATCCTCACCCCAGGACAGGATCACGGCGTGGAACCGATCAAGATTCCGGTGCGTGCAGGTGAGGACGTTGAGCTGCCTACGATCCACCTGACCAAGAACAAGTCCCTAAAGCTTGAGAAGCGAGTATGGGGCCGCGATGCCGATAACAACGGGCAGGTTGAAAACGAGGACGGCGAGCTCGTTGACGATGTGATGACGGTCAAGGAGGGTGAAGACCTCGTCTACGCCCTGATCGTCACCAACGACGGCCAGGAACCCATTACGGACATCACCTTTGACGACCCGGAGCTGCGCAAGCGCAACATCGAGCTGACCATGCCCAAGGGCTGGACAGCTGAGTCGAAGTTGATGCCTGGTGAGTCCAAGGTATTCAACGCCACCATGAAGGCGCCGGACGACGCGTTCGATTTCAACAACGTCGCAACGGCCAACGGCGTGACGCCGAAGGGAGAAAAGGTCAGCTCGCTGCCGGACTCCGCCTACACCAAGTTCCTGCGTGGTGCGGTGGAGAAGAAGGTCAACGCCCGCTTCGCCACAAACGCCGCCGAGCCGGTGAGGGCGGCGGCAAATTCCCCGCTCGGTTTCACCTACGAGGTGAAGAACACCGGCTCTGCGCCGATGGTCAACGTCTCTCTCACTGATGCGGTGTATGAAGGACTGATTGATCCGAAGAATCCGAACTTCGACGTAACCAAGCTGAAGAAGGTCAAAGATCTCAAGGTCACTGCTCCGGAGGGATTCAACGGCACACTCTTGCCGGGCCAGAAGGTCATCTTCACCGCTGAGCTGCCCAAGGGCCTTGAGCCGGGTACCCACCACCACGACGCCGCAGAGGCGCGCGGTGAGCTGCCGAAACGTCCGGCCCGTGGTCGCAACTTCGACGGTGAGCCGGACTACGGCGAGGATCCGTCGTCCGTGCTGATCATTTCCCCGCGTGAGAACCTCAAGGGCAACGCTCACATTGTGGTGTCCGAGGGCGCGGAGTTTGCCAACGATGTTTCTGCAATCACCTGGATCGACCTGAACGGCAACGGCAAGCAGGACCCGGGCGAGGGTCTTAGCGGCATGAAGGTTTCCCTGGTGCCGACGGATGGCTCGCCAGCAGTAGGCGGCGTGACCAACACCGACGGCAACGTGCTGTTCGAAAGTGCTCCATACGGCGAGTACACCTTCCAGATCGAAAGCCCGGGCAACCTGCGTCTGGTGGAGCCGAGGGACCCGGAGAAGAACTCTTTCGAGCCGGGCGCGATCTTGGAGTCCAAGCCCTTCACTCTGGGTGATGACGAGCTCATTATCGGCCTCCAGATTGAGACCCCAGCTGCAGCCGGCGGCGAAACCACCGTTGAAAGCGAAGAGGACGGCAGTTCCCTGGGCAAGTGCCTGGCCACCGCTTCCTCCGTCTCCAACCCGGTTGCGTGGCTGGTTCCGATCGGCTTGCTCACCGCGGTCATGGGTGGCATCGGCGTGATGTTCGAGGATGAGTTGAACGCCGCCGCCGCACAGGCCAACGAGGCCGTCCGCCGCGCAATGCCGAACGTGGACTTGGGCATCGGCTTCCAGCAGCCCGAGTGGATGCGTCAGGCTCAGGCACAGTGGCAGGCGCAGATCGACCAGGTCAATAGCCAGCTGGCGGCCATCAACCCGGCCGCTCCGGCTGCTGCTGCAGGCGTTGGCGTGATCGCGCTGGCTGCGCTGCTCACCGGCCTGTACTACGCCAGCTGCGAGCTCGGCTGGAACGAGCCGAACGAGGGTGGCAGCTCGTCCAAGAACTCCGAGGGCGGCTCGTCCAAGAATTCGGAAGGCAGCTCCTCCCGCGAGTCTGAGGGCTCCAGCTCCAACGGCTCATCCAAGGAGACCGAGCAGACCGAAGAGCAGGCCGAGGAGCCAGCGCAGGCTGACGCCGAGGCTAAGCAGCCCGCCAACTAGGCCCAGAATCCACTTAGGCTGAGCCTGCCACCGCACCCCGGCCCGCGTCGCACCACCGCGACAGGGCCGGGGTGCTGTGCTTTTACCACTTTTAAATATTGAGACAGCGCGCTGAAACGTATAGATTCGTAGGTGTTTTTTGGCGTCCGAGCGCTGTTCCACATTCGAGAGGTAAAAATGTCTGCAAACTCCAAGGTCAACCGCACGGTCGGGCTGTCGCTCGCCGCTGCCGTCGCGGGCACGCTGACGCTCGTGCCTGTCGCAAAGGCAGACACCGCGACGCCGGGCGCGGAGCCCACCACCTCGAAGGCGACGGTCGTGGCCACGGAGGACACCACCTCCCCGTCCGCGTCTGCGCCGGTATCAGACAACGTCACCACCACGACCGTGGTGGCGGATACACCGAAGGCGTCGTCAAGCGTGGCCCCCACGACCAAACCCTGGGCTGACATCCTCGCGGACTTCGCGGCGCTCATCGTGCCCAAGGAGACGACCGGCTCCGGCACCTCGAACGCCGAGTTCACGTCGGACGGCCAGACCTACAAGGCGCTCGCCAGCAACCCCACCAACGGCCGCCTCTACGCCATCTCGGATGAGGGCCACCTCCTGCGCATCCACCCGCAGACGGGCAACCTGAAGGACCTGGGCAAGATCCCGAACGTCAACGCCAAAGACATCACCTCGGCGACCTTCACCAACAACGGCACGCTCGTGCTTATCGACGGCGATTCCGTCTACACCAAAGACCTCGCCAACGACCCCACCGGTGCGACAGCCGAGCTGAAGAACCTCGAGTTTGCGAAGAAGGACATCGACACCGAGCGCACCATTCCCGCTCTCGCGTGGGCACCGACTGGCAACGACGACGAGCTCGTCGCCCTGTCCGTCAACGACGGCAAGGCGACCCTGCGGACCCTGGACCTGGCGCCCGCGAAGGCGACCGTCGTCCAGTCCAACGTCGATGTGGAGAAGGGCGTTGACCTGGCCGAGGTTGGGGCGTTCGAGTTCGCCTACCTGGACGGCGATGCCACGCTGTTCGCCGATGGCGAGGGCAACGCGGTGAAGCTCGAGGACGGCAAGATTGTTGCCGTCGAGGCTGACCGCACTCAGGCCGACAACTACAAGGCTGTAGCAGGCCTGCAGCCGAAGCCGGCCACTTCCTCCAGCGTCGCGCCCGCAGCCCCGGCCGAGCCGGCCCCGGCGGCCGACGACCTGCTGGAGATTGACGTCGAGGTCCGTACTGCAGACGGCAAGCCCGTTGCCGGTGCCACGTTCAAGAGCGCGGACGGCCGAGTGGCTGGCGCTACCGGTCAAGATGGCCGTGGCAAGCTTGCCCTGGCGCCGAACGATCCCGCACGCAACCTGCCGCTGATCCAGCTCGAGCTGCGGGAGGCACCAGAGGGCTACCTCAACCAAGAGGTGCTCGTGCGTCGCAGCGAGGGCAAGGCTGTCTTCGTCCTCCAGGCAGACCCGAATGCAACCAGGACCACCACGACCCCGAATACGACCACGAACCCCTCGGGCCTGATCGAGTTCGACGTCTTGGTCAAGACGGCGGACGACAAGCTCGTCGAGGGCGCGGAGTTCAGGAGTGAGGACGGCACCGTTGCCGGAACCACCGGCGCCAACGGCCGCGGCAAGATCTACCTGGATCCGAAGAAGGACAACGTCAGCCTTATCCGCCTGACCCTGAAGGAAGCGCCGAAGGGTTACAACAACACGGAGGTGACCGTCCGCCGCGACGAGGGCGAGGTTGTCCTTGTCCTCCCGCGCGACCCGAAGGCCACCCCGTCGTCGACGCTGAACCGCCCGGACCAGGTGCTCAAGGCGATCAACGACATCAAGCCGATCGCGTCGTCCTTTCTCGCTCCGGCAGCGGCCATCGCCGGGGCGGCGGGCATTGCGGGCCAGCGTGGCACCAACAGCACGCGAACCACGTTCGCCGGCACGAGCGTGACCACCAGCACCACCGCCCGCGCAACGGGCCGCTCCACCAGCGTGACGCCGTCCGCGACTGTGGTCACCCGCGCGGGCAAGGCCACCGCGGTGGCGAAGGCAAACACCTCCACGCGCGCAACCGCGTCGGACTACGACTCGGACGAGCGCGACGGAGATCTCGCGGACACCGGTACCCCGATGCGCGCGATCATCGCGCTGGGTGTGCTGGCGATGCTGATCGGTGGGGCGTACTTGGCGCTGGGTCGCCGCCGCGAGAACGCGTAAGGCCCCTAGAACACCTCGACGCGCCCGCCCAGGGACTCGATCTGCTCCAGTTGGCGCACCCAGCCGGGAGCTCCCGGGTGGACGCGCATGACCGGCCGGGACGAGATCTCCACGGGGGAGACGGACTCGCGGCGGGCGCCCTTGCGCGCCGCCATGCGCTGGTGGGCGCGGTGGCCGGACTCGGCGAGCGCCTCCATGGAGGGGGGAGTGGCGGCGAGGGTCTCGCGGGCGGCCTGAAGCAGCTCGATGTACTCGTCCAACACGGGCACGAGGGACTCGGCGTTGGTCTCGCACATGTTGCGCACCAGCTCAGGGCGGTGCTGGCCACGCGGGTAGCGCCGCGGAAGGAACCGGCGGAGAGGGACTGGGCGAGGGTGCCGCCGTGGTCGCCGACCAGCGCCAGCGCCTCGGCGATGACGTGGGGGAGGTGAGAGACGCGGGCGACGGCTTCATCGTGGCGGCCCACGGACACGGGCACCGCCTCCGCGCCCACCACGGACGCCATGCGGCACACGGTGGTGAACAGCTCGGCCCAAGAGGTGTCGCCGGGGTTGTCCTGCGCGTAGTCGTAGGTCACGGCCCACGCCGCGCCCGCGAACAACCCCTCCTGGGAGGCGGTCCAGCCGGAGAACTCGGTGCCGGCCATGGGGTGCCCGCCCACGTATCGGGCCTGCATGCCGCGCTGAACGATCAACTGGTAGACGGGCTGCTTCACGCTCACCACGTCGGTCACCCAGCAGCTGGGTGCGTACTCGGCTACCTGGTCCAGCACGTCGGCTACCGCGCGCATGGGCACCGCCACCACCACTAACGCCCGCTCAGCTTCAGCGCGGCGCAGGACCTCCTCCACGGAGTCGGACACGTCGAAGCCGTCCCTGCGCGCCGCCCGCGCGCCGTGCAGCGTGAAGCCATAGACGCGTTCGCCGCGCGTTTGCAGGTCGCGCATGAGCGACCCGCCGATGAGTCCGAGGCCGAGGATGGACACTGGAGGCAGCTGATGGGTAGTCACCGGGACAAGTCTAGTGACACCCCCGCGGCCGCGGACTACGCTTCGAACCCATGAGTCAGGATTTTCCGGACGGGTACGCCGTCACCGTTGAGCGCACCGGGGGCGCGTGGAGCGTGCGCGAGTTCGACGACGACTTCACGGACCTCGCCACCTCCGTCACTGCCGTGCGCAACCTGCGCTCCGAGGGCGCCGCGTTCGCGCTGCTGAACGTAGAGGAGGATTACCTGGTCATCGTCCGTCCAGGCCCCTCGCAGACCCGCGTGCTCATCTCGGACGCCACGATGGCGGTGGACGACGACTTTGCCGCAGACATCCTGGATGAGGCAGGTGTGGAAGTCCCGGACATCGACCCGGACGAGCTGGACAATGTGGACGCCTGGGCGGACGGGGACTTCGCCATCCTCGCGGATCTGGGGCTCAGCGAGGAGCAGATGAGCATGTTGCTTGACGACGACGCCGATCCCGCCGACCTCGCCCAGACCATCGCAGACGAGCTGGGCATTGGCGACGAGTTGGACGACGTTGTCGGCTAGCTTGCGTCGCGCCGAGGAGCGGATGCGGGTGGCGCTCGCCACCGCGGCGCAGACGCCCGCCGGCGACGTGCCGGTGGGCGCCGTCGTGTTCGGCGCGGACGGGGAGGTGGTGGGCCGGGGGGTGAACCGCAGAGAGGCACTCGGCGATCCCACGGCCCACGCCGAGGTGGAGGCGATCCGGGAAGCCGCGCGCATGCTGGGTACGTGGCGGCTGGACGGCTGCGAGCTGGTGGTCACCTTGGAGCCCTGCACGATGTGCGCCGGTGCGATTTTGGGTGCGCGGGTGTCCTCGCTGGTCTTCGGCGCGTGGGAGCCGAAGACGGGCGCGGTGGGCAGTGTGCTCGACGCTATCCGGGACCCGCACCACCTGCACGTCCCGGAGGTTCGGGGTGGGGTGCTGGAAGTCGAAGCTGGGCGTTTACTGTCTAAGTTCTTTGAAGGTTTGAGGAGTAATTGAATCGTTATCCCACACCGCGGGGTTCGCGCCTATAGTGGGCGAACGGAACCAAAAACTTAGAGCAAAGGAGAATGATTATGGCTCTCGAAGGTAAGGGCGACCAGCTCAAGGGCGACGCGAAGGAAGCTTTCGGCAACCTCACCGACAACGACTCTCTGAAGAACGAGGGCAAGGCTGACCAGCTCCTCGGTGGTGTCAAGGAGAAGCTGTCCGAGGCTGGGGACGCTATTAAGGACAAGGCCAACGAGGTCGCCGCAAAGGTTGAGGACAAGGCCGATGAGGCCGAGGACGAGACCAACCGCTAATTTGGCTAACCGGCCGCGCTGCCGTTAATCTATTCGGCGGTAGCGTGTCCGAGCGGCCGAAGGTACTCGCCTCGAAAGCGAGTGTGGGTAAAACCACCGCGGGTTCAAATCCCGCCGCTACCGCCAACTGTGAAGCCCCCGGCAACGGGGGCTTTTCGCATGTCGGGGCGCCCACTAGGATGGGCCGGGTTACGCTCGCGCGGGTAGCGGGCGGGAAGGAAAACGTTTCTTAAGTGGCGAAACTGCTGTACAAACTGGGGCGCTGGTCCTACCTGCACAAGTGGCGGGTGATCGTCGCCTGGCTGCTGCTGCTCGGCGCGACGGCTGCCGGCGCGCTCTCACTGATGAGGCCGTTTACGGACGAGTTCGCCATCGAGGGCACTCCCGCCATCACCGCCTTGGACACGATGGCGGAAAATTTCCCGGATGCCGGCAACGTCGCCACCGCGCCCGGTGTCAACCTGGTCTTCGCGGCGCCGGAGGGCCAGCGGTTAGATTCCCCGGACAACATGGCCGCGATGGATGCCACCGTCGGCTACATCCGCGACCACCTGGGCGTGGAGGGCCAGCGCTTCGGCAACCCGGTGAAGGTGAACGAGGAGCTGCAGCGCACCATCGTCGGGCAGATGACCGGGATGGGCCTACCCGAGGAGCGCGCGAAGGCGGACGCGTACAACGTGCGGATGCTTAGCGACGACGCTCGTATTGCCTACACCACCTTCGAGTTCAATGCCCCGTCTTCCATGTCCGTGGAGCAGGCGGATCGCGATGTGGTGACCGAGGCCATGAAGATCGGGCGCGACGCGGGCCTCGAGGTGGAGGCGGGCGGTGCCGGTTTCGGTGACCCGATCGCGGTGAAGACCACCTCCGAGCTGGTGGGCCTGGCCGTGGCGTTTGTGGTGCTGGTGGTCACCTTCGGCTCCCTGGCGGCGTCCGTGATCCCGCTGATCTCCGCCGTGGTGGGCGTGGGCATCGGCGCTCTGCTGGTGCTGTTTGCCACGCACTGGGTCGAGCTGAACAACGTCACCCCGGTGCTCGCCGTGATGATCGGGCTGGCCGTAGGCATTGATTACGCGCTGTTCATCCTCTCCCGCTTCCGCCAGGAGGTGAGGGATCTGCCGCCGGAGGAGGCCGCGGGCATGGCGGTGGGCACGGCCGGTTCCTCCGTGGTCTTCGCCGGCACGACCGTGTTCACGGCGCTGGTGGCGTTGGCCCTGGCGCAGATCGAGTTCCTCACCTGGATGGGCCTGGCCGCCGCCGCCACGGTGGCGATCGCCGTGCTGGTGGCGCTCACGCTGGTGCCGGCGCTTTTGGGCCTGTGGAGCTCCAAGGCGTTCGCGGGCAAGATCCCGGGCATCGCCGGCAACCCCGGACCGGGTGCGCGGCCCGGGAAGAACTTGGACGAGAACTCCATGGGCAGGCGCTGGGTCCGCTTCGTGGAGAAAGCACCTGGCCTGGTTATGGCCGTGGTGGTGCTGGGCCTGGGCGCTTTGACGATCCCGGTGCTGGACTTGGAGATGGCCCTGCCGTCGGACACCACCTCCAACCTGGACACCACCCAGCGCAAGTCCGCGGACCTCATGGCCGAGGGTTTTGGCCCCGGCGTGAACGCCCCGCTGCTGCTGGTGGTGGACGCCCATAGCGTGAACCCGGGCGCGGAGATCCTCCAGCCCTACATGGACGCCATCCCGGACGAGGCCGGCGGGGACGCGGAGAAGGCCGCGCTGGCTAGCTTCCTCTACGCCGTGGGCGAGGTGGGCACGGTGGGCGGCATCCAGCACGCGCAGCTCATTGCGGCCAACGAGGACCTCACCGCGGCGCAGATCCTGGCCACCCCGGACGGCGGGCCGGAAGAGCAGCGCACTCTCGCCGTGGCCCACGGCGTGCGTGACGTGATCGGCCAGATCGAAGACGCCACGGGCACCGAGATCGGCCTTACCGGTCTCACGGCGGTGCAGATGGATATCACCGAAGAGCTCGCCGCCGCCATGCCGCTTTACCTCACCATCGTGGTGGGCCTGGCCATCGTGCTGCTGATGGTGGTGTTCCGCTCCATCATGGTGCCGCTGGTGGCCGGGCTGGGCTTCCTCCTGTCCGTCGGCGCAGCGTTCGGCGTGACGGTGCTGGTGTTCCAGGAGGGCCTCACCGGCCTGGTCAACACCCGGGCCCGATCCTGTCCTTCCTGCCCATTTTCATGATCGGCGTGACCTTTGGCCTGGCCATGGATTACCAGGTCTTCCTGGTCACCCGTATCAGGGAGGCGTATTTGAAGGCGGGGGAGCGGGACGACGTCGATAGGCTGCGTGCCGTCCACGAGTCCACCGTGGAAGGCTTCGCGCAAGGCGCGCGCGTAGTCACGGCCGCCGCGATCATCATGATCGCCGTCTTCATCGCGTTTTTAGACCAGCCGCTGCCGTTCATCCAGATCTTCGGCTTCGCGCTCGGCGTGGCCGTGCTCTTCGACGCTTTCTTTATCCGCATGGCCCTCGTGCCCGCGACCATGTACATCCTCGGGCGTTCCACCTGGTGGATGCCGAGGTGGCTGGACCGCATCCTGCCCGAAGTGGACGTGGAGGGCACCGAACTAGAAAAGGAACACGCATGACCGATGTGACGTTTGAGGCGAAAACCCAGCTCGAACCCGCGCCGGGCCACCACGGCCGCACGGGCGTGATCCACACCCCGCACGGTGCGATTCAGACCCCGGCGTTCATCCCCGTGGCCACGAAAGCGACGGTGAAAACGCTCACCCCGGAGCAGATCCGCCAAACCGGTGCCCAGGCGATCCTGTCCAACGCCTACCACCTGTACCTGCAGCCGGGCCCCGACATCGTGGACGAGGCCGGGGGAGTGGCCGCGTTTGAGAACTGGCACGGGCCCACCTACACGGATTCGGGAGGGTTCCAGGTGATGAGCCTGGGCGTGGGCTTTAAGAAAGTCCTGGCCATGGACACCGCCGGGCTGACCGAGGGCGACATCCGCGCCGCCAACAAGGACCGCATGGCGCGCGTGGACGACGACGGCGTGGACTTCAAGTCCGTCATCGACGGCTCCTCCCACCGCTTCACGCCCGAAGTGTCCATGCAGATCCAGCACTCCCTCGGCGCGGACATCATGTTCGCGTTCGACGAGCTGACCACGCTGGTGGACACCCGTGCCTACCAGGAGCATTCCGTGGAGCGCACCCGCCGCTGGGCCCGCAGGTGCCTCATTGAGCACGACCGCCTAACGACGGCGCGTTCAGGCAAACCCCTCCAGAGCCTCTGGGCGTCGTGCAGGGCGCCCAGTACGAGGACCTGCGGCGCCACGCGGTGCGGGGCCTGATGGACCTCGACCACGAGGCCCGTTCGGAGGGTCGCCGCGGGTTCGGTGGCTTCGGCATCGGCGGCGCGCTGGAGAAAGAGAACTTAGGCACCATTGTCGGCTGGGTCACCGACGAGCTGCCCGTGGACATGCCGCGCCACCTGTTGGGCATCTCCGAGCCGGACGACATCTTCACCGCCGTCGAGGCCGGTGCCGACACCTTCGACTGCGTCGCGCCGACCCGGCTGGGCCGCCGCGGCGGCGTGTATACCCTGGACGGGCGGATGAACCTCGCCGGCGCGCGGTTCAAGCGGGACTTCCGGGGCGTGGACGAGGAGTTCGGCGGCTACGTGTCGGAGAACTACTCGCGCGCCTACATCCACCACCTGCTCAAGGCTAAGGAGTTTTTGGCCGGCACACTGTGCACCATGCACAACCTGGAGTTCATGATCCGGCTGGTGGACAACATCCGCGCGGCCATCGATGCGGGGGACTACGAGGCCTACCGCGACGAGTTCCTGGGCCGCTACTACGCAGGGCGGTAGTCGGCGCGCTCCTCGGCCCGGCGCACCGCGGCGATGGTCGGGTAGGTCACCGGAAGCAGCACGACCTCCATGAGCGTCTTCCACACGAAGCCGACCAGCACGTAGTTCACAAACGCGCCGGCGGAGTCGATGCCGATCACGCTGGCGGCAATAGAGAGAACAGCAGCGTGTCGCGAACTCGCCAACGATGGTGGAGCCGATCAGGCGCGCCCACAGGTTGCCGGTGCCGAAACGGTCCTTCATTTTCTGCAGCACCCACGCGTTGAGTAGCTGGCCCACCACGTAGCCGGTCAGCGACGCCAGCACGATGCGCGGCAGCAGCCCCAGGACTGCGGAGAACGTCTCGTCCATGTCGTAGAACTCCGCGGCGGGCAGCCAGATTGCGATGTAGAAAGACAGAACGGCAACGACGGCGATGCCGAAGCCGGTAAACACCGCGCGGCGTGCAGCTTTGAAGCCGTAGACCTCGGCGATGACGTCGCCGATGACATACGAGATGGGGAAGAGGAAGAACGCGCCGTCTGTGATCAGCGGCCCGAGCTGCACGCCCTTCTGCGCGGTGATGTTGGAGATGAGAAACACCGCGCAGAACACGGCGAGCAGGTACGGGTACGGGGAGCGGGAAACGCGGGATGACATGGGCTTTATCATGGCACACATGTCTGACTTCATCGCGCCAGCTGGACGCTACGCTCCGTCCCCGAGCGGCGATCTCCACGTTGGCAACCTCCGCACCGCGATGCTCGCCTGGCTGTTTGCGCGCCAATCGGGCCGCAATTTCTACATGCGGGTGGAGGACATCGACTCGGAGCGCTCCAGCGCGGAGTCCGCGGCACGCCAGCTGGAGGACCTTGCGGCGATCGGGCTCGAGTGGGACGAGCCCGTGCTGTACCAGCACGACCGCGGACACGCCTACGCGGACGCCCTCGCCCAGCTGGACACCTACGAGTGCTACTGCACCCGCCGCGACATCCGCGAGGCGGCGTCCGCGCCCCACGCGCAGCCGGGGATGTACCCGGGCACCTGCCGCGATCTCACGGAGGAGCAGCGTGCTTTACGACGCTCCGAGCTCCACGCCGAAGGCCGCCTCCCCGCCATCCGGCTCCGTGCGCACGCGCGGGAGTGGACGGTGCGGGACTACTACACGGGCGAGTACACCGGCCCGGTGGACGATGTGATTCTCAAACGCGGCGGGCGGGTTGATCAGGCGCAGGCGGGGGACTGGGCGTACAACCTGGCTGTGGTGGTCGACGACGGATACCAAGGCGTCGATCAGGTGGTGCGGGGGGACGATCTGCTCTTCTCAGCGCCGGCTCAGGCGTACTTGGCGGACCGTCTCGGGTTCACAGCACCGTTTTATATTCATGTGCCGTTGGTGGTTGGGCCGGAGGGACGTCGGTTAGCGAAGCGCGATGGGGCCGTGACGCTGCGAGAAATGATGGCCCACGCAAGCGCCGCGGATGTAGTGGAAAAAATCGCGGAATCGCTCGGCTACGTGGGGATATCCGACGCGCAGACGTTGCTGGAGAAGTTCGACCCGGAGCGGCTCCCGCGCGATGCGTGGGTATTTTCAGGCTGAGCTTGTTTAAGGGTATTCAATACATAATCTGCGGATTATACAATAAAATATTGCTAAATCTCTCAGCTTTCTCCATATTTGTCGGTGGCCCTCTGCCCGCCCCCGGGGTGGCGGCAGTGGTGTAACCGAACTAACTGAGGAGATTTTTAGTGAACCCGAAGAAGATCACTGCGGGCACCGTTGCCCTTGCACTCGGCGCCTCCGCTCTCATCGCACCGAACGCGTCGGCGCTGCCGAGCACCTTCATCAGCCCGCCGGGCGTGAGCTCGAACCCGGGCTTTCTCAAGTGCAACGTGCGGTTTGAAAACAGCGTGAGCAACACCCAGCCGGGCCAGGTAGAGGCGGAGACCTACCAGGGCATCACCCTGGGCACGAGTAATAACCCCGCCAACACCGTCTACCGTCCGTGGATTACCGTCTCCAGCGACGGCGGCCGGATCGTCGAATCTGCTTCCGTTGAGCTTCAGGTGAACAACACCTCCAAGCCGGCGAAGAATCTGGATTTCACGCTGTCGTCCACCTCCAAGGGGAGCTACGACGTCCCCAACGTCGATCCGAAGCTGCCCGCGCAGATTGACGTCACCGACCTGGCGCCGGTCGCGCCACGCAAGGTCACCGTCGCCCCGGGTGGGTCGTTGACCTCGAGTGGCACCCTGGGCATCGACGCGAACACCGACACGCAGACGTGGGCATGGGACGTCACCGTGCCTTCGACTCAGGCCGCAGATCTCTCCAGCATCACCTCCCGCGTGGACGCCGAGGTCGCACCGTGGCCGATGGAGAACGACGACTGCCTGCCGCTGACCCCGTCCTCCACCGAATCCAAGCCGATCATCGCTGACGGTACCGAGTACGACACCGGCATCACCGTCGCCAACGGCAGCGCCTCCGACTTTGCACGCCTGTCCGGCGCCGTTTCCGTCGGCGGCAAGGCCATCGCGGGTGCGAAGGTCCGAGTCGACGCCGACGGCAAGGTGTACGTCACCCTCCCCAAGGGCGCCACCGGGGACGTTGACAACGACAAGCCGGCACACGTCAGCGTTGAGCTCACGGCCAACCCGCGCAAGGAGACCGCAAACCACCGCTACGAGTCCTACAACTCGCCGCAGACCCTGCGCGTCGTGGGCGACAACGGCATCGTCACCAACCAGTCCCCGCTGTTCAACGCAGATGTACCTCTTGCCCAGTTCTCGCCGGAGTACAACTCTCCGCAGAGCGCGAAGCCGGGCAACACCATCAACGTTTCGCTGAAGACCCAGCCGGGCAACGTGCGCGGCGCGGCGGTGGACGCTACCTACACCGTCACGGGTGCCCCGAAGGGCTGGACCGCCGAGCCGGCCGCCGACGGCACCCTGAAGGTAACCGCGCCGGCGACCGCCAAGGGCGGCGACACCGCGGAGTTCACCGTGGAGGTCGCGTACCCGGACGGCTCCGTGGATACGCTCACGCCCGTGGTGAAGGTCGTGGACTTCGACGCGACCGTGACCACCCCTATTTACGGCGAAAAGTTCGGCAAACCGGGCACCGAGGTCACCCTGACCCAGAACACCAAGCTGCCCGGGGGCTCCACCTTCACCATCACCCCGGGCCAGGACCTGGGTGAGTGGAAGGCCACCGTGGATGAGGCCACCGGGAAGATCACCGTGACCATCCCGCAGGGCGTGAAGCCGGGCGACACCCAGACCATCCTGGTCGACGTGACGTACCCGGACGGTTCCACCGACAAGAAGGTCCCGGCGAAGGTCATTGTGCTTAACCAGCCGGGCTACGGCAAGGTCACCGACAAGCCGGGCGAGACAGTCACCCTGCCGCAGACCGGCAAGGTCGTCGAGGGCTCCACCTTCGAGATCGCGCCGAAGCAGGACCTGGGTGAGTGGAAGCCGGCCGTGCACCCGACCACCGGGAAGATCACCGTGACCATCCCGCAGGGCGCGAAGCCGGGCGACACCCAGACCATCCTGGTCAATGTCACCGACCCGAACGGCAAGACCGATGAGGTTCCGGCCACGGTGATTGTGAAGACACCGCAGACCCCAGAGACGCCGGAGAAGACCGGGCCGTCGATCATCATCGTTCCGGGCGAAACCAAGGAGCTGACCCCGAAGGTCATCGGCGGCGGTGGGGGCGATCCGTCCTACAAAATCCAGGACGGCTGGAAGATTCCGAACGGCTGGACCATCACCGTTGACCCGAAGACGGGCGACGTGAGCATCACCGCACCGAAGGACGCGACCCCGGGCTCCACGTTCGAGATCCCGGTGGAGATCACCTTCCCCAGCGGCAAGAAGGAGATCCAGAAGGTACCGGTGAAGGTGGGTGAGATCGCCGAAGG
This sequence comes from Corynebacterium wankanglinii, assembly GCA_014490595.1. Lineage (GTDB taxonomy): Bacteria > Actinomycetota > Actinomycetes > Mycobacteriales > Mycobacteriaceae > Corynebacterium > Corynebacterium wankanglinii. The sequence goes on from CP061031.1 coordinate 253,075, forward strand.
CGCAATCCCGTTCACCCCGGGCCAGAAGGACCCGCTGGTCGTCTACGTCCCGAAGAACGCGGACAACGGCACCGACCCGAAGCTGCCGGAAGGCTGGACCATCGTCGAGCGTGGCGATAACACCTTCACCATCGGCGTGCCGGAGGGCACGAAGCCGGGCACCTACGAGCTCGTGTTCAAGACCAAGGACGGCGCCGGCGAGGTCAAAGTGCTGGTCGAGGTGAAGCAGCCCGCTGACGGCGTTGTGGTCGCCGAGCAGGGCTCCACCGACAACCTGCAGAAGTGCTTTGCCAACATGTCGTCCGAGTCCAACCCGCTGTTGTGGCTGGTCCCGCTCGGCCTGCTCATCGCCATCGGGGCGCCGCTGGCCGGACCGATCGGTGAGGAGCTGGGCAAGGCCGCGGCGAATGTGTCTGCGCAGATGAACATTCCCAACCCGCTTGCGGACCTGGGCTTCGGCGGTGAGCGTCGCCCGCAGCCGGAGTGGATGACGCAGATCCAGATCGAGGCTAACCGCCTGCAGGCGCAGTTTGGCCCGGAGGTCACCCAGGCTGCTGCCATCGGTCTATCCCTGGCCGGCCTGGCGGCGGGCCTCGGTGTGCTGGCCGCTCTGTGCAAGGACGGCGAGCTGCCGGAGTGGGCATCCTCCTCCACCGAGGGTTCCTCTCGGAAGGACGAGGCGGACAAGCCCGCCGCTGAGTAGCCCCTTGTAACGCCTCAAGGCCCAGCCCGCGTGGCTGGGCCTTTTTGCGCGGGGGCGGAACGTGGCGTCGTCAAGCAAGCTACTGCCCGAAGCCCGCGCCCCGGCGCCACGTCAAGGTTGCGCCGGAGCGGACGGGGGAGTGCGCCGCCAGGATGTCGCCGACGCGGAGGTACTCCACGCCCACCGCCTCTGCCGTGATGTCCACGATGGTGTAGCCGTGCGTGTCCAGAGCCACATGGTGCAGGCTGGGGTTCGCGGCGCGGAGGTAGCTGCTGGCCACGTCGAAGATGCGGTGACCAGCCGGGATCTTCGTCGCTTCCGCAACGTTTGGGGCGGTGATGGAGGAGCAGACGATCTCGCAGCCGATCTCAGCACCCGCGTGAGTGATGGTGTGCGCCCACTCCGAGTGGATGTCGCCGGTGAGAAAAATGGGGTGCTTGCCCAGGCGGCCAAGGGTGTTGATCAGGCGACGGCGTTCGAAGTCGTAGCCGTCCCACTGGTCACCGTTGAGGGGGAGCTCGTTGAGCTCCGGGACGGGGACCTTAGTGGACAAGATGTTCGCGCTCAGCGATTCCACGACCGGGCGGGTGGCGGGGTTGTTGAACGTGGCGCCGACGTGGAGCGGGGAGAACATCACGGAGTTACCTAAGGCGTTCCACGCGGCGGTGGAGCGCTCCAAGGTGTCGGTGAGCCAGTCGTACTGCTCGGACCCCAGCATGGAGCGCGCGTCCCCGGGCTGGCGGGCCCCGCCCTTCCAAAACTCCACGTCGCGGTAGGTGCGCAGGTCCATGATGGTCAGCTCCACCAAGTCGCCGAATTCCAGCGAGCGGTAGATGCGGCCCTGCTCCGAGGTCTCGGACAGGCGCACCGGCATCCACTCGAAGTAGGCGCGCATCGCGGCGTCGCGGCGGGTGCCAAAGTCGCCCTCGTACGGGTCGTGGTTCTCCGCGCCGTCGCGCCAGTAATTGTTGGCTACCTCGTGGTCGTCCCACACCACCACCCATGGCAGCGCGGCGTGGGCGTCCTGCAGATCCGGGTCGGTGCGGTAGCGGCCGTAGCGGATGCGGTAATCGGCCAAACTCACCGTCTCGTGGGCGGGGTGGTGCAGGCGCACCGGCCCGTAGCCGGCGTACTCGTACTGGGCGAACTCGTAGATGTAGTCGCCCAGAAACACGGTGAGGTCTAACTGGCCCGCCAAGGCGCGTTGCGCCATGTCCGCGTAGGCGGAGAAGAACCCGGCCTCCCAGTTGGCGCAGGACGCGATCGCCCAGCGCTGCCTGTCCACGTGGCCGGCGGGGGCGGTGGTGGTGCGCCCGAGCGGGGAGACGGCACCTTTGTGAGGGCCGTCGACCACGGTGAAGGCGTAGTAGTACACCGTGCCCGCGTCCAAACCGCGCACGTCCACGTGGATGGTGTGATCGCTCTCCGGGTGGCTTTCCGCCTCGCCCTCCGCAACCGCATCACGCAGCTCCTCGTCGCGCGCCACTCGCCAGCGCACCCGGGTGGCCGCGCCGCCGCCGGAGCCCGGAAAGGCGGCCTCGTCGGGGGTGATGCGCGTCCAGATCACCACCGCGTCCGGCAGCGGATCGCCCGAGGCCACGCCGTGCACGAACGGCAGCGGCTGCAGCTCTACCTCGGCGGGGATGGGTTTGGCGGGAAGGGGGCTTTGCGATTGCGCGCTGGGCACCATCGCCGCCGCGCCCGCCGCCGACGTTGCCACAGCGGCCGTGCGCAGGAACCTTCGCCGCGAGACGCGTGCCTGCCTATCGACGGCCTTCGGCTCCCTCACCCGCTCGTAGCTGCACACGCCCCATATCTTGGGACCGATTGCGCCGGCTCGCGACCGGGAGGGGACGATGTAGCAGGGAATTCGCCCGAAGTTCGCGCGGAGTTCACCGAGGTAACTCTGCGGGGTCTACACGAGTTCAAAGTTGAATCCGGCCAGACTGACAACCGCAGGCTCCGTAGGGGCCGTGCTTGCAAAGTCGAGGTTCCACTTCTTATGCGGCTGAAGCGCCTCGTAAACGTGCCCGATAGGACTCGCGGCATGTATTTCGCTCGCACTGATGTAGTCCCCCAGAACCCGAACGTCTGAGCTGGAGGCAATGATTGTGAACATCTCATCTTGGCGGCGGAACGCAATGACAACGTGCTCCACCTGTGCCGATGTTGCTGCGCACCCGCGCTCGATCATGCACATGACTTCCCCATGGAAGTTTCCCACTCGCAGACAACAACGGGGGCATCGAACGGGACTGATGCACGACGGAGGCTCTCGCGGACTTGGGGATCTGCCAACAGGCGAACGGCCATTCTGCCTGATTTGATGCGTTCACTGTTGCTCGCGTCCATCCGAATCCCACCTCCTGTAGTTCGCTGCCCAAGATTCAGTCATGTCATCGTAGTAGCGATCATACTCGGCGTCGATAGTTTCCCAAGAGGGGTCCTGAGATTCAATTTTGGCTATAACCGTGCGTTGCTCTTTTGCCCCTGTCTGAAAATGGTGGCCAGAACGAAAGTACTGGTGTTTATGAACCTCGCTGTGGCAACAGTCGTATCGGGCGACGTGGTCGTCTCCATTTCGCGGATCCTCCACCTCGTCTGCCATCTGGGTGAGCGCGAAGTCCACGATCTTTCCGCGGTAGTTCCACGCAACCACGTGCAGCGTACAGGTGCCTTCAGGTTGAAGCACAATTGCGTTGTCTAAAACTTTTCTGCATTTGCCGGCCGGTGTAGTGAAAGTCGGGCGGGCTGACTGCCATATCGACAAGCCGTCGTTGTCTTCCACTTTTGCCAGGCTTTTGCACTCGGACACCGTAGCATGGCCTTGCGAACAGAGACGTTGCCAGACTGAAGATGCCTCGCCCGCGCTTTTGAAAAAGCGTGAGCCAGGCAAGAAAGTGCGGAGGATGTGGGATTTGAACCCACGAGGGTCGTGAAACCCGCACGCGTTCCAGGCGTGTGACATAGGCCGCTAGTCGAATCCTCCAGCGACACTCGAAAGCGTCTTGGCACATGTTAGACCACCCCGGGCCCGTGGCCAAAACCGCAGCTCGGGCGGGCAGCTTGTAAGTGCGTGCGCTTCCTGGCTACAGTAGCGGGCAGGATCCCACGCGGTGTTATCTTGTGAACTCCCCCAGGGCGGGAACGCAGCAAGGGTCAGCGAGCTCTGGCAGGTGCGTGGGGTCCCTTTTCTATGCCGGTACGATAGGGCGCATGTCACTTAAGGATCTCTCCCAAGACCAGTTCACTGAGCTGGCGGAGCGCACCCGTCAGCAGTACGAGGAGCTCAAGGCGCGCAACCTCAACCTGGACCTCACGCGCGGCAAGCCGTCAAGCGAGCAGCTCGACTTCTCCAACGCGCTGCTTTCTCTGCCCGGAGAGGGAGATTACAAGGACAAAACGGGTGCGGATGTGCGCAACTACGGCAACCTGGAAGGCATCGCGGACATCCGCGAGCTGTGGGCCGAGGCGCTCGGGATTGCCCCTGAAAACCTCATCGCAGGCGACTCCTCCAGCCTGAACATCATGTTCGACCTCATCTCCTACGCCTATATCTGGGGCACGAACGACTCCGAGCGCCCCTGGAAGGACGAAGAGACGGTCAAGTGGCTCTGCCCCGTGCCCGGCTACGACCGCCACTTCGCCATCACCGAGCACTTCGGTTTTGAGATGGTCCAGGTCCCCATGACCCCCGACGGGCCCGACGTGGACGCCGTGGAGGAGCTGGTAAAGGACCCGCAGGTCAAGGGCATGTGGACGGTGCCCATCTTCGGCAACCCGACCGGGATTACGTTCGGGCCGGAGGTCGTCGAGAAGCTCGCGGCGATGGAAACCGCAGCACCCGACTTCCGCATCATCTGGGACAACGCCTACGCCATCCACACGCTTACCGAGGACCAGGTGGACAACCCCAACGTGCTCGCACTGGCCGAGCGGCACGGCCACGCGAACCGCTTCTGGTACATGTCGTCGACCTCCAAGATCACGCACGCAGGCTCCGGCGTCGCCTTCTTCGCCTCCTCGAAAGAGAACCTGGACTGGTACACCTCCCACGCCTCCATCCGAGGCATCGGCCCCAACAAGGAAAACCAGCTCGCACATGCGCGTCTGCTTGGCGACGTCCAAGGGTTGCACACGCTCATGCAAAAGCACGCCGGCTCGCTGGCGCCGAAATTCGACGCCGTCATTGGGATCCTGCACGACCGCCTGGGCGAATACGGCGTGGCGGAGTGGACCGAGCCGAAAGGCGGATACTTCATCTCCCTGGACGTGACCGACGGCTCCGCCACCCGCGTGTGGGAGCTGGCGAAGGACGCGGGCATCACCCTGACCAAGGCCGGCGCATCCTTCCCGCACGGCGTGGACGAGACGGACACGAACATCCGCCTCGCGCCGTCGCTGCCGCCGCTGGACGAGGTGCGCACGGCCATGGACGGCGTGGCCACCTGCGTGCTGCTGGCCTGCGTGGAAGCCGCGGAGGCGAACGCGAAGTAGGCGTGTCGGGGCGCTGGGTACACTTGCCCGCGTGGCTCTGTACAGGAAATACCGCCCCGCAACGTTCGGCGAGGTCATCGGCCAAGAGCAGGTGACCCGGCCGCTGTCGACCGCCCTGGACAACGGGCGGATCTCGCACGCCTACCTCTTCTCCGGCCCGCGCGGCTGCGGCAAGACCTCGTCCGCCCGCATTCTCGCGCGCTCCCTGAACTGCGTGGAGGGCCCCACCTCCACCCCGTGCGGTGTGTGTGAATCCTGCGTGGCGCTCGCGCCGGGCGGGTCGGGCAACTTGGACGTGATGGAGCTCGACGCCGCTTCCCACGGCGGTGTCGAGGACATGCGTGAGCTGCGCGAACGTGCCCTGTTCGCGCCGGCGGAGTCGCGCTACCGCGTCTTCATCATCGACGAGGCCCACATGATTACCAAGGAGGGCAACAACGCCCTGCTGAAGATCGTGGAGGAGCCGCCTGCACACCTGATCTTCATCTTCGCCACCACCGAGCCGGAAAAGATGCTGGGCACCATCCGCTCGCGCACCCACAACTACCCGTTCCGTCTCCTGGCGCCGCAGGCCATGCGCGAGCTAGTGGAGCACGTGGTGGCCGAAGAGGGCGTGCACGTGGACGAAAACGTCTACCCGCTGGTGATCCGCGCCGGCGGCGGTTCGCCGCGCGACACGCTGTCGATCCTGGACCAGATGCTCGCCGGTGCCGGCCCGGATGGGCTGACCTACGAGCTCGCTTTGCCCCTTTTGGGCGTGACGGACCTGACGCTGTTGGACGCCGCCGTGGACGCGCTCGCGGACCGCGACGCCGCCGCGATGTACCGCACAATCGACGAGGTCATCGAGTCCGGCCACGAGCCCCGCCGCTTCGCGCTCGACTTGCTCGACCGCATGCGCGACCTGCTGCTCATCCGCACCGTCCCCGACGCCTTTGGCCAGGGGCTTGTCGACGCACCTTCGGACCGCGCCGACATCCTCACCGACGAGGCGCACCGGTTTAGCCCGCAGCACCTGGCCACGTTGGCCTCCGAGGTCAACGACCGCATCGCCGACCTGCGCGGCGCGACGTCACCGCGCCTGCTGCTGGAGATCATGGCCGCGCACCTGCTCACCCTCGAGGCGGGTGGGGCAGCGCTGCCCGCGCCGGTTGCGCCAGCTGAGCCTGCCCAGCCCGCTCCGTCTGCACAGGCTGGCCGCCCTACCCGCGAGGGCGGCGGTGCGGCCGCGGCAGCTGCTGCCGCGGCCGCAGCTGCGAACTCGCGCAACCGCCCGCAGGAACAGCCCGCCGAGCCGAAGGTTGCTGAGCGGCCCGCGCAGCCGAAGCAGAGTGCACCGGCCCCCCAGTCTGCCGAAAATGCAGCGCCGGAAGCCAACGAACCCGACACCGACGAGCTGTTCGAGCGCATCGAGCGGGACTGGACACGGCTGCGCCAGTCCGTCGGCGAACGCAACAAGGTCGCCGAAATCATGCTCACCGAGGCCAAACCCCTCGGGTTCGACGGCGACGTGCTCGTGGTCGGCCACCACACCGGCGCGTTAGCCGAGCGCATCAACGCGGAGAAGAACAACGCCGACATCGCCGCCGTGCTCTCCGCGAAGCTGGGTGCGAAGGTGCAGGTCCGCTGCGTCATCGGCACCGACCCCGCCACCGCGAACCTGCGGCGTCCCGCCAAGCGCGAGGTGTGGAACCCGGGTACCGAATCCGAGGCCACCGAGTCCGAGGACCCCGCCCCGGCCAGCGGGTGGGACGCGCCCGCCGCGCTCGGCAGGCCGCAGGAGGCGGCTCCGCCGAAACAGCCACCTGCGCCGCAGCCGCAGCCACCCCAGCCCACCAAGCGCGAGGATGACTGGCGCGCGGCAGCCCTCGCGGCCAGCCAGAAAGCAGCGGCGAAGGCGAAACAGGAGCGCGACGAAATCCCGCCCCCGCCCGAACCGTACGACTACGACGAGGGGGAGCCGGAGGCGTCGATAGGCGAGGAGCCCGCGTACACCCGCGAGGACGAAGAACGCGACATGGCGGACCAAGCGCGCGATGAGGAAGGCAGCGCCGACCGGCGCGACGCCACCGAGGTCGCCATGGACCTGCTCGCGGCGGAGCTCGGCGCGAAGCCGTTGTAGACTGGCACGCGGACTATTAGCGAACGAAAGGACACACCATGACCCAGCCCCAGGACATGCAGGAGCTCATCCGCCAGGCAGCCGAGGTGCAGGCTGCGCTGCAGCAGGCACAGATGGAGCTGCTCCAGACCGAGGTCACCGGCACCGCCGGCGGCGAGCTGGTCACCGTCACCATGACCGGTGGCGCCGAGATTACGGACATCAAGATCAAGCCGGAGGCCGTGGACGCCGACGACATCGAGTCGCTGCAGGACCTCATCCTCGCCGCGTACCGCGACGCCCACAACCAGGCCGGCAAGCTCGCCGAGGAGAAGATCGCCCCGCTGACCGGCGGCGCGATGGGCGGCGGCGCACCGCAGGGCGGCAATCCCGTCGGCGGCCAGCAGGCAGGCCCGGGCGAGATCCCGTTCGGCGGCATCATCTAACTGTTGCCCCCGCGCGTCCGGCCCCCGCGGCCGGGCGCCTTTTTCTTTGTGAAAGGACGCCGTGTTCGAAGGACCACTGCAGGACCTTATCGACGAGCTGTCGCGCCTCCCCGGCGTCGGACCGAAATCCGCGCAACGCATCGCGTTCCATCTGCTGAAGGAGGACCCGGAGGACGTGGATAGGCTGCGCGCCGCGTTGGCCGCCGTGCGCGACGGGGTGACGTTCTGCCGCATCTGCAACAACGTCTCGCGCGAAGACGTGTGCCGCATCTGCGCCGACTCCGGACGGGACAAATCCACGGTGTGCGTGGTCGAGGACGCGAAAGACATCCAGGTCATCGAGCGCACCGGCGAGTACTCCGGGCGCTACCACGTGCTCGGCGGCGCGCTGGACCCGCTCGCCAACGTGGGGCCGAAGGACCTGGCCATCGCGCCGCTTCTGCAGCGCATCGGCGGGGTGCTACCGGACCTGGACGGGGCGGAGGCGCCCGCCGTGTCCGAGGTGATTCTGGCCACCGACCCAGACACCGAGGGCGAGGCGACGGCGTCCTACCTGGTGCGGCTGCTCAAGGATTTCCCGGACCTGACCATCTCTCGCCTGGCGTCCGGCATGCCGCTCGGCGGGGACTTGGAGTTTGTCGACGAGCTGACGCTGTCCCGCGCGCTGACCGGCCGACTGAAACTCTAATTACCTGTAGGTTTGCCGGTTATCCACAGGGGTGGGTGCGCGAATTCCACAGGGGTGGCGGCGGTGGGGTTGCGGGGTGGTTAGTGTCTGTGGCCATGAACCCGTTCGACGCACTGATCCAGGCGATGGCCGCAGAATCCATGGAGACGCTGCGGCACTTCGACCTGTCCGTCGCACTGGCCGCCAGCATGGCACCAGAGCGCGCCCGCGCCTGGGCTGCGATGCAGGACGTCTACTACGGAACAACGAAATTCACCCGCAAGCAAGCCCTCGCCGCGCAGAAAGCTCACGGGTTTTCCATCGACGAACTCGCACTGATCGAACGCCGCATCAGCGGGGTCAAAGACACGGCCGAGCGGTGGCGGCTGCGCCTGGAACTGCTCGAGGTGCCCGGCGGGTACCGCGCGATTGAACGCGCCGCACGCGAACTCATCCCCGCCGATACCACCCCGAAGAAAAAACAGGTCGCCTTCTCCCGGCCGAGAAACGGCCGGGCACGCATCACCATCGACACCACCGACCGCAACGCCGCCGACTTAGAACACCGCCTGCGCCAAAACCTCGACCCCACCACACCGGCCGCGCCCCAAATGGAACAAGAATTCTGGCGCATCCTCGACGGCACAGCAGAAGGTGTCGTTGCCGCCGCACCCCGCCCGATCGTGATGGTGCCCATCGACGCCCACATGCGCATCCTCGCCGGTGCCGGCGACGAGATCGAACTGGTGCTCACCGACGGCACCACCATGACCGGCGCCGAATACTTACAGCACGAGTTCGGTCACGCACTGGAAGTCGCCGCGTTCCATCCCACACACGGGGCGGTGAACCTCTACCGCACGAAACGCTTGGCCAACCAGAAGCAGCGCGACCTTGCCGCGATGGTTTCCCCGGTGTGCGCGTTTCCCGGCTGCCGCCACGGCGCATACGCGTGCCAGACGCACCACGTCACACCGTGGCAACACGGTGGTGAGACCAATCTGGACAATCTTGCCCCGCTGTGCCGCTACCACAACCGGGTCAACGACGATGACCCCACACGACGCAAACGCGGACGCATCACCATGGACCGCGGCGCACCCATATGGGCATCACCAACCGGACACCACCACACAAACACCAACCGAGGAGCACTCAACCAACTCTTCGGCCCCAACCGCTAACGCAGGCGCTCGCGGCGCAGCTGTGTCACGGCGTCGAGCTCCAGCGGCTCCAGGTCCGCCAGCGGCACGTCGAGCGCGCGTGCGAGGAGTAAGTCGGCGAGCTCCGGGTTGCGGGCCAAAGCAGGCCCGTGCATGTAGGTGGCAATGACGCTGCCCTGGACCACGCCGTCGACTTTTTCCCCGTCGATGGAGCTTGCGACACCGACGCCGTTGCCCACGCCCCGGGTCACACGCCCCAGGGCAGACGCGTCCGGCCCGAGTGCGGTCGCGCCCATATGGTTTTCAAAACCCGTCAGTGGCTGCGACAGCTCTGCGGTGATGCCGGCGCGCGTCGGCGTCGCGGCGAGCTCGCCGGTAGCGCGCTTGGGCAGGGGAGCGGTGGTGATGTCCAAAAGTCCCACCCCTCGACCTCGTTGCCGTGGGCCCGGAACGTGTGGCCGAGCACCTGCAGGCCGGCGCACACCGCGAAGATGGGTTTGCCGTCGGCGGCGGCCGCCTGCAGCCCCGGCGACGCGCTCAGCCGCGCGGCGGCGATCAGCTGGGCGGCATCCTCGCCGCCGCCGAGGGTGTAGAGGTCGTGGGTGGGCGGGACGTCGTCGTCAAGCATGATGCGCTCGATGGCCGCGTCGATGCCGCGGCGCCGTGCGCGCTCGCGCAGGACGAGCGCGTTGCCGTCGTCGCCGTAGGTGCCCAGCACGTCGGGCAGGACCAGGCCGATGGTGAGCTTAGGCACGGTAGTCCTCCTCCTTGGTCAGCGCGCGGCGCAGGTTCAGCAGCGCGGTGTAGTTCGCCAGCACCTCCACGCGCCCGGGCGGGCAGGCGCGGATGGCCTTGACGGGGTCGTGGACGAGCTCGTGGCCGATGTTGGCGTAGGTCAGCCGCACCGCCAGGTCGGTGGCGCGCTCGCCCGCGGCGACGACGTGGGTGTCGCCGAAGTCCTCGAACTTCACGTCCCACAGCCACGAGACGTCCTCGCCGTCGCCCTGCTGCGCGTTGACGGCGATGACCACGCCGTCCGCGTCGCGGTCGACCATGGACAGCGCCTCCTGCCAGCCCGCGGGGTTCTTGGCCAGCAGCAGGTGGATGGCGTGGTCGCCGAGGTGGACGGTGGTGTAGCGCCCCGCGACGTTGTCCACGGCGGCTGCGGCGGCGACGGCGTCGTCGAGCGGGATGTCGAACGCCTCCACGGCGGCGGCGATGGCCTGGGCGGCGTTGCCCAGGTTCGCGCGGCCCGGCAGCGTGAGCTCAAGCTTGACGACGCCCTCCGGCCCCACCAGTTGCTCCCCCTTCACCGCGTAGTCGGGTTCGGGGCGGCGGAACTCGCGGCCGTCGGGGAGCGGTTCCACGGCGTACCAGTCGCTTTGCTCATGTGCGTTTTTCTCATTGTCCGCGAGGTACGAGCGGACAATGTGGCCTCCGGAGCGGGGGTTGGTCACGGAGTCGCCGGTCCAGCCGGCGCCGGCGGCGACCCACACCACGTTGGGGTGGTCGTAGGCGATGGAGGTGATGAGCACGTCGTCGCAGTTGGCGATGACGGTGGCGTCCGGGTGTGCCATTACGGCGTCGCGCAGCGCGCGCTCGATCTTGTTGATCTCGCCGACCCGGTCCAGCTGGTCGCGCGTGAGGTTGAGCAGCACGAACGCGCTCGGTTTGAGGCGCTCGGCGACCTTGGGCACGTGCAGCTCGTCGCATTCCAGCACGATCGCGTCGGCGTCCTTGCCGGCGAGGAGGGCGGAGATGATGCCGGCGTCCATGTTGTCGCCGCCGTCGTTGGTGGCCACAGTGTGCTTCGCGCGCACCGCGCCGGCGAGCATGCGGGTGGTGGTGGATTTGCCGTTCGTGCCTGTGACCAGCACTACCGGGCGGCCGCCGCCGAGGGAGGCCATGATGTTCGGGTCGATCGCGCCGGCCACGAGGCCGCCGATCATGCCGCCGGCGCCGCGGCCCGTGGCGCGCGAGGCGGCGGTGGCCAGATTCGCGGCGGTGGTGGCTGCCGCAGAGCGGAGGCGGGAGATTGGTCCTTGCATGCGGACAAGGCTACTCCGCGGACTCCATCTCACCGACTAGCCGCGCGAACTCCTCGCCGGAGACGACGGGGATGTTCTTGCGGTGGGCGTGCATGGCCTTGCCGCGCAGCTCGGCGCCGCGTAGAAGCGCGTCCGAGACCGCCACGGATGTCTCCCGGGTGAGTTTCTCCCGGTAGTTCAGGCCGGCGCGCACGCCGGCGTCGATGAGCTGGTCGGGGTCTACCGCGATGTCGTCGGAGACGACGAACTCCATGCCGCGCAGCAGCCCGCCTTTGCCCAACAACCCTGGATTGGACCCGATCGCCGGCGCCTTCTCCGCGTCCACGCGCAGCGAGGAGCGTTGCAATCCGAATTGGTCCGGCGCGAGATCCTCGGGGGTGAACTGGGCGACCCCGCGCGGTTCGAGCTCCAGGTACGTCGCCACCAGTTTGAGTGTCTGCCCAGCGCGAAAACTCCGACTCGGATTCGCCGACGCGCTCGCGCGAGGCGGCCGGGGGCGTGGAGGCTACGCCCACCAGGTTCGCCACGGCGTTGATGCGCGTGTCCACCGGCACGTGCCCCTGGCGGCGCGCAGTGGCTAAAAGGTCGACGATGGCGTCCGGCTTCGGCACGTGGCCCACCCGCTGGCGGCGCTTGTTGCCGCGCCCGCGCCGCGAGCGGTTCGCACGCGCGGCGGCGTTCATCGCCCGGCGGGCTTCGGAGACCACGAAGCCCCAGGTAACGGGGGAGTCGTGGGTGACTAAGACGCGGCCGTCGATGAGCTTGTCCAGCGTCCGCAGGTACCGGGAAAACCGCGGGGCCTGCGCGAAATCGTGCGGGGTTAAACCGTGGGTGTGCGCGGGGCCGGGGTCGGTGCCGGGGTTGAGCACGGCGTGGAACTCCTCGCCCACCCGCCCGGCGGCGTCGAACGTGACCGCGTCGACGGTGAGCAGGCGCCCCGTCGACGGGTGTATCCCCGTGGCCTGCGTAAACAACGCCACGTAGGGGTAGTCGTTCTCAGTCATCGTTCCAACGTAGCTTACGGCTCAGCTACCTCGTACAGTGGCTGATCAAGTCTGGTGTTGGAGCGCACCTTGAACCCGCCGATGGAGTACTCGTACGCCTGCTCCTCGGGTGCCGGCGCAGGCGCGGGCGCGGGAGCTGGTGCCGGGGCGGGGGCAGGGGCCGGACGCGCCGGAGCCGGTGCCTGCGCAGGTGCCCTCTGCGCCGGGGCCCGCTGCACGGGTGCGGGTGCGGGCGCCTGCTGCGCTGGCTGGGCCGGGGCTTGCACTGGGGCAGGGGGCACCGGGGCCTGGGCTGGCAGCTCGGTGCTGAACTCCGGTTCCGCTGGCGATGGCTCGGGGGAAGTCTCGGTGGTCGACGCCGCCGACTCGGTTTCGCTGCTCGGCTGCGTCTGCGGTTGAGATATCTCAGTGGTCTGCTGGTATGCCGAAGTAGAGTCGCGCTCTATGCCGGATGGGGAGCTCATGACTGCCGTGCCCACGCCCGCCAAGACGAGGGCGGCGACGGCGGCCGCTCCGGCGATAAGCGCACCGCGGCCTCTGCCGGGGGCCCGGGTTTCCTTGTCGGGGCGTTCCTCGGTGTCGGCGGCGAGAGCCGCGGCTTCCGCGTCCATGGTGGCGAAGAAGCTGGTGGTGGCGGGTTGGATCTCCACCTCGCGCACGATCGGCGGCAGGGGGGAAATCGCCGGGACCTCATCGGCGGGGATCGGCCCGGCCGACACGGCGAGGGCGACGCCGCCTTCCACGGAGGTGGCGTAACCGCGGGCGACGGCGACGAGCCCCCGCTCCTCCAGGCGGCGCAGCGTCGGCGTCAGCGCCTCGCCCGCGGCGGCGTCCAGCTCGCCGACGACGCTGCCGTCCACGGCAAGCGTGATCTCCCCGGCGTCGTCGAACGCCAAGGTGGCCAACACCTGTGCCGGCGGTTCCACCGGCAGCTCGCCACGCAAATCGACGGCGTAACGCTCCCCGTCCGGCAGCAGCGCCCACGGCGCCCGCGGGGGAGTGTTTACCGGCAGCACTTGCCCTGCCGGTGGCAGCAGCACAGCGCCGCGCTCCGCCGCCACCACCGGGGTTACGCCGGCGGAGGCGAGTTGGCCCAGCTCCGCGTCATCCACCGAGCCCACAACCTCGCCGTCCACGAGGACGTCGAGGGCCGGGGTGAGGGTGACCGAATGGACGTCGGCAAACAGACGCTCGACGGGGAGACGGCGCGGGCCCGAGGGGACCTCATACGTCGCCATCACGCCACCTCCCGCCGCTTAATTGTGTGGTTTAGTCCCGCAAGTATAACGCGCGGGCGCTAGTTCGCCGCAGTCGAGCGGTTGACCGCGGAGACAATCGCTTCCAGCGACGCGCGCGTGGTGGAGCCGGCGATACCCACACCCCACGCAGACGTGCCGTCCACGTCGGCGTAGATGTAGCAGGCCGCGTCCGCGTCATCGCCTGCGGTGCGTGCGCGCTGCGAGTAGTCCTGCACCTCGAACTCGATGCCGATCCGCTCCAGCGCGTTGGCGAACGCCGCGATCGGGCCGTTGCCCGCGCCCTCGATCTCGCGCTCGGCGCCCTCGTAGGTCACCGTCGCGGCCACGCGGGTGTCCTGGCCGTCCTCCTCGGCGGCGTCGATGCGGTAGTGGGTGAGCTCCAGCGGGGAATCCAGGTCCAGGTAGGTGGCGGCGAAAATGTCCCACATGTTCTTGGAGTTGACCTCGCCGCCCTCGCTGTCCGTGATGTTTTGCACCACGGCGGAAAACTCCGGCTGCATCGCCCGCGGCATATTGATGCCGTGGTCGGTCTTCATGATGTAGGCCACCCCGCCCTTGCCGGACTGGGAGTTCACGCGGATGACGGCCTCGTAGGTGCGGCCGACGTCCTTCGGGTCGATGGGCAGGTACGGCACCTCCCACGTGGTCTCGCGCAGCTCCTCCCAGGAGACCTCGGAGCTGGTGGCGTCCGGGCGGACATTCTGCGCCAGCGCGTCCAGGCCCTTGTTAATCGCGTCTTGGTGCGAGCCGGAGAACGCCGTGAACACCAGGTCGCCGCCGTAGGGGTGGCGCTCCGGCACGCGCAGCTGGTTGCAGTACTCCACCACTTCGCGGATGCGGGTGATGTCGGAGAAATCGATCTGGGGGTCCACGCCCTGGGTGAGCATGTTCAGCCCCAGGGTGACCAGGTCCACGTTGCCGGTGCGCTCGCCGTTGCCGAACAGGCAGCCCTCGATGCGGTCCGCGCCCGCCATGTAGCCCAGCTCGGCCGCGGCGACGCCGGTGCCACGGTCGTTGTGCGGGTGCAGGGAGATGATCACGGAATCGCGGCGGGCCAGGTTGCGGTGCATCCACTCGATGGAGTCCGCGTAGACGTTCGGGGTGATCATCTCCACCGTGGACGGCAGGTTCAGGATGATCGGGTTTTCGGGTGTGGCCTCCATCGTTTCGACGACGGCGTCGCACACCTCGAGCGCGAAGTCCAGCTCCGTGCCGGTGAAGGACTCCGGCGAGTACTCCCAGCGCCAGTTTGTGTCCGGGTAGTCGGCGGCGATGGTCTTGATCAGCTCGCCCGCATCCGTCGCCAGCTTCTTAACCTGCTCGCGGTCCTTGCGGAACACCACGCGGCGCTGCAGCTTGGAGGTGGAGTTGTAGAAGTGCACGATGACGTTCTTCGCGCCCTCGCACGCCTCGAAGGTGCGGCGGATCAGGTGCTCGCGCGCCTGCACCAGGACCTGGATGGTCACGTCGTCGGGGATCATGTTCTTTTCAATGATCTCGCGCACGAAGTCGAAGTCGGTCTGGGAGGCGGAGGGGAAGCCGACCTCGATCTCCTTGAACCCCATCTCCACCAGCAGGTTGAACATGCGGCGCTTGCGCTCGGGACTCATCGGGTCGATCAACGCCTGGTTGCCGTCGCGCAGGTCCACCGCGCACCATTGCGGCGCGTGCGTGATCTTCTTGTCGGGCCAGGTGCGGTCCGGCAGCTGGATGTCCTCGACCTCCTCGGCAAACGAGAGGTAGCGCTCAATTGGCATCTGCGAGCCGCGCTGCTTGTTCCACGCCGGTTGGTCTTCGTGGCGCGGGCCGGACGGGGTTTGGATCTCACGGGGTGCGAAAAAATCGTTGGTCATCGGGGGTCTCCTCTGTCGGTGGTGTGTTCCACGGCCGGCCAGCAAAAACTCCGCGACGGGGTGCCGGCCGTGTTAGTTGGCCTGATTCCCGCCGCGGCGTAGAAGGAGAAGCGCCCCGTGCGACATGCGGCACACCTTACATCACTTGATGCTCACTCGTGTGAGTATTGCGGCCGAAACGAGCATCACGCCTATCGACGTCCCAACGGCCACCCACCCCAGCACCGAATCCACGCGGAAGGATTCGCCGAGCAAAAACAAGCCCAGGGAAAACGCCACCAGCGGCTCCACGATCTTCGACGCCGGGAGGGACGTGGCCAGGTTGCCCGCCGCGAACGCGTACTGTTGCACCACCGTGCCGGCGGTGGCGGCGAGCAGCATGGCCCACAGCTGCCAGGAGGTGACAAGGCCGAGTACGCCGCCGTCGACGAAGTCGTCCACCGCCACTTTGGAAAACACGGCCTGGTAGCCGTACATCGCACCGCAGGCGGCGCCGAAGATTAAGGCTTTGCCGGCCGGAGGACGTCGAGAAGCGGTCGCGTAGGCGAGGAGGATGATCGCCACGGCGGTACCCACGACCGTGACCCACTCCCACGTAGCCGGGTCGCGCGTCCCCGGCAGGGGGCGGCCCAAAACCACCACGCCGCCCACGGAAGCGGTGAGCGCAACGGCCCAAAACGCCTCCGCGGTCTGCATGTGGCGCTTCTCCGCCCACGCGGAAAACAGCAAGGTCAGCATCAGCGACAGCGCGAGGACCGGCTGCACTACCAGCAGGGAGCCGAACGCGAGCGCGGCGGCCTGGAAGCCATAGGCCAAAAACGCCACGCCCATCGACGCCCACCACGCGGGCCGCTTGATGGACTGCATGGGGGAGTCGTTGTTCTCGCCTTCCGCGGTGCCTGCGCGCATGATGCGGTGGCGCCACACCGTCCCCGCCGCCATAGTCGCGGCCGAAACGAGCGCGAACGTGACGGCGAGAAAATTGTTGTGCACAGTGAATGATATTAACGCGGGTGCCTAGTTTGGCAGTTTTGGGACGCTATTCTTGGCCGTTGGAATGCACGCAGATCCGCGGAGGTTTGAGATGGCACTGATCGTCCAGAAATACGGGGGATCGTCCCTGGAAAGCGCGGAGCGGATCAAGGCCGTGGCCCAGCGAGTGGTGGAAACCCGCCGGGCCGGCAACGATGTCGTGGTGGTCTGCTCCGCTATGGGCGACACCACAGACGAACTGTTGGACCTTGCCGCCCAAGTCAACCCCACCCCGCCCGCTCGCGAGATGGACATGCTGCTCACCGCCGGCGAGCGCATCTCCAACTCGCTGGTCGCCATGGCGGTGCACGCGCTGGGTGAAGAGGTGCAGTCCTTCACCGGCTCGCAGGCCGGCGTGATCACCACCGAACGCCACGGAAACGCCCGCATCCTGGAGGTCACCCCGGGGCGCGTGCAGGAGGCGGTGGACGCGGGCAAGATCGCCATCGTCGCCGGCTTCCAGGGCGTCAACCGCGAAACCAAGGACGTGACCACCCTCGGCCGCGGCGGCTCCGACACCACGGCAGTGGCGCTGGCGGCCGCGATGGGTGCCGATGAGTGCGAGATCTACTCCGACGTCGACGGCGTCTACACCGCAGACCCGCGCATCGTGCCGGACGCGAGGAAGCTGGACAAGCTCTGCTTCGAGGAGATGCTGGAGCTCGCCGCGTCCGGGTCCAAGATTCTTGTCCTGCGCAGCGTGGAGTACGCCCGCGCGTTTAACGTCCCACTTCGAGTCCGCTCGTCGTACAGCAAAGAAACCGGCACCCTGGTTGCCGGAGCATTGGAGGATATCCCCATGGAAGAAGCAGTTCTCACCGGCGTGGCCACCGACGACTCGGAGGCCAAGATCACCATCCTGGGCATCACGGATTCCGTGGGCGAGGCCGCGAAGGTCTTCCGCGCGCTGGCGGACGCGGAGGTGAACATCGACATGGTCATCCAGAACATCTCCAACGCCGAGGACAACAAGACCGACATCACCTTCACCCTGCCCAAAGCCGACGGGGCGCGCACGATGGAGCAGCTGCGCACCATGCAGGCCTCCGAAGGCTGGGACGACTTGAGCTACGACGACCAGATCGGCAAAGTCTCCCTCGTCGGCGCCGGCATGAAGTCCCACCCGGGCGTCACCGCCGACTTCTGCGACGCGCTGCGCGACGCGGGCATCAACATCGAGATGATCACCACCTCGGAGATCCGCATCACCGCCGTCGTGCGCCAGGCCGACGTGGCGGAGGCCGCGCGCGCCATCCACACCAAGTTCGACCTCGGCGGCGACGAGCCGGCCGTAGTCTACGCAGGCACCGGACGCTAGAAGGAGCTATCCCATGACCACCCTTGCAGTTGTTGGCGCCACCGGCCAGGTCGGCCGCGTGATGCGCGACATCCTCGCCGAGCGCAACTTCCCCTCCGACACGGTCCGCTTCTTCGCCTCGCCGCGCTCCGCCGGCACGACCTTGGAGTTCCGGGGCGAGGACATCACCGTCGAGGACCTCACCCAGGTCACCGAGGAATCCGTCGCCGACGTGGACATCGCCCTGTTCTCTGCGGGCGGCTCCACCTCCCGCGAGTGGGCCCCCGTCTTCGCCGCCGCCGGCGCGACCGTGGTGGACAACTCCTCGGCGTGGCGCAAAGACGACGAGGTCCCGCTGGTCGTCTCCGAGGTGAACCCGGAGGCGGCGCGCGAGACGCCGAAGGGCATCATCGCCAACCCCAACTGCACCACCATGGCGGCGATGCCGGTGCTCAAGCCGCTTCACGACGCGTTCGGTCTGACCACCCTGCGCGTCGCCTCCTACCAGGCCGTCTCCGGCTCGGGTCTCGCTGGCGTGGAGGCGCTGGCCACCCAGGTGGAGGAGATCGGGGATCCGCGTGGGCTGGTCCGTGAGGACGTCGTGAAGCACAGCGACCTGGGGCCGTACGTGGCGCCGATCGCGTTCAACGCGCTGCCGATGGCGGGCTCGCTTGTGGACGACGGGACGTTGGAAACCGACGAAGAGCAGAAGCTGCGCAACGAGTCGCGCAAGATCCTCGGCTTGCCGGAGCTGAAGGTGGCGGGCACCTGCGTGCGCGTGCCGGTGTTCACCGGCCACACGATGGTCGTGCACGCCGAGTTCGCCGACGCCGTCACCCCGGAGCGCGCCACCGAGGTGCTGCAGAGCGCGCCGGGCGTGAAGGTGGTGGACGTGCCTACCCCGCGCGCGGCGACCGGCATCGACGAGTCCCTGGTGGGCCGCATCCGCCAGGACCAGTCCGTCGACGGGGGCCGCGGCCTGGTGTTCGTGGTCGCCGGCGACAACCTACGCAAGGGCGCGGCGCTGAACACGATCCAGATCGCGGAGCTGCTGGTCTAGGGCGTTTCGCGCCCGGGGCGGGGTGGTCTTTGACAGATTCCGCCGCGGGCTTGCGGCCACCACGCGCAATGAAGCCCCTCTGACACATTCCGGTGGAATCTGTCAGAGGGGCTTTGGGGTTGGTGGCTACAGCTTGGTGGAGCCGGTGCCGTTCGCGTCGGTGCTGCCGGTGTCGACCGCGGTGGAGCCGCCCAGGCTGGTGTCCTCTCCGGCCGCAGCTTCCTCCGCCTCGTCGGCGGCGATCAGGTCGTCGACGGTGTGGTCGTTCCACGGCTCGTCCGGGTTGGCGGCGTACTCCTCGGCCGTGACAGGGTCGGTGTAGGAGACGTACACCACGTCGGAGGGGTTGTCGCGGTCTTCTTCCTCGAAGTCGCTCTCATCGTCGTCGAGCAGCTCCTGGGCAACCTCTTCCTCGAGCGCCTCGGACAGCTCCTCGGAGTCCACATTGGACTTCGCGGTGAGGTACTCCAGCTCGCGCTCGTCGTTCTTGGTGAAGCGCTCGGCCGGGTCCATCTTCTTGCGGGTCAGCTCAAGCGCGCGGCGGCGTCGGTCGCCTTCCTTGCGCAGCTTCGGAATGCCGCGGATCCACGCCAGCGTCATCACCACGATGAGCAGGAGGCCCAGGTAGCCCAAAATCGGGTAGACGGTGGAGACCAGCTGCTGGAAGCCCACAAAGGACAGCACGAAGCCGATCACGCAGGCGGAGATGAAGATGACGCGGAACTTGTCCTCGCGGCCGCGGGACAGTCGCTTGCCCAGGGCGAAGAACATGCCCAGGGAGGTGGCGAAGATCATGCCGAAGATGACCAGGGACATGATCAGGCCCATGGTCGGGTTGATGTCCGTGATCAGGGTCAAAAGAGGCATGTCCTGGCCGGAGACGGTGTCGATCTTCACCAGCAGCGCCAGCGCCAGCAGCATGAGCATGACCAGGTAGCCCAGGCCGCCGAAGAGGCCGCCCAAGCCGGCTGCGCGGGTGTCCAGCTGGTTGCCGCCGATCACCAGCGCCATGGACACCACGCACATCACGTTCAGACCGGTGTAGTTCAGCGCGGAGATCCACCAGTTGGGCAGGGAGGTGTCCACCTGCGCGGCCGCTTCGTTGAGCGCGGACCAGTCCGGGTGGGCGTTGATCAGGGTCCAGCCGCAGCCGAAGATGACGAAGACCAGCAGGAACGGGGTGAGCGCGCCGATCGCGCCGGTGACCTTGTCCACGTCGAGCATGCCGAAGCCGATGGTGGCCGCCAGCATGAGCACCGCGCCGACCCACACGGGCAGGCCGAACTGCTGGTTCAGGTTCGCGCCCGCGCCGGCGAACATGACGAAGCCGATGGAAAACAGGGTGACAATGGTGGCGATGTCCAGGATCCACCCCATCACCTTGGAGGAGATGGAGCCGAGAACCTCCATGTGCTCCTTGGCCTGGAAGAACGAGCCGAGCTGGAGGATGGTCACGCCGGCGATGAGCATCAGCGCGGAGCCGAGGATGGCGCCCCACATGCCCTGGGTGCCGAAGGCGGAGAAGTACAGCAGCGCCTCCTGGCCAGAGGCGAAGCCAGCGCCCACGACGGTGCCGATGAAGGCGAATGAAATTAAGAGTGCGTTCTTCAACATAATGAGTTCAATCTAGTAAAACGGTGCTACTTCGGCTGGATTTCGCTTTCCACGACCCACTTGTGCCGCTTCATGGTCATTTCTGGAGAGTCGATGTCCACCATGTAGACGGTTTCGTCGGTAGAGGAGTCGATGGTGGCTTCCGCGCCCTGCATCCCGGCCATGTGGTCCGCGGTCATCACCGCGGTGTCGCCGGTGCCGAGCGTCTTGCCGTCCGTGCCCTCGAGCTCTTCCTGCACGACCCACTTGTGGTTGGTCACCGGGGCGCCGCCGTCGGTCGGCGTGTAGGACACCGCGTAGGCGGTGGTGTCGAAGGCGCCGGAGATGGTTGCGGTCGCCCCGTCCATGCCCGGCATGTGGTCCGCCGTGAGCGTGACCTCGGTGCCGACGGGGTAGGTCGGGTCGGCCGCCTCGATGATGCCGGCAGGGGCGGGGCCGCCGTCCGCCGGGTGGTCGTGCTCAGCGTGCGCGGCGTGTTCGGCGTGGTCTGCGGGGGCGTCATCGCTTTCCGACGCACACCCCGCCACCGTCAGGGCCGCAACCGCCGCCAGGGTGGTCAATGCCAAGGGTTGTGAAATACGCATGCACATAACCTTAGCTTTTCCCGGCTATTGGCTCCCGGCAACGAGATCCCGCCGTGCTCTGGCCACGCGCGAGCGGATCGTGCCCACCCGCACGCCGGCGATCTTCGCGGCCTCCTCGTAGGTGTAGCCCAGCACTTGCGTGAGGACTAAGGCTTCGCGGCGTTCGGGCGGCAGCTCGTCGAGAAGCGAGCGCGCGTCGATGACATCGCTCCACGTGTTGGGGTTGTCGGGGCTGGGGTTGGAGGCGGCGACGTCCTCGTACTCGGCGGCCGATTTGCGGGGGCGCGCCATGTCGTGGCGCACGGAGTCGACCCACGCGCGCCGCGCCAGCGAGAGCAGCCAGGTGCGCGCGGTGGAGCGGCCTTGGAACCGCGGCAGGGAGCCTAAGACGCGCAGGTAGGTTTCTTGCGTGAGGTCGTCGGCGTGCTGGGGGCCGGCGAGGTGGGCGAGCAGCCGCCACACGTCGTCTTGGGTGAGGCGGATGAACTCGGTGAGCGCGCCCTTGTCGCCCCGGCCGGCGCGCAGCGCAAGGTCCGTGACGTAGGCGTCGTCGCTTCTGCTCACAAGCCCACTACGTTAGCGGTTGCGCGGCTCGGCGAGGGGAGTTTTATCAGTGACGGTCACGCCGTAGAGGGAGCGGCCCATGATGAACGATGCCACGGAGCCGACAACCCACACCGCGAAGATGGCGATGACGGCACGGATGAAGTCGTTGAGGTCGAAGCCTGTGGTGGTCCACGAGCGGATCAGCTTGGCCACCACCAAGATCGGAAACGCGATCACCACCAGCGGGCCGAGCAGGTTCACGCGGGTAAGGGCGTCGGGTGCGCGCAGCTGCAGGATGGTGGTGGCAACCACACAGATGGTGGCCACCACAACCAGGGCGGAGACGACGATTTCGGCGATGGTCATGTCAGCGGCGTCCTCTCGAGATAATGCGGGCCATGGAGATCGTCGGGATCACGCCGCACACCAGGCCGGCGAGGATGGGGATCTCGTATCCGATGGCGGAGGAGTTCCACAACGTCCACACGAGGAAGATCGCGATCATGGAGTAGAAGATCACGTCCGCCATCACCGCGCGCGACAGCTCGTCCTTGGTCAGGATCACCCCCGCCAGGGACACGAGCAGGCTCACCGACATCACGATGATGCAGGCCTGCATGACAGTGGTGAACATGGCTTAATCCATCCTTTCCGCCGGTGGCACGTGCTCGCCTGTGTTGTCCGGGCCGTGGTCCACGTACGGCTCCCACGCCACCGTCTTCGGGTCGATGGGGCGTTCGCTTAACGACGGCCGCAGGTGCTCCTCCATATCCACCAACCCCGCGATGACATCCTCCGGGTCCGAACCGAACGCGGCCTGCACCAGCAGAGTGATCGGCCCGCCCGGGGTGACCGGGTGGCGCAGGCCCATGGACAGGGTGCCCGGGGTTGCGGTGATGGAGGTGGAGAACCAGAACACATCCCAGTCCGTGTTCACCCGCAGCGGGTAATAAATGACGATGGGTTCAAACTTCGTGCGCGGGTTGAACGCGGCAGCGACCGCGTCGAAGCCGGCGACGAAGATTTCCTTACTGATCCAGGCGGCGTACTTCACGCCGTGGAAGAAGCCTCGCATTAGTTCTCCCCTCCGAAGGTGTCGCCGGGCGCCGGGACGCCGACAGGGTTGTCGCCGAGTACGGCCGAAGTGTAGGCGTTAACGTCAAGCAGGTCGTCCACGGCGGTGGTGGTGATGTCCCACATGTGGCCGGCGAAGATGAACATGCCCAGCGAGATAACCATGAGCACCGCGGACGGCAGCATGAAGCTTGCGCGCACGTTGAGCGCCTCGGGGTAGTTCTGCATAGGCCGGCCCCAGAACACGCGCTGCCACAGGCGCATCATGGACAACAGCGCGCCGAAGGACGCGACGATGATGGCGGTGATGGCCACCCAGGAGCGCCAGTCGCCCGGAGTCGCCGCCGCCAGCACCACGGTGACCTTGCCGAAGATGCCGGAGAACGGCGGGAAGCCCACGATGGAAAACGCGCCGGCGACAAACACTGCAGACGTCCACGGGTCGCGCCGGGCGATGCCGGACAGCTTCGCCATGGTGCCTGTGCCGTAGGTCTCCTCGATCGCGCCGACGTTGAGCACCAGGGCCGCGATAGTGATCATGTGGTGCAGGGTGTAGAGCAGGCCGGCGGCCAGCGCGTAGCGTGCGTCGTCCTGCGTAAATGCCAGCATGATGAGGATGAACGGCATGCCGTTGACCATCTGGTACGCCAGCACGCGGCGCATGGTGGATTCCGCCAGGCCCGCGTAGCCGCCGATGATCATGGAGATGACCATGACCACAATGAGCAGCGTGTTCCAGCGCGGGTCCATGTCGAACATGATCACCCAGATGCGGAAGAGCATGTAGACGGCGACCTTGGTGTGCAGGCCGGAAAACAAGCCCATGACGGCGGCGGACGTCGACGGGTAGGTGCGCGGCAGCCAGGTGTAGACGGGGAACACACCCGCCTTCGCGGCAATGGCGATGACGACGATGCCGGTGGCTACCGTGGCCGGGCCGTGACCTGCGGCGACGCCTTGCAGGGCGGCGAGGTTCACCGCGCCTGTGACGGCGTAGAGGTAGCCCACGCCGAGCACGAGCATTGTCGACGCCGCCAGGTTCACCAGCACGAACATGCGGGCCGACAGCAGGCGGTGGCGGGTGCCCGTCATGGCGATCAGGCCGTACGAGGGCAGGAGGCAGACCTCGATCATGACGAAGAAGTTGAACAGGTCCGCGGTGAGCAGCGCGCCGGAAACGCCGGTAACGAGCACCAGCGACAGCGGCACGTAGAACCGGGACTGCGTCTCGCCTACCGCGACGGCGAACCAGTTCGATGTCAGCGACACGATCATGGTGGTCACGATCATCACCGCCGAGAACGTGTCCGCGGCGAACGAGATTCCCACGCCACCCTGGTACAGGCCGATGACGTGGCTGATGGTGCCGTGGTCGCGCGTGTAGCCGTACAGCCACACGCCCAGACCTAAGTTGATGGCGGGGATGATGAGGGCAAGTGCGTCGTTGAGCTGTTTCCAGGGGCTTAACGCCGTGACCGCGGAGACGATCAGCGGCAGTGCCACGAAGACGGGCAGGATTGCGTCTACAGCCATTAGTCAGTCACCTTCAGGCTTTCGTTGTCAACGTGGCTGATCTCGCGGGCATGGATCTCCTCCAGCCGCTTCGGGTTCAGGCGCGCGTTGCGGCCGGCGGTGGACAGCGCAGACGGGCTCAGCCACATCTTGGAGTAGCCAGCGTCCGTGCCGGTGGGCTGCTCCGCAGTGTCGTCGTTGCGGCCCAGCGAGGAGAGCATGAGCAGGATCGTAGTAGTGGCCATCGCGATCACGATGGCGGTGAGGACGAACGCCTGGGGCAGGGGGTCACCCATGTCCTCGAACGGCACGCGGGAGGGAAACGCCTCTCCGCGCCACGCGCCCACGCCGCCGGCAAGCAGCGTGAGGTTGGTGGCGTGGCCGAACAGGGACATGCCGAAGACGATGCGCACCATGCCGCGCTGCAACACCAGGTACACGGATCCCGCGACAAGGACCGCGATGGTAAGTGCCATGACCATGGGTTAGAGCTCCTTCGTGATAACCGGTTGCGGGTCGTGCGCCGGGTTGATCGGCTCGGGGTGGGCGTCCACGGCGTTTTCCGGGTGCTCCGGCTCCGGCACGCGGGGCAGCGGGTTTTCCTCGTCGCGCGCATAATCCAGATCCGCTAGGTCCATGCCGGGGCGCAGGTAGCCGCCGAGCGCATTGATGGCGGCGGTAACCATGCCCAGCACCGCGAGGTAGATGCCGAAGTCGAAGATCAGGGACGTGGTCATGTGCTCGCCGGCGATCTCGCCGTGGATGGCGTACATGAACCCGCCTTCGATGAAGCCGAGGAAGCCGGAGCTGATCGCGATGATGATGCCCCAGCCGGTGAGCCGGATGGGCGTGAGGTTCTTCACCACGTCCGCGTCCGCGCCGCGTGAGAGGTAGTTGATGGCAAACGCCGTGGCCATGACCAGGGCGGCGACGAAGCCGCCGCCTGGGGCGGTGTGGCCGCGGAAGAAGATGAGCACGGAGAGCACCACCAGGACCGGCGCCACCAGCGCCGCGGCCTTGCGCAGCGGGATGGAGTTGAGCTGAGACTGACCGAACGGGCGCGGGCGCGTGCCCGCCTCGAAGAGGTGGCGCGGCATGGAGCTGACCACCGCGGCGATCACTACGGCGGCCATGCCGAGGACCGACAGCTCGCCCAAGGTATCGAAGCCACGGAATTCCACAATGATCACCGCGACGATGTTGTCCGCCCCGGTGGCCTTGCCGCCCTCGGTGAGGTACCACTCCGCCAGCTCGGAGCGCCCACGACGTCCGGTCAGGCCGTAGACACCGAAGAAGGTGACCACGCCGGCGATCACGGCGAACACTGACGCGAGGACCTTGCGGCGCGTCTTGGTCTCCGGGAACATGCGCGGCTGGTAGCGCAGCACAACGAGGATGATCACCACGGTCAGTGCCTCAACGAGGAACTGGGTCAGGGCGACGTCGGGGGCGCCCAGCATGAACATCTGCAGCGTCATGCCCACGCCGACGGTGCCCAGCAGCACCGCGGAGGCGAGGCGGGAGCGAGTGAGCACCATGCCGAGCACAGACATGGCGATGATGGCGAACGGGATGAGGTCCCACCACACATCCAGGCCCTCTGCACGTGGCGCCGGGGTCACTCCGTCGATGCCGTCGGTCAGCAGCAGCACGGTCAGCCCCATGCCCACAACGGAGGCGAGCAGCGGGAACAGGTGCCGCGACGGGTTGAACCCGTCCGCCAGGGAGCCGAGCTGCTTACCAAACTCGGACAGGCCACGGGTGGTGCGTTTGAGCACCTCGGGGCCGTCCGCCGGCAGGAGCTGCTTGTTGCGCAGTGCCTCGAAGACCGGCTTGCGGAAGAACAGCACGAAGACCACGCCGGCCACCAGCACCGCCACCGAGACCAGGAACGGGGGCGTCACGCCGTGCCAGAGTGCGAGGTGGGTGGCGAAGCTGTCGTCGCCAGTCACCGCCCGCACGCCGGCGGACACCGGGTTGTCCACCCAGAAAAGCAGGAACGGGAGAACGGCCGAGGTCAGGCCCGGCAGGGCGGCGGGAGCCACAACGCCACGGGGGCTTCGTGGACGTCGGGGAGGTCCCTCGGCCCGTCGATAAACGCCCCGAACACGATCTTCGCGGAGTAGACGAAGGTGAGGAACGCGGCGATGCCGGCCACCGTCAGCAGCAGCGCGCCGTGCTGCGTTTCGTGGAACGCGTCCAGGATGGACTCCTTGGACACGAAGCCGAATAGCGGCGGCACCGCTGCCATGGAGGCGGCGGCGATGATGGTGGAGAAGAAGGTGAACGGCATCTTGTTGTAGATGGGGCCCAGGCGGCGCATGTCGCGCGTGCCAGCCTCGTGGTCCACCACGCCAATGAGCATGAACAGTGAGGACTTGAACAACGCGTGCGCGAGCGTGTGGGTCAACGCCGCGGCCAGGGCGATAGGGGTGCCCACGCCAATGGCGGCCACGATCCAGCCCAGGTGGGACACGGTGGAGTACGCGGTGAGGTGCTTCAGGTCCGTCTTCGTAATGGCAAACAGCGCGGACATCAGCGCGGTGAACAGGCCGGTGACCACCAGGAGGTAGTTCCATGCTGCGACGTCGTGGAAGATGGTGGAAAAGCGAAGCAGCAGGTACACGCCTGCCTTCACCACTGCGGCGGCGTGCAGGAACGCGGACACCGGTGTGGCCGCTGCCATGGCCTCCGGCAGCCAGAAGTGGAACGGGAACTGCGCGGCTTTGGTGAATGCGGAAAACGCGATCAGCAACGCCACCACGACGGTCACGCCGTTATCGCCCCACACGTCCGAGGCGAGAATGCCTTCGATGCTCGTTGTGCCCGTCTGCACTGCGGCTACGGCCAGCCCCGCCAGCAGCGTCAGGCCGCCGAAGAAGGTCAGGATCAGGGTGCGGTAGGACCCCGCCTCGCCGGAGGAGCCGGAACGGGCGATAAGCAGGAACGACGCTATGGAGACCAGCTCCCAGGCGATGAACAGCAGCACCGCGTCATTGGCCAGCACCAGCAACAGCACCGACAGCGTAAATGCCGTCATGATGGTGTAGAAGCTGGTGTTTCCGTCCTTTTTGGGTAGGTAGGCCGCGGAGTACACGAAGACAACGCCGCCGATGACAAGGGCCAAAAGCGCGAAGAAGATGCCGAGGCCGTCCGCGCGGAGGGAGAACTCGGCGGAGGTGCCCGACCCCATTACGTCGCGCGCCCATTCTTTGGACCACACCAGGTCCGCACCGCGGGAGACGGCCGAGAATTTCGAGCCAAGCACGGCAGCTGCGGCGAACAGCAGCACCGCAAGCGGATACCCGGCCTTCCTGTCCATGACACGCACCAACAACGGGGAGAGAACAACCGTTGCAGCTACGAGCCCGATGACGAGGGGAAGTGTCATGGTGAACCCATTTCAATCCATGGTTTTGGCAAGAACCCTTACGACAGTATCAATTCCACCGACATGCTTCTAACGGTGCATATTTCCGGCAGCGCGCCTCCCGCAGCGCGGAGACGGCGAGTGCTAAGAACAATCCCATGAAATCGGGCAACGGTCTGCGGTTGGGATGCGCGCTTTTTGCACTGCTCATCGGGGCGTTTCTGCCCATGAGCCCGGCCGACACGTGGGCGAATACCGTTGGAGAATCAGAAGTCTCCGGCGCCCCGCAGGTGGGCCCGGACAATCTGGGCGATGCGCGCCGTGCCGCAGGCGAGGCCGGCCAGCAGGCGAAGGTGCTTGCGGAAGGCGCGAACCAGCTCGCCGCAGGCATTGGGGAGGCGCAGGCGCAGACGCAGCAGCTTATCGACGCCCTCACGGCCGCCCAGACCGGTTCCCAACAACTCTCCGACGGCATGGTCCAGCTGCAGGCGGGCACTGGCCAGCTCGGGGCCGGCGCGACCCAGCTGGCAGACTCCATCGGGGAGGTCGTTGGCCAGGTCACCGGTTTCGAGGCGGTGCGCGGCCAGGTGGTCGGCGCCATCGACCGGGCCCTCGAAGAGCTCAAGGATGCGAAGGACCCAGAGGCAGTCAAGGCCCGGGATTCCTTGGCGGGGCTGCGGGAGCAGGCGCAGACTGCCCAGTTGCCGCCGGACGCTGTGGCCAAGATGAACCAGCTTCGCGACGGCTCACGCGACCTTGCCAACCAGCTCGCCGCACCCGGCTACGGGTTTCATGACGGTATATATACAGCCACAAACGGCTCGGCGGAGCTTGCGCGCGGGTTGGCGGAGCTGCAGTCGCAAACCTCGCAGGCGACAGGTGGCATCGACGAACTCGTTGCCGGCGTGGGCAAGATCGACCACATGGCGGGGCTGAATGCCGAGAAGGTCTCCGCGGTACGTGCAGCGCTGCCGGTGCCAGCGGTAGCACAGAATGCGCAGGAAGGCGAGGCCTCCGGCTCTACTCTCGCTCCCGTGGCTGCGATGCTGCTTGCGGTGTTGGCTGTCTTCGGTGGCACAGCGTTAGCGGCTGCGGCGTGGTTTGCCGCAGGCAGGCGTTGGTGGATCCTTGGGATGGGTTCGGTGCTCACGGCGTGTGCCGGTGCGATCCTTGCTTGGGTGCTCGGTTCAGGGCTGGATCTCAGCGCGACCCTGTTAGTTTTCGCTGGAATGCTCGGGGGAACCCTTGCTTCCTCGGGACTGGCGTACGTGTTACTCCTGCTGCTCCCGGCAGGTGTCGGTATGGCAACGGCGGGGGTGTTGTCGGTTGTTCAGGCTGCGCTCGTCGGGTGGGTGTGGCGTACGGCTACCACTGGTGAGGTACCTGCCACGGTGGTTGCGGTCTCTCAATCCACCCCAATGCACTGGGCTACCACGGTGGTTTCTGCGGCCGGTAACGGAGGAGATTACCGCGGGATAATTTCGGGGTTCCTGCTCAGCGCGATGCTCGCCGCAGCGGGTTTAGCAGGCTCGAAGGGGCGCGTGTAGGCGGAAAAATCTTTTAGCGCGTGTAGCCAAACATCGCTAAGATGTGATGTTATCTATCGCCAGCCGCTTTTCGGCGGCTCTAGGCCTCGCTAATTAAGGAGCTCACGTGCCCAAAATTGACCGCGCATCACGCGCCCGCCGTTCCGGCGTTGTCATCACGTCCACCATCGCGCTCGCACTCGGCGGCGCGGCGATCGTGGCGCCGTCTTCCGCCGCGGCTGAAAACGTTCGCTATACCGACACGCAAGAACCTGTCGCGCCGAAGCAGTCCGAGCTCAACAGCAAGGCGCTGACCTGTGGCGTCCAGCTCACTGACGAGGTTTCGTTGAACTCGGGCCTTAGCTACGAACGACGTGTGCCGGCGAGGCGATCAAGACCGACCGTAACTTCGGCCTCCAGGTCAAGGCGGACACCTCCGGCGAGCGCACTTTTAACTTTTTGAATGTCGTCGACGGCCCGAACAACCCGCCGATTTCGAGCAGAACGGTAACACTTTCCCCGCTGCAGCCGGGCGAGACGATCGGTAGACCCGCGACGGGGTCCGTGAACTACGTCCAGGACGTGCCCAAGATGGTCATCGATCCGCCGGCACGCGGCCAGACGGCCCGGACGTTCAGAACGGAGATGAATCTCACCGAGGGCCAGGTGAATCAGATCGCCAAACGGTGGCATGACCATCGGGTGGAAGGGCCAGTACAACAATGACTGGAAGGCAGATTACGGCTACTTCTTCTCTGACAGTGGCGAATTTCATGTCAACGGCGTTGTCAACCCGTGGCCGAGCGAGAACGCTGACTGCACCCCGATCACCATCGACTGGGCCGACCAGCTGGATAACGAGAAAGATAATTACGAAGCCACGGTCATCAACCCCGGCGTGGAGGTGAAGGTCGGTACCGTCTCCGCAGACGATGACTCCCTTGAGCGCCTCCGCTTCATCGCGAAAAATCCGAAGGCCAAGGATCCGAAGGACAGCGAGGTTCCGGGTAAGATCACCCGCAGGGGCAACGACATCTACTGGGAGATGGCGGACTACATCAAGGACGAGCCCAAATACACGAAGACGGACGAGATCACGTTCGAGATGATCGCGCTGCCGCGCGACTTGGCGGGATTGAAGACGGCTGCCGAAGAGAACGGCAGCGATCCGGGGACGGTTTACAACTCCAGCCTCGCGCCCGAGCGTTACCGTTCGCCCGAAACCATCGCGACGAAAACCTTCGATATCGACGACGCGAAGAATCACGACCCGAACTACGACTCCCGCCAACAGAACATCACTTCTGGTGTTGCGGACAACGCTCCGACCGACGAGCGTCAAACCCGCACCTTCTCCAACGTCCCCGATTCCAACGGCGACACGCTCGCAGACCTGGTGGAGAAGTACAACGCGCGAATCGAGCTTGACGACTCGAACATCTACGAGGGCTGGGACGCGTACTTCCGTGATCCGGATAACGGCGACTACACCGTGGTCGTTGAGTCCCCTGCGGGTACTGATGCACGCCCGGGCAGCTTCGCCCAGCCGATTGTGAAGGTGACCTACTCCAATGGCACGCAGGACATCATTCCGCTGCTGGTCATCGTCGACCCGAACAACACCCAGACCACTGACGTGGTCTACCCGCCTGCGACCATCCGTGGAAAGATCGGCGAGAAGATGACGTCGGCAGCGCCGACGCTCAAGCGCGTGATCGGCAAGAACCAAAAGCCGGTTAAGCCTGCGTCCTACACGGTTGACCCGGCCACTGTGCCTGCAGGGTGGACCATCAACGTAGCCGGAGACGGCACCGTGACCGCAACCTCGCCCGCAGATGCGAAGGCGGGCGACATGGCTAGCCCGAGGATCATCGCGACGTACCCCGACGGCACTATCGACGAGCAGGAGCTGAGTTTCCTTGTCGGCGACTACAAATCCATCTATGACCCGTCCTACCCGGTGGAGGTGACAAAGCCCGAGGCCCCCGTCACTCACCAAATTCAGAACGCTCCGGAGGGGTCGACGTTTGCGCTGAATGCAACCAGTGTCGACGACTGGACCTACGAGATCGACCCCAACACTGGTGCCGTCACCGTCACCCCGCCTGCAGGTGCGCAGGGCGGCGATCGGAAGGCCAACACCGTCACCGTCACCTACCCGGACGGCACTACCGACACTGTGCCGGTAGATACCGTCGTCGCTCACTCCTTCAAATACGAGGCGGAACCGCGCTACCCGGAGGAAACCGCGTACCCGGGTGAGCAAATCACCTCCCCGCTGAGCGTGGATAAGCCGGACGAAGTCGGATACGCCTCGGAGAAACCGTTCGTCATTGTTCCGGGAGCCAACTTCACCGCTACCGGTAAGAACAACGAGTTCGGTAACCCGACCTACAAGGTTGCCACCGCCAACGGCGAGTGGACTGTGAGCCTGGACGATAAGGGCAACGTCATCTCCCAGATTCCGGAGACTGCGAAGGAGGGCGACACAGTTTCCGTCCCAGTGACGGTGACCTACGAGGACAAATCCACCGACGAAACCACGGCTGTCATCACCATCGAGGACAACCCGACTCGTGAGGTCCCGTTCGGCGTGGAATACGTCTACGATCCCGCCCTTTCGGCAGGTACGTACGAGGTTGAAACCGAGGGCGTTGCGGGCGTAGAAAAGCAGCAGCGCGACGGCACCTGGAAGCGCACCGCGGAGCCGAAGAACGAGGTCGTACGGGTGGGCACGAAGCCGGCTACCGCGTCCAAGGATGTGACCTGGACCGCCCCGATCCCGTACAGCACCACCACCCCGCCCGAACCCGAAACTCGCGCCCGGTGAGCAGAAGGTGGTTCAGCAGGGCGTGAATGGCGAGCGCACCTACACCGCCAAGTTCACCTCGACCGGTGACCAGGCTGCAGTCGTTGAGACCGAGGACACAAAGGACCCGGTCGAGGAGATCATCGAGTACGGCCCGCGCCTGGACGATCAGGAGCTGGTCACCGAGACCACCCGAAAGATCCCGTTCGACACCCAGATCATTTCGGATGACACGTTGGCGGCGGGTACGCAGGTCGTCGATAAGCAGGGCGTCGTCGGCGAGAAGAAACCGTGACCTCGAAGCAGAAGCTTGTCGACGGCAAGCCCTCCGGTGACCCGGTGGTCGAGACCACCATCGTGACCCAGAAGGAGGATGCTGTCATCCGTGTGGGCACGAAGACTGAGGGGTCGAACACGGTTGAGCACACGGAGCCGGTGCCGTACGAGACGAAGGTTGAGTACGACCCGGAGATGCCGGCTGGCACCTACGAGGTCGTGACACCGGGTAAGGCTGGTGAGAAGACCGTCAAGGTGACTCAGACCATCGTCAACAGCGAGGTCACCGACACCCAGCGCGACGAGAAGGTGACCTCCCAGCCGACCACTGAGGTGATCAAGGTCGGCACCAAGCAGGCGACTGCTACCGACAAGGTTGAGTGGACCGAGCCGATTCCGTTCTCGACGGTTGTGCGTCCGAACCCGGATTTGAAGCCGGGTGAGGTCAAGACCGTTCAGGAGGGCAAGAACGGCGAGGCGAAGTACACCGCGACGTTTGAGGGCACCAATGGCCAGGCCACGGTGACCGAGTCGAAGGATCGCACTGAGCCGACCGACAAGATTGTTGAGTACGGTCCGACGATTGCGGACCAGACGCTGACCACGACGACGACGAACCCGGTGCCGTTTAACACGACATTTGTGGCGGATCCGACGCTGCCTGCGGGTGAGCAGGTCGTCGATAAGCAGGGCGAGAACGGTGTGGACACCGTGACTGCGACGCAGGAGATCAAGGACGGCAAGCCGGTTGGCGAGCCGAAGGTGACCACTGAGCGCACCAAGGAGCCGGTCAACGCCGTCGTTCGCGTGGGCACGAAGACCGAGGGCCAGGCCGTGAACACCTACGAGACGGAGATTCCGTTCTCGGTCAAGGTTGTGTATGACCCGAACCTTGCTCCGGGCGAGTCCAAGGTGACCCAGGAGGGTAAGCCGGGCACGAAGAAGGTCACGATCACTCAGCCGGTGGTCAACTCCGCGCAGAATGGTGAGGCGACCGTTTCTGAGACAACGGTGACTGAGCCGACCGAGCAGATTGTCACCGTGGGTACGAAGCCGGACGAGGCGACGAACACCGCGACCTGGACGGCCCAGGTTCCGTTCAAGACGGTTGTGCGCGCGAACCCGGATCTGAAGCCGGGCGAGGTCAAGACCGTCCAGGAGGGCGAGTACGGCAAGAAGAAGTTCACCGCCGACTTCTCTTCTGTGGGTGCTGACTCCAAGGTGGACACCAAGGAGGAGCAGACCAAGGAGCCGAAGGACCAGATCATTGAGTACGGACCGACGATCGATGATCAGACGCTGACGTCTGAGACGACGCGTCCCGTCGAGTTCGAGACCGAGTTCATTCTCGACGAGACACTGCCCGCGGGCGAGCAGAAGGTCGACCAGCAGGGCGAAAACGGCGAGGAGACGATCACCTCGACCCAGGAGATCAAGGACGGCAAGCCGGTTGGCGAGCCGACCATTACCACCGAGGTGACGAAGCCGGTAAAGAAGGCGATCATCCGCGTCGGTACGAAGCCGGAGACAACGACGGTGCCGACTACCACGACGGCGACCACTACTGAGAAGTCCACGACCACCGAAACGACGCGCGTTGAGGTGCCGACCACCATCACCACCGCGACGCCGACGACTGTCGTGTCCACGACCACCAAGGCTGGCATGCCGACCACGGTGACTGAGACGAAGGACGTTCCGACGACGGTCACCACGCGGGTGCCGACCACCGTTGCGACGACGGTCCCGACCACGGTGAAGCAGATCGAGACGACAACTTCGACCGTGGTGCCTTCGCCAGTGACGTCCACCGTGACGCAGCAGCCCAAGCCGGTGAACGTGACTGAGACCGTGGTGCTTCCGTTTACCACCCAGATTGTCTTCGACCCATCGCTCGAGCCGGGCCAGGAGATCGAGGATGTCGCAGGTGTGGACGGCAAGGTCCAGGTCACTGTGGCCGACGGCAAGTCCAAGGTTGAAACGGTGACAAACCCGGTGCAGCGCGTTGTACGCGTCGGCAGCAAGCCGGCTGATGGCGTCGAGTGGACCGAGGAGACCCCGTTCAAGGTGACCGTCGTCCTCGATGCCCAACTCGAGGCTGGCAAGTACGAGACGGTGCAAGAAGGCAAGCCGGGCCGGGTGATTCACCGCGCCGACGGCACGGAGGAGACCACTGCGGCGACCGACCACATCATCAAGGTCGGTACGTACAAGGTGATAACCAACCCGTTTGAGTTCACCTCAGTGCAGCCCTTCGGCACCACCGTCCGCCCGAACTTCAAGCTTGAACCGGGCGAGCGGAAGATCGTGCAGGAAGGCAAGGCCGGCCTTGTCCGCTACAGGATCGACATCAAGACCGGTGAGGTAGTCAAGCTCGAGGACTCGGCGGCGGTTGAACGTATCGTCGAGTACGGTCCGGACGATTCGGACGACAAGGCTGTCACCACTGTGACCCGTCCGGTGCCGTTCGACACCGAAGTCATCGAGGACCCGAACCTGCCTGAGGGCACCCAGGTCATTGCCCAGGGGGAGGTTGGTGAGGAAGTCGTCACCACCGTCCAGGGGCTGAAGGATGGCAGGCCGTTCGGTGATCCGATCACCACGGCCAAGCAGACGGTCGCACCCACGAACGCGGTCATCCGCGTCGGCACCAAGAAGCCGGACGCACCGCAGCCGCTGCCGGACTTCGAGCGGATCGTCGAGCTTCCGTTCACCACCAAGATTGTCTGGGATCCAACGCTTGAACCGGGCGTCGAGGTTGAGGACGTCAAGGGCGCCGCAGGCCAGGTGAAGATCCAGGTTGTCAATGGTGAGCCCACGGTGAACACGGTCAAGGAGCCGGTCCAGCGCGTTGTCCGCGTGGGCAGCAAGCCGGCAGACGATGTGGAGTGGGCGGAGGAGATCCCGTTCCAGGTGCAGGTGCGCCAGAACCCGGAGCTCACCCGTGGCGAGTCGCGCGTTGTTCAGGACGGCGTGCCGGGCCTGAAGCGCTACGTCAACGGCAAGGGCGAGGTTGTCACCGAGCCGGTCGACTACATCTTCGAGATCGGCACGAAGGACCTCGTAGCCGAATTGACGTACAGCCCTGTGACGCTGCGCCCGGGGCAGACGGCGGATGTTGAGCCCTCCACCGGCCACGTTGAGGGCAACAGGTACCGCAAGCTCGAATGGCCGGAAGGCTGGGAAGGCAGCGTTGACCCGGATACCGGCAAGCTGCGCGTGACGCCGCCGGCGGACGCCAAGCCTGGCACGAAGGTGAAGCTGCCTGTCGAGGTCACCGATGCGAACGGCAACACTTCCAGTGTTGAAATGGAAGTCACCATTGCGGATGGTGAAGCCGTTCCGACGCCGGAGGACGACAAGGCCTCCTCCGACAAGGCACGTCGCTGCCTGGCTAACGCGTTCGCCGCAAACAGCCCGTTCCTGTGGCTGCTGCCGCTAGGCATCCTCGGCGCGGTGGGCTACGGCGTCAACGAGGCGTTCGGTCCGCAGATCCAGCAGCTCAACGCGCGGTTCGACGAAGCGGTTCGCCGCAACATGCCGGACTTCGGTGTCGGCCACGGCGTTGAGAAGCCGGAGTTTGTCCGCGAGATCGAGGGTCAGGTCAACGCGATCAACCAGCGCTTCGCCCCGGTGGCGGAGCAGCTGCAGCCGGCCGGCATCGCACTCGGCGCGATTGCGCTGCTCTCGCTTACCGGCGTGCTGGTGGCGCAGGCGTGCTCCGAGGACGGCTTTGACAACGGGCTGACCGTGCTCGGCTCCTCGAAGGATGACAACACTGCTGAGTCAGCGAGGTCCTCGAAGAAGTAGGGCACACCCCCTCGCGTGATAAACCGCCCCGGTGACGTTGGGTCGCCGGGGCGGTTTTTGCGTCCATAAGCAATTGCCCCCGTGACTTTAATTCGGGGAGCACCGTGTGGATCCGGCGAGATCGTCGTACCTTAAAGGTGTCATATTCCAGTGAAAAGGAGCCCCCGTGAAACGGTCCACCCTGCCCGCGCTCGCACTTGCGCTGGCGCTTCCGCTCGCCGCCGTCCAAATCGCACCCCTGCCAGAGGCGGACGCGCAAACCGCAACAGTCAACGTGAACTCCACAGAAGTGCGCGCTCGGCTCGCCGCGCAGGCGATCGAGGAGATGATCAACGAGTACCGTGAAACAAACGGCCTGCACCCGCTAGTCACGCACAAGCTTTACGACGAGCAAGCGCTCGCCTGGTCACGACATATGATCGCTGACCAGGACGATCCCCACTGGGGCAAGCCACAGTACGACTCGAAGGGGCCATGGTCGCGCCCGGGTCCTTCCGCCACTCGGACATGCAAAAGTGGGGGCACTCCGGCGAGAACATCATCGTCCAGGGGTACTACGCGGACACCGACTCTGAGTGGAAGCGGGTGGCGGAGCAACTGTTCGAGGGCTGGCGTAACTCCCCGGTCCACAACGAAAACCTGCTGCGCGCGGACGCCCAGGGTATGGGCATCGGGCTCGTGCGCGACGAGGATGGCAATGTGTGGGGGACCACCATGTTCTTCATCGACGCGATCCCCGTCAACGTGCAAGGCAGGGGAGAGGCACAACTCGCCCCTGACGGCGTGACGCAATCCGCCAAGAAGAGCGACGCGCCGTTCTATGTCCCCGAGGGTGCCAGGCAGCGGCTCGGGGTTGGTGCGGTTGCGCAACCGCGGGATACCAAGGGGTACGCCGTCACGTACGACATCGTCGAGGGCTCGGGCAAGGATGCGCTCCGTTTCCGGGTGCTGCGCACATCCGCCAACGGCAAACTTGTGCTGGACAAGGCCGCCTCTGCCGCCCGAGGCCTGGACCCCGCGGCGGGCGGGACGGTGGGAGGCACGTCGACGCAGAAGACGGAAAAGACCTCATCGGCACAGATCCCGCTCGCACCGACGTCGGTAGCGCAGCCGTCCATGACACCGTCTGTGCCCGAACTCCCGCCGGCACCGAAGCCGACCCCGACTTTGAAAGAGGTTGTGCCGAAGACCGGAGGGACGTCGACAGCCGCCGCGACGGCGACCGCAACCGCGACCGCGACCGCGAGCGAGAGGGCGACGGCGGCTGCGACGAACTCGACGACCGCACAGCAGCCAACCGAGGAGCAGCCCGCTCCGGCGGATGAGCAATCCAGCAGCACCGTTGGCATCGTCGTCGGTGTCGTCGCGGCGCTGCTGGTCGCCCTCGGCGCGGCTGCGGTGGCACTGCCGGTGGTTGCGCCGGACCTGGCTGCGCAGCTGGGGCTTCCGCGCATCGGCTAACCCTCCGGCGGAGGGTCCGCGGGAGGATGAACACGCGCTTAGTGGCATTGGTTTCCAATTGACGCCCGGGGATGAATGCCCCTGAGCTGGCGGTATCTTGGTGTCACCTAAAATTCACCTGAGCGTCTCCTGGAGGAAACGTAGTCGGCGTAGCTTGCCAGCTGGTTGAAAAACCGGCATCTAACCGCTCGTTACTCAAGGAACCTTCTCATGCGTTTCCCGTTTAAGGCAGCCGCGACCGTGGTCAGCGTATCTGCGCTGGCTATGGCGAACCTGCCCACTTCCATTGCTGCTCCGGAGCAGAATTTCAACGGTAAAGACACCTGCATCACCATCGACGGCGAGGGCAACGTCGTTGCCCCGCAGCCGGGCGACTGCACCCAGTTTGGCAAGGGCGGCCAGGGCAACTCCGATGCTCAGGCCCGCAACGTCATCTTCATCCTGGGCGACGGCATGGGCCACCAGGAAATCACCGCGGCCCGCAACTACCTCAAGGGCGCAAACGGCCGATTCGAAGGCCTGGATGAGCTCACCGCGTCGGGCGCGTACACCACGTTCGCTGTCGGTGAGGACGGCAAGCGCCAGTACGTGACCGACTCCGCTGCGTCCGCCACCGGCTGGTCCACCGGCGCGAAGACCTACAACCGTGCGCTCTCCGTGGACATCACGGGCAAGCCGCATGAGAACCTCCTGGAAATGGCCAAGAACGCCGGTATGCGCACTGGTAACGTCTCCACCGCTGAGATCCAGGACGCAACCCCGGGCGCGATGCACTCCCACATCTCCCAGCGCGGCTACTACGCGCCGTCGGGAGAGAAGAAGGTTGTGCAGGGAGCGGAGGCGCGCGAGAACGGCGGTCTGGGCTCCATCTCCGAGCAGATCATTGATACCCGCGCCGACGTCACCCTCGGCGGCGGCCGCAAGTACTTCGACACCGAGGTGCAGGCCGGCGGTGAGAACCGCAACCCGTTCCTCACCGAAAAGAACGACGGCGGCGCCGAGTGGGAGGCGGGCAAGACCGTTCGCGACAACGCCATTGCCAAGGGCTACCAGGTCGTCGACGACCAGGCTGGTCTGGACGGCATCACCAAGGCAGACCAGAACTCCCCGGTGCTGGGCCTGTTCAACGACGGCAACATGACCCGTCGCTACAACCAGACCGTCCCGGGCGTCGCCGAGGAGCAGCAGCCGCAGTCTTGCACGCTGCAGGACACCGGCAACGAGCCGACCGCTGCCGAGATGACGAAGAAAGCTATCGAGCTTCTCGACGACCCCTCCGCCGACAAGGGCTTCTTCCTGCAGGTCGAATCCGCTTCCATTGACAAGGCGGACCACGCCGCCGACGCCTGCGGCCTCATCGGCGAGACTGAGCAGATCGACGAGGTGATTAAAGAAGCCCTCGACTTTGCCAAGAAGGACAAGAACACCCTCATCGTGGTCACCGCAGACCACGCGCACACCGCGGAGATCGTCCCAGACGGCGAGCCGTCCGTCGCTGCCGTGACCCGCCTGACCTCGCCCAAGGACAACGGTGCGGTCATGTCCGTCGCCTTCGGCACCCAGCCATGGGAGGTTGTCGACGGGGACCTGAAGACCGGCTCCATGATGCACACCGGCACCCAGGTGCGCATCGCGGGCTACGGGCCGGGCTCCGAGAACGTCAACGGCCAGCTGGATCAGACCGACGCCTTCTACGTCATGGCGAACGCGCTGCGCCTCAACGGCGGCACCCCGGGCGGCCAACAGCCGTGGGAGATTGCGAAGGGCAACAAGGTGCAGTCGCTGGCGAACCGTCGACAGGCGAAGCCCGGCAATGAGCTGTGCTACCTCGTCTCTGCTGGCACCGCGCCGAAGGTAGGGGAGTGCTCCCAGTTCGGCGCCAAGGGCCAAGAGCTTGACAAGTCCAAGGCCAAGAACGTGGTGCTGCTGATCGGCGACGGTACGGGCGACTCCGAGATCACCGCGGCGCGCAACTACCTCAAGGGCTCCGCCGGCCGCCTCGAGGGCCTGGACAACCTGGATTACACCGGTTACCTGACCACCTTCGCGCTGGATAAAGAGACCGGCCTTCCCAACTACGTCACCGACTCGGCAGCGTCCGGCACCGCGTGGAACTCCGGCGTGAAAACGTACAACGGCGCCATCGGCGTAGACAACGCAGGCAAGCCTGTCGCCACCATCGGCGAGCTGGCCAAGGCCAAGGGCATGAAGATCGGCAACGTCACCACCGCCGAGATCCAGGACGCCACCCCGGCAGCCTTCGCTGCCCACGCGCTAAACCGCTCCTACTACGCGCCGTCCGGCGATCTTAAGCCTGCCAAGGGTGAGCAGCTGCGCGAGAACGGCGGCCTTGGCTCCATCTCCGAGCAGATCGTCGACCTGCGTGCCGACGTCACCTTGGGCGGCGGCCGCAAGTACTTCGACGCCGAGGTGAAGCAGGGCGGCCAGTGGGGCGAAAACGGCAACACCTGGACTGCAGGCAAGTCCGTCCTGGATAACGCCAAGGACAACGGCTACCAGGTTGTCACCAACGCTTCCGAGCTCAACGCCATTGCGGAGGCCAACGCCGATAAGCCGGTGCTGGGCCTGTTCTCCGGCGGCAACATGCCGCGTGTGCTGAACCAGTCCATCCCGACCACCGACGGCGGCGACCAGGCGCCCGCAACCTGTGTGGCCAACCCGGAGTTCACCGCTGAGACCCCGCGCCTGTCCGCCATGACCACCAAGGCACTGGAGCTGCTGCAGAACGACAACGGCTTCCTGCTGCAGGTCGAGTCCGCATCCCCGGACAAGGCTGACCACCAGGCGGACGCCTGCGGCCTGATCGGTGAGGTCGGCCAGCTCGACGAGGCTGTCCAGGCCGTGCAGAACTGGGTGAACAAGACCGGTGAGGAAACCCTCATCGTCGCCACCGCCGACCACGCCCACACCGCCCAGATCACCTACGAGGGCGGCAACACCGCCGGCCGCGTCACGCAGCTGACCACCGTTGAGGGCTCCACCATGGCCGTCAACTTCGCCACCGCAAAGAGCAACGAGGATGCCGTTGCCCTGGGTGGCCAGGAGCACACC
Organism: Corynebacterium wankanglinii; assembly: GCA_014490595.1. Taxonomy (GTDB): domain Bacteria; phylum Actinomycetota; class Actinomycetes; order Mycobacteriales; family Mycobacteriaceae; genus Corynebacterium; species Corynebacterium wankanglinii. The sequence continues at coordinate 293,859 of CP061031.1, forward strand.
GGTTCGCAACTGCGTGTGGCCGCATCCGGCCCGGGCGCGGCCAACGTCACCGGCCAGATCGACCAGACGGGGCTGTTCTTCCTGGTCAACAACGCCCTCGGCATCGACGGCATCAACCACGGCCTCACCTTCGACAACAAGATGAAGCCCGTCGAGGCCAAGCCGGAGGACACCAAGCCCGCTGAGCCCAAGCCGGAGGACACCAACCCGGCGGCCTCCGCGGAGGGTTCCTCGGCATCCAACCCGCTGCTGACCGTCATCCTGGCGCTGTCGGCTGTGCTCGGCCTGGTCTCGCTGATCGCGCTGGTCTTCCCGTTCGCGGTCGACTCCGTGCTCGGCCCGGTTGCCAAGTTCTAACTGCCTGGCATCGACACGCCCCGCCCTCCCGGTTCTGGTCGCAAACCCGGGGGTGGCGGGGCGTTTAGGGCACAAGGCCTGGGTCGCGCTGCACAGGCCGCACTGCCTCAGCCGCATCATCTCAGACTCCGCCCGTGGCTGAGAAAGGGCACATAAGGCAGCCAAACGCAAAAACCCGCCACACAGGCGGGTTTTCTATGGTCGGGATAACAGGATTTGAACCTGCGACCTCTTCGTCCCGAACGAAGCGCGCTACCAAGCTGCGCCATATCCCGGTTGTATCTCGGGCGCTTGCCCTCGGTACTCGGAACACAATACCCCCGGCTGGCGCGTGGGACAAAACAGCTGGCCAGGGGCGGCAAGCTCCCAGCCGATTACCGCTTTTCCACTACGCGGAGCAGCGTCGCGGACGGCGGGCAGAACAGTCGCACGGGCGCGTACTTGGACTGTCCCAGGCCGTTGGAAACTTCCATCCACATCCTGCCGTACGGGTGCAGTCCGGAGGCCCGTTCCCGGTCGATGTCCGCGTTGGTCACAATGGCACGGCCACCAGGCAGGCAGATTTGCCCGCCGTGCGTGTGGCCTGCGAGGGCAAGCTGGTAGCCGTCCGCCTCGAACGCGTCCAGCACCCGTCGGTACGGCGCGTGCAGCAGCCCGATAGACAGGTCTGCGTCAACGTTGGGCGCTCCTGCAACACGCGAGTAGTCGTCTAGCTCGTGGTGCGGGTCGTCCACGCCGGTGAGCGCGAGGCGGACGTCGGAAGCCTTGAACTCGAGGCGCTGGTGGGTGGCGTCGCGCCAGCCGCGCTCGATGAACGCGGCGCGCATGCCCTCCCACGGCAGGTCCTCATAGGACGGCTCGCGCTTCGCGCCGGTGAGGTACTTCGCCGGGTTCACCGGCCGTGGGGCCCAGTAATCGTTGGTGCCGAAGACGAATGCGCCCGGACGGTTGAGCAGCGGCCCCAGCGCGTCTATCACCCACGGCACCCCGCCCTTGTCGGAGAGGTTGTCCCCGGTGTTGACCACAAGGTCCGGCTCCAGTGTGTCGAGGCCGGAGACGAACTCCACCTTCTTGCGCTGCCCTGGGATCATGTGCAGATCGGAAACATGGAGGATGCGAAACTCGTCGCGTCCCCGTAGTACGCCCGGCTCCAGCAGCGGCAGTTCGTACTCGCGCAGGTGAAAGTTGTCGCGCTGCGCGAACCCCCACGCGAGCGCGGATGCGCCTGCGGAAATGCCAAGTGCCCCAATTCCTGTCAACTTCTTCATCGGCACCACTGTAACCTCGCTGCCATGAGTGCATTGAAAGACCAGATCCGTGCAGACCTCAAAGAAGCCATGAAGGCGAAGGAAAAGGACCGCACCGGCACTATCCGTATGCTGCTGGCCGCGATCCAGACGGCTGAGACCGAGGGGTCCAAGCACGAGGTGGACGACGCGGAGATTCAGAAAATCATCGCCCGCGAGATCAAGAAGCGCCGCGAGTCCGCGGAAATCTACACCACCAACGGCCGCGAGGACCTCGCCGAGACTGAGCTCGCCGAGGCGAAGGTCCTCGAGGCGTACCAGCCCAAGCAGCTCGATGACGCCGAGCTCGCGCAGCTTATCGACGAAGCTATCGCCGAGACCGGCGCCGACTCAATGGCCCAAATGGGGCAGGTGATGAAGGCTGCCACGGCCAAGGCCGAGGGCCGCGCCGACGGCAAGCGCATTTCGGAAGCGGTGAAATCCCGCTTGGGTTAGGGGTTGGAGAAGACGTCGGCGATCGCATCGCGGGCGTCGGTAAGCGATTGCTCGATCCCGCCGAAGTCGAGCGGGGCGGCGGGACTCGGTGAGGGCGGGGCAGCCGGCGGTGAGGGCGCGGCGGGCGCGGCCGGAGGTGTTGCCGTGTTGGCGCTGGGCGGGGTGCCGTTACCGTCGGAAATGTTCAACGTGACGGTATTGCCTGGCCCGTCCTGGATCGCCGACACCACCGTGCCAGCGGGGGAGCCGCTGCCGTAGACGGTGTTCACCACAACGGTGTAGCCCTGCGACTCCAACTGGGATTTCGCCGCCGAGGAGTACTGTCCCACCACCGCGTCGAGGGCCGTGCGCATCGTCCCGCGCTCGTAGACCGCATTGGTCGGGGGGAGGCCCCCTGTTGCCGCTCCTGGGACTCCCGCCGCGGCCTGGAACCACGTGTCCGCCGCCTCGTTTCCCCCGAACAGGGTGCCGTACGGGCACTGTCGCACCGGGGCGGTGCACAGCGGGGTGGACTGGGTGCCGTCGTTGTAGATGTACGGCGCGGCCGCCATGCCGCGGGTGAAACCCAAAAACGCCGTGGACTGGTGGGACTCCGTCGTACCCGTCTTCGCTGCGGTCAGAGCGGACCAGCCGTTGTTGCGGGCGGAGGCTGCCGCAGTGCCTTCCGTGGCGTCCTTGGACATGCCCTGCGACAGTGCGCCGGCGACCTCGGGGCTGATGGCTTGCTCGCAGGCGGGGCGGTTGATGAAGACCTGTTTGCCGTGCTCGTCCAGCACCTCCTTGATCGGGTTGGGCTCGCACCAGCGCCCGCCGGAAGCTAGGGTCGCGCCCACGTTGGACAGCTCGAGGGCATTGACCGCTAGCGGGCCCAAGGTGAACGCACCCATGTTTTCTTCTTTCGCGGCCTGCGCGATGGATCGCCCGTCGCCGAACGAGTTCTCGTCCGTGTACGAGCGCAGCCCCAGGCGCACGGCGGTGTCCACCACAGGCGCCACACCGGTTTTCTGGATCAGCTCGATGAAGGTCGTGTTCGGCGACTGGGCCAACGCGTCCTGCAACGTCATGCGGGGCGCGTACACGCCCGCATTTTCCACGCAGTACGCGTCAGGCGGGCAGTTCTCCGCGCCGCCGTCGCCCATCCCGTAGACCACCGAACGCACCGGGGTGTCCAGCATGGTGTTTAGGCCGTAGCCCTGCTCCAGGGCGGTGGCGGCGGTGAAGATCTTGAACACCGAGCCGGCGCCCGCACCCACCAGGGAGGTGGGCTGGGGTAGGACGGTCTGGCTTTGATCCAGGTCCAACCCGTAGAAGCGGGAAGACGCCATGGCCAGGATGTCGCGGGAATCGGCGCCGGGGCGGACGATGTTCATGACTTCCGCCACGCCCGGGGTGTACGGGCTGACGTTGCGGCGCACCGCACCGGTGGCCACCTCCTGCACCGCTGGGTCGAGGGTGGTGGTGATGGTGTAGGACCCGGACTGGATGGTGTCCAAGTCGAGCCCTTTGTCCGCCAGGTAGCGCAGGGCGTAGTCGCACATGAACCCCTTGTCGCCGGCGGTGATGCAGCCCTGTGGCAGGGTGTGCGGCTTGTCCAGGATGCCGAGCGGCGCGCCCGCAAAACGGTCGGCCTCCGCCTGATCCAGGTACCCCTCCGCGGCCATGTTGTTCAGGACGGTGTTGCGGCGTTGCATTGCACCCTCCGGGTTGGTGTAGGGGTTCAAACCCTCCACGGATTGCAGGAGGCCAACGAGCAGGGCCGCCTGCGCCGGGTTGAGCTCGTGTGCGGAGACGTCGAAGTACGTGCGGGCTGCCGCCTCGATGCCGAACGCATGGTTGCCAAAGGAAACGAGGTTGAGGTACCTCGTGAGGATTTCGTCCTTCTCCAGCGTCTTGTCTAAATCGGACGCCATTCGCATCTCCCGCAACTTGCGGGGGATGGACTGCTCGGTGGCTGCGCTGGCTTCCTCCTCGTTCTCTGCATCGACAAGCCACAGGTAGTTCTTCACGTACTGCTGGTTGATTGTGGACGCGCCCTGTTCCACGCCGCCAGCCAGCACGTTCGTCACCATCGCGCGGGCGAATCCCTGCATGTCCACGCCCTCGTGCTGGTAGAAGCGACGGTCCTCTGTGGACACGAGGGCGTCCTTGGCGTACTGGGAGATCCCGGTGCTTGGGACCTCGTAGCGGCGTTGCTTGTAAATCCAGGCCATGGGCTCGCCGTAGGCGTCGTTAATCGTGGTAACGCCGGGAACTTCGCCGTGGGTGAGGTCGGAGAGATTGGATTGCATCGTCTCGTCGGTGCGCGCGATTGCGGCACCGCCTAAACCTGCAATGGGCGCAAGGCAGAGCGCGATGGCCAGCGCGGCCGCAACGAGGGCGGCCAACAGGCTTCCAAGGGATTTCAGTGCGGACACGCCAATACCTTAAATGACGCAACGCGCGCGGGGGAATACAAAAGACCCCCCAAAATTGTGACCCATTCGACAGGAAGATTTTAGCTGTGATTATATTTACATGGGATCGCGGTTATGCGATCGAATGAATAAACCGCGCCCCGTAACGGCGCGGAGACTCGGGCAAAGGAGCACGGCTATGACCACAGCTTTGGCAAACACCGCGCAGCGCAACGCTCAGCGAGTGACGTCCCGCAAGTGCGACGCATCCGGGCATCTCGTCTTTGACCGCGAGGATTGGGTAACGCACGCGCAGTGCCGCGGCAAGGATCCGGACGCCCTCTTCGTTCGGGGCGCTGAGCAGCGTAAAGCCGCGGCCATCTGTCGTTCCTGCCCTGTGCTCACTGAGTGCCGCGCAGATGCCCTGGATAACAAGGTGGAGTTCGGCGTGTGGGGCGGGCTGACCGAGCGGCAGCGGCGCGCCGTTTTGCGCAAGAACCCGCACGTGACGGATTGGGCCGAGCACCTGGCCGCCGGCGGCGAAGTTGTCGGGCTCTAGGTAGTCTTGGGCGCCATGACGAAATGGGAGTACGCAACGGTTCCGTTGCTCACGCACGCAACCAAGCAGATTCTGGATACCTGGGGCGAGGACGGTTGGGAACTTGTCACCGTCACCCCGGGGCCGACCCAGGACAACGTGATCGCCTACATGAAGCGGGAGGCCGAGTAGATGTGGACTGAGCGCCTGCAGGAACTCGGCATCGAGCTGCCCGCTGTCGCCGCGCCGGTCGCGGCCTACGTCCCCGCGGTCCAGGCAGGCAACCAGGTCTGGACGTCCGGGCAGCTCCCGTTCGTAGACGGCGCGCTGCCCGCCACCGGCAAGGTCGGCGCGGAAGTATCGGCGGAGGACGCCTACGGTTACGCCCGCCAGAGCGCGCTCAACGCAATCGCTGCGGTGGACGCGCTGGTGGGCATCGACAACGTCGCCCGCGTGAAGGTCGTGGGTTATGTGGCGTCCGATCCGGCGTTCACTGGCCAACCGGCCGTCATCAACGGCGCGTCCGAGCTCATGCAGGAAGTTTTCGGCGAGGCAGGCGCTCACGCACGCTCCGCGGTGGGCGTTGCCGTGCTGCCGATGGACTCGCCGGTTGAGGTCGAGCTCGTCGTTGAGCTGAAGAGCTAGTTCGCTTTAATTCGGCTGCTAAGCGGGTACGCTGGGGCGTATGGAACATCCCGCTTACAGCCAACTGCGCCCTGTGACCGCCAACGCCGCGGTGGTCTTGGCGCCGAACCCCAGCTACGCGGCGCTCGAGGGGACCAACTCCTGGGTGATCAAGGGGGAGGGGGATCAGCGCAGCATCGTCGTCGATCCGGGCCCGGAGGATGAAGGCCACCTCAACGTGCTCCACTCGAAGGCGGGGGAGGTCGCGCTTATCCTCCTCACCCACCGCCACCACGACCACGCGGACGGCGCTGAGCGTTTCCGTCAGCTCACCGGTGCTCCTGTTCGCGCGTTTGACCCGCAGTACAGCTCTGGCGCTGATCCGCTTAGCGACGGCGAGGTGGTTACCGTCGACGGCGTCACCCCGCAGCTGAAGGTGGTTGCTACACCGGGGCACACCAGCGATTCGGTGTGCTTCTTTGTCTATCCGGGCGATCCCGCCTCCACCGAGCTGGAAGCCATCATCACCGGCGACACCATCGCCGGTCGCCACACCACCATGATCTCTGAGACGGATGGAGACTTGGGCGCGTACCTGGACTCCCTGGAGTTGCTCGAGGAGCAGGGCAAAGACATTACCCTGCTCCCGGGCCACGGCCCCGAGGGCGCGGACTTGTCGGCCTACGCCCGCAAGTACATCGACCGGCGCAACCAGCGCCTGGACCAGATCCGCGAGGCGTTGAAGACCCACGGGGAGAACGCCGACATCAATACCCTCGTGGATGCGATCTACGACGACGTGGATCCTGTGCTCCGCGGCGCCGCCGAGCAGTCCACCCGGGTGGCGCTGCGCTACCTCAAGGCAACATCGTAGGCGACGGTAGAAAAAGCTAGCGCGCCGCTTGTCCATCCCGGACGGCGGCGCGTGTTGTAGAAAACCGCAAAACGGTGGCTGGTGCTACCGGGCGCGGCGGGCGAGATGCTCGGTGTCCACAATAAGCACGCTCTTGCCCTCTAGGCGGATCCACCCGCGGTGGGCGAACGTGGCCAGCGCCTTGTTCACAGTTTCGCGGGAGGCGCCGACGAGCTGGGCGATTTCCTCCTGGGTCAGGTCGTGGTTGACGCGCAGCGCGCCACCCTCGTGGGTGCCGAAGCGGTTGGCAAGCTGCAGCAGCGTCTTGGCAACACGGCCCGGCACGTCGGTGAAGATGAGGTCTGCCAGGGATGCGTTGGTGCGGCGCAGGCGGCGAGCCAGGACTCGCAGGAGCTGCTGGGAAATCTCCGGGTGGGTATCAATCCAGGTCCGCAGCATCTTGGAGTCCATGGATGCGCAGGTGACCTCGGTGACGCACACGGCGGAGGAGGTGCGCGGGCCGGGGTCGAAGATGGACAGCTCCCCGAACATGTCGGACGGGCCCATCACGGAAAGCAGGTTCTCGCGGCCGTCCGGGGCGTGGCGGGCGAGCTTAATCTTGCCTTCGATGATGATGTAGAGGCGGTCGCCCGGCTCACCCTCGTCGAAGATGGTGGTGCCTTTGGGGAAGGTCACCGTGTCCATCTCGCTGATCAGCTCGGCAACTGCTTCCGGGTCTACGCCCTGGAAAATGCCGGCGCGAGCCAGGGTGTCCTGTACGCCTTCCATGTGTCCTCCTCGGTTCGGGCAGCTGCGATCCGTGGAAGTGGTCACTCTCCACCCGGTTTTTCGCGGCCGTCACATTGCCTCCCGCACTCTACCACTGCCATCGTCTGGCGGGCAGGTGTTTGGGAAGTTCGTCTAATCCACCACTCGCGTCTCAAGCCGCTCCATCGCCAGCGGGAACGCTCCGAGTACCACCGGGATCAGCAACACGAGAATGAGTTTCATGGGTGTCATTCTACGAGACCGATTAGTAGCATGTTCCCCATGCCGTCGACCACCCCGAAGAAGCACCGCCGACCCGGAGCGCACCCGGCGGCGAAAGGTACAGAGACGGAGATCGGCCGCACCCGTCGCGCCCGCCGCGTCAACCGCACGTTGGCGCTGACGTTCCCGGACGCGCACGCGGAGCTGGATTTTTCCAATCCACTTGAGTTGCTGGTGGCCACGGTGCTGTCAGCTCAAACCACGGACGCGCGGGTCAACATGGTCACACCTGCGTTGTTTGCCGCGTATCCCACTGCCCACGCCTACGCAGAAGCGAACCAAGCCGAGGTGGAGGAGATCATCCGCTCGACCGGCTTCTTCCGGTCCAAGGCGAAAAACCTCATCGGTTTGGGGCAAACGTTGGTGGCGGACTTCGGCGGGGAGGTACCTACCGCGCTCGAGGACCTGGTCACTTTGCCGGGGGTGGGCCGTAAGACGGCGCACGTGGTGCGAGGCAACGCGTTCGGTCTGCCGGGGCTGACGGTGGACACTCACTTTCAGCGTTTAGTCAAACGGCTCATGCTCACCGAGGAGACGGATCCGGTGAAGATCGAGCACGCCGTAGCGGACCTGATCGAGCGCCGTGAGTGGACCATGTTCTCCCACCGCATCATCTTCCACGGCCGCCGCATCTGCCACGCCCGCAAGCCGGCCTGCGGCGTGTGCCCGATCGCCTTCGATTGCCCGAGCTTCGGCGCTGGCCCCACCGAGCCTGAGGAGGCGGCGGACCTGGTCACCGGGCCGGAGCGCGACCACATTCTGGGGATGGCATGAAGCGCTCGATCTGGATCAGCGTCATCGTCATCGTGGCTGTGACCGCCCTGGTGATCGTGGGGGCGCGCAGTTTGCTTATGGACGATCCTTCGGCGGATCCCGCAGCCGAACACAGCGCCGCCGAGACGGTGGTGCCTGACAGGCCCGACTGCCCGGCCGGCATCGACTTGCCGTGCTTGGGGGGAGAGGTGGCCGGGGCAGCGAAGGAGGTCACGGTAGTCAACGTGTGGGCGTGGTGGTGCCAGCCGTGCCGCGCGGAGCTGCCGGCGGTGCAGGAGTTTGCCCGCACCCACCCGGAATACTCCGTGGTGGGTGTGCACGCCGATGGCAACGCGGCTAACGGCGCGGCGCTGCTCGACGATCTGGGGGTGGATCTGCCCAGCTACCAGGACGGCTCTGGCGCCTTCGCCGCGGCTCAGGGCTTGCCCCCGGTGGTTCCCGTGACCGTGGTGCTGCGGGGCGGGGAACAGGTGGCGGTATTCGCCCGCGAGTTCACGTCCGCGGACGAGCTCGCGGAGGCCGTCGAGGGGGCGCTCTAGATGGACGCGCAGCTGCGGCCGGACCGTGCGCCTGTGTGGCTGAAGCAGCTGGTGGATGCCATCGAGGCAGGGGGAAGTGCAATCCCGCGCAGGTTGCTGTCGCCGCGGGTTCACCAGCGCGGAGGGGACGATCAGGCAGCGGTGTTGATCCTGTTTGCGGGTGATCCGCGGGCCACGCAGCTGCCGGAGGACGCGCGGGTGCTGATCACGCATCGCACTCCGCACATGCGCAGCCACTCCGGGCAGATGGCGTTCCCAGGCGGGCACATCGACGCCGCAGACGGCGGGCCGGTGAACGCCGCGCTGCGGGAGGCGGAAGAGGAAACCGGCCTTGACCCGGATAGGGTAATCCCGCTGGCCCTGCTCGACACAGCGACGACCGGGGGCAGCAACCGCCGGGTACGCCCGGTGGTGGCCTTCACACCTGAGCCGGGGAACGTGTACCCGGCAAGCGAGGAGGAAACGGACGCGGTCTTTTTCGTCCCGGTGCGCGCGTTGGTGGACCCGGCGAATCGGGCGATGCTGGGGATCAAGGAGTGGGCGGGCCCGGCGTTTTGGGCCGGGGAGTACCTGGTGTGGGGTTTTACCGGCCTGCTGCTCGCGGTGGTGCTGGATCTAGGCGGTTGGGTGCGGCCGTGGGACGAGAAGCCGGGCGACTTGCGGGCTGCGCTGGCGCGTTCCGCTAACCGCGAGCGGTAACATCTCCGGAATGCACCTGGTTATCGACGTCCTGCTCGTGCTCGCCGTCATCGCGGCCTTCATCAGCGGGTGGCGCCAGGGAGCCTTCTCGGCGGTGGTTTCCGCCGTCGGGATCGTCGCCGGGCTGGTCATCGGTCTGGCGCTGGCCCCCTTCGCCATTGACCTCGCCGAATCCCAGATCGCACGCATTGTGCTGCTCATCGCCGTTATCGTCCTGTTCGTGGGTGTGGGCAACCTCGTTGGCGCAACGGTGGGCGGCAGCGTCCGGAGTCGCATGCGGTCACAGAGTCGCCGGGCTGTGGACTCCGTGCTCGGGGCCGTGTTCCAGTCGGTGGCGGTGGCGGCCGTGCTGTGGTTCATCTCCATCCCGCTCGCCGCCTCGGTACCGGGCGAGCTGGGCGAGGGGATCCGCTCCTCCCGCGTCTTCGGCGGTATCAATGCCGCTGCGCCTGAGAACGCCTCCAAGCTGCCCGCGAGGTTCGCCGCGCTTCTCGACGAATCCGGGCTGCCGCCCTTGGTGCCCCCCTTCGAATCGCCGCGTGGGGCCCAGGTGGCGGCGCCGAGTGAAGAAGCGGTGAGGCCGGAGGTCGTCGAGAAGCTGCGCCCGAGCGTCGTGCACGTGATGGGCGATGCGGAAAGCTGCCGCCGCAGGTTGATGGGCTCCGGGTTTGTCATCGAGGACGGTTACGTCCTCACCAACGCGCACGTGGTGGCCGGCACGCAGCGCGTTGCGCTAGACACCGTGTTGGGGGTCAAGCCTGCGGAAGTGGTGCTCTACGACCCCGACACCGACATCGCAGTGCTGCGCGCGGACCAGCTCGGTCTGCCCGCGCTGCGTTGGGCTGGCGGCGAGCTCGCGCCGGGCGGCGACGCGATGATCATGGGGTATCCGAAGTCCGGGCCTTTCGAGGCGGCCCCGGTGCGCATCCGAGGGAAGCTGGAGATTGCCGGGCCAGACATTTACACCACTGGGCGGGTGGAGCGCGAGGCGTACACGATCCGCGGCAACATCCGGCAGGGCAACTCCGGCGGGCCGCTGCTCACCCCGGATGGCGAGGTGGCCGGCATGATTTTCGGGGCGTCCCTGGATACCTCTGAAACGGGATACGCGCTGACTGCACACCAGGTGCAGCAGCGCGTAGGGGATGTGCGGAGCCTGCGCGGCCCCGCGGACACTCAGGCCTGCGTTAGCGGTTAACGGCAGTGGAGCCGGAGCGCGGGACGGAAGAACCGGTGCCCGTGGAGGTGTAGAGACCGGCCTCGTCCTTGGCCAGGTTCTTTGGGCCTGGCCCGGCTTGAGGTTCTTCAGCTCGTTGACGGACTCGATGGTCTTCTCCGGCGCCTTGATCTTCTTGATCTTTTTGAAGCCGATGAAAGCGATCAGGCCGGACAGCGCCAGCATGAGCAGGAAGACGATGAGGAACGCCCAGCCGCGGTGCATCCAGGAAGCGAGCATCTCAGCCAGCGCGAAGAAGAGGAAGAAGGTGGAGTACAGGGCGATAACGCCAGCCACGGCGAACATGCCGCCGCCCACAGCGCCCTTCTTCACCTCGCCGACTACTTCAGCCTTGGCCAGCTCGATCTCACCGCGGACCAGGGTGGAGACCTGCTGGGAAGCGTTGGAGATCAGGGTGCCGATAGAGTCGTTGCCCGGCTGGGTGGCGTAGGTGTCGCGCAGCGGAATGGAATCCACCTTGGCGTTCACGGCGGTGGAGCCGCTGGTGTAGAGGCCTTCGTTGCTCACTGTTGTTCACCTTCCTGGGTGGCAATCACGTGGCACCCGGGAAGGTGCCTGGAAATTCTTCACACGATGTTAGCGATACGCGGGGGTGTTTGCCCGAATCGGGGTGAAACTAGGCGGAACGGCGCTTCTCGCCTGCACCCTTGCCGGAGCCTGAAACGGCGCGCGCAATGAGTACGCCCGCCACCGCCAGAGCGGTCACGCCCGCGATCACCCCGGCGCCGATGCCCACCTCGCGCGCGTTGGGCATCTGGATCAGCGGCTCCGGGTTTTTGAAAGTGCGGGCCTGCCAGCCGTTTGCCAGCGCGTGCTTTTTCAGCGCCCGGTCGGGGTTGACCGCCACCGGGTTGCCCACCAGTTCCAGCATGGGGATGTCGGTGGCGGAGTCCGAGTAGGCGAAGCTGGCGTCCAGGTCGAAGCTGTGATCGGCGGCGAACTGGCGTACCGCCTCCGCCTTCGCCTCGCCCTTGAGGTAGCGGGTGATCTCGCCGGTGAGCTTGCCGTTTTCAATCGCCATCTCGGTGGCGACGACGGTGTCCACGCCCAGCTCCTGGGCAATCGGCTCGACCAGTATTTTCGCCGAGGCGGAGATGATGATGATGTGGTGGCCTTTGGCCTTGTGGGCGTCGATAAGCTCGCGCGCTTCGGCGTAGATGGCCGGCGCCACCACTTCGCGCAGAGTGTCACGAGTGATGCGCTGGATGTCATCTACCTCCCACCCGGCGACCATCTGCGCGAGCGCGTCGCGGGTGGAGTCCATCTTCTCGCTGGATTGGCCCATCAGCATGTACTGCGCCTTGCTCAGGTAGAGGTCCCATGCTTCTTGGCGGGTAATCATCCCGTTGTGCAGGAACTCTTTGCCGAAGGCGAACGCGGATGACGTGGCAATGATCGTCTTATCCAGGTCGAAGAAGGCCGCCACCGGCGTGTTAGCAGACATGGTGAGCAGTGTAGACCTCCGACCCTACGGGTGCGTAGCTACTGCCTGTGAAACGGGTGTGTCTCGTGTTGCGACTTATCCACAGCGCGTTTGTTGTGGTGTCCGCGAACTGGGCGGGTTATCCACAGAAAATCTCAGGCCTATTGTTTCGCTTGTGCCGGAGTTGCACGCTACGGGCATGAAACAGACGAATTCCGGCACCATCGTTGTCGCGGTGGCCGACCCGACCCTGCACGCGGAAGCCATCCACATTGCCGCCGCCACCGGCCGCCAGGTCATCGACGCTGCGGACGACACCCAGCTCACTCGCTACGCTTCCAAGGCGCTCGCCGTGCTTATCGACGACCTCCGGGCCCCCACCCTCGGCCCCATCGCCCGCGCCCCGAACGTCTTTGCCGTGGCGGCGGATACCACCCCAGCCGCGCTGCGCGATGACGTCTACGCCCTGCCGGCCCAGGCCGCGGATGTCCTACGTGGAATCGGGGCGCTGTCGCTCGCGCCGCCTTCGGGGGCCGAGGACGGGAAGGTGATCGCAGTGCTCGGGGCCTGCGGCGGGGCCGGGGCATCTGTGCTGGCCGCTTCGGTGTGCCGGGCGGCGGAGGATGCGACGTTGGTGGATGCGCAGCGCTACTCCGGGGGCCTGGATCTGCTGCTGGGGCTGGAGCACACGCCCGGCGCGCGGTGGGGTGAGGTCGATTTCGGCGCGGGTGGAGCAGTCTCGCGCGCTGAGCTGCGCGGTGCCCTGCCCACCACGGACGACGGGATAGCGCTGTTGACCTTCCCCCGCACGTCGGTTGCGGACCCGTTCCGCCTCGGGGCGGCGGAGGTCAGCGCGGTAGCCGCGGCGTCGTCCTCTGCCGGGGTCACGGTGGTGGATGCGCCGCTGGAGCTCCTGCCGGACCGCTGTGACCTCGCAGTGATTGTGCTGCGGCCTGAGTTGCGCGCTGCCGCCGCAGCTGCGCGGATGGTGGCCGAGTGCAAAGCCGCCGGGGTGGCCAGCGTGCTCGTGCTGCGGCAGGGCGCGTGGGCGTCCCTGGAGCCCGGGCAGGTAGAAGACACCGCAAAGGCCACGGTGGTCGGACAGCTCCAGGACGTTCGGGGGCTGACCAAGCAGCTGGACCAGTCGGGGCTGCCGGTGAAACTGCCGCGCACGATCGCCCGTGCCGCTGAGGCTGTGCTCGGGGAGGTGGCCTAGATGGACGACGTGCTCGCCCGTGTGAAGCGCCGCCTGGCCGACGAGCCCGCTCAACCCGATCCGGCTCGAGTTGCCGCAATTATCCGCGAGGAGGCGGTGGTGATCAGCGATATCGGGGTTCTGGACATCATGCGCAAGCTGCGCGACGACACTACCGGGGCCGGCCCATTGGAGGCCTTGCTGGCAGATCCGGCCGTGACCGATATCTGTGTCAACGGACCCAACGAAGTGTATGTGGATACCGGCGAAGGCCTACAGCGCTCGGAGATGGCATTCGATTCCGAGGCGTCCGTGCGTCGCCTGGCCACCCGGTTGGCTGTGAGCTGCGGGCGCCGGCTCGACGATGCGCAGCCGTTCTGCGACGGCCACGTCACCCGCGACAACGGCACCCTGCTTCGATTCCACGCCGTATTGGCACCCACCGCTCAAACGGGCACGTGCATCTCTCTCCGCGTGTTGCGCACCGCCTCGGCCACGCTGGATCAGCTGGTGGCGCGCGGGGCGATGGATGCGCAGCGGGCTGCGCTGCTGCGCAGGATCGTGGCGCAACGTAAGGCGTTCGTTGTAGTCGGCGGCACAGGTTCCGGCAAGACCACGCTGCTGTCGGCATTACTGGCGGAGGTGGATCCCGCCGAGCGCATCGTGGCCATCGAGGACACGCTGGAGCTCACGCCCGCCCATCCGCACGTGGTCAACCTGACCAGCCGAGGCGCTAACGCTGAAGGAGCGGGCGCGATCACGATCGCGGACCTCGTGCGCCAATCCCTGCGCATGCGCCCGGACCGGATTGTTGTGGGGGAGATCCGCGGCGGGGAAGTGGTGGACCTGCTGGCGGCGCTCAACACCGGCCACGACGGCGGGGCCGGCACGCTGCACGCCAATTCCATTGAGGAGGTGCCAGCCCGCTTCGAGGCGCTGGCCGCGTTGGGAGGCTTGGACCGCGCCGGGCTGCACTCGCAGCTGGCGGCGGCGATCGACGTAGTCCTCGTAGTCAAGCGCCGTGCCGACGGAACCCGCTTTCTCCAGCAGGTTGGCGTGCTCGAGGGCGAGCCGGTGCGAGCGCGGGTGGTGTGGGACGCCGAGCGCGGGGAGCTCGCCGGATACGCGGAGCTGCTCCCATGATCGCAGCACTCCTCATCGCCGGAGCAGCCGCAGTAGCGGGACCGGCCCCGGTCGGACGCGTGGCGGACGGTGCCCGCCGCTCCGCGCCCCGGATCATCCCCGTCACCGTCGTTTTCGCCACCGCGTGCGCGGTCATGGTCGGACGCGTCAGCTTAGTGGTTGCCGCCGCGATGGCCGGCGCTACCGCCGTGCACGTGATGCGCACGCGGCGTGCCACCAAGGTTGCGCGTCGCAGGAGTGCCGCAGCTGCCTCCTACCTCGGCGCGGTCTCGGCGAACTTGGAAGCGGGCGCGACTCTTCCGGACGCGTTGGCTAGGGCCGGGGAACAGGTGGAAGAGACGCAGCTGCGCGGGGATGCGAGGCGAATCGCACACCAGGCGCGCACCGGGACCCAGTTGGACCCGCGGACCCCGGAGCTGCGGCGCCTCGGTGCGTTGTGGGCGATCTCCACGTCACGCGGGGTGCCGCTGGCCCGGCTCGTGGCGGCGCTTCGGGACGACATCGATCACGCCAACCGGCACCGCGACGCCACCCGGGCCGCGCTTGCCGGACCGCAGACCACCGCAGCCGTGCTCGCCGCGCTCCCCGTGGCCGGTGTGCTTATGGGGGCCGCGATGGGAGCGTCGCCGCTCGCGTTTCTCACCGGGGGCGGGATTGGGGGCGTGCTGCTGGTGGTGGGGACAGCAATGGTGTGTGCCGGGGTGCTGGTCTCCGGCTGGATTATTCAGGGGGCGAGTACATGATCGGCCTGCTTCCCGCACTACTTATCGCCGGTGCGCTGGTGATTGCTCCGGCTGGGCCCAAAGGCAGAGTGGCCGCACACACCCCGAAGGCTCCGCGCGACGGCCCCTCCGCGGCCGACCCGGAGCGCTGCGCAAGCGACATCGAGCTCTTCGCAGCATGTGTGTCAGCAGGCCTGCCCGCCACCGCAGCCGCCGCGGCCGTCGCCGAGACGTACGCGGACGGCCGGAGCCCGTGGCACACCGTGGCCTCGCTGGCGGCGCTGGGCGTAGAACCTCAGCGCGCCTGGAGCGAGCTGCGCCACCTTCCTGGTGGCGACGAGCTCGCCGGGCTTGTGACCCTGTCCGCCACCTCCGGTACCTCACTTGCCGCCGGCTGCGGGCGCATTGCCGCCCAGCTCCGTGCGGGCGCAGGGGACCGGGCCAAAGCCAAAGCGGAACGCGCGGGCGTGCTCATCGCCATCCCGCTGACCGCATTCTTCCTGCCGGCGTTTTTCGTCCTCGGGCTCGCGCCCGCGGTGATTAGCCTCGGCCAAACACTCGCCAATTAGAAGGAGTTTTCCCATGCAATACATCAACTCTGCACTTACGCACACGTACCTGTACGCTGTGGCAAAAGCGCGAAAAATACACTCTGACCAGGGGATGAGTACTATCGAATATGCTTTCGGGTCTCTGGCGGCCGCTGCGCTCGCCGGCGTACTCTACCTCGTGGTCAACGGCGACGGCGTCACCAACGCCATCGAGGGCGTGATCACCGACGCGCTGAGCAACACCCCAGGCTGATGAGCACCGTCGAGACCGCGCTGTCGCTATCGGCCCTCGTGGTGGTCACCGCGGCGATCGTGGGCGGCATCGCCACCGTCGCCGCCTACATCACCGCCGTGGACGTTGCCGGCGCCGCAGCCCGTGCCTACGCCCTGGGCGTGGACTACTCGGCGCCGCGCGGCGAGGTCGCAATCACCGAGCGCGCCGGCTTGGCCACCGCAGCCGCGGCCGTGCCCGCGCCAATCGGCACCATGCGCGCCACCGCGGTGTTCCCCGTGGAGTTCTGATGCGCATGCTTAACGACGAAGGCTCCGCCACCATCACCGCCACCGGCATCATCACCGCCGTGGTGTCCCTGGCGCTGGCGGTGGTGGCGCTCGGAATGCAGGTGGCGGACACCCACCGGGTGCGCGTAGCCGCCGATCTGGCTGCCGTGGCGGGTGCTACCGCTGTCTACCGGGGACTCGACGGCTGCGGCGCGGCGCAGCGCACCGCCGACCTCAACGGGGCACGCGTTGCCTCCTGCGAGTTCGACGCGGGCGACCATCGTGTGAGCGCTGGTGTGGGGCTACCCGCCGTCGAGCCGAGGCAGCCGCCCGTGCGGGCCCTAGCCGCGGCCGTCGCCTTAGCCACGTCCGTCGTCCTGGTTGGCACCGTGACTGGCACCGTGACTGGCGCCGCCCCAACGCGGCGCCAGCCCCGCCGTCATGGTCACCAGCGCGCCGAGCAGCTTCAGCGCGGCGTGTTTATCCAGCGGTTGGTTGCCGTTGCCGCACTTCGGCGATTGCACGCACGAGGGGCAGCCGTCCTCGCAGCCGCAGGAACGCACCGTCTCCCAGGTGGCTTCGATCCACTCGTGGAAGCGGGCGAAGCCCTCGTCGGCGAATCCGGCGCCGCCGGGGTGGCCGTCGTAGACGAACACGGTGGGCAGCATTGTGTCCTGGTGCAAGGCGGTGGATACGCCGCCGATGTCCCAGCGGTCGCATGTGGCTAAAAGCGGGAGCAGCCCGATCGCGGCGTGCTCGGCGGCGTGCAGCGCGCCGGGGGTCTCGCCGGCGGTGATTCCTAGCTCGTCTAGCACCATCGGGTCGATTGTGTACGCCACGGCTCGGGTGACCAGGCGTTGCTCTGGAAGCTCCAAGGGGATGTGCTCGCTGACGGTGCCGTCGGCAAGCCGCACGACGTAGCCGGTGACCCGGTCGATGACTTCCACGTCCACGCTGGCCACCCATAAACCAGGGGAGGGGTTCACCAGCTCGTGCGGTGCGCCCAGGATGGTGATGTCCGTGGTCGAGCGCGCCTGCGTGGAGTAGTCCGGCCGCTCCGGGGCAACCAGCGCGACGTAATCGTCCAGATCCAGGGACTGCACCACGAAGTACTCACCTTGGTGGATGTATACCGCGCCATCGTGCACCTGGCTCATGGCGCGGGCCGCGTCAACGGTGCCCAGCAGGCGGCCGTCGGTGACGTCCACGATCATCACCTGCTCGCCCACCCCGCCGCGCAGCGACACTGAGGCGTGCGCCGACTCCGGGGTGAGCTCGCCGCCCAGCTGAGGCACCGCGAACCACCCCTTGGGCCGGCGCCGCAGTAAACCGGCCGCGGTGAGGTCGTCCACCACGTCGCGGGCGCCGAACGCGGCCACGTCCGCCTCGGTGAGCGGACGCTCCACTGCGGCGCAGTACACGTGCCCGCGCAAGATAAACGGATTGGAGGGATCGAACACGCTGTTTTCCACCGGTCTGCCCAGCAGGGCAGCAGGGTGGTGGACCAGGTAGGTGTCCATGGGCTCGTCGCGTGCCACCAGCACCGCCACGGAACCCTGGCCGCGCCTGCCCGCACGCCCCGCCTGTTGGCGAAAGGACGCCACCGTGCCCGGGAAGCCCGCCATCACCACGGCGTCGAGGCCGCCGACGTCGATGCCCAGCTCCAAAGCGTTGGTGGTGGCCACGCCGAGCAGGTCGCCCTCGTCGAGTCGGCGCTCCAGCTCACGGCGGTCCTCCGCCAGGTAGCCCGCCCGGTACGGTGCGACCCGGTCGGCCATGTCAGCGCGGCCTGCCACCACCAGGTGCTCCTGGGTGCGCATGGCCACCGTCTCCGCCGCGCGCCGTGAGCGCACGAACGTCAATGTCCGCGCGCCCTGCAACAACAACTCGGCGGAGATCGAAGCAGCCTCGGTTGTAGCCGGGTAGCGCACCGGCGCCCCGCCCTCGCCCTCGGCGCCCTCGATGAAGCCGGGTTCCCACAGCACGATCGTGCGCTCGCCGGCGGGGGCGGCGTCCTCGGTCACGGCCGCGGCTGCACGCCCACTGAGCCGCTGCGCCTGCCCGGCCGGGTCTGCCGCCGTGGCGGAGGCGTAGATCACGGTGGGGGAGGAGCCGTAGGCGTGCGCGATGCGCAAAAGCCGCCGCAGCACCAGCGCCACGTTTGCGCCGAAGACGCCTCGGTAGGTGTGGCACTCGTCCACCACCACATACTTCAGGTGCCGCAGCAGGCGTGCCCACCGCGCGTGCGAACCCAGGATGCCCGCGTGCAGCATGTCCGGGTTGGTAAACACGTACCGGGTGTGCTCGCGGATGCCAGCGCGGGACTCCACCGGCGTGTCCCCGTCGTAGGGCGCCGGGTGGATGCCCTCCAGCCCGGCACCGTTGGTCATGCGCAGCGTCGCCTGCAACTGATCGGAGCCCAACGCCTTCGTCGGCGTCAGGTAGATCGCGCACGCCGTCGGATCTTGTGCCAGTGCGGTGAGCACCGGCAGCTGGTACCCCAGCGATTTGCCGGAAGAGGTGCCCGTGGCCACCACCACGTCGCGCCCTTGCCATGCCAGCTGCGCGCACTGGGCTTGGTGGAGGTAGGGGGAGGCGAAGCCTGCGTCGATAAGCAACTGCCTCAACCTCGGCTCCACCCACGCGGGCCAATCCGCGTAGCGCGCACGGCGTGCGGGAACGTGTTCGACGTGCGTGATGGTGGCCGACGGGTGGCGGCGTTCGAGCGCGCCGACGAGCTCGGCGCCGAAGGGGGAGACCATGATGACTGGGAAGTATGCCACTTTCCAGTGCTAAAGCACGCAATTCGTGGCACACTGGTTGTCGGTCACAGATTTTGTGTGCGCCCGATGCGGTGCTCGCGAGGATTGTGCACGCGGGCACCAGGACCCGATGAGGCCCTGGTGGACGGCATCATCATCAAGAATTATTGAAAGGTTTCACCATGGCAACCGGAACTGTTAAGTGGTTCAACGCAGAAAAGGGCTTCGGCTTCATCGCTCCGGACGACGGCTCCTCCGACGTTTTCGTCCACTACTCCGAGATTCAGGGCTCCGGCTTCCGCACCCTGGAAGAAAACCAGCAGGTCGAGTTCGAGGTCGGCGAGGGCGCTAAGGGCCCGCAGGCGCAGCAGGTGCGCGCGATCTAAGCGCGACTGCTTATCGACGGGGCCTTGCGGTAAGGCCCCGTTTTTATATTGCGCTGACACCTTGGCGCACGTCGCGCCACTCCGCCAGCTTGTTCTGGGCCTTTTGAATGAGGTAGCCCACCGACGAACCCAGCACCACGCCCAGCAGCATGGCCAGCAGCGGATAGTCCTGCAGGATGCGGCCGCCGAGATAGCCCACGCCGACGCTGAGGAAGGCCCACAGGATGACGCCAAAGGTGTCGAAGAAAATGAACTTGAACCAGCTGTAGCGCACCGATCCGAGCACGATCGTGGCCACCCAGCGTGCCCAGGGAATAAACCTGGCGACGATAATGGTCGCGCCGGCGCCCCGGTTCATGTTGCGGCGCACCCACTGGATCGCCTGACCAGCCTTGGACTCCGGGTCCAGGGCCTCCACGCGGTGGATGAGCTTGCCGCCGAGGGCGAAGCAGATGTTGTCGCCGATGATGGCGCCGACGATCGCGGCGAAGATGACACCCCACACGCTGGGCACACCGCGCGAGGCGGAGAACGCCCCGGCGAGGTTGAGCACCGTCTCCGACGGCACCACCGGCGCCAGCGCATCAGCGACGATCAGGACGGTCACCAGTGGGTAGAACACCGGCATCGCCATGAGCGTGTGCAAGAAATCGATGAGGGAATCGACCACGAAGACGCATCCTTTCCGTCCCCGATGCGAAGACCGTTCCAATCGCCGATGCGGGCGCAGCCGGGGCACCCGAGCAGTGTAGTCGTATTACCCGGGTGCACAATCGTGTGCTAGTTGTCTGTAAGGGAATAACTCTGTGTGAAACGAGGTGTCAGTCAACGTGGCTGCAGGCGGCAAGACTCTGGTTATCGTGGAGTCCGCAACGAAGGCGAAAAAGATACAGAAGTATCTCGGCGACGACTTTATTGTGGAGGCCTCCGTCGGCCACATCCGCGACCTGCCCGGCCGCGCCGCCGATATCCCCGCGAAGTACAAGAAGGAACCGTGGGCGAAACTCGGCGTGAACCCGGAGGACGGCTTCACGCCCATCTACGTCGTGGACGGGGACAAGAAAAAGAAGGTCTCCGACCTCAAAGCCAAGCTCAAGCAAGCCGACAAGCTGCTGCTGGCAACAGACCCGGACCGCGAAGGCGAGGCGATCGCCTGGCACCTTCTAGAAACGCTGAACCCCAAGGTGCCGGTGGAGCGTATGGTGTTCAACGAGATCACCGAGTCCGCCATCCGCGAGGCCGCCGAGAACACGCGTGAGCTGGACATGGACCTCGTGGACGCGCAGGAAACGCGCCGCATCCTGGACCGCCTCTACGGCTACGAGGTCTCCCCGGTGCTGTGGAAGAAGGTCATGCCGCGCCTGAGCGCTGGCCGCGTGCAATCCGTGGCCACCCGCGTGATCGTGGAGCGCGAGCGCGAGCGCATGGCGTTCATCCCCGCCGAGTACTGGGACTTGACCGCTTCCCTCGTTCCTCGGGAAGCGGTCAAGGAGGACAACACAGCATTCGACGCCAAGCTCGTCGCCCTCGACGGCAAGCGGATCGCACAGGGGCGCGACTTCGACGACCGGGGGCGGTTGAAGGGCGAAGCTGTTGTCGTCGATAAGCAAAAGGCGCACGCGCTTGCCGACGCGCTGGGCACCGCACCCATGCACGTCACGGCGGTGGAGGAGAAGCCGTACTCGCGCAAGCCCTACGCGCCGTTCATGACCTCCACGCTGCAGCAGGAGGCCGGGCGCAAACTCCACTTCACCTCCGCGCGCACCATGCGCATCGCGCAGCGGTTGTACGAAAACGGCCACATCACGTACATGCGTACAGACTCGACGTCCCTGTCCAAGCAAGGACTCGATGCCGCGCGCTCCGCCGCTCGCGAGCTGTACGGCGCCAATTACGTCACCGACACGCCGCGCATCTACGACCGCAAGGTGAAAAACTCCCAGGAGGCGCACGAGGCCATCCGTCCCGCCGGCGAACGCTTCGCCACCCCGGGCCAGCTGGCCGGTTCGCTCGACGCCGAGGAGTTCAAGCTCTACGAGCTGATCTGGGCGCGCACCGTGGCCTCCCAGATGCAGGACGCGCGCGGGACCTCGATGAAGGTCACCGTCGCGGGCGACACGGCCGGAGAGCAGTGCGAGTTCGCCGCCACCGGCCGCACCGTCACCTTCCCCGGCTGGCTGCGCGCCTACTCCGATAAACAAGACAACGAAACCCGCCTGCCGCAGCTGGCTAAGGGCGACGAGCTAGACACCGATAAGGTCACTGCAGACGGCCACTCCACCAACCCGCCGGCGCGCTACACCGAGGCGTCGTTGGTGAAGAAGATGGAAGACCTCGGCATCGGGCGCCCGTCCACGTACGCATCGATCATCAAAACAATCCAGGACCGCGGTTATGTGGTCGCCCGCGGCAACGCGCTCGTGCCGTCGTGGGTCGCGTTTTCCGTGGTGGGCCTGCTGGAGAACAACTTCGACGCGCTGGTGGACTACGACTTCACCTCCTCCATGGAAGACGAGCTGGACGAGATCGCCCACGGCAACCAAGACCGCACCCGCTGGCTGTCCGGCTTCTACTTCGGCGACGCGGACGCGAAAGAATCCATGGCCCAGGCGCTTGCCCGCCGCGGGGGCTTGAAGCACATGATCGAGGACAACCTCGAATCCATCGACGCCCGCCAGGCCAACTCGCTGACACTCTTCGACGACGATTCCGGCCGCCCCGTCGTCGTCCGCGTCGGCCGCTACGGGCCCTACATCGAGCGCGTCGTTGGCAAGACCTCCGATGGCGAGCCGGAGTACCAACGCGCCAACCTGCCCGAATCCGCTACCCCGGACGAGATCACGCTCGAGATGGCGGAGAAGCTCTTCGCCACCCCGCAGTCCGGCCGCGAGCTCGGCGTCAACCCCGCCAACGGGCGCACCATCGTGGCCAAGGAAGGCCGCTTCGGTCCGTACGTCACGGAGCTCGTGCGCGACGACGAGCGTTCCGTCGCTGAAGCCCGCGCCGAAGACATCATCGCCGACGAGCGCGCCGCGGAGGACGCACAGCGCGCCGAGGAAGGCAAGCGTGCGAAGAACTGGGAGACCAAGACCGCGGCCGCGCAGAAGGAAAAGCGCATGGCGCAGCTGGTCGATGAGCAGCTCAAGCCCGCCACGGCGTCCCTGTTCTCTTCCATGGAACCGTCCTCAGTCACGTTCGACGAGGCGATGCAGCTGCTATCCCTGCCGCGCGAAGTGGGCGTGGACCCGGCCGACGGGGAGGTCATCACCGCCCAAAACGGCCGCTACGGCCCGTACCTGAAGAAGGGGTCGGACTCGCGCTCCCTGGCATCGGAGGACCAGATCTTCACGGTCACCCTGGAGGAAGCGCGCCGCATCTACGCCGAGCCGAAGCGCCGGGGGCGTGCCGCCGCGAAGCCGCCGCTGAAGATGCTGGGCGACAACGACGTCTCCGGCAAGCCCATGAGCATCAAGGACGGCCGCTTCGGCCCGTACGTCACCGACGGCGAGACGAACGCGTCCCTGCAGCGCGGCGACACCCCGGAGACCATGACTGACCAGCGCGCCAACGAGCTGCTCTCCGCCCGCCGGGCCCGTGAGGCCGAGGACGGCGGCAAGAAGGCGACCAAGAAAAAGGCGACAAAGAAGAAGGCAACCAAGAAGGCCGCGAAGCCGAAGAAGACCACCAAGCGCGTGGTCAAGGCCCGCAAGCGCTAGTTGTGGATAGCCCCCGTTGCGGGGCCGGCTTTTCGCGGGGGTTATCCACAGATTTTGCGCGGGTGCTTTTCGACGCGCATTCGCCCACCTAGCGTTTCGTGCATGAATTTCTCCGAGTTTGCCGCGGCGGGTGTGGGTGTACTCGCCGACTTCGACCGCGACGCCGCGGTGGCCGCGGGCCTGTCCACCGCCCGGGTGCGCGACCTGGCGCGTGTGCACCACACCTATTTCGGGCCCACCCAGTTCACCCGCAAGCAGCGCGAGGCGCTCACCGCCGCCGACGGCATGCCGGTGGATCAAGTTGTGCTCATCGAGCGCAAACTCACCGCCGTCGGCGACGCCGCCGAACGCTGGCGCATCCGCCTCGACCTCGTGCGCCACCGCGGCTCCTACCGGGCGCTCACCAAACGCATCAACCGGCTCATCCACGTGCCGGTCTCACCACCCAAACCGGCCTGCCGGTTCTCCCGGTCGAAGGCAGGCATGCGCACCATGATCGTGACCTACAACGAGCGAGACCTCGCCGACTTAGAACACCTGCTGCGCCAGATGATCACCTCCGACAACCCGGCGGCAGCACAGATGGCCGAGGCACTGTTCACCCTCCTGCGCGACGGAGACAGCCTCCCGCACGCACACCCGCGCCCCATCATCCTGGTACCGGTGGACGACCATGTGCGCATCCACGCCAGCGACGGCGACGGCGACGAGGTCACCTTG
Source organism: Corynebacterium wankanglinii (assembly GCA_014490595.1). Lineage (GTDB taxonomy): Bacteria > Actinomycetota > Actinomycetes > Mycobacteriales > Mycobacteriaceae > Corynebacterium > Corynebacterium wankanglinii. Next base: position 317,784 of record CP061031.1, read on the forward strand.
ATCTTGACCGACGGCACCACCATGACCGGTGCCGAATACCTCCGCCACGAATTCGGCGACACCTTAGAGGTCGCGGCGTTTCACCCGCAACACGGACCGGTGAACCTGTACCGCACCAAGCGCCTCGCCAACACGAAACAGAAAACCATGTCGAAGCTTGTCTGCCCGGCGTGCGCGTTTCCGGACTGCAAAGCCACAGCCGCAACCACCCAAACGCACCACATCCACGCCTGGGCTCACGGGGGCATGACCAACATGGACAACCTCGCCGAACTCTGCCCGTTCCACAACGGAGTCAACGCCGATAACCGAAACGGCCCATTCGGCTACATCGACAACGCAGACGCCCGCATCCACTGGATCGCCCCCAACGGGGTGGAAGTGCCCATGACCACCCCGGCGCCATGGAACTGCTCTTCGGCTAACCCCCACAACCACCAAAAACCCGCCCCACACAGGCGGGCACATCGGCATGCCTGAAAACAGGCGCTAGTACCGGTCAGCCATGGTGGAGCGCACTGGGCGGGCCAGCTGCGTCATCTTGCCGCGGCCGCGCAGCTCCACGGACTTCATCAGCGTCCAGCGCTGCTGCTCCACCTCGTTCGCGGCGCGCAGCGTGGCGGCGTTGGTGAGCACCATGCCGGGGGTGTCCTTGGCCAGGTCGGTGAGGCGGGCCGCGCCGTTGACGGCGTCGCCGATCACGGTGTACTCGAAGCGGTCCGCCCCGCCAACGTGGCCCGCCACCACGTGACCGGAGGCCACACCGATGCCGGCTTTGAGTTCTAGGCCGGCCAAGTCGCGTTGGAGTTCGCGGGCGGCTTGGAGGGCGTGCGAGGCGGCGTCGTGAAGCGAAACGGGCGCCCCGAACACCGCCAACGCCGCGTCGCCCTGGAACTTGTTAATCACGCCCTTGTTGCGGTGCACGACTTCTACGACCACGTCGAAGAAGTCGTTGAGGGCCGCCACGACCTCCTCCGGCGTGTGGTCCACGGCGAACGAGGTGGAACCGACGACGTCGATGAACAGCACCGCCACCTTGCGCTCCTCGCCGCCGAGCTCGGGAACCTCCTCCAGGGCTTTCTGCGCGACCTCCGCGCCAACGTACTGGCCGAAGATGTCGCGCACGCGCTGGCGGTCCCGCAGACCGCGCATCATCTCGTTGAACCCGGCTTGCAGCACGCCGATCTCGGAACCGTCGTAGATGTCCACCTGCGTGTTCTGCTCGCCGCGGCGAACGCGGTTGATTGCGCCCTGCAGCTCCTTGATCGGGTCGGCCACGCTCATGATCACCAGCGCGGTGCCAACGAATCCCGTCACAATGCCGGCGGTGATGAGGGCCACGATCGCGGAAGTGAGCTCGCCGACCGTCCCCGTGAAGTAGCCGTAGCGCTGCGCAATCGTGAGCAGCAGCACGCCCACCATCGGCACGGCGGAGGTGGTGAACCACGTCAGGTACAGCTGCCACTTGATCGGCGGCTGGAGCGTGGAATCCTCGAACCGGCGCGCCAGCGCGGACGCGGCGATGGGGCGCACAAGCCGTTCCGCCTGCAGGTAGGTCAACACGGCGGTGACAAACGCGGTGAGCAGCGCGGTGGTGAGGACGACGGCGGCTAGGCGCGCATCCACGCGCAACGCCCCGGCCGTCACGATCGCGATGCCGATGCCCCACACGGCTACCACGATGATGGTTTGCAGCACCGGCAGCCGCATGACCAAGTGGCGCACCATGTTGGGGTCGTGGCCGTCGGGGTGGCGCTGCCACTCCAGCACCGGGCGGAACAGGTACAGCGTGACCACGGCGCCGAGCACCACAGCCACGGCCGCGTAGATCACACCGACCGCCCCGAGTTGCCCGCCGAGGCCCAGCTCGCGCACCTCGGGCATGGGGATGAGGTAGCGCACGAACAGCATCGAGCCGATCGCAGCCAGCACGTTCGTTCCCAGCACGGTCGCGGCGTACAGGGGCCACGACGTGCCCCAGAGCCACCGTAGTTCGCGCCAGAATCGTTCCATGGTGTATCACCTTAGCGCGCGGGTACGCTGATCCTCCGTGACTACCCGCAGCGTCAGCGAGCGCCTCGCCGGCACCCCGGCGGTGCGCGACACGATCTTGTCGGCGGCAAAAGCTGCCAGGCTTGGCGACGGCTACGCCATGACCCACGCCTGGCTCTTCACCGGCCCTCCGGGGGCGGGCCGCTCGCAGGCGGCGTTAGCGTTCGCCGCGGCGCTGATGTGCACCAACCCGGACGAAATCGGGTGCGGGCGCTGCGACGCGTGCCGTCTTGCCCTGGCAGGCACGCACACCGATCTGCTGCACGTGGTGCCGCAGCGCGTGAACATCCCTGTGGATTACGTGCGCCACACGATCGTGCCGCAGGCAGCACGCCTACCGACGGTCGCCCCCTGGCGCGTCATCGTCATCGAAAACGCCGACCGTTTGAACACGGACGCCGCCGACGCGTTGCTCAAGACGGTGGAGGAGCCGCCGGAGCACACCGTGATTATCATGTGCGCCCCCTCTGCAGACCCGCACGACTTCCCGCAGACGCTGCGCTCTCGCTGCCGGCACCTGTATATACCCGCGCCGACCGAAGACGAGGTCGTGCGGATCTTGGTGGAAGAAGAAGGCGCGACGGAGCACGACGCTCGGCTTGCCGCCGCGGCGACCATGCGGCATGTGGGCCGGGCGCGGCTTTTGGTGCGCTCCGAGAAGGTGCAGCAGCGCCGGTCCATGGCGATCAACCTGGCGGAGCTTGTCTTCCATGGTGCGCAGGCGTTCCAGGCTGTCGGCGCGCTGGTGAAGGCGGCGGAAGCCGAGGCGGTCGAGGCCCACAAGGCCGAGGACGAGGCCGAGCGGGCGAAGCTCGAAAACGCCCTGGGCATGGGCGCGAAAGGGAAGGGGGCGGTGAAGGCGTTGGGGGGCGTAGCGTCGTCGATAAAAGCGCTCGAAGAGGAGCAGAAAAAGCGCGGCACCCGCCGCAAACGCGACATGTTCGACCTGGTGCTGGTGGACTTAGCGGGGGTGTACCGAGACGCCATGATGATCCAGTCCGGCGCGGATCTGCCGCTGATCCACCCAGACTACGAGGGCCTGGCCCGCGAGATCGCCGAGCGCACCACCCCTGAGGCCCTGGTGGAGTGTCAGGAGGCCATTGCGCAGTGCCGCGAGCGCCTCGCGCAGCAGGTGCAGCCGGCGGTGGCGTTCAACGGGATGCTTGGAAGGATCCGGCTCGCCTGCAAGGTGTCGTGACCAGCCGGTTTCCCAGATGCCCCGCGCTGCACTACACTTTTGCAGCGGTGCATCTGGTATGCCCGGCCACCTTAGCTCAGTCGGTAGAGCATCTCACTCGTAATGAGAAGGTCGCGAGTTCGATTCTCGCAGGTGGCTCAATTTTTTTGTCCTAAACCGGGCAAGAAGCGCGGCACGACCTTGCCCACGGCGTTGCGCGGCAGCGCGTCCACGAAGTGCACGTCGCGCGGCACGGAGTGGTCCGCCAGGTGGGAGCCCACCCACTCGCGCACCCCCTCGGCGGTGATGTCGGCGCTGCGCACCACCCACACAGCGATGCGCTTGAACGTGTCCGCGTCGTCGACGCCGTGCGCGTAGACCTCGCCCACGCCCGGCATGTCCTCGAGTACCTCCACCACGGACTGGGGGTGGACGTTCTCGCCGCCGACGATGATCATGTCGTCGGAGCGGGACTGGACGTGCAGGTGCCCGTCGGCGTCGAAGTAGCCGAGGTCTCCCATCTCGATCAGCCCGTCGATCTCCACCATTTCCGTGTCGGGGTTGGTGTAGCTGCGCAGCGCCGTTTCGTTGTGCAGGAAGATGCGTCCGGTTTCGCCGACGCCGACTTCGCGCCCGTGGTCGTCGTAAAGCTTGAGCACTGTGCCGGGCGGGACTGTGCCCACGGTGGTGGGGTCGGCCTGCATCTGCTCGGGCGATGCGGCTGCGGCGAGCGCGAGTTCCGTGGAGCCGTAGACGTTGGCCAGGATCGGCCCGAAGCGTTCGGTAGTGCGACGCAATAGCGACGGGGTGACGGCGTTGCCTGCGGAGGCGAGGTAGCGCAGCGACGAGGTGTCGTAGGACTCGTCGATGTCGAGCATCTGCTTGAAAAAGATGGGCGAGGAGATCAGCCCGTCGCAGCGGTACTTCTCAATCTGGGTGAAGCACGCCTCGGCGTCGAAGATGCGTTGGGTGACGATGGTGGAGCGCGTCGCCAGCGCCACTTGCAGCGCGGACCAGCCCCAGGTGTGGAAGATCGAGGCGGTCAGCTGCACGGTGTCGCCTGCGCGCCAGGGGATCGCTTGGAGGTAGCCCGCCACCACGAACGGCAGGCGCGGTTCGGGCCGCACGATGCCTTTGGGGATGCCGGTGGTGCCCGAGCTCATCAGCACCAGGTTGCCGTGTTTGGGCCAGCGGGGCAGTTGCCTATCGACGTCCCTTCGGCCCACCACCTCCCGAATACTCAGGCCCGCGCCCCCGTTTTCGTGCGCGCGGACCACGGTGAGGCCCGGGGTGGCGGGCACGCGGTCGGCGAATTCGTCGTCGACGAACAGGACGTCGATGTCGTTTTCGGCGAAGATGCCTGCGAGCTGCTCGGTGGAGGAGCCGATGTTGAGCAGGAAGATGTGCGCGCCTGCGTAGCCTTTCGCGGCGAGGGGGAGGATGATGCCGCGGCCGTTGCGTGCCATGACGCCGATGCGCAGCTCGTCGAGGCCGCGCTCGTCTTTCACGGTGAGGAGCCATTGGGCCAGGCGGCGTGAGTCGTCGCGGAGTTGGCGGTAGGTGAGGACGCCGGTGTCGTCGATGAGCGCGATGCGGTCTGGGACCGCTGCGGCGCCTTGTTCGACCTCGCGGGCGGTGGTGAACCAGTAGCGCGCGAGGTTGGGTGCCAGCGCGAGTGCCGCGCGGGGTCCGCCTTCGGCGCTGACCATGCCTGAACGTGTAACGGCGGGCACGAATCGCGCGAAAGACTTCAATAGAAATAGCGGACGGTGGGTGGGACGCATGAGGATAATGTAGCCTACCGTTACGTAAGTGTCCCCTGTGAAAGGTTAGCCGTGTCTCTTTCCCGCCGCATCGCCGCCGCGTTTGTCGCGGCCGCAGCGCTGATCGCCCCCCTCGCCCCCGCGGCGCAGGCGCAAGAACGCAACATGGTCATCTTCGGCGACTCCGTCATCTCCGACCCGAACATGGGCCAGTGGGCCGCCGGCAAACTCGGCCTCGACCCGCGCGGCCGCTCTGACATCACCACGTGGTGCCCGACGTCGCCGACGAGCTGGGGCAAGCGCTCCGCCGCGAAGCTGGGCCTGCCCACCCGCGACTACTCGTGCACCGGCACCGTGTCCATCCAGAAGGGCCCCCAGTTTGCCTCCGAGGTCACCCGGGCGGTCAACGACCGCGGCCTCTCTCCCGCCACCGCCCGCGTGATCATCACCACCGGGTTCAACGACACGTACCACAACGACGGCCGCGACCGCGCCGCCTTCCGCCGCGACTGGGTGGCTGCGATGGCCCCGCAGATCCGCCGCATCCGCGCCGCCGCCCCGAACGCGCGGATCCAGATCGTGGGCTACCCGAAGATCACCGCCGGCGACCGCGTCTGCCTGTTCCACATCGCCCCGAACGTCTCCGACGCCACCCGGTTTGTCCAGGTGCAGGAGTGGGAGGACTCCATCCAGTGGGCGCAGGTGGACCTGGCGCGCGCAACCGGCGTGGAGTTCCTGGACTTGAAACCCTCCACGTGGAACAACAACATGTGCGCCCCCGACAGCCAGCGCATGTGGGCGGGCCTGGTGGACTTCTACGGCGGCCCGGGCAACCTGCCCATCCACGTCAACCAGCGCGGACACGAGCACGTGGCAAACGTCATCGCCCGCTCCTAGTCTTGGGGACATGACGCAAACTGTTCAAGGAGTAATCGCTCGCGAAAAGGGCGCCCCGGTCGAGGTCGTCGACATTGTGATCCCCGAGCCCGGCCCGAACGATGTCGTGGTCAAGGTGCAGGCCACCGGCGTGTGCCACACGGACCTGGCGTACCGCGACGGCGACATCGAAGATGCGTTCCCGTTTCTGCTCGGCCATGAGACGGCTGGTGTCGTCGAGACGGTCGGCGAGGACGTCACCCACGTCGCCGAAGGCGATTTCGTGGTGCTGAACTGGCGCGCAGTGTGCGGCGAGTGCCGCGCCTGCCGCAAGGGCGACACGAAGAACTGCTTCAACACCCACAACGCCTCCAAGCGCATGACGCTTGCCGACGGCACCGAGCTCACCCCGGCCCTGGGCATCGGCTCGTTCGCGGAGAAGACCCTCGTGCACGAAAAGCAGTGCACGAAGGTGGACCCGGAGGCCGACCCGGCTGCGGCCGGCCTGCTCGGCTGCGGCATCATGGCCGGCCTCGGCGCCGCAGTGAACACCGGTGACATCCAGCGCGGCGAGTCCGTCGTGGTCTTCGGCCTCGGCGGGGTCGGCTTGGCGGCCGTCGCCGGCGCCGCGCTTGCGGGTGCGACCACGGTGATTGCTGTAGACGTCGATAAGCGAAAGTGCGATGCGGCAACCGAGACGTTCGGCGCAACGCACTCGATCTGCGCGAAGGGCATGAGCGAAGACGAGGTGATCGAGGCGGTGCGCGAACTCACCGACGGCTTCGGCACCGACGTTGCTATTGACGCCGTAGGCATCCAGCCCACCTGGCGCCAGGCCTTCTACTCCCGCGACCTGGCGGGACGCATGGTCATGGTGGGCGTGCCCAACCAGACCGACCACGTGGACATCCCCGCGATCGACCTGTACGCCCGCGGCGGGTCCATCAAGCCGGCCTGGTACGGCGACTGCCTGCCGGAGCGCGACTTCCCCGCGTACGTCGAGCTCTACCAGCAGGGCCGGTTCCCGCTCGGCGAGTTCGTCTCCGAGCGCATTGGCATCGGCGACATCGAGGACGCGTTTGCGAAGATGAAGCGCGGCGACGTGCTGCGGAGCGTGGTGGAGTTCTAAATGCGCATCGACAACGTCGTCACCTCCGGCCTGTTCAAGCTCGACGGTGGCGAGTGGGAGGTGGACAACAACGTGTGGATCGTCGGCGACGATTCCGAGGTCTACATCATCGACGCCGCCCACAACGCCGAAGCCATCGCCGAGGCGGTGGGGAACAGGCGCGTGAAGGGCATTTTGGCCACCCACGGCCACTCCGACCACATCGACGCCGCGCCCGAGCTGTCGCGGCTTGTGGACGCGCCGGTGTATCTACACCCCACCGACGGCTTCCTCTGGCAGCGCCAGAACCCGGGCGCGCACTACCGCCAGCTCCTCGACCGCGCGACGTTCCCCATCGCCGGCACTGAGCTGCGCGTCATGTCCACCCCGGGTCACTCGCCGGGCTCCGTGGTGATCTACGCCGAGGAGGCAGGCGAGCTGTTTTCCGGCGACACCCTGTTCCAGGGCGGGCCGGGCGCGACGGGCCGGTCGTTCTCCTCGTTCGACACCATCATCCACTCGCTGCAGAAGTCCGTGCTGGATCTGCCTGCGGAGACGGTGGTGCGCACCGGCCACGGCGACCACACCACCATCGGCAACGAGGCGCCGCACCTGGAGGAGTGGATCCGCCGCGGTTACTAGAGCTGCCCGGTGAACAGGAGCTGCAGCTGGGGGTTTCCCTCGGCGAGCAGCCCGGCCACCAGGCCGATAATGCCCAGAATCACCACTACAATGCCGAGGATGCTCCCCACCGAGCTGCCGTCACCGCTCTCACCGTCCGGGTCGCTTCCCTGAGTGCTCACCTGGGTGCCCGCGGTCGCCGCGTGGGATTGGTGTGTGTTGAACGTCGGGTTGTACGGCTGATCCTGACCCGCCGGTGACGGCGCGGCCACCAACACCCCGTCATAGGCAGACTGCGCCTCAGACTGCTTCGCGCGGGCGGCGTCGACGGCGGCTTTCTTTTCGTCGACCGCGCGTTGTGCCTGTGCGACGGCGACGCGCTTCACCTCGGCGTCGTCGCGGGCGGCCTGCCGCTCGTCGAGCAGGTTGGCGGGTACCGGGGCCGGACCAGTGGGTGCGTTTGCCTGCGCCTTCTGAGCACGGTCGAGCGCACTCGCGGCATTGGCCCGCTGGGTTTTCACGGCGTCGTACTGGTTCTGGCGGTCGCGTTCGGCGCCCGCGGCGGCATCGACTCGCGCTTGCTGCGCCTTTCGTTGCTGCTCCAGGACCGTCTTCCGCTGGGCCGCGGCGTTACGGGGGTCCACCATCTGGTTGTACTCGCGCGTCGCGGCCTGCACCCGTGCGTTGATCTCCGCAGCCTTCGTTGGGTTGGCGCGCTTGCTCATATCGACTTTCTCGTCGACACGCGCTGTAAGCCCCTGCATCTTTTGCGCCTGCGCCTGGCGCCCGCCGAGGATCTTGGCATTATTGACGGTCGCGTTGCCCGGGTTATTCGGTGCAGACCAGTTACCCAAACCAATGAGCTGCTTGGCCCCGGCCGCGCGGTAGAACGGCTGGCCCGAATTCAGGGCGGTTCGGGTCATGCCGTCGGTTTGGTAGAACCGGCCGTCGGCGAGCTTGGTGTCCTCGATGAAGAACATCGTCGTCGAGTACGCGACGCCCTTGCTGTCGAACGCGATGCCCACGCCGATGCCCTGGTACTGGGAATCAAGCATCGATTGGTTGTGGCCCTTTGTGGAATTGCGCCACTGGGTGAAGAACTGCTCCGCCAGCTTCCCCCACTGCTCCGCAGTCATCGACGACGGCGTGTAGTAGCCACTCAGCGCAATATTTTCGCCGGACCTGCCCCACGCGTCGGGTGAGTGCCGGAACCCGTTTGCGGCCATGTTCCGTGTCCAATTTCCGGCCTGCTGGTTGTAGGAGGCGTGGGTGCGCAGCGGGGCAAGCCCGTTGGCCCGGCGGTAATCGTTGACCATCTCCACGATCGCCTGGGCCGTGACGCGTTCGTATTCTGCCTGGTTGAATCGGTTATTCGCCCAGTAGTCGCGCTCTTCAATCAGGCGTTCGCGCTCGGCGTTCTTGCTTGCCAGTGCGTTGTCGTATTCCTGCACTGTCTCAGCGGTGCGGTTGAGCTCGGCCTGGACGGCGTCGCGGTCCGCGGCCGCTTGGCGGGTGGCCGCCGACGCGTTTTCCCATGCGGTCTTCGCCTCGGCCTCAGCGCTCGTCGCCTGCGCCGCGGCGGTGCGCGCACGCTCGACGTCGTCTCGCAGACGCGCAATCTCGGCGTCGAAGTCTACCTTGTTATCGCGCGTCTGCCTATCGACGGCACCTTCGGCCTCCCGCTGCCTCCTCTCAGCGGCCGCTGCGGCGGATTGGGCGTTCGACAGCGCAGCCTCGGCTGCCTCGAGCTCGGATTGTGCGGCCGACGCGTCCCTGGTGGCCGAGTCGAGGGCCATCCGCGCAGCGTCGCGGTCCGATTCCCACGCGGCGACGGTGTCGGACGCGGGGGTGGCGCTGGCAGAGGAGATGACCAAACCTGAGGTGGCCAGGGCCAGGACGAGTGAGGCCGACAGGCGTCGTGATGGAGACATGGAGAACCTTCCAGGAAACGATTACTTACTAGTAAACATAACCACAGGTTGCTGTGTCACCACTACACTGGGTGGTGTGACGTTAATCGCGATTCGCCGGCGGCTGCGCGTTCTGCAGCGCCACCGCGCGGGCCAGCCGCGCGTAGCGCAACTCCTGCTCGCGGAAGCGCGTCCACGTCGAGATTGTGGTGAAGAAAAACGCGATCACCAGCACGTAGAGCATGAGGTCGGTGCCGCGGTCCACGCCCAACCAGTTGGCCACCACGGTCACGTCGTCCGGGCGCGCGATCGCCCAGATTGCGGCGACGATCATGAGCACGAAACCGATTTTGACCCAGGCTTTGGCGTTAGCTTTGCGTCGATTAGCAAAGAAGTACCAGGCCAACGCCACGACGGCGAGCAGTAGCAACGCTTGGATCATGGCAGCCTCCTAGCAACGAGCCCGTCGGCGAGGATGTTCACGCCGTTGATCAAACTCTGCCCCTTGGACATGGAGTATTCGGTGTAGAGGATGTCCACCGGCTCCTCGTCCACGCGCCAGCCCTGCTTGTCAATCATGGTGACAATCTCGGAGGCGTGGGACATCCCGTTCATGCGGATGTTCATCTCCTCGGCGACCTTGCGGTTGAAGGCGCGCAAGCCGTTGTGCGCGTCGGAGAGCCCGAGCCGCTTCGTGCGCGGGGAAAGCATCACCACCGTCTTCAGCACCAGGCGCTTGATCCACGGCACCTGCGAGTTGTCTTGGCCGGCGAAGCGGGTACCCACGATGATGTCCACCGGCTCGGTGCGCAGCCGCTCGATCATGCGCACCACGTCTTTGACTTGGTGCTGCCCGTCAGCGTCGAACGTGACGAAGAACTCGGCGCCGGGCTGGGCGCGGGCGTACTCCACGCCGGTCTGGATCGCCGCGCCCTGGCCGAGGTTGACCGGGTGGTCCACCAGGTGGGCGCCCGCGGCGCGGATCTGGGCCGCGGAGTTGTCGCGGGAGCCGTCGTTGACCGCCACGATGTTGGGGAAGGTCTCGCGGGCGCGGGAAAGCACGTCGAAAATGACCGTGCCCTCGTTGTAGCAGGGCACAATCAGCCAGGTGTCGTCGAATCCGCTCATGTCGCCCGTTAGGTTACCCCTCGCGGTGGAACAAAGCGGCGTACACGCGCCGCAACAAACCTGTGGGAAGCGCTCGGTATGCGGAGCGTGCCGCCAGGTTGAACGCGGCGCGCGGGCGAGAAACCAGCCCGTACGCGACTAGGTTGCGCTGCATTTGGGCCTCGGCGGCGAACATCTCCCGGCCGGTGCGGCGGGAGAACTGCGCGTCGGTGACCTGGAAGTCCGTCAGCGCCTCCGGGAGGTTGCGCACTTGCCAGCCGCCGGCGATCAGCCGCGCGTACAGGTCGTAGTCCTCCATGAAGTGCACGTCGCGGTACCCGCCGACCTGCTTGGCCGCGCGGGTGCGCAGCATCACCGACGGGTTGTTCACCGGCGAGTTCATCTTCGCGTACGCGTGCGGGTCTTCCGGTAGTGCGCGCACCTTGCCGGTGTCGCCCGGCTGCCGCGTGAACTCCTCGACGGCGGTGCCCAGCGCCCCGCACTTCGGGTGAGCCTCCAGGTACGCCAGTTGCCGGGCGAAACGCTCGGGCTTGGCGGCGTCGTCGGAGTCGAGGCGCGCGGTGTAGTCGGAATCGATCGTCGATAAGCCTGCCTGCGATGCCGGGCCCGCGCCCACGTTTTCCTCCAGCCAAATCACTCGGGCATCCTGCCTCTCGACGACCCTTCGAACCCTCTCCGGCACCGGCCCATCCACCACGATGACTAGCTCGTCCGCCGGTCGGGTCTGCGCCGCAAGGGAGTCGAGTGCGCGGGCGAGGTCGTCCGCGTCCGTGCCGTGGTAGACGGTCACCAGCGCCGTAATCGTGGTCATCGGTTACGCGGCGCTGGTATCGAGGTAGTGGGCGATTGCGGCCTCAATTATGGACAGGTCGCTTGTACCTTCTTCGCGCGCCCGCGCCTGCACCCTTTCGGCAAGCGCAGGCGGCAACATGTCCACAAGACCGGGACCCCATGACACTTCCGCAGCGCGGATGCGTTCGTCCGACCAACCGCGTTCAAAATCCTGTGCCTTCCGCATCTCTTCCGGGGTCACTTCGTCCACAATCCTTCCAAGTAACGTTTACGGGCTGCCATGGCGTGGAAAATTTTCGCTGAGCCATCAGCGTATATTTCCCCGCCGATTTCCAACAGCCTGGCGTTTGAATCGAATCCGATCCGAATTACTTTAAGCGGCTCGTCTCTTTCGATGAACTGCTTGACGTAGCGCTCCCACGCACGCAGGATGTATTCGGGCTGAATCCCATGTTTTTGAGCCGATGGCAAAATTTGTGGAGACTGCGAAGCCACGGGCTAGTCCCTTGCTGCGTCGATGAGGTAGCGGCCGTAGCCGGATTTCAGCACCTGGCTGCCCAGCGCCTCCAGCTGGGTGGCGTCGATGAAGCCTTCGCGGTAGGCCGCCACCTCGGGCGAGCCATGACGGTGCCGGTGCGTTTTTGCAGTACCTCGACGTACGCGCTGGCCTCACTCATCGAGTCGATGGTGCCGGTGTCTAGCCACACATCTCCCCGGTGCAGCCGGTGGACCTTTAAGTCGCCGCGGTCCAGGTACACCTCGTTGACGGAGGTGATCTCCAGCTCCCCGCGCGCGGAGGGTTCGATGGATTTGGCAATGTCCACCACGTTGTTGTCGTAGAAGTACAGCCCCACCACAGCGAAGTTCGACTTCGGCGCGGACGGTTTTTCCTCGATGGACAGCGCCATGCCGGAAGCATTGAACTCGACCACGCCGTAACGCTGCGGGTCCGAGACCTCGTAGGCGAAGATCGCCCCGCCCTCGATATCGCGGATCTGGCCGAGTACCTCCGTGATGCCGTTGCCGTCGAAGATGTTGTCGCCGAGTACCAGCGCCACCGAGTCATCGCCGATGAACTCCTCGCCGATCAAAAACGCCTGCGCCAGGCCCTCCGGCTTCGGTTGCTCGGCGTAGTGGAGCATGATGCCGAGGCGTGAGCCGTCGCCAAGCAAACGCTCGAAATTCGGGCGGTCCTCCGGCGTGGTGATGATCAGGATCTCGCGGATACCCGCGCTGATCAGGGTGGATAGCGGGTAATAGATCATCGGCTTGTCGTAGATGGGCATGAGCTGCTTCGAAATGCCCTGGGTGATCGGGTACAGGCGCGTGCCCGAGCCGCCAGCGAGGATGATGCCCTTCATGCCTGCGAAGTGTAGTTGGCCCGGGTGGGGGAGAAGGTTCCCACATACATAACACCCAACTTCCCACAGTGTTATGTAAGTGGGAAGTTGGGTGTTAAGTCGTTCCTACCTCGTCTTCCGGTAGCGCTGCCGAGGGCTTCTCAACGGCTCCGTCACTTCAGCTGCCCCCTCGCGCAGAAGCTGGTTCAGGCTCTTCTGTACCGCAGTCCGGCTGAGCCCAGTCGCTTCTTTGAGTTCGGTGGTCGACCACGAAACTCGTTCTTGGAGCAGACGCGATACCTGCTCATATGCGGTTTCGTGGGTTTCTGTCGCCGTGACCTTGCGCTTGTGGAAGGTTACCGTGAAGTGTGTCAGCGTGTTGGAAAATTCAGGCGGTGGCATCAGTGCGTCCGCTGTCGCGGATCGCATAACTGCGATCCCGGTTCCCCGATTCTCGGCCACCGTGCCACCGCCCGAGTATTGCATGTCTTCCAAGAAGGTCGACAGCAATTGGTTTCTTGATGTGGATACTCCCGGCTGACCGAGGTTGTCGGGGGTCACTCCGCCGAAAAGCCCACCAGGGTTAGAAATCTGGAGTCTGTCCACGTACATGTCAATTTGGACGGGAGTGCCCAGGGCTGAGGGGAGTAGTCGCGGTGCATTAAGGCGTTTACCAGCGCTTCTCGGATAGCTACCGGCGGGTAGTCAGGCACATCTTTCCTGAACACCCCTTCGATCAAACCGGCGGTGCGCATGTTCTTTTCTACTAGACGCACACCTTCCTCAACCATTTCGGGAATGGGGCCTGTAATTCGTGCGCTGTCCAGAAGCCGGAATCCTTCCGTGACGTCTCCCTTACCGGTGCCCGGGTAGAGCGCAAAAGTTACTGTGAGGCGCGGGTAGAACTGCTGCGGGTAGTCCCCCATGGTGAGCAGTGAGGCGAGAGTGGGTTTGTCCTCGCGGAGCACCTGTAGTCGTCGCAATGCAGTGGGCATCCCATCTGCGAATGTCTTCTCGCGAGCAGCCTGCTGCTTCTCGGTGTAGCGGGATAGGGACGTTTCATCCAGATCGCCGAGCGAGGCTTCGGGCACGGGTTCACGGTCCCACGACGGCTGCCCCTTGTTTTCCACGATCCGGTCCACTTCGTATGGTGTGAGCCTGCGCTCACTTTCGCCGGCCCGGATGTAGCTGCCTTTGTACAGTCCGCGTTCGGTGACGTAACAGGGCTTGTCCCGCAGCTCCATTTCTTGAACTTCTGCGACTAGAACCTGCCCTGACTCGAAGGGAAACACTGCAATTTCGGGCCTGACTGGGGGAGTGAGCTGCTCGCAGCGCGAAGCTGGTTGATAATTTCCGCCAGGTCGTCTTGAAGCATAACACTCAACATAACACCCAACTTCCCACAGTGTTATGTAAGTGGGAAGTTGGGTGTTAAGTTGCCACGTACAACGCCAGCGCCGCGCGCCAGTTTGTGGGCGCGAACCCGGTGGCCTTGATCTTGTCCAGCGAGAGCGTGGATTCGCGCGGCCGCGGCGCCTCCGCCCCGAACTCGGCGGCGTACTCATCGGTGGTCACGGGGTGCACGTCCGCCGGGTCGCCGCCGACGGCGATGAACACGGCCATGGCGATCTCGTCGCGCGTGACGGCGTCGCCGTCGGAGGAGATGTTGTACACGCCGTACTCCGCGCCCGTGCTCAGCAGGTGGGCGATCCCCTTCGCCAGGTCTTCGGCCCAGGTGGGGCGCCCGCGCTGGTCGCACACTACCTTCGGCGCTACGCCGCGGTCGGCCAGGTCGGCCATCACGGACATGAAGTTGCGCCCGTCGCCGAACACCCAGCTCGTGCGCACCACGTAGTGCTTGCGCGCCACCTGCGCGGCGGTCTCGCCCGCAGCTTTGGACGCCCCGTAGGCGCTCAGCGGTGACGGCGTCTCGGCCTCGTCGTGGACCTCGACGGCGCCGTCGAAGATGTAGTCGCTGGAGACATGCACGAGCGTGAGGTCGTGCTCATTGCTTATCGACGCCAACTTCGCCACCCCCGCCGCATTCACCGACCATGCCCCAGCCCGGTCGTTCTCCGCACCGTTGACGTCGTTGTACGCGGCGCAATTCACTATCGCCCAGTAGTTTTCCCACGCCATCTCGGGCGGGTTGGCGATGTCGAACTCGTCGTGGCCCACGAAGTGCGCCTGCTCGTCTGACCAGATTCGGCGCAGGGCCCGGCCGAGCTGGCCGTTGGCGCCGGTGACGAGGATGCGGCGTGGGGGCAGCGGAGCGGCGTCGATAAGCATGGGGTGCTCGAGGTCTTTCGCCGACAGCTCGGTGGGGTCAAGCGGCCAGTCGATTTCCTTGTACGAGCAGAACGCGCCGCCGGGGGAGTAGCGCTGGTTGACCAGGTAGATGTAGGTGGTGTTGTCCTCCAGCGCCTGGAAGCCGTTGGCCACGCCGCGGGGGACGAACACGGCGGTGTCCGGCCCGATCTCGCAGGTGAACTTCTCGCCGAACGTGGCGGAGCCTTCGCGCATGTCCACCCACGCGCCGAACACGCGGCCCGTGGCCACGGAGACCCACTTGTCCCACGGCTCGGCGTGCATGCCGCGGGTGGCGCCGCGGCGGGCGTTGAAGCTGACGTTGTGCTGCTTCGGGGTGAGTTTCTGGCCGGACCAGTTCTCTTTGAACCAGCCGCGGTTGTCCTGGTGGACGGTAAGTGTGTGGACCTCCAGGCCCTCGATGGTGGTTTCCATCTCACTGTCCCCTTTCCGCGTAGCGCCGCTCAATACCTGCCTTGTCGGCCTCCCACCACCAGCGGTTATGCGTGTACCACTCGATAGTCTGCTCCAAACCGGCGCGCAGGTCGGTGTAGCGCGGCGCCCAGCCCAGCTCCCGGCGGATCTTGGTGGCGTCCATGGTGTAGCGCTGGTCGTGGCCCGGTCGGTCCGCGACGTGCTCGAAGGTGCCGCCCATGAGCTCGCAGATGGTCTCGATGACCTCCTTGTTGGTCACATGCGGGTCCCCGGGCAAGCTCGCGCCGATGTTGTAGGTCTCGCCGATGCGCCCGCGTTCCAGGATGGCCATGACAGCCGCGTTGTGGTCGTCCACGTGGATCCAGTCGCGCACCTGGGCGCCGGTGCCGTAGAGCTTGGCGGGCGCGCCGCACAGGATGTTGGTGATCTGGCGGGGGATGAACTTCTCCACGTGCTGGTACGGCCCGTAGTTGTTGGAGCAGTTCGAGATCGTCGCGCGCACGCCGAAGGAGCGCACCCACGCGCGCACCAGATGGTCGGAGCCAGCCTTGGTGGCCGAGTACGGCGAGGAGGGGTTGTAGGCCGTGGTTTCCGTGAACGCGTCGGTGCCGTCGAGCTGGAGATCCCCGAAAACTTCGTCGGTGGAGATGTGGTGGAGGCGTTTATCGTGTTTGCGCACCGCCTCCAGCAGCGCAAACGTTCCGTTAATGTTGCTCTCCACGAAGGCTTCGGGGGCGCGCAGCGAGTTGTCGTTGTGGGATTCGGCGGCGAAGTGGATGACGGCGTCGGCGGCGGACACGAGCTCGTCGATAAGCGGTTGCTCGCAGATGTCGCCGTGGACGAACTCCACGCCCTCCGGCAGGCTCGCCCGGTTGCCGGCGTAGGTGAGCTTGTCCACGACGGTGATGCGGTAGCGCTGCCGTGCCTGACGGACAAAATTCGCGCCGATGAAGCCCGCGCCCCCGGTGACCAGCAAGTGTTCCATGGCCCGTTACCTTACCCAGCTACCGCGTCAAACCCGCCAGGTGCACGAGCGCGCCGACGATGGGCCCGGCAAACAGCGCCGCGACCACGGTGGTGGTGACACCCCACGGCGCGAGGAAGAGCACTGCGAAGGCGGTGGCGGTGGCGGCGAGCCAACCGGCCACGTAAAACGCGTGCCGTTCCAGCGCGAGCACGGCTACGCCGGTGATCATGAGCATGCCCATGAACGCGGACGCGAAGGTGAGAAGGCCGAGCGTGAGGCCGTCGACAAACAGCTCCGGCTTGTACGCCACACGCAGGATCCAGGGGCCGACGAGCCACGCGGCGGCAAACCCCACCAGACCCACGCCGAGGATTGCTGCGACCGGCGCCGCAAGGGCCCTGTAGACGCGCCCGCGATGCTCGACGAAGCGCACCACTAGCACGGACTGGAACCGCTGCAGCGGCACGAGCACGGGCGCGCGGGTGAGCATGACGGCGTTGTTGATGGCGGCCACCGCCGCGCCCGAGGTAGCCGCGGGAAACGCCGCAGACGCCGCGGTGGGAAAGCCCGTGATCAGGGCAGCGGAGGCTCCGGAAGCGACCATGGCGGAGGCGACGCGGCGCACAAACGTTGCGCGGTCCACGTCCAGGGTCACACGCACCGGTGCGAGCGCGAGGATGAGCGCCCAGCTCAACGCGCCGATGACGGTGATGACAAGGAACTCCACCAGCCCGCCGCCAAACGCCCACACCACCACGGCCAGCACGAGCCTGACGCCGGAATCCAGGGCCACCAGCCCCGCGTAGCGGTTCCACAAACCGGCACCGCTTAAGATCCCGGACAGCACCGCCTGGAAGGCGTAGCTGAGCAGCCCGAACGCCAGCAGCGCCGTCGCCGTGCCGGGATGGCTGGGCACGATCCGGCCCATGCCGGCGAAGCCGGCGGCCAGCACCACCGCGGCAAGCACCGCGCCAACTGCGGCGCCGAGCTTCCACGGGTTCGCGGTGCCGCGCACCTTGGTCTCCCGGGACGCGGCCACGGCGCGGGTGGTCTCCTGCGTGATGCCGTCAATGAGCCCCGTGGCCGCGAAGAACAGGCCCCAAAACGCCAGGAAGTAGTTGTAGCCGAGCTGCGCGTCCAGGGCCCAGCTGGCAATCCACATGACCACGAAGCCGCTGGCCGCGGCGAAGATAGTGGCCAGGGAGAGGTTTCTCACGGGCACTCCGGCAGCTCGGGGTGGTTTACCCACGCGTCGAGTACGTCGCCGACCGCCACGCCCTGGCGCGCAAACGCGTTGACCAGGTCGAAGGGCTCCACCACGCCGTGGGCGCCGCGGGCGACGTAGTCGCGCACGGCGGCGAAGAAGGCGGGGTCGCCTGCGGTACGCCGCAGCGCATGGAGCGTGATGGCGCCGCGCTTGTACACGCGGTCGTCGAACATGTCGCGAGGCCCCGGGTCTTTCAGCGTGAAGTGCATGGGGGCGATCTTGGCGTAATGGGTGCGCACGGAGGCGTCGATAGGCATCTGCCCCGAAAAATCCGCCCACAGCCACTCCGCGTAGCAGGCGAAACCCTCGTTGAGCCAGATGTCCTCCCACTGCGCGATGCCGAGCGAGTTGCCGAACCACTGGTGCGCGAGCTCGTGCGCGATGAGGCGCTCGTTGCCCCGCAGGTGGTTGACGCCAAAGATGGACAGACCTTGGGCCTCCAAGGGGATTTCCAGCGCGTCTTCGTGCACGACCACCTGGTAGTCCTCGAAGGGGTAGGGGCCGAAGACGGTTTCGAAGTAGTCCAGCATCGCCTGCTGCTTATCCAGATCGCCCACCGGCGTGTTCGGCGGCAGCCACGCCATGGTGTTGCGGCCCAGCGCCTCGCGGTGGAACTGGCCCACCTGCACCGTGGCCAGGTAGGTGGCCATCGGGCGGGCGGTGGTGTTGGTCACCGCGACGTAGCCGCGGTCTGCGCGCACGTTGAAACTGTAGGTGGCCTTTTCATCCGGGGTGTCGTCGCACGGGAACCATGAGGGCGCGCCATCCGGCTGGTTGGCGGTCAGCGCACCGTTTCCTAGCTCCTCCCAGCCCAACATGCCCCAGGCGGTGCGCCGCGGGCGCGGGGTGCCGGCGTAGCGGATGGCTAGCTGCAGCTCCGTATCCACCGGTATGAACTGGTCGAAGGTGATGCGCAACTTACCGCCGGACTGGCGGTAGCGCTTGACGCCGAAACCCGAGCTAGCCTCGACGTTTCGCACCGTCAGTCCCGACGTCAGATCCAGCGTGAGGTGGTTGAGCTCGCGCCAGGTGGTCAGCGTCAGCGTCGCTACCGCGTCGAGGCGGTTCGGTGCCACCTTGTAGTCGAAGTTCAGGTCGTAGTGCGTGACGTGGAAGCCGAGGTTGAACTCCACGCCGGTGTAGCGGTCGCGGGTGCCGGGGATGGGTGTGGAGCGCAGCCTGAGGTTTCTCATCGCGGGGAAGTCTAGCCCAGCCTCTCGCCGACCTTGCCGTCGATCCATTCGTAGATCAACGCTTCTACCCGCGACACCTGTGCATTATCTGCGGCGCCAGCGTGCCCGCCTGCGGTGTTTTCGAAGTAGTCCACCGGCTGCCCCGCCTGCCACAGCGCCAGCGCGAAGGTACGGGCGTGGGCAGGGTGGACGCGGTCGTCCCGCGTGGATGTGGTCACCAGCGCCGGGGGATAGGCCACCTGTTCGCGCGAGCGCACGTTGTGCAGCGGCGACCACCGCTCGATGGCGGCGCGCTCGACCGGGTCGTCCGGGTCGCCGTACTCCGCCATCCACGACGCGCCGGCGGAAAGCGTGTGGTAGCGCAGCATGTCCGTCAACGGCACCTGGATCACCGCGGCGCCGAAGCACTCCGGGTACTGCACCAGCGCGCCGGAGGTGAGCAGTCCGCCGTTGGAGCCGCCGCGGATCACAATCCGCTCAGGCTGCGCGTAGCCGCGAGCCACCACGTCCTCCAGCACTGCCTTGTGGTCCTCCCACACCTTGTGCCGGTTGACCTTCACCACCTGCGAGTGCCACTGGGGGCCGAACTCGCCGCCGCCGCGCAGGTTGGGCTGGACGTAGAAGTTGCCCTGCTCAAGCCATGCGATGCCGCGCACATTGGAAAACGCCGGTGTCAGCGAGACTTCGAAGCCGCCGTAGCCGCCGACCAACGTGGGGCGGACGCCACGGGAGAAGTCGCCGGTGATGAAGTAGGGGATGCGCGTTCCGTCCGCGGACTCTGCCCAGTGCTGCCGGGTTTCCAACCCGCCGGTGTCGAAGTGGGCGGGCGCGCGCCTGACCTCGGTGAGCGCGCCTGAAGCGTCTCCACGCAGCAGCGTTGTGGGGGTGGTGAAGGACGAGGCGACGACCCAGAACTCGTCGCCAGCCAGCGGGCTCGCGGCGACCACGTGGGCGCTCGCGGCGTCCGGCAGCGCCAGCTCGGTGCGCTGCCAGGTGCCCAGCTGGATCCGGACGATGCTGGTGGCGACATCCACGAGGCGGGTGACCAGCAGCGCAGATTCGGTGAACGCGATGGAATCCACCGTCGCGTCCTTCTCCAGCACCGTGAACTCGCGCGCGCTGTGCTGGAACGCGTCCAGCTCGATCACGCCCAACGCGCCTGCCGGCACGCCCGCGAATTCAGTGCGCGGTTGGATAAACAGCCACTGGCGGTGGGCGACGGCGTCGCAGTCGTCGGGCACCGCGACGAGCTCGCCGTCCACCCACGTGCGCGATGTGTAGAAATCGAGCGCCCGCGTGACGACGGTCCTTCGGTCCACCACATCAAACGCCGCCCCCACGGCCACGTCTTCCGGCTCACCGGTGAAGATGACCGTTTTCTCACCGCCACGCGTCCAGCGCGCCACCTGCATGGGGTAACCGGACTGCGTGAGCGTGCCCGGCCCCTCGTCCGTTCCCACCAAAATGGTGTCCCGGTCCACCCAGCTGACGTCGGTTTTCGCCTCGTCGATGGTGAAGCCGCCGTCGTCCGCGCTGATGAAGCTGCGCGTCTCCACGTCGAACTCGCGCACCACCACGGCGTCGGCGCCGCCCCGGGACAGGCGGATCAGCGCTCTGTCCCAGCGCAACGGCAGCAGGGACGAGCCTTTGAACACCCAGTCTTCGCCCTCCTCGGCGGCAAGCGCGTCGAGGTCGAGCAGCACCTCCCAGGTGGTTGCTTCCTCATCCTCATCTCTCCCCTCGCCGACGGAGGAGGCGAGGAACGAGGCCAGCGACGTGCGGCGCCACATCCCACGGGGGTGCGCGCGGTCGCGCCAGAAGTTGTAGAGGTACTCGCCGCGCCGGGAGACGAACGGGATCCGGTCGTCCGAGTCCAGCGTTTCGCGGATGCGGTCGCGCAGCGCGGCGGTGTCGAGCGCCGCTTCCGTCGCGCCGGACCACTCTTGGGCCCACTCGAGGGCGGGGGTGCCCGTCAGGTCGTCGAGAAGCTGCGGCTCGATGTCGCGCACGCTAGACCCCCAGCGCGGGCTTGATCGTGGTGGTCCACGCGCGGTCCATGTCCTCGGTCCAGTACGGCCAGGAGTGGGTGCCCATGTTGCGCAGCTCGTAGTGGGCCGGAATGCCCAGGCCGTCGAGCTTGGCCTTCAGGTCGTGGGTGCACTTGTTCACCGCAGCCTCGATCACGCCGCCCTCGACCTGCAGGACGCCTGCGCCTAGCTGCGCGGCGGTCTGCGGAGCGCCGATGCCCATGAGGTAGCTCACCTGGTCGGGGCGGCCCGCAAGACCCGTGCCGGAGGAGACGTACAGGCGGGTGCCTCGCAGCTTGTCTGCGTTGACCAGCGCGTCGTTGTAGCGGTTGTAGGGGCCGTTCATCGGGCCCCACATCATCTCCGGAGTCACCGTCTTAAAGTCCGGGGTGCCCCCGGCGCGGTTCACGGTCACGCGCGCGAAGTTGTAGCCGTGCGGCGAGGAGGTGGCGGCGCAGCCGGAGAAGGAGGCCGCAGCCTGGTACATCCCCGGGTTGTGCTCCGCGAACAAGAGGGCGGAGGTAGCGGACATGGAAACGCCCACCACGGCGCGGCGGCCGTTGGCGCCGACGACCCGCTCGATCGGGCCTGGAAGCTCCCTGGTCAGGAACGTCTCCCACTTCTGCGGGCCGTTGAGGTACAGCGAACGCATGTCCTCGTTCAGCCAGTCCGTGTAGTAGGAAAACGCGCCGGCCTGGGGGATGACCACGTTGACGCGCTTGCCGGCGAAGTAGTCCTTGGCGGGGTAGAGCTTCAGCCAGTCCTGGTTCTGCTCCGCGCCGCCGGCGCCGTTGAGCAGGTACAGCGTCGGCGCGCCCGCGACGCGCTTGCCGGACGGGTCTGTCGCCGGGATCACCGCGACAGGGATGTCCCGGCGCATGGAGGGCGAGTACACGTTGTACGACAGCACCGTCTTGTGGTCTACCTGGCTGACCCAATCCTGCGGCTTGGCAGTGTTGGTGACCAGCGGCGGGTTGGTGGGCGCATCCCACGCCTTGACGGTCCCCACAGGTTGAGCCGAGGCGGCCGGTGCGCCGGAGCATGCGAGGGAGACTGCCGTGAGGGCGGCCAGTGCCGCCGCCTTAATCTTCTTCATGTGGTTCATCCAGTCCTGGGGAGGGTTAAGCTGACAGGCGACAATGCGCCATCCTAAAGCACATTCGATACTGTAGTGGTCAGTGTTACGCGTGTGGCGTGTTCCACCGCCTGCCCTGCAACCCGAAAGGACCCACCATGAACCCCATCGAGACGATTCAGCTGCAGATCAACCAGGTCCTCGGCGAGCTGGTCCACGCAGGTTCCTCCATGTCGTCGACCGTCGCCTACGGCCTGGGCATGTTCTAAGCGGCGGTTTTCCGCCCCGCCGGCACACGCTTTAGCGGCGCCTCCCGAACCAACGGGAGGCGCCGCTAAAACGTCGTCAAGCGGGACGTGCTTACTTGTCCAGGCCCAGCGCCTGCTTGAACACCTTGTCGTAGGACAGCTTCAGGTCGTCGCGCCAGGAGCCCCAGCTGTGGGTGCCAACGTTGCGCAGCTCCGCATGGTCGATCTTCACGTCGTTGGCACGCATCTTCACCATCAGGTCATGGGTGCAGGCGTTCATAGCGGCCTCGATTGCGCCGCCCTCGGCCTGCAGCGTCATCGCATTGAAGAACGCCCGCGAAGACGCTTCGTTCGGGTCCACGCCAGCGCCGATCAACCGGTTCTTCAGGTAGCCCGCCATGTCTGTTTCGCCTGCGAGGCCGGTTCCAGTGGAAAGGTAGACGCCGGTGCCCTTGAGGTCCGCCGCGTTGACCAGCGCGTCGTTGTGGCGGTTGTAGTCCGAGCCCCGCGGGCCGAAGACGTACTCCGGCGCCATCACGCCCGGCGCGCCGCGGTCCACAGTCAGGTTCACAAACTCCCACGGCAGCGGAGTGGAGGTGGCCGCGCAGCCGGAGAAGGAACCCACAGCGTCGTAGAAGCCGGGATTGTGCTCCGCCAGCAGCAGCACCGAGGTCGCGGCCATGGACAGGCCCGCCACCGCGCGGCGGTCCTGGTCTGCGTTCATGTACGGCTCCACCACCTGCGGCAGCTCGTGCGCCAGGAAGGTCGACCACATCTGCTTGCCCTTGTAAAAGACGTTCTCCACCGGGGAGCGGCGGCCCAGTCCACGTAGTAGGAGAACGCGCCCTCCATAGGCACGACGACGTTGACGCCCGAGCGCCCGTACGTGTCGTACATCTCCCGGAAGGCCTGCGCCACCCAGTCGGAGTTTTGCTCAGAGCCGCCGGCGCCGTTGAGCAGGTACACCGTCGGGGCGTCCGAAACGAGCTGGCCGTTCGCGCCGGTTGCCCGGAAGATTGCCACCGGGATATCGCGGCCCATGGACGGCGAGTGCACGCGGATGGCCTCGTTCGCCCAGACGCCCTCGTTGTCCTTCAGGATCTTGACCCACCTTTGATCTGCGCCCGTTTGCGTCTTCGGGGTCTCGCCGAGCGGCTTGATGCTCGGGTGGCCTACGGATTCCTCCGGAACCGCCGCCGGCTGGGTCCCCTCCACGCGCGGGTTAGCGCCGTCGACCGGCTCGCTGGCCAGTTTCGCGGGATCCTCTGCCGCTACAACCTTGTCCACCACCTCGACTTTCGTGGTGGTGGTGACCGGGGGTGCCGCTGACGTGGTCGCTTCGGGGCTCGCGCCTGTCGACGTCGTTTCCGTCACCCCCGACGGCGCTTCAGCCGGCGAGCTCGACGGGGTGGCGATTGTGGATTCCACCACCGACACGGCCGGATCGAGTGTAGTTACCGCCTTGTCGCTGGTGCTCACCGTTTCAGCGCTATCGGTAGCGGCGACGTACTGGACAGCAGGGACGGAACCTGCGGCGACAAGGGCCGCGGCCGCTACTGCGATCGCCGAGCGTGAGAGTTTCACGTCATGCACTCACTTTCAGTGTTTCGGTGTTTCTGTGTTTCAGTGGAGGAAAGAACTGGATGCTCCGCAACATTTTGCCAGACGGGCACGTACCATATACATCGTGAGTAAAGAACATTTTGACGTTGTTGTCCTCGGCGCTGGCCCCGGTGGCTAAGTCGCCGCCATCCGTGCAGCTCAGCTGGGTAAGAAAGTTGCTGTCATTGAGAAGCAGTACTGGGGCGGCGTCTGCCTCAACGTGGGCTGCATCCCTTCGAAGTCGCTGATCAAGAACGCCGAAGTGGCGAGATTTTCAAACCACGAGGCAAAGACGTTCGGCATCAAGGGCGACGTGGAGTTCGACTACACGGACGCCCAAAAGCGCTCCCGCAAGGTCTCCGAGAAGATCGTCGGTGGCGTGCACTACTTGATGAAGAAGAACAAGATCCAGGAGATCAACGGCCTGGGCTCGTTCAAGGACGCCAAGACCATCGAGATCACCGAGGGCGACGACAAGGGCATGACCGTCACCTTCGACGACTGCATCATCGCCACCGGCGCAGTCGTTCGCACCCTCCCGGGCATCGAGCTGTCCGAGAACGTGGTCTCCTACGAGGAGCAGATCCTCAACCCCGAGGCACCGGAGAAGATGGTTATCGTCGGCGCCGGCGCCATCGGCATGGAGTTCGCCTACGTGCTGTCCAACTACGGTGTGGACGTCACCGTCATCGAGTACATGGACCGCGTCCTGCCCAACGAGGACAAGGACGCGTCCAAGGAGATTGCCAAGCGCTACAAGAAGCTCGGCGTGAAGCTGCTTACCGGCCACGCCACCACCGAGGTGCGCGACAACGGCGATTCCGTTGAGGTCGACGTGAAGAAGAACGGCTCCGACGACGTGGAAACCCTCACCGCGGACCGCGTGATGATCTCCGTCGGCTTCGCCCCGCGCACTGAGGGCTACGGCCTGGAGAACACCGGCGTTGAGCTGACCGACCGCGGCGCGATTGCCATCGACGAGCGCATGCGCACCAACGTCGACCACATCTACGCCATCGGCGACGTCACCGCGAAGCTGCAGCTCGCCCATGTCGCAGAGGCCCAGGGCATCATCGCCGCCGAAACCATCGCAGGTGCGGAGACCCTCGAGATCGAGGACTACATGATGACCCCGCGCGCCACCTTCTGTAACCCGCAGGTCGCCTCCATGGGCTACACCGAGGAGCAGGCCAAGGAGAAGTGGCCGGACAAGGACATCAAGGTCGCAACGTTCCCGTTCACCGCGAACGGCAAGGCCGTTGGCCTCAACGAGACCGCCGGCTTTGGCAAGCTCGTGGCGGACGCCGAGTTCGGCGAGATCCTCGGCTGCCACCTCGTCGGCGCAAACGTCTCCGAGCTCATGCCGGAGGTTGTGCTGGCGCAGCGCTTCGACCTCACCGCGGGTGAGATCGCGCGCTCCATCCACATCCACCCGACCCTTTCCGAGGTGCTCAAGGAGATCTCCCACGGCGTCGAAGGCCACATGATCAACCTCTAAGCCTGCGCTTCATGGCGTACCAAAAAGGCGGGCCCGTTCAATGGAGCGGGCCCGCCTTCGGTGCGTCGTGAAGCGAATTAGTGCTTCTGCGTCGGGTTGTCGGTGCCGGCGACGGCAGCAGCCAGGGAGTCGAGGGACTTGGCCAGGAAGTCGTCATCGAACTTCTCGGTCATGCCCAGGAGGTTCTCCTCCAGTTCATCGCGCTGGTAGGTGAGGGTGACGTTGGTGTTGTCCGCGTCGACCGGCTCGAGCTCGTAGAGCCACTTCGCGCCCACCTTGACCTCGGCGGTGGTGTTTTCCACGTTCTTCCAACCGATGATGCGGTCTTCCTGGAAAGCGAAGACCTCGTTCTTGGTCTGGTAGTCACCGTCCTCCTTGGTCATGTTCATGGTGAAGATGTCGCCCACCTTCTGCAGGCGCTCGCCCTGGTCGGCGGAGACGACCATGCCGGAGCTATCGGTCTCGGCGTGGCGCTGCGGGTTGGAGAGGATGTCGAAGATCGCGGCAGCAGGGGCGTCGATCTGGCGGGTTGCGGTGTTTTCAGTGTTCTTGTCAATAGCCATGAGTGCCAGGGTACCGATTTTCGGCACAGTGGGTCGGGCGGCCGGTTAGGGGAAACTAACCAACCAAAGATTGACACTGAAAGGGGTGGGTAATGTGGAATCCAGTAACGATGCCGCCGCGAGTGTCGAACATCACAAATCGTGCGGATTGCAGCATGTGGGGCTCAAGGTGGGGTTGAGACTAGGGCGAGCCTGCAAATCCAGTGTGAACGAGCGGGGGCAATCTCTTAGAGTATTAGCGACACTGGAGGTGCCATGACTGTACAAAACGCAGACCGTGATGCCATTCGTCACGGAAAAATTACTGAAAAGCCGCTGCGCGAGCGGCCGTCCTACCCAACGTGGGCTATCAAGCTGACGATGGCCATCACAGGCCTCATTTTCGGCCTGTTCGTTCTCGGCCACATGGTGGGCAACCTGAAGATCTTCATGCCGCTGCACGCCGATGGCTCCGCGCCGATCGACGAGTATGGCGAGTTCCTGCGCACGATCGGCGAGCCGCTCTTCCCGCGCGAGGGCTTCCTGTGGATTCTCCGCATTGCCCTGCTGGCCTGCTTGGCGCTGCACGTCTGGGGCGCCTTTGCCCTGCGTTCGCGTTCCTCAAAGTCCCGCGGCCGCTTCCAGCGCACCAACCTCATGGGCGGCTGGCAGTCCACCGCCACGAAGTCGATGATCTGGACCGGCATCATCCTGCTGCTGTTCATCATCTTCCACCTGCTGGACCTCACCTTCGGTCAGGCCGTCGCCTCCGATGAGTTTGTTCAGGGTGCGGTGCGCAACAACCTGCTCGCCACCTTCGCGCCGGGCCGCTGGTGGGTCACCCTGGTGTACGTGGTTGCCAACCTTGCGCTGCTGCTGCACCTGACGCACGGCATCTACCTCGCGGTGTCCGACCTGGGTTGGCTGGGCAAGCGCGGCGAGGGCCTGATGGTCATCCTTGCGTACATCCTCCCGTTCATCGTTGTCGCTGGCAACGTTGTCATGCCGCTCGCCATCGCGTTCGGCTGGGTCCCGGACTTTTCCCGGTAACGGCTTTTTAGGAGAACAACTATGACTACCTCTATTTCCGGTCTTTCCGGGGCTCAGGGTTCCAACGGCGGCGAGCAAACCTCCGCTGGGGCGAAGGGCCAGCAGCGCCCCGGCGAGTTCCGTCAGCCTGAGTCCGCCGCCGCCGGCGTGACGCCGGGTAACGTCCTCGAGTCCAACGAGCCGAACCGCGACGAGGTTCGGATGAAAGACATGTGGCAGTACCAGAAGGACCACATGAACCTGGTCTCGCCGTTGAACCGCCGCAAGTTCACCGTTCTGGTGGTGGGCACCGGCCTGTCCGGCGGTGCCGCCGCCGCCGCTTTGGGTGAGCTGGGCTACAATGTCAAGGCCTTCACCTACCACGACGCTCCGCGCCGTGCTCACTCGATCGCGGCCCAGGGTGGCGTGAACTCCGCTCGCGGCAAGAAGGTGGACAACGACGGCGCGTACCGCCACACCAAGGACACCGTCAAGGGCGGCGACTACCGCTGCCGCGAGTCCGACTGCTGGCGCTTGGCCGTCGAGTCCGTCCGCGTCATCGACCACATGAACGCCATCGGCGCGCCGTTCGCCCGTGAGTACGGCGGCACGCTGGCCACCCGCTCCTTCGGTGGTGTGCAGGTCTCGCGCACCTACTACACCCGCGGTCAAACAGGCCAGCAGCTGCAGCTTTCGACGGCGTCCTCGCTGCAGCGTCAGATCCACCTGGGCAACGTGGAGATCTTCACCCACCACGACCTGATGGACCTGATCATCACCGAGAAGGACGGCAAGAAGCACTGCGAAGGCATTGTCACCCGCAACCTCATCACCGGTGAGATCGCGCCGTTTACCGGCCACGCCGTCATCCTCGCCACCGGCGGGTACGGCAACGTGTACCACAAGACCACGTTGGCGAAGAACTCCAACTCCTCGGCCATGATGCGTGCGTACGAGCGCGGTGCCTACCTGGCGTCCCCGTGCTTCGTGCAGTTCCACCCGACCGGCCTGCCGGTCAACGCGAAGTGGCAGGCGAAGACGACGCTGATGTCCGAGTCCCTGCGTAACGACGGCCGCATTTGGACGCCGAAGGAAAAGGGCGACGATCGCGCCCCGAACGAGATCCCCGATGAGGAGCGCGACTACTTCCTGGAGCGCCGCTACCCGGCCTTCGGCAACCTCGTGCCCCGCGACGTGGCGTCCCGTGCAATCTCCCAGCAGCTCAACGCCGGTTACGGCGTCGGCCCGCTGCACAATTCCGCGTACCTGGACTTCTCCGACGCCATCGAGCGTCTCGGCGAGGACACCATCCGCGAGCGATACTCGAACCTCTTCGAGATGTACGAGGACTCCACCGGTGAGGACCCGTACAAGGAGCCGATGCGCATCGCCCCGACCGTCCACTTCACCATGGGCGGCCTGTGGACGGACTTCAACGAGATGACCTCCATCGACGGCCTCTTCGCCGCCGGTGAGTGCTCCTGGACGTACCACGGCGCGAACCGCCTGGGTGCCAACTCGCTGCTGTCCGCGTCTGTGGACGGCTGGTTCACCCTGCCGTTTACGGTGCCCAACTACCTCGCTGACCACCTCGGCGAGGAGGTGCTGCCGGAAGATTCCCGGGAAGCACAGGACGCGGTGGCTGAGGTCACCGAGCGCATCGAGCGCATCATGTCCATCCGCGGCCCGGAACCGCACGGCCCGGAGCACTTCCACGAGCAGCTCGGAGACATCCTCTACGAGCACTGTGGCGTGTCCCGCACTGTGGAGGGCCTGGAGGAGGGCATCCGCAAGATCCGTGCCCTGCGCGAGGACTTCTGGACCAACATCTCCATCCCTGGTTCCCCGAACGACATGAACCAGACCCTCGAGGCCGCACTGCGCCTCGTCGACTACATCAACCTCGGCGAGCTCATGTGCATCGACGCTCTGGACCGCGACGAGTCCTGCGGTGCCCACTACCGCATGGATCACCTCACCGACGACGGCGAGGCAGAGCGTGACGACGACAACTGGTGCTTCGTGTCGGCTTGGGAGCCGGCCGGTGAAGGCCAGTTCATCCGCCACGCAGAACCCCTGCACTTTGATTCGATCCCGCTGATGGCAAGGAACTACAAGTAATGAAACTGACACTTGAAATCTGGCGCCAGGCTGGTCCTGACACCGAGGGCAGCTTCGAGACCGTTCAGGTCGATGACGCTGTGGAGCAGATGTCCATCCTGGAGCTGCTCGACCACGTGAACGCGACCTACGTCGAGCAGGGCAAGGAGCCGTTCGTCTTCGCGTCTGACTGCCGCGAAGGTATCTGTGGCACCTGTGGCGTGTCCGTGAACGGCCGCCCGCACGGTGCAGGCCAGAACACCACCGCATGTCTGCAGCGCCTGTTCAACTACAAAGACGGCGACACCCTGAAGATCGAGCCGTTCCGCTCCGGCGCGTTCCCGGTGATCAAGGACCTTGCCGTAGACCGCTCCGCGCTGGACCGCGTGATGCAGCAGGGCGGCTACGTCTCGGTCAACGCTGGCACCGCGCCGGACGCGGACACGCTTGCTGTGAACCACCACGACGCGGAGACCGCGCTCGACTACGCCGCCTGCATCGGCTGCGGCGCGTGTGTGGCTGCGTGCCCGAACGGTGCCGCGCACCTGTTCACCGGCGCGAAGCTGAAGCACCTCAAGCTGCTTCCGCTGGGCAAGCAGGAGCGCTCCCGCCGTGCACGCAAGATGGTCGACGAGCTGGAAACCAACTTCGGCCACTGCTCGCTCTACGGCGAGTGCGCCGACGTGTGCCCGGCCGGCATTCCGCTCGATGCGGTCGGCGCCATCAACGCCGAGCGCGCCCGCGCTGCCTTCAAGGGCGGCGACGACTAGGCCTGTCGTATACTCGAACCATCGCAGCAGCTCGAGCTGCCGCCCCACAGAAGCTGAAGAAGGAAACAGAAACAATGGGTTCCACCGCAGTTGCAGACATTCGCAACGAGTCCTACCCGGAGTACACCGGCCGTATTGATGACACGTACATCGAGGGCTACGACCCGGTATCCCTGGGCGCGCCGCACGCTTCGCTGTCGCGCATTAAAACCTGGGTTGCTATGGGTCTGATCCTGGCCACCCTCTTCGGCATCGGTCTGGCCGTGTGGGGTGCTGGCGCGATGATCTACGGTTTCGGCTCCCAGACCCACGATCTGGCTCAGCGCCTCCTGATCCTGGGTGTTGCCGAGGCAGTTATCACAGCCGCGCTCGGCGGCATCCTTATCGCCGCGGGCCGAAAGGACTACAAGGCGTACCGTAAGCGCACCGGCCGTCGGAATTAGCTCTCACCGGCCCGCTGGCTGAAGCAAAACGCCCCCTCCACCTGCGGAGGGGGCGTTTTTCGTGCGCGTGTCGGCACGCCTGCTTTAATCGAGGGCATGAGCGAGCAGCTTTCCATGATGCCCACCCCGAGCAACGAGGCCGAGCGCCGTCGTGTCTTGCACCGCCACAAGGTAGCGGTGACGAGCCTGCTTGCGCTGATGGCGGTCATCTTCATCGCCTGCTCATGGGCGCAGTCCCGGGGAAACGGTGCTGCGTGGATCGGCTATGTCCGGGCCGCTGCGGAGGCAGGCATGGTCGGCGGTTTGGCGGACTGGTTTGCTGTGACAGCGTTGTTTAAATATCCGATGGGCATTCCTATCCCGCACACGGCCATCATCCCGAACAAAAAAGACCAGGTCGCCGGGGTGCTCAGCGACTTTGTTAGCGAGAACTTCCTCAACGCCCGCACGATCACGGATAAAGTCATGGCCGCCGGCATCCCGGAGCGTGTGGGCCGCTGGCTTGCGCAACCGGAGAACGCTGGGCGGGTCAGCGAGGAGGCCGGCAAATTCACGGTGCGCATGGTCGAGGGGATCGACCCCGCAGAGGCGGAGGGCTTCATCAACACCCAGCTGATAGACAGGCTGGCGGAGCCGATTTGGGCGCCGCCACTCGGGCGGACGCTGGAGGGCCTGATCGCGGACGGCAAGGTGGAGCCTGTGGTGGACGACATCGTCGTCTGGGCTCGCCGCAAGGTCGACGGCATGGAGGGCACCGTGGTCACCATGATCGACGAGCGCATGCCCCGCTGGGCGCCCCGCTTTGCCAAAGAGCTTGTGGGCCAGCGGGTGTACGACGAGATGGTCGCGTTCATGGAGGACGTCGACACCGACGAGCAGCATGAAGCGCGGCGCGCGATCCGCCGCCAGATCACCCAATTCGCACAGGACCTGCAGTTCGATGGGGATATGATCTCGCGGGTGGAGGCGCTGAAGAACGACGTCATGGGCTCGGCGGCGGTCACTTCGGCCGCAGGGGGTATCTGGGAGCAGCTCTCGGAGGCGCTCGTCGCTCAGGCATCGGATGCGGAGAGCGCGTTGCGCCGCAAGGCAGCGGCGTCCGCGCGCGAGTGGGGCCAGAAGCTTGTGGATGACCCTTCGGTTCGCGCCGATGCGGAGCGGACGCTGGAGAAGATCACCCACTTCGCCGCGGAGAACGGCGCGGACCAGATCGTCGGCATCATCGCCGAGACGATCGAGCGCTGGGACGGCGAGGAAGCGGCGGACAAGATCGAGCTCATGGTGGGCAAGGATCTGCAGTTCATCCGCTTGAACGGCACAATCGTCGGTGCACTCGCCGGCTTAGCTATTTACACTGTGTCCCAACTGCTGTTCTACTAACACAAGGAGCGAAAAATGACCGACAACACGTTTGACAAGCAGACCGGTGATGAGGGGGAGGTGCGCAACAACCTGCGCGAGGCGGGTGACGCACTTCTCGCGGCCGGATCCGCCATCGGTGCTGCGCTGAGCAAGGCCACCGGCGAGCTTTCAGACCGGTTGAAGATGGCCACCGAGGACGCGCGACAGAACCTCAACGCCGCGACCACCGAGGGTGAGGTACGGGGTGCCGCGTCCAGCTTCGCGGATGAGGCGGAGCGGGTATTCAATAATTTCCGCGAGCGTGACTTGCAGTTCACGGACGATGTGAAGGCGAAGGTGCGCAGCACCATCGAGGATGCGCGCACGTCTTTCAACGAGCGCCTGGAAAACACCCAGACTGAGGGGATCGAGGGCACCGTGGAGGACCTGCGTTCCCGGTTCAACGGCCTGGTGGAGCGGATTCAGGACCAGTTCGCCGGAGAGAAGCGCGACGACGATATCATCGACGGCGAAATTGTCGATAATGCTGGCACCGGCGCAACCGGCGCTCGTGCAACCGATGCGACTGTGAACGTCGAGGACCTGAAGTAGGAGCCATGGATACCGCCACCGTCAGCCACATCAACCAGATCATGTTGATCCCGTCGCGTGCGGGCATGGTGCTCATGCTGCTGGTGGGCATTGCCGGCATCGTCGGGGCGGTCATGGCCGGGACTACCCGCGCAGACGCGTTCGAGGCCGCTAACCGTCAGTCCAAGGGGGCCTGGGTGGGCATCCTGGTTCTGGCGGCCCTGGCGTGCCTGCTGCGCTTCCCCTTCATCGCATGGTTCGGCGCGGTGGCAATCGGCATCTACTTCTTCGATGTTCGCCCGCAGATACAGCGCATCCTGGGAGGCAATGCCGGCTGGTAGACAGCCCGGTAGACAGCCCAGCAGATAGCTAGGACTGGTAGCTGAGCTCGTTGCTCGGCTGGGTCTGCTCCAGCGAGTCGCTTTGCTGCATCTGTTGCAGTTCGGAGAAGTTGACGTCGCTGCCCGCCACGCTCACTCGGAGGCCGCCGGGGATGACGGTGAAATCTTCCACGTTCATCCCGCCGGTGGCCTCTTGCGCGACACCTTCGGACATGGCGGAACTGATCGCCTGGGCGACCTCGTCGGGCAGCTCGAATCCGAACAGCTCGGTGCTGCGCGCCTGGAAGGTCAGCTGGCCGTCCTGCATCACCGGTTGCAGCTCGATGCCCGCCGCGCCGGAGGTGAACACGATGGTGAATGTTCCGGCGTCCTCGTTGGAGGTCACGTCTGACACGGTGATCACGTTGGCGAGGAAGCTATCGCCGATTTGCTGCTGTAGCTGCTGGTTCAGCATCGCGCGTACGAAGTCGTTCGGGAGCTCCGTGGTCAGCCGCAGCGATTCTGCCACGGGCTCGCCGCCGTTGAGCCGTACGTTATCCATGTCCACCACGGACGCTGGGGTGCCGGAGATCTGGTCCCCGTTGATCGTGAGGTCGGACTGTTGGTCCACGGTCATGTGGGGGAACTTGCCGCCGAGCAGGCCGATGGTGACGGGGCTGGTGCCGAAAGACACCGAGGTGCCTTCTGGCGCCTGAGCGGTGACTTGCTTTGCCACGAACGTGCGGATGCCTACTTCCGCGAGCGCGAAGAGGAGCAGCACCGCGGCGACGATTGAAAGGGCGACTTTCCACGCTGTTTTCATGCGGGACAGTCTACGAAGTGGGTGCGACTGCCAGCCAATTCACAGTCACCGTGTTGTCCTGCGTTCTTCGTCGCTGGGGAGCGACCGGCCAGGTCCTAGCCAGCTCCTCCAGTGCGTGGCGCCACCGCACGCGCGGGCCGTGGGGCTCCCAGCCGCTGGCCCGGTCCCATGCGGCATCCGCGTCGGCGAGAAAATCGTGGATGGGCTCACCCGGCACGTTGCGGTGGATGAGCGCTTTGGGCAGCCGCTCCGCCACGTCGCTGGGTTTCGCGGTGTGGCGCGGGTCCCAGCTCAGGGTGAGGGTTTGGGGACCGGAGGCGTCGATAAGCAGCCATGCGCACCGCCTGCCGAGCTCGTCGCAGGTGCCCTCGATGAACACCCCGCCCGGCGCTAAGCGCTCGCTGACGGTGCGCCACACGTCCGGGACCTGGTCCACGTCGTACTGGCGCAGCACGTTGAAGGCGCGCACGATGTGGGGGCGGTAGCCGGCGAGCTCGAAGCCGCCGAGCTCGAAGCGCACGCCGTCGCGCGGCGGGAGGACACGGGACGGGTCGATCTCTAGGCCCACGACCTCGATGTCGGGGCGGATCTGGCGCAGCCACCCCGCCCACTCCACGGTGGTGGTGTGGGATGCGCCGTAGCCCACGTCCACCGCCAGCGGCTGGGTAGCCGAGCGCAACAGCGACTGGACCTGCGGGTTGAAGCGGGTCCAGCGGTCCGACCTGCGCAGGCGGTTGATCCCCGTGGTGCCGCGGGTGATTACCCCGTAGGGCTTTCCCGCCGCGGACGGGGTGGCGCGCAGGTTGTGGTAGTGGGGAATTAGAGGTTCTCGCTAATCCACTGCTCGGTGAGCTTGGCCTCGTTTTCCACGATCTCCTCCAACGCGTCGGCCACCTTCGGCTCCAGCGCTGCGCCCATGAACGGGATGTTCACCTTTGCCTCGAGCTCGTAGTCCAGCTTGGTGTTCTCGCCGTCGCGGGTGGCGGTGTACTCGGCACCCAGGTCCACCGGGGTGCCCTTCACGTCGCCGGTCATGGTGTGATTGGCGGTGTCGCCCTCGAGCTCGCCGACGTGCACTACGCGCTTGAGCTTGAGGTCCTGGGACACCAGCGCCTGTGCGGCCTCCGGGAGGATGGACTTGGGCAGGATCTCAAACAGGGTGGCGGTGTTGTCCGCGAACTCGTTGAGCTCGCCCGGCTCCGGGGAGAGCTTTTCCGCGATGAACTCCCAGTACTCGCGGGTGCTGTACGCCTGCGCGACCTTCTCGATCGGCTGGTTGATGGTCACAGTGGTCTCACTACGTGCAGTCATGGGTCACAGACTACCGTTGTCCACGTGACTGCCCCATCATTCGCCTCCCTGACCACACTGCGCGTCGGCGGCACGCCAGCCGCCGCTTACGAGTGCACGAGCGCAGAGCAGCTCGCGGACACCGTGGCTCGGCTCGACCGCGCGGGCACCCCGCTACTCGTCGTCGGCGGCGGTTCGAACCTTCTCGTCGCGGATGGCGAGCTCGACCTCGCTGCGGTACTCGTGCGCAACGAGGGCATCACGCTTGACGACGACCTCCGGCTCCGCATCCAAGCCGGCACCGAGTGGGACGCGGTGGTCGCGTACGCCGTGGAGCACGGCCTGGGCGGGATCGAGGCCCTGTCCGGCATCCCCGGCTCCGCTGGTGCGACCCCGGTGCAAAACGTGGGCGCCTACGGCTCGGAGATTGCGGACGTGCTCACCAGGGTTCGGCTGTGGAACCGCGAAACGGGTGTGGACGAGTGGGTGCCGGCCGAGTCGCTGGATTTGGCGTACCGCTACTCCAACCTGAAGTTCACCCGCCGCGCGGTGGTGCTGGAAATCGAGCTGCAGCTGCAGGACACCGATCTCTCCATCCCACTGCGCCACCTGGGCGGCGAGCGCGTGCCGTTGGCGAAGGCCCGCGAGTCTGTCCTGGAAACCCGGCGCGCCAAGGGCATGGTCCTGGACGCTGCCGACTACGACACGTGGTCCGCCGGATCGTTTTTCACCAACCCGGTGGTGCCGTCCGCCGTCGCGGATGAGATCGAAGCGGAGGTGGGCGAGGAACGCATGCCCCGTTTCCCTGCCGGCGACGGGCAGGAGAAGCTCTCGGCGGCCTGGCTTATCGAGCGCGCCGGCTGCCACCGCGGCTTTCCCGGGGAGGACGCCCCGGCGAGGCTGTCTACCAAGCACACCTTGGCGCTGACCAACCGCGGCCAGGCGCGCGCCGCGGACATAGCGGACCTGGCCCGCCGCGTGCAGGACCAGGTCCGCGGCGCGTTCGGCGTGGAGCTGCACCCCGAGCCCGTCTGGGTCGGGCTTTAGGTATCGGGTTCTAGGCGTCTGCCTCTAGCCCGCGGCGGCTGCGGGGGAAGCCCTGGATCCACACGGGGCGGAAGCGGCGGCGGGGCTTTAGCTCTCGGCGAGTTTGGCCAGTAGGGCGTCGCGCACCTCGCGGCGGCGGATCTTGCCCATCGGGTCCTTCGACAGCTCGTCGAAGTGGTAGAAAGTGCGCGGAACCTTGTAGCGGGTCAGGTTTTCGCGTGCGAATTCCTTGAGTCCTTCGGGGTCGAGGGCGGCGCCGTCGTTAAGCACGATGCATGCGACCACATCCTCGGAGCCGTCCGGGCGCGGGCGGCCCACGACGGCGACATCCGCGACGTCTTTGTGGGTGCGGATGACCTCCTCCACCTCCGCCGGGTAGACGTTGAAGCCGCCGGTGATGATGAGTTCTTTGATTCGGGAGACCAGCTTGATAAAGCCGTCTTCCTCCATGATCCCCATGTCGCCGGTGCGGAACCAGCCGTCATGGAAGACCTTCTCAGTGGCCTCGGGGTTGTTGAAGTAGCCGCTGAACACCTGGGGGCCCTTGGCCAGGATTTCGCCGGCCTCGCCGAACGGCATGTCCTCGTCCGGGTTGTCGGGGTTGACAATGCGGATCTGTGTGTCGGGGAAGGGGATGCCGATGTAGCCGGGGCGGCGTTCCGCGGACTCGGGGTTGCCCACGATGATGGGGGAGGTTTCGGTGAGCCCGTAGCCCTCTACGAGGTGGCCGCCGGTGGCGCGCTCCCACTCTTCGATCACGTTGGCGGGAAGCGACGAGGCGCCGGAGAAGCCGATCTTCACGTCGGACAGGTCCACGTGCTTTTCTTGGCGGTTTTGACGATGCGCTCGAAGACGGTGGGCACGCCCGGCACGAAGGTGGGCGGGGTGACGCGGATGGCCTTCATGATCAGGTCCATTTTCGGCGCCGGCAGCAGGACGAGCTCAGAGCCGATGAGCATGGTCAGCGTCAGCGAGAAAGTCAGGCCGTAGGCGTGGAAGAACGGCAGGGTGGCCAGCATGCGCTGGTTGCCCTCCTGCAGTTCTTTGACCCACGCCTGGCCCTGTAGCGGGTTGGCAATGAGGTTGCGGTGCGACAGTGCGGCGCCCTTCGGGGCGCCGGTGGTGCCGGATGTGTAGAGGATCACGGCGGGGGAGTCCGGGGTGATCTCCTCCGGGGTGGCCAGGTCCCCGCCCAGACCGCCGATAGCGGAGCTGGTCAGGGACTCCCACGGCACGGTGTGCAGAGAGGTGTTCTTGCTGGTGGAGGTGAGTGCAGCGCGAGCCTCCATGACCTTCGGCAGCGGGATGCGCAGGGCGAGCTGCTGGGCGCGCGGCATGGCCTTGGTCATGTTCACGCTTACTACGGTCTCGAGCGGTGTGTCTTTGCGCAGTTTCTCCAGGGTGTCGGCGGCCTTGTCCCACGCGATGGCGATGCGGGCGCCGTGGTCCAGAAACTGCGGGCGCAGCTCGTGGGCGGTGTAGAGCGGGTTATGCTCCACCACCACGCCGCCGATCAGCTGCACCGCGAAGAACGCCGCCATGTGCTGGGGGCAGTTGGGCAGCATGATGGCAACACGGTCGCCGGGGCGCACGCCGAACGCTTTCAGGCCGGCGGCGGCGCGGCGCACCTCGCGGTCAAGCTCGCCGAACGTTTGGGTGCGGCCGAAAAAACGGGTGGCAATGCGCGAAACGTTGCGCGACAGGTTGTCTTTGTACAGCTCGCCGAGGGTCTGCTCGCCGTACTCCAGCGAGTGGGTGGTCC
Source organism: Corynebacterium wankanglinii (assembly GCA_014490595.1). GTDB lineage: Bacteria > Actinomycetota > Actinomycetes > Mycobacteriales > Mycobacteriaceae > Corynebacterium > Corynebacterium wankanglinii. The sequence goes on from CP061031.1 coordinate 355,228, forward strand.
ACTCGGGGTAGTACTGCAGCCAGGGCTTAACGTCGTTCACATTGGATGGGGTGAGAGCCATGCGCACCACCCTACCCCTAACCTACGGTTGCGTAAGAAGTTGCAGGAGCGTGTCGCGGACCTTGTGGCGGCATGCCCTAGGCGGGATCACTTTCGGGGCGAGAAGGTTGCTCGCGCTGCGGGGTAGGGGTCGTTGCTCTAGGCTGTAGCGCGGAACATCAACGGGGGATCTCTGGGGGAGATTATGACGACCTATTTCGAGCCGTCCCACGGCGCTTTTGACTCTGCTCTTGACGCTGCTTTCGAGTCGGCTCACGGTGCTGTAGACACCGCTTTCGGGCCGGCGAAGGCGCCGGAACTTGAGCTCACCCCACCGTCGGTACTGGACCAGTCCAACCTGGTAGACCCGGTGAAGTCGCCGCCGAAGCAGGGGTGGCGCAAACTCGTCCACTCCGCCACGCGCGGCCGGATCAACCCGGGAGGTTCGAAACGGGAGCTGGAGGAGCAACAGCTCTACAGCGCGATCCGAGCGCCCCTGCGTGGCGACTACCGCATCGCCGTCATGAGCCTGAAAGGCGGGGTGGGCAAGACCACCACCACGGTCGCCCTCGGCGGCGTGTTCGCCCAAACCCGCGGCGACCGGGTCATCGCCATCGATGCCAACCCGGACCTGGGCACCCTCGCCCAGCGCGCCGCCACCGCCGCGCCTGCGACCATCCGCGACCTCCTCGAGGCCCCCGGCACGGACCGCTACCCGCAGGTGCGGGCCTACACCAACCAAGCTTCCTCCCGGCTGGAGGTCATCGGCTCCGAGCGCGATCCGGCTGTCAGCGAGGCGTTTTCGGAGGACGACTACCGCCGCGCCATCGACATCCTGCAGCACCACTACAACGTCATCCTCACGGACTGCGGGACGGGGCTCATGCACTCCGCTATGGCCGGGGTGCTGGATCTGGCCAACACGCTGGTCCTAGTCACCTCTCCCGCACTCGATGGCGCGCAGTCCGCCTCCGCCACCCTGGACTGGCTCAACCTGCACGGCTACGACCAGCTGGCCGGCAACGCTGTAGTTGTGGTGTCCGCGTCCGCGCCGGGCAAGCCCACCATCGACATGGGAAAGGTCACCGACCACTTCGCCTCCCGCACCCGTGCGGTGCACGCGATCCCGTACGACCGCCACCTGGCCGAGGGCGCCGTGGTGGACCTGGAGCGCATGGCGCCGGCGACGTTGAGGGCGTACCAGCACCTCGCGGCCACGGTTGCCTCGGACTTCGGCGCCTGGCACCGCCACGCCGCCCGCTGACACTGCGCGCTGACGCGGCGGTGATGCAGGATTGTTCATTTGCTGGGTCTGCGGACTTCCAGTGAATGAACTATTCTGCCTGGGCCGCCACCCCGACACTTCCCGGTGGAATCAGTCAGGAACCAAACCGGCGCGCTAGTCTTGCCCGCATGCGCGTCGCCATGATCTCCATGCACACCTCCCCGCTCGAACAGCCGGGGACCGGTGACGCGGGCGGCATGAACGTCTACGTCCACAACACCGCCACACAGCTGGCGCGCAAGGGCGTGCAGGTGGACGTGTTCACCCGCGCGACACGCCCCAGCCAGGGCGAGGTGGTGGAGGTGGAGCCCGGCTACCGGGTGGTCAACGTGGTGGCCGGGCCCTACGAGGGTTTGGAAAAGGAGGACCTGTCCACCCAGCTCGCCGCATTTTCCGGGGGCGTGGTGCAGTTCGTCCGCGCCAACGGGCTCGAGTACAACCTCATCCATTCCCACTACTGGCTGTCGGGGCAGGTGGGATGGTTGCTGGCGGAGCTGGCTGGCATCCCCCTGGTGCACACCGGGCACACCTGGGCGGCGGTGAAAAACGCGTACGGGACGGATTCTTCCGAGACGGAAGCACGGCGCATCTGCGAGCAGCAGCTGGTGGACAACGCTGAGGTCCTGGTGGTCAACACCGAAGACGAGACGAGCGAGCTCGCCCGCTTCTACGACGTGGACCCGGCAAAGATCGCCGTGGTCAGCCCTGGCGCGGACACTGAGCTCTTCACCCCGGGGACGAACCGGAACACGGAGCTCGCGCGGCGCCATCTGGGCATTCCGTTGCACGCGAAAGTGGTGGCGTTCGTGGGGAGGCTGCAGGATTTCAAGGGCCCCCAGGTGCTCATCCGCGCGATGGGGGAGGTGGTGCGCCGCGGCCGCGTGGAGGGCCCGCTGCGCGTGATTATCTGCGGCGGCGCCAGCGGCACCGGCTCGTCTGTGGAGCGCTACCGCGAGATGGCCAGCGAGGAGGGAATTGGCGGCTGCACGCGCTTTTTGGGCCCCCGTCCGCCCGAGGAGCTGGTCAGCATCTACCAGGCCGCGGACATCGTGGCGGTGCCCAGCTACAACGAGAGCTTCGGGCTGGTTGCGGTTGAGGCGCAGGCCGCGGGCACACCAGTGATTGCCGCGCGCGTGGGCGGCCTCCCGCTGGCGGTCGAGGAGGGGCGCACTGGGCTGCTCGTCGAGGGCCATGGCACGCACGCGTGGGCGGAGGCGCTTGAGCAGCTGCTTATCGACGACGCTTCGCGCATCCACATGGGCGAAACCGCCGTGACGCACGCGAAAGCGTTCAGCTGGTCCGCCTCCGCTGAGAAGCTGCTGCAGGTCTACGGCGACACCCTGGAAGGCTACGTCCCAGGCGAGGCCACCCGGGACGCCGGCGGGGTCTAGGACAAGCGCTTTCCGATTTCCTCGCCGAGTACTGCGCCGCCCCAGTAGCCGATCTTCTCGGAGTGGTGGGACACAGCCCGGTCAATTTCTGCCGGGTTAAATTCCCCGCGGGAAGCCTTCTGGGCCAGACCGGCAGCGTCCTGCTGGGCGCTGTCTACGGCTTTGCGGAGCTCGTCGCGAGGCACGGGCGGCTCAAAGCCCGGGTTGAGTTCGTCGAGCTGCTGGTTCATCTGCTTTTCCTCGTCCGCGGTGATCCCGAACTCGGCGCGCGGGGCCGAGGAATCAGGCAGGGTGAAGTGCTCGTTGACCTGGCCGTCGGGGATGCCGTAAGCGTCCTCGAGGATGCGGTCCGCCGGCTGGGCCTTGCCGAGCGGGCCGAGCGTCATAGAGGTCACGCCGATGATGGAGTTGTCGCGCGGGTCGAAGTTCACGCCGCCGGAGTCGCCCTGCTGGTAGTTCAACCCCCAGCTCCACACGCCGTTGCGGGTGCGCCCGATCTGGGTGGCGCAGCTGCGCCCGGTGGTCGAGCCGTCCTTGCAGATGGGCTGGCCGAAGTTGTCCGCCGAGACCTCGCCGGGCTGCAGGGTGCGGTAGTCCTTGATCCCGCTGAGCGCCACCGGTTCGCCGGCGGAACCGCCGTTGTAGTCGCGGGAATTGGAGATGTTGGTGGCGGAGACGTTGTCGTCGATACGCATGATGCCCCAGTCCGCAGTGCGGATGCTCTCCATCGGATCGGACAGGTCGATCGCGCTGGGCTTGAGGTCGTTGGAGGCGGTGCGCTCACCGATGCGCGGGTAGGTGCCGTCTACCGGCACGGAAAACTCGTTTTTGATCGGCGGCAAGCCGCTGATCGTGTTCACGCAGTGGGAGGCGGTCAGCATCACGCGCTGCGTGTCGCCGTCCAGCGTGCGCACGGTGCCGGTCGGGCCCTGGGTGCAGGTGCGCAGCCAAAACAGCGGCGGGACCTTCAGCTCGTCGCCGGTGGGCAGAGTCACCGTCTCAGGTGCCTTCTCCGGGAAGATGCGGAACGGGGCGCCGGGGGAGGCAAGCGCCGGCTCGGCCGCGGCGGCCGGAACCGCCAGGGCCGGGGTGAGCAGTAGTGCCGCGGCCGCGGTGAAAAAACGCGTCTTTTTCATGGTTATCCTCCGATTCCGAATTTTTCTTCCAGTACGAACCCGCCCCGCAGGCCGAGGTCGTGATGTGCGTGTCTGCACGGCGGGTAGCCTCGGCCGGGCACTATCCGCCCCGCGGTGTCCTGTGCGGGCGGGGTGGCCGCGGGGGTTCGCATACTTCGAGCATAACCCCTGTCGCCCGCGATTTTTGGGCGACGAAAAAGTGGGGGTGGTCTAGCGCAAGTACTCGTCGATGGCTGCGCGCACCTCGCCTGCCCGGCCCCGCGCCGCCGCGTCCGCGCGGCCGGCCAAATCCTGGGCCGCCGCAACCGGATTGGGGGCGGACGGCAGCTGCGCCGCCTCCGCGCTCAATTGCGCCGCGTCGGCCTGGGCGCCCATCACGGCGTTATCCAGCATCTCACGTGGCTGTGGTCCGTCGACCGTTTCCGGCGCCTCCGGGGAGAACTGCCCGATGTCTTCGTACAGCGGCGCGAAATCGGCCCGTTCCGCCGGCGTGGCCGGGGTGAACGCCTGGTTGACCTGGCCGTCGGGGATGCCGTAGGCGTCTTCAAGCGCCCTGTCCACCTGCTGCGAGTTGCCCAGCGGCCCCAGCCCGACGATGCTCAAGCCGATCGCCTCGCCCGTGCGCGGGTCGTAGTTGATGCCGCCAGAATCCCCCGACTCGTAGCGCACGCCGAAGTGCCAGACGAAATTCTGGGTGCGGAATAGCTGCACCCCGCAGGAGCGGCCGGTGCGCATACCGTCCTTGCAGATGGGCTGGCCGGCGTTGTCGATGCTGATTAATTCGCCGGGACCCAAATTCCGGTAGTCCTTCACCCCGGTAATTGCCACAGGCGCGGAGGGCCCACGGCCTTTTTGATCCAGGGAGGTGGACGTCCCGGAGGCCTCCACGCCCGGGTCCAGGCGCACCACCGCCCAGTCGGGCTCGTCGATAATGCGGTAGAAGTCCATCAACTCGCCGTTGCCCAGCGCAAACTCGGTGCGCTGCTTCTCCACCGCACCCACGCGCGGGTACTCCACGCCCCCGTTCGCCCGCACCGGCGCGTACACCACCGGCTCAACCTGTTCGCCCTTGACCTCGAAGCAGTGCGCGGCGGTGACCATGACGCGCTGCGCTTGCCCGTCCGGAGTGCGCACAACCCCGGCGGGGCCCTGACTGCAGCGGGCGGTGTGGGCGAACGACGTGGTGCCGCTGAACAGTGTGGCAATGGGCGCGCCGGGGGCGGCGAGGGCGGGCGCCGCGGCCGCCGGTGGCGTGGCGAGGGCTGCGAGGGTAATGCAGGAAGCGCCGGCGAGGGCAGCGAAGGAGAACTGTTTGCTCATGGCTTCAAACCCTAAACCACGGACCCGACACCCCATCCGTGGCATGCTGGAAGGCATGGGTAACGGAAAGCTGATTCTCGTTCGCCACGGGCAGAGCGAGTGGAATAAGTCGAACCAGTTCACCGGCTGGGTGGACGTGGACCTCACGGAGCAGGGCGAGGCCGAGGCCGTCAACGCTGGCAAGCTGCTTGTGGAAAAGGATGTCCTGCCGGACGTGCTGTTCACCTCCTTGCTACGCCGCGCCATCCGCACCGCGAACATTGCGCTCAACGCCGCGGATCGCCACTGGATCCCGGTGGAGCGCAACTGGCGCCTCAACGAGCGCCACTACGGCAAGCTGCAGGGGCTGAACAAGGCGGAGATCCGCGATAAGTTCGGTGAGGAGCAGTTCATGGAATGGCGCCGTTCCTACGACACCCCGCCGCCGGAAATCGACGCGGATAACCAGTACGCGCAGACGAACGACCCGCGCTACGCGTTCCTGCCGGAGGTGCCCCGTACCGAGTGCCTGAAGGACGTGGTGGAGCGTTTCCTGCCGTACTACATCGACGTCATTGCGCCGCAGGCGATGGCCGGCAAGAACGTCATGATTGCCGCGCACGGCAACTCCCTGCGCGCCCTGGTGAAGTACCTGGACAACATCTCGGACGAGGACATCGCCGGGCTGAACATCCCCACCGGCATGCCGCTGGTCTACGAGATCGCCGCGGACGGTAAGGTGCTCAACCCGGGCGGGACCTACCTGGACCCGGAGGCTGCAGAGGCCGGCGCCGCCGCTGTGGCGAACCAGGGCCAGAAATAGGCGGATGGCGTAGCTCCGGTGTCGCCGATCCTTGCGTTTTTCATCGGTGCCGCGCTGACCGTGCCCGCTGTGCTGCTCGGACAGCGGGCGCTTCGGTGGCGCGCCCGCAACCGCGCGGACGACGGCGGTGAAGACACCACCGTCAACACCGTCAGCCAGGTCCTGCACCTGGTCACCCAGGGCTCGCCGACGGGCATCGCGGTGATCAACCGCGGCGGCAACGTCGTGCTGTCTAACGCTCGCGCCCACGACATGTCGCTGGTGCATGACGGCAGCGTCAATCCACGGGTGCTGGAGGTGGCCTCCCAAGTCTTCGAGGACCAGGAGGAGCACGTCCTCGACCTGGATTTGCCGCAGCGCACCACCGGAAATCGGATCCGCAACGTGCGCGCCCTGGTCGCACCGCTGACGCTGACGGATAACTCCTACACCATCGTCTACGGCTCCGACGAGTCTGAGAACGTGCGCATGGAAAGCGCTCGGCGTGACTTCGTGGCTAACGTCTCCCACGAGCTGAAGACGCCTGTCGGCGGGATCTCGCTGTTGGCGGAGGCCATGTTGCAGGATCCCACCGACCCGGAGATGGTGGAGTACTTCGGGACCAAGCTGCACAAAGAGGCCCACCGGATGGGGGAGATGATCACGGACCTGATCTCCCTGTCCAAGCTCCAAGGGGCCGAGGCGCTGCCCGACATGGCCCCGGTGCGGGTGGACGACATCGTGGATGACGCGGTGGCCCGCAACCTGGTCACGGCGGAAAATCACGGCATCGAGCTCACGCGCGGGCAGCGTCTGGGGCTGCGTGTGATGGGGGATCGGGCAATGCTCACGGTGGCCGTCTCCAACCTCATCACCAACGCCATCAATTATTCGCCGAGCGGGCAGCCGGTGAGCGTGACCCAGAAGCTGGTGCGCGACAACGTGGTGCTCATCCGTGTCACAGACCGCGGCATCGGCATCGCGCCGGAGGATCAGAAGCGGGTGTTCGAGCGGTTCTACCGGGTGGATAAGGCGCGTTCGCGTTCGACGGGCGGCACCGGGCTGGGGTTGGCCATTGTTAAACATGTGGTGGCGAACCATGGCGGTAGCATTACGTTGTGGTCTAGGCCCGGGACGGGCTCCACGTTCACCATTGAGCTGCCTGTCTACGACCCGGAGGCCTCCAGCAGAACAGAAAGGGAAGAGTGAAGTGACGACCATTCTCATCGTTGAAGACGAGGAGTCCCTGTCCGACCCCCTGGCCTACCTGCTGCGCAAGGAGGGTTTCGAGGCGATGGTGGCCGCTGACGGGCAGACGGCCCTGGACCTGTTTGCGGCCGAAGACATCGACCTCGTGCTGCTGGATCTCATGCTGCCCGGCATGAGCGGCACTGAGGTATGCAAGAAGCTGCGCGCAGAATCCTCAGTGCCGATCATCATGGTCACCGCCCGTGACAGCGAGATCGACAAGGTAGTCGGCCTGGAACTTGGTGCGGACGACTATGTGACCAAGCCGTACTCCACCCGCGAACTCGTTGCCCGCATCCGCGCGGTGCTGCGCCGCGGCCCGGAGACGGAGGTGGTAGAGGAGGTCGACGACCAGCTGCTGCAGGGCGGCCGCGTGACCATGGACGTGGAGCGGCACACGGTGCTTGTGGACGGCCAGCCGGTGCCCATGCCGCTGAAAGAGTTCGACCTGCTGGAGTACCTCATGCGAAACGCCGGCAGGGTGCTCACGCGCGGCCAGCTCATCGACCGGATCTGGGGCGCCGATTACGTCGGCGACACCAAGACGCTCGACGTGCACGTCAAGCGCCTGCGCACCAAGATCGAGGCGGTGCCGTCTCGCCCCACCCAGCTGGTCACCGTGCGGGGCTTGGGCTACAAATTCGAGGCGTAGGCGGCGCAAAGCGCCATCGCGGATGCTTCGCCCGGGCTACTCGTGGGCGGCGCGTGTGGCGGGGTGGGTGGCCCGGAGGTCGTCGTCAAGCTGCGAGCGCTTCTCGCAGTGCTTTGCGACGACACCGTACGGCTTTGCCCCAATCAGCGCGATGAGCTCGTCCTTCATGGACTGCCAGATGGGGGTGGTGCCGGTGTGGCAGGCGGGTGCGGAGGTGCACCACCAGTCGAAGTCTTCTCCGCCGCCGCCCCACTGGCGCCGGTGGTACTCGCCGATGGTGGTGCGCAGGATTTCTTGGCCATCGGTGCGTTCCTCCCACGCGTCCTCGCGCGAGAACGGCACCTGCCAGCACACTTCCGGCTTCGTGCCCACGATGTTGCGGCCCTCCGCCATGGCGAACTGGTGGAACGCGCAGCCCGCCCCGGTGGGGTGGCCGGGGCGGTTGGCGAAGATGCAGGCGCCGTCCACGACCTTGGTCTTGATGGGGGCCGGCGTCCTCGTCGTCCGCGTCCGGCTCCAGCGCATCGTCCTCCTCATCCCACTCCAACCACGGCTCGAGCCAGGTCGGGTCGTTCGCAGCGAAGAACTCGTCCGTCTCAGCGGGGCGTAGCTGCCAGTACTTCGCCGGCATCGCCTTGACCGCGTTGTAGACCGTGTCGCGGTCCTCCTCGTCCGCGATGTAAGCGCCGTGGATGCAGCAGCCTACTGCGGGATTGGATTCGTCGATGCCGTGGCACTCCGGGGTGCCGAAGCGGCACGACCAGGTGGATTCCGCCCAGGTCAGGTCGATGGAGAAGATGTGGTTTGGGTCCTCCGGGTGGACGAACTCGAACCATTCGCGGGGGAAATCGGGCCGGGTTTCACGGCCGGCCAGGATGGAGCGGCCGGCGGGCGAGTCTGCGGGGAAGCCGAGAAAAACGGGTTTCGGGGCTGGTTGATTCACACCTGGACACGGTAGACCCGTTACCCTGGTGTGGTGCGATTAGGTGTATTAGACGTCGGCAGCAACACGATCCATCTCGTGGCGGTCGATGCGTACAGTGGTGGCCGCCCGACCCCGATGAGCGACTGGAAACAGCCGTTGCGTCTGGTGGAACTGCTGGACAAGAAGGGCAATATCGAGGCCAAGGGCGTAGACAAGCTCGTTGACGCCGTCCAGGAGGCCTCCGACCTCGCGAATAACCTCAAGTGCGAGGAGCTGCTCGCCTTCGCCACCTCCGCGGTGCGCTCGGCGACGAACTCCGACGAAGTGCTCAAGCGCGTGGAGAAGAAAACCGGCGTGAAGCTGAACATCCTCTCCGGCGAAGAGGAAGCGCAGCTGACGTTCCTGGCCGCGCGCCGCTGGCACGGCTGGTCCGCCGGCCGCATCACCAACTTCGACATCGGCGGCGGATCGCTGGAGATCTCCACCGGCACCGAGGAAATGCCCGACCTGGCAGTTTCTTTGGACCTGGGTGCGGGGCGATTGACCCACGAGTGGTTCGACACTGACCCGCCGGAGCGGAAAAAGATCAACATGCTGCGCGACTACATCGACGCGGAGCTGGCGGGCCCCGCGGAGCAGTTCAAGGCGATGGGCGAGGCGGGCCTGGCAGTGGGCACGTCGAAGACGTTCCGCTCGCTGGCGCGCCTGACGGGTGCGGCCCCGTCCTCCGCCGGCCCGTACGTGCAGCGCACGCTCACCGCGCCCGGCTTGCGCCAGCTCATCGCGTTCATCTCCCGCATGACTGCGGCGGACCGCGCGGAGCTGGAAGGCATCAACGCTGACCGCTCCCACCAGATCGTCGCTGGCGCGTTGGTTGCGGAAGCTGCGATGCGTGCGCTGAATGTTGATAAGTTAGAGATCTGCCCGTGGGCATTGCGCGAGGGCGTCATTCTCAAGCGCATCGACCAGGGTGCCTTGGACGCCCACAACAACGCCGATGAAGGAGACGACAACTAATGGCCGATAAGCAGCTCACGGTTGCCGAGCTCCTCGCCCGCGCCGAGAAGGAAAACCCGGAGGCTGGCCGCCGCCCGCGCCGCCGCCGCAGCCTCGAGGACGGCGGCGTCTCCGTCGCCGAGCTGACCGACTCGTTTAAAAAGGTCGAGGTCAAACCGGCTGAGGTCAAGCACTCCAGCGTGCCTATCGACGCACCTTCGGGCGCCCCCGCACCAGCGTCAACACCGGAACCCGCGCCGTCGACTCCCGCAACGCCGCAGCCAGTGCCGTCGACCTCCGTGAAGCTGCGCCCAGCCGAGAAGCCAGCTGCCGCGAAGGCGCAGGATGAAAAACCTGCGGTTGAGAAGCTGCAGGTTGTAAAGCCTGCAGCTGAGGCGGCCAAGAAGACCGAAAAGGCTGAGACGGCTAAGCAGACGCCCGCGACGCCGACCTCCAAGCCGGCACCCGCGCCGCAGGCGAAGCCCGCCGAGGGCGAGACGACGGTGCTGCGCAAGGTTGAGGCGGAGCCCGTCGTAAAGCAAGCGTCCGTGCAGCCGGACGACACGAACGAGATCCGTGCCGTCCAGGCCCCTGAGCCGCAGCGCGCGGAGACGGACATCTTCGACGAGCCCGCCGCCGAGCCCGAGGCGGTGGAGGACTTCGAGGTCGAGGAAGCCACCGTCAACCCGGTCCTGCTGGTTCTGCTGGTGTTCTGCGGCGTGCTGCTGGGCGTGCTGGGATTCCTGGCGTTTACGTGGCTTTGGGCCAACACCATGGCGATCGTCGCGGCGCTCGTGGGTATCGGTGCTGTCGCCGCTGTGGTGGCCGCCGTTGGCGCGATGGCCGCCGGCCGCGACAAGGTGACCATGGTCATCGCGGGTCTCGCCGCTGCTGTGGTGGCGTTCGGCCCGGCTCTGCTGTAGGGGCGGGAGCGTATGGAACGTATCGCGGTCATCGGCGCGGGCAATATCGGCGAGGCGTGTATTTCCGGGTTGCTCAGCTCGGGGGTGGAACCCTCGGCCATCATCGCCACCAACAGGTCGTCCGAGCGGAGCGCCGAACTGGCGGAGCGCTACGGTGTGCACACCACCTCCAACAACCGGGAGGCCGTGCGCGACGCGGATGTCGCGCTGCTGTGCGTCAAGCCGGCGCAGATCTTGGATGTGATCGCGGAGCTCGGGGAAGCTCACCAACTCCGGATCTTCCACCGTGCTGGTGTCTATGGCTGCAGGCGTGACCATTGCGGCGATGGAGGAGGCTGTCTCCGCCGCGGGCACGCCGATTGTGCGGGTCATGCCGAACACCCCCATGCTGGTGGGCAAGGGGGTGCTCGCCGCGGCGTGCGGTCGATTTGTGGACGACAACCAGCGCGCTGGCGTGGTGGAGCTGCTGTCTGCGGCCGGGCAGGTGGTCGAAGTGGCCGAGTCCCAGATGGATGCCGTGACGGCCATCTCTGGTTCTGGCCCGGCGTACTTTTTCCTGGTCGCCGAGGCGCTGGTGGATGCCGGCGTGTCCCTCGGGTTGCCGCGCGAGCTTGCGCAGCAGCTGGCGTGTGCCACGGCCTCCGGCGCCGGCGCCATGTTGGCAGGCGGGGACAGCCCGGTGCAGCTCCGCGCGAACGTGTCCTCACCTGGTGGCACGACGGCGCGCGCGGTCCGCGAGCTGGAGGAGTCGGGGCTGCGTGGGGCGTTCTACCGCGCCACGGAACTCTGCGCGAAACGCTCGAGCGAGCTGGGCAAGTCCTAGTCCCAACTTTCACAACCGTTTCTGTGGGTTCACTGCCTGCACTTTGAAAATTTTCCTCCACTTAAGTCGCACTCGGCGCTCATTTCACGTTAGGGTGGTTTAAGCACGTGCGTGTTCGTCCTGCGGGAGGGGAAGCCTGCAGCGCGTTTGCGTGCCGAGAGGTATGAATTAAGTGGTTAACGAAGATAAAGGAAAGTTCCTGACGGTCGCCGAGGTCGCCGAGATCATGCGCGTGTCCAAGATGACCGTCTACCGCCTGGTCCACTCCGGCGAGCTGCCCGCAGTCCGCGTGGGCCGCTCCTTCCGCGTGAACGAGACTGCGGTGAGCGAGTACCTGGAGTCCTCCGTCTACGACGTGGGATAGTCCAGGGTCTCGTTTACAGGACTCCGAGAAAAACCCGCCGCACCGGTTTCACGGCGCGGCGGGTGTTTTGGCGCTGAAAAGGCCTGCCGGTATGCTTTGAACGATCAGGTCGGCCACCCCCTGCGGGAGTGTGCACCTCCCGCGAGCCGCGGAAGCGGTTGCGCCGGCCGCGTACGTACGCACTTTGAACAGAAAAGAGGTAACCCAATGGGTTCAGTGATTAAGAAGCGCCGCAAGCGCATGTCCAAGAAGAAGCACCGCAAGATGCTCCGCCGCACTCGCGTGCAGCGTCGTAAGCTCGGCAAGTAAGCCGTGTGTCGCCCGCCTCCATTTACGGAGGCGGGCTTTGTGCTGTCTTGTCCCGGCCCCGCAAAGCGATTAGGTGGTAGCGGAGGCTGACGCGTTGCTGAACAATCTGGGAGCTTCACCTTAGGGTCATGAAAGGTGATTACGCGCCGGCACAAGTTGTGCCAACGCCACCTATAATTTTGGTCGACGCCAGACCACTGGGCAGAGAAGGTACGGAGTGGACAAACGGTACTTCCGTTCTTCGTGTGGAAGACGTCGCTGTGCAGGGACCCCGGATGTGGTTTACCGGTCCGTGGAAACCGGGGTATGTCACTGTATTGAGTTCGAGATTCGCTTCAGAAAGGTATCATCATGAATGAGGAGTTGAACTCCCAGAAGGACACAGCGATCCTTTCTGTCCGTTCTGCATCCAAGAGCTTTGGAGAAGTCCAGGCTCTAAACGGGGTCAGCTTCGAAGTCTTCCCCGGAGAACTAGTCGGTGTACTGGGTGAAAACGGAGCAGGGAAATCGACTCTCTTTTCACTTATCAGCGGGCTCAACACTCCAACATCTGGTTCCGTGAGCCTCATGGGCAATAACCCTCGACACCAAAAAGCTCGTCGCAACATCGGTGTCACCCCTCAGGGGACTGGTGTAGACCCCCGCATGCGCGTTAGTGATTTCCTCAACTTCGTAGGATTCCACTTCGGCACGCGCTCTCTTGTCGAAGAAATTCTCGAAAAATTTCGTCTGACACACCTGTCCGACAAGGTGATCGGGGGTCTATCAGGAGGGCAACAACGTCTGGTCTCGGTTGCAGCAGCATTTCTTGCTGACGCTCCGCTAACCATTCTGGACGAACCCACCACGGGCTTGGACACCGTTACTCGGTCGGCGATCTGGGAATCGATTCGTTCGATTACAGGAGAAGACCGAGCATTGTTGGTATCAAGCCACTACCTCGAGGAAATCGAGAACCTGTGTGATCGAGTAATCGTCATGCAGAAGGGAAAACTCATCGCCGACTCGGAAACGCAATCTCTGCTCGGTGCGTCTACCGGATCTGTCATCACTCTCGGTGGGGTAGGGGACAGAGCGATTTCCGGAGAGGGACAAGCGTTTGAAGTCATCAGAAATGAAGGAGACGAAATAGATCTTCGAACATCTGATGTCAAGCAGGCGCTTACTTCACTTGCCGCGGATGGGTGGCCATTTGACCGCATCGAGATTTCTCACCCGTCGCTAGAGCAAGCTTTCATCACGATGACAGAAAAGGAGAAATAGTCGTGTCATCAGCCATTGAGCAGACCCCTGTGTCGCCAAAGGACAGGCGTCAGTTTCCCTCAGATGCTTCCATCGCTTTTCTATGGCTTAAGAACGAGATCGTGGCTTGGATCAAGGAGCCTGCCGCGGTTCTTCTTAACATGGCGTATCCCCTGCTTATGCTTGTTTTCCTCTTTGTCATCGGAGGGGACGCTGTCCGGAAGAATGCAGATATCGCCACTCCAGCAGTCGCACTTCTGGCTCTCACCGGTGTGCTGATGGTAGGAATCAACCTTCCTGCGAACGGCATCAACGGAGTACGACAGGGAGACTATTACTACTACCTGAGGACTCTCCCCACAGGAGTAGGAACCAGGCTAATCGCATGGAGCGGAGCACCATTTTTGCTGGCGGTAACAAGCGCCTTGGTTGGTCTCGGTGTCGGCTTGATGTTCAGCTCGGCACGTTATACTCTCACACAGCTAGGTTTGCTTTTCCTAGTGTTCTGCGCGTTCGCGCTATGTACTACAGCTATCGGTGTGGCTTTCGGTTTCCTGCTCTCCAGCCGTACGTCTTTGGCAGTCTCACTAGGCGTTTCCTTTATCCTTTTGCTGCTTAGCGGAGCCCGGGAGATGGCCAGCGTCCCCACCTTCCTGGATATGACTGCCAAGCTGTTGCCGTCTACAGCGGCTACAGAGCTATGCCAGTCAATACTGACAGATGTAGATACCAACGGATGGTGGGTAGCTTCTCTAGCCATCTGGGTAGCCTTAGCATTGTTGCTAGCGGTGGTGTCCATTCGTCGCGACGAAAACAGCAAATTCTCCTAGTGACTGCTCATACTGCAGATCTATAACACTCGGCTTAGAGAGGCATGAAATGAAAATGAACAAGAAGATGATTCCCTACGTCTGCGTGGCGGGAACACTGCTGATCTTCTTCATCATCTATCTGGTGACCAGCTAACAGACCTGACCTGCCCGAATAAGCAGCGAGGCGACTAGGAGAAAATCTTGCTGTAACAGACGGTGTCATACAGTGCTTCGTTTACTCTCTAAGAGACTCCGGAGTAGATCGTTGTAGGACTACCTTGTCCTGAAGCCGACTCCAGTACTCCTTCTCCTCTTGGTAAGCGGAGTTAATAGAGCCAAGAACAGCGTCAGGAATCCAGAGGAGGGGTTCGTCTCGGTCAAGTCCGGTGGTGTGGTGTATCTGCCCTTTCAATAGAACTAGCAGCGTGATGGATTTACGGTCCGGCGCGTGATCGATGCTGGTGCGTCATCATGCGGCGTCCTCAGCGGTTTCGACGGCGTCGATGACGGTGCTGGTGATCATGGTGTGCTACCTCAAGGCGTCTCCACCCGCAGAATGAACGACTCGGTGGCAACGCTGGGCATCACCAACCTGTCGAAATCGCAGGTCTCGCGCATGTCGGAGGAACTCGACGAGATGGTCGCCGATTTTAAAAACCGCCCACTTGATCCCGGCGGATACGCCTACTTGTCGTGCGACGCGCTCACGATCAAAGTCCGTGAAGGCGGCCGGGTGGTCAAATGCTTTAAGGCTGCTTGCCACTGGGGTCAACGCCGACGGCTACCGTGAAATGCTTGGCATGCACGTCGCCACAGCTGAGTCCAACGCGTCGTGGAAAGGCTTCTTCCAAGATCTTAAAAGCCCGTGGGCTTCGCGATGTCTACTTGGTCACCAGTGATGCCCACGAAGGCATCCAACACGCGATATCTGAAGCACTGCCCGATGCGGCCTGGCAGCGATGCCGGACACATTTCGCGAAGAACCTCTACGAAAAGGTCCCGAAAAGGCTTTCACCCAACTAGACGGTCAGGAACCAGGGCCTGGACACGCGCACGGGGCGCTGCCTTTGGCTATGTAATGTGGCCGTATGCCTCAGGACGCGTTGAAACCCGTTTCGGAGTGTTGCGACCGGCTAGTTGGTAGCGGTGTGGTGACTTTCGGGTAGCGGTTCAGTGGGTTTCCGGTAGCGGGGTTGGCGGTGGCGGGTGATGCTTTCGGGTGGTTGCGCCACAGGGGTGTAGCCGGTTACCGGAAGGAGTCCGCTGATGACGGATTACCGGGCGGTGATGAAGCTGCTTGTGCAGCAGCGTTCGTACCGCCAGATTGAACAACAGCTCGGGTGCTCGCACCGCACGATTTCCCGGTCGAATCAGGTGCTTCGATCCCTTGGGATTCGCACCGTCGACCAGGTTTTGGCGTTGACGGATGATGAGCTCGACGAGTTATTCGTAGATGGGCGCAGTACCGGCCAGGGCGAGTTCGTCCCTATCGATTTTGATGCGGTGGTCAAAGCCCGCACGGGGCGTAACAAGCAGACACTGCAAGTGCTGTGGGCGCGCTACACCACCACACCTGCTTTACCCGGCCAGCTTCATTACAGCTACGACCGGTTTCGCCAGTTGGTGGCGTCTCATGTCGATGCGGCCGGTTTGACCGCACGCATCACCCATACACCGGGGCACACCATGCAGGTGGATTGGGCAGGCACCAAGATGCGCCTGTTCGACCCTTATGGCGCACCGGGGGTGAAGGTCAGCGTGTTTGTCGCCTCAATGCCGTATTCAGGGATGATTTTTGCCCTCGCATGTCCGGATGAGCGCCAGCATTCCTGGCTTGATGCCCACCACCACGCGTTCGCCTACTTCGGGGGCGTGCCTGAGGTTGTGGTGCCGGATAATGCCTCGACTGCGTCGAACGCGATCAGCGCGGCGGATCGAAACCGCAAGGTCAACGACACCTACGAGCAGTTTTTGGAGCATTACAACACCGCAGCACTGCCCACGAGGGCGAAACGGCCGAAAGACAAAGCGAATGTCGAAGCCGCAGTCAAGATCGTCACCCACAAGGTCATCCACGCACTCGATGGCCACCAGTGCGTCGACCTTGACGAACTCAACTCGCGAATTCAGCAGCTGGTTGACCAGATCAACCAGGCGGTACCGTTTCGTCACCAGCAGTCAAGCCGCAAAGACATTTTCGATGCGCATGAAAGGCACCTGTTGACAGCGCTTCCCGATACCCCGTGGCAGCGCACCGAGTGGAAACGCGCCAAGGTCGCCCCAGATTTCCACATCACCGTAGCTAGCGTGCGGTACTCCGTGCCGCACCAGCTCGTTGGCCGCACTGTCGATGTGCGCATCACCGGGCAAGTGCTCACGGTCTTCGATGGTGGCCGTGCCGTTACAACCCACACGCTTGCCCACACCCGCGGGGCGTATGTCACCGATGCCGACCACATACCGGCGAACATGGATCACACCCAGGGACTGTGGACGAGCGATTACTTCCTGCGCGAAGCCCAAAAGATCGGGCCGGCGACACGCACCGTCATCGAGGAAATGATCGCGGCGAAAGCAATCCCGGCCCAGGCGTACCAATCGTGCAGGAACGTGCTGTCAATGGGCAAACACGCCAACAAGCTCGTGTTGGAAGAAGCATGTAAGCGCTTGGTCTCCTCCGACGGGACCCGCCGGGCGGTGTCCTACACCGCGGTCAAAAACATGATGGCCGCCGTACGCAAAGAAGTCGCAACCCGACCACACGGCTTCGACCAACCGGCACCGGCCACACCTGGGCATCGGGCCCACCCGTCCGCCGCTGCCACACGCGACACCAGCGGCGCCTACCTCGGTGGCGCAGCACAGTTCAGCCTGGACAACCTCATCAAGAAAGGAACCACAACGCCATGACCCCACCGACCCCGCCGCAAGAGCGTTTCCTCGACGAATCCGTCCTCGCGGACTTCACAGCGATGCGCATGACAGCCTTCGGCAAAAGCGTCATCGACATCGCCAACGACCCAGCCTTCGACACGTGGACCTTCTCCCAAAAGGTGCTCTACGCACTCGACAAAGAAGTCGCGGCCAGACGCGAACGCCGCATCAACAAACTGCTCAAGGCATCACGATCGCCAAACCCCGATGCCTGCCTCGAAGACGTCGTCTACGCACCTGACCGCAACATCAACCCAGAACAAGTCAGCCGACTCGCTCACGGACAATGGTGCCACCTGGGCCAAAACATTGTCATCTTGGGCAAATCCTCAGTCGGCAAGACCTACCTCGCCCAAGCTCTGATCACCGCAGCATGCCGCAACGACTACTCCGCCAGGTTCTACCGCACCGACATGCTTGCCGCGCACTTCGCAGTGATGCCGCTCGACGACCCAGCCCGGCTCAAACTCACCCGCGAGTTGATCAACGTCGATGTGTTAGTCCTCGACGACTTCCTCACCACCCCAGTCGATGCCGCCACCGCGCACCTGCTCTTCAACATTCTCTCCGAACGAGAAAGCAACCGATCAACGATCGTGACCTCACAGTTCACCCCGCAAGATTGGTACAGATCTATCCCGGACGCTGTCATCGCCGAGTCCATCCTCAACCGACTCATCGCCGGCGCCGAAATCATCACCCTCGAAGGACCAAACATGAGACTGGAAGCTAACCAGTAACACACAAAGCGCCTGAGCAGGGACCCGCTACCGGATCCCCACTCAAGCGCTACCACAAACTCACCACACCGCTTCCATTTCGATCTTCTAAACATCGGAGCTACCGCGTGGCGAGTTTGCTTTCCCGGGCCTGCTTCGCGACGTCCTCGTCCAAGCAATCTTGGACGGCACTAAAACCGCGACGGCATCGTTGCTGATTGAATTTCCCAAGGACTACCAGTTCGACGAGGAAGTGGGCTCTCTCGAGGCCGTTCTCGACTCACATGACAACGTGGTGTGCGTCATCCGTACGACCGACATGCAGGTTCGTCGGCTGGCGGACGTGAGCGACGAGCATGCCATCGCCGAGGGCGAGGGCTGCGCCGATGCCAGCGAATGGCGAATTGGGCATGAACGGTATTGGCGGTCACCGGAATTCGTGGAGTACATCGGAGATCTCGATATCAACGATGACACTCAAGTGGTGTGCCAACGCTTTACCGTTGATGAGCACTACCCGACCCGGCCATTGGAGCAGTGGTCCAGCACCCGTCGCTAAGCCGAATACCCTACCGGCGGCGGCGCCACCACCACAGGCCCGCGGCAGCCAGCACGGCCGGGACCACGCCGGCGCGTACCGCCCGCCGCACGGAGCGGTAGTCGCGCACCGCCCAGCCCTGGGCCTTGGCGTGCTTGCGCAGCGCCCGGTCTGGGTTGATCGCCACGGGGGAGCCGACCATTTCCAGCATGGGCAGGTCGTTGATGCTGTCGGAGTAGGCGGTGCACTTGGACAGGTCCAGCTGTTGCAGCGCGGCCAGAGCCGCCACGGCGTGCTTTTTGCCGGGGCCGTGGAGGATGTCGCCGACGAGGCGGCCGGTGAACTTGCCGTCTTCTTCCTCTGCCACGGTGCCCAGCGCACCGGTGAAGCCGAGCGTCTCAGCGAGCGCCTGGCCGATCTGCACCGGGGTGGCGGAGACCAGCCACACCTGCTGCCCGGCGGCGAGGTGCATGGAGGCCAGCTCGATGGTGTCGGCGTAGGACTTCTCCAGCATCCGGTTGTCCACGATTTCCCGGCACGCCTGCTTGAGCTGCGCCACGCTCTTGCCCTTCACAATCGCCAGGGCTTGCTCGCGGCCCTCGGCGATGTCGTCGGCGTTCTCGGAGCCGGAGACCCGGTAGCGGATCTGCTTCCACAGCGCGGGCGCAAGCTCGGACAGGGAGATGAACCGCTTCCGAAACAGCCCCTGGGCCAGGAGGATGAGCGACGAGCCCTGGATCAGGGTGTTGTCCACGTCGAAGAACGCCGCCGCCTCGGTGTCTTGGGGGATCTCCGGGTCGGGTTGGGTGATTTTCTGCCGGCCGGCCGTCTTAAAAGCGCCGCCGACGGAGTCCACGCCCAGGGCGAAGTCATCGATGTTGATGCCGAAGGTCTCTTCCACCGCGGCGGCTGCGGCGGCGCGGCCGGCGGTGCGCTGCGCGTCGTCGTCAAGCGGCGGCATGACGCGGTCCTCGAGGAAACGGCGCAGGTTGCCCTGGGACTGGGACCACTGCGCGAGGAGTTCGCGCTGATCAGACATGAGACAAGGGCCCTTTCGGGTGGGGGTGTTAGCGTGTGCAATCGTACAGCGCCGGTACAACGCCGGTGCCACGGGAGGAGCAGCGATGAAGACGGTGGAGCTGATGGTGCGGGCCACGTGCGGCTCGTGCGAGAGGGTGGCGGCGCAGATCGCGCCCGTCGTAGACAGGCATCCGGCGCGCCTGGTGGTCGTGGATGTGGACACCGATGAGGACCTCGCCGCAGAATACGGCGACCGGGTGCCCGTTGTGGTCATCGACGGCGAGGAGTTTGCCTGCTGGGAAGTGGACAACGACGACCTCGAGGCGGAGCTGTCCAACTAAAGGTCTATCCTTAAGGTGATTTTCAACCGGACTGGAGGGTTTGCGTGAGTGTTCTGCTTGTAGGGATGTCGCACAGGTCTGCGCCTGTGGCCCTGCTGGAACGGCTCAGCATGGACGCGGAGGTCCAGCAGGGGGCGGCGACGGCACTGATCAGGCAGCCGTCGCTGTCGGAAGCGATGATTATTTCCACGTGCAACCGCCTGGAGGTCTACACCGTTACTAACGCGTTCCACTCCGGGGTGGAAGACGTGCTGCGTGTCCTCGCCGAAGTGTCGGGGCCTGAGGTTGCTGAGCTGCGCCGTTATCTGTACGTGCGTTATTCGGATGCGGCTGCGGAACACATCTTCACCGTCGCGTCCGGCCTGGATTCGATGGTGGTGGGCGAACAGCAGATCATCGGCCAGGTCCGCAGCGCCTACGTCGACGCTGTGGAGCGCGGCACCATCGGGCCGAACCTGCACTCCCTCGCCCAGGCAGCGCTGCACACCGGCAAGCGCGTGCACACGGAGACGGGCATCGACGATTCGGGTGCCTCCATGGTCAGTGTTGCGCTTGAGCAGGCGATGAAGCTCATGCTTTGCGACGACCTCCGGGGCAAAACCGCACTCGTCCTCGGCGCCGGTGCCATGAGCTCTCTGGCCGCGACACACCTGGGCAAACATGGTGTTGATTCGCTCATCTTGGCCAACCGCACCCGCGATCGCGCAGAGCGGCTGGCGGAGCACTCCCGCGAAGCGGGCGTGCCCGCGGAAGTGGTGGACTTCGCCGACCGCGCCTCCGTACTGGACCGTGTGGACTTGGTGGTGTCCGCTACCGCCTCCGACGAGTTCACCATCACCCCGGCCGACGTCCCCGGCCCGCTTGTGCTTGCGGACCTGTCCTTGCCACGCGACATCGACGACGCGGTGGCTGGCATCGACGGGGTGCACCTGGTCAACATCGAATCCCTCCACGAGAGCATGCGCGGCGCTGACACCGAGGACTCCCGGGCGCTGCGCCGCGCCGAAGAAATCGTGGCCGAAGAGGTGGAAACGTTCGGTTCGGAGCAGCGCGTGCGCGAGGTGGCGCCGGCCGTGACCCGGCTGCGCCGCAACGCTGCCGAGATTTCCGGCCAGGAACTGCTACGCCTGCGCACCCGCATGCCGGAGATGTCCGAGGAGGACTTTGAGCAGGTCAGCCGCATGGTCAAGCGAGTCGTGGACAAGCTGCTGCACGCGCCGACTGTGAAGATCAAGGAGCTCGCGGCCACGGCTGAAACAGTGAGCGTGGAAGAGGCGGTCACCGAACTGTTCGGGCTGGAAAGGCCGTCGGTGGCGGTGGACGCGCAGCGCCTGCCGCTGCCCGAGGAACTGCACGGCAAGGAGAAGTAATTGTTCAGCATTGGCACCCGCGGGTCCCACCTGGCCACCACCCAGTCCGGGCATGTGCGCGACGCGCTCGGCGAGCACGGTTACCCCGCCGAGCTGCAGGTCGTGACCACGCCGGGCGATCTCTCACAGGCGCCCGTGGAGCGCATTGGCGTAGGCGTGTTCACCTCCGCGCTGCGCGACGCCCTGTTTACCGGCGAGGTAGACATTGCGGTCCACTCTTTCAAGGACCTGCCCACGGCCGACGAGCCGCGCGCCCACATGGTGATTCCGGTGCGCGAGGACAGCCGCGAGGCGCTCATCGCCCGCGACGGGCTCACCCTGGCGGAGCTGCCCGACGGTGCGCGCGTGGGCACCTCCGCCCCGCGCCGTGTCTCCCAGCTCAAGGCGATACGCCCCGATCTGGACATCCGGCCACTGCGCGGCAACATCGAGCGCCGGATGAGCTACGTGGAAAACGGCGAGCTCGACGCGATCATCCTGGCCTACGCGGGTCTTGTGCGCGGAGGCTACGGTGACCGCGCGACCGAAGTCTTCTCGCCGGAAGTGCTGATGCCGGCCCCGGCGCAGGGCGCGCTGGCGGTGGAGTGCCGCAGCGACGACGCTGCTGCCCGCGTGGCCATCGACAAGCTCGCCGACGCCGCCGCCACCGCCGAGTCCACCGCCGAGCGCTCCGTGCTGGCCACGTTGGAGGCGGGCTGCACCGCGCCGGTGGCCGTGTCGGCGGTCTTCGACGGCCAAGGCGTGCACCTGCGCGCCGGGGTGTTCGCACTCGACGGCTCCCACCAGCTGGCGGAGGAGGCGCGGGGCGAAGACCCAGCGCAGCTTGGCCGCCAGGTGGCCGAGACGCTGCTGCAGCGCGGCGCGGCCGACCTGATGGATTAACCCGATCCGAATACGCGGTGGTTTTGTTCTCAGCCGGAAGCCTTTTATGGTGTAGATACCATACGTTCAATACCCTCCGTGCAATCGGGTCGGTGGGGCTGTGAAACGCCCGAACCCAGCCGCGCGGGGGCGGTTTATTTGTGCCTAGAAGAGATTTCTCCATGACAGAGCCCACTCACACCCCCCAGCCGGGGAAGGTGATCTTCGTCGGCGCAGGACCGGGCAACCCGGAGTTGCTCACGGTTCGCGCCCGCGAAGTAATGGAATCCAATTCTATCGCCCTCGTGGACCCGGAGGTGTCAGCGGGGGTCCAAAGTGTTGTCGCGGCGGCGCTGCCGGTGCCGAAGGCGAAGATGGATGAGGCCAACGCGCGCTACGAGCAGATGTGCGCGGAGGCGAAAGAGGCCGGGGCGAGACGCAAGCCACCCCGGCCAGAGGACCCGACGGCGGCGGAGCTCGAGGTTGTTGGGTTGGTTGGCGAAGCTATCGTCGCAAAGCTTGAGCGCGCGTTGGGCGCCGCTGCTGAAGCGGTGGAGCGCGGCGAAGCTGGCGACGGCGACGTGATCCGGCTTGTGTGCGGCAACCCGCTCACGCGCGACTCCGTGATGGAGGAAATTTCCGCGGTGGCCGCTGCGGGCCTGGAGTTCCAGGTGGTGCCGGGTATGTCCCTGCCGTCGACGGTGCCGTCTTTCGCCGGCATCGCACTGGGCTCCACCTACACGGAGACGGATCTGAACAGCGGCGAGGTGGACTGGGACCAGCTGGCCACCGCACCGCAGCCGCTGGTGTTCCAGGCTAACCAGGAGCATTTAACGGCGATGGTCGAGCAGCTCACCGAGCGCGGTTTTCAGGGCTCCACGCCCGTGACGGTGACAACACGCGGCACTACACGTTTGCAGCGCACGTTCGACGCGACACTAGAGACGGTGGGCAAGCTGGATGCCGACCTGGAGGGTCCGCTGGTGGTCACCCTGGGCACAGCCGCCGACGACCGCTCGAAGTACTCATGGTGGGAAAACCGCCCGCTGTACGGTTGGCGCGTGCTCGTCCCCCGCGCGAAGGAGCAGGCAGGCCCGATGAACGCCCGCTTGTCGCAGCACGGGGCGATCCCGCAGTCCGTGCCCACGATCTCCCTGGAGCCGCCGCGCAACCCGGCGCAGATGGACCGCGCGATCAAGGGCATCGTGGAGGGTCGCTACCAGTGGATCCTGTTCACCTCCGTCAACGCCGTGGACGCGGTGTGGAGCAAGTTCGAGGATCTGGGCCTGGACGCGCGCTCATTTGCCGGGGTGCACCTGGGGGCGGTGGGGCAAAAGACTGCCGACGCGTTACGGGCCCGCGGCATGCAGGCCGAGCTGGTTCCGCACCGCACGAAGCAGAACGCCGCCGGTTTGGCTGAGGCGTTCCCGGAGTACGTTGAGGACATCGACCCAGTCTCACGCGTGCTGCTGCCGCGCGCAGACCTGGGATCCGACGTGCTGGTGGACGGCCTGGTGGAGAAGGGCTGGGAGGTCGACGACGTGGTCGCGTACCGCACCGTCCGTGCCGCCCCGCCGCCGCCGGAAACGCGCGACATGATCAAGACCGGCGGGTTCGACGCCGTGTGTTTCACCTCCCCGTCCACGGTGAAAAACCTTGTGGGTATCGCGGGCAAGCCGCACTCGCGCACCGTGATCGCCTGCATCGGCCCTGTGACGGAGGCGGAGGCGCGTGAGCAGGGCTTGCGTGTCGACGTCGTTCCGGAGGTCGCCGACATCCCGCACCTCGTCGACGCGTTGGCGGACCACGTGGCCGGTCTGCGTGCAGCTGGCCAGCTGCCGCCGCCGCGCAAGAAGCGCCGCAAGGCCGCAGCTGCCGCCGATAAGACGCAGGACAAGGCGGCTAGCCGGGCCGGTGAAGACACCCCTGCGGCCGCAGGGTAGAAACTGCACCGGCTGGGTCGTGTCGGAGGTGCGTTCTAAGATGTGGCGCATGGCTGATTACGATCTGACACGACGCCCCCGCCGCCTGCGCCAAAACCCCGCTATCCGCGAGTTTGTCGCGGAGACGCGTCTGCACCCGGCCGACTTTATCCTTCCGCTATTCATCGCCGACGGCATCGACGCCCCGCGCGAGATCTCGTCCATGCCGGGCGTGTACCAACACACGCCGGAATCGCTGGTGGATATCTGCCGCGAGGCGCTCGAGGCCGGAGTGAAGTGCGTGGACCTCTTTGGGGTGCCGCGCGAGGAAGATAAGGACGCCACCGGTTCCGTTGCTGTCGCCGAAGACGGCGTGCTCAACCGCGCGATCGCGCTTCTGCGCCGCGAGTTCGGGGACGAGCTGATCATCATGGCGGATACCTGCCTGGACGAGTTCACGGATCACGGACACTGCGGCGTGCTCACCACAGATGCCCACGGCAACGAGGTGGTAGACAACGACCCCACGGTGGACATCTATTGCGACATGGCCGTCGCGCAGGCTCGGGCCGGCGCTCACATTGTCAGCCCCTCCGGCATGATGGACGGCCAGATCGCGGCGATCCGCGAGGCGCTGGACAACGCTGGCTTCCAGGAAGTGGCAATCATGGCGTACTCCGCGAAGTACGCCTCGAAGTTCTTCGGCCCATTCCGCGACGCGGTCGGATCCTCCCTCAAGGGGGACCGGCGCACCTACCAGCAGGACCCGGCGAATGTGCGCGAATCCCTGCTGGAAGCGGAGCTGGACATCGCCGAGGGCGCGGACTTTGTCATGGTCAAGCCGGCGCTTCCGTACTTGGACGTGTTGACGAAGATCGCGGAGGCGTCGCCGGTGCCGGTGGCGGCTTACCAAGTATCCGGCGAGTACGCCATGCTCAATGCGGCCGGCCAGAACGGGTGGATCGACTACGAAGAGACGATGATGGAATCGCTGATGTCCATCAAGCGCGCCGGCGCGGACCAGATTTTCACCTACTACGCCATCGAGGCAGCAAAGAGGCTCAATGGTTAGCTTGCCGCCAATGAATCCGGGATCCCCGAGCAGGGTGGAACCGGAGGCCGTCGAGAAGCACAACGGCTCCATGCCTGAGGCCGTGCGCTACATGCTCACCTGCTGGGCAGTGATGATCGGCGGGGAGCTGCTGCACCAGATCATGGCCGTGGTGGCCAGCGTGGTGGACCCGTCCGCGCTGCGCGAGGTGGCGAAAGAGCGCGCGAAAAACAGCGACGGAGAGGTCTCTGACGCGCTGATGAACGCCAGCGTGTACGGCTCCATCTTCATCATGGCGGTGCTTCAGCTCGGCGTGATTTTGCTGTTTGTGTTCGCGCTTCGCGCCGTGCAGAAGCAAGCGAAATGGGCGGAGAACGCCCGGCGGCTGCTGCAAATCTTCTCCGGGTTCTTCGCTCTGCGCATGCTCACCTTGTTCATGATGGCGCCGGCGTCGACTGCGCTGCCGACGGCGTTCTTCGGCACGGACGGAGTTGTCCAGATCATCCTCGCTGTTGCGGGCATCCTGGGCATCGTCTATTCGTTGGACAAAGCAGCCGTGGCGTGGACCAAGCCCAAAGGGGGCAAGCCCGGACCCGGCGGCACGCCCGGGGATGCGCCGGAGACAAAGGAGAACTAACGGTGGCAGGGATGTTTCCGACCATGGTGTCGGACCCGAATGATCGGAACCGGCGCTACACCGGGGAGGTCGGGTCGCAGTGGCCGAAGCCGCTGAAGATCGGCTACTACCTGTGCCTGATCGCATCCGTGCTGATGCTCGTCATCGCGTTTCTGACCTTGGCTAACGGGGTGCCGGACCGGTTGCCGGACACCTGGATGATAGAGGGCGCTGACGAAGAGCTCTTCGACAAATTCGCCCGCAACCTGCGGGTCTTCACCTGGGGTAACATCATCCTCGCCGCGTTGATCACCTCGTGCTGCGCCTACATGCAAAAGGGCTCCAAGGTGGCGCGGCGCTGGGCGGCTGGCTTTATCGGCCTGGCAGTGTTTTTGCAGCTGTCCGGCTTCCTGGTCGGCGTGGCGGGGTGGGCATCCGTCGTCGTGGTGGTCGTGTTGGTCTTTGCCCTGTTTTTTATGTTCCGTCCGGCCGCCAACGCGTTTGTGGATAAGCGCAGTGGAAGCGTATGGGAAGGCGTGGAATGAGCAAGTACGAGGGCGAGGACTTGGAAACGCTGAGCACGATTGGGCGGCAGGGCGCGCAACTCGACCAGCTCAGCGGAACGGAACTCGAAGAGTGCATCCAGGCCGCGCGCGATGCCGCTCGAGAAGCCGGCGTCGACCCGGCAACCGCCAGACGCGACCTCGACGGTGAGCTGGTGCGCCCCAACGCGTCCTACGCTTTCGAACTTGAGGGGGTGGAAGACGGCCCGCAGCTGACGGAGATCGAGGACGCCTTAGAATCCCTCGACGGCGTCTCCGCCCGCTTGGTGTACCCAACCCGGATGGCGTGGGTGACGGCACCGGCCAGTATGCCGCTGCCGCAGCTGATCAAAACCATTGAAGGCTTCGGCGTCACCGCCACGGTGACGGATTCCACCCTGCAGCGTCGCGCGCACGGACGGTATTGGACGGAGCACCCCATGCCGCGGCGTGCCAAGCACCACCGCAAGGAGGAGGCGGCGCACCTGCTCGCCCGCGCTCAGGGCTTCGTGCAAAACAAGGCGCGTGCCGAGCGGCGCAGCGGCGACGTGCTCTTTACAGCCCGCGACCTGGTTACCCCGGCCAGGCTGTGGCTGGCGGTCCTGCTCACCATCCCCGTGTTGCTACTGACGTACGTGCCGGCGCTGGGGTTCCCCGGCTGGCAGTGGGTGGCCTTTGCGCTGACCACGCCCGTGGCCTGTGGTGCGCATCCCCGTTCCACCGTGCGATGGCGGGGGGTGTGCGCCGGGGGCTTTCGGCCCTCGATGGCGCGAGCTCCATCGCCATCTTGGCCTCCTATCTCTGGTCCTTCGCCACGCTGCTGTTTACCAGCGCTGGCCGCATCGGCTACGAGTCCAGCGGCAACTGGGTGCCCTTAGACATCGGGGAGGGCCCGGAGCTCTACCTCGAGGTGGCGTGCACTGTGACCACGCTTTTGCTGTTCGGCCGCCACTTCTCCATGCGTGCGCGATCCAATCTGCTCGATGATCTTGAGGCGCGCCGTCCCGGCCCGGACTCGCTCTACGAGGTCTCGCACCGCAGCAAGGGCGGAACCAGCGAGCAGATGCCGGCCACGGAAATCCGGCGTGGCGACGACGTCCGCGTGCGCGCCGGCCAGGTTGTACCCGTCGACGGGGAAGTGGTCGGTGGCTCAGGCTCGATCGGCTTTGAGCTGGTGAACACCCACGACAGCCCGCAGCTGAAGGTGGGCAAGCGCGTGATGGCCGGGACCGTCGTGCGCGAGGGAGACATTAAAGTCCGCGCAACCCGCGTCGGCCACACCACACTGCTCACCGCCGTGCAGCGCTGGCTGGAGGATGCGTCCCGCCACCAGAACGCAGCTACGATGGTGTCCACGCGGACGGCGGGCATGCTCATCCCGGCGGCGTACGCCATCGCAGTGCTGGATTTTGGCCTGTGGCTGCTGTTCACCGGCAACGTCAACACTGCCGCGTCCACCGCTTTGGCCATTTTGATTGTGGTGGCGCCGTTTAGCCTGGCTATCTCCCCGGCCCTGGCCATCAAGCAGGGGCTCGATGCCGCGGTGCGAAACGGTGTGCTCGTGCGCGACGGCAATGCGCTGCGGGTGCTGTCCAAAGTTGACACGGTGGTGTTCAACCGCGTTGGCACGTTGGTGTTGCCCAAGATGCATGTGGAAACGGTTACCGCCGACAACGGGGAGAACAGCGAGCTAGTGCTGCGCATCGCCGGGGTGCTGTCTGCGGATTCGGACCACCCGGCGTCGCGCGCCATCGTCAAGGCGGCTCGCGAAGCGCGCGACGCCCGCTCCGGGGATCCGCGTCTGCCGGATTGGCTCGAAGTCACCGACGACGTGATCACGCCAGACGGTGAGTTCGGCGGCCGCGTCACCGCTACCTGGGGTTCCGGCGAGAACGCCCGCACGCAGACCCTCGAGGCCTCTCTTTGGCGCCCGACTAACCTTTCCCAGCTCAAGGGCAAACTCTCCGCGGCGGCCACAACTGGCGGGACCCCGGTGGTGGTGCGCTGGGACGGCAAAGACCGCGGCGTGATCACGTTGTACGACCCCGCCAAAGAAGACGCGATTGAAGCGGTGGACACCCTGGAATCCATGGGGGTGGAAACGGTCATGCTCTCGCGCGACACCTATCCGGTGGCGCGCCGCTTTGCGGACTTTCTGGGTATTTCGCAGTGCTTGCGGGGATTCGCTCGAACGAAAAGCCCGCGCGGTGCGCGCACTGCACACCCAGGGCGCCACTGTGGCCATGGTGTGCGATTCCAGCGTGCTGCCGGTGCTGCGAGTGGCGGACTCGGGCATCCTCTACGCAGGAAAAGATCTCTACGGCACCACAGCGCCAAATTGGAACAGCCTCTGCGACGTCGTGCTCATCCGCAACGACGTCATGGCCGTACCCCAACTGGTAGAGCACGCGCGCCGTGTCAACCGCATTGCTGAAACCAACCTCCGGTTCGCGGGCACCTACAACGCCCTGGCGATCCTTCTGGCGGCCGCAGGCGTGCTGCCGCCGGTGGGTGCGACCCTGCTTATGCTCGGCAGTTCTCTGCTGGTGGAGTACGGCTCCCGCCGCGCTAGCCGGTTCCGGGTTTAAGGCCCGCGCCGGTAGGCTGGAGCACCATGACCAGACGCGATCTCGCTCACGCCCCCCTGCTCGAGGCCGCCCACGGCCGCACCCCCTCGCACACCCCGGTGTGGTTCATGCGCCAGGCCGGCCGTTCTTTGCCCGAGTACCGGCAAGTGCGCGAGGGCATTGCGATGCTGGACTCGTGCTTCATGCCGGAACTGCTCGCTGAGATCACGCTGCAGCCGGTGCGCCGCCACGACGTGGACGCGGCGATCCTGTTCTCGGACATCGTTGTGCCCCTCAAGGCGGCGGGCGTGGACGTGGAGATTGTGCCCGGCCGGGGTCCGGTGTTGGGGGAGGCGGTGCGGACGCGAAGCGACGTCGATAGGCTGCCCGTGCTTGAGGGCGACGTGGCTGAGGTCGCAGACGGCATCCGCATCATCTTGGACGAGCTGAGCGACACCCAGGCGCTGATCGGCTTTGTTGGAGCGCCGTTTACCCTGGCCAGCTACCTCATCGAGGGCGGCCCGAGCAAGAACCACGAAAAGACCAAGGCGATGATGCACGCCGAGCCTGAGACATGGCATGCGCTCATGCGGCGCCTCGTGCCCACGATCGTGGCGTTTCTGCGCACGCAGGTGGAGGCCGGCATCGACGCGATGCAACTGTTTGATTCGTGGGCGGGTTTCCTCACCGAGCGCGACTACCGCGAGTTCGTGCTGCCCTACTCCACAGAAATCCTGGAATCCGTCGCCGGGGAGATCCCGCGCATCCACTTCGGTGTGGCCACCGGCGAGCTGCTCGGAGCCATGTCCGAGGCCGGCAGCGAGGTGATGGGCGTGGATTGGCGCGTGCCGCTGGATACCGCCGCGACCCGGTTCGCCTCCCCCCGCGTCCTGCAGGGCAACCTGGACCCGGCCATGCTGTTCGCAGGCTCGGACGTGGTGCGCGGCGAGGTCGTCCGCATCAAGGCCGAGGCCGCGCGGGCGATGGAGGCTGGCGACGCAACCGGGCACATCTTCAACCTCGGCCACGGCGTGCTGCCCACCACGGACGCGGACGCGGTGACCGAGGCCGTGCGCATCATCCACGAGGAGGCATAAACGTGAACATCGCCATCATCGGAGCTGGCCTGGCGGGGCTGACCGCCGCGTACGAGCTGCGAAAGCTCAGCGCTGGCTCCGCCAACGCAGGGGAAAAGGGCGGCTTGAAGGTCGACGTCTACGAGGCCACCGACCGTGTCGGCGGCAAACTCCACACCGTCGCATTCGAGGCCGGCCCCACCGACATGGGCGCCGAGGCCTTCATGGCGCGACGCCAAGACGCGGTGGACTTCTTCACCGAGCTCGGCCTGGCCGATTCCCTGGTGGAGCCGTCCGGCCTGCGCTCCCTGGTGTGGGCGGACGGCGAGGCCAAGGGGCTGCCCACCGGCGGCGTGATGGGCATCCCGTCATCCTCCGAGACGGTGAAAAACCTGGTCAGTGCCGAAACCGCCGAGCGGATCGACACCGAAGCCGAGCGCGAAGGCTTCCAGTGGGAGGTCGGCGGCGACGTCAACGTCGGCGCGCTCGTTCGGGAGCGCTACGGCGACGAGGTAGTAGACAATATTGTTTCGTCGCTGCTCGGCGGGGTGTACTCCTGCACCGCAGACGACCTCGGCCTGCGCGCCACCATCCCGCAGTTGGCGGGGGAGCTGGACCGCCTGGCCACAGAGGGCGACGGCATGGTTCACCTCTCCACCGCTGTGGCCAACCTGGAGCGCTCCCGCCGCGAGATGCCCACCGGCCAGGGCGCGGTGTTCAAGACGTTCCACGACGGGTACCAGGAGCTCTACGAAACGCTCGCCGAGGAGTCCGGCGCGGACATCTACATCGACGCGTTTATCTCCGGCATCGAGCTCGAAGGCAGCGCCGACGCCCCGAAGTACCGCCTCACCGGCGGCGAAGACACCGTCTACGACCACGTCATTCTCGCCGTACCCGCGCCCACCGCGGCGCTGCTACTCAAAACCGTCGCCCCCGGGGCCTCCGAGGCACTGAAGACGGTCAAGCTGGCCAACTCCGCCGTAGTGGGAATGCGGTTCGCCACCGACGATGGCCTGCCGCAAAACTCCGGCGTGCTCGTGGCCAGCGGTGCCGAGGACGTCCACGCCAAAGCGTTCACGTTCTCCTCCCGCAAGTGGCCCCACCTGGCCGAGCGCGGCGGGGCGCTCGTGCGCGCCAGCTTCGGCCGCTTCGGCGACACCGTCGCCATTACCGCCACCGAGGACGACATGGTCGACTGGGCGCTCGACGACCTCGAAACCATCACCGGCTTCGACGGCCGCGCCGCCGGCTTGGAGGAAATCTACGTCCAGCGCTGGCTCGGCGGCCTGCCCCGCTTCGACGAGGGCCACCTCGCCACCGTGGCCAAGGTGCGCAGCCTGCTTGACGACGAACCTTCGGCCACCAACATCTCCGTCACCGGTGCCTGGGCTGGAGGAGTCGGCGTGCCGGCAGTGATTGCAGATGCGCGGGCGGTGGCGTCAGCCGTCGTCAGGCAAACGCCCTCAACCCAGGAGTAGGTCAGCTATGGATGAACACGCGGACACTCGCGAAACCACCGAGAAGGAATGGTGGGAAGAAGACGGCCTTCCCTGGAACGGCAAACCCACCAAGGCCGACTACTGGTGCTTGGGCTGGTTCGGCTTCGTCGGCATCTTCGGCCTGGCCATGATCCCGCTGCGCGCGTGGCTTTTGGGCCTGGACCCGCCGATTCTGCTGGCGCTGACCGGTTCGCGGGTCGGCGCGGCCTCCACGGGCGCGCTCGCCGCGGTGGGGGAGGCACCGAACTGGCTGTGGTTCTTGCTCATCGGGTCGGTCGTGAACATCAAGTTCGACTGGATCTACTGGTGGGCCGGCAAACTCTGGGGCCGCGGGATCCTGGACGTGCAGGCGGCGAACTCCCCGCGCGCCGCGAGGAACATCGCGCGGGTGGAGCAGTGGGCCGTGAAGCTCGGCTGGGTAGGCATCTTCCTAGCGTATTTGCCCATCCCGCTGCCGATCGCGTTCGTGGTGTTCGTGCTCATGGGCATGACCGGGATGCCCCTGTGGAAGTTTATGGTCCTGGACTTTATTGCCAAGACGCTGTGGTCCTTTATCTACCTGGGCCTGGGCTGGTGGATCGGCGAGCCGGTGGTGGAGGTGCTGGACGGCTACGCCAAGATCGCCAACTGGGTCGCGATAGCGCTGCTGGTGGTGGTGTTCTACGGCATCTTCCGCAACCAGAACAAGAAGAAGGGGGCCGCCCAGGCGGTGGGCAACGAGATCGAGGCCGGGAAGTAAGGCGGGCCTCGAAACCCGCTAAAAGTCGAGCGGCGGAGGTCGAGTCCGAGCCTAAACCAGGGTAATCGACCTCCCGTACTCGACTTTCGGGGTCGGGCGGCGCAGGGGCGGGCAGCGGCGGCCGGAACCGCGGACGCCCTAGCGGTTGACCACCACGGTGGAGAAGTCCTCGTCGCCGCGGCCGGCCTCCTGCTGGGCCTCCAACGACGCCAGGGCGGCGGCGACGGCGGGCAGGTCGGTCTCCGCGGAGGCGAGCATCAACCGGGCGTCCTTGGCAATGGCGTCGGCGGTGAAATCGCCGGGAGCTACCGAGCGCTCCCCAAGCAGGAAGGACTTTTTCATGTTCACGATGAACTCCAGGCCGGTGGAGCCGAGCATGTCCACCACCTGCTCTTCGCTCAAACCCTGGGACTCACCCAACAGGAGGGCCTCCTTGAACCCCTCGATGGTCACGGCCAGGGCGAGGTTGGCCAGGAGTTTGCCGGTGGCGGCGCCGGCGGCGGTGTCTACCTCCTTCAGGCGGGAGGGGTTGGCGGCGGCCCAGGGGGCGACGACGGTGGAGACGGTACGACGTCGAGAGGCGTCGGCGCCGCCGACGTACACGCCGAGCTTGCCCGCGCGCGCGGGCGGCAGGGAGCCGACGACCGGGGTGTGGACGTAGCCGGGCACGGCCTCGGCGAAGGCGGCGGCGTCGGCGGGGGAGACAGTGGTGGCGTCGGCCCAGGTCACGCCCTCGGGGATCAGGCCGGGCTCGATGACCACCTCACGCACCGTGTCGGGGCCGAACAGGGAGGTGATCACCAGCTCGGCGCCGTCCACAGCCTCCGCGGGCGTCGCGGCGGCCGCAGCCCCGCGCTCCACCAGCGGCTCTGTCTTTTCTGCGGTGCGGTTCCACACGGTCAGTTCGTGGTCGTCGACGAGCTTGAGGGCGAGCTCCGTGCCCATGCGACCGAGGCCTAAAAACGCGATTTTCATATGGCCTAGGATAGACAACCATGACTGCGGAAAAGCCGACTTCAGCTAACACCCAGCGCTCCCACGAGCTGTTCGAGCGGGCGCAGAAGACCACCCCGGGCGGCGTGAACTCGCCGGTGCGCGGCTTCGGTTCGGTGGGCGGGCAGACCCGCTTCATCCAGAGCGCGCACGGCTCGCAGCTCATCGACGTGGACGGCAACACCTACGTCGACCTGGTCTGCTCATGGGGCCCGATGGTGCACGGCAACGCGCACCCGAAGATCGTGGAAGCGGTGGAAAACGCCTTGCCCAACGGCCTGAGCTTCGGCGCGCCGACGGAGGCTGAGATTAAGATCGCCGAGCACATCGTGGAGCGCACGTCGGTGGAGGAGGTGCGCATGGTCAACTCCGGCACGGAGGCCACCATGTCCGCCGTCCGCCTGGCGCGCGGGTTTACGGGCCGGCCGAAGATCATCAAATTCGAGGGCTGCTACCACGGCCACGTGGATGCGCTGCTGGCGTCTGCGGGCTCCGGCATCGCCACGTTCTCTCTGCCGGATTCCCCGGGCGTGACCGGCGCGCAGGCGAAGGACACCATTGTGGTGCCGTACAACGACATTGAGGCCGTGGAGCGCGCATTCCGGGAGAATGAGGGCGAGATCGCCGCGATCATCACCGAGGCGGCCGCGGGCAACATGGGCACCGTCGCCCCGCGCAACGACTTCAACGCCAAGCTCAAGGAGCTGGCGCACATGAACGGCGCGCTGCTCATCCTCGACGAGGTGATGACCGGCTTCCGCACCTCCTACGCCGGCTGGTACGGGGTGGACCATGTCGCGGGCGACCTGACCACCTTTGGCAAGGTCGTCTCCGGCGGCCTGCCTGCGGCGGCGTTCGGCGGCCGCCGCGACATTATGGAGCACCTCGCGCCCAACGGTCCCGTCTACCAGGCGGGAACCCTGTCCGGTAACCCGGTGGCTATGGCCTCGGGCCTGGCGTCGTTGGAACTTGCCACGGAGGACATTTACCCCACGCTCAACCGCAACGCCGATCTTCTGGAGCGTTTGCTTCACGACGCCCTGACGGCCGAAGGCGTCGCCCACCACATCCAGCGCGCGGCGACGATGCTCTCCGTCAGGTTCGCCGAGGGCGAAGGCCATAACTTCGCGGATATGCAGGCCGCGGAGACGTTCCGCTACGCACCGTTCTTCCATGCGCTTCTGGATGCCGGTGTGTACGCCCCGCCGAGCGCGTTTGAGACCTGGTTTGTCTCCACCGCACTGACGGACGAGGACTTCGGCCGCATCGAGGACGCGCTGCGCCCGGCAGCGAAGGCCGCCGCCGCGGCGGCTCCGGCGGAGGCGTAGATGGCGCGAACGACGGTGCACTTGGTGCGCCACGGCGAGGTGTACAACCCGAAGAAGATTCTCTACGGGCGTATGCCGGGCTACCACCTGTCCTCTCGCGGCAACTCCATGGCGGTGGCCACCTCGAAGTACTTCCGCGGCCGCGACGTGACGTACTTGGCCGCCAGCCCTTTGGAGCGGGCCCAGGAGACGGCGCGCCGATCGCTGAGGTGACGGGCTGCGAGGTGCAGACCCGGGACGACATTGTGGAGGCTGGCAACACCTTCGAGGGCCTGCGCACCAAGGGGTGGCGCTCCCAGCTGATCAACCCCATCC
Source organism: Corynebacterium wankanglinii (assembly GCA_014490595.1). Taxonomy (GTDB): domain Bacteria; phylum Actinomycetota; class Actinomycetes; order Mycobacteriales; family Mycobacteriaceae; genus Corynebacterium; species Corynebacterium wankanglinii. The sequence goes on from CP061031.1 coordinate 389,908, forward strand.
GCTGGCGGCACATGACCAACCCGCTGGAGCCGAGCTGGGGCGAGCCCTACCAGGAGATCTTCCAGCGCATGTGGGGCGCGGTCGAGGACGCCCGCGAGAATGCTGAGGGGCACGAGGCCGTGCTGGTGAGCCACCAGCTGCCCATTGTTATGGTGCAGCGCCACGTGCAGGGCAAACCGCTGGCGCACGCGAGCCGCAACTGCGACCTGGCCAGCGTGACCTCACTTGTGTTCGACGGCGACAGTGTTGTTGACTGGGCCTACAACACCCCAGCACAGGACATTTAGAAGGCCGGTTTTCATGCGCAAGCTCATCGCCGCACCGCTTTGCGCGGTCGCGCTCACACTGGCTGCCTGCTCCGGCTCGGACAGCGGCGGCAACTTCGCGTTCCACTCCCCGGGCGGGCAGACGGAGATCTTCTACGACGAGGCGGACCGCAAGCCGCTGGCCGGTTTTGAGGGAGAATCCCTCATGCGCGAGGGCGAGACGATCAGGTTGAGCGACTTCGACGGCCAGGTTGTGGTGCTTAACGCCTGGGGCCAGTGGTGCGCGCCGTGCCGCGCGGAGGTGGACGACTTGGAGGAGATCCACCAGCACCTGCAGGCCCAAAACACCGGTACCGTGCTGGGCATCAACGTGCGCGACCCCAACCCGCAGATCGCGCGCGATTTCCTCACGGACAACGGGGTGACCTACCCCTCCATCTACGACCCGCCGTTTAAGACGGCGGCGCAGCTCGGCGGCGTGCCCAGCTCTGTGATCCCCACGACCATCGTGCTGGATAGGCAGCACCGCCCGGCTGCGGTGTTCCTGCGGGCGGTGACCGCGCAGGAAATCATCGATGTGACCGACCGGTTGGCTGGGGAGGCGTAGGTGGGGTTTGCAGACCTTGCTGCGGACGGCCCGCTGCTGCTCGGCCTGCTCGCGGCCGCGCTGGCGGGGCTGGTGTCGTTCGCGTCGCCGTGCGTGATCCCGCTGGTGCCGGGCTACATTTCCTACCTCACCGGCGTGGTGGGCGGTGAGATGACGCTGGATGAGCGCGGCGCGCGGGTGTCGCGCAAGCACTGGGCGGTCGCCGGCGCTGCGGCCCTGTTCATTGCGGGATTTACGGTGGTGTTCCTCCTAGCCACCGTCACCGTCTTCGGCGCGGTGAGCGCGATTGCGCTCAACGCCGACACGCTCATGCGCATCGGCGGGGTGGTCACCATCCTCATGGGGGTGGTGTTCATGGGGGCGGTTCCGGCCCTGCAAAAAGACACTCGTTTCCAGCCGAAGAAGTGGACGACCATCCTCGGCGCGCCCCTGCTCGGCGGCGTGTTCGCCCTCGGGTGGACGCCGTGTTTGGGGCCTACGCTGGCCTCCATTATCTCGGTCTCTGTGGGCACCCAGGGGTTGACCGCCGCCCGCGGCGTCCTGCTGGTCATCGCCTATTGCCTGGGGCTCGGCCTGCCGTTTCTACTGGTGGCGCTGGGGTCCTCGGCGGCAGTGCGGGGGATCGACGTGCTGCGCCGTCACTCCCGCGCCATCCAGATCGCCGGCGGCGTGGCCATGATCGTCGTGGGTTTGATGCTGCTCACCGGCGCGTGGAACGGCTTCATCGGATGGACCCGCCAGCTCGTTTTCGGATTTGGAGGGACGATCATCTAAATGGGCACCGCACTGACGTGGCTGAAAAAGGCGTGGCACTGGCTCACCAGCATGCGCACCGCGCTCATGCTGCTGTTTTTGCTGGCGCTCGCCGCCATCCCCGGGGCACTGTTGCCGCAGCGCACCGTCTCTTCGTCCCTGGTGGACGACTACCTCAAGGCCAACCCCACCACCGGCCCGATCTACGACAGGCTGCAGCTTTTCGACGTCTTCCAGTCCACCTGGTTCCTGGCGATTGTCATGTTGCTGATGATCTCGCTGGTCGGCTGCATCATCCCGCGCTCCATCGACCACTGGCGCGCCTACAACGCCAAGCCCACCCGCGCGCCGAAATACCTGGGCCGCATGCCGCACTACGTGGAGGGAACGGTTGAAGGGGCGCCCGAGGACGTCGAGAGGCAGGTGCGCTCGCAGCTGAAACGCTGGCACATCGCCGCCTACCAGCCGGACGAAGACCGCGCCGGCGTGTTCTCCATCTCGGCGGAGCGCGGCTACACGCGCGAGCTGATGAACCTGATCTTCCACGTGGGCATCGTGGCCATGATCCTCACCTTCGTGGCCGGGCGCATGGTGTCCTATGAGGGCCAGGTGATCGTGGTGACCAACTCCGAGGCGGAATCCGCGGTGCCGGTGCAGCAGTCGCGGGTGTTCTGCAACACTAGCCCCGCAAACTTCGACGTCTTCCGCGCGGGCCCGCTTTTCGACGGCACCGGCCTGACCCCGTTCTGCTTCGAATCCCAGAACTTCCGAGCCACCTACCTCAACAACGGGCAGGCCAACGGGTTCTCCTCCGACATCACCTACACGGGCGACCTCAGCGTGCCGCAGGAGCAGTGGGAGCCGACGACCCTTGCGGTGAACCACCCGCTGCGCGTGAACGGCGACCGCATCTACCTGCAGGGCCACGGGTTCGCCCCGCAGGTGACCATCACGTGGCCGAACGGGGAGACCCGCACGCAGATGGTGCAGTTTAGGCCGACAGACGTGTTCACGTTCCTGTCCTCCGGCGTGATGCGCTTCGACCCGCCGGCCGGCATGTACCCGGACCTGGAAGAGCGGCGCAAGCACCAGATCGCCGTGGTTGGCAACTTCGCGCCTACCGCCCGCTGGGCCGGGCCGAACGGCGACCAGCTGCAGTCCGCGTTCCCCTCCATGGACGATCCGGCGGTATCGGTGGACGTCTACGTCGGCGACGCGGGCCTGGACACTGGCCGCCCGCAAAACGTCTTCGTGCTCGACCAGTCCCTCGTCGCTGACGGCCGGTTGGAAAAGGTGCAGCGCGTCCAGCTCACACCGGGCGAGGAAACCACCGTGGACACCGATGACGGAGAGGTGCGCGTGCGCTTCGACGGCGCCGCTGAGTACGCCAACTACCAGATCTCCCGCGACCCCACCCAGGTGCTGGCCCTGGTCTCCACCGCGGTCATGCTCGCCGCGCTGGCCGGTTCCCTGGCCATCAAGCGCCGCCGCATCTGGGTGCGGATCCGCCCCTCGGATTCGCCGGGCGCGACCCACGTTGAGATCGCCGGCCTGGCCCGGACGGACCGCGCCGGGTGGGGCCGCGAGTTCCACGAAATCTCTGGGGCGATCCTGGGCACCGAGCACCCCGACGAGGACGTCAGCGAGGGGGAGTTCAACCCCTATGACCTTTGAGGACGCCTGCTAGTGGAGTAGGTTAAGGGCCATGCTTGTCGACACCACCATGGCGGAGCTGTCCGACCTCACCTTCCGCACCGCATTCATCGTCTACATCGTGGCGCTGATCATGGCGTTTATCTACTACGGCCGCGTCAACAGCGTCATCGAGGCGCGCCGGGAGGCACTGGCCGAGCAGAAGGTGCTCGTGGGTGCTGGGGGGCCGGAGGTCGTCGAGAAGCAGACGCCCGAGAGCACCGAGTTCGACGCAAAGGTCGCCAACGCCCGCAAGTGGGCCGGCATGACGCAGGCGCTCGTCTGGGTGGGAGTTGCGCTGCACCTGGTGGCCTTTGTCACCCGCGGGCTGGCTGCGAAGCGTTTTCCGCTGGGCAACCTGTACGAGTACATCCTGTTCATGACGGCGGTGATCATGGTCGTTGCCGCCGTGGTGGTGCAGCGCAAGGGCTGGTACACCGTGTGGCCGTGGCTGCTGTTTCCCATGGTCATCGCCATGTTTTTGAACTCCACAGTGTTCCACATGCAGGCCGCCCCGGTGGTGCCGGCGCTGCAGTCCTACTGGCTGCCGGTGCACGTGTCGTCGGTGTCCATCGGTGCGTCTGTTGGCTTGGTGTCCGGCGTTTTCGCCCTGCTGTACCTGCTGCGCATGTGGCAGCCGCGCGGTGAGGAGCACGGTGTCTTGGGCGCGATTGCCCGCCCGCTGCCGGACGCGAAGACTCTGGACCAGATCGCGTACAAAACTGCGGTGGTGACCCTGCCGCTGTTCGGCATCGGTATCGTCTTCGGCGCGATCTGGGCTGAGGTTGCCTGGGGCCGCTTCTGGGGCTGGGATGCCAAGGAGACGGTGTCCATGATCACCTGGATCCTCTACGCCGCCTACCTCCACGCGCGCGCGACGGCCGGCTGGAAGTCCAACGCCGCAGCCTGGATCAACGTCTTCGCCATGGCCATGACGATCTTCAACATGACCTACGTGAACACCGTCATCGCCGGCCTGCACTCCTACGCGGGGCTGAATTAGTGAAGGTGCTCATTACCGGCGCGCCGGGTACATCGGGTCCACCATCGCGTCGTGCTGCTCCGACGCCGGGATCACGCCGGTGATCCTGGACGACTTCTCCACCGGGCTGCGCGCCTTCGGCCGGCGCTATGACTGCTACGAGGGAGACATCGCGGACGTGGCCCTGCTGGAGCGGGTGCTGGCAGACCACCCGGACATCGACGCGGTGATCCACTGCGCCGCCAAGATCGTCGTGCCCGAATCCGTGGCGCAGCCGCTGGCGTACTACGACAACAACGTGGGCAAGGCGATCACGCTACTGCAGACCTTGGAGCGCCACGGCGTGTGCCGGTTCGTGCTGTCCTCCACCGCGTCCATGTACGAGCCGGGGCCGGACTACATGGTCGACGAGGACAGCGCCGTCAACCCGCAGAGCCCCTACGCCGCCTCGAAGTGGCTGCTTGAGCGCGTGCTTGCCGACGAAGCCGCCACCGGCCGCATGGGTGTGGTGGCGCTGCGCTACTTCAACCCCATCGGGGCGGATCCCGCGCTACGCACCGGCCTGCAACACCCGCACCCAACCCACGCGCTGGGCAAAATGATCTCCGCCCACGTCGCCGGCGAACCCTTCACGGTGACAGGCGTAGAGTGGCCCACCCGCGACGGCTCGGGCCTGCGCGACTACATCCACGTCTGGGACCTCGCCCGCGCGCACGTGGCGGTGCTCGATCGCTTCGACGCCGTGGTGTCTGGCGGCTACGAGGTGATCAACCTCGGCACCGGGCAGGGCACCACCGTTTTCGAGCTGGCCGAGGCGTTCGGTGAGGCCACCGGCACCCCGCTGGACGTGGTCACCGGCCCTGCGCGCCCCGGCGACGTGGTCGGGTGCGCCTCCCGCACCGGCAAGGCCCAGTCCGTGCTCGGGTGGTCCGCGCAGCGATCGCTTGTCGACGGCGTCCGCGACTCCCTCGCCTGGTCCAAGAAACTGCCCGCCGTCTTGGCCGAGGAGCCCGCCCGATGACCAGCGCCCAGCACAAGCCCCGCAACAAGCAGGGCAAACCGCAAGCGACGACCCGGTATTAATCGCGCTGGGGGAGCAGATCGCCTCCCGGCGCCGCGCTTCTGGCCGCCTCCAACAGGACGTCGCCGACGCCGCTGGGGTCTCGCGCTCCACCCTGCACACCATCGAGCACGGCGGCGCCGGGTGCGCTGGGAGAAAGTTGTCGCCGTGGCGGACGCGCTGGGGTTGCAGGTGGTTTTCGCCGAAAATAGGGACCATTCTTGACACATTCCGCGAGAATCTGTCACGCCGGCCGTAAACCCCCAGGTCGGCGAAAACGCCTTGCGGGATCTGTCAACGGGCCGGGCAGGATCACCCGCCCCGAGCCCTAGCCCTCGCCGCGGCGCCGCCGACGCTCCTCTTCCTCCTGGCGTTTGCGCTCCGCCTCCTCGCGCGCGCGGCGCTCTTTGAACCGGTTCTTCTCGATGTTCCAGAGGAACTCCTCATCGTCATCCGGGCCCTTGATCATAGGTTTTTGTTCCACCTGGCCGCGCTGCCCGCCCCGCAGGGAGCCGTAGCGTTCCGCGGAGCCGGGGCCGAACGCGCGCCAGAGCAGCGCGGCGGTGAGTACAACCAGTACGAGGAGTAGCAGCCTTCCCATGGTTTTAAACATACTTGGCCGCCGGATAGGGTAAACAACCGTGACTGAACAACATTCTCCGCAGGTGGACCCCGAGGCGAAATCCCGGGCGAGAAAGGCCGTGGCCATCTACGGGTTGGACCGCCTGTTGCTGTTCATCGGGCTGACCGTGGTGATCCAGCTGCTCGCCATGCTTATCGGCGCGCCGGTGCCGGTGATCATGTCGGCGCTACTGGCGCTCATCGTGGCGTTCCCGCTGTCCATGCTTATGTTTAAGCGCCACCGCCTTGAGGCCAACGCGGCTGTGGCCGAGTTGAAGGCCCAGCGCGAGGCGCGCAAGGACTGGATCCAGTCGGAGCTGGCGGAGCGCTAGTTCGCCTATCGACGAGCCGCAGGCTAGCCCCGGCCCAGCTCGTGGCTCAGCGCCTCCAGCTCGCCGCCACCGGCCATTTGGTGGGTGAGCTCCTCGAGCGTGACCTGGGCGCGGGGCGCGTCGAGCTCCTGGCGGCCGAGTTTGAGGATGGTGAAGTGATCGCCCACCAGGTAGGCGTGGTGGGGGTTGTGGGTGACTAGGACTACGGCCACGCCTTTGTCGCGGACGGCGGCGACCATGCGCAACACCGCCCCGGACTGCTTCACGCCGAGGGCCGCGGTGGGCTCGTCCAGGATGAGTACCCGGGCGCCGAAGTAGACGGCGCGCGCGATGGCGATCACCTGGCGCTGGCCGCCGGAGAGGTTGCCGGCTTCCACGTCCACGTCGGGGATGTCCACGCCCATCTCCAGCAGCTGCTCGGTGCAGATCTGCTTCATCTCCGCCTGGCGCAGCACCCCAGCGGGCCGGTGAGTTCCTGGCCGAGGAAGAAATTGCGCCAGACGCTGAGCTCATCCACGATTGCCAGGGTCTGGTGCACGGTGGCGATGCCGGCGCTGATGGCGTCGCGGGGGGAGGTGAAGGTGGACGGAACGGCGTCGATAAGCATGGTGCCTGAGGTGGGCTCGTGCAGGCCGGACAGGATCTTGATCAGGGTGGATTTGCCTGCGCCGTTGTCGCCGAGCACGCAGGTGACTTCGCCCTCGCGTACGGCGAGGTTAACCCCACGCAGGGCCTCGAAGCTGCCGTAGGACTTGGTGATGTTTTCTAGCTCGATGACAGCCACTTAGCGCCCCTTGGTGTATTTGGCGAAGGAGGTGTTGGTCAAAACCGCCACCAGCAGCGTCGCGCCGAGGAAGAACTTGAACCAGTCCGGGTTCCAGCCGGCGTAGACGATGCCCTGGTTGGTCATGCCGAAGATCAGCGCGCCGATGGCGGTGCCCACGGCGGTGCCGCGCCCGCCGGTCATTGCGCACCCGCCGATGACGGCGGCGATGATGTAGAGGAACTCGTTGCCCACGCCCTGGCCGGCCTGGATGGAATCGAAGGCGAACAAGGTGTGCATGCCCACGAACCAGGCGGCAAAACCCACGCCCATGAACAGCAGGATCTTCACGCGTCGGACCGGAACGCCCACGGCACGCGCGGCGTCGTCGTTGCCGCCGACAGCGGTGATCCACCCGCCGAATTTCGTGCGGAAGAGCACGAACGACGCCACGGCGACGAACAGGATCCACCACAGCACCGTCACCGAGATGCGCACGCCGCCAATGTGGAAGGAGCCGGCGAATACGGCGTGGGCGGAGGGGAAGCCCTCCATGTCCGCGATGGTGGGGGTGGCCACCTGGCCGGTGACCAGCTTGGTCACGGCCAGGTTCAGGCCCTGGAGCATGAGGAAGGCGGCCAGGGTGATCAGGAAGGAATCGATGCCCGTGCGCGTGACCAAATAGCCGTTGAGGGCGCCGATGGCCAGGGAGATCCCCAGCGCCAGGAAGGCACCCACCCAGGAGTTCAAGTGCAGGTTGTAATTCAGCATCGTGGCGGCGAGGGCTGCGGTGGTCACGGCCACGCCGGACGAAAGGTCGAACTCGCCGCCGATCATGAGCAGGCCCACCGCAAGCGCGACGATGCCCAGGGTCGAGCTGGCGTACAGGGTGGTGGCCAGCGCCTCGAAGGAGCGGAACGCCGGAGCCACAGCGAGGAAGAACACGAAGATGGCCACGAAGCCGAGCAGGCTGGCAAACTCTGGGCGCCGGATCAGCCGGGCCAGGCCGGTGCGGGTGCGCAGGCGGTCGTCCCGCAGGTCGCCCGTGTGGTCCTCGCTCATCGCATTCCCGCCTTCGCCGCCTCTTCGATGGTGTCTACGTTGCCCTGGTCCACGAAGGACGGCCCCGTGTACACCGGCCGCCCGCCACCGAGCGTGCCGCCGTTACGTTTTGCAATCCACAGAGAATCTACCGCCAAGTAGCCCTGCAAGTACGGTTGCTGGTCCACGGCCCACGCCACGCGCCCGTCTTTGATGGCGCCGACCAGCTCCGCGTTGGTGTCGAAGGTGGCCACCTCGGCGGCGGCGCCGGACTGGTCCACCGACTCGGCCGCCCGCATGGCCACCGGGGCCTGGAGGGCGAAGATGGTGTCGAAGCTCTTGTCCTGCGTGAGCTTCGAGGTGATGGTGGACTGCACGGCGGTGAGGTCCTGGCCGTTCACGTACAGCAGCTCAACGGTGCCACCGCCCAGGCCCTCTCGGATACCGTTGCAGCGCGCCTCCTGCGAGGTGTTGCCCTGCTCGTGGATTACGCACAGGACCTTCTTTTTCCCCTCCTCCTGCAGCCGCTCGCCCGCAGCGCGGCCGGCGACGGTCTCGTCCTGGCCGAAGAAGCCGGTCAGCCCGTAGTCCTGGTACACGTCCATTCCGGCGTTGAGTCCCACCACGGGGATCCCGCGCTCGACGGCGTCGCGCGCGGCCGGGCCGATCGCCTCGGCGTTGGGGAGGGTGACGGCGATGCCATCCACTCCGGCGTCTATGGCCGAGCGCACGAAGTTGGCCTGGTTCGGGGCCTGCGGGTCGGAGGAGTAGCGCAGCTCGATGTTGTCTTTCTTCGCCGCGTCTTCCGCGCCCTTGCGCACGAGGTCCCAATACGTGTCGCCGGGCGCGCCGTGGGTGACCATGGCGACCACGTAGCGTGGGGTGTCCACGCCGCCCGCGGTGGCGCCGCTATCTTCAGCGCGGGGTGCGCCGCCTGTCGACGAGCATCCGCCCAACACCGCCGCCACCGCCAGTAGGGCGGCTGCCACTGATTTCCGTGCCTTCCTCATTGCAAAAGTGTGAACCACTGCACTCGGGTGCGTCAAGCGGACTAGAACACCCCGGCGATGAGCAGCATCGCGGGCAGCGCCAGGAACGTGGTGAGAAAGACGGTATCGCGGCAGATCACCTCACCCGAGCGGTACGTGGCGGCGTAGTTGTAGACGTTTTGCGCAGTGGGCAGCGCACACAGGATCAACGCGGCGTACATCTCTTCCGGCCCAAGGTGCAGAAGCTCTGCGACGATCCACGCCACGGCCGGCATCCCCACCAGCTTCAAGCCGGTGGCCGTGAGGGTGGGGCCGCGGTGGCTTTGCAGCACCTTCTCGCCGGTCAGCGACGCGCCGAAGCTCATCAGGATCAGCGGGATGGATGCCCCGCCCAGGATCTTCAGCGGCGCGAGCACCGGCTCCGGCACCGTCCACGAGGCGACGGACACTGCGAAGCCGGCGAACGCCGCCACGACCACCGGGGCGGTCAGGCCCGCGATGACGGATTTGCCCACGCCTTTGGCGCCGCGGTCCAACCCGGCGATGACGATGGGGGAGAGCACCGCCATCTGCAGCACGAGGGCGGGCACGACATAGGTCGGGTCGCCGAGCACGTAGGTGGCGATGGGCAGGCCGATGTTGACGGAGTTGTAGTAGCTGGCAGACGCCGCCCCCGCCATGGTCTCCGCGGCGTCCTGGCGGAAGAATATTGCGCTCAAACCCCAGTAGATGAGCATGGTCGCCACCGTGGCGACGGCGATGACGAGGATGACGGGGGAGAAGAAGGCGTCGGTGTCGGCCACCGCCACCGAGGAGAAGATCAGCGCCGGGGTGGCCACGTGGAACGCGATGCGGTTGAGCTGCAGGCGCTGCTCGCCCGGCCCGATGACGCCCTTGTGGGCCAGCCACCACCCCGCCGCGATGACGGTGAAGATGATGGCGAAACCGGTAAGGACGTCGAGCATGCGGCTGAGTTTAGAAGCTCTCCAACGTCGCGTACGGCACGGCCTCGCCCGCACCGCCGACCCAGAAGTTCCAGCCGAACCAGGCGAACGCCACCGCGGTCACAATCGCCCACGCGAGCATGGTTTTGCCGTTCATGCCCAACACGGGGATGAGGTCTTTGCCGGAGGCGCCGCTGCGCACCTTCATTACAGAGGCCACCGCCAGCGGCAGCGCCACCAGCGCGGCCAGGGAGGACACAGTCGACATGGCCAGCACCACCGAGATGAAGAACGGGAAGAGGGTGAGAACGGTGAAGAGGGTGCGGGATCGTTCGTCGCCAAGCCGCACCGCGAGGGTCTGCTTGCCCGCGGCCGCGTCCGTGGGGATGTCGCGGATGTTGTTGGCCAGGTTCACAGACGCCGAGATCGCGCCGATGGCCAGCGCGCACAGGAAGCCCTCCCAGCTCACCATGCCGGACTGGGTGTACTCGGTGCCCATCACCGCCACCAGGCCGAAGAAGACGAACACGGACACTTCGCCGAAGCCGGAGTAGCCGTACGGGCTGTCGCCGCCGGTGTAAAACCACGCCGCCGCGATGCACAGCGCGCCCACGAGCACGAGCCACATCTGGCCCGCAACGGCGGAGAGGATTACGCCGAACACCGCGGCTGCGCCGAACGCGATGAACGCCGCCAGCTTCACGTGCTCCGGTTTGGCTAGCCCGGAGCCGGTCAGCCGCGTCGGCCCGGTGCGGTCAGCGTCGGTGCCTCGCACCCCGTCGGAGTAGTCGTTGGCGTAGTTGACACCCACGATCAGTGCGAGCGCTACCAGCAGCGCGAGCACCGCCCGGCCGGGGTGCGCCTGGAGGTACAGTGCGGCGCAGCCGGTGCCGGCGATGACGGGGGCGATAGCGTTGGGCCAGGTGTGGGGGCGTGCGGCCTCCCACCAGTCGCGGATGGTGGCGGTGTGTGTCCCGGGTTCAGTCATAGTCTCCATCATGCCCCCTCCCCGGCGAGTGGGCTAGGGTTATGCGCCATGTGGATTGACTACGCGGTGCGCCAGGGGATTGTGGCTACCGGCGCATTTGTGCGTTTGCCGGTCCTGCTCAACGCCGCGCACACGTCTGAGAACACGTTCCCGGTAGACGGCGACACGGTTATTTCCCTGACCACGCACGGCACCCGTTTGAAGTCTGCGGCCGCGGCGATCGCGTCGCTGCTCGTGGGCACGGTGCGCCTGCCTGTGCACCTGTGGTTGGACCCGGTGGATTTCCACGCCCGCTGGCCGGAGGCGCTGCAAGCACTCTCGGAGCGAGGCCTGCAGGTCCACGAATCCTCCGGGGGATTAGGCCCCCACACCAAGTATTACGGCACGTTCCAGCGCCACCCGGACCGCAACGTCATCACCGTCGACGACGACGTGCTCTACCCGCGCACGTTCGCGCAGAAGCTTATCGACGCCCCTTCGGCCTCCACCATCACCGCCTACCGTGCCCACCGGGTGGTGTTGGACGATGGGGCATCGCGCCCTACAGGAAGTGGAAGCCGGTGCGTACAGCCCAGCCGTCCATCCTCAACTTCGCCACGGGTGTGGACGGCGTGCGCTACCCGCGCGAGATGGTGCAGTATGTGGCCGACCGTGGCACGGAGTTTTTGGATCTCGCCCCGCGCGCCGACGATGTGTGGCTCAACCACTGCGCCCTGCGCGCCGGGTTCCCGGTCAAACAGGTCGCCGAGCGGTCCGCCAACTTTCCGCTGGTCCCGGGCTCGCAGCGGGTGCGGTTGTCGCGTGTAAACCTCTCCGGAGGCAACGACGCGCAAATTGCCGCGACGTACTCGGCGGAAGACGTATCCAAACTGCGCGTCGCGGAGTAGCGTTGCGCCGGTGAACACTACGGCCTCTTCGAGGTGGTTGGGTCCGGCGCAACTGACCGCGTTGGGCTTTCTCGCGCTGATCCTCACCGGGGCGGCGCTGCTTTCCCTCCCGTTTGCCAGCGCCGACGGCACCGCAACGCCGCCGATGGACGCGCTGTTTACCGCCACATCTGCCACCACGTTGACCGGGCTGGTCACGGTGGACACCGGCAGCCACTGGAGCCTTGCCGGGCAGGTTATTGTGATCGCCCTGATTCAGGTGGGCGGCCTGGGCATCATGAGCATTACGTCTCTGACGGGCATGCTGCTCACCGGCGGGTGAAACTGCGGGCCCGGTACTCCACCGCCGCCGAGGGCAGGCCGATTCTGGAAGGCGGGGTACGGCGAACGCTCGTGGCCACGTTGCTGCTCACTCTGGCCTTCGAGGCACTGGTGGCGGTGATACTGGCCGTCCGTTTCGCCACCACCTACGACATGGCACCGCTGCGCGCGGCTGGGAGGGGGTGTTCCACGCCATCTCCGCTTCAACAACGCCGGCTTCGGGCTGCGCTCCGACAGCCTGATCTCCTACAACACGGACGGCTGGATCCTCCTGCCGCTGGCGGGGGCGCTGATGATCGGCGGCCTGGGCTATCCCGTGCTCTCTGAGCTGGTGCGCCGCGGGCGGGAGCGTGTTCGCGGGCGGATGAAAGGCACGCCGGTGAGCTCCCGGCGCCTGTCCATCACCACCCGCATGACCCTGAAAGGCACCACCTTTTTGGTGGTCAGCGCCATGCTGCTCATCGCACTGTTGGAGTGGCGCGGTTTCCTCGCCGGGATGCCGCTTAGGACTAAGTGGCTCAACGCGTTCTTTTCCGGGTGACGCCGCGCACGGCCGGGTTCAACTCCATCGATTACGCCGACGCCCACCCGATCACGCTGATGGCCACAGACATCTACATGTTCATCGGCGGCGGCTCCGCGGGTACCGCCGGTGGCATCAAGGTGACCACGGCGATGGTGCTGCTGGCGGCGATGGCGGCGGAGTTCCGCGGCCGCTCAGCCACCACCGTCGGCCACCGCACCGTGCCCAAGAGCGTGGTGCGCCAGGCCATGACGGTGGCTGCGGCGGGAATCGGGGCGGTGACCGCGGGCGTTGCCACACTGCGCATCTGCGACCCGCAGTTCACCGCCGACCAGGTCAACTTCGAGGTCATCTCGGCGTTTGCCACCACCGGGCTGTCCACCGGCATCACCGCGGATCTGTCCACCCCGTCCCAGCTGGCGCTGTGCCTGCTCATGTACCTCGGCCGCGTCGGCCCGTTCACGCTCGTCGCGGCGCTTGCGTTGCGCAATGTCTCCCGCAGGTTCGACTACCCCACAGAAAGGCCCTTCATTGGTTAACTTCCACGGCTCCCGTCTTCGCGGCGCACAGCGTATGAACATCCCGCCCGTCGCGGTTATCGGCCTGGGCCGCTTCGGCGGCGCGATTGCCCAAGAGCTCACCAGATACGGCGTAGAGGTGCTCGGCATCGACGCCGACGAGCGGTTGGTGCGCGAATACGCGCCTTTGCTTACCGACGTCGCCGTGGCCGACACCACCGACCTCGAGGCCCTGCGCCAGCTCGGCCTCGAGGAGGTCCAACGCACTGTGATCGGTATCGGTTCCGCACTCGAGGCGTCGATCTTGACGGCCTCTAACCTGGTGGATCTCGGCGTGCCCGACATTTGGGCCAAGGCCGACTCTGAGTCCCATGCCCGCATCCTGCAACGCCTGGGTGTGCACCACGTGGTGCGCCCGGAGCACGACACCGGCCGCCGGGTGGCGCACCTTCTGGGAGGCCGTTTCCAGGACTTCGCGGAACTGGCGGAAAACTACGGCGTGATCAAGATGGTCCCGCCGCGCGTTTTGCTCAGCGGGCCGTGCAACGCCGCCCCGCTGTGGGAGAAGTACCGCGTGCAGGTGGTCTCCGTGCGCAACAGCAACGGCGAGTGGCAACCGTTTGTCCCGGGCCAGGAGCTTTCCCCGTCGGACTTAATCGTGATGGCAGGAGCCCCGGACGACTTGGAGCGTTTCTCCCAGCTGTAAGGGCCGCGCCGTCGTTTGCGACAGCATCAACTCGGTGTTCCAAGTGCTCATGTTCGGAGTGTTGGGGTGGTTCTGTGCGCGCCGGTGAGTCTCAGTCCATCTGCAGCACGGCGCGCAGTTCCGCGAAGAGCTCCGGGCGCAGCCGGTGTATGACCGACCTGCCCACGCGGCTCTTTTCCAGCAGGCCGGCCTCGGTGAGCTTTTTGAGGTGGTGGGAAACCGTCGGTTGGCTTAGCCCAGAGCGTTGCGTGAGTTCGCTCACGCTCATCGGTTCGCAGCCTTCTTCGGCGAGCCTGGAGAGGAGCTGCAGCCGGCCGGGGTCCGCTAACACTTTGAACAGGGCTGCGTATCGCGTTGCGTCGTCTGCGGAGAGCAAGCCGGAGCCCAGCGAGCAGCATTCGGGGCCAGTGTTTACTGTCGTGGCAACGTCATCGTTCATGCTTCCTACCTTCTCATATTGACAGTAATAAATATGACACTTAGTGTTCGTATTGATAGCCGTCAATAGGTAAGGATTTCAGATGCACGACCCAACCTCTCAGCCAGTCGAGCGCCTGTCGTTTCTAGACAGGTTCCTGCCGGTGTGGATCATGCTCGCCATGGCAGCCGGCCTGCTCCTGGGCCGCGCGGTGCCTGGCCTTGCCAGCACCCTAGAGCGCCTGGAGGTCGGCGGGATCTCACTGCCCATCGCGCTGGGCCTGCTCATCATGATGTACCCGCCACTGGCAAAGGTGCGCTACGACAAGACCCGCGAGATCGCCACCGACACCCGCCTGATGACGGTCTCCATCATCCTCAACTGGATCCTCGGTCCCGCCTTCATGTTCGCGTTGGCCTGGATCTTCCTCCCAGGAGAGCCGGAGCTGCGCACCGGCCTCATCATCGTCGGCCTTGCCCGGTGCATCGCCATGGTGCTGGTGTGGTCCGACCTCGCCTGCGCGGACAGGGAGGCCACCGCCGTGCTGGTGGCCATCAACTCGGTGTTCCAGGTCCTCATGTTCGGCGTGCTGGGCTGGTTCTACCTGCAGATCCTCCCGTCCTGGCTGGGCCTGGAAACCACCTCCGTGGAGTTCTCCTTCTGGGCCATCGTGTCCTCCGTGCTCGTCTTCCTAGGCATCCCGCTGCTTGCCGGGCTGCTTTCGCGCATCATCGGCGAGCGCACTAAGGGCCGCGACTGGTACGAAAACACCTACCTGCCCAAGGTCTCCCCGCTGGCGTTGGTGGGCCTGTTATACACGATCGTGCTGCTGTTTTCCCTGCAGGGCGACCAAATCCTCTCCCGCCCGTGGACCGTGGCCACGGTGGCGCTGCCGCTGCTGTGCTACTTCGTGGGCATGTTCGCCGTCGCGCTCGCAACCGCGAAGTTGTCCGGCATGAACTACGCGCAGTCCGCATCCGTGGCGTTTACCGCCGCAGGCAACAACTTCGAGCTGGCCATCGCGGTGGCCATCGGCACGTTCGGCGCCACCTCCGCCCAAGCACTGGCGGGAACGATTGGCCCGCTGATTGAGATCCCCGTGCTCGTCGGCCTGGTGTACGTCATGCGCGCCATCGGCCCGAAGCTCTACCCTGCAGACCCCACCCTTCCCACCTCGAGGAGCCTGACATGAAACCCAGCGTCGTATTCATCTGCGTCAGCAACGGCGGCAAGTCCCAGATGGCGGCAGCGCTCGCCGAGAAGCACGCCGGCGACAAACTGGAGATCCAGTCTGCCGGCACCAACCCTGGCACGAAACTGAACCAGGAGTCGGTTCAAGCCATCGCTGAGGTGGGGGCGGATATGTCGGGTGGGGTGCCGAAGGGCGTCGATAGGCAGATGCTGCTCGCGGACCGCGTGGTGGTCCTCGGTGCAGACGCGCAGCTTGAGATGCCGGAGGGCCGCACTTTTGAGCGCTGGCTTACCGACGAGCCGTCCACCCGCGGCATCGAGGGTATGGAGCGCATGCGGCTGGTGCGCGACGACATCGACGCCCGCGTGCAGGCGCTTATCGCCGAGATGTTGGGGCAGTAGCAGCGAGGCGGAGGTGCCTCGGTCGCTGATGACAAACCCCGCAGCCCGTTTGCAACATCTGTCATTTCCCCAGGTCGCCACAATGTCCGTCGGAACGTTCGTCACAACCCAGCCCCGCGCGCTGGTTAGTGCCCCGTGACTCCGAGCGCTCCATCGATGATTAGCCGGGGCAGGTAACTCTGCCCGAACATCGAGGATGCTGCGAATGCATGTGAGATTACCGCGAGAGCTTCGTCCTCATAGGCTGATTAGGCGGTGGGTTCAACCCGCTCGTTGGGTCGCAACCCGTCGACGAGCACGTCGACGAGCCAGGCGCGCTTGCCCACGAACACTTCCTCCGCGGGCTCGGGCAGCGGACGCGAGAGCGCGATGATGGCGAAGTGGAACGACAGGACTTTTCCTCCGGCCTGCGCATCGAGCAGGCGTATTTCGAAATGCCTGAGCCGCTCACCTGGGAGGACGAGGACAGCTACGTCACTACTCCCGGAGCGCCGAAGCTGAGCAGCCCGCGTAACTACCAGTGGAATCACTCACTCGGCGAGATTGTCACCGCGCTCATCGACGCCGGCCTGACCGTCACCGCGCTCATCGACGCCGGCCTGACCGTCACCGCCCTCGAAGAAACCCCTTACTCCGCTTGGTGCCCGTGGCCGGAGTTGATGGTGGAAGACTCCCGCGGATTCATCCTCCGCGACAACCCCGAGCGCCTGCCGCTCCAATTCGCCATCACCGCGACGAAGCCCTAGGGGCCTTCGGCGGGGAACGCGTGAACACGTAAGCACAAACACTAACCCAGAGTAGGACACGGGCCGACACGCGGTGAGGGTTGTCGGACGGGTGTTCGGGTGGGGCGGTGCGTCTAAATGGCGAAGGGTGGAATTGGTTGTCAACATGGGGGTGACAGACGAGTGCCGGAGGGGATTGAACAATGGAGCGTTATGCAGTAATTAAGAAGTTGCGGGCGGAAGCCTGCATAGGAAAAGGGCGGTGGCGATGAACGTGTACACGGTGACCGCAGAGCGCGGTCCGAGCGGCGTCTGGGTACTGGAGTGCGATGAACTTGGGGTGGCCTCACAAACGCGGCGACTCGATCGGGCTGCCGATGAGGTGGCGGAGGCTATCGCGTTCCAGTCAGGTCGCAAGCCCGGTGAGTTTGAAATTGAGATCCTGCCCGTACTTCCAGCTGAAGTTGAGATGCTGCGCCAGCGTGCCGACGACCTCGGCGTGAAGGCGAAAGCCGCGTCGGAAGAAGCTGCGGCCGCGAGGTCTGCGTTGGCGCGCAAAATGAAAGACGAGGGCTTCACACTCCGCGAGATGGGGCAGGTGCTCGGCGTCTCTTACCAGCGGGCGTCGGAGTTGGCGGCGGGGTAGGGGACGGGAGATCGTCGATAGGCAAAAGCTCCTTGGAACCGATCGTGGGTTCGCTGCATCTAAAGAGGCATGAAGAACTCGGGAGTGATCGCTTGTCTGTTCACAGGGCTGGCTTTGGGGCCGCCGAACATGACCGCAACGGTGCTGGGCTTCTGAGCTGGACGATCGTCGATTTCTGAACCATGAGCAGGTGAGAATGGTCGGCAGAATAACGGACGAAGTGCTTTAAAGCATTCTCGCGGAGGATCCCGATGCAGGAAGGAGCGGCAAAGATGCGGTATAGCTACAAGGAAATTAAGTCTTTAGATGGATTGCGCCTCAAGCGCCCGCCGCACCAGGGGGACATTGCGGCTGCGCACTTGGTGATCAAGCAGATCAAGGAGGGGAAGCGCCCGGGCGAAGAGATCACGCCGTTTCTCCGGTGAGTGGCTGACTACGGCTCGCCGGGTTTCCAAGTCGCGCCCGTGGTGATTGAGAACCCGAACGGCTAAGCCGTGGGCTGGTGTGCGAATGGCTATCCTCGCCAGTCTTCAACCTGCAGTAACGGCACACGTGAGAACTCTCGCGTGTTGGCAGTGACGAGTACGCAATTGTTCGCCCGCGCCTGAGCTGCGATCCACAGATCATTGGGGCCGATTGGCTGGCCCGCAGACTCAAGCGTTGTGCGGATATCGGCGTAATGGGCTGCCTCGGCCGCTCCCACGCCGACGAGCCGGTAAGCCTGCTCGAGTTGCTTCACAACTTTTGCCCGATCGTTCGACGGGGATTTGCCCGCGCCAACCTTTAATTCTCCCAGGACAATGGAGGACATGGCGATGTCATCTGCTGGGGCAATGCGCATGTGCGCTAGGACTTCGGCGTTGCTGCGACGAAGGGCATCGATCCACACATTTGTGTCGAGGATGTAGCGCATTATTCATCCCAACCGGGGATCGGATCCAGGGGGAGCTCAGCCGGCACATCAAACCCGTCAGCCCATCCATCCGGTAAGTCGGCGGTGACCACATCTAAAACGTCGAGGGCAGAGAGGGGCTCCGGTGAAACGTAGATCTTTTTCCCGATTTTCTTGAGCCAAACCGTTTCGGAATCGAACCGAAAATCTTTAGGTATCCGGATGGCCTGGCTGTTGCCAGACATGAAGACCGTGGTCTTGACGGAGTTTGCTGCAGCTTCAGTCATCGCCACCTCCTTGTGTATATAGAACAGTGTATACAGCGAGGGGCGGCAAAACTACTCAGAACAGCTCCTTGACCGCCGCGCGGTCCACCTTGCCCGGCCCGAGCTGTGGCAGTGCGGCCACCGGTTTGAGCTCCTTCGGGATCTGCCAGTGGCTGATACGGCCAGCGTCTTCCGCATCCGCCAGCGCGTCCAAGACATCCGGCACTGACGCGGAGCCGGTGTAGGCGGCGCAGATGCGCTGGCCCAGGCGGTCGTCGTCTTTGCCGATGACGGTGGCGGCGGTCACGCCGTCGATAAGCAACAGCTGTTCCTCTAACACCTCGGGGTGGAGCTTGAACCCGCCCGAAGAAATCACGTTGTCCGTGCGGCCCAGGACGGTGAGCACGCCGTTTTCCAGCGTGCCGGCGTCGGAGGTGCGGAACCAGCCGTCCTTGAGGTCGGGGGAGTCGAGCAGGTGGTAGCCGCGCGCGATCATGGGGCCGCCGAGGTGGATCCCCGCGCCTTTCGGTGTGCCGGTGGATCCGGAGGTGGATACCACCAGTGCGACGTCGTCAGCGATGGGTGCACCTGGTTTGAGCGTGTTGCGCAGGAGGTTCGTGCGCGCCGGGTCGTTCGCGGGCACGGGGAGCAGGGCGCGCTTGCCGGTCAGCGCCTCCTCGAGGGCAGGCAGGATCGCCAGTGAGTCGGCGGGGTCAACTGGTAGAGGTTCCAGGTGCTTCGTTGCGAAGCGTTAGTCTAGCGCCCCGCCCGCAAGCACCTCGATGGCGTCGCGCCATGAGACGTTGCCGGTGTCGGGGGCGAAGCGGTCCGTCGTTAAGAGGATGCAGCGTGATCCGGCGGGCAGGGTGCCGAACGGCGCGAGCTCGCGCTCGAGCGTCGCGGGCTCGGTAACCGTGAGCGCCACCTGGATGTAGAGCGTGCGCTGGCCGTCATTGGCGATGAAATCAATCTCCCCACCAGGAACCTTGCCGGTGGAAACCTGGTACCCGCGGCGGCGAAGCTCCAGGTAGACCATATTTTCCAAGTCGTGGCCGAAGTTAAAAGCGCGAGAGCCCAGCAGGGCGGTGCGCAGCCCCGGGTCGACGAAATAAAACTTGCCGTTCGTGCTCAGCCACCGCTTGCCCTTCGTGTCGTAATCCCGGCACTGATAAATAAGATGTGCGTCCGACATTAGGCCGAGGTAGCGGTCCACGGTCTCACTCGACGCCTTGAGTCCCTCGTGCTTGAGGTGGCCCACGATGCGATTCGTGGACACCGGGTTGCCGGCGTTGTCGAAGAGGAAGCGGGCCACGCGCAGGAACGTGTCGGTGTCGCGGATCTGGCCGCGCAGGGAAATGTCGCGGGTGAAGATGGAATCGAACAGTGAGGAGTTCGCCTGACGGACCACCACCGGGTCCGCGAGCTGGACCGTGGCGGGGAAGCCGCCGATAATCACCCACTCCTGAAATGCGCGGTCGAGGCCCGGGCGCGCGTCCGCTGGGTAACGGAACTCCATGAACTCTGCCAGGGAAAGCGGCAGCATCGGGATCTCGATGTAGCGCCCAGCCAAATACGTCAGCGACTCACCAACGAACAGGGAGGCATTCGAGCCGGTCACGCAGATCTCCAGCTGCTCGTTGAGCCGCAGTGAGTTGATCACGCGCGCCCAATCCTCCAGCTCCTGCACTTCATCGACGTGGAGGTAGCGCAGCCCTTGTGTGAGCCGTTGCGTGACGGCGTCGTGGAAGGCGGCCGGGTCCTGCAGTGCGGCGTTGGCCTGGTCTTCGAAGTTGACGACCATGATCGCGTCTTCTGGGATGCCGTGCTCGCGCAAGTGGCGGCGGTACAGCTCCAGGAGGGTCGACTTCCCGCAGCGACGCACGCCGGTGATGATGCGGACGAAGTTGTTATCGGTGACTGCCAGCAGGTTGTCCAGGTACTGCTGTCGCGGATGCAGAACTCTCACGCGTTTCGAGTATACCTGAAAATATCGCCAAAACGGGCAAGGGTTTCAGGTATACCTGAAACCGTGTAGCTATCTTCCCAGTGATTTGGATCGGAGCGCGACGCTTCAAGGTTGCAACTCGTCGAGGATGGTAAGTCGGCGGTGAGCACATCTAATACAGCGCGGGGGCGGCAAAGCTAGTCGAACAACTCCCGCACGGCCGCGCGGTCCACCTTGCCCGGCCCGAGCTGCGGCAGCGCGGCCACCACTTTGAGCTCTTTGGGGATCTGCCAGTGGGCGATGCGGCCGGCATCTTCTGCATCCGCCAGCGCGTCCAGGATGTCTGGCACCGCCGCGGATCCGGTGTAGGCGGCGCAGATGCGCTGGCCGAAGCGGTCGTCGTCTTTGCCGATGACGGTGGCGGCGGTGACGCCGTCGATAAGCAAAAGCTCCTCTTCCAACACCTCGGGGTGGAGCTTGAGGCCGCCGGAGGAGATGACGTTGTCCGTGCGGCCGAGGACCGTGAGCACGCCGCTGTCGAGCTCGCCAGCGTCGGAGGTGCGGAACCAGCCGCCGGTGAGGTCGGGGGAGTCGAAGTTGTGGTAGCCGCGGGCGACCATGGGGCCGCCGAGGTGGATGCGCCCATCGACGATTTTAACGCGGGCGCCGGCGATGGGGCGGCCGTCGTAGACGCAGCCGCCGGAGGTTTCGGAGGAGCCGTAGGTGGTGACCACGTTGATGCCCAGCTTGCGGGCGGAGTCGAGCAGGCGCGGGTTGGTCGCGGCGCCGCCGACGAGAACCGCGGAAAACGTGCGCAGCGCGTCGATGCCCTTGAGCGTGGAGGTGGCCTTGGCCAGCTGCATCGGAGTGAGCGCGGTGTAGGTGCGCTCGCCGGTTTGGGCCAGCTCGTGGGCGCGGGCGGCGAACTCTGCGACATTGAAACCGCGAGTCAGATCGATGAAGGCGGGCTCGACACCTGCGACCATGCTGCGGATGAGCACCTGGATCCCCGCGATGTACGCGGCCGGCATGGCCAGCAGCCACTGGCCCTCGCCGCCGAGCGCCTGGTGAGTCGCGTCCGCGCTCGAGATCAGGTTCGCTGGAGTGAGCATCGCGCCCTTGGGTTTGCCCGTGGAGCCGGAGGTGGAGACGACCAGCGCGATGTCATCGTCGATGGGCGCGCCGGGTTTGAGCGTGTTGCGCAGCAGGTTCGTGCGCGCCGGGTCGTTGGCAGGCACGGGCAACAGCGTGCGCTGGCCGGTCAGGGCCTCCTCGAGCGCGGGGATGATGGCCAGCGGGTTCGCGGGGTCGACGGGGAGAAGTTCCAGCAGGTGGGTCACGGGGCGGGTGTTTCGTTCTCGAGGGTGTTCGTGGGGGTGGTGCGGGCGAAGGCTTTGCGGGACAGTGGGCCGTCGATAGCCGCCCAAAGCCCCGCGGCGGTGAGTGCGGTGAGCAGCACGTACATCACCGGCACGCTGTGGGGTGCGACAAGCACGGCAACGGCGTTGAGCCCGATGTGGCACACAACCGCCAGCGCCCAGAACTGCCAGCGGCGCTCGTGCACCGCGCGAAGCACGATCAGTGTGAACACTACGTGCGCGGCGATCGCGAGCGCGCGCTCGTACCAGCTTGTGGCGATCATGCCCATGCCGATGTTTTGCAGCGCCTCAATCTGCTCGGCAATAGCTTGCGCGGTGGCAGGGTCATCGTTTCCGGCGGCCTGCGCCTTGATCGCGTCGCCGGTGGTCAGCAGCATGATGTTGCCGGCAAACAGGTTGGTGAAGAGCAGCAGCGCTTCGATGCCGCCGTGGCCCAGGCCGAAGCCGACGCCGTCGTTCCACTCGCGGGTGTTCTTGTCCCAGAAACGCAGCACGATCCAGCGGGCGGTCTCCTCGAACAGGCCGGAGGTGGCCAGGAACAGCGTAGTGGTCAGGGCGGTGGCCGTCGCTGGATCGAATGTTTTGCTGAACAGAAACTGCAGCGGGATCACCAACGCAAACCTGGCCACCTGGGACAGTGGGAACGCCAGTGTGCCCCCCCAGCGACGCCCACCTGAAGCCGAGGTTGCGCTTCCCTACGAACCACGCGGCCAGCACGAGGGCGACCAAGCCTACGAACTGCAGAATGAGAAGGCCCAACTTCATGGCAGAAACGATACCGTTGCAGTCGTGGCGGGTCGCGGTGAGTGGTGCGACGGGGCGGATAAACGGGCGTTTGCGGCGAGGTCGATATCTCGATGTCGATAGTTGCTGGTCACAGCGTTTCGTCGAATTTTGGCCGAAATCACCCCCGACGCGCTGACCTGGAACTATCGACCTGGAAGTATCGACATCGAGCCATCGACCCGGCTAGGCCCGCTCCTGGTCACCTGTAACGCAGGTCTCACTCCCCACCGATTACATAGACATGAGGAAGATCATCGCACCGGCCGTCGCTGCGGCGACCGCCCTTTCACTCGCTGTCCCTGTCACTGCTACCGCCGCCACCTTGACCCCGTTTACCAAGGACGGCACCAACTACTGCCGCGTCACGCTCAACGACGTCGAGCGCGGCCCCGCCAACCAAGCCGAACGCGCCGCGAAAACACTCACGCACGGCATGTACGCCACCTCGGTCACCGAAGCGTTCGAGGCAACGTTCCCAGAGCTGAAGAAGCTTGGCGACGATTACGTGGCCGAGCCGGACGTCGTCAAGCATTTGCGCCTGCTGCGGGACGACAAAACACCTGAGGGTGACATCCGTGCCGATGCCCGCGCCGCCGCGAAGGAGAAGCTAGCGCCGCTGGGCCTGCACACCACCGACGCCGATTTCTACCTGGACATGAAGGAAGGCTCCCAGATCCCGCTGGGGCCGGCCGGCCGCGCGCTGAAGGGCAACGCCGACTGGTTCGTGGGCATCGACGGCGGGGTGCCGAAAGTGCAGCCGCTTGGCGACGATTACGCGTTCGGCCACACCGGCCAGAACACCGCGCAGTGGCTGCGCCACGTGGAGGGCTGGCAGCGCGACGCGTTCGCCGCGAACATGAAGACAACCTACTTCGGACAGGTGCAGGACACGCTGGAAAGTTCGTACTACTACGCGCTCGAGGAGGCCAAGACCTGCCACGACGGCACCAGCCACGTCATCTTCCCCACGCAGGATTTGAAGCTGCCGGAGGCGCCGAAGCTGGAAAACGCCGACCTTGGCGACACTGCACCCGAGCCGGATCCCGCCCCGAAGGACCCGGAAGAGACACCGGACGAGAAGGCCCCGGAGACCGTCGATGCCAAGCTGGCGCAGATCATCGGCATCGTCGCCGCGGTGCTCACCGCCCTGGGTGCGCTGTTCGCCCTGCCGCAGAACGCAGGCGTCAAGGGCCTGCCCACCATTCCGCAGATCCCGGGGTTGACTAAGTAGGTCTCCTCCTTGGGGAGGATGTGGGGGCGCGGAGGCGTCGATAAGCTAGACGCCCGTGCAGGTGAAGACGGGTGATGCGGTGCTCGCGGTGGCGGCGGCGGTGCTTGCCGCCGTCTATACCGTGAGTGCGATCAGCGGCCCGGGCGCCGCCGCCTGGGCGCAGGCGCTGCTGTCCTGGGGGTTCGTTGCTGCGTTCGCGATGCTCACCGGCAAGCCGCAGGCAGCGTCGGCCGCCTTAGTGGCGCTCAACACCGCCTGGGCGCTGGTGTGGCTGGCCGCGCCGGTGAACCTGGGTTACTCACTGTGGGTGCTGACGGTGCCGGTGGCGACCTTCGTCGCCGGCAGGTACGCCGGTAAACGCTTCGCGCTGGGGCTGCTTGCGGCAGCGTGCGTGTGGGCGTTGCTCTCCCCATTTATGTGGACGTGGGACGAGCAACTCGTGTTGTTCTACCGCCGTGGCGCAGACGGCGCGCTCACGCTGGCGCTGCATTGGGCAGCGTTCGCGGTGGCGTACCTCCTGGGTGCGAATCTGGCGGGAGAGGAGGCCGCCCGCCGCCGGGCCGCGGAAGCCAAGGAACAGCGCCTAGCGGCGGCGCGGGTGGACGAGCGCCAGGCCATCGCGCGGGACATCCACGACGTGTTGGGGCACTCGTTGACCCTGATCAAGGCGCAGGCCAACGCGGGTCTCGCGTCCGGGCGCGAGCGGGAGGCGCTGCAGCAAATCAACGCCGCCGCAGGTGAGTCGCTGGCGGAGATCCGCCTGCTCGTGCGAGGCCTGCGTGAAAGCGATCGCGGGTTCGCGCCGGTGGCGGGGATCGCGGAGCTGCCCGCGCTTGTGCAGCGCTTCCGCGACGCCGGCATGCAGGTCACGCTCGACGCCCCGCCTATCAGCGTCCCTCCGGTGACCTCCCTTGCCATCCACCGCATCGTGGCCGAAGCGCTGACCAACGCGGCCCGCCACCAGGTGGACCCAGCAGTCTCCGTGCGTGTGACACCGGGGCAGACCGTTGTTGTGGAGGTGGTCTCTACCGGGCGGGCGCGCCCGCAGCCCGGCACCGGAGTCGGTTTGGAAGGCCTGCGCGAGCGCGCCGCGAGCGCCGGCGGCACGCTCGAAGCATGGCAGGCAGGCGAGGAATTCACCGTGCGGGCGGAGTTGGCGGCATGATCCGGATTTTGCTTGCGGACGATCAACCGCTGCTGCTCAGCGCACTCGAGACCATCCTGGGCGCGCAAGACGACATCACCGTCGCAGCCACAGCCGCCGATGGTGCGGAAGCAGTAGAGAAGGCGCGGGCGCACCGCATCGACGTCGCCGTGCTCGACATCCGCATGCCTGTGCTGGACGGCATCGCCGCCGCCCGCACAATCATGGAGCTGGGCCCGCGGGTGATCATGCTGACCACGTTCGACGACGACGCGCTCATCCACGCAGCCATCGCCGCCGGCGTCCACGGATTCTTGCTCAAGGACGCAGAGCCGGACGTGCTCGCGGGAGCGGTGCGCGCGGTGGCCGGCGGCGAATCTGTCCTCGCGCCCGGCGTGACCGGCAGGGTGATGGAGTGGGCCCGCGAAGGTCCAGGTAGCCCGGCGTCGGCCACTGCGCTGGAGGGGCTGACTACCCGCGAGCGTGAGGTGCTCGCCGAGATCGGCCGCGGAGCGACCAACGCAGAGATCGCCGCCGCGCTGTACATCGCGGAAACCACAGTGAAAACGCACGTATCCAGCCTGCTGGCCAAACTCGGCGCACGCGACCGGGTGGCGCTGGCGCTGATCGCGCAACGTGCCGGCATCTCCTCCTAGAGAAGGAGGCGCCGTGGTCCCGCCGGCCGATGTGTAAGGCTCTTTCACCGCGGACGATAGGGGCATGACCGATACACAACTCGCCTGCCGCGGTGTCGCAGTTTCCTTCGGCGGGCACCAGGTGCTGCGCGATATTTCACTCACAACCACCCCGGGCCGCGTCCACGCGCTGTTGGGGCCCAACGGCGCGGGGAAATCGACGCTGATGTCGGTGCTGCTCGGCCTGATCCAGCCGGACGCGGGCGAGGTGACACTGATGGGCCAGCCGTTCACCCGCGAGGCGCTGCGGCTCGTGGGCGCCTCGATCAATGACCCGGCCTTCTACAGTCATCTGAGCGCGCGCAACAACCTGCGCGTGCACACGGCGCTGCTCGGACTGCCCGACTCGGAGGCGGACCGGGTGCTCCAACTCGTCGGTCTGCAGGGCGCAGGCAAGAAGAAGGCTGGCACCTTCTCCACCGGCATGAAGGGCAGGTTGGCGCTGGCGCAGGCGCTCATCGGTGAGCCGGAGGTGCTCATTTTGGACGAGCCCCAAAACGGCCTCGACCCCGAGGGCATCGCCCACCTGCGCGCCTACCTGAGGGACTACGCGCGCGCCGGGCGCACTGTGCTGGTCAGCTCCCATCAGTTGGGCGAGGTGCTGCACATGGCGGACGACGCCACCGTCATCGCCGGCGGCGACGTCCGCTTCGCCGGGGAACTTGCGGAGCTGGGCCCGAACCTGGAGGAATCCTTCTTCCGCTTGACCGCAGGGGCGCGCAGTGAGTCTGCTTCGCGCCGAATGGATCCGCGCCAAAGGCTCAACGCTGTGGTGGCTCGCAGGAGCGGGGCTACTTCTTGGCCTGCTGCTGACTGCTTTTTCACTGGTCGGTGATGTTGGCTCCGCGAAGTCCCTGCTGTATCCCCAGGGGCTTTTGGTCACCGGCATGGCGGCACCCGTAGCGGCGCTGTTTGCGGGACTGGCTGAACACCGCGAGCGCGACGCCCGCGCCGGGGGCACACTTTGGCGGCCCGTCTCTTCCACGGGCACCCGCGCCGCCCGCATCACAGTGGTGTGGCTGGCTCTGGCCGTGTTCGTCGTTTTGGACTTCGTGGTGCCCGTTGCGGCGGCGCTGGTGTTCGGCCTGGACGGCGCTGCGAAAGTCGCGCTCGTCGGTGCGTTTGTATGGCTCGGCATGCTGGGCCCAGCGGGCCTGGCAGCAGCGGCCACCCGCCGTGTTGGGCTGTTGCCGACGCTCGTAGCCGCATTCGTGTTCACCATCGAGCTCGGGTACTTCGTGGAGCGAAGCTGGTGGTGGCTTAACCCCGGTGCCTGGCCCGCGCGCTTGGCGTTGCCCACGATGGAGATGCACTTCAACCTGTTGCCGCTGGAGGACACCTCACCCATGGCCGACGAGTCGCCATTTCCTGCACTCGCGCTCACTTTGCTTCTAGGCGCGGCCGGATTCGCCGCTGCCGTGCTCACCCGCGCCGCACGCGACCCATTCTTAGACGCCGCACCACCAACGAAGTCGTTGCGCCCGCGCCTGCTGGGCCGGCCATGCCGAGGCCCGCGTACACCGGGTTTATGTCCGCGTGGAAGGGGGTTGCGAGGGCGGGGCGGATGCCGTCGTTAAGCATGGTGCTTGTGCTGACCGCTCTGGTGCTTCTCTTTGCCACCCGGTATCCGGAAGATGTGCGCCAAGCGCTTTTCGCGTACGCAATCCTCCCGGTCGGCGCGGGCGTGTTGCCCACGCTTGTGTGGCCGCGGATCCGCCCGGCATGGGCACTGATGCAAGTTGAGCACCTGCGAGTTGGTGCCGCGTTGTTGGGCTGGTTTACCAGCATTGTTGTGCTTGTATGCCTGTTCGCAGGTGTCGTGACGGGAAGCGCGAGGTTTGGCGCGCTTTCCCTTGTTGCCGGTACCGTTCTTGTCCTCGCGGCGTTAGCTGTGACCGTGCGCTTCGGCGTGATGTGGACGTTGGCTGCGACCGTTTTGGTCACGATTGTTTCCGCCACGATCGGCGGCGACGTGTTGGCGGAGTCCTTCCTGTGGATCGCCGCCGTGCCCGCTTGGCCGGTGACAGCTACCGGCCCGCGCGTCTGGGTCGCGCTAGCGGTTGGCGCTGTCTTGTCAGCCGCGCTGGTGGTTGAGCTGCACCGGGGACTGCGGGGTATACGCCCGGTCCGTCGCTGATCCATGCTAGCCGGCGCGGTTGAGCGGGCCTTCCGCGTGGTAGCGCCCGGTGGGGGCGTTGTAGGTGGCGCGCTCGCGGGACTCGTTGATAGAGAAGTGCCAGGTGCCGCCGTTGTCGCAGGTGCCTTCCGTGATGTTCTCGTGGAAACCGTCCTGGATCTCCTCGCCGGCGGAGGCGTGCACCGGCTCGAGGAGGCCGGCGCAGCCGAGGTCCGGGTACGTCACCGGGACGCGGCCCTCGCCGTCGCGGGCGCCGAACTGCACGCGATAGGACTGCCCGTTGAGCTCCGGGATGTCGGAGACCTGTTTCATGGAGCCCTCGCGCGGAATAGTCAGCGGGTCGGGCTGGTCCATCTCCGCTAACTGCGCGATGTCCGCGGTCGGGGTCCAGTGGATCAAGGTCACGCCGCTCAGCGGGTTGCCCACGACGGTCTCCTCCGGGCCGAACGCCTTGACCAAGCGGTTGCCGTGCAGCTCGAACTGGGTCGCGGTCAGCGTCGTGCCGTCCGTCTCGTATTGCGTCAGTCCCGGCTGCACGCCGGCGGTGAACACCGTGGGGTAGGTGTCGTCCGCCGAATCCACCAGGTAGTCGGTGGTGGCCGTGAGGGTGCCGTCGAAAAGCTGCAGCACGCGCACGGGTGCCGGGCCTTTCTTTCCGGCGCGCAGGAGCAGCTCGAGCTCGGCGTCGCCGTCGACGTCGATGAGGTCGTAGGTGAACGTGCCGTCGAGGTCGTCCTGGTCGGCGAAGTATTGCGCCGGGTCCGCGAGTGCTGCGGCGTAGACGTCGCGCGAGGAGGCTGGCGGTGCGGGGAGGTTGTCGTGCTCCGCTACCGGCGCCGCAGTGTCGGCAGCGGCAGCGTCGTCGGCGGGCGGTGGCGCCTCCTCTACGGAGGCGGTGTCAGCGGTGGTCGGGGTGTCTGGAATGTTTCCGTCGCACGCGGCCAGAGTCAGCGAGGCGGCGACGATTGTGGCTGTCATCGTTCGCTTCAACATGGCCGGAGCGTAACCCGCGGACCTGGCAGAGCCGTGAAAATTCCGTACAGATGTCTAGCAAAAAGTGGCGACGTCGCTATACCACCCGTCAGCCTCACCTAGTAGTAGAACGGGAACTCGTCCCAGCGCGGCGGGCGCTTTTCCAAAAACGAGTCGCGGCCCTCCACGGCCTCGTCGGTCATGTACGCCAGGCGGGTGGCCTCGCCGGCGAAGACTTGCTGGCCCATCAGGCCGTCGTCGACAAGGTTGAACGCGAACTTCAGCATGCGCTGCGCGGTGGGGGATTTGCCGTTGATTTCGCGGGCGACCTGGATCGCCTCGTCCTCAAGCGACGCGTGGTCGGCCACGATGTTTACCGCCCCCATGCGCTGCATCTCCTCCGCGGTGTACGTGCGGCCGAGGAAGAAGATCTCGCGGGCGAACTTCTGTCCCACCATCTTGGCCAGGTACGCCGAGCCGTAGCCGGCGTCGAAGGACCCCACGTCCGCGTCGGTCTGCTTGAACCGGGCCTCCTCGCGCGAGGCGATGGTCATGTCGCACACCACGTGCAGGGAGTGCCCGCCGCCGGCCGCCCAGCCGTTGACCACGGCGATGACCACCTTGGGCATCGTGCGGATCAGGCGTTGGACCTCCAGGATGTGCAGGCGCCCGCCCTCGGCCTTCACGCGCGCAGTATCCACCGTCTCGGCCGTCTCGCCGCCCGCGTACTGGTAGCCGGAGCGGCCGCGGATGCGCTGGTCGCCGCCGGAGCAAAACGCCCAGCCGCCGTCTTTCTCGCTCGGCCCGTTGCCGGTGAGCAGCACCACACCCACAGACGGGTCGCGCCGCGCGTGATCCAGTGCGGTGTAGAGCTCGTCCACGGTGTGGGGGCGAAACGCGTTGCGCACCTCGGGGCGGTCGAAGGCGATGCGCACGATGCCGTCGGCGCGCGTGTCGCCGACGTGGCGGTGATAGGTGATGTCGGTGAAGTCGAAGCCGTCGACCTCGCGCCATTGGGCGGGGTCAAAGGGCTGGGCGGTGGAGTACTGCATGGGGGTAATCGTACCCACTACCCCCTTTTAGTTAGGGCAGCCTTGCTTTAATATTTGAGGCATGCACGAGCACATGCTTTTCGACGTCCCCGTCGGTCACCACGCCACCATCACCAATGTTGGCTGCCCGACGGCCCGTCGCCTGCGCGAACTGGGCTTGCGCACCGGCGCGAACGTCACCGTCATGCAGAAGACCGCTGGCGGCGGCCGCGTGATCAAGGTGCGCGGCTCCCACTACGCCCTCGGTGCGGACACGCTGCGCCAGATCGCCATTGCCCCGGCTGAGCAGGCGGCGTAAATGGCTGACTGCCACGGCGCGCCGGTCGCTGAGTTTGCTCCGGTAGGCACGCCCACTATCGCGCTGGTCGGCGCGCCGAACGCCGGCAAGTCCACGCTGTTCAACGCCCTGACCGGCGCGAGCGCGACCATGGGCAATTACCCGGGCACCACCGTGGAGGTCTCCCGCGGCGTCTGGCGCGCGGGCGGCGCCACGTACAACATCATCGATTTCCCTGGCGCGTACTCGCTGGACCCCGTCAGCCCGGACGAGGCGCTCACGCGAGAGCTGCTGCTTGACGACGCCTCCGGGAACGACCGCCCCGACATGGTGCTCGCCGCCGTGGACACCTCCAACCTGGCGCGCGGGCTGTACCTGGTGGCGCAGCTTGTAGAGCACCCCTACCGCGTCGTGGTCGTGCTGACCAAGAGCGACGTGGCCGCCAAGCAGGGCCTCGAAGTGGATCCGGTGGCGCTGGAGCGGGAACTGGGCGTGCCGGTGGTGACGCTGGATCCGCGGCGGAGGGATATCGGCGGGGTTGCGGAGCTCGTCGCAAAGCAGTTGCAACAGCCTGCCGAACCCGTGCGCGACACAGCAGCCGGCGACGAGTTCGAGCAGGCCGACGCGCGCTTCGAGTTCATTGACAACGCTGTGGCCGCCGCGACGGTCCGCGACGAGCACCGCGACACCCTGACTGAAACCGTGGACCGCTTCGTGCTGCACCCGGTGTGGGGCCCGCTGATCTTCTTCGCCGCGATGTTCGTGGTCTTCCAGATCACCACCACCGTGGCCGCGCCGCTGCAAGATGCCCTGGACGCGTTTTTCACCGGCCCGCTGTCGGATTGGGCGAGCGCGGGCTGGAGCGTATCGGGCTCGGATACCCGTTTATCAAGGGCCTGGTTGTCAACGGGCTGATCGGCGGCGTGGGCATGGTGCTCACGTTCGTGCCGCTGATGGCGCTGATGTTTCTGT
The DNA here is from genome assembly GCA_014490595.1 of Corynebacterium wankanglinii. Taxonomy (GTDB): domain Bacteria; phylum Actinomycetota; class Actinomycetes; order Mycobacteriales; family Mycobacteriaceae; genus Corynebacterium; species Corynebacterium wankanglinii. The sequence goes on from CP061031.1 coordinate 421,031, forward strand.
GCCTGGCGGTTTTGGAAGACTCCGGCTACATGGCGCGCGCCGCCGTGGTGGCGGACCGGCTCATGCGAGCCATCGGGCTGCCGGGCAAGGCGTTCATCCCGCTGATTGTGGGCTTCGGCTGCAACGTGCCGGCGATCTCCGCAACGCGCGTGCTGGCCACCCCGCAGCAGCGCCGCCTGACCGCGCTGCTGGTGCCGTTTACGTCCTGCTCTGCGCGCCTGACGGTGTACGTGATGTTGGCGCAGACGTTCTTCCCGGACCACGCGGGCACGGTTGTGTTTGCCATGTACGTGGTCTCTATCGCGCTGGTGGTGCTGGCGGGCCTGCTGCTGAAAAACACGCTGTGGCGCACGATGGGCTCGGACCCGCTGGTGATCGACCTGCCCACCTACCAGCTGCCCACCGCGCGGCTGACATTCAGCGTGATGTGGTCGCGCCTGAAGGGCTTTTTGCACACCGCGGGCGGGATCATCGTGGCCACCGTGGTGGTCATCTGGGCGCTGCAGTCCACGCCCGCGGTCAGCGGCTACGGGTTTGGCGACGACGACCTTGCGCCGGCGGATTCCGTCTACGGCGTCGCCTCCGGGGCGGTGGCCCCGGTGTTCGAGCCGGCGGGCTTCGGCTCGTGGTCGCTCACGGGCCCGCTGGTCACTGGCTTTTTGGCCAAGGAGGCGGTCATCTCCACCTGGGCGCAGACCTACGCGCTGGATGACCCGTCCGATCTTGCGCCCGAAGAGCAGGGCACGTCCGACCTCGCTTCCGCGGTGCGCGCGGACTTCACGCAAGCCTCCGGCGGGCACATGATCGCCGCGGTGTGGGCCTACATGACCTTCCTCATGGCCTATACCCCGTGCGTGGCCACCCTGGCGGCGCAGCGCCGCGAAATCGGGTGGAAGTGGACCCTGTTCGGGCTCATCGGCCAGCTCACCCTCGCGTGGGCCCTGGCCGTGGCTACGTTCCAGCTGCTGAAGGTGGTTGTCTGATGCGCCCGATGCAGGCAGTGGTCGCCGCGATCAGAGACGGCGCTCGCTCCCGCGCGGACATCCGCCACGCCACCGGTTTGACCGATTCCACGGTGGACGCCGTGGTGCACCACCTGGAGCGCACCGGGCACCTCACCCTGGAAGAGCTCGGCTCGTCCTGCGCCGGCGGTAACTGCGGCTCCTGCATCGCCGCCGCGGCCAACGGCATGACGTGCGCGGACAGGCCGAAGCCGAAGGGGCCGGTCGCACTCGTGCTGACCAAGCGTCCGGGGGCGTAGCTATGATCCCTTCAGCCGACGACATCCTCGAGCGCGCCCACGTTGTCGCGCTGCCCATGGCCGTGAAATTCCGCGGCATCACCACCCGCGAGGCCCTGCTCATCGACGGCCCCGCCGGCTGGGGCGAATTCTCCCCGTTTACGGAGTACGGTCCGGAGGAGTCCGCCGCGTGGCTCGCCTCCGGCATCGAGGCGGCGTTTACGGGCCTGCCTGCGGTGGAGGGCAGCGTGGAGGTCAACGGCACTATCCCCGCGGTTGCCGACGTCGAGCCGGTGCTCGCGCGCTACCCCGGGGTACGGACGTTCAAAATCAAGGTCGCTGAAAAGGGGCAGTCGCTTGACGACGACCTCCGGCGCGTCAACGCCGTCCGCGAGCTGCGCCCCGACGCGCGGCTGCGCGTGGACGCCAACCGCGGGTGGAGCGTGGACGAGGCCGTCGAGGCCGCCGAGAAGTTGGGGGAGCTGGAGTACATCGAGCAGCCCTGCGCCACCGTGGAGGAATTGGCGGAGGTGAAGCGGCGCGTCCGCACACCGATCGCGGCGGACGAATCCATCCGGCGTGCGGCCGACCCCTACCGGGTGGCGCAGCTGCACGCGGCGGATGTGGCGGTGTGCAAGGTGGCGCCGTTAGGTGGCGTCGCAAGGCTTGTGCGCATCGCGCGCGAGCTGCACCTCGGCGTGACGGTGGCCAGCGCCCTCGACACCGCGGTGGGCATGGACGCCGGGCTGGTGGCCGCGAAGCTCACCAGCTCGCGCGCCGCCGGCCTGGCCACGCAACGGTTGTTCGTGGAGGACGTTGCCGAGCCGCGGGCAATCACAGACGGGCGCATGGCCGTCACCCGCACCACCCCCGATCCGGACCGGATGCACGCGTTACGCGCACCGGGTGAACGCCGCGACTGGTGGTTCGACCGCGTCCGTGCCTGCGTGGAGGTACTCCAGCGCAGCCCCCAAATCCGGGTGTAATTGCCCAAATCGATGTGGGAAACGGGGGGTGTCCGCTAACCTTTCGCCCATGTCGACTCCCGTACTCCAAGATTCCGCCGCGCTATCGGACGGCGACCTGGCCAAATCACCAGAACCCGGCGAGTGGCGCCGCCAACTCATCGGTCTGATCGCCGGCGTGGTGCTCGCCGCGCTCGTGTACTTCCTGTTCCCCTCGGGTGCGGTGGAAACCGTCGCTCAGTCGTCCGGCGCGAAGGAAGGCGTGGAGTACTCCGCGAGCTCTATGCGCATCGTGGCCGCCACCACGGTGCTCATGGCCGCGTGGTGGATGACGGAGGCGATCCCGCTCGCCGCCACCGCACTCATCCCCATCGCCGTGTTCCCGCTCGCGGGCGTCGCCCCGTTCAAGGAGGTCTCCTCGCCGTACGCGTCGGCGACGATCTTCCTGTTCATGGGCGGCTTCCTCATGGCGCTCGGCCTGCAGCGCTGGAACCTGCACCGCCGCCTCGCGCTCATGGTGGTCAAGGTGGTGGGCACCTCGCCGAAGCGCATCATCTTGGGGTTCATGATCGCCACGGGCTTCATGTCCATGTGGGTCTCCAACACCGCCACCGCCGTGGTCATGCTGCCCATCGGCACGTCGGTGCTCATGCTCACCGCGGACACCGTCGGAGGCATGGACAAGCAGAAGAAGTTCGCTACCGCGCTGATGTTGGCGATCGCGTATGCGGCGTCGATCGGCTCGCTGGGCACGCTCATTGGCACCCCGCCGAACGCGCTGCTCAAGGGCTACATGGAGGAGGCGCACGGCATCTCCATCGGCTTCGGGCAATGGATGCTCGTGGGCATGCCGGTGGCCATCGTGTTCACGTTCGTCGCGTGGTGGGTGCTCGTTAGCGTGTTCAAGCCGGAGATCGACCACATCCCGGGCGGCAAGGAGCTGATTGACGACGAGCTCAAGAAGCTCGGCCCCTGGACCTTCCCGCAGATCACCGTCGGGCTGATCTTCCTCGTCGCCGCGCTCGCCTGGATCTTCATCCCCCTGGGCATCAACGCGTTCGGCTGGGACTTCCCGTACGACGACGCCATCGTCGGCATCATCGCCGGCCTGGCCATGTTCATCGTCCCGGGCACGGCGAACGGCAAGCGCCTGCTCGACTGGGAGACCGCGAACGAGATGCCGTGGGACGTGCTCCTCCTCTTCGGCGGCGGCCTCTCCCTGTCCGCCATGTTCACCGCGACAGGCCTGTCGCTGTGGATCGGCGAGAAGGCGAAGGGCCTGTCCAGCCTGCCGATGTTCCTGCTCATTCTCGCCGTCGCCGCGCTCGTGCTCGCGCTGACGGAGCTGACGTCGAACACCGCCACCGCCGCGACGTTCCTGCCCATCATGGGCGGCGTCGCCGTGGGCATCGGGCTGACCGACGCCACGGAGATGAACGTCCTGCTCCTCGCCATCCCGGTCGCGCTGTCCGCCACGTGCGCGTTCATGCTCCCGGTGGCCACCCCGCCGAACGCGATCGCGTACTCCTCGGGCTACGTCACCATGGGCGAGATGATCAAGGGCGGCATCTGGCTCAACGTCATTGCGCTTGTGCTCATCGCGCTGGCCACGTACTTCATCGCGGTGCCGGTCTTCGGGCTCGTGCTCTAGCGCAACCGCGCGCGCTAGTCTGTTGCGCATGGATAACGAGACGAGACAGTACAGCCCCCAGGGCGAGCCGCCGCGGCGCGAGCGCCCGAAGCAGTACTTCCCGGACCAGTCCGCGGCCTACTACGAGCAGGGCTACCAACAGCCGGCCTACGAGCAGCCGGCCTACGCACCCCAGTACGAGCAGCCCTACTACGAGCCGGAGCCCGAGAAGGGCACCAGCGCGGGCTCGATCGCGCTCGGCATCATCGCGGCGCTGAGCTTCATCGCCGCCGTCGTCCTCTTCTTCCTCTGGCGCGGCGCGGCCGAGGAGGCGGACAAGCCCGCGGTGACGGAGACGAAGACGGTCACGCAGACCACCACCGAGGTGCAGACGAAGACGCAGACGACCACGAAGTTCCCGTCGATCTTCCGCGACCGCGAGGACCCGACCGCCACGCTGCCGCCGGAGGAGCCGCAGCCGCGCGAGACCGACATCCAGCGCGAGGTGCGCGACATCATCGACCAGATCCGCGGCGGCGCGGACGAGTTCCTCCAGGAGCAGCAGCAGTGACGGCGATGGAGGTGGCGTCGGCGGTGGCGGAGCTCGTCGCCACGCATTGCACCGATGTGGTCATGAGCCCGGGCTCGCGCAACTCGCCGCTCGCGTACGCGCTGCTCGCGCGCCGGGACGTCACGGTGCACATGCGTATCGACGAACGTTCCGCCGCCTTCACCGCACTCGGCCTCGCGCGCGTGCAGCGCCGCCACGTGGCGGTGGTGATGACGTCCGGCACCGCCGTGGCCAACGCGTACCCGGCCGTCATCGAGGCACACATGTCCCACACCCCGCTCGCTGTGGTCAGCGCTGACCGCCCGGAGCGCCTCGTGGGCACCGGCGCGAGCCAGACGATCTGGCAGCAGGGCATCTTCGGCCGCTACGCCGCGACGCAGCAGGTGGCATCGCTTCACGACGTTCCAGCGGTATCCTTCGCCGACCCCCAGGTGCACGTCAACGTCGCGCTCGACACCCCGCTCGTGCCCGATGCGCTGCCGGCACCCGTGGGTGCGCCGCGCCGGGTGGGACCGGGCGCGCTCGCCGGCGCCGGCTCCCGCGCGGATCACGGCGCGGTGGACATCGACCTCACCCGCGACACCCTCGTCATCGCCGGCGACGAGGCCTGGGAGGTGCCCGGCCTCGAGCACGTGCCCACCATCGCCGAGCCGACCGCGCCGGCGCCGTTCCACCAGGTGCACCCGCTGGCCGCGCGGTTCTTCGCGCAGTCGCAGGTGGCCATCTCCCACGACGGGGGCGACTTCGCCGCGAACACGAAGCCGGAGCAGGTCGTCGTCGTGGGCCACCCGACGCTGCACCGCGACGTCATGGCGCTGCTCGCCGACCCAGACATCGAGGTGATCGGCCTCTCGCGCACGGACACGTTCACTGGGCACCCGGATCGGCGCGGCTCGCGCGTTAACGCCACCGGGCAGCCGACGGACACGTGGATCAAGATCTGCGAGGCCGCCGGCGAGGTCGGCGCGGAGACCGTGCGCACCGCGCTCGCCGAGGAGGAGTTCGGCTTCACCGGCCTCCACGTCGCCGCCGCGGTGTGCGACACCCTCGCCGTGGGCGACACGCTCGTGCTCGGGTCCTCGAACCCGGTGCGCGACGCCTCGTTCGTGGGCATGCCCTTCGACGGCGTCGACGCGTACGCGGCCCGGGGCGCGGCCGGCATCGACGGCACCGTCTCCCAGGCCGTCGGCGTCGCGCTGGCCACCCAGGCGTTGCGTCCCGACGAGATCCGCGCGCCGCGCACCGTCGCGCTCATGGGGGACCTGACGTTCCTCCACGACGTCAACGGCCTGCTCATCGGCCCCGACGAGCCGCGCCCGGGCAACCTCACCATCGTCGTGGCCAACGACGACGGCGGCGGCATCTTCGAGGGCCTCGAGCCCGGCGGCGCGGGCGTGCGTGGCGCGTTCGAGCGAGCGTTCGGCACGCCCCACGGCACCGACGTGGCCAAGCTCGCCGAGGCGTACGGCGCGGCGTACCGGCGCGCGGACACCCTCGCCGAGTTGGGCGAGGTACTGCTCGAGCTCGAGGCGGAGCCGCAGCCGATCGCCGTCGTCGAGGCCGCCACCACCCGCGCCACGCGGCGCGCGCTCGCGGAGCGGCTGAACCGGTGAGGTGGCGGCGCCGGGGGCACCAGCTCGTGCTGGCGCTGTACGCGTTCGCGCTGCTCGGGGGCGTCGCCATGGTCGGTGGCCCCGCGATCAACGACGCGCGCATCCACGCCGACCCCGGCCGCGGCTCCGCCACCGTCACCGAGGTGGGGCGCTGGCGCACCTACATCGAGTACCAGACGGAGGACGGCCAGCTCGTCTCCCCGCCCGGGGGCGTGCTCTACCCGACGGGGTTGGGGGAGGGCCAGCAGGTGTGGGTGACGTACGCGAAGTCGAACACGGACCTGGTCAAGGTGGAAGGCCGCGGCTGGGCGCTCGCGCTGCGCCCGGCGCTGTCGGTGCTCGCGGTGGCCACGCTCATCGCGGCCGGCGCGTGGGCGGGGGTCAGTCGGTGGGTGCCGGAGGGGCGTCGAGAAGCGAACGCTTCACCGTCGCCGGTACCCCAGCGACGAGGGTATCGCTCGGGACATCCCGCGTAACGACGCTCCCTGCGGCCACCACCACGCGATCCCCGACCGTCACCCCCGGCATGACCATCGCGCCGGCGCCGAACCAGCAGTCCTCGCCGATGGTGATCGGGCGGGCGCGCTCCCAGCGGCGCGCGTTCGGCTCGTCCCCGCCGGGCAGGTACCACTCGCCGGAGCGGATGCGTTCCATGTCGTTCTCGTGCATGCGGGCCAGGGTAGCGGGGAAAATTCACGCGGCGTTTAACTCCGGTTGGGCCGTGGTTCGCCTGAGTGTGGAAAAGTAAGCAGACATGCGTGTGGGAATCGTCGCGGAATCGTTTCTGCCGAACGTCAACGGTGTGACCAACTCGGTGCTGCGGGTGCTCGAGCACCTCAAGCGCGAGGGCCATGAGGCGATGGTGGTCGCGCCGGGCGCGCGCGACTTCCAAGATGAGATCCCGGACTACCTCGGCTTCGAGATCGTGCGCGTACCCACGGTGATGGTGCCGCTCGTGGACTCGCTGCCGATCGGCGTGCCCACCACCACCGTCGCCGCGGCGCTCGCCGGGTTCAAGCCGGACATCATCCACCTGGCTAGCCCCTTCGTCCTCGGCGGGGCGGGCGCGTTCGCCGCGCGTCAGATCGGGATGCCGGCGGTGGCGCTCTACCAGACGGACGTCGCAGGCTTCGCCACCAAGTACCACCTGCCCATGGTGGCGAATTTGGCGTGGGACTGGACGCGCACGATCCACAATATGAGTGAGATGACGCTGGCGCCGTCGTCAAGCTATATCCGCGAGCTTGAGGCGCACGGCATCAAGAACGTGCGCCACTGGGGCCGCGGGGTGGACACCGAGCTGTTCAACCCGGCGAAGCGCTCGGAGGTGCTGCGCCGCGCGTGGGACCCGACGGGGGAGAAGAAGATCGTCGGCTTCATCGGGCGGCTGGCGGCGGAGAAGAGTGTCCATCGCCTCGCCCCGCTTGTCGACGATCCTTCGGTCCAACTCGTCATCGTCGGCGACGGCCCGGAGCGGGATTGCCTAGCGGAGACTCTGCCTTCCGCGGTGTTCACCGGGGCGTTGTCCGGCGAGGAGCTCGCCCGCGCGTACGCGTCGCTGGACCTGTTCGTGCACACCGGCGAGTTTGAGACGTTCTGCCAGGCCATCCAGGAGGCCCAGGCATCCGGTGTGCCCACGATCGGCCCGCGCGCCGGCGGCCCGATTGACCTGATCAAGCACGGCGAGAACGGCCTGCTGCTCGAGGTGCCCACGTTCGAGGCCGAGCTGCCCGACGCCGCGCGCTGGGTGCTCGACGACGCCCGCCACGCCGACCTGCAGCGCGCCGCCCGCGCGTCCGTGGAGAACAAGACGTGGGCCGCGCTCGGCGACCAGCTGCTGGGTTACTACTCCGAGGTGCTGGACGCCTACGAGCGCAACGTGGTGCACCTGTTCGGCCGCGACGTGGCCCTGCCGCGCTGGGCGCCGGCACGCCTGGGCCAACCCCGCAGGCAAGCGCGGCGCGACGACACCGCGTAAGCGCAAGCGCGCCGCCAAGTAGAGTGGCGAGCATGTCCGTCGGCGACCTGTCCACCAGTACCCAGAACTACCTCAAAGGCATCTGGGCGCTTTCGGAGTGGTCAGATACGCCGGTGACACCGTCGTCAGTGGCCAAGCACCTTGGACTGCGCAAATCCACCGTCTCCGACGGGGTGCGCAAGCTCGGCGAGCAGGGCCTGGTGGAACATAAGCCCTACGGCGCCGTCGAGCTGACCGACACAGGCCGCACGTACGCGGTGGCGATGATCCGCCGCCACCGCCTGATTGAAACGTTTTTGGTGGAGGCGTTGGGCTACACCTGGGACCAGGTGCACGACGAGGCCGAAAACCTCGAACACTCGGTGAGCGACTTTATGGTCGACCGCATCGACGCGTTTTTGGACTACCCCAGCCGCGACCCCCACGGTGACCCCATCCCCTCAGCCAGCGGGCGTGTTGATGCCCCCGAGGCCGTCCCACTGACCGGCGTGCAGCCGGGGCAGAAGGCCACGATTGAACGCATTGCCGACGACGACCCGAAACTGCTGCAATTCTTCGACAGTCACGGGCTCGTCGTCGGCGCAACCCTCGAGGTGGGAGAGGGTGCCCCTTACTCCGGCGCGGTCGCGGTCCGGCTTGCCGGCGCGGCGGAGGCGGTGCCGCTCGGCGAGGAAGCCACGGATTCCGTCTTCGTGCGCGTGGATGCGTAACGACGACCCCGCAGCACCCCATGCGGGCCGAACAGGTACACCACACCAAACACCACACCTTGGGCGAGCACGATCATGCCGCCAGAGGCCGTGTCCAGGTAGTAGGAGCAGTACAGGCCCACAATCGCACACGCCGCCGACATGGTCGGGGCGATGATCAGCATCGTGCCGAATTTGTTGGTGAGCAGGTAGGCGGTCGCACCCGGGATGATCAGCATCGCCACCACCAGGATCACGCCAACGGCCTGGAGTGCCACCACTGACGTCAGCGCCAGCAGTGCCAGCAGGGCCGCACCGAGCAGGCGCGGATTCAACCCAATCGCGTGTGCATGGGTGGGATCGAACGCGTAGAGGGTGAAGTCGCGCCGCTTGAGCACCAGCACGCTCAACACGATCGCTCCCAGGATGGCCACCTGCAGCAGGTCCCCACGGGACACACCAAGCAGATTGCCGAAGATGATGTGGTTCAGATCCGTGTGCGAAGGGGTTACCGAAATGAGCACGAGCCCCAGCGCGAACATGGTGGTGAACACAATGCCAATGGCCGCATCCTCCTTCACCCGGGACGTATCGCGCACCAGCCCGATCAGTGCCACCGCAAGGAACCCGAACACCACCGCGCCGACGGCAAACGGCACGCCCAGAATGTAGGCCAGCACCACGCCGGGCAGGACAGCGTGGCTTACCGCATCGCCCATCAGCGACCAGCCAACCAACACCAGCCAGCACGACAACAGCGCGCAGACAATCGACGCCACCAGCGAGGTCGCAAGCGCACGCATCATGAACTCGTACCCAAACGGCTCCGTAAGCAGCGCAATCATGCTGACACCCCCATACCGAAGCCCTGTACCAAATTGTCCGGCTCTAACACCACTTCAGTCGGGGCGTGCATCAACACCCGGCGGTTCAACAGCACTGTCTCCGGCGCGAGCTGGGGCAAGGCAACCAGGTCGTGCGTCACCACAAAAATAGTGGTGCCTTCTGCCGCGAGGTCACGCAGCAGCTCAGTGATGGTGGCCTCGGAATGTTTGTCCACGCCGGCGAAGGGTTCGTCGAGAAGCATGATGCTCGCACCCTGAGCGATACCGCGGGCGATGAAGGCACGCTTCTTCTGGCCACCCGAAAGCTGACCGATCTGGCGGTCTGCGAACGACTCAAGGTGGGTGCGCTCAAGCGCGCGATCCACAGCCGCAATGTCCTCCGCACGCGCGTGGCGGGTAAAGCCCATGTGGCCGTAGCGGCCCATCATGACCACATCACGCACTGTGACCGGGAACTGCCAGTCCACGTCCTCGCTCTGCGGGACGTAGCCCAGCACCTGCGTCTTGCGGGCGCGCATGGGGTCGATGCCGTTGATACGAACCGTGCCGCGATCCGGCTTGACCAACCCCATGATCGCCTTGAGTAGCGTGGATTTGCCCGCGCCGTTCATCCCGATCAGCCCACAGATACGGCCTGGTTGGACGCTCAAAGTTGCGCCGTCGAGCGCGACGACGTCGCCGTAGCGCACCGCAACATCGTCAACCGCGATTGCGGGGATCACTGCTTGCCCCCGTTCAAACCGTCGATGATCACCTTCGTGTCGTGGCGAATCAGATCCAGGTAGGTCGGCACCGGACCGTTTTCCTCAGAAAGCGAATCGACGTAGAGGGTGCCGCCGTACTCCGCGCCGGTGGCCTTCACGACCTGCATCATCGGCGCGTTAGAGACCGTGGATTCACAGAACACAGACGGGACGTTGTTTCCTTCACAAACTCGATCGCGCCGGCGATCTGCTGCGGGGTGGCTTCCTGCTCAGCGTTGACCGGCCAGATGTAGCGCTCGGTCAACTTCGCGTCGCGAGCCAGATAGGAGAACGCACCTTCGCAGGTGACCAAGGCGCGCTGCTTGTCGGGGACAGCGGCGAGCTTGGTCTCCAGCTCGTCTTGCACAGCCTGCAGTTCCTGCTTGTATGTTTCGCCGTTGGCCTTGAAATCATCGGCGTGCTCCGGGTCGAGTTCGCTGAACGCGTCGACGATGTTGTCCACGTACTTCTGCACGTTCACCGGACTCATCCAGGCGTGCGGGTTGGGCTTGCCGGCGTAGGCGTCCTCCGCGATGTCGATCGGGTCGACACCTTCGCTGACCACGGCGTGGGGCACGTCCAGGTCGGCGACGAACTGGGAGAACCAGTTTTCCAGGTTCATGCCGTTGTCCAGGATCAGGTCGGCGTCGGAGGCGCGCGAGATGTCGCCCGGGGTGGGCTCGTAGCCGTGGATTTCCGCGCCGGGTTTGGTGATGGACTCCACCCGCAGGTGGTCGCCGGCGACGTTCGAAGCGATGTCCTGGATCACCGTGAACGTGGTGAGTACCACGGGGGTGTCTTTGCCGCCTGCGGCGTCGGCGCTGTCCTGCGAACAGCCTGCGAGGCCGGCAGTTAGCGCAGCCGTGGCGGCGAGCGCGAGCACCTTGGATTTCAGCATGTTGGTCCTTTTCTTTCTGTGTACTTTTCCGTGCGGTTAGAGAAGCGGCGGCGGGCCGACGCGGTGGGACGTGGCAATGAATCGGTCGAGCTTTTCCGGGGATTCGTCGTGCAGGTAGACGGCGAGCAGCCGCATCAGGTTGAGCGTGACGTCTTCCGGGTTGGCGCTGGAGCGCACGAGCCGCGCGGACGCGAGGTAGTCGCCTTCGCGGGCGGTCTCGAACAATGCGATGGCTTCGAGCCATGCGCCCATGTTGGAGTCATCAAGTCCCATACCGGCGAATAATAAAGTTCGGCACGCCGAACTTGCAAGTGTTGTGTTGTCGTACGGCCTCCGTTTGTGGGTGGCAAAGTAGACTTGCGCACCATGGCCAAGGCGGATCTGGACAAAAAGCCCTTCGACGTTGCCGGTATGTTCGACGACGTGGGCAAAAACTACGACATCACCAACACCGTGCTGTCGTTCGGCTTGGACAAGTACTGGCGACGTCGCACCCGCGAGCGCCTGGACTTAAAGCCCGGCGAGCTCGTGCTCGATCTGGCCGCCGGCACCGCCGTGTCCACCGTGGAGCTGGGCAAGTCCGGCGCGTGGGTGGTGGCCTGCGACTTTTCCCAGGGCATGCTCGCCGCCGGCAAGGACCGCGACGTGCCCAAGGTCGTCGGCGACGCGATGCACCTGCCGTTCGCCGACGAGACCTTCGACGCGGTGACCATCTCCTACGGCCTGCGCAACGTCCACGACTTCGAGGCCGGCCTGCGGGAGATGGCGCGCGTGACCAAGCCGGGCGGGCGCCTCGCCGTCAACGAGTTCTCCACGCCCGTCGTGCCCGGCTTCCGCACGCTGTACAAGGAGTACCTGCCGCTCGCGCTGCCGGCGGTGGCGAAGGTGTTCTCCTCGAACGCGGAGGCCTACGAGTACCTCGCCGAGTCCATCCGCGCCTGGCCTGGCCAGGAGGAGCTCGCCGCCGCCATCAACGACAACGGGTGGACGGACGCGAGCTGGCTCAACCTCTCCGGCGGCATCGTCGCGCTGCACAGCGCGGTGAAGCCGGCGCGGTGAAGCCGGCCTAGCGCGCGTCCCACAGCGGCTCGCCCGGCTGCGCGCCCCGCGCCGCCCGCCCTGCCAGGCGCCACGCCCGGGCGACGAGGTCCCGGTCCTCGTCCGCGACGAGGTTGCCCATGAGCCGCGCCGCCGCCGGCATGAGGGTGCGCCCGCCCAGCCCGCGCAGCGCCACCGGCCCGGCGAGCGGCAGGAACTGCGGGTAGGTGAGCAGCCGGGCGAGGGTGCGCGCGAGCGCGAACGCGTCGCCGTACGTTTCGCGCAGCAGCGCCGGCCACGCGAGCGTGAGGTCGTCGACCTGCCCCATGAGCCCGACGGCGAGCACCGCCGTCTCCAGCCCGTAGTCGATGCCCTCGCCGTTGAGCGGGTTCACGCACGCCGCCGCGTCGCCCACGAGCGCCCAGTTCGGCCCCGCCACGTTCGACACCGCCCCGCCCATCGGCAGCAGCGCCGACGCCACGCGTTCCGGCTCGCCGAGCTGCCACGCCTCGCGCTGCTGCGCGGCGTACTGCGCAAGCAGCTTCTTCGTGTTCACCTTCGCCGGGCGCGCGTCGGTGGACAGCGCGCCGCAGCCGAGGTTGACGTGCCCGTCGCCGAGCGGGAAGATCCAGCCGTAGCCGGGCTGGATCGCGCCGCCGGCGTCGCGCAGTTCGACGTGGGAGTGCATCCACGGCTCGCTCGAAAACGGCGAGGCGCAGTAGGAGCGCGCCGCGATGCCGTAGACGTGCTCCTTGTGCCAGGCGCGCCCGAGGAGTTTGCCAAAGGGGGAGCGCACCCCGTCCGCGACGATCACCCGCCGGGCCCGCACCTCGCCGCGCGGCGTCTCCACGGCGCGGATCGCCCCGCGCTCGAGCTGCACGCCGGTGGCGGGGCAGCCCTGGCGGATGGTCGCGCCGGCGCGCGCAGCTTCGCCGACAAGCATGGCGTCGAACGTGGCACGCGGGGAGGCGGACCCCTCGCCGCGCGGCCACGGCGCCTCGACGTCGCCGCCGTAGCCGTGCAGCTTCAGGCCCCGGTTGCGGTACGCCGGGACGGGGAGGCCGAGGAGCTCTAGCGTATCGACGGCCCGAGGGGTCAACCCGTCCCCGCAGGTTTTGTCGCGGTGGGCCGGCAGGGCGTCGAGAAGCAATGTGCCCATGCCGGCGCGCTGCCCGGCGATCGCTGCGGCGGACCCGGCTGGGCCCGCGCCGACGACGACGAGGTCGAAGTACTCACTCACCCGCCACATTGTGCCAGTGCCACCCGCTCGTGCGCGGGCGGGGTGGGTTGGGCTACGGTTAGCGTGTTATCCATGTGCCCCTCCAACCTGCAAGGACGTTTTCGATGACGCACGGCACCACTCCGTCACCGCGCCACGGCTTCAACCTGGACCTAGGCGACGAGGCGCTCAACGCGCGGCTGAACTCCGGGCTGGAGGCGGTGGAGGACAGGCTGCGGGCCGAGCTGTCCCGCGTGGAAAGCTTCCTCACCGACAAGGTCACGCACCTCGCCGCCGCCGGCGGCAAGCGCTTCCGGCCCATGATGGCGCTGCTGTGCGCGGAGTTCGGGCCCGACCCACGCAGCGAGAACGTCGTCCGCGGCGCCACCGTCGTGGAGGTGGTGCACCTGGCCACGCTCTACCACGACGACGTTATGGACGAGGCCGAGCGCCGCCGCGGCGTCGAGTCCGCCAACGCGCGCTGGACGAACACCGTGGCCATCCTCGCCGGCGACATCCTCTTCGCGCACGCGTCGCGGCTCATGAGCGCGATGGACCTGGACACCGTCGGCCACTTCGCCGACACCTTCGAGAAGCTGGTCACCGGACAGATGCGCGAGACCGTCGGCGCGCAGGGCGGCGACCCGGTGGAGCACTACCTCACGGTGATCGAGGAGAAGACGGGTGTGCTCATCTCCTCGGCGGCGTACCTCGGCGCGCGGCACGCGGGTGCGGAGGCGGACGTCGTGGACCGGTGCGCGCGCATCGGCGACGCGGTGGGGATGGTCTTCCAGATCGTCGACGACATCATCGACATCTTCTCCGACCCCGAACAGTCCGGCAAGACCCCCGGCACCGACCTGCGCGAGGGCGTGTTCACCCTGCCCGTGCTCTACGCGCTCGAGGAGGACTCCCCGGCCGGGGAGGAGCTGCGCGGCCTGCTCACGGGCCCGCTTACCGACGACGCCGACGTCGCCCACGCCCTCGACCTCCTCGCGCAGACCGGCGGGCGGGAGCGCGCGTTAGACAAGGCGCGCGAGTACCTCGCCGTGGTCGAGGAGGAGCTCGAGGGCCTGCCCGACATTCCGGCGCGCGAGGCGCTGCGCAACATGACCCGCATGACCGTCGAGCGGGTGGGATAAGCAGGCAATTTCCTCCCGTGCGGGGCGTTGTGTAGAGTAAACCCCGCACTTCGGTGCTTGCCAGGTTGCCCGAGCGGCCAAAGGGAGCGGACTGTAAATCCGCCGGCATTGCCTTCAGAAGTTCGAATCTTCTACCTGGCACCAACACAAAACCCCGTCGGTTTTCACCGGCGGGGTTTCGCCATGAAGCACCCGCTTCACGACGTCTAAAGCAACCCGCGAAAACCGCTACCAGCCAGGCGATTTGTGTTTGAAAACAACATCGGGTTAATCTTTCCAAGGCTTCAACGGAGCGGGTCAGAGCGAAAGCGAAGATCCGGAACAGAGAAGCTGTGCCCCCTTAGCTCAGTCGGCAGAGCGTTTCCATGGTAAGGAAAAGGTCGACAGTTCGATTCTGTCAGGGGGCTCTGTTGTTTGCTGGGGTTCTCCCACTCGATGTGCGGGCGCCGGCGAGCACATGGCGGTGTAGCTCAGTGGTAGAGCAAGCGACTCATAATCGCTGTGTCGAGAGTTCAATTCTCTCCATCGCTACTCACCTCAAACGGGTGCTGAAAAGCTTCCGTGGTAGGGTTAGGCGCACTTGAACGAGTGCCCTAGGGGCGTGGCGCAATTGGTAGCGCAACGGTCTCCAAAACCGTAGGTTGCAGGTTCGAGTCCTGTCGCCCCTGCCAAAACAACCTGGAGGAGTTTTCGTGACTAACCCCAACGGTCAAAACCCCGCACAGCCGACCGGCAAGCGTCAGCTGCGCGGGGCTTCTCCTGTCTCCGCCGAGGGTTACGAGGCCAAGCGTGCGCCCGCCGCCGTCGACGAAGCGGATGAGAAGGACGGCTCCAGCATCGCCACCTTCCCGGGCGAAGTTGCCTCCGAGATGAGCAAGGTTATCTGGCCCACCGGCAAACAGATGCTCAACTACACGGCAATCGTGTTCGCGTTTCTGATCGTGCTCACCATCTTCGTGGGGGCGTCGACGCGCTGTCGGCGTGGGTGATTCGCTGGATCTTCATCCGCTAGGTACACTGGGTGCCACAACGTCTCCCGCCACCTCGGACGCCGAGGAGGGCGGGATAATTTTTGCCCCGGTACCCTGGGGCGCACACGTTTGAACGAATGAGGAGATGAACCATGACTGAGGCAAACAAGGACGTCAGCGGCGCTCTGGAGAACAACGAGCAGGAGATGATCGACGAGGGCGCGCCGGTGCAGCCGTCCACCGATCCGGCGCTCAACGGTGGGGACGACGACCCGGCCGGCACCGAGGGTGGTGACTCCTCCGACGAGGAGGGCGACAGTACCGGCGCCGACGCAGACGCCGCCGAGGCAGACCCAGAGGCTGAAACGGCCGACGCCGACCTGACGGACGCCGAGGTCGAGAACATCGCCCAGGCCGCCGTCGACACCGACAGCGCCGAAGAAGCCGCCGAGGAACTGGACGGCGCCAACGCCGGCGCTGACGGCGTTGACGGTCGCGACGACGCCGACGCTGCTGACGGCGAGGCCGCCGACGCTGACGGTGCCGATGATGCCGTGGTGGAGGAACCCATCCAGGAGACCGACCTCAACGTCGCCGAAGCGGGCGACCTCGAGGCCGCCGCCGCTGGGGCCGACGCCGACACAGACGCCGACTCCGACAGCGAATACAAGCGCCGCCTGCGCGAATACACCCGCGAGCTGAAGAAGCAGCCGGGCGAGTGGTACATCATCCAGTCCTACTCGGGCTACGAGAACAAGGTGAAGACCAACCTGGAGATGCGCTCCCAAACCCTCGAGGTGGAGGACTCCATCTACGAGGTGGTCGTGCCCATCGAGCAGGCCATTGAGAACAAGGACGGCAAGAAAAAGCTGGTCAAGCGCAAGCTCCTGCCGGGCTACGTGCTCGTGCGCATGGACATGAACGACGCCGCCTGGTCCGTGGTCCGCGAGACCCCGGGCGTGACCTCCTTCGTGGGCAACGAAGGTAATGCGACGCCGGTGAAGCATCGCGACGTCGCAAAGTTCCTGCTGCCCAAGTCCGCCGCGACCGGCACCAAGCCCGAGGTCAACGCCGAGGGCGAGACCGTCGTGGCCATGCCAGAGGACGAGGCGCCGAAGAAGGTCACGCACGACTACCAGGTCGGCGAGGCCGTCACCATCCTCTCCGGCGCGCTCGCGTCCGTGTCCGCCACCATCAACGCCATCGACCCGGAGACGGGCAAGATCGAGGCGCTGGTGTCCATCTTCGGCCGCGAGACTCCCGTGGAGCTCACCGCGGACCAGATCGAGCGGATCATGTAGGCGCGTTTTGCTTCTCGACGTCCTCACGGCGTAACCTATCTCGTCGCGCGTGCCCACACGCGCGACGTTTTCGTTTCTATATTCCCCGGTGGCTGGCATCCCCGGCATCCGGAAGCCCCGCGGCAGCTCATCGTGGCTGCGGGCGCTGTAACTAGGAGGTAATGCGATGGCTAAGAAGAAGGTCACCGGCCTGATTAAGCTGCAGATCGAAGCAGGCATGGCAACCCCGGCTCCGCCGGTGGGCACGGCACTTGGTCCGCACGGCGTGAACATCGCCGAGTTCACCAAGGCCTACAACGCCGCCACCGAGTCCATGCGCGGCAACATCGTCCCGGTGGAGATCACGGTCTACGAGGACCGCTCCTTCGACTTCGTGCTGAAGTCCCCGCCGGCGGTGTCGTTGCTGCTCAAGGCCGCAGGCCTGCAGAAGGGTTCCGGCGTCCCGCACACCGACAAGGTGGGCAAGGTCACCTGGGAGCAGTGCAAGGAGATCGCCGAGACCAAGAAGGCCGACCTCAACGCCCGCGACATCGAGGCTGGCGCCGCGATCATCGCAGGTACCGCCCGCTCCATGGGCATCGACGTCGAGAAGTAAACCGCACTTCTCGTTTCACGTGGAAGGGCCGTAAGCCAGGCCCGCTCACCACAACTCCTGAAAGGAACTCAACATGGCTAAGAAATCCAAGCGCCACAACGAACAGCTGGCAAAGATCGACCGCGACAGCTTCTACCACCCGCTCGACGCGGTCACGCTTGCGAAGGAGACCTCCTCCGACAAGTACGACGCCACCATCGACGTCGCGATGCGCCTGTCCGTGGATCCGCGCAAGGCTGACCAGCTGGTCCGCGGCACCGTGAACCTGCCGCACGGCACCGGTAAGACCGTCCGCGTCGCAGTGTTCGCCGAGGGCGAGAACGCCACCAAGGCGCAGGAGGCAGGCGCGGACATCGTCGGCACCGACGAGCTGATCGAGCAGATCAACAACGGCCAGCTCGACTTCGACGTGGCTATCGCTACCCCGGACCAGATGGCCAAGGTCGGCCGCGTCGCCCGCGTGCTCGGCCCGCGTGGTCTCATGCCGAACCCGAAGACGGGCACGGTCACCCCGGACGTTGCGAAGGCTGTCGCCGATTCCAAGGGCGGCAAGATCGCGTTCCGCGTGGACAAGGCGTCCAACCTGCACGCCATCATCGGCAAGGCGTCCTTCACCCCGGAGCAGCTCGCTGAGAACTACGGCGCACTGCTCGACGAGGTCATCCGCCTGAAGCCGGCGTCCGCGAAGGGCATCTACCTGAAGAAGATCACCGTCTCTGCCACCCAGGGCCCGGGTGTGCCGGTGGACACCTCTGTGGAGAAGAACTACGCCACCAAGGCATAGTCCGTCTTTTCAGACCCGCCGCAGCATCGCGCTGCGGCGGGTTTTGCGTATGCGCGTGCCGCAGTCGCCGTCGTCCGTTTTTGCGGCGGCGGCGTTTGCTGTTTTTGGGGTGTTTGCGTTAGCGGTTGGGGCCGAAGAGTTGGTCGAGTGCTCCTCGGTTGGTGTTTGTGTGGTGGTGTCCGGTTGGTGAGGTCCATATGGGTGCGCCGCGGTCCATGGTGATGCGGCCGCGTTTGCGTCGTGTGGGGTCGTCGTCGTTGACGCGGTTGTGGTAGCGGCATAGCGGGGCGAGGTTGTCCAGGTTGGTCTCACCACCGTGTTGCCACGGTGTGACGTGGTGCGTCTGGCACGCGTATGCGCCGTGGCGGCAGCCGGGAAACGCGCACACCGGGGAAACCATCGCGGCAAGGTCGCGCTGCTTCTGGTTGGCCAAACGTGTGGTGCGGTAGAGGTTCACCGCCCCGTGTGTGGGGTGGAACGCGGCGACTTCCAGTGCGTGACCGAACTCGTGCTGTAAGTACTCGGCCCCGGTCATGGTGGTGCCGTCGGTGAGCACCAGCTCGATCTCGTCGCCGGCACCGGCCAGGATGCGCATGTGGGCGTCGATGGGCACCATCACGATCGGCCGGGGTGCGGCAGCGACAACACCGCCGGTGTCGCCGTCGAGGATGCGCCAGAATTCTTGTTCCATTTGAGGAGCGGCCGGTGTGGTGGGGTCGAGGTTTTGGCGCAGGCGGTGTTCTAGGTCGGCGGCGTTGCTGTCGGTGGTGTCGATGGTGATGCGTGCCCGGCCGTTGCTCGGCCGGGAGAAGGCGACCTGCTTTTTCTTCGGGGTGGTATCAGCGGGGATGAGTTCGCGTGCGGCGCGTTCAATCGCGCGGTACCCGCCGCGCACCTCGAGCAGGGCTAGGCGCAGCCGCCACCGCTCGGCCGTGTCTTTGACCCCGCTGATGCGCCGTTCGATCAGTGCGAGCTCGTCGATGGAAAACCCGTGAGCTTTCTGCGCGGCGAGGGCTTGCTTGCGGGTGAACTTTGTCGCCCCGTAGTAGACGTCCTGCATCGCCGCCCATGCGCGGGCGCGCTCTGGTGCCATGCCGGCGGCAAGTGCGACAGACAGGTCGAAGTGCCGCAGCGTCTCCATGGATTCTGCGGCCATCGCCTGGATCAGTGCGTCGAACGGGTTCATGGCCACAGACACTAACCACCCCGCACACCCACACAACCCCTAAAACCCAAACCTGTGGACAACCCCCGGCGAAAGGCTTGAACGTTATCCACAGGGGAGCGCCACCCCTTGACTTTTCTCGCCCGAGGAGTAGATGCCCCACTTCACACCCCACGCCGCGCGCACACCCGCGATTTGGCGAACTCGGTACCCACCCGCTAACATCCCCTACCGAAGTTTGAACGGCCCGCAACGGCCGAGCTCAAGTTTCACCGAAGACCGTCGGTCACTCCCGCGAGGGAGTCGAAGGTGCTCCACTGTAGGGGCCGACCCACGCAGGAGAAACGCGGCACACTACGAAACGTATGCCTCGTGCTTCTGCACGGGGCATTTTTGCTTGAAGGCGTCGGATTCGCGCGAAGCGAACGTCGTAAAGCGAGGATGCTCCGGGCGGATTGAACAACATGAAGTATCGGAAGGAGGCGTGTGTCATGGCAAACCCGAAGAACACTGCGGAACTCGCAGCTCTGAAGGAGAAGTTCGCTGAGGCGGATTCCATCGTGCTGACCGAGTACCGTGGCCTGACCGTCGGCCAGCTGCAGCAGCTGCGCGGCGATATGGGCTTTGATGTCGAGTACCACGTCGCCAAGAACACCCTCATCAAGATCGCTGCGAACGAGCAGGGCATCGAGGGTCTCGACGATCTTCTCACCGGCCCGACCGCCGTCGCTTTCATCAAGGGCGACGCAGCCGTCGACGCGGCGAAGGTGATGAAGAAGTTCAACAAGGACCACGACGCGTTCGTGATCAAGGGCGGCTTCATGGACGGCAACGTCCTCGACGCTTCCCAGGTCGACGCTCTGGCCGAGATGGACAACCGCGAGACCACGCTTGCAAAGATCGCTGGTGCTTTCCAGGGTTCCTTGGCAAAGGCAGCCGGCCTGTTCCAGGCTCCGGCGTCCAAGACGGCCCGCCTTGTCGCTGCGCTGCAGGACAAGCAAGAAGCCGCATAAACACACTTTTACATCCGGGCTGTAAACGCCCACCAACAGAAAGGAAGCCACAATGGCTAAGCTCACCAAGGACGAGCTCATTGAGCAGTTCAAGGAAATGACCCTCATCGAGCTCTCCGAGTTCCTGAAGGAGTTCGAGGAGGTCTTCGACGTGACCGCAGCCGCTCCGGTTGCTGTCGCAGCTGCAGGCGCTCCGGCCGCTGGCGGCGAGGCTGCCGCTGAGGAGAAGGACGAGTTCGACGTTGTTCTCGAGTCCGCTGGCGACAAGAAGATCGGCGTGATCAAGGTCGTCCGCGAGCTGGTTCCGGGCCTGGGCCTGAAGGACGCCAAGGAAATGGTCGAGGGTGCACCGAAGGCCATCCTCGAGGGCGCCAACAAGGACGACGCAGAGGCTGCAAAGGCCAAGCTGGAAGAGGCTGGCGCATCCGTCACCCTCAAGTAGGAGCTTTCTGCTTGACGACGCCCCCTTCGGTCGCAACCGCGACCGGAGGGGGTTTCGCGTTTTTGCTGCGCTAGACTGGCCCACCATGCTGCCGAAACCCCGCATATTGTCCGCCCTGCTCGCTGGCCTCGGCGTGGCTTTGGTAGTGGCTGGCCTGCTCGCGCCGAGTGTGCTGCTGTCTGGTACGCGGTTGCCCTTGGCGTTGGGGAGGCGACGTGGACGATGTCGGACCCTGACGGGGTGCGGGACGGCCAACCCGCACCGGTGACCCGCCAGTTGCACATGGAGATCCAGGAGCCGTCGGATGAGGAGACGGCGAGCGTGCGCGTTGGGGACACGCTCCGGGCGGGGGAGTCCGGTACGGATTTTGACAACTTGCTTACCGCCTCGACGTGGTCGTACGCCGTGGACCGCGTTTCTGGCGCCGCGGTGGGGCCCGCAGAGGCGTTGTTGGTGATGGGGATGCCCGCGACGCAGGTACCTATCGACGGCGCGTGGCTGACCTTCCCCGCCCCCGCGCCACAAGACACCGTGGAGGTGTTCGATCCCGTGCTGCGCGGTGCGGCCCCAGCAGAGTTCGTGGACACGGAGGACATTGCCGGGCGTACCGTGGCGCGGTTCCACCAAACCATTGCGCCGACGAACGTGGCGATGCGCTACGCGGATCCCCGCAACACGCTGACGGTCGATGGCGAACGCACCTTCCTGCACCACGTGGCCGATCGCGAGATCCTTGTGGACCAGGAGACCGGCGTGGTCGTGGGCATCGACGAGAAGGTGGACGACTACTACGCCGACGCAGAAGGCAACGGCGTGAAAAACGTGGTGACCTATGACGGTGTGATGGACCGTGAGGACGTCGCAAAGCTTGTGCGCAAAGTGGCGGATGCGCAGACCGCCGCCGCGGACCGTGGGCTGTGGCGCGTGCTGGCCTGGGTCGGCGCCGCGCTCGCGCTTGCGGGCCTGGTGGGAGCGCTGCGGCCGGGGCGTGCGGCGCGTCGGGTTTGACCGGCTGCGTGCGACGGGTGGTAGGCTTCCCCCCAACAACCGCGCGCGGCACATTGACGGCATCGGGTGTCTGGCGGAAGTGACGGCGGGGGCCTTTACAAACGGGGGAGATTACTCTATGGTTGTTCTTTGCGCTGGAAGCCGTCTCCAGTACGCGATGCAAGCCTTGTGCAGCGGGAAACGAAAACCCGATTTGACAAGGTGATTTTGTTGTCTCTGGGGGCGGGTCTTCTAAAGCAGACCGAATGCTAACTTATCCTGCGGAAACGCCGCCGGACCGCGAAGCCAGACGTGGTGCGGTAGGTCTCCGCCAGAGGTGCTGGAAGGACCCAACTTGGCAGTCTCAGACCAGACCATGAACATGGCTGATATCCCCGGGGCTCCCGAACGTTACTCGTTCGCGAAGATTAATGAGCCGATCACCGTCCCGGGACTTCTTGATGTGCAGCTCGAATCCTTTGCGTGGCTCGTCGGCACGCCCGAGTGGCGCGAGCGCGAGCAGGCCAACCGCGGCGGCGATGCGCGCGTCACGTCCGGCCTGGAGGACATCCTCGACGAGATCTCCCCGATCGAGGACTACTCCGGCAACATGAGCCTGACGCTGTCCGAGCCGCGCTTCGAAGACGTGAAGTACACGATCGACGAGTGCAAGGACAAGGACATCAACTACTCCGCGCCGCTGTACGTGACCGCGGAGTTCATCAACAACGACACGCAGGAGATCAAGTCCCAGACCGTGTTCATCGGCGACTTCCCGCTGATGACGGATAAGGGCACCTTCATCGTCAACGGCACGGAGCGCGTCGTCGTCTCCCAGCTGGTGCGTTCGCCGGGCGTGTACTTCGACGAGACCATCGACAAGTCCACGGAGCGCCCGCTGCACTCCGTGAAGGTCATCCCGTCGCGCGGTGCGTGGCTGGAGTTTGACGTGGACAAGCGCGACACCGTCGGTGTGCGCATCGACCGCAAGCGCCGCCAGCCGGTCACCGTACTGCTGAAGGCGCTCGGCTGGACCACCGAGCAGATCACGGAGCGCTTCGGCTTCTCCGAGATCATGATGTCCACCCTGGAAAACGACGGTGTGTCCAACACGGATGAGGCGCTGCTGGAGATCTACCGCAAGCAGCGCCCGGGCGAGCAGCCCACGCGCGACCTTGCGCAGTCCCTGCTGGAGAACTCCTTCTTCAAGGCCAAGCGCTACGACCTGGCTCGCGTGGGCCGCTACAAGATCAACCGCAAGCTCGGCCTCGGTGGCGACCATGACGGTCTGATGGTGCTCACCGAGGAAGACATCGCCACCACGCTGGAGTACCTGGTGCGCCTGCACGCGGGCGAGAACGAGATGACGTCGCCGGAGGGCGAGATCATCCCGATCAACACCGACGACATCGACCACTTCGGCAACCGTCGCCTGCGCACCGTGGGCGAGCTGATCCAGAACCAGGTCCGCGTCGGCCTGTCCCGTATGGAGCGCGTCGTGCGTGAGCGCATGACCACCCAGGACGCGGAGTCCATCACCCCGACATCCCTGATCAACGTGCGCCCGGTCTCCGCTGCCATCCGCGAGTTCTTCGGCACCTCGCAGCTGTCGCAGTTCATGGACCAGAACAACTCCCTGTCCGGCCTGACCCACAAGCGTCGCCTGTCCGCGCTTGGCCCGGGCGGCCTGTCGCGCGAGCGCGCCGGCATCGAGGTGCGAGACGTGCACCCGTCCCACTACGGCCGCATGTGCCCGATTGAGACCCCGGAAGGCCCGAACATTGGCCTGATCGGCGCGCTCGCGTCCTACGCGCGCGTCAACCCGTTCGGCTTCATCGAGACGCCGTACCAGAAGGTCAACGACGGCAAGCTGACCGACCAGATCGACTACCTCACCGCCGACGAGGAGGACCGCTACGCCATCGCGCAGGCGGCCACCCCGATGGATAAAGACGGCACGCTGACCGGTGAGCGCATCGAGGTCCGCCTCAAGGACGGCGACATCGGCGTCGTCGGCCCGCAGGGCGTGGACTACCTGGATATTTCCCCGCGCCAGATGGTCTCCGTGGCTACCGCGATGATTCCGTTCCTGGAGCACGACGACGCCAACCGTGCCCTCATGGGCGCGAACATGCAGAAGCAGGCTGTGCCGCTGCTGCGCGCAGAGGCCGCCTACGTGGCAACGGGCATGGAGCAGCGCGCGGCGTACGACGCTGGCGACACCGTCATTTCCAAGAAGTCCGGCGTGATTGAAAACGTCACCGGCGACTTCATCACCGTCATGGACGACGAGGGCGGCCGCGACACTTACATGCTGCGCACCTTCGAGCGCACCAACCAGGGCACCTGCTACAACCAGACCCCGATCGTGTCTGCGGGTGACCGCGTCGAGGCCGGCCAGGTCATCGCTGACGGCCCGGGCACCAAGGACGGCGAGATGGCGCTCGGCCGCAACCTGCTGGTCGCGTTCATGCCATGGGAAGGCCACAACTACGAGGACGCCATCATCCTCAACCAGCGCGTGGTGGAGGAGGACATCCTCACCTCCGTGCACATTGAGGAGCACGAGATCGACGCGCGCGACACCAAGCTCGGTGCCGAGGAAATCACCCGTGAGATCCCGAACGTCTCCGAGGATGTGCTCAAGGACCTGGACGAGCGCGGCATCATCCGCATCGGCGCGGACGTGCGCGACGGCGACATCCTGGTGGGCAAGGTCACCCCGAAGGGCGAAACCGAGCTGACCCCGGAGGAGCGCCTGCTGCGCGCCATCTTCGGCGAGAAGGCCCGCGAGGTCCGCGACACCTCCCTGAAGGTGCCGCACGGCGAGCAGGGCAAGGTCATCGCCGTGCGCCGCTTCTCCCGCGAGGACGACGACGATCTATCGCCGGGCGTCAACGAGATGATCCGCGTCTACGTCGCCCAGAAGCGCAAGATCCAGGACGGCGACAAGATGGCCGGCCGCCACGGCAACAAGGGTGTCGTGGGCAAGATCCTGCCGCAGGAGGACATGCCGTTCATGGCTGACGGCACCCCGGTGGACATCATCCTGAACACCCACGGTGTGCCGCGTCGTATGAACATCGGCCAGGTGCTGGAGATCCACTTGGGCTGGCTGGCCAAAGCTGGTTGGACCGTCAACCCGGACGACCCGAAGAACGCCAAGCTGCTGGAGACCCTGCCGGAGCATCTCTACGACGTTCCGGCGGACTCGCTGACCGCAACCCCGGTGTTCGACGGCGCGACCAACGACGAGATCGCGGGCCTGCTGGCAAACTCCAAGCCGAACCGCGACGGCGACGTGATGGTGGACGAAAACGGCAAGACCAGGCTATTCGACGGCCGTTCCGGCGAGCCGTACAAGTACCCGATCTCGGTCGGCTACATGTACATGCTCAAGCTGCACCACTTGGTGGACGAGAAGATTCACGCCCGTTCTACCGGCCCGTACTCCATGATTACGCAGCAGCCGCTGGGCGGTAAGGCCCAGTTCGGTGGCCAGCGCTTCGGCGAGATGGAGGTGTGGGCGATGCAGGCGTACGGCGCTGCCTACACCCTGCAGGAGCTTTTGACCATCAAGTCCGATGACGTGGTGGGCCGCGTGAAGGTCTACGAGGCGATTGTTAAGGGAGACAACATCCCGGATCCGGGTATCCCGGAGTCCTTCAAGGTGCTGCTCAAGGAGCTGCAGTCGCTGTGTCTGAACGTGGAGGTGCTCTCCACCGACGGCACGCCGATGGAGCTCGACGGCGACGACGACGAGTTCGATCAGGCCGGCTCCTCGCTTGGCATCAACCTTTCCCGTGACGAGGGTGCAGCGGCGGATACCGCCTAAGCGCCAGGTAGCCGTCGGAAAGCAATTGCTTTTCGACGGCACGACGAACGAACAGCACATACCTAGAAGAAAAGGAATTTTTACGTGTTTGACGTAAACCTCTTCGACGAGCTTCGCATCGGCCTGGCCACCGCCGACGACATCCGCCGTTGGTCCCACGGCGAGGTGAAGAAGCCCGAGACCATTAACTACCGCACGCTTAAGCCGGAGAAGGACGGCCTGTTCTGCGAGCGCATCTTCGGTCCCACCCGCGACTGGGAGTGCGCCTGCGGCAAGTACAAGCGCGTCCGTTACAAGGGCATCATCTGCGAGCGCTGCGGTGTTGAGGTGACCAAGTCCAAGGTGCGCCGTGAGCGCATGGGCCACATTGAGTTGGCCGCCCCGGTGACCCACATCTGGTACTTCAAGGGCGTCCCGTCCCGCTTGGGCTACCTGCTGGATCTGGCGCCGAAGGACCTCGAGCGCATCATTTACTTCGCGGCGAACATCATCACCTCCGTCGACGACGAGGCGCGCCACAACGACATGTCCACCCTCGAGGCGGAGATGTTGATGGAGAAGAAGGAGGTCGAGGACGACACCAACTCCGAGATCGCCGACCGCGCACAGAAGCTCGAGGAGGACCTCGCCGAGCTCGAGGCCTCCGGCGCGACCGCCGCTGCCCGCAAGAAGGTGCAAAACGCTGCCGATAAGGAGATGCAGCACCTGCGCGAGGCGGGCGAGCGCGAGGTCGAGCGCCTGGACGAGATTTGGACCACCTTCCAGAAGCTCGCGCCGAAGCAGATGATCATCGACGAGAACCTCTACGAGGAGCTCGTTGACCGCTACGAGGACTACTTCACCGGCGGCATGGGCGCAGAGGCGATCCAGACGCTGATCCGCAACTTCGACCTCGACGCCGAGGCCGAGGAGCTGCGCGGCATCATCGCTGAGGGCAAGGGCCAGAAGAAGGTCCGCGCGCTCAAGCGCCTGCGCGTTGTTGCCGCGTTCCAGCGCTCCGGCAACGACCCGGCCGGCATGATCCTGGACGCGATCCCGGTGATCCCGCCGGAGCTGCGCCCGATGGTGCAGCTCGACGGTGGCCGCTTCGCCACCTCGGACCTGAACGACCTGTACCGCCGCGTGATCAACCGCAACAACCGTTTGAAGCGCATGATCGATCTGGGTGCGCCCGAGATCATCGTGAACAACGAGAAGCGGATGCTGCAGGAGTCCGTGGACGCCCTGTTTGACAACGGCCGCCGCGGCCGTCCGGTCACTGGCCCGGGCACCCGTCCGCTGAAGTCCCTGTCCGACCTGCTCAAGGGCAAGCAGGGCCGCTTCCGCCAGAACCTGCTGGGCAAGCGCGTGGACTACTCCGGCCGTTCCGTGATTATTGTCGGCCCGCAGCTGAAGCTGCACGAGTGCGGCCTGCCCAAGCGTATGGCGCTTGAGTTGTTCAAGCCGTTCGTGATGAAGCGCCTGGTGGACAACGACTACGCGCAGAACATCAAGTCCGCCAAGCGCATGGTGGAGCGCCAGCGCCCCGAGGTGTGGGACGTGCTGGAAGAGGCGATTTCGGAGCACCCGGTGCTGCTCAACCGCGCACCGACGCTGCACCGCCTGGGTATCCAGGCCTTCGAGCCGAAGCTGGTCGAGGGTAAGGCCATCCAGCTGCACCCGCTGGCTTGCGAGGCGTTCAACGCTGACTTCGACGGCGACCAGATGGCTGTGCACCTGCCGCTGTCCGCGGAGGCGCAGGCTGAGGCCCGCGTCCTCATGCTGTCCTCCAACAACATCTTGTCCCCGGCGTCCGGCAAGCCGCTGGCGATGCCGCGCCTGGACATGGTCACCGGCCTGTACTTCCTGACCATGCTCAAGGGACCGCAGGAGATCGGCGGCGAGGGTGCCTACGCGCCTGCCGACGAGAACGGCCCGGAGCGCGGCGTCTACTCGTCCTACCGCGAGGCCATCATGGCCTACGACCTGGGCGTGCTGGGCCTGCAGGCTCCGATCAAAGTCCGCATCGACCACCTGCGCCCGACCCCGGAGATCGAGCAGGAGCAGTTCCCGGACGGCTGGACCAAGGGCCAGGCGTGGATGACCGAGACCACCCTCGGCCGCATCATGTTCAACGAGCTGCTGCCGTTCAACTTCCCGTACCAGGAAGGTGCGATGGTGCGTAAGGGCGGCGGTGCCGGCAAGGTGCTGCTCGGCGACATCATCCAGTCCATGGTTGAGAAGTACCCGATGATCACCGTCGCGCAGGTGCTGGACAAGATGAAGGACGCCGGTTTCTACTGGTCCACCCGTTCCGGCGTGACCATCTCCATGTCCGACGTGCTCATCCTCCCGAACAAGACCGAGGTCCTCGAGCAGTACGAGAAGGAAGCCGAGGCTATCGAGCGCAAGTTCTGGGAGAAGGGCGCGCTGACGGAAGAGAACCGTTACGACCGTCTCGTGGAGCTGTGGCAGGACGCCACCAATAAGGTGGGTCAGGCCGTGGAAGACCTGTACCCGGACGACAACCCGATTCCGATGATCGTGAAGTCCGGTGCTGCCGGTAACATGCGCCAGATCTGGACCCTGGCCGGCATGAAGGGCATGGTCGTGAACTCGCGCGGCGAGTACATCACCCGCCCGATCAAGACCTCCTTCCGCGAGGGCCTGTCCGTGATGGAGTACTTCAACAACTCCCACGGCTCCCGCAAGGGCCTGGCCGATACCGCGCTGCGTACCGCGGACTCCGGCTACCTCACCCGCCGTCTGGTGGACGTGGCGCAGGACGTCATCGTCCGCGAAGAGGACTGCGGCACCCGCCAGGGTGTCAAGGTGCCGGTGGCGGTTGCACTCGCAGGCTCTGAAGGCACCTTCGTCCGCCACGACCTGGTCGAGACTTCCGTGTCCGGCCGTGTCGTCGCAGCCGACGTCACCGACGCCGACGGCAACGTCGTCGTCGAGGCGGGCACCGAGCTCAGCGAGGAGCGTATCGACGAACTCGTGGCCGCTGGTGTCGAGGAAGTCAAGGTTCGCTCCGTGCTGACCTGCCAGACCCCGACCGGCGTGTGCGCGAAGTGCTACGGCAAGTCCATGGCGTCCGGCCAGCTGGTCGATATCGGTGAGGCAGTGGGCATCGTGGCTGCACAGTCCATTGGTGAGCCGGGTACGCAGCTGACCATGCGTACCTTCCACCAGGGCGGTGTCGGCGGCGATATTACGGGCGGCCTGCCGCGTGTGCAGGAGCTGTTCGAGGCCCGCGTGCCGAAGAACCGCGCGCCGATCGCGTCCGTGGCGGGCACGATCACGCTCGAGGACGAAGGCAACTTCTGGACCCTGACCATCCACCCGGACGACGGCTCCGACGTGGTGGTCTACGAGAAGCTGTCCAAGCGCCAGGGGCTTGCCCAGGTGCGCCGCCCGATGGAGTCCAACCCGGACGCCATGATTGAGCGCGGCCTGCGCGAGGGCGACCACGTCGAGGTGGGCGAGCGTCTGCTCCGCGGCGCGGCTGACCCGCACGATGTGCTCGAGGTTCTCGGCCGCCGTGGTGTGGAAAAGCACCTGATCGACGAGGTCCAGGCTGTGTACCGCACTCAGGGCGTGTCTATCCACGACAAGCACATCGAGATCATCATCCGCCAGATGCTGCGCCGCGGCACGGTGATCGACTCGGGCTCCACCGAGTTCCTCCCGGGTACCCTGGTGGATCTGTCCGAGGCACGTCAGGTCAACGCCGCAGCTGTGGCGGATGGCGGCGAGCCGGCGGAGATGCGCTCCGAGATCATGGGTATCACCAAGGCCTCGCTGGCCACGGAGTCCTGGCTGTCGGCGGCCTCCTTCCAGGAGACCACCCGCGTGCTCACGGACGCCGCGATCAACAAGCGCTCCGACAAGCTCATCGGTCTGAAGGAGAACGTGATCATCGGTAAGCTGATCCCGGCTGGTACGGGTATTTCCCGCTACCGCAACATCCAGGTCAAGCCGACCGAGGCGGCGCGCTCCGCCGCGTACTCGATCCCGACCTTCGGCGATTCCATCTACGGCGACGAGGGCTACGGCGAGTTCACCGGTGCGTCCGTGCCGATGGACGAGTTCGGTTTCGAGGAGCTGTAAACGTAAGGCCCGGCACTCTGGCTTTAGCTAGGTCTGCGTGAAAGGCGCCCGGCTTCCCTACTGGGGGAGCCGGGCGCCTTTGCTTTCCGACGGGCTGTTCGCCGCAGCCGCTCTACTCCACCCGGGCGCCGCGGGCCGCGCGGGTGATGCCCACTCCGCCCATGAGGGCGAGACCGCGGACGCGGATGACGGGCGCGTCGGCAGGCAACTCCGCGACGGAGACGGTGCAGGAGCGGTGGTCTTCAATACCGAAGCCGCCCATGATGCCCACGCCGTCGTCTATCACGCGGACGTCATCGGGAACGATAATGTCGACGCCCCCCATGATCGCGACCGCGTTGATCGTGGTTTCGTGGGATGCGAGTCGGGCGTCGCGCAGGTCGAGCGCGTTGCCGCCCATCAGCGTGATAGAGGTGTGAGTGGGCGCCATGAGCCACTGGCCGGTGCGTTCGGAACCGCCCATGACCGACAAAGTGAAGGCGGACCCGCCTCGCTCTCCCGTGACCAATGCGCGGGATGGGCAAACTTCCCGGTCCGCGTGCTTGACCGGGGAGAGGTCCTCCACCAGGGCCGGCAATTCGTCGGCGTAGGTGGCGGCGTAGACGGCGCGGGAGCGCTCATCAAGCTCGGACATGGAGATCTGACCGTCGGCGAAAGCGTCCTGGAGATGTTTGGCTGTGGCGTCGCGCTCTGAGTCGGAGGCGCGTTTGCGGGGCGGGTTGGGTGTGGTCATGTCGTTTACGGTAGTGGCCGAAGGCGGCGTCGGCAGGCGAAAGGCACCGACCGTGACACATCCGTCCCAGGAGTTACACGGCGGTGGAACCGGACGGTTGTCGGTACCCAGTTTGCTTTGGCGCGATGCTTCGGTGTACGTTAGCCGAGGTTTCGCCCGTATCATGCGGTGCGAAGTACGACGAACTCCATGCGACCCGTTCACAAGGTAGTTCATGCAATCGGTAGGGCCCCGAAGAAGAGCCCCCATTTTTGCATGTATGGCCGGGTGTGGGCGGGACGCGCAACAAGAAAGAGCGTGAATGCCTACTATTCAGCAGCTGGTCCGCAAGGGCCGCCACGATAAGAGCACGAAGGTGGCAACCGCTGCGCTGAAGGGTTCCCCGCAGCGCCGTGGCGTGTGCACCCGCGTGTACACCACCACCCCGAAGAAGCCGAACTCTGCACTGCGTAAGGTCGCACGTGTGCGCCTGACCTCCGGCATCGAGGTTTCCGCATACATCCCGGGCGAGGGCCACAACCTGCAAGAGCACTCCATGGTGCTCGTGCGTGGCGGCCGTGTGAAGGACCTGCCGGGTGTGCGCTACAAGATCGTCCGCGGCGCTCTGGACACCCAGGGTGTGAAGGATCGCAAGCAGGCACGCTCCCGTTACGGCGCAAAGAAGGGACAGTAATCAATGCGTAAGCAGCAAGCACCGAAGCGTCCCGTAGTCAAGGATCCGGTATACGACTCCGAGTTGGTCACCATGCTGGTGAACAAAATCCTGCTGGACGGCAAGAAGTCCACGGCAGAGCGCATCGTCTACGGCGCGCTCGAGCAGTGCCGCGAGAAGACCGGCACCGACCCGGTGGGCACCCTGGAGAAGGCTATCGGCAACATCCGCCCGGACCTCGAGGTTCGCTCCCGCCGTGTTGGTGGCGCGACCTACCAGGTGCCGGTGGACGTGAAGCCGGCCCGTTCCACCACCCTCGCCCTGCGTTGGCTGGTCACGTTTACCCGCCAGCGTCGTGAGAACTCCATGATGGAGCGCCTGGCGAACGAGATCCTGGATGCTTCCAACGGTCTCGGCGCATCCGTGAAGCGTCGCGAGGACACCCACAAGATGGCAGAGGCCAACCGCGCCTTCGCCCACTACCGCTGGTAGTCGCCGGAGCGCAGCGAAGTATGGAAACCCGGAAACTGCATACCCGCTTCCTCATGGGAGTGAGCGCCTGCGTTTCCGGGTTTTCTCGCTGAGTCTAAACTCACGCTGCCGCATCCATGATGTGGTGGCAGAATTGACAAAGGACAACTGACCGACACGGCGCCGAGCGGCGCCGATAACACAAAAGTTGGGGTAATCAACGTGGCACAAGAAGTGCTTAAGGACCTTGCAAAGGTCCGCAACATCGGCATCATGGCCCACATCGATGCTGGTAAGACCACCACTACCGAGCGCATCCTGTTCTACACGGGTATCAACCGCAAGGTCGGAGAGACCCACGACGGCGGTGCGACCACCGACTGGATGGAGCAGGAGAAGGAGCGCGGCATCACCATTACCTCCGCTGCCGTGACCTGTTTCTGGAACAACAACCAGATCAACATCATCGACACCCCGGGCCACGTGGACTTCACCGTTGAGGTGGAGCGCTCCCTGCGCGTGCTCGATGGCGCTGTTGCCGTGTTCGACGGCAAGGAGGGCGTTGAGCCGCAGTCCGAGCAGGTGTGGCGCCAGGCTGCGAAGTACGACGTGCCGCGTATCTGCTTCGTGAACAAGATGGACAAGCTGGGCGCTGACTTCTACTACACCGTCGGCACCATCGTTGACCGCCTCGGCGCGAAGCCGTTGGTCATGCAGATCCCGATCGGCGCTGAGGACGACTTCGACGGTGTGGTCGACCTGATCGACATGAAGGCCATGCTGTGGCCGGGCAAGGTCGAGACCGGCACCCCGCCGCAGATCCAGGAGATCCCGGCGGATCTGCAGGAGAAGGCTGAGGAGTACCGCGAGAAGCTGCTCGAGACCGTTGCTGAGTCCGACGAAGAGCTCATGGAGAAGTACTTCGGCGGCGAGGAGCTGACGAAGGAAGAGATCAAGGCCGCCATCCGCAAGATGACGGTCAACTCCGAGATCTACCCGGTGTTCTGTGGCACCGCATACCGCAACAAGGGCGTCGAGCCGCTGCTGGACGCTGTCGTTGACTACCTGCCGAGCCCGCTGGACATCGGCGAGGTCCACGGCACCTCGGTCGACGGCGAGGATGAGCTGACGCGTAAGCCGTCTGTGGAGGAGCCGTTCTCCGCACTGGCGTTCAAGATCGCCGTTCACCCGTTCTTCGGCAAGCTCACCTACGTGCGCGTTTACTCGGGCCAGGCGATCCCGGGCGAGCAGATGCTCAACTCCACGAAGTCCAAGAAGGAGCGCGTGGGCAAGCTCTTCCAGATGCACGCGAACAAGGAGAACCCGGTCGAGCACGCTGACGCCG
Organism: Corynebacterium wankanglinii; assembly: GCA_014490595.1. GTDB lineage: Bacteria > Actinomycetota > Actinomycetes > Mycobacteriales > Mycobacteriaceae > Corynebacterium > Corynebacterium wankanglinii. The sequence continues at coordinate 453,988 of CP061031.1, forward strand.
GCAACATCTACGCGTTCATCGGCCTGAAGGAAACCACCACGGGTGACACGCTGTGCAACCCGGACCACCCGATCATCCTGGAGTCCATGGACTTCCCGGATCCGGTTATCCAGGTGGCTATTGAGCCGAAGACCAAGGCTGACCAGGAGAAGCTGGGCACCGCTATTCAAAAGCTGGCGGAGGAGGACCCGACCTTCACCGTCCAGCTCGACGAGGAGACCGGCCAGACCGTCATCGGCGGTATGGGCGACTGCACCTCGACGTGCTGGTGGACCGCATGAAGCGCGAGTTCAAGGTCGAGGCAAACATCGGTTCCCCGCAGGTTGCCTACCGCGAGACCATCCGCAAGAAGGTCGAGTCCCTCGACTACACGCACAAGAAGCAGACCGGTGGTTCCGGCCGTTCGCGAAGGTCATCGTCACCATCGAGCCGTACAACCCGGATCCGGAGGAGCTGGAAGAGGGCCAGTCCGCTACCTACGCCTTCGAAAACGCTGTCACCGGCGGCCGCGTGCCGAAGGAGTACATCCCGTCCGTCGACGCCGGTATCCAGGACGCGATGCAGTACGGCTTCCTCGCTGGTTACCCGCTGGTGAACATCAAGGCCACCCTCGAGGATGGTGCCTACCACGACGTCGACTCCTCGGAGATGGCGTTCAAGGTTGCCGGTTCCCAGGTCCTGAAGGAGGCTGTGGCAAAGGCGAAGCCGGTGCTGCTCGAGCCGGTCATGGCCGTCGAGGTTGTGACGCCGGAGGAGTACATGGGCACCGTCAACGGCGACATCAGCTCCCGCCGTGGCCAGGTGTACGCCATGGAGGACCGCTCCGGCGCAAAGGTTGTGCGTGCGAAGGTGCCGCTGTCCGAGATGTTCGGCTACATCGGCGACCTGCGTTCCTCGACCGCGGGCCGTGCGAACTTCACCATGGTGTTTGACTCCTACGCTGAGGTTCCGCAGTCCGTCGCGCAGGAAATCATCGACGAGCGCAACGGCAACAAGTAAGCCGACCCTCCTTCCAGCGGAGCCGCGCCGTGTGCCAGCGGTGCGGACCCACTTCGCGGGGCGGAGACCAGAGGGCAGCGGCCGGGCTGAGGCACCGCAGGATACAGGCGGTGTTTGAGCCGGCCGTTACCCTCTAGGTCGATCCGGGGGAAACGGCGTGGCCGGTTTGAAAAACGGCCGCTGAATACCTAGGATCTTGTAACTGGCACATTGTGAAATGGCTCCCGTTTCCGTGCCCTGTGCAGGGCACAGGCCGGGGCGTATGTAAATCGACGTGGTTGCGAAGAACGTAGCCACCTGACGTCCAGGAGGACACACCTTGTCTAAGGAAAAGTTCGAGCGCACTAAGCCGCACGTGAACATCGGCACCATCGGTCACGTCGACCACGGCAAGACCACCACCACCGCCGCTATCACCAAGGTGCTGGCTGACGCTTACCCGGAGGAGAACAAGGCTTTCGCTTTCGACTCCATCGATAAGGCTCCGGAGGAGCGCGAGCGCGGCATTACCATCAACATTTCCCACGTGGAGTACAACACCCCGAAGCGCCACTACGCACACGTGGACGCCCCGGGCCACGCCGACTACATCAAGAACATGATCACCGGCGCTGCTCAGATGGACGGTGCAATCCTCGTGGTTGCCGCTACCGACGGCCCGATGCCGCAGACCCGCGAGCACGTGCTGCTCGCCCGCCAGGTTGGCGTTCCGTACATCCTCGTTGCGCTGAACAAGTGCGACATGGTTGACGACGAGGAGATCATCGAGCTCGTCGAGATGGAGGTCCGCGAGCTGCTGGCTGAGCAGGACTACGACGAGGACGCTCCGATCGTCCACATCTCCGCTCTGAAGGCTCTCGAGGGCGACGAGAAGTGGGTTCAGTCCGTGCTGGACCTCATGCAGGCCTGCGACGATTCGATCCCGGATCCGGAGCGCGAGACCGACAAGCCGTTCCTGATGCCGATCGAGGACATCTTCACCATTTCCGGCCGCGGCACCGTGGTTACCGGTCGTGTGGAGCGCGGCGTGCTCAACCTCAACGACGAGGTCGAGATCATCGGTATTCGCGATAAGTCCCAGAAGACCACCGTCACCTCCATCGAGATGTTCAACAAGCTCCTCGACACCGCTGAGGCCGGCGACAACGCGGCTCTGCTGCTCCGTGGTCTGAAGCGTGAGGACGTTGAGCGCGGCCAGGTCGTCATCGCACCGGGCGCTTACACCCCGCACTCCAAGTTCGAGGGTTCCGTCTACGTCCTGTCCAAGGACGAGGGTGGCCGCCACACCCCGTTCTTCGACAACTACCGTCCGCAGTTCTACTTCCGCACCACCGACGTCACCGGTGTTGTGAAGCTGCCGGAGGGCACCGAGATGGTTATGCCGGGCGACAACGTCGAGATGTCCGTCGAGCTCATCCAGCCGGTCGCCATGGACGAGGGCCTGCGCTTCGCTATCCGCGAGGGCTCCCGCACCGTCGGCGCTGGCCGCGTTACCAAGATCCTGGACTAATTCCGGGCTTGCTGTAACCAGCTGACGCAATAGCCGTCTTCCCCGTCGGGAGGGCGGCTTTTCGCATGAGTAGGCTCGGTAGCGTGCTTGATCCGACCCGCATCCCATCCATCCTCAGTGCGTTCGAGCGCGCCTGGGAAGGCCAGCCGGATCTGTCGCTGGCTCAGTTCGTCGGGGTGCTGCAGAACCGGGGGTTAGGGTGGGCGGCCACCGACGATGAGGCCCTGGACCTGCTGCGCGAGTTGGAGCTTGAGCATCCTTCGCTTATCGACGCAACCTCCGGCCCCCACACCATCAGCACTATCGACCCGCCACACCTGGTGACTCTTCAGCGGGAATACGTGGTGGTACGAAGCGGCACCAGCCCGGAACGGATGCCGGCCGTATGGCGCTGGTCCGCGATGCGCAGAACCGGGCCGGGTCTCCCATTAGTTATCGCGGACGCGGATGAGGTGGAGCACCGATTGGGTGTGGTGTCGTTGGTGACGAGGCTGGGGGAACCGGAGGCGTCGATAGACAATGCTCAACGCGACGTGGGGAGTAAGCGTTGGTTGGTCGTGTTCGATGATGGTGCCCGGGCCGTGGTGGGGCAGAAGATCCGCGTTTGGCGTATCAGGGGACGAGAGGTCGTGAGCGAGCGCATCAGTTGGAGTGAAATTTTGGTTTGCGAGGCCGGTGAGGAGATGAAGATAGCCCCAGCGGGCGGCGGGAAGCCGGTAACGCTGGGGCTAGTGGAGCGAGTGCTGAAGTTGGAGGGCTAGGCGGTCACGCGATCCAACTGGAGCTTCCACACGGTGTCAATTTCCATGGTGTGGCTGGCCATCCGGAAGTCCTGGTCTGCGGCCTCCACAACGCGTACCGCGTCTTCGAACGGGTAGTCGGGGTTGGCGAAGACGGTAAACGTTGCGGTTGGGCGCTGACCCACCATGGCGACCTTGCTGGAGGCGCGGCGCACCTCGCTTGCGTGCTCGAGGGAGGAGCAGGCGGCCTCAGCCACCCGCTGGACGTTGATGATGGTCTCGCCGTGCTCCGGGTCCGCGGGCACGATGCCGCGGTTGGAAAACGCGCGCGAGCGGATGTTAGCCAGCAGGATCCACAGGCCCAGGACGGCTACGACAATCGCTGCGATGATGAGCGCGGTGACGTAACTGTCGTGCGACGTCAGGTCAGTCAGCCGAGTGCGGTCGAGGTACTCCGCAGCATCGATGAGGTAGGGGATGTCCCAGTACTCGGCGATGGGGATAAGACCAGCCACAATGAGCAGCAGCCCGAGCAAACATATGATCAGGCGGTCGAAGAAACCTAGCGTTTTGGTCATTGCGTCACCTCCGGGGTGGTGGTGGCCTTGGCGTCTGCGGAGGCCGTTCGAGCGGGGCCAGCCACTTGCCGCGCCTGCGGGTTGGGCAGCAGCTTCACCGACACAGCAGGGGGCGTGGTGAGGGTGCGGAATTCGTTGTTCAGCGAGCGAGTCACGCGCTCCTGCATCGCGGGCCCAGAGCCATCGTCGACAACCTGGACCTTGACGGACTTGCGGTTGGCCTTGGTGCGCACCTGCTCGCCTCCGAGGTCACCCCGGGTGGTGTAGGTGGCCTTGCGGGCGATATCCACCGGGCGGGTCCAGATGGATGCCGGTGAGTTCACGCGGACGTAGCCGTGCGGGCGCGGTTTGAAGGTGAAGAACACCAGTATCAGGCCTAGCAGGATCAGGATGATGCCTAGGGTTACTGCCACCGCATCCGCGGCGAAGGATCCGAGGAAGTTCCACGTGCGGCCGAGCCACGATTCATCCAGTGGCTCATCCCTGTAGAAGTGGTACCACAGATCCCGAGCCGCGACTCCCGACAGGGCGAGCAGAAGGAGGCTTGTCAGCACAGACAGCCAGCGTGCGGCTGGGTTGCCCAGCGGCTCGTCGCCCGGGTGTGGTCCGACAGGGCGGCCCTCTCCCTGCGCAGCGGGTGCGGTCTTAGCGGGTGCGGTCATAGTACTTCACCACCGGTTGAATCGTGATCTGCTTAAGCGGCTTCGGTGCAGGTGCAACGGGCACGACGACCGGCTGCGGCGCGGGCGCGGATGTCATCGGCGTGCGAACCACCGGCTCGACCACAATCGGCTTGAGCGGCGGGCGATTCACCGTGATCTCCTTGAGGGGCGCGCGCCACGGCAACGACACTTCGCGCGGTCGCGCAACATGCTCCACGTTCACCGGGGTCAGCTGCTGCAACGGCGGGAGCTGCGGGTGCCGCGGCACGGTCTCGCGCACCTGAGGTGCCCACGGCCGTACTGGCTCAGGCGGGAACGGCACCCGTGCCTCGGTGGGGTACGTACGGATAGCAGCAAGCCGCTGCGGTTCCGGCACCTCAGGGGAGTACGCGCGGACAGGCTCGGGCGTCTCCACATGGGCGGCGCGTGCAGGCTCCGGCGTGGCTGGGTGCTCGACCTCGACAGGAGCGGGCACCACCACGCTGTGCATGTCGTCCACCAACGAGTGCACCGCAATGTCTTGCAGTTGCTCGAGCGGTTGAGTGACCGGGTGCTGCACACGGGTCGGGGAGACTTCGATGGGCGTCGGGATGACAAACGCTTCGTGGTCGGCCACCTGCTCCCAGGTCACGCGCCCGGCCTCGGGAAGAGCCTCCACGTTGGCAACGGTAACTTTCACGCGGGAGACATCCAGTCCCACCAGTGTCCGGATGTGCGCGATGATCGTCGCGCGAACGGCGTCGGTGATGGCAGCGACTGGGGCGGGGTAGGAGGTGGCAATCTCGGTATCGACCGCCACCGTGCCCGAAACCTGATCCAGGCGGGCGCTCACCCGCGGGAAGCTGCGCCCGGCGAGCCCGGCCAGCTTCGCGTCGATGCTCCGACACCCGGGCACCGCCGCGGCCGCCACCTCAGCGACGCGCTCGATTGTGCGCTCACTGACGTGGTAGAAGGAGGCATCCATCAGCTTCGGCCTCTACCGGTGCCGCTGCCCAAAGCCGCGGATAGGTCGAGGCGGCCGTCGAGCTGGGCCCCGACAACCCCGCCGATGATGGTGAACAGCAGGAGCCAGAGCAAGCCCGGCCATCCGCCGAAGGTGACAAAGAAGGCCACAACGGCACCGATGATGATGCCGGCGAGCGCCTTATTGGAGAAAAGATTCATAATAAAACCACGTTTCGGTTTATGAGGTTGGGCGAAAAGCAGGGCGGTGCGCGCCTTTTACTGCGCGTCTCCGGCGACCACGTCCACAAATTCCGCCTCGGATGCGTCAAGAACGGCAGAACGCACGTCCTCCGCAACGTCCTGCACCTTGCGGCCGGACGCGACGTCGAATACGAAGTGCACTTCGAATCCGTTGCGGCCATCTCGCGAGATGGCTTTCACACCTTCAATGCGGGTGTTGGGCAGGTAGGTCGCCACCTCGCCGACGCGGCCGCCGTGGAGTGCGGCAACCCCGTCGACGGCGACGGCAGCATCGCGGACGCCCTCCGCAACCTCGCGGCTCACGGGGTGTACGCCATGGCTTACTGGTTGATCGGCTGGTTCACAGCCTGGTAGTTAGCGTCGTCGGACTGCTCGGTGGCGGTCTCCTGCTCCGGCAGGTGCACGTCGTGCACCGTGACGTCCACGCGGTCGACGATAAGGCCGGTCATGCGGGTGATGGCAACGGTGACGTTCTCGCGGATCGCGTTAGCCAGCTCGTGGATTGCCACGCCGTACTCGGCGATGATTGCGACAGCGACAGACGCGTGGCCGTCCTCCACCGCGACGTTCACGCCCTGCTGCACGTTGGTGGAAGACGTCAGGGACTCACGAACGGCACCCCACATACGCGCAGCGCCGCCGCCGAGGTTGTTCACACCAGAGACCTCGCGGGCCGCGATGCCGGCGATCTTGCCCACAACGTTGTCGTCGATAACGGTGGAGCCGTGATCCGTCTCCAGGTTCTCGTTGCGCGGGCGCACCTTCTCCGGCTCCACTGCAGAGGAGGTAGCGGCCGGTGCGGTGGAGTTGTTGGCGGTGTTTCCAGCAACAGTGTTCGGGGTGGAATTAGTAGCGTTCTTATCGGCCATGACGGTCCTTTCGAAGAGAAAAACTGCGGCTCCGTTCGCGCCCGCTGCCAAGCATGCGACGCGCGTACGGTCTGCGAATAAAGGGTACACACATCTGCACGCTTGAGCCGGGCAAAAATGTAGGTGATACCAAGTTGTGACTGAGCGGCACTGCTACTAGGAGGTTCTAGACGGTTCTAGGCTGTGTCGCGGCGGTGTCGCGCATGCGGGGGAGACCGAAGGGACGTCGATAGGCGGGCTTGTGCTCGGTGCAACCTTGTGTTTTAATACCCAGGTTGCCTTGACACGGGCCGGAACACTCCGGCCGGTGGCTGGGCAAACATGACACCTTCCAACCGGAGGAACCGGAGAAGGGCCATGGCAAATTCACAGCGGCAGTACGCAAGGGTCACGCACCCTTCCGAGTCTGACACCCGGGCACAGCACTTTTGGATGTGTCCAGGCGGAAGCACTGAGCGGCAGCATGAATTTGCGCGGCCATCTTCCGGACGTGTCATGGCAGTCAGAAACGACACTGGCGTTGAGCCAAGGGCCCAGCCCGGACAACGTTATAGAGAAACTAGAAGCTACAAACCCACCGCTTCGATTCGGCTCTCTTTTCCGTTCGATTGTGAACGGAGTGAACGATCGAACGTGGGGATGCGAGGAAGAGGTAAGCGTGGCGGGACAGAAGATCCGCATCAGGCTCAAGGCTTACGACCATGAGGCGATCGACGCATCCGCGAAGAAGATCGTTGAGACGGTCACCCGCACGGGTGCCCGCGTCGTCGGCCCGGTGCCGTTGCCCACCGAAAAGAACGTGTACGCCGTTATTCGTTCTCCCCACAAGTACAAGGATTCTCGCGAGCACTTCGAGATGCGCACTCACAAGCGCCTCATCGACATTCTCGACCCGACGCCCAAGACGGTTGACGCGCTCATGCGCATCGACCTGCCGGCAAGCGTCGACGTGAACATCCAGTAGAGCAATCCCGACGTAAGTAGTGGAGAACTAACACATGTCTGACAACCAGATCAAGGGCATTCTGGGCAAGAAGCTCGGCATGACCCAGATCTTCGACGAGGACAACCGCGTTATCCCGGTTACCGTCGTCGAGGCTGGGCCGTGCGTGGTCACCCAGATCCGTACCCCTGAGACCGATGGCTACTCCGCCATCCAGATCGCCTACGGCGACATTGACCCCCGTAAGGCTAAGAAGCCGCAGGCCGGTCACTTCAAGAAGGCCGGTGTGAACCCGCGCCGCTACGTTGCAGAGATCCGCATGGAGGACACCTCTGGCTACGAGCTCGGCCAGGAGTTCAACGCAACCATCTTCGAGGGCGACACCTATGTGGACGTCGCCGGCACCACCAAAGGCCACGGCTACGCCGGCGCGATGAAGCGCCACGGTTTCGCTGGTCAGGGTGCCGCACACGGTAACCAGGCCTCCCACCGTCGCGTGGGTTCCATCGGCGCCTGCGCGACCCCGGGTCGCGTGTTCAAGGGCACCCGCATGGCAGGCCGCATGGGCGGTAACCGCGTTACTACCCAGAACCTGAAGATCCAACGCATCGACGGCGACAACAACCTCATCCTGATCAAGGGCGCCATCCCGGGCGCAAAGGGTTCCGTTGTTACCGTCAAGACCGCAGTGAAGGGCGGTGCTCACGCATGACGAACCTGACGCTTGACGTCCACACCGCTGACGGGGCCAAGGGCTCTGTCGAACTCCCGGCTGAGTACTTCGACCGCGAGGCCTCCGTGGCGCTGATGCACCAGGTTGTGAACGCACAGCTTGCTGCAGCACGCCAGGGCACCCACGCGACGAAGACCCGTGGCATGGTATCCGGCGGCGGCAAGAAGCCGTTCCGTCAGAAGGGCACCGGTCGCGCACGCCAGGGTTCCATCCGTGCGCCGCACTACACCGGCGGTGGCACTGTGCACGGCCCGCAGCCGCGTTCCTACGCACAGCGCACCCCGAAGAAGATGATCAAGGCCGCCCTCGCAGGTGCCTTGACCAACCGCGTGCAGAACGAGCGCATCCACGTCGTGGAGGACCTGGTTCCGGGCCAGACCCCGTCGACCAAGTCTGCACGCGCTTTCATCGAGCGCCTCACGGACCGCAAGTCGGTTCTGCTGGTGATCGGCCGTGATGACCAGAACTCCCGCCTTTCCGCAAGGAACCTGCCGGGCGTCCACGTCATTGAGCCGGCTCAGCTGAACGCATACGACGTGCTGAACGCAGACGATGTCGTGTTCTCGGTCGAGGCGCTGCACACCTTCATCAACCGCGGCAACGCCGTGGCTGTAGCTGCCGGCGCGGTAGCGACGGCTGAGGAGGAGAAGTAAATGGCTAAGATCGCGAATCCGCGCGACATCATCATCGCGCCTGTGCTTTCCGAGAAGAGCTACGGCCTGATGGAGCAGAACACCTACACGTTCTTTGTGAATCCGTCGGCCAACAAGACCCAGATCAAGATTGCCGTGGAAGAGATCTTCGGCGTCGACGTCGCTTCGGTGAACACCGTCAACCGCGAGGGCAAGCGCAAGCGCTCCCGCACCGGTTACGGCCAGCGCAAGGACACCAAGCGCGCCTACGTCACTCTCCGCGAGGGCAGCGACTCCATCGACATCTTCGGAGGCGCGACGGCCTAACGGCTATCGCGCAGCGAAGAGGACGATAGAAAAGGAACAACTATGGCTATTCGTAAATACAAGCCGACAACTCCGGGTCGCCGTGCCAGCTCCGTTTCCGCGTTCGACGAGATCACTCGCTCGACCCCGGAAAAGGCGCTGCTGCGCCCGCTCCCGAAGAAGGGCGGCCGTAACACCCACGGCCACATCACCACCCGTCACCGCGGCGGTGGCCACAAGCGTCGTTACCGCGTGATTGACTTCCGCCGCTCCGACAAGGACGGCGTGCTGGCGAAGGTCGCGCACATCGAGTACGACCCGAACCGCACCGCCAACATTGCACTGCTGCACTACTACGACGGCGAGAAGCGATACATCATCGCGCCGAAGGGCCTGAAGCAGGGTGCCATCGTCGAGGCTGGCGCGAACGCGGACATCAAGGTTGGCAACAACCTGCCGCTGCGCAACATCCCGACTGGTACGACGATCCACGCTGTGGAGCTGAAGCCGGGCGCGGGTGCGAAGCTGGCCCGCTCCGCTGGTACGTCCATCCAGCTGCTGGGTAAGGAAGGCAACTACGCGGTGCTGCGTATGCCGTCTTCCGAAATCCGCCGCGTGGACATCCGTTGCCGCGCGACCGTTGGCGAGGTCGGCAACGCCGACCAGATCAACATCCGCTGGGGTAAGGCCGGCCGCATGCGCTGGAAGGGCTGGCGCCCGACCGTGCGTGGTGTGGTTATGAACCCGGTCGATCACCCGCACGGTGGTGGTGAAGGCAAGACCTCGGGTGGCCGTCACCCGGTGTCGCCGTGGGGCCAGAAGGAAGGCCGCACCCGCAACCCGAACCGTTATTCCAACAACATGATCGTGCGGCGCCGCCGCTCGAAGAAGCGCTAAGAGGAGGTAAACAGACATGCCACGTAGCCTGAAGAAAGGCCCGTTCGTCGACGAGCACCTCCTCAACAAGGTGGACGCTCAGAACGAGGCTGGCACCAAGCAGGTCATCAAGACCTGGTCGCGCCGTTCGACCATTCTCCCCGATTTCATCGGCCACACCTTCGCCGTCCATGACGGCCGGAAGCACGTCCCGGTGTTTGTCGACGAGTCCATGGTCGGTCACAAGCTCGGCGAGTTTGCACCCACCAAGACCTTTAAGGGTCACGTCAAGGCAGAGAAGGGACGTCGATAAGCAATGGCTGACACAATCACCACTGCATCCGCGACTGCCAAGTTCGTTCGCGTCTCCCCGATGAAGGCCCGCCGCGTGCTCGCCCTCATCCGCAACAAGTCTGTTGCTGAGGCACTCGCCATCCTGAAGTACGCCCCGCAGGGTGCGTCGAAGGACGTCGCGAAGGTTGTTGCATCCGCAGCAGCGAACGCCGAGAACAACTTCGGCCTGGACCCGCGCACACTCGTCATCTCCGAGTGCTACGCAAACGAGGGTCCGACCATGCGCCGTTACCAGCCGCGCGCCCAGGGCCGCGCCTTCCAGATCCGGAAGCGCACGTCCCACATCACCGTTGTTGTCGAGTCCACCAATGAGTCCAAGGAAGGGGCCAAGTAATGGGCCAGAAGATTCACCCGCACGGCTTGCGCCTGGGTATCACTTCCGACTGGAAGTCCCACTGGTACGCCGACAAGAACTACGCCGATTACGTCGCCGAGGACATCAAGGTCCGCGAGTACCTCGAGAAGAACCTCGAGCGTGCCGGTATCTCTGACGTCGTCATCGAGCGCACCCGGGACCGCGTACGCGTGGACATCCACACCGCACGCCCGGGCATCGTCATCGGCCGTCGTGGTGCCGAGGCTGACCGCATCCGCCGTGAGCTGGAGAAGCTCACCGGCAAGATGGTCGCGCTGAACATCATCGAGGTCAAGAACATCGATGCGGACGCAACGCTGGTCGCTCAGTCCATCGCCGAGCAGCTGGTCAACCGTGTCGCGTTCCGCCGCGCCATGCGCAAGGCCATCCAGTCCGCGATGCGCAACCCGCAGGTCAAGGGCATCAAGGTTATGACGTCCGGCCGTCTCGGCGGCGCGGAAATGTCCCGTGTCGAGCGCTACCACGAGGGTCGCGTCCCGCTGCACACGCTGCGCGCGGAGATTGACTACGGCACGGCAGAAGCACACACCACCTTCGGCGTCATCGGCGTCAAGGTGTGGATCTACAAGGGCGACGTCGTGGGCGGTGTCCGCGAGTCCGAGCTGAACGCTCCGAAGAACGATCGTGGTGGCCGTGGCGACCGCGACCGTCGCCCGCGCCGCGGCGGCCAGCGTCGCCAGCGTGCAGAGCAGAAGAAGGAGGGCTAATTCATGCTCATCCCTAAGCGCGTGAAGTACCGCCGCCAGCACCGCCCGCACCGCTCGGGTGTGTCCAAGGGTGGCAACAAGATCACCTTCGGCGACTACGGTCTGCAGGCGCTCGAGCCGGCGTACATCACCAACCGCCAGATCGAGTCCGCACGTATCGCCATCAACCGCCACGTCAAGCGTGGCGGCAAGGTGTGGATCAACATCTTCCCGGACCGTCCGTTGACTCAGAAGCCGCTCGGCGTGCGTATGGGTTCCGGTAAGGGCCCGGTGGAGAAGTGGGTGGCCAACGTCAAGCCTGGCCGCATCATGTTCGAAATGTCCTACCCGAACGAGGAAGTTGCACTTGAGGCTCTGCGCCGCGCTGGCGCGAAGCTGCCGTGCAAGGTCCGCGTGATCAAGAAGGAGGACCAGTTCTAATGGCAACCGGTACCCCCGCATCTGAGTTCCGTGAGCTGAGCGACGACGAGCTGCGCACCCGCCTGACCGAGGCGAAGGAAGAGCTGTTTAACCTGCGCTTCCAGCTTGCAACTGGCCAGCTGACCAACAACCGCCGCATCTCCACCGTGAAGCGCGACATCGCTCGCATCTACACGGTGCTGCGCGAGCGTGAGCTTGGCCTGTCCGTCGTCCCGGAGTCCACGGGAGCTGAGGCATAACCATGAGTGAGGCAAACGTGACTGAGAAGACCGCTGGTGAGAAGCACACCCCGGCTCAGCCGAAAGAGAAGGGCCTGCAGAAGCGCCGTCGTGGCTACGTCGTGTCCGACAAGATGGACAAGACGATCGTTGTAGAGGTCGAGGACCGCAAGTCCCACGCCCTCTACGGCAAGATCGTGCGTACCACCACGCGCGTGAAGGCACACGACGAGGAGAACAGCGCCGGAGTCGGCGACCTCGTGCGCATCGAGGAGACGCGTCCGCTGTCCAAGGACAAGCACTTCCGTCTCGTCGAGATCATTGAGAAGGCTCGCTAAAAGCGCGTAGCTTCTCGACGACGTACCCGCCCGACCTGTGTCGGGCGGGTACTTTTGTTTTCGGCTGGGATGTTCGGCCAGAGTTCACCTGGAATTGATGGGGACTTCGACGGCACCGGCAAGTGGATCCCGTTGCTCACCGCGCACCCTGACGGTACCGCCGAGTCCCACGTGGACGCTTCACCGGCGAAAAGCTTGCAATCTACACCAGGCGCGCCGCGGATGAGGCCGGCGCCACCGGCGAGGACGCGAAAAAGAACCAGGAGGACGTCACCGAGTACGCCCCGGTCCGCGAGAACAAGAACGGCCAGAAGATCGGTGTGGAGAAGGCGTAGGGCGCCGATGGCCTAAAACGTACCCCGCTCCCGGCCCGTGGATGGGTCGGCAGCGGGGGTTTCGTGTTTGCACTTTTTACAGTAGTGAAAGCGCGGGTACGATTTTCTCTCATGTGTGGAATCGTTGGATACGTCGGCGCCGGAGCAGCTGAGCGCGACGCCAAGAATGTCATTGTCGAGGGCCTTCGCCGTCTCGAATACCGCGGCTACGATTCGGCCGGTGTGGCCGTAGCCAACAACGGGGTGATCGAGTGCCGCAAGAAGGCGGGAAAGGTCGCTGACTTGGAGGCGGAGATCGCCGATAACCCCATCCCGGCCTCCAAGCTGGGTATCGGCCACACCCGCTGGGCCACGCACGGCGGCCCGACCGATGCGAACGCCCACCCGCACGTGGTCGGCGGCGGCCGCATGGCCGTGGTCCACAATGGCATCATCGAGAACTTTGCGGGGTTGAAAGCGGAGCTCGTCGATAAGGGCTACAGCTTCGTCTCCGAAACTGATACTGAGGTGGCCGGCACGTTGCTGCTGGACATCTACGATAATGAGGCAGACGGCGACCTCACCCGTGCGATGCAGCTGACCGCGCAGCGCCTCGAGGGCGCGTTTACGTTGCTGGCGATCCACGCGGATCACCCGGACCGCATTGTCGCGGCGCGTTGGAACTCGCCGTTGGTGATCGGTGTGGGCGAGGGCGAGAACTTCCTCAGCTCCGACGTCGCCGGCTTCATCGAGTTCACCCGCGACGCCGTGGAGATGGACAACGGCCAGATTGTCACGCTGACCGCCGACGGCTACGACGTCTGCGACTTCGGGGGCAACCCGGCCCACGCCAAGCCGTTTACCGTCGAGTGGGACGTCACCGCAGCAGAGAAGGGCGGCTACAACTCCTTCATGGAAAAGGAGATCCATGATCAGCCTTCCGCAGTGCGCGACACCCTCTATGGCCGCTTCGACGAAGACGGCAAGCTCACGTTAGACGAGCTGCGTATCGACGAGTCGGTGCTGCGCTCCATCAACAAGATCATCATCGTCGCTTGCGGTACCGCCTCCTACGCGGGGCAGGTCGCGCGCTACGCCATCGAGCACTGGTGCCGCATTCCGACGGAGGTGGAGCTCGCGCACGAGTTCCGCTACCGCGACCCGATTGTCAACGAGCGCACGCTTGTGGTGGCCGTGTCCCAGTCCGGAGAGACCATGGACACGTTGATGGCTGTGCGCCATGCCCGCGAGCAGGGCGCGAAGGTGATTGCCATCTGCAACACGGTCGGATCTTCCATCCCTCGCGAGGCGGACGCCTCCCTGTACACCTACGCCGGCCCCGAGATCGCAGTGGCGTCGACGAAGGCGTTTATCTCCCAGATTGTGGCCGCGTACCTGCTGGCCCTCTACCTGGCGCAGGTGCGGGGCGACAAGTACGCCGACGAAATCCGCCAGATTGTGGACGAGCTGCAGGAGATGCCGGACAAGATTCAGCGCGTGCTGGACAACGAGGACCAGGTGAAGCAGCTGGGCCAGGACATGGCCGACGCCAAATCCGTGTTGTTCCTGGGCCGGCACGTTGGCTTCCCGGTAGCCCTCGAAGGCGCGCTGAAGCTCAAGGAGGTCGCCTACCTGCACTCCGAGGGATTCGCCGCCGGCGAGCTCAAGCACGGCCCGATCGCGCTCGTGGAGGAGGGGCAGCCGGTGTTCATCATCGTGCCGTCCAAGCGCTCCCGCAACAACCTGCACGCCAAGGTCGTCTCCAACATCCAGGAAGTTCGCGCCCGCGGTGCGGTCACCATCGTCATCGCGGAGGAGGGCGATACCGACGTGGAGGCGTACGCGGACCACATCATCCGCATCCCGCAGTCCGCGGGGCTCATGCAGCCGCTGTTGTCCACCGTTCCGCTGCAGATCTTCGCCTGCGCGGTGGCGGAGGCTCGGGGCCTGAACGTGGACCAGCCGCGCAACTTGGCGAAGTCGGTGACGGTGGAGTAACACACACGGGGCTTACCCGGCGCCCAGCTCCCGCAGGTACGGGGGCTGGGCGCCGGTGCGGGCGACAGTGATGGCGGCAGCGCGGGCCGCGAAGTCGAGGATCTCGCGCCAGTCCTCTTCGCCCAGCGCGGCGACTCCGTTGCGGTCAAGCCCTCGTGCTGCCAGCTGGTACACCAGTGCGGCCATGACGGTGTCGCCGGCGCCGATGGTGTCAGCGACTTTTACGGCGGGCGCGGCCACTTCGACGGTGCCGAACGGGGCGCGCACGCCAATGCCGTTGCCGCCCAGCGTGGTCACTACCACCGGTACGTGCGAGGTGTCGCCGAGGAACTCTATTTCCTCGTCGGACAGCTTCAGCAGCGTCACAGATTCCAGCATTCCGCGGAGAAACAGACGGTGTTTCTCGGATGCGAAGGCGGGGCGGATGTTCGGGTCCAGGCACACCACCGCGCCGGCTTCTGCAGATCGGCGTGCCGCGGCGGCGTAGCGCAGCGACGCCGGTTCCAAGGCCAAGGACAAAGTGCCGAAGACGGCGAACCCTTCCGTGATCGGCTCGGGTTCGGCCAGCCTGTCGGCGGTGCCCTCGACGTAGAAGGTGTAGGCCGCAGCACCGTTCGGGTCGAGCGACGCGACTGCCAGCGTGGTCGGCTCCGGTCCTTGGCCGCAGTGGGAGAGGTCCACGCCGTCGGCGGCGAGGGATTCGCGGAGGGCGCGCCCGAAGGCGTCGTCAGACAGGCGTGATTGGAACGCGACGTCAGCGCCGAGGCGGCCGAGTGCACGCGCTACGTTGAACGGCCCGCCGCCGAGCGCGGGAGTCAGCGGCGCGAGCGGTTCGGCGGCGGCAGGGACCAGGTCGACGAGCGCCTCGCCGTACACGGTGATGCGAGCGGTGGGGGAGGTCATGCACCGTAGACTACGGAATTATGACGTACCGGCCGAAGCACCACCTCACTGCGCCGCAAGGGCGTTTGAATGACCCGAACGGGCTGACCCTTGTCGGGGATCAGCTACACGTGTTCTACCAGCACGATCCTTCGTTTCCGCTGCAGCCGAAGCGCACTGGCTGGGGCCACGCGGTGACAACGCTGGGCAGCGGCGAGTGGCGCCATTTCCCCATGGCGCTGTACCCGGACCATCCTTACGACCTCAACGGCTGCTACTCGGGGTCGGCGGTCCTCGACGGCGATTCGCTGCGCCTGTTTTACACCGGCAACCTCAAGCGCGACGGGCAGCGTTTGACCAGCCAGAACATCGTGGATGTTCATGACATTGCGGGGCCGATGGGCGGTACGTACCGACGCCGCGCAAACAATCCTGTCATCGACGGCGCGCCGGAGGGGTTCACCGCGCACTTCCGCGACCCTCACGTCTCCAGGAGCGCCGACGGCACATGGCGCATGGTCATAGGCGCGCAGCGCACCAACCATACGGGCGCGGTGGTGCTTTACACTTCCGCGGATCTGGATCAATGGGAGCTGGCCGGGGCGCTGGAATTTTCGGGCTTGAATTACAACACCGCCTCGGCCTACATGTGGGAGTGTCCGAACCTGCTGCGCATGACAGACCAGGCGACTGGCGAGGAGCTCGAGGTACTCGTGTTCTGCCCGCAGTATCCGGATTCGGACGAGTGCGGTTATGTCGTCGGCACGCTGGATGGCACCCGCTTTAACGTCCGCACCGACTTCACCCCGCTGGATTACGGCCATCAGTTCTATGCCCCGCAGCTGCTCCCCCATGGTGCGGGTGCGCTGGCGCTCGGTTGGATGGGGCTGCCGGCGCGCGATGACACCCCGTCGCTCGCGGAGGAGGGGTGGGTGCACTCGCTGACGCTGGTGCGCGAGCTTGTGCTTATCGACGGCTACCTTCGGACCTCCCTCGCCATCCCGAAGCAACCGGACATGCTTGTCGCCACACACGAACTTGCAGGAGCGCCGTGGTCTGCGGAGCTCGTGAACGTTGACGGCGCGGTGGGCGCGGAGTTGGCGTGGCAGCCGCAGGTGGGCGGGCGGGGTGTGATCACTTTGACGGTCGACGGGATCGCGCGGTGGGCGGAGTGCGCTGCGGGCCAGCTCGTGGTGTGCGCGGACGGGGCTGCGGTGGAGTGCACAGCTGGCGGGGGAGAGGTGGCCTTTTCCTCCGCCGTGTTCCCCCGGGCGCGGCACCGTGGGGTGAGCTGCGGGTGCGTTAAAGGTCACAGTAAACGCTTTGGGCGAGCGCGCGGGCGCAGCAGGTTCGACCGCGGTCTAAGGCCGCCCCTACACCCCGCCCGCCAGCCGGTACAGGCGGTGGAAGTGGTGCACGGGCCCGTGGCCCCGGCCCACGTTGAGCTCGTCTGCGTGCGCGATCGCCTCATGGAGCCACTGAGAGGCCCAGGTGACGGCGACGGGGGCGCTGTCTACAACCATGCGGGTGGCCAGCGCCGAGGACAGCGAGCACCCGGTGCCGTGGGTGTTTCTCGTGTCCACGCGCGCGACCTCGACGGTGTGGACCGCGCCGTTGGGGGCGACGAGCGCGTTGGATGCGTGCCCGCCTTCGAGGTGGCCGCCCTTGACTAGCACCTGCACGCCCGCCTCGGCCGCGTATGCCCGCCCGGCATCGATCGCGGCGTCGAAGGTATCAGGCACCGGCTGGCCGGTCAGCACCGCGAGCTCCGGAATATTGGGCGTGACCACGTCGGCGTGGTCACGGATAAGTTGGCGCAACGCTTCCTCGGCGTCCTCGGTGAGGAGGCGATCGCCGGAGGTGGCGACCATCACCGGGTCCACTACCACAACCGGCACGGGGTGGGCGGCCAGATAGTCGGAGACGGTGCGGGTCGTCGCCACGTCCCCCAACATGCCGATCTTCACCGAGTCGACCTGCACGTCGTCGAAGACCGCGTCGAGCTGCGCGTGCAAGAACGCCTGCGGGGGCGTGTGGATTTCGCGCACACCCTGGGTGTTCTGCGCCACCAAGGCCGTGATCACGTTCATGCCGAAGCCGCCGGCGGCTGCAATGGCCTTCAGGTCGGCCTGCGCGCCGGCGCCGCCTGTGGGGTCGGTGCCGGCGATGGATAGGACTCTCGGGATGCGTGTCATGACCGCCGACCGTACCGGGAAACTACCCCGCGGCGACGGCGATGCGCTCCGCGAAGCGGGAGTAGTCCTCCCGGATGGCCAGGAGCGGATCCACTACCGCGGTCTGGGAGACCTCGGCGACTTGCTTCTGCACCGCCGCACGCGTCCTGCGTTTCACTCCGGAGCCCAGCATGCCGCCGAAGACTGCGCTGGTCAGGCCGATGATTAGGCCGGTGAGCAGGCCCGCCATGATCAGCAGCGTCGGGATCGGCCACCCCTCTACATCGGGCACGAGATCCCCGCCCAGCAGCGGAGTGAGCACGCCGGGAACGAACGCGACCAAGAGATACCACAGCACGCCCACCAGCGCGGCGAGCAGCGCGAGCCACTGAAACACGGTCAGTACCGACCAGCCTTTCGACGGCTCCGCAGGCAGAGAGGCACGCGCGACCGCACGGTCTAGCTCCGCGGGCAGGCCGGCGGAGACCTCCTCGGCGTGGTCCGCAACGGCGGCGGACCACTCCTGAGGCAGCCCATCCGCCACCTTGGTGGCGTAGTCGCGCACACCCCGGTTGGCCACGGCCTTGGACGCCGCGTCGAGTTCCGGCATGGATGTACGGTGCACGCCGAGTTCGTCGGGCGTCTCCCGCAGGCCCAACCGGCGCAGCGGGTCGGGTTTGAAGCGGGTGATCCAGGAGGTCATAAGCCAGCCGGTGCGCTCCCGCAGCCGCTTGCGGTAGGCGGCTGCGGTGGTCTCCGCGATGCGGTCCGCACCGGCTGCTTGCGCCAGCACGGCGTCCATGTCGCGCTTTGCATGCTTATCGACGCCTCCGGCACCCCTCACCCCGGCATACCCCTGGGCTACGGAGCGGATGTCCGCCTCGATGCGGGCGGTCTGCGCCGTGTGGGCTTTCGCCACCCGGGCAATGGCCCCGCGCAGGTCGTCGATTCCCGCGCCGGTGATCGTGGAGGTGGGCACGACCTGGACGTTGGACAGGCCGTCGTTACGCAAAAGCCCCGCGTACGAGTCCGCGACCGTGCCCACGTCGCCTGCGGCAAGCAGGTCGGCTTTGTTGAGCACGGCGAGTGTGACCGCGGAGTGGTTGGCGTGGGGGCGGATGAACTGGTCGTGGATGACGCTGTCGGCGTACTTCTCCGGATCGGAGACCCACACCAGCACGTCCACCTGCCCGGCCAGACGCTCCGCGATCGCGCGGTTGGAGGCCTCCACGGAATCAAAGTCCGGCAGATCCAGCAGGATCAACGGACCCGCACCCCGCGCGAACTCGCCTTGGCGCACGCGGCGGTCCTCCACACCCAGCCAATCCAACAACTCCTCGGAGCCGTCCGCCTCCCAGATGGCGGCGAGAGGGAAGACGTCGTCGGACGGCGTGCGGCGGCTTTGCCCAGGTCTTCGCCGACGACTGCGTTAAACAGCGACGTCTTGCCAGAGCCGGTGGCGCCGAAGAACCCGACGACGGTGTGCTCCGCGGATAGCGCGCGCCGCTCCGCACCGGCCCGCGCCACCCGCTCAAGGCCCTCGCGGTGGGCAGGGGAGAGGTATGGCGCGCCGATGTGCGCAGCTTCCTCTAACGCCGCGAGGCGCTCACCGAGGCCAGCCTTTTTCTTAAACATCGTTGTCACCCTTGCCAAAGGTGCCGCGCAGCTGGTCGAACAGCCCGCGCAGGGTGCCACGCTCGAAGCTATCCTCCACATCTTCCTGCACCGCGGGAAGCTGCGGTTTTTCCTCAATACCGAGGAGCCTCACGTCCACCGCGCGCTTCGCCTGCCGGGTAGCCTCACGGAGCTGGTCCGCGGTGGCGCCCTCAAGCAGTGGGTCGGTGAGTTCGTGGTAGCGGTCGCGTTCCGCGGCAAACAGCTCCCCGAGGCGCTGGTTCAAGTCCTCACGGGCCTCGACGACCATGCGGCGCACGGTGTCTTCGCCGAAGATGGTCTCCAGGAGTTTCTGGCCGACCACCGCGGAGCCGCCCGCGATGGCCACCTCGCCGCCGGTGATACCAGCAGTGGATGCGAACACCGCGAGCATGAGCGCGACGGTGACCACGTTGAGGCCGAAGGACATGATGCGGGCGCGCTGGCGCTTGTCGCCCGCAGTATCTTGGATCCGCTGCACCATCGCCTGCTGCCAGTCGCGGACTAGTTGGGCGGCTTGCGCGGAGATATCGGTGCTGGCGCGGGCAAGCGCCGGGTCCGCGTCCGCACGCAGATCAGGGGCGATCGCGCCGGTGTGGGACCAGGCGCGGCCAGCGGCCGTCTCAGCTGCATCCACAATGACCGCGTGCAGGCCAGTTTCGATCTCGGTCTCCACCTCGCGCAGGGGAGCGGGCTCGCCCGTGAAGAAGCTGCCCAACTTGTCCACCGCGCTGGAGAACCAGCGCTCGAAGCCGCGGAACACGTCGGAGGTGCCGATGACGTCTTGCCAGCGGTCCATCACCTCGGAGCGCAGCAGCTTGCCGTCGGAGGTGGCGTCTATGACATGGCGATTGGCGGCGGTGTACAGCTCGTGGATCGCTTCATCCAGCTGGTTGGCAAAGTTCTCTTGGCGCTCGCGGCGGCCCACCAAGGCCTCCACACGGGCTAGCACCGATTCAACTGCGCCAGCCACGGTCTTGCCCGCAACGTCGCGCCGGGCAACAGTGTCCTGGGCGAGCGCGGTGAGGTAGTCGCGCAGGGGAGCTACCAGCTCCTCTCCCAGAAATTCGCCGACCTGTTCGCCGCCGAGGTCTGCGACGAACGGGACGGTGAACACGGTGGATCGAGACAGTCCCGCGTCATTCATCATGCGGCGCAAATCATCCGGCACCGTTTCGGCGGCCTTGTCGTCGAGACGGTTGAGCACCACGGCCACCTCGATGCCGCGGCCGGCGGCGTCGTGAAGGAAGTTCCACACCAGCTGGTCCGCGTAACGGGCCGGCGTGGTGACGAAGATCCACAGGTCTGCAGCCGCGAGCAGCTGAGACGCCAAAGCCCGGTTCTGGTCGTCGATGGAGTCGAAGTCCGGTGCATCGAGCAGCGCGAGCCCCTCCGGGATTCGGTGCGTCTCAACAACGCGCAGGGTGGTCGACTGTTCGTCTCCCGCGCCGTGGGAGCGGGCTAGCCCCGGCAACACCTGCGGGGAGTTGAACCAATCCGCGTCGCCGGGGTTTGCCACCAGCACTGGCTGACGGGTGGTGGGGCGGATCACGCCCGGGTGAGATACCCGCTCGCGCAGCAGCGCATTGACCAGGGTGGATTTGCCGGAGCCCGTGGATCCGCCAATCACCGCGAGCAGCGGGGCATCGAGATTTGCCAAGCGGGGCAGCACATAATCGTCCAGCTGGTTAACAATGGCGCGGGCTTCGGGCGCGACGTCGACAGGCAACGCGGTGTCTGCGACCGCATTGCGCACGCCGCGCACTGCCTCGAGGACATCTGGAGTTTGGGTAGTCACCCACTCCATTTTGGCAGAGAGACGGGTCGCCGGGGTGGTTAGTCCTTGTAGTTCGTCTTGGTCATGTTGAGCCAGCCGTAGAGCCCGCCCATGATCAACCCGCCGCCGACAAAGTTGCCCAGCCAGACAATGGTCCAGTTGCGGATCACGTTCCAGAACGTGAACCCCTCAATCTGCTCTGGGCCCAGCGTAAAGCCGGACAGGGAAGTGAGCACGAAGTTGGCGATGGAGTGCTCGTAGCTCATGGTTGCGAAGGCCGGCACGATGAGGATCACGCTGAGCAGCTTCGCGGTGTAGTCGTTGCCCGCCTGCACCGTCAGCATAAAAGCGATGCAAACCACCATGTTGGCCAAGATCGCTTCAACGAAGAGGATGCCGCTAGGTTTTTCCAGCTTCGACACCATGAGGTTTTCCAGGAAGTCGCCCGGAGCGATACTTGAGCCGATGGTGGTGTTGGAAATCAGCCACGTGATAAAGACGGCACCGAAGAGGTTGAAAAACGTCACGATCAGGACGACGAAGATGCCGTGGGGTATGTTGTTCTTGCCATGGACGGCCCCGTACGTCATAAAGAGCATATCGCCGGTAGCGAGCTCAGCCTGCAGGACGACAATGATGTAAAGGGTGCAGGCGAAGATCATGCCGAACGCGTATTTGCCCCAGCCCGCGGCTACGGGCTCGAGCAGGGTGGCGGTGGCGGAGGCAAACGCGGTCATAATTCCGAGGTACATGCCCGCGAGCATGGAACGGACCGCAAAGCGAGGGGGTTCGTGCTCGAAGAGATCGAGCTTGTTTTTAATTGAATTGAGGGCTGAATCGTGAAAGCTCACACTGAAGAACTTACTGCAGCACAAGTTAATGGTGCTACCTGACGGCCTATGTGTCTCACAGGTGAAAGGCGGGTCGCTGCGAATGCACATCCAGTTTTTCACAATGTGCGGTCAATCTCACGAGTGATCCTCGAGGGGCGTGCTTCTTATTGCTCGCCTACAGGGATTTGGGGGATCGGCCCAGGTCGTGGTTGAATACTCCAGTTGTCTACTGCTGGTCGGTTGCAACGCGCGTTTCCGAGCTGCGCAGCCGAGACCCTTCGACCACGTTGCGCTCGCCTCTCGTGCGAGGGACGAGCGCGAGAGGTTCGTCGATAAGCAATGGGCACGAATAAGCATTGACCACGTGCGTGCAGGACGGAAATCTGGCGCACATTGATCCAGGTCAGGAGACCAACTGTGATTCAGAAAGAATCGCGTCTGAAGGTCGCCGACAACACTGGTGCACGCGAGATTCTGTGCATCAACGTTCTCGGCGGTTCTGTTCGACGCTTCGCCGGCATCGGCGACACGATTGTCGCCACCGTGAAGGAAGCTGCCCCGGGCGGCAACGTCAAGGAGGGTGAGGTTGTCAAGGCCGTCATCGTCCGCGCGAAGAAGGAAACCCGTCGTCCGGACGGCTCCTACATCGCCTTCGACGAGAACGCTGCCGTCATCATCAAGAACGACACCGAGCCGCGCGGTACCCGCATCTTCGGCCCGGTCGCACGTGAGCTGCGCGACAAGCGCTTCATGAAGATCGTGTCTCTCGCACCGGAGGTGATCTAATTTATGAAGATCAAGAAGGGCGATATGGTCCAGGTCATCGCTGGCAAGGACAAGGGCGCTCAGGGCCGCGTCATCGAGGCGTACCCGAAGCGTGAGAAGGTCCTGGTCGAGGGCGTGAACCGCATCAAGAAGCACGTCGCGAACTCCTACAACGAGCGTGGCGCCGAGTCCGGCGGCATTGTCACCCAGGAAGCCCCGATCCACGTCTCCAACGTGATGATCCTGGATTCCGATGGCAAGCCGACCCGCGTCGGCTACCGCTTCGACGAGGACGGCAAGAAGGTCCGCGTGGCCAAGTCGAACGGGAAGGACATCTAAGATGACTGAAGCAACTCAGTACACCCCCCGCCTGAAGACGCGTTACCAGGACGAGATCCGCACCAAGCTGAACGATCAGTTCGCTTACGACAACGTCATGCAGATCCCGGGCCTGACCAAGATCGTCGTGAACATGGGTGTGGGCGACGCTGCCCGCGACTCCAAGGTGATCAACGGCGCGCTTGAGGACCTCACCGCGATCACCGGCCAGAAGCCGCAGCTGCGTCGCGCGAAGAAGTCCATCGCGAACTTCAAGCTCCGTGAAGGCATGCCGATTGGCGCGAAGGTTACCCTGCGCGGCGACCGCATGTGGGAGTTCCTGGACCGCTTGCTGACTGTCGCGCTGCCGCGTATCCGACTTCCGCGACTTCCGCGGCCTCAACGACCAGCAGTTCGACGGCAACGGCAACTACACCTTCGGCCTGTCCGAGCAGACCATGTTCTACGAGATCGACATCGACAAGATCGATCGCGTCCGCGGCATGGACATCACGCTCGTGACCACCGCCACGAACGACGACGAGGGTCGCGCCCTACTGACGCACCTCGGCTTCCCGTTCGCTGACAAGGACGGCAAGATGAAGCGCGCATAAGCGCTCGCGTATCGACGACCTCCGACTCACCTCGAGCCGGAGGTTTTCTGCATTCCTGGGCCGGTCTTCACGGCGATGTGCTCTTTGCGGTTGTTTGCGCTGGCCGGGCATGGGTTATTATGCCGAGCGAATTTAATGCAACCTCGCAAGGTGGGTTCCCATGTCATACTTCTCCCGCGCTGCCATCATCGCGCCAAAGCAGTTCAACCGGTGGCTCATCGTCCCAGCAGCGCTGGCCATCCACCTGTCCATCGGCCAGGTGTACGGGTTTTCCGTGTTTAAGAAACCGATGATGGAACACTTCGGCGTGGGTGAGGTGGCCGTCGGCTGGATCTTTTCTCTGGCCATCGGCATGCTCGGGATCTCTTCTGCCCTGTTCGGCTCCTGGGTCGAGCGGGTGGGGCCCCGGGTGTCGATGACGGTTTCGGGTGTGTTGTGGGTGGCGGGGTTCCTCATCGCCGCGGCCGGTATCGCAACTGGTCACCTGGGGTTGTGTACTTCGGCTACGGCTTCGTCGGCGGCATTGGGCTGGGCATCGGCTACATATCCCCGGTATCCACCTTGATGAAGTGGTTCCCCGACCGCCCAGGTTTGGCTACAGGGCTGGCAATCATGGGCTTCGGTGGGGGAGCCTGATCGCCTCCCCGGCGTCGAACCGCCTCATGGAAGCGTTTGGCGGTGGCGTTGAGATTGCGGATCGCGCTGTGGGGCTGCAACCCACGTTCCTCACCCTGGCGGCGGTGTATCTGGTGGTCATAGCCATGGGTGCCTTCTGCATCCGGCTGCCGCACCCGGACTGGGCCCCGTCCGGTGCGCCCCGCGTGGGCAAGAAACCGTCCAAGGTCGCTATCGTCGGGGCGAACGTGAGTGCCGCCAACGCGATCCGCACACCGCAATTCTGGTGCCTGTGGGTGATCCTGTTCTGCAATATCACCGCGGGCATTGGCATCCTCGAGAACGCTGCACCCATGGTGCAGGACTACTTCCCGTCATTGAGTGCTGCGGCCGCCGCCGGATTCGTCGGGCTGCTGTCACTGTCAAACATGGGCGGGCGCTTCATCTGGTCTTCCGCATCCGATGTCATCGGGCGTAAGAACATTTACATGGTCTACCTGGGTGCAGGGCTCATTTTCTATTTCCTCCTGGCATCAGCCGGGCACACCAGCCTCGCGCTGTTCGTGGTGAGCGCGCTCATCCTGCTCACCTTCTACGGCGGCGGCTTTGCCACTATCCCGGCGTACTTGCGGGACCTGTTCGGTGTCTACCAGGTCGGTGCGATCCACGGCCGGTTGCTCACCGCCTGGTCCGCCGCAGGTGTGGTGGGCCCGCTGATTATCAACATGGTGGTGGAGCGCCAGGCAAGCCGCGGCCACGAGGGACCGCAGCTTTACCAGCTGTCCCTCTACATCATGTGCGTCCTGCTCGCCGTCGGCCTGGTGGCCAACGTCTTGGTAAGGCCAGTAGACCGCAAGTGGTTCGAAGATCCGGCCACGGTGCAGGCCAAGGTGGATGCGGATCGCGTCTCGGCGGTGGGGACGCAGACCGCCTCGCCTGCCCGCAGTGAGGGTGCTGCGCACGCTGTTGCCGCGGCGATTCTAGCCGCCGTCATCGTGGCGCTGCTTGTCTACGGGCTGTGGGAGACCGCAGTGAAAGCCTCCCAGATGTTCGCGGGATAGATCTTTTAGGCCCCGGAGTAGACGCTGAATCGCTCGGCGGTGATTTCGCCGATCAGCACTGTGTTGGTGGCGCGAGCCAGCTCCACGGCCATCGACGTGACACCGGCGGTGGTGGCCACAGCACTAAACCCTGCGGCAGCGGCAGCACGGACGATTTCAAAGCCGACTCGTGCGTCGACCGCGAGGGGGAAGGTGGGGGACGGGACGCCGTCGAGAAGCATGTGCCCGGCTACCTTATGCACCGCATTCACAGGGTTAAGGTCTTGACGGCCCACGTCACCTGCGACGGCGGTTGACAGCTCACGGGCGCGGTGCCGGGAGAGCAGTGCGGGGAGCGCGAAGATCGCGGACGGCTCGAATCCCGCGAACTCAGGGCGCACGTTGAGGCTCGATGCGAGTTCTCTCACGCGCTGCTCGGCGGAGATGCCGCAGGCGTCGCCGGGGATCGGGTCGATGAACTGCGGGATGACGGGCTGAGCGAGTTGAATGTCCAACAGGTTGTAGGTGTTTTCGCCGCCGATCGTGCCTTCGCAATAGCGGGCGGTAACCACGTCCTCGATGCGGGCGATCAGGCCTTGCGCTTGCAAGAGTCCGTGCGCGAGCTCGATGTCGTGGCCCGGGGTGCGCGTAAGCGTGGCTACAGATGCGCCGCCGGCCCGGATCTCCAGTGGCTCTTCCACCTCGACGCGGCCAGCACGGGTGTCGCTGGTGCCGTCGGAGGCGACCTTGGTCACTGCGAAACTGCGTTTGGTCCTGCTCATTGCCTCGATGTTAGTGCGTGCCGGCTTCACTGAAGTGCTCGCCGGCAGCGTCCCACATCGTGTCGGGCGCGGAGTTCTCGCCGACGATACGCATCACCGCGTCTGGTTTCGGTATTCGACTTTGCACGCGATGTAGCTGCGCAAATAGGAGTTATCCACAGGGGCTCGATCGCAAATTTCACAGGGTCGAGCACACGCCTCTTGCCAACCCGCTAGAACTACACCCACACATCCGAAACCAGGGAAGGGGTGGGTGCGTCCGATGCGTACCGAGGACAAGATCAAACAACGAGTGCAAAAATTGCTGAACCAGGCGCGTGACCGGGAGGGCACGCCCGAGGGGGACGTGTTTTACGCCCGCGCGTTCGAGCTCATGGCGCAATACGGCTACGAGCAGCGGGATATCGACGGCCCTGAACCGTCCGAGGTAGGCCAGCGCGCCTACGAATTCGCGGGCTCGTACACCGAAATGCAGGCGAACCTCCTGCTCACCATCGCGGCCGCACTGCACTGCACCGGATTTTCGCAGCGCGTGTACAACTCCACGCGGATGAAAGATGCGGTCATTTTTGGGTGCGCGCGCCACCTCGAGCGGGTGGATATGCTCTACGCGCTGCTGCTGCCCGTGATGCTTGCGGATGCGCAGAAAGTACGCGCGACCAGCTGGGGCGAATCGGCGGTCGTGCGCCGCCGCAGCTTCATGTCCGGCTTCGCAGCCAGCATCGGCGCGCGCCTCGCCGAGGCGGAAAAGACCGTGGAGGAATCGGACGGGGAGTACGGGCTCGTGCTTGTCAGCGACTTCCAAAAAGCCACCGAAGCCCGCGACACATTCGCCGCAGAAATGGGCTTCTCTTTAGGTAGCTTCTCGTCCAAGCGCTCCTTCGACGCGGACGCCTTCGACCAGGGTCACGAGGCGGGGCAGCGCTCCGACATCGGGCAGACGCGGGTGCGTGCGCGCCCGGCGCTGCCGTTCTAGTGGGGGCTAATTGCCATCCACCAGCCACGCGGCCGCCGCGACGATCATGGCTTCGGCCGCGCGGTCGAGCGTGGGCTGCAGGTCGGGCGCGAATGTCGGGGAGTGATTGCTCGGGGCATTTTCCCAGTCCGCAAACCGCCCAGGCCCCAGTAGGTGTAAGGCACCCCCAGCGCGTCGGGGATGATGGAGAAATCCTCTGAGGCCGGCACCTGGCCTAGCTCCACCGATTCGTCACCGAAGTACGCGTCGAAAGCGTCGCGCACGCGCGAGGTGATCACGGGGTTGTTGTCCGTGAGCGGGTACTCGTCGTAGAACGTGATCTCCGGCTCGCGGGGGCTGCCCGCCGCCACGCACTCGCCGCGGACGATGCGGATAATCGCGCTGCGCAACCGGTCGCTGACCTCGCGGGTGTACGCCCGGGTGTCCACCAACAGCTGTGCGGTTTCCGGGATCACATTCGCTTTGACACCGGAGTGGACCGCACCGACGGTGAGCACTGCGGTCTCCTTTGCCTCGATCTCACGGGAGACCACGGTGTGCAGCCGGGTGACAATGTTGGAGGCCAACAGGATCGGGTCCACGCCCTTGTCCGGCATGGAGCCGTGGCTGCCTTTGCCCCAGACCTCGATCTGGGCGGAAAAGGACTGGGACATAAACGGCCCCGGGTGCGTGCCCACGCTCCCGCCGGGCAGCATGGGCAGCACGTGCTGGCCCAAATACACGTCGGGGGTGGGCATCGCCTCGCGGATGCCGTTGGCCAGCATCACCCGGGAGCCGGTGTAGGCCTCCTCGGCCGGCTGGAACACCGCCACCAGCGTGCCGCTCCAGCTGTCGCGGTTGGCGGCGTATGCATGCAGCGCCCCGAGCACGCCCATGATGTGGATGTCGTGCCCGCAGGCGTGGGCGACGTGTTCCTGGTGGCCGCTGACGGCATCAACCTGCGTAGCGGTGGAGGCGTAGGGCTTGCCGGAGCGCTCCTGCACCGGCAGGCCGTCGATGTCTGCGCGGATGGCCACCACCGGGCCGGGGCCGTTTTCTAGCACGCATACCGTGCCCGTCTCCCCTACCTGCATGTGCGGGAGTTGCATGGCATCCAGGCGGGAACGGATCTTCGAGGCTGTCTGCAACTCTTGCAGTGACAGCTCAGGGTGCTGGTGGAACCACACGTAGAGGGCCTCGCGCGCCTCACGCGTCGCGTCCAGCGTTCCAATGAGCTGAGCAAGAGCAGGTTCCATAGGAATGCAGTCTATGGGTTCGCGCGGGAAGCGAGGATCGGTGGGGTGCTAGAGGGTGCCGTCGCCAAGCGATTTGCCCATCGCCCCAGGAAAGAGGTAAGTTACCCGCTCGGACTTGCGCGCCGATGCTTCGGCGTGCGCGATCCGAAGAACATTTGAACATCCAACTTTGTTGCAGGCCCCCCGCCAAGATGCGGACCGCGTGCAAGGGAGGCGGCGAGCGGCCCGTGCTACTGAGTGCGGGCAGCGGGAGTAGCCCCCGACAGATCACGCGGAAAACGCGACCAGCAGTGCCACGCGCTGCAGGCCACGCGGTGGATGGGAACCGCAACGAGAAAGGTAACGGTCACCACAATGACCATGACTGACCCGATCGCGGACATGCTGTCGCGCGTGCGCAACGCAGCACATGCGCAGCACGACGCCGTGTCCATGCCTTCGTCCAAGATCAAGGTGAACATCGCCGAGATCTTGAAGCAGGAAGGCTACATCGAAGATTACAAAGTTGAGGACGAGAAAGTTGGCAAGTCGCTGACGCTCAACCTCAAGTACGGCCCGACCCGCGAGTCTTCCATCGCGGGCCTGCGCCGCGTGTCGAAGCCGGGCCTGCGCGTGTACGCGAAGTCCAACGACCTGCCTCAGGTGCTCGGCGGCCTGGGCGTGGCAATCATCTCCACGTCCCACGGCCTGCTCACCGACCGCCAGGCACAAGAGAAGGGTGTAGGCGGGGAAGTCCTCGCTTACGTCTGGTAAAGGGAGGTTGAAAGACTTATGTCGCGTGTAGGTAATGCACCCATCGCAGTCCCGAACAACGTCGAGGTGAAGATCGACGGCCAGCACGTTGAGGTCAAGGGCCCGAAGGGCACCATGGACCTGGATATGCCGGCTCCGATCACCGCTTCCGTTGAGGACAACCAGATCGTGGTGGCCCGTCCGGACGACCACCGCAACAACCGTGCGCTGCACGGCCTGACCCGCTCCCTGATCAACAACCTGGTCGTGGGCGTGACTGAGGGCTACAAGATCAACATGGAGATCTTCGGCGTCGGCTACCGCGTGCAGCAGAAGGGCAAGGACCTCGAGTTCTCCCTCGGCTACTCGCACCCGATTCTGATTGAGGCGCCGGAAGGCGTCACGTTCTCCGTCGACGGCAACACCAAGTTAGCCATCGAAGGCACCGATAAGCAGCAGGTTGGCCAGATTGCGGCAAACATCCGCCGTCTGCGTAAGGATGACCCGTACAAGGGCAAGGGCATCCGTTACGCCGGCGAGCAGGTCCGCCGCAAGGTCGGAAAGACGGGTAAGTAATCATGAGCAATTCTGCAGAGAACACCAAGCGCACTCCGGTTGGCAAGGACATCTCGTCCCGCCGCCGCGAGGCTCGCGCACGTCGCCACAACCGCATCCGCAAGACGCTGCGCGGTACCCCGGAGACCCCGCGTCTCGTCGTTCACCGCTCCTCGCGTCACATCCACGTCCAGGTCATCGACGACCTTGCGGGCCACACCCTGGTTTCCGCATCCTCCATCGAGCCGGACGTGCGCAATCTGGAGGGCGACAAGAAGGACAAGGCCGCCAAGGTTGGCCAGCTCGTCGCAGAGCGTGCCAAGGCCGCAGGGATCGAGGAGATCGTCTTCGACCGTGGCGGCTACAAGTACCACGGCCGCGTCGCGGCCCTGGCCGAAGCAGCTCGTGAAGGTGGTCTGAAGTTCTAATGATCACCGCAATCATCACCATCAACGGAAGGATCGCGTAATGGCCGAACGTGAACGGCGTGACGGCGGGCGCTCCGCCGACAACCAGAACAACAACGACCGCAACGAGCGCGGGAACCGTGGTGGCCGTGGCGGCCGCCGCGACGACCGCCGCAACAACCAGAATGACGAGCGCGATAAGTACATCGAGCGCGTCATCACCATCAACCGTGTTGCCAAGACCGTAAAGGGCGGCCGCAACATGTCCTTCACCGCACTCGTCGTCGTCGGCGACGGTGAGGGCATGGTCGGCGTCGGCTACGGCAAGGCCAAGGAAGTTCCCGCCGCAATCCAGAAGGGTGCAGAGGAAGCTCGCAAGAACTTCTTCCGCGTCCCGATGATCGGCGGCACCATCCCGCACCCGGTCCAGGCAGAAGAGGCTGCAGGCATCGTTATGCTCCGCCCGGCTGCCCCTGGTACCGGTGTGATCGCCGGTGGCGCTGTCCGCCCGGTGCTCGAGTGCGCTGGTATCCAGGACATCCTGGCTAAGTCCCTCGGCTCCGACAACGCGCTCAACGTGGTCCAGGCAACTGTCGCCGGCCTGAAGCAGCTTGTCCGCCCCGAAGAGGTGGCTGCCAAGCGTGGCAAGTCCGTCGAGGAAGTTGCACCGGCTCGCATGCTGCGCGCACGCGCAGGACAGGAGGCCTAAGCACCATGGCACTGAAGATTACGTTGCACCACGGCAAGATCGGCGAGAAGCCGGTCACCCGTAAGAACCTCGAGGCTCTCGGTCTGCGCAAGATCGGCCAGTCCGTGGTGAAGAAGGACAACGCTGCGACCCGCGGCCAGATCCTCAAGGTGCGTCACCTCGTCACCGTTGAAGAAGTTGCAGGGGAGTAGATAACACATGGCTGACATCATCAAGCTCCATGATCTGCGCCCGGCAGAGGGCGCAAACAAGGCCAAAACCCGCGTCGGTCGCGGTGAGGCCTCCAAGGGTAAGACCGCCGGCCGCGGTACCAAGGGCACCAAGGCTCGCAAGCAGGTTTCCGCTGCTTTCGAGGGTGGCCAGATGCCGCTGCACATGCGTCTGCCGAAGCTGAAGGGCTTCAAGAACCCGAACCGCGTCGAGTACCAGGTGGTCAATGTCGGGGATCTGGCAGAGGCCTTCCCGCAAGGTGGCGACATCGCCATCGCCGACATCGTTGCCAAGGGCCTCGTGCGCCCGAAGCAGCCGGTGAAGGTGCTGGCAGAGGGTGACATCAACGTCGCACTCAACGTCACCGCAAACAAGTTCTCCAAGTCCGCCGAGGAGAAGATTAAGGCTGCTGGCGGTTCCGCCACCACCGTTGAGTTCTCCAAGCGTGCCGCGAAGAACCAGGGCCCGGTTGCATCCGCAGCTGGCGAGACGTCCCCGGCTCCGGAGGCAAACTCCGGCGCAAAGGGTGTCCTCGACTCCGACCCGCTACAGGGCGGCTCCACCGCGGTGGACGCTGACCCAGAGGCGTAAGCACTCAGCTTCTACGCGCAGCCCCCGTCCCGGACGATTCACGTCCTAGACGGGGGTTCGTCGTTTTCAAAACAAACTACGGGTTAGTAAAGCCTCGACGCTGGCTGCGGGATTGCTGGCAGAGTGGGTGCTGGTGAACCTGAAATATCAACTTTCCCGGCTTGGCTGTTAGTGTAGTGGGGTCAAAAGACAGCCCCGCCGGTTTTCGCATGCCCGAGAACCCGACGCGAGCAGTCGAATGTCCGCTACCTCCCGCCCGTGGCGCGGCGGGGGCCAGGAGGCTTTGTGTCCGCTATTGCTCAAGCGTTCAAGGATCCGGATCTTCGGAAGAAGATTCTGATCACCCTTGCGCTGATGTTCCTCTACCGCGTCGGCTGCCAGATCCCGACCCCGGGCGTGGACTACGCCCTGATTAACTCCCGCCTGGAAGAGATCTCCCGCGGCGACCAGGCGACGATGTTCTCCATTATCGGCCTGTTCTCGGGCGGGGCGCTGCTGCAGCTTTCCATCTTCGCCATCGGCATCATGCCGTACATTACGGCCTCGATTATCGTCCAGCTCCTCACCGTGGTTATTCCCAAGTTCGAGGAGCTGAAGAAAGAGGGCCAGTCCGGCCAGGCGAAGATGACGCAGTACACCCGCTACCTCACCGTGGCGCTCGCGCTGCTGCAGTCTGCGGGCATCGTCGCCCTCGCTGACCGCGAGCAGCTGCTCGGCCAGGGGATGCCTGTGCTTGTCGAGGACCGCAACGTCTGGACCCTACTGATGATGATCATCGTCATGACGTCAGGTGCTGTGCTGATCATGTGGCTCGGCGAAATCATCACTGAAAAGGGGGTGGGCAACGGTATGTCCCTGCTCATCTTCGCCGGCATCGCCACCCAGATCCCGTCGGAGGGTGCGTTCATCCTGCAGAACTCCGGCGGTGTAACCCTCACCTTGGTCGTTCTCGCCTTGGTGGCGCTGGTCGTGGGCATCGTGTTCATCGAGCAGGGGCAGCGCCGCATCCCGGTGCAGTACGCAAAGCGCATGGTGGGACGCCGCCAGTACGGTGGGTCTTCGACCTACCTGCCACTGAAGGTGAACCAGGCTGGTGTGATCCCGGTGATCTTCGCGTCGTCGCTGATGTACGTGCCGGTGCTCATCACGCAGATTGTCACCATGAACAACCCGACCCCGCCCGACAACTGGTGGATGAACCACGTGATGGCCTGGTTGCAGAACCCGGGTTCGTGGCAGTACATCTTGACTTACGTGGTGCTGATTATCTTCTTCTCCTACTTCTACGTGTCCGTTCAGTACGACCCGGTGGACCAGGCGGAGAACATGAAGAAGTACGGTGGCTTTATCCCAGGCATCCGTCCGGGCCGCCCGACAGCGGAATACCTGGCGTTTGTGATGAACCGTCTGCTGGTTGTAGGCGCCGTCTACCTCGCGCTGATTGCTGTGCTGCCGAACTTGGCTATGGACGCCGGTATTACCGGTTCCGGCAAGATGGGCATGAGCGCGTTCGGTGGCACCGCGATCCTCATTATGGTTTCCGTGGCTTTGACCACGGTGAAGCAAATTGAATCCCAACTCCTGCAATCCAACTACGAAGGACTTTTGCGATAATGCGTCTCGTTCTCCTTGGCCCTCCCGGCGCCGGTAAGGGCACCCAAGCCGCCATCCTCTCCGAGAAGCTTGGCGTCCCGCACATCTCTACAGGCGACCTGTTCCGCGCCAACATAGGCGAGGGCACCCCGCTCGGCGTCGAGGCGAAGAGCTACATCGACGCGGGCAAGCTCGTGCCAACCGACGTCACCGCGCGCATGGTGGAAGACCGACTCAACCAGGACGATGCCAAGGACGGCTTCCTCCTGGACGGTTTCCCGCGCACCGTCGAGCAGGCTGAGATCCTCACTGGCCTGCTTGCTAAGCACGGCCAGAAGCTCGACGGGGTGCTCAACTTCGTGGTGGACGAGGACGTCGTAGTCGAGCGGATGCTCGCACGCGGCCGCGCGGACGACAACGAGGAGACCATCCGTACCCGTCTCGGCGTGTACCGCGACGAGACGGCGCCGCTGATCCAGCACTACGGCGACGACATCATTTCCATCGACGCTGTGGGCGACGTGGACGACATCAACCAGCGCGCCATGGAGGCCCTGGGCAAGTAGCCAAACGCATGGGAAGGCCGGTGTTCGCACCGGCCTTTCGCATGTGCCTATCGACGAACCGAAGGGGACCCCGCATGGTGTTCAGAAAACGAAAGATCGCGGCCAAATCGCCGGCGGAGCTCGATGCCATGGAGGCGGGGCGCGTCGTGGGGATCGCCCTGCAGGAAGTCAGGGCTGCCGCCGTGCCCGGGGCAACCACACGGGAACTGGATAGGGTCGCCGAGCAGGTCATCCGGGATCACGGCGCTGTGCCAACGTTCCTCGGTTACAACGGCTTCACCGGCTCCATTTGTGCGTCGGTGAATGAGGTCGTGGTCCACGGGATACCGTCGTCAAGCGTCGTGCTCAAAGAGGGCGACCTCATTTCAATTGATTGCGGGGCGACGCTGGATGGCTGGGTGGGCGACAGCGCATGGTCCTTCGGTATCGGCGAACTAGCGGCGGACGTGGACGCCCTCAACCGTGCTACGGAGTGGGTGCTGGCGCAGGGGCTGCAGGCGATGGTTCCCGGGAACAAGCTCACCGACGTGTCGCACGCCTTGGAGAAAGCGACCTATGCCGCGGAAGAGCGCTTCGGCGTGGAGCTGGGCATCGTGGACGGCTACGGCGGTCACGGCATCGGCCACACCATGCACGAGGAACCCTATTTGGCCAACGAAGGCAAACCGCACCGCGGCCCGGTGATCCAGGAGGGGTCCGTGCTGGCCATCGAGCCGATGCTGATCCTCGGCGGCGAAGTGGACACTGAGGTGCTTCAGGATGAGTGGACCGTCGTGTCCGTCGACGGCATGCCTGCGGCCCACTGGGAGCACACAGTTGCCGCTACTGCCCACGGGCCGAGAATACTTACACCCCGCGTGTAAATCTCTGGCGCGCCGCAGTGCGTTTGCTTGCCGGAGGGTTATACTTCCGCCATGTCTTACCGCCCCCGCCACGCTAAGCCGTCGCCGCTGAAGCGGCGCGCCACCACATTCGCCGCCGGCCTCGGTGTCGTCGCCTCCCTGGCCGCACCGGTTTCCGCCCAGGCGGCGCCCGCCCAGAATCCGGTTGCGATGTCCAGCCTGGATGCGCTGTCACAGCAGGCCACCTCGTCGCTGGCCAACTTGGATAAGTCCGCGCGCAACACCGCATGGGACATCCGCAACAATCTGCGCCAGCAGGCGGATGGCCTAGCAGCAATCAACCCGGAGCTGCCAGCCAAGGCAAAGCAGCGCATCGACGACATCGTTGAGACTTTCTTCCCGGGCCTGATCGCGGAGAAGACTCCGAAGCCGAAGCCGGCTCCCAAACCGGCGCCGGTGCCAGCCCCGAAGCCCGCGCCGGCGCAGCGCCCGGCGAACCCGTGCCCGGCTGACGCGAAGGCGTGCGTTGATTTGACCAACCAAAAGTCCTGGCTGCAGAACAACGGCGTTATCTACTACGGCCCGGTCCAGATCAGCTCCGGTCGCCCGGGACAGGACACGCCGAAGGGCACGCACTACGTCAACCGCAAGGTCAAAGACGAGATCTCTTACGAATTCAACAATGCCCCGATGCCGTACTCCGTGTACTTCACCAACAACGGTATCGCGTTCCACCAGGACGACCCGTACGTGCCGTCCGCTGGGTGCATCCACCTTTACCGCCAGGACGCGCAGCGCTACTTCAACGACCTGCAGGTCGGCGACAAGGTCTACGTGTTCTAACCCTGTCCGCTCCGGCCCCAGCTTCACCGCTGGGGCCTTTTGCGTTTTCGCAGGTGAAACACTACAGTGATCAAACGGTGTTGCCACAAATACGTGGTAGGCACCGTTTGTATCGGTAAAAACGTCTGCTGCCTGCACTTTCCAGGCGGCGTAGGAAGTGGAGTGTATGGCGAAAGAAGGCGCAATCGAGGTTGAGGGCCGCATTGTCGAGCCCCTGAAGAACGCGATGTTCCGGGTCGAACTGGACAACGGGCACGAGGTTCTCGCCCACATCAGTGGGAAGATGCGCCAGCACTACATCCGCATCCTCCCGGAGGACCGTGTCGTGGTGGAGCTGTCTCCCTACGACCTGGACCGCGGGCGTATTACCTACCGCTACAAGTAAGCACTTCAGCCTCCTCACCCAGATCCGCTCGAGGGCGGATCGTGCACCTCTGGCCACGGTGGCCGGAGCCGCGCGTAACCACAACCCACTCTCCGGCACGGTCCGGACAAAGCGTTGTTTGGCGTGGACGGGTGGGGAGAAAACCACCGTAACAACCCGAAAGGCACGTACCTCATGGCACGTCTAGCTGGTGTGGATCTCCCGCGCAACAAGCGCATGGAGATCGCTCTCACCTACATTTACGGCATCGGTGCAACCCGATCCAAGGAACTGCTCGAGAAGACGGGCATTTCTCCGGACCTGCGCACGGACGATCTGTCCGACGATCAGCTTGCTGCTCTGCGTGACGCGATCGAGTCCTCCTACACCGTCGAGGGCGATCTGCGCCGCGAGGTGCAGGCAGATATCCGCCGCAAGATTGAAATCGGCTCCTACCAGGGCATGCGCCACCGTCGTGGCCTGCCCGTCCGCGGCCAGCGCACCAAGACCAACGCGCGCACCCGCAAGGGCCCGAAGAAGACCATCGCAGGAAAGAAGAAGTAACCTATGGCTCCTCAGACTCGTTCCGGTGCGCGTCGCGGACGCCGCGCCGTCAAGAAGAACGTGGCCGCTGGTCACGCGTACATCAAGTCCACCTTCAACAACACCATCGTGTCCATCACGGACCCGCAGGGCAACGTGATCTCCTGGGCATCCTCCGGCCACGTCGGCTTTAAGGGCTCCCGCAAGTCCACGCCGTTCGCCGCGCAGATGGCCGCTGAGAACGCTGCCCGCAAGGCGATGGATCACGGCATGAAGAAGGTTGACGTCTTTGTCAAGGGTCCGGGCTCCGGCCGTGAGACCGCAATCCGTTCGCTCCAGGCTGCCGGCCTGGAGGTGTCCTCGATCTCCGACGTGACGCCGCAGCCGTTCAACGGCTGCCGTCCGCCGAAGCGTCGTCGCGTTTAAGGCTGAAAGGAAAAGAGGTAAAGAAACATGGCTCGTTACACCGGCCCTGCTACCCGTAAGTCCCGTCGCCTCCGCGTCGACCTCGTCGGCGGCGACATGTCCTTCGAGCGCCGTCCCTACCCCCCGGGGCAGGCTGGCCGCGCCCGTATCAAGGAGTCCGAGTACCTGCTGCAGCTGCAGGAGAAGCAGAAGGCTCGCTTCACCTACGGCGTCATGGAGAAGCAGTTCCGCCGCTACTACGAGGAAGCTAACCGCCGCCAGGGTAAGACCGGCGACAATCTGCTCATCCTCCTGGAGTCTCGTCTGGATAACGTGATCTACCGCGCTGGTCTTGCCAAGACCCGCCGTCAGGCACGTCAGCTGGTCTCCCACGGTCACTTCACCGTCAACGGCAAGAAGATCGATGTGCCGTCCTTCGCTGTGACCCAGTACGACATCATCGATGTCCGCGACAAGTCCCGCAGCATGCTCTGGTTCGAAGAGGCGCAGGACAACCTGCTTGACGCCGTCGTCCCGGCATGGCTGCAGGTCGTTCCGGATACCCTGCGCATTCTCGTGCACCAGCTGCCCGAGCGCGCTCAGATCGACGTGCCGCTGCAGGAGCAGCTCATCGTCGAGCTCTACTCGAAGTAAACTCGCCGTTTGCTTCACCCCGCGCACTGTCGACGCTGGCCACCGTCACTTCCGGCGTCAACTGGGCTCGGAATTTTCCCAACATCCATTCCTACCGGCTTCAAATAGCGGGAGCCGACAAAGGAGAAGTTCATGCTCATCTCTCAGCGTCCTGAATTGACCGAGGAGTACATCGACACCAACCGCTCGAAGTTCATCATTGAGCCGCTCGAGCCTGGTTTCGGCTACACCCTGGGCAACTCCCTTCGTCGCACGCTGCTGTCGTCCATCCCGGGCGCGGCGGTGACGTCCATCAAGATCGATGGTGTGCTTCACGAGTTCACCACGATCAACGGTGTGAAGGAGAACGTCTCGGAGATCATCCTCAACATCAAGGACTTGGTGCTGTCCTCCGACTCGGACGAGCCGGTTGTCATGCAGCTTGCTGTTGAGGGCCCAGGCGACGTGACGGCGGGCGACATCGAGCCGCCGGCCGGTGTGGAGATCCACAACCCGGATCTGCACATCGCGTCCCTGAACGAGCAGGCTCGCCTTGAGATGGAGCTCGTCGTCGAGCGCGGCCGCGGCTACGTCCCGGCCATGCCCAACTCCGGTGGTGAGGCCGGCCGTATCCCGGTCGACCAGATCTACTCGCCGGTGACCCGCGTCGCCTACAAGGTTGAGGCGACCCGTGTTGAGCAGCGCACCGACTTTGACAAGCTCATCATCGACGTAGAGACCAAGAACTCGATGACCGCGCGTGACGCGCTCGCGTCGGCCGGTTCCACCCTGGTGGAGCTCTTTGGCCTTGCCCGCGAGCTGAACACCGCGGCGGAAGGCATCGAGATCGGCCCGTCGGCGCAGGAGACCGAGTACATCGCGGCGTACTCCACGCCGATCGAGGAACTGAACTT
Organism: Corynebacterium wankanglinii; assembly: GCA_014490595.1. Taxonomy (GTDB): domain Bacteria; phylum Actinomycetota; class Actinomycetes; order Mycobacteriales; family Mycobacteriaceae; genus Corynebacterium; species Corynebacterium wankanglinii. The sequence goes on from CP061031.1 coordinate 492,338, forward strand.
CTCCGTTCGCTCCTACAACTGCCTGAAGCGTCAGGACATCCACACCGTCGGTGAGCTCGCAGAGTGCACCGAAAGCGACCTGCTGGATATCCGCAACTTCGGCCAGAAGTCCATCAACGAGGTGAAGATCAAGCTCGCAAGCCTTGGCCTGACCCTCAAGGATGCTCCGGAAGATTTCGATCCGACCCAGATCGAGGGCTACGACGCCGAGACTGGGGACTACGTCGACACCAGCGCGGACGAGACCGAGTAACACCACAGAGCACGCGCTCAACTAACCGCACACGAGGAGTACGAAAATGCCTACCCCGAAGAAGGGCGCCCGTCTCGGAGGCTCGGCCGGCCACCAGAAGCACATTCTGTCCAACCTGGCCCAGGCCCTGTTCGAGCACGGCGCTATCAAGACGACGGACGCGAAGGCTCGCCTGCTGCGTCCGTACGCTGAGAAGCTGATCACCAAGGCGAAGAAGGGCACCGTGGCTGACCGCCGCGCCGTGCTCGCCGAGCTGCCGAACAAGGAGGTCGTGACCTACCTGTTCAACGAGCTGGCGCCGAAGTTCGCGAACCGCGACGGCGGCTACACCCGCTCCATCAAGCTGGAGAACCGCGCCGGCGACAACGCTCCGATGACCCAGATTTCCCTGGTGCTCGAGGAGACGGTGTCCACGGAGGCAACCCGCGCCGCCCGCGCCGCCGCTTCCCGCGAGGCCCAGCAGGCCCAGGCGGAGGAGGCTCCGGCAGAGGAGACCGCTGTCGAGGAGACCACCCCGGCTGACGCTGAGGTGGAGGCTCCGGCAGAGGAGACCGCAGAGGAGAAGTAGACGCTCACTACCTCCGCTTACAGCGCCCGGCTGCACTGCTATACCAGTGCGACCGGGCGCTGTGCTGTGTCTGTCAAACCCGTCGATACAATGCGTGGCCATGGACGATACGCTGCGCCTGCGCTTGGACATCGCCTACGACGGCACTGACTTCCACGGCTGGGCGCGTCAGAAAGGGGATCTTCGCACCGTCCAGCAGACCATCGAGGACGCACTGTCCCTAGTGCTGCGGTCGCAGGTGCGGCTCACCGTCGCCGGGCGTACCGACGCGGGGGTGCACGCTTCCGGGCAGGTGGCGCACACGGACATTCCGGCCGAGGCGCTCAATCAGCGCTCGATAGAGGGGGACCCGGGGCGGTTGGTGCGTCGTTTAGCCAAACTGCTGCCTGAGGACGTCCGCGTTGTCGACGTACGCGAGGCCCCCGCAGGATTCGACGCGCGGTTTTCGGCGCTGACCAGGAGCTACCTGTACCGGGTGACCACCCACCCCGCAGGCGCGCTGCCGACCCGCGCGCGCGACACGGCTGTCTGGCCGAAGCCCGTCGAGTTGGAGGCGGTGCAGGCGTGTGCCGACGCTCTCGTCGGCCTGCACGATTTCGCGGCGTTCTGCCGCCCGAAGGAGCACGCGACCACCATCCGCGACGTGCACAGCTTCACCTGGGCGGAAGTGTCGCCCACGCTCTACGAGGCGCGCATTACCGCGGACGCGTTCTGCTGGAATATGGTCCGCGCGCTCGTGGCCACCTGCCTCACCGTGGGCGAAGGCAGGCGCGGCGCAGGGTGGCCGCAGGAGCTTTTGCTTCTCGACGCCCGCTCCGCCGAAGTCCCCCTCGCACCTGCACGCGGATTGACCTTGGTGGGGGTGGATTATCCGCCCGAGGGGGAGTTGGCGGCGCGCGCCGAAGCAACCAGAGCAAGGCGCGAGATGTAGCATGCTTGGGTCACAAGAGAGCGAGCGGCATCTGCATAGGGAGGCGCCATGAGCACAGCTGCAGCTGCGTGGTTTGCCGTCTTGTTCTTCACGCTGCCCGGCTTCTTCGTGTCGTGGGTGTCCGGGATGAAAGCCCCGGGGGCAGCTGCGACCTCGCTGCCGGTCACGTTCGGCATCATCGGCGTGGCCTCATGGTTTTGGGGGCTGACAAGTGCGCCGTTCAACCTCTGGACGTTCGGCGTCAGCGTCGTGGCCGCACTCCTCGTGGCTGGCGCGTGGCGCTACGCGTTCGCGCGGCGGGCTCGGCGCCGGGGCGCGGTGAGTTGGCGCCGTGCCCTGTTTCCTGGGATGTCGCGTGAGGGCAGTATCGCGGACCCCTACTGGGTTCTGCCAGCAGTCGGCGCCGGGGTCGGTGCATACATGGCCGCTGCGGAGAGGTTGCGCTGGCTGGAGCGGCTGCCCAACGGAGTGTCCAACATCGTGCAGGGCTGGGATGTGCAGTGGCACGCCAACCTGGTTCGCTTCATCATGGACGACGGGATCGCGTCCGCCACCCGGATGGGTGAGTTACAGAACGTGGAAAGCCAGCTGAAGCTGTTTTACCCGTCCGCCTACCACGCGGGCATTGCGCTGTTCGGTGAAGCGGCGGGGCTGGACCCCATCCCCGCGCTGAACATCGCCACCGCGGTGCTACCCGCCGTTGCGCTGTCAGTCACGCTGGCCTGCCTTGTTTTTGCGTTCATGCGTTCAACGGGGTTGACTGCGCAAATCGCGGCGGCACTGGCCGCAGTGATGGGTTACGCTGCCCCGCAGCTGCTGTGGATCCCGGACTACGTGGGCATGTGGCCCTACCTGTTTTCCGTGGCGTTGACCGGTTCGGTGGCGTGGATACTGATCACGGTGCCGCGTCGGCGGTCCAGCGCGTTGCCCGCCTCCTTCGCGTTCTTATCGGTACTGTGCGTGCATCCGGCGGCGGTGACCATCGTGGTGCTCGCGGTAGCGCTGTACTGGCTGACGTCCTCCCTCGTCGCTCCTGATCGCTCACGGGTGAGTGACACCGTGTGGATTGCCCTCCCCGCTGCCACCGGCGTGATTCTGTTCCTGCCGCAGGTGCTGGCTGGTTCGGCGCAGGCTGAGGAAGTCGCATCCTGGCGCCCGGAGGAGACGTTGAGTGCCGGTGGCGCGTGGGGCACAGCCTTCCGCATGGAAACCCGCCATGTCCTGCAGTTCTTCCCGGCCTATGATCCGACGGTGCTGCTCTGGCTCGCGGGTGCCGGGGCGCTAGTGTGCCTGCTGTGGCGGCGGCAGGTGTGGCCGGTGCTGTTTTACGCGGTCTCGCTGGCGGTTACCGCGAATGCGCTCGACCCATTCGACAACGCTTGGGGCGACCTTCTAGCGCATGTGGGCAACCTGCACTACAGCACGGGCCACCGCTTAATCATGCCGGTGGTGATGGCGGTGACAGCCGCAGCGGCCATCGCGGTGGCTGCGGGGATCAGGTTGGTGGCCGCAGCGCCCGTCGCTAAGCGGTACGCGAAAGGGCAGCGTGTCTCCGCTGTCGCTTCCATCGTCCTCGCCTGCGTCGTCGCCTCTGCGACGATCCCGATGATCCGCGAGCACACCGACCACGGGGCCGAGCGGGCATACGCCTCCGCCCGCACGACCGACCGCATGGTGGACGCCGACGACCTGGCTGCCTTCGACTGGCTGGCCACCCAGCCCGCGGCCTGGGAGGGGCTCACCGCCGGCGACCCGGCGGACGGCTACTCCTGGATGTACGCCTACAACGGCGTGCCGACCCTGAACCGCCACTACCTGTGGCCCAACGGTGGGCGCGGCACGAACACGGACATCATGTACTGGAACGCCGACTTCATCGGCGAGGGGGAGCGCAACATCGCGGACGAGGCCGTGGAGAACCTGAACGTGAAGTTCTTCCTGCTCAGCCCCGGCGCGTTCTGGAACTACCAATATCCGCCGTACGAGATGCTGCGCGACTTCTGGGTCTCCGAGGGCGTCACGCCTGTCTACCGCAAGGGCAAAACCGTGATCTTTGCGGTGAACAGCCAGTTCAGTGAGGCGGAGCTGCAGGAGATGGTCGAGGACGGCCAGGAGCACGGCTCCGACGAGCTGTTTGCGCTCGCGGAGGTGGGCGCTACCCAGTAAGCTTTGCGCCAGTTGTTCTCGGGGGAGGGGAATTGTCATGGCGAAGCTTTTGCCAACTACGCGCGCCCAAGTGTCGGGGCACAAGTTCATGCGCCGGCGGATGGAGCACGGTCTGATCTTCGGTGATATCCGCATGATTCACGATCCGCTCGCAGCTCGGCGCCGCGCGACCATTTTCGGCACGGCGGCCGTGGCCATGATCGCAGGGGTGATGGGGTTGTTCGCCTGGATGCGGCCGAACGCGGATCCGGGCGATGCCCCCATCTTCCGTGCGGCGGACGGCACGCTGTATGTGCGGGTGGGCGAGGCGGCGCACCCGGTGACCAACTTGGCGTCCGCGCGCCTGATCGCGGACGAGGCCGCGGAGCCCGCCCGCATCGGCGACGCGCGCCTCGCAGCGCTGCCGCGCGGTGTTCCGGTGGGCATTGTCACCGCACCGGGCATGTTCGCGCCCGAGGACGCGCCCGAGGCCAGCTGGTCGGTGTGCGGGGTGGACACCATCACGGTGGTCGCGGGGGAGGCGCCGGAGCCGCTGCCTGCCGACGCCGCCGTTTTGGCCGCCGACACGACCCGGGAGTGGCTGGTGACTTCGGAGGGTCGACGCCTGTTGCCGGACGCCGCCACGCCAGAGGGACGTGTCATGCGTCGCGCGCTCGGGATTGGCCCGGACACCCCGCGGTGGAGCCCGCCGCCCCAGGTCATCGGCGCGCTGAACGAGCTTCCGCCGGCGGCTCTGCCCGCGCCGCTGCCGGGAATCATCGACGCGGAGGGGCAGTCCTGGGCGCTGTTGAGCGGTCGGATTCAGCCGATTACCCCGACGCAACGTGAGATACTCCTCGACGCCGGCGCGCGCAGCTCGACAGCCGCCCGTGCAGAGTTGGCCGCGTACCCGGACGGGGCAGAGGACCTACGCCTGCCTAACGAGCGCCCGAGGTGGGTGGAGCCGCACCGCGCCTGTGTGGACCAGGGCCGCGGCGGCGCGTTCGTCGACGACCTCCCCGAAGGCATTGAGCTGTCCGGCGCGTCTGTGGCCACCCACTTCGCGGGTCTGGATAACGGCTCGGTGGGGGTGGATTCGGGCCACGGCTACCACGTGGTTTCTGCTAACGGGCTGCGCCACAGCGCCCCGGACGCCGCAGTCTTGGAGACGGTGGGCGCGACGCATGTGGAGCAGGTGCCGTGGGAGATCATCGCCTTGCTGCCGGAAGGTGCGGAGCTGACTCGCGACGCCGCCCTGACCGCCACGTACTAAGCCCCGAACTCACTGCGGTGACCAGCGCTACGAGCACCAGGGCGCTGCCGCCGAGGAAGCCCAGCCGGGACACGGCTGGGTTTGCGTTCCCGTGCACCGCGCGCACCCGTAATGCGGGCCGCGGCTCCACCTCCTGCGGGGACAGTTGCGTCAGCGCTGCCAGGGGATCGACTGCCCCGCCGCCGGGCTGGGCCGAGGCGGTGATCAGGGCGCGCACGTGGGACGGGCTGATGCCGGGGTAGCGCGACTGCAGCAGGGCCGCAGTACCGCTGACCACAGGGGTGGCGAAGCTCGTACCAGCGTAGGGGCGAACCCCGTCGTTTACCAGCGTGCCCTCGGCCCAGCCGCCGGGTGCGAGAGCGGCTGGCACCACCCCGGGCGCGGACAGCTCCGCCGCCAGGGAGTAGGGGGCAATGGTGTGGTTGTCGGCACGCGCCGCCACCGCAAGCACGGTGGGGAAGCGGGCGGGAAACACCTCGTAGCCGGGTTGGCAATCCGAGCCGGTATTCCCCGCGGCGGCCACCACGACAGCGCCTTGCGCTTCGGCGCGGGCCAGGGCGGCGGTGATGCCGGAGGCGTCGATACGCGACGCGAACGCGGGCTCCAGGCACGACACGACGGAGATATTGAGCACGCCCGCGCCCTCGTCGAGTGCGTTGTGGATGGCATCGGTGAGTGTCTCCAGGTTGCCCGTCTCGGCGTCGCGGTAGTGGGCCGAGGTCTGGCGCACGGAGAGGATCTCCGCCTCCGGCGCGATGCCGAGGGTGCGCCCGGCGATGATGCCGGCGACGGCGGTGCCGTGGTTGTCGCAGTCCTGGAGGGCGTCCGCGGCCACGAAGTCGCGGCCCGGCCGCAAGTGCGCGATCTCTGGGTGGGGTGAAACCCCGGTGTCGATGACGGCCACCCGTACCCCGGCGCCGGTGGCGAAGCGCCGCAGCTGCGCGATGTCATCGTTTGCGGGCGGCTTCTCCACGAGCGCCGGCACTGCGCACGCCACGTCCTGGGCGCGGGCGGGTGCGGGGGTCAGCGACAAGGCAAGCACGGCGAGGGCCGGTAACCAACGCATCGCTACAGCCCCCTGATCATGTCGAACACGCCTGCAAGGTGCACCGCCAGAGGGATCACCGCGATGGTGGCGGCGATCTCGGCACGTTCGAACCACACCACCGTGGTGGGTTCGAGGTCCGGTACCCGCGGTGCCCACACGACGGTGGCGGCGGCCGACAGCGCGACGAGAAGCGCCAGGGCGACGGCGGCCGGGTGGCCGAGGTGGGCGGCGGCAGCCGCGGCGGCTACCACCGCGGCCAGCGCCACTGAGGTCAAGCACACCCGGGGGAGGGCCCAGTGGTGGCGCGACGCGTAAACCACCAGGGCCCCTGCCACCGTCAGGCACAGCGCAAACGGCCACACCCCGCCTGCGCGGCCAACCCAGAGGAGGGCGGGCACGCAGCAGGTGGCGATCGCCGCGGAGATGGCGGAGGCGATCGTGGCGGCGTCCGCGCTTCGGGCATCCACGTCTGGCTGGTAGTCGTCGGAGCGGTCGAACTCCTCGCCGGCGGTGGGCACCCGCGGCACCGTCAGCCCTGCGGCGCGGGTGGCAATGCCCGGCGTCGCCATGACAGCAAGGACCCCGGCCAGCACAGTTAAGGCGGGGGCAGCCAGCGGACCGGGAAGCCACGCCCCCAGCGCGCCGACGCCGCTAAGCGCGCTCACGCCCACGACATAGGCCACCAGTGCGGGGCCAGCCAGCCGCAGCACCACACCGACCCCCGCCGCGACGACGGCAGTCAGTGCGGCCGCGAGCGCACCGAGGCCGACGCTGACCGCGCCGCCGCCCGCGCCAGCCACCCACACCCCCGCAGCGAGCCCGGCCAGCACCGGCACCGCCGCGAATCCCGGGCGCGACCGGCCCGCGGAGGCGACGGCCAGCGCGAGGAGTGCCACCGCCCCCAGCGCCAGATGCCACGGCAGGTACACCCGGGCAACGAGAACGGCCGCAGCCAGCCCGGCACACGTGGCCGCCGCGTCCAGCCCGCGCACCTGCCGCGCCGACTGCGCCACCCCGGTGAGGGAATCCGCGGCGTCGCGCACGACAGGCGGAGCGGTGGGCTCCTCGGGGTGGAGGGCGACGGAAGCGCCGTCGTGAAGCTTCAGCGCGTACAGCGGCGTGTGCATGTCGAGCGGTGCCCCGCCTGCGGTTGATGCCTGCCACGGGCGGTGCACCTCCGGCAGCTCCACCAGGCGCGCGAGCTCCGGCAACACCTCTGCCAGGGTGGATGATGTGGGCAACGTGACATCGATGTCGCGGTGGAATGCGACAACGGACACGCGGACAGTGACGCGCACAACGTGGTGCGCAGACGTGGCAACCAACGGAAAATCTCCCCCGATGTCTGGGCGCGGCCCCCATTCGCCGCGCAACGGGACACAGTATGGCCTACAATTCGCAGCACGTCCACAGTTCGGGGGAACTGCGGCGCAATTTCCAAGGGGGGAATCGCATTGCTAGGCCTTGACTACGACCAGGTGCTCGCACCGACCGTCGGCGCACCAGACATCCCGCCACCGCCGGCCGGAAGCCTGCGCGCGGAGCCCGTCCCCGCGGCGCAGAAGCAGCAGGCGCAGCCGGTGATGAAGATCCTGCTGCCGGTGGTGATGGTGGTGGCACTCGGCGCGGTGATGGTGCTCATGGCCATGTCCGGCCGGGCCGTGAGCCCCATGATGTTGATTTTCCCGCTGATGATGCTGTTTGGCCTGGCCGGAATGATCAACCCGCAGGACAAGCAGGGCGACATCGACGAGACGCGGCGCGTGTACCTGCGTCACCTGGACGCGCTGGCGAAGACCGCGCGAGCCAATGCCGCCAAGCAGCGCACGCACGCCACCACGCTGCACCCCGCGCCGGGCGAGCTGGTCGCCGCTGTGCCGGTGGAGCGGGTGTGGGAGCGCGCGGGGGCGCCGACGGTGCGGCTGGGCACCGGAGCGGGCGCGCTGTGCACACCGGTGGAGGTGGAAGACCCGGGCAGCCCTGAGGACCTGGACCCGGTGTGTGCCGTGAGCTTGCGACGCACCGTCGCGGCCGTGAGCACCGTGCCGGGCATGCCGATGCTGGTACAGCTCGACGCGTTTCCCGCCATCACCCTCGCAGGCCCCGCCGCGCGCGACGTGGCGCGCTCGATCGTCTGCCAGCTGGCGTTTTTCTACGGCCCGGAGCACGTGAGCATCGACGCGCCGTTCGCGTGGGTGAAGTGGTTGCCGCACTCGCGCTCCGAGGGGGCGTTTCGCATCTTGCTTATCGACGGCCAAAGGTCCCCCACCCCAACCGACGCCGACTGCGTGGTGACCATCCACGACGACCCGGAATTCTTCGTCGACCCGGACGCGTTCCACCTCATCTGCGGGCAGCGTTTGGAGGCGGTGACGGCCCAGGGGGTGGAGACCCTCGGCACCCCGGACCCGTTTTCGGACCCGGAAGCGGATTTTGTGGCACGGCACCTGGGCTTTTACCGCCGCCCGGAGGGCTCGGCGGAGACCGGCGGGGATTTCTTGTCGATGCTGGGTGTCCCGGACATTGACGCGTTGGATGCCCACACCATGTGGCCTGGGGTGCGAAACAAACTCACCGTGCCCATCGGCGAAACTCCGGACGGGCAGCCGGTGTACCTGGATTTGAAGGAGGCGGCACTGGGAGGGATGGGCCCGCACGGGCTGTGCATCGGTGCGACGGGCTCCGGTAAATCGGAGCTTTTGCGGACGCTTGTGGTGGCGTTGGCGGCGACGCACTCGCCGGACGAGCTGAACTTTGTGCTCGTGGACTTCAAAGGCGGCGCGACGTTTTTAGGCTGCGAGTCCCTGCCGCACACGGCCGCCGTGATTACCAACCTCGAGGACGAAGCGGTGCTGGTGGAGCGCATGTTTGACGCCATTTCGGGCGAGATGAACCGGCGCCAGGAACTGCTGCGCGCCGCCGGCAACTTCGCCAACATCACGGAGTACACCAAGGCGGGGCACACGTTGCCGTCGCTGGTGATCATCGTGGACGAGTTCACGGAGCTGCTCACCCAGCACCCGCACTTCGCAGACCTATTCGTGGCGGTGGGTAGGCTCGGCCGCTCGCTCGGCGTGCACCTGCTGCTGGCGTCGCAGCGATTGGAGGAGGGCAAGCTGCGGGGGTTGGACTCGCACCTGTCCTACCGCATCGGATTGAAAACGTTCTCGGCGGGCGAGTCACGCCAGGTACTTGGCGTGCCGGACGCGTACGAGCTGCCCGGTGAACCAGGTTCCGGCTACCTGAAGGCCGGCATGGACCTCGTGCGCTTCCGCGCCGCATACGTCTCCGGCCCGCTCACCCGCACCGTGGTCGAGCACCGGGGAGACCAGCAGGTCCGCATCTTCACCGGCACCGAGCTCGAGCTCGCCCCCACCGCCTACGTGGAGGAGGACAGCTCCACCACGCTTCTCGACGAGGTTGTGGCCAAGGCGGCGGAGGTGGCCACCGCCCGCGGGATGGGCGCCCACCAGGTGTGGCTGCCGCCGCTGCCAGAACGCATCCCGCTGTCGCAGACTGCCGGCGCGCTCGGGCTCATTGACGAGCCCTACAAACAGCGCCAAACCCCGTTTCACCTCGACCTTTCCGCCGCTGGCGGACACGTCGCCATCGCGGGTGGGCCGCAGACGGGCAAGACGATGGCGGTGCGCTCGATTGTGGCGACCCAGTTGGGCAGCGGGATTGCGGTCTACGTCATCGGCGAGTTGCCCGAGCTCGAGTCCCTTCCCCACGTCGCCGGGGTGGCAAGCATGAAAGACACCGAGCGTACGCGCCGGGTGATCGACGAGGTCACCTCGATTCTCGACGCGCCGCGGCCGACCATGCTGGTCGTCGACGGCTGGCACGCCCTCGAGGACGACCTGCGCGAGCCGCTGGCCCGCATCGCCTCCGAAGGCCCCGACGCTGGCATCCACCTGGTGGCGACCACCCAGCGCTGGAGCGCGATCCGCCCGAACGTGCGCGACCTCATCGGCACCCGCCTCGAGCTGCGGCTGACCGAGCCGATGGACTCGCTCATCGACCGCAAGCAGCAAGAGAAGCTCCCCGCCGTCCCCGGCCGCGGTGTGACCCCGGACGGCAAGACCGTGCAGCTCGCATTCACCAGCGGCGAGGACATCGCCCACCTTGCAGCGCACTCGGGCCAGGCGCCGGTGCCGAAGCTGCGGGTGCTGCCGGGGGTCGTCGATGTGCACTCGCTTCTCGACGGCCTCCGGGTCCCCCTCGGCATCGGAGGCGCCAACCTCGAGCCGGTGCACGCCTCCGAACACGTGCTGGCCATCGGCGCGGGCGGGTGCGGCAAGTCCACCTTCATCGCGAGCACCATCGTCGCGGTCGAGCACATGGGCCGTGAGCGTGCCCGCATGGTGATTTTGGACCCGCGCCGGGCGCACCTGGGCCGCGCCCGCGAGGACATGGTCGCCGCCTACGCGGCGTCTACCAACGCGATCACCGAGGCAGCGAAATCGCTGGCCGTCACCCTGCGTTCGCGGCTGCCGGGCGCGGACGTGACGCCGCAGCAGCTCAAGGAGCGCTCGTGGTGGCAGGGCCCGGAGCTGTACCTCATCATCGACGACTACGAACTGGTCGGCGAGGACCCCCTGCGCCCGCTGGCGGAGCTGTTGCCGCACGCCCGCGACATCGGCCTGCACGTGGTGGCCGCGCGCAAGTTCGGCGGGGTCTCGCGCGCCCTGTTCGGCCCCTTCCTCACGGCACTCAAAGACCTGCACCCGGACGTGCTGGTCATGGACGGCACCCGCGACGAAGGCGCGATCTTCGGCGTGCGCCCAAGCCCGCAGCAACCCGGCCGGGCCACGTGGGTCCGCGGCGAGCCGCGCGGCACGGTCCAACTCCCGGAGGCACCATGACCGACCTGCGCATCACCGCCACCGACGCGTCAACCGTGATCACGGGCGCGGCCAACGTCCACCGCTTCGACGCGCCCACCAGCCGCGAGATCGCCAGCACCGTGCGCAGCGTGCTCGGCCCCGACCCCGCCGGAGCGCAGGTGCACATCGCCGCCGACCCGCAGCGGCTGCGCGAGCTCACGCACGCGCTCGCCGACTACGACATCGAACTGACCACCGAAGAGCTCCTACTTCACGACCCGCCCACGGACACTTTCCGCGCCGTACCCGACGAACCACAGAGCCGGTCGAACGCGTGGATCATCGCCGCGGTTGTCGCCGTCGTAGCCCTGGTGTGCGCCGGGGTGATCTGGGTGCAGACGCGAGGCGACGATGCAGAACCCGCCGCGGAAGGGGCGCCTGCATCGGCGCCCGCCCCGGTTGCCGAAGACGCTCCGCCGCCGGGGAGGCGGAGCAGACGTCGATAGGCGAAAGCCCCACCGTTCGCATCGAACAAGACGGGTTGAGCGTGGAGCTGCCCGCGGGGTTCGCGCTCGAAGCGGACGAGGGCATGTGGCGCGCAACCGGCGACGACCCGAACTTCCGGCTCCAGATCGCCGTCGAACACCTCTACCAGCTGCCGTCGCAGACGATGGCGGAGCAGCTGCTCGCCGACATTGAGGCCGACCCCGAAGTCGAACTCGTGGACACCGACGGTGTGTCCGTGACCTACCTCGAGCGCGCGGGCGACGGCTCGCAGTCACTCTGGCGCACATGGCCGGACGGTGCGGCGCAGCTGTTCGTCGGCTGCCACACACGCCACGAACCCACCGTGGTGCAACGCGCCACCTGCCGGATGGCCATGGAATCCGCCGCATACAAGGGGGCTGACGTGGGGCCGTAAAAAAATTTTTGGAACTCAGGGAACCGAATCGGCCCTACGCCAGTCAGATATACGGACAGCGAAAAGAGTTGTCCGTCCCAACACAGAAACGAGGGGGAAACATGGAGCAGTTCGCAACCGAAGCCGAAGTCATGCGCGCCGCTGCAGACCGTACCGACGACACCAACGCGGACGTCAACCGTGAAATCGACCGCGTCCAGCAGGTCGCCGAGGCCACACGCAGCTACTGGGTGGGCAACGCCCAGCGCAGCTTCGACGACTTGATGGCAAGGTACGACGACGCCCAGCGCAGGCTGTCGGAGGCGCTGAGCGCCATCGCAGTCAACATCCGCGACAACGCCAAGCACTACGAAACCACCGACGCCACCAACACCGACAGCCTCCGCCAGCTCGCCGGCGGGCTCGCACTCTAAGGGGAAGACCATGCAGATCAAGTACGACTTCGCGCAGATCGCCGGCGCAGCCGAGGACATGCGCGCCTCCGCCTCCCGCATCAACGGCGACCTGGCAGAGCTCAAGCAGATGCTCCAGCCCATGGCGCAAACCTGGGAAGGCACCGCCGCCGCGGCCTACCAGGCGCACCAGGCCAAGTGGGACCAGGCGGCTGAGGACCTCAACCAGATCCTCACCCAGATCGCGCAAACCGTTGAGGACGGCAACACCACCATGCTGGCCGTCAACAACGCCGCCGCGAACAGCTGGGGCTAGCCAACAAGACTTGCGTCGCAGGGTGCGGGGGCCGTTTTCATCGGGGGACGGGCTCGGCCACGCATCCGGCGGCGCAACAACACAGGGGGACGGGGGACGTGCCGCCGCAGGTGATGGGGGATCACCTGCGGCGGCGCTTTTTTGCTTTTAGAAGCAGGTGTCGTAGGGTGTAACCCTTGTGTGTCCCGCTGGATGCGCTGTTCGGGTCTCCACCGGCCGCCGGCATGCGCAGAGGGGCAGGCGAAGTTTGGCCGGCAGCCATCTAGACAGACTTTAAGGAGTCATGCATGTCTACTTACCACCCGAAGAGCGGTGACATCACCCGTAAGTGGTACGTCATCGACGCAACCGACGTGGTGCTGGGCAAGCTTGCTTCCACCGTTGCAGATATCCTGCGCGGAAAGCACAAGCCGCAGTACGCGCCGAACGTTGACACCGGCGACCACGTCATCGTGATCAACGCCGACAAGATCCACATCTCCTCCAACAAGCGCGACCGCGAGATGCGTTACCGCCACTCCGGTTACCCGGGTGGTCTGAAGTCCATGACCCTGGGTCGCGCACTGGACGAGCGTCCGGATCGCGTGATCGAGGAAGCTGTCAAGGGCATGATGCCGCACAACAAGCTTTCCCGTCAGTCCATCAAGAAGCTGCACGTCTTCGTCGGTGCCGAGCACCCGTACGCTGGCCAGCAGCCGGAAACCTACGAGTTTAAGCAGGTGGCACAGTAATGACCGAGCCGAACAACTTCGAGAACACCGCCGCTGAGGACCTGGGCACCGACGTCGACGCCGCAACCGCCGCGACCGAGGAGTTCAACTACACCATCGGCGACGCGATCGCCCCCGAGGTCGACGCGACTGAGGAGACCGCTGAGGTTGCCCCGCTGCACGAGGGCCCGATCCAGACCGTTGGCCGCCGTAAGCGCGCCATCGCTCGCGTGACCGTCGTCGAGGGCGAGGGCAAGATCACCGTCAACGGCCGCGAGTTCGAGGAGTACTTCCCGAACAAGCTGCACCAGCAGGACATCCTCACCCCGTTGACCCTGCTCGAGCGCGAGGGCCAGTTTGACATCAAGGCCAACATCTCCGGTGGCGGCCCGACCGGCCAGTCCGGTGCTCTGCGCCTGGCTATCGCCCGTGCGCTGAACATCTACAACCCGGCTGAGCGCCCGACCCTGAAGAAGGCAGGCTTGCTCACCCGTGACGCCCGTGCCGTGGAGCGTAAGAAGGCTGGTCTACACAAGGCCCGTCGCGCACCGCAGTACTCCAAGCGTTAATCGCTTCTGCGCGCGCGTTATTCGCCGTCGTCCGTTTTTGGGCGGCGGCGTTTGCTGTTTTTGGGGGTGTTTGCGTTAGCGGTTGGGGCCGAAGAGTTGGTTGAGTGCTCCTCGGTTGGTGTTTGTGTGGTGGTCCGGGTTGGTGAGGCCCATATGGGTGCGCCGCGGTCCATGGTGATGCGTCCGCGTTTGCGCCGTGTTGGGTCATCATCGTTGACGCGGTTGTGGTAGCGGCATAGCGGGGCAAGATTGTCCAGGTTGGTCTCACCACCGTGTTGCCACGGTGTGACGTGGTGCGTCTGGCACGCGTATGCGCCGTGGCGGCAGCCGGGAAACGCGCACACCGGGGAAACCATCGCGGCAAGGTCGCGCTGCTTCTGGTTGGCCAAGCGTTTCGTGCGGTAGAGGTTCACCGCCCCGTGTGTGGGGTGGAACGCGGCGACTTCCAGTGCGTGACCGAACTCGTGCTGCAGGTATTCGGCCCCGGTCATGGTGGTGCCGTCGGTGAGCACCAGTTCGATCTCGTCGCCGGCACCGGCCAGGATGCGCATGTGGGCGTCGATGGGCACCATCACGATCGGCCGGGGTGCGGCAGCGACAACACCGCCGGTGTCGCCGTCGAGGATGCGCCAGAATTCTTGTTCCATTTGGGGTGCGGCCGGTGTGGTGGGGTCGAGGTTTTGGCGCAGGCGGTGTTCTAAGTCGGCGGCGTTGCTGTCGGTGGTGTCGATGGTGATGCGTGCCCGGCCGTTGCTCGGCCGGGAGAAGGCGACCTGCTTTTTCTTCGGGGTGGTATCAGCGGGGATGAGTTCGCGTGCGGCGCGTTCAATCGCGCGGTACCCGCCGCGCACCTTGAGGAGTTCCAGGCGCAGCCGCCACCGCTCGGCCGTGTCTTTGACCCCGCTGATGCGCCGTTCGATCAGTGCGAGCTCGTCGATGGAAAACCCGTGAGCTTTCTGCGCGGCGAGGGCTTGCTTGCGGGTGAATTTCGTTGTTCCGTAGTAGACGTCCTGCATCGCCGCCCATGCGCGGGCGCGCTCTGGTGCCATGCCGGCAGCCAGTGCGACAGACAGGTCGAAGTGCCGCAGTGTCTCCATGGATTCTGCGGCCATCGCCTGGATCAGTGCGTCGAACGGGTTCATACCCGGCACACTAACCACCCCGCAACCCCACCGCCGCCACCCCTGTGGAATTCGCGCACCCGCCCCTGTGGAAAACGGGTAATCTCCCAGTTAGAAAGGGGTGGCGAAGCGATCGTCGATAGGCAAGTGCATAATTGTGCGCATGACTCGATTGTTCGGAACTGACGGTGTCCGCGGCCTGGCAAATGAGGCCCTCACCGCATCGCTCGCACTCAAGCTCGGCGCCGCTGCGGCGACGGTGCTGACGAAGGATCGCGGCTCAGAAAAACGCCGCCCGATCGCGCTGATCGGCCGCGATCCGCGCGTTTCCGGCGAGATGCTTGCAGCCGCGATGGCGGCTGGTATGGCGTCGAAGGGTGTCGACGTACTGCGGGTCGGCGTCATCCCCACCCCGGGCTTGGCGTTTCTCACCGATGACTACGGTGCGGACATCGGCGTGATGATTTCGGCGTCCCAAACCCCATGCCCGATAACGGCATCAAGTTCTTCGCCGCGGGCGGCAAGAAGCTCCCGGACGATATCGAGGACGAAATCGAACGCGCCATGGCCGTGCTGGAGGAAACCGGCCCGACCGGCACCGCCATCGGACGCGTGATCGAAGAGGCACCGGACGCCCAGGAGCGCTACCTCGCGCACCTGAACGAGGCGATCGGGCAGAGCCTGAGCGGCATCAAGGTCGTGGTGGATTGCGCCAATGGTGCCGCCTCCGAGGTCGCGCCGAAGGCCTACGCTGTCGCGGGCGCCGAGGTGACGGCCATCCACAACACTCCGAACGCCTACAACATCAACGATGGCTCCGGTTCCACCCACATGGACCAGATTCAGGCCGCCGTGGTCGAGTACGGCGCGGATTTGGGGCTTGCACACGACGGCGACGCAGACCGCTGCCTGGCCGTGGACGCGCAGGGCAACATCGTCGACGGCGACCAAATCATGGCGATCCTGGCTACCGGTATGAAGGAATCCAACTCGCTGAAAGACAACACGCTGGTGGCCACTGTCATGAGTAACCTCGGTCTGAAACTCGCCATGGAGCGCGAGGGCATCGCGGTGCGAGAGACGAAGGTGGGCGACCGGTACGTGCTCGAGGAGCTCGGCCGCGGCGACTTCTCGCTCGGTGGCGAACAGTCCGGCCACATCGTCGTGCCTGCGCAGGCGACGACCGGCGACGGTGTCCTATCCGGCCTGATGCTCATGGAACGCATGGCGGAGACCGGCAAATCTCTCGCGGAGCTTGCCAGCGTGATGTCGGTGCTGCCGCAGACTCTGATCAACGTCCCGGTGTCCAACAAGGCGCTGATCCTCGACGACGCTTCGGTCAAGGACGCCATCGCCGAGGCCGAGGCTGAGTTGGGCGATTCCGGCCGCGTGCTGCTGCGCCCCTCGGGTACGGAGAGCTGTTCCGCGTCATGGTGGAGGCTGCGGAGGAGGAGCAGGCGCGCAAGGTCGCCGGCCGCCTCGCGGCGGTGGTCGCGGCCGTGTAGGTTTGCTCACGGAAAAGTTTTTTGCCCCGGTGGGGAACCGCCGGGGTGTTGGGGGAGTCTAAGTAAAGGTAAGACAGTTCAACTGCGAACCTTTCGGGGGTGGGCATATGACACATGCTGGGGCGCTAGACATCGACATCGATGCCGTGCGCGAGCGTTACTCTGCAGCCATAGCGGCGTACCGCGACACTTCGTTGGTTTTGGAGCGGCAGCGCCTGGACGTGGCCGCCTCCGCCTTTGGTGCGGGTTTCGAGCGCGAGGGCCAGCGGATCACGGACGCGTTGGAGGCGCTGCACGAGACGTCCAAGCGTTTCCTCGCGGCGCGCGGGCAGAACTGGGAGCAGGTGCTCCTGCTTAGCGACGCCACGGTGGCCGCCGATCAACTCTCCGCCGACTATCTGGGTGGCGTCCGCGGCGAGGCCGGTGGGGTGATGGGCGCATGATGACCGCGGTGAGAGACGACGTCAGGTCGCTGGTGGACGCTGTCGAATTAGCGCCGGACGTAGGTCCGGGGCAGCGCGCCGCGGTGCACGGATTGGCTGGTGAGCTGCTTGAGCAGGTTGCGCAGACGGAAGGGCTGGATCTCAGTGCTTTCCTGCGCGTCGGTGCGCGTTTGTCCGCCGGGTGCGACCGGCCGGACACACCCGCGAGGACCTGCTCGTGCGACGACAGTGCCTGGTTCGACGAGGTAGGCATCCGCGAGCGGGAGCGCCGCGACGAAGCCCGCGAGTCCGAGCATTTCGAGCGCACGCGGGAAGTTGGCGAGAGTATCGGGCAATGCGGCGAGGCGATTACGGAGGTAGTGTCCACTGCAGAAACGGCCCTGCGTGAACTGCTCGCACCGGCTAAACGCATGTTGGACATCGTGTTGAACTGCGGGATTAGCCAACTCGTTCAGTCCGCGGTGGACGTGGTAATTGAGGCGTTGCGCTGCGCCCGCGAGACCGCCAGCGACCGCAACTGCGTCATCCGCGAGTGTTTGGGCGAGGTTGCGACGCGGGTCGACGCTGCCGCGGCTAGCCAGCCTGCTGAACCAGTGGACTTTGGGGAAAAGGGGCGCTCGCTTTGCGACGTCGCTACGCGCCCAGCCGCCACCTCCACAACCGCCGGCACCGGGCTGGGGCTCGACCTGACGCTGGAGGCGAAGCTGCGCATCGAGCCGTGCACGCTGGTCG
The DNA here is from genome assembly GCA_014490595.1 of Corynebacterium wankanglinii. Lineage (GTDB taxonomy): Bacteria > Actinomycetota > Actinomycetes > Mycobacteriales > Mycobacteriaceae > Corynebacterium > Corynebacterium wankanglinii. The sequence goes on from CP061031.1 coordinate 510,092, forward strand.
GCACATTGGGTGCGGCCGGGGCCGGCGCGGCAATTGGGGCGCTGGAGTGCATCACTTCTGTCCAGCAGGAGTGCCCGCCGCCGGAACCGCCGGAGCGAGAGCCAGAACCAGAACCCGAGCCAGAACCGGAGCCTGAGCCCGAGCCTGGGCCGCCACCGCCGCCACCGCCGCCACCGCCGACCCCGGTCGAAAATGGCGTGATTGCGCCGCCTCCAGAGCTGTCGCAGGTGGAGGAACCCGCGCCGCCGCCGAAGAAGCTTGAGCACCTGGGAACCCAGCCAGCGCAGGTTGGCGGGGACTCCGCCGGCGGGGGAGCAGCCGAACCGTGGGCAATGAAGAAATCAGGGGAGTGGTAGAGATGGATTTCGAAGAGTTTGTCGTCCAGTACCAGCGGCGCACCGCGAAGCGCATGGCGGACTTCGAGGCGCTCATGAAAGAGACGCAGCAAAAAATGGAGATGACGGCGAAACACCATGCGCGAGCCCGGGAGACGTTGCCGCGGCAGCCGGTGACGGTGCCGCGTGGGGATTACAGCATGCCGCGTCCGCGTCGTAGCGCCGCGCAGAAAGCCCACAAGCAACAGCAGATCCAGGCAGTGCTGCGCGCGATCGGCCCGAACGGGGAAACCCAGTCGCCTAAGAGGCGGGCGGCGTGCTTGCCGTTTAGAACAGGGAGAAGCTGGCGTTGTCGCGAGCCAGGCCAGCGGCCTCGGAGAGCTTCTCGCCGGTTAAAGACTCCACGCCGGAGCCTTCCGCCTCCGCCTCGGAGTAGGCGGAGTAGGACTTGTCACCGTCGAGCTGGTGGAGCAGATACCCCACGAGCAGGCCGCGCACGGTTTCCTGCAGGCTACGGTCGGACTTGCCCAGGCCGAGGATCCGCTTGACCATTGTGTCCTCGGAGAAGCTTTGCTGGTCGCCCTTCTTCGGCGCGCGGTACACCACCTCGCCGGCCCAGTTATAGGCCAACTTGGCGGGGTTGCCTGGGTCGAAGAGGGAATCGCCGTCCTTGCCCGGGCCGATCACCATGCCGGGGATGAAGAGATTGCGGGCGGCCTCCACCGCAGACGGTGCCACGTTTGCCGGGTACACCGCTGCGACGGCTTTGGCCTTAGAGTTGTCAACCGCTGCCAGCACTGCGGCGCCGCCGCCCATGCCGTGGCCCACAATGCCCAGCTTGCCGGGGGAGATGGAGATGTTGCCGTTGCCCAGTCGCACGCCCGCGAGGATCTGCATGGCGGTTTCCAGATCCGCGGCGAGTCCGCGGTGGTCGGGCTTGAAGCCGGTCTCGGTGTCCGGTGCCGCTACCGCGATGCCCCAGCTTGCAAGGTGGCGCAGGGTGTCCTCGTAGGCGTCGATGCCCCGCAACCAATCGTGGCCGAACGCCACACCCGGCAAGTTCTTGCCTTCGGCGGGGGTGTACACCTTGCCGGGCAACCCGGTATAGCCCAGGTCGCCCTCCATGACGCGGTGCGGGCCACGCTTGGATAGGTCGGAGAGTTTCTTCAGCTTCGCAGACACGCGGGCAATCTTACTGCAATACCGCGTGGGCTAGTGTGAGTCCGACATCGCAACCCGAAGCCGCGAGGAGGACAGATGCTCGGAGCGCTGCAGCTGGCGTTCATCGATTCGGTGAATCTGCTCCTCATCGGGGTCATCGTCGCTGTCGGGATCGCCGCGCGCCAGCACTACGCCAAAACTACGGCGCTGCTTATCGCCGGCGACTGGTGCGGGGTGGCGGGCTTGGCTCTGCTCATGCTGGTCATTTTCGACGGTCTTGGGCCGGTGGTGCAGCGCTTTGTGGAGGGCCCCGTTTTTGGCGTCCTCCTCATCGCCACTGGTGTCCTCACTGCGGTGCTGGCTATGCGCGGCGGCGATAACGCATCGCTGACGCAAAGGATCATGCGCCCGCTTGCCACGCCGGGTCCGGCCACGGTGCTCACCGGGGTGGTGCTCGGTCTGATCCAGTCCGCCACCTCCGTTCCGTTCTATGGCGGGTTGGCGCTGCTCTCGGCTGCCGGGATTGACGCCCAGGTGCGTTATGCCACGATTCCTCTCTACGCCACGGTCGCCTTGTCCCTTCCCACGCTGACGGCGCTGGCCGTGGGCTGGGTCCGGGCCAAACCGGGCAGTGCTGCCGCCCGCGGTTTTGCCTGGGCTCGTGCTCATCCCGAGCCGGTCACTGCTGGGGCGACGTGGGCTGTCGCCGTCCTGCTCGTCGTGCTCGGCGTGACCCACATGATGTAATAGCCCCGTGCTCACATCAACCATCGACCTTGACGCCATCGCGCACAACACCCGCATGCTGCGCGCGCACACGGAAGCGCAACTGATGTGCGTGGTGAAGGCAGACGCTTACAACCACGGTGTGGAGCGCTGCGTGCCGGTGATGGAGGACAACGGCGCCGATGCGTTTGGGGTGGCTACGTTCGCTGAGGCGCGCCGGGTGCGCGGGCTCACCAGCAAGCCGGTGCTGGCCTGGTTGTGGGACGTGGGCGAGGACATCCCGGAGGGCGTCGACGTCGGTGTCCCTTCGGTCGCGCACTTGCGCTCGCTTATCGACGCCCCTTCGGCCCCCACCATCTACCTCAAAGTCGACACGGGGATGCACCGTTCCGGCATTGACGAAAAGCGCTGGGGGGAGGCGTACGCGCTCGCCGCGTCGGCGGAGCGGCAGGGCAAATGCACCGTTGCGGGGTTGATGACGCACCTGTCGTGCGCGGACGACCCCTCCGACCCGTACACGGACGTGCAGGCCGCCGCTTTTCGCCGCGCTATTGCGCAGGCTCGCCAGGAAGGGCTCGCCGTGGAGCGCAACCATATGGCTAACTCGCCGGCGACCTGGACCCGACCCGACCTGCACTTCGACATGGTGCGCCCGGGGTTGAGCCTGTATGGCCTGGAGCCGGTGGATGGTCTCGACCACGGGCTGAAACCGGCCATGACCTGGTCGGCGCCAGTTGTAACGGTCAAGCCCATGCGCAAAGGCGAGGCCACCAGCTACGCCCGGACTTGGGTGGCTCCAGAGGACGGGTTTAGCGCAGTCGTGCCGGCCGGCTACGCGGACGGGGTGCAGCGCGCCTGGCAGGGCGCGCTCGAGGTTGCTATCGGTGGGCGCGCGTATCCGCAGGTCGGACGCGTCTCCATGGACCAGATCGTCGTCTGGCTCGGCGACAACGCGGCGCACGTGGCACCCGGCGACGAGGCGGTGCTGTTCGGCGACGCCTCCGCCTTGGCAAAGCGGGCCGGCACCATCAATTACGAGGTGGTGTGCGCGCCGCGCGGCCGCACCACGCGGACCTATATCGGTGAGGGGCAGTAGATGAGGAACAGTTTTCCAGCCCGGGGTGAGCGGGTGTGTGGCGGAGCCGTCGATACGCAGGCGCTCGGCGAAGAGATGGGTGCGGCGCTCGAGGCCGGGGACCTTGTTGTCCTCGAGGGCCCGCTCGGCGCGGGCAAGACCACCTTCACGCAGGGCATTGCGAAGGGGATGGGCGTCAAGGGCAGGGTGACGTCGCCGACGTTTGTGATTGCGCGTCAGCATGCGTCGCTAAGCGGTGGCCCCGCGCTCGTCCATGTGGACGCGTACCGGCTCGGCAGCGACCTCGGCGAGCTCGACGCCCTCGACCTAGACACAGACCTCGAAGACGCGGTCGTGGTTGCCGAATGGGGCGGCGGGCTGGTGGAGCAGCTCGCCGACAGCTACATCCACGTTTCGTTGGATCGCCACACCCACTCGGCGACGGAGGCGCGCATTATCTCCTGGCGTGTCGTGGGCGGGATGTAGGCTTACTTTCATGCTGAAGACGACAAGCCAGTCCCGCCGCTGGATCGGGCTCGCAGCCGTGCTGTGGCTCGTGATTTTGGCCGGAATCATCTTTATCCCCCAGTCCCGCTCCGACGAGGTGGCCCAGGTGGCGCCGACCAACTCCCTGTCCCGCTCGCTGCAGCAGACCCGCCCCGGTGGCGACGTAGTCACCGCGCAGCTGGTGGATCCGTCCCGTATCTACGATCCCGAGCGCTACCTCGGCTACACCACCCTGTGCCCGGGTGAGCCGCAGGAGCTCGTCGATGCGAAGCTGGAGGCGTTCGGCCTCAACGCCGACGACCTCGATCTGGGCGGGGACCTCGGCTACGTCCTGCTCATCCCGGCCAATGAAGGCGATCAGCCGAAGGTGGACGGTGTCGAGCTGAACAAGGTGGACATCTGCACTGTGCCGCAGTCCGAGTCCTTCCCGCTCAACACTGCGATGCCGTTCCACATGAACCAGGGCCGCTGGACCCTCGGGATGGGCCAGTAATGCTCGTGCTCGCCCTCGACACGGCGACGACGGATCTGGTCGCCGGTGTCGTGGACGGGCAGCGGGTGCTCGCACAGACGTGTGTTGCTACCCGCGCCCACAACGAGCGCCTCATGCCGGAAATTCGCAGGCTCCTCGGTGAAGCAGGGGTGGAGTTCGCGGATCTGGGCGCCATTGTGGTCGGCTGCGGGCCCGGGCCGTTTACCGGTCTGCGCGTGGGCATGGCCACCGCGTCCGCTCTCGGCCAAGCCCTTGGCATCCCGGTGCATGGGGTGTGCACCCACGACGCGGTGGCCGCCGAGCTGGCCGGTGACGCGCTGGTGGTCACAGACGCTCGCCGCCGAGAGGTCTACTGGGCGCGCTACTCCGGCGGCGAGCGCGTCGCGGGGCCGGACGTGTGCAAGCCTGCAGATCTGTCGTCGCCTGCCGTGGATGTGATCAGTGTGCCTGGCACGCTAGCTGCGCAGTTGCCTATCGACGCACCTTCGGTCACCTACCAACCCCCGACACCTGCCGGCCTGGTGGCGGCCGCCGATTTCAGCGCGCCTCCCGCACCCCTGGTGCCGTTGTACCTGCGCCGTCCCGATGCGGTGCCCCCGAAGCAGGCGCCGAAGTCCCCGGCTTTGCCATGACGGCAGCGGAATTCCGCGAGCTCACGGTGGCGGATGCGGCAGCGGCGGCCGAGCTTGAGGCCGTCCTGTTCGCCGGCGACAACCCGTGGTCCGAGGCGGCGTTTCGCTCCGAGATCGCCGCGCCACATACCTTCTATCTCGGCGCCTTCGATGGCGCCACCATGACCGGGTACGCGGGACTGGCCATGCTGGGCCCACGCGAGGACCCGGAGTTTGAGGTCCACACCATCGGTGTCGACCCCAGCCGGCAAGGCCGAGGCGTCGGCCGGGCGCTGATGGACCAGATGATGCACACCGTGGATCTGCTCGATGGCCCTTGCTTTCTGGAGGTCCGGGTCGACAACACCGCCGCGATCAGGCTGTACGAAAGCTTCGGCTTTTTCACCGCGGGGGTGCGCAAGAACTACTATCAGGCCTCCGGCATGGACGCGTACACCATGACGCGGCCGAAGATCAGCGAAAGGCGGGACCAATGATCGTTCTGGGCATCGAGTCCTCGTGCGACGAGACGGGCGTGGGCATCGTAGACCTGCACCCAGACGGCACGATGGACATCCTCGCCGACGTGGTCGCTTCCTCGATGGAGCAGCACGCCCGCTTCGGCGGCGTCGTTCCGGAGATCGCTTCGCGCGCGCACCTTGAGGCGATGCCGCAGGTGATGGAAAAGGCGCTGGCGGATGCGGGCATTGCCAAACCAGATGCCGTGGCTGCCACCGTGGGCCCAGGCCTGGCGGGTGCGCTGCTGGTCGGCGCGTCGGCGGCGAAGGCGTACGCGGCGGCCTGGGGGGTGCCGTTCTACGGAGTGAACCACTTGGGCGGCCATGTCGCCGTGGCCAACCTGGACGGCGAGCCGCTGCCGCACGCGATTGCGCTGTTGGTCTCTGGCGGCCACACCCAGCTGCTCGAGGTTGAAGCCGTGGGCAAGCCGATGCGCGAGCTGGGCACCACGCTTGACGACGCCGCTGGGGAGGCCTACGACAAAGTCGCCCGGCTGCTGGGGTTGGGGTATCCGGGCGGGCCAGTCGTGGACACGCTCGCTGCGTCCGGCGACCCGCACGCGGTGAAGTTCCCGCGCGCGCTGTCGCGTGCGGAGGATCTGCGCGGCGAGCATCGCTACAACTTTTCTTTCTCTGGCCTGAAAACCGCGGTTGCGCGCCATGTGGAGGCTGCGGAGCGCGACGGCCGGGTGATCTCGCTGGAGGATGTGTGCGCCTCGTTCCAGGAAGCTGTCTGCGACGTGCTCACCGCCAAAGCGGTGATGGCCTGTGAGGACACGGGCGCGCGCACGCTCCTTCTCGGCGGCGGTGTTGCGGCGAACCGGAGGCTTCGCGAGTTGGCGGAGCAGCGGTGCGACGCATCCGGCATCGAGCTGCGGGTTCCCCGCTTCAATCTCTGCACCGACAACGGTGTGATGATCGCCGCACTGGCGGCCCAGCTAATCCATGAGGGGGCCGAGCCGTCCGGTCTCGGCGTGGGCACGGACACTGGCCTGGAGGTCGAGGTTCCGCTCGTCGGCTCGTAGCCAGCGAAACGTGAGGGGTGCGGATAGATTGAGTGTCCGTAACCCTCACCGATGAAAGGACCCCCCGTGACCGAGCAGTTCAACCAGGATCAGGCAGACCGTGAGCGTTTCGGGTTCCTGGTGAATCCGGATCTTTCCTACCGCCGCATCGTGTTCGACGAGGACACCGCCCGCGAGACGCTCGGCGGCGTGGCCGACGAGGTTGTCGACGTGGCATTCGACCAGGAGGGCAACCGTTTCCACGCGATCTTCCGCCCGGACGCGGCCGAACTGGGTGCGGAGCCGAACCCTGTTGCGTCGCTGGCCCGCAACACCGCCGAGACAGCCAACCCGGAATTTCTCACCGACCCCACCCGTGCGATTTCTGGCCCGGTGATCTTCACCGCCCGTGACGGCGCGAGTGTGGACGAGCGCACGATTGACAAGGTGCTGCAGGCCATTCGCGCGGTTGAGAACTACCGCCAGGATAACGCCGAAGAGTTCGAGCTCTGGCGCAACGCGGTAAGGAACCGCTGACCCGGCCGAGTGGCGTGGCCCGCGGTTGTTGGCTGGCACTCTCAGGGGTAGAGTGCCAAAGCAGGTTGTGTGAAGCACAGTTGTTCACCCGCGACGACGGCTGCGCCTCTTCAGACCTGAACTGTTGAATCATTCACCAATGAAAGGTTGCTGATCATGGCAAACGTCAACATCAAGCCGCTGGAGGACAAGGTCCTCGTCCAGATCGCCGAAGCCGAGACCACGACTGCGTCCGGCCTGGTTATCCCGGATTCCGCTGCTGAGAAGCCGCAGGAAGCCGTCGTCATCGCTGTCGGCCCGGGCCGCCTGGACGACAACGGCAATCGTATCGCCGTGGATGTCAAGGAGGGCGACACCGTCGTCTTCTCCAAGTACGGTGGCACGGAGCTGAAGTACGGTGGCGAGGAGTACCTGCTGCTCTCCGCCCGTGACCTGTTGGCCGTCGTCGAGAAGTAAGCGGCAACATGGCAAAACTCATCGCATTTGATCAGGAAGCTCGTGAGGGCATCCAGCGCGGCGTGGACACGCTCGCCGACGCGGTGAAGGTCACCCTTGGCCCGCGCGGCCGCAACGTTGTGCTGTCGAAGTCCTGGGGCGGGCCGACCGTCACCAACGACGGCGTGACCATCGCACGCGACATCGACCTCGAGGACCCGTTTGAGAACCTCGGTGCGCAGCTGGTCAAGTCCGTCGCGGTGAAGACGAACGACATCGCAGGCGACGGCACCACCACCGCGACCCTGCTGGCCCAGGCGCTCGTCGCAGAGGGCCTGCGCAACGTCGCCGCTGGCGCGAACCCGATCGAGCTGAACAAGGGCATCAAGGCGGCGGCCGACAAGGTTGTCAAGGAGCTCAAGGCCCGGGCGACGGAGGTGCAGTCCTCCGCCGAGATCGCGAACGTGGCCACTGTGTCCTCGCGCGACCCGGAGGTCGGCGAGATGGTCGCAGGCGCGATGGACAAGGTAGGCAAGGACGGTGTGCTCACCGTCGAAGAGTCCCAGTCCATCGACTCCTACGTGGACCTGACCGAGGGCATCTCCTTTGACAAGGGCTTCCTCTCCCCGTACTTCATGACGGATCCGGACGCCGGTCAGGCCGTGCTGGAGAACGCTCGCGTTCTGCTGGTGCGCGGCAAGATTTCCTCCCTGCCGGACTTTCTGCCGCTGCTGGAGCAGGCGGCCTCCGAGTCTGTGCCGCTGTTCGTGGTGGCCGAGGACATTGAGGGCGAGGCGCTGCAGGCGCTGGTGGTCAACTCCATCCGCAAGATCCTCAAGGTCGTGGCCGTGAAATCGCCGTACTTCGGTGAGCGCCGCAAGGCGTTCATGGACGACCTGGCCGTGGTCACCGCCGCGACTGTGATCGACCCGGAGGTCGGCGTCAACCTCAAGGACGCCACCCTGGAGCACCTCGGCTCCGCCCGCCGCGTGACGGTGACCAAGGACGACACCGTCATCGTCGACGGTGCCGGCACAGCCGAGGCAGTGGAGGACCGCCGCAACCAGATCCGCCGCGAGATCGAGTCCACCGACTCGACCTGGGACAAGGAGAAGGCCGAGGAGCGCCTGGCCAAACTCTCCGGCGGCGTGGCCGTGCTGCGCGTCGGTGCCGCGACGGAGACCGAGCAAAACGAGCGTAAGCTGCGCGTCGAGGATGCCATCAACGCTGCCCGGGCGGCGGCGGAGGAGGGCATCATCGCCGGCGGCGGTTCTGCACTCGTGCAGATTGCTCGAGAGCTGGAAACCTTCGCGGACGGCTTCGAGGGCGAGCAGAAGACCGGTGTGCTTGCGGTGGCCCGTGCGCTGTCCAAGCCGGCCTACTGGATCGCCGACAACGCGGGCCTCGACGGCGCCGTTGTGGTGTTCAAGGTCGCCGAAATGGGCAACGGTGAGGGCTTCAACGCCGCCACGCTCGAGTACGGCAACCTCCTAGACCAGGGCATCATCGACCCGGTGAAGGTCACCCACAATGCGGTGGTCAATGCCGCGTCTGTGGCCCGCATGGTGCTCACCACGGAAGCATCCGTGGTGACGAAGCCCGCCGAGGAGGACGACGAGCACGACGGCCACGCCCACTAGGGGCATGGCCGAAGGCGACGTCGACAAGCAAAAGCGCCCCAGCAACACCTGGGGCGCTTTTTCGTGTGTGCCTACTTTGCAGAGGCTGCGGCGACCTTCATGCCGCCCGCCGCGCCGCGCAAGACGGCGGAGCGCTCGGACTCGCTCATGCCGCCCCAAATGCCGTACGGCTCGGCGACGCGCAGGGCGTGCTCGCGGCACTGGGACAGCACGGGGCATTCGAAGCAGATGGCCTTTGCGCGGTTCTCGCGCTGGGCACGCGCCCGTCCGCGCTCCCCGTCGGGGTGGTAGAAGATCTCGGAGGCCTCCCCCCGGCATGCGCTGTGTAGCTGCCAATCCCAGAAATCGGCGTTCGGCCCGGGAAGCTGGTGCGGCAAAGACATATTCGGGAGCGCTCCTTTAGAAGTACCTCTGACGTGAAACCGCATTCGAGTGTGGACTGCTCCGGTTAACGTTTGGTGTCGTCGCGGTTACGGCGGGTTGTCGTGGCCCGGGCGGGTGTGAAAGTAATGCCGTTTAGCTGGTTGAACGTCACGGGTTACGGACAGGTGAATTCCTGGCAAAAGCTCGGTAGACGGAAGGAACCGGCGTGTGCGTTTATGATGAACGGGTTACGCGATACGGAGTGCGGGGACCGCAGAAAGGAGTGAGGCGTGGCCGCAAGCGACGAGGATGCCGAGCTCGCTGACCTTGTGCCAGCTGCTGTCCAGGGTGACAGGCGCGCGCTGCAGCGCATCATCGCCATCATTCACCCGCGCGTGTTGCGCTACGCCAGGGCGCGCATCGGCGGCGGGCGGATGCCCACCCCCGAAGACGTGGCGCAGGAGATCTGTCTTGCGGTGGCGACGTCCATCGACCGCTACAGCGACACTGGCCGTCCATTCATGGCATTCGTGTACGGCATCGCGTTTAACAAAGTGGCGGACGCGCACCGCTCCATGGCGCGCGACAAGCTCAGCCCGGTCGAAGACGTGCCGGACACCGAAGTGGCGACAATCACGCCCGAGGACGCCGCGATGGTGTCTGCAGGCAGTAACACTGTGCGGGCGTTACTCGATTCACTCAATGAAAAGGCCCGCGATATCGTGATTCTGCGCGTGTTTGTGGGCTTATCCGCAGAAGAGACCGCGCAGGTCATGGGCAGCACCCCGGGTGCCGTGCGCGTTGCCCAGCACCGGGCGCTGGCGAAACTGCGGGGGCAACTGGAAGGAGGGCAGGCGGAGCTATGACATCGCGCAACGGGTCTTACGAACCTGGCATGGAGGAGTTCGCCGAGAGCGACGCGTTCATCGACGCGCTTTCGCTTGGCGACGATCCTTCGGGCGGCACCGACCCCCTCGCCGCAGCCCTTCTGGAGCTGAAAGCCGATATCGACCGTCCGATGCCGGAGGCACCGCAACTCGACGCACTCGATCCGGCTCCGGAGGCGGGCCGGAGCGTCACCTCCCTCGACAGTGCCCGCGCTCGCCGGAAGCGGCAAGTCAGCCCGTGGCTGGCGGGCCTGATTGGCGCCGCTGCCGCCACTGTGGTCTGCGTCGGCACCGGTTCGGTGCTGTTCGACCGTGGCGCGCAGGAAGACACCACGATGGTCGAGCTCGCGACCACGCTCGACGAGCTCGAGGTGGCCAGCAAGAGCGGCGATGAGGAAGCCACCCGCCAGCTGCTGGAGCAGGCTCGCGGGCTGGTGGCCACAATGAAAGAGCGCGAGCAGCGCCCGGGCAAGGGCGGCCAGGCCGCGACTGTGACCAAGACGGTGACGGATACCACCACCGCCGCTCACCCTGGTGTTGCCGGGGATAAGGCAACCGCTGAACAGGCGCCCGCTGCCCCTGCAGCGCCGGCGCAACAGCAGACCCAGGTGCCGCAGGACCCGGCGCAGCAGCGGGGCGCGGGTGCGTCGCAGCCCGGTCAGGCCGGTCAGGCCACGGGGCAACCCAACCAGGGGGCGCAGTCTGCGGCGAACCAGTCGGGGCAGGACTCGGCAACGGGTGCTCCGTCGCAAGGCACAGCCGCAGCCACGGAGCCGACGGTGGCGACCGGGGCCGAGCGGCAGAACCCTTCTGTGCGGGTCAATGACCCGGCGACGATGGTGCAGCCACCCGCCCAACAAGGGATGGAGCGCCAGCAGGCGGTCGTGGGTGGCGTCACAGTGCCTGCTCCTGCTCAGGGCGCAGGGAGCTCCTAGCGCCCCTCGAGGCCGTCCAGGTAGCCCATGGCATAGTCCCAGGGCACGTACGCCTCGATATTCGGGTTGGCGCTGGGCTCGTGGACCGGGGGCAGCTCGTTGTTCAACGAGGCGATCATGTTTTGCTCCATGATCTCCCAGTCGTAGTAGTGCACCTGGTCGCAGTCTTCGCACAGGAAAGAAACGCCGAGGATGCCGCGGGGCTTCAGCATGCGCTGCGCATCCCGGACGTGGGAGAGATCCTGGATCACCGCGACTCGCTCCTCGGGCGACAGCGGCTCGGCGTGCTCCTCGTCCTCGATGAAGGATGCCGGGTCGTTGGGGTCGTCCGCGAACGGATCCAGTGGCATCATGTCGTCGTAGTTCACCCGTGTAAGCCTATACGGTTGCGCAAACCGGCTGAACCGGGGCGCTGAACTGGGCGGCAAGGGTGGCACTTGCGGTGCGTTATATCATGGCGGAAAACATCCGCGCGGGAGAGGAGACGTAAAGGCGATGGCTAATGAGCGTGTGTGGACTGGTGGGGACGATCCGGACAAGGTGGCGCTGCGTGGCCTGACCTTCGACGACGTATTGCTGCTGCCGGCGGAATCCCACATCGTGCCGTCGGAGGTCAGCACGGCCTCGCAGTTCACTAGGAACATCCGTCTGGGCATGCCGATCGCGTCCGCCGCGATGGACACGGTGACGGAGTCCCGCATGGCGATTGCCATGGCCCGCCAGGGCGGCATCGGCGTGGTTCACCGCAACCTGAGTGCCCAGGATCAGGCGGAGCACGTGGACATTGTGAAGCGTTCTGAATCCGGCATGGTGTCGAATCCCGTCACCGCAACCCCGGACATGACGCTGGAGGAAGTGGACGCGCTGTGCGCCCGTTTCCGTATTTCGGGCCTGCCGGTGGTGGACGAGGATGGTCGCCTCGTGGGCATCATCACCAACCGCGACATGCGCTTCGAGGCGGATTTCCAGCGCAAGGTGGCGGAAGTGATGACCCCGATGCCGCTCGTGGTGGCACCGGAGGGCGTCGATAAGCACGAAGCCCTGGCGCTGCTGTCCTCCAACAAGGTGGAAAAACTGCCGATCGTGGCCAAGGACGGCACCCTGGCCGGCCTGATCACGGTGAAAGACTTTGTGAAAAGTGAGCAGTACCCCAACGCGTCCAAAGATGCGGACGGCCGCTTGCTTGTCGCCGCGGGCGTGGGCACGGGCGAGGATTCCTTCGACCGTGCGGGCTTGCTGGTTGAAGCCGGCGTGGACGCGCTCGTGGTCGATTCCGCGCACGCCCACAACAACCGCGTGCTGGAGATGGTTGCGCGCGTGAAGAAGGAGTTCGGCGACCGCGTCGACGTCATCGGCGGCAACCTGGCCACCCGCACCGCGGCGAAGGCGATGATCGATGCGGGCGCGGACGCCATCAAGGTCGGCATCGGCCCGGGCTCCATTTGCACCACCCGCGTTGTCGCTGGTGTGGGCGCGCCGCAGATTACCGCGATCCTCGAAGCGTCCGTGCCGGCGAAGGCAGCTGGAGTGCCGATCATTGCGGACGGCGGCATGCAGTTCTCCGGCGACGTGGCCAAGGCGCTAGCCGCCGGCGCGTCCACCGTCATGCTCGGCTCCATGCTCGCCGGAACCGCTGAGGCACCCGGTGAGATTGTTGTCGTGGGCGGCAAGCAGTACAAGCGCTACCGCGGCATGGGTTCCATGGGCGCAATGCAGGGACGCGGCTTGACGGGTGAGAAGCGCTCCTTCTCCAAGGACCGCTACTTCCAGGCTGACGTGACCAGCGAGGACAAGCTGGTGCCGGAGGGCATCGAGGGTCGCGTGCCGTTCCGTGGCGAGCTGGACTCCATCACCCACCAGATCGTCGGCGGCCTGCGCGCTGCAATGGGCTACACCGGCGCGGCCTCCATCGAGGAGCTGCAGACGAAGCAGTTCGTCCAGATCACCACCGCCGGCCTGCGCGAGTCCCACCCGCACGACATCACGCAGACCGTCGAGGCGCCAAACTACCGCCAGTAAGGGATACTCATGCGCGACTACGTGGAAATCGGTCTCGGCCGCGAGGCCCGCAGGGCGTACGACTTGGGTGATCTTTCGATCGTGCCGAAGCGCCGCACCCGTTCTTCGAAGGACGTGGACACGAGCTGGAACATCGACGCCTACACCTTCGACATTCCGCTGGCTTCTCACCCGACTGACGCGCTGGCCAGCCCTGAGTTCATCATCGAAATGGGCAAGCAGGGCGGCCTCGGCGTGATCGACGCCGAGGGGCTTTGGGGCCGCCATGCGGACCTCGAGGGTGCGGTGAAGAAGGTCGTGGATTCCTGCGAGGATGCCTGGGGCATCGATTCGCAGGAGAAGTACCAGGATTTCGTCGATTCCGGCGAGCGCTCCGTGCGCACGCTGCAGGAACTGCACACCGCCGAGCTCGACCGCGACCTGCTCTCCGAGCGCATCGCCCAAGTGCGTGACTCTGGCGTGACCGTGGCTGTGCGGGTGAGCCCGCAGAACGCACGCGAACTCGCGCCGGTGGTCATCGCCGCCGGCGCCGAGATCCTGTTCATCCAGGGCTCCATCATCTCAGCCGAGCACGTTCAGCAGGGAGGCGAGCCGCTCAACCTCAAGGAGTTTGTCGGCTCACTGGACGTCCCGGTGATCGCCGGCGGCGTGTTCGACTACTCCACGGCGACGCACCTGATGCGCTCCGGCGTCGCCGGCGTGATCGTCGGCTCCGGTCACATCAGCACTGTGGTGCGGGTGCCCACCGCCACCGCGATCGCGGACGTGGCTGCCGCGCGCCGCGACTACCTGGATGAAACCGGCGGGCGCTACGTCCACGTGCTCGCCGATACGGCCATCTACGAATCCGGCGAGATCGCCGCGGCTATCGCTAGCGGCGCGGATGCGGTCATGCTCGGCCGCAACCTGGCGCAGGCATCCGAGGCTGCGGCGAACGGTGTGTATTGGGAGGCGCAGACCGCCCACCCGCGCTTTCCGCGCGGCGACGTGAGTAAGGACGCCACGACGCGCAGGGCTGTGCCATTGGAGACGGTGCTCTTCGGCCCGTCCAGCGATCCGTGGGGCGGCCTCAACGTTGTCGGAGGTCTGCGGAGGATCATGGCGAAGTGTGGTTATACTGATGTGAAAGCTTTTCAGAAAGCAGATTTGGCTATCCGCAGTTAAGAAATTGGATGAGTGCGCCTATGTCGAGCCGTGTAACCATTCTTCGCGATGCACCCGAGGGTGCCTCCCACGAAGTCGATGTCAACGACATCTTCTTCTCGGTCACAGACGCGAAGGGTGTCATGACGCATGTCAACGACGTCTTCATCCGTTATGCCCAGTACAACGCCGATGAAATGATCGGCAAGCCGCACAACCTCATCCGCCACGATGAGATGCCGGGCGGCGCCTTCAAACTGATGTGGGACACCATTGAGGACGGACGCCCTTTCGCGGCCTACGTGCGCAACCGGGCGAAGAGCGGCTCCGCGTATGATGTGCTCGCCACAGTCACCCCGCTGCCAAACGGCGGTTACCTCTCCGTGCGCACCCGCCCGATGACGGACCGCTTCGAGGCCGCGGGCCAGCTGTACCAGGAAGCCAACCTGGTGGAGCACGAAGCCAAGGCCAACGGTGTCGGCCGTCGTGAGCGTGCCGTCATCGGTGCGGAGAAGATGGGCGAGCTGCTGCCGGACTACGACGCGTTTATTCGCGACGCGTTGCCTGCGGAAGTGCAGGCACTCGAGGACGCCGGCTTCACCCTTCCGGAAGGTACGGGTCCCATCTACGAGGCAGCGCGGGAGCTGTACAGCCAGCTCGATCAGTTCATGGTGACGCAAACCGCGATCAAAAATGCCGCTGAGGAGCTGCGCAAAGCCAGTGCCACCCTAGTGGAGGAGAACGCCGTCACCAACAACGTGAAGGCAGAGATGGAAAACGTCGTCACCGAGGGCGCTTCCCGCACACTGCTTCTTGCTCCACTGCAGGTGTGGGCAACGATGCGTGGCATTATCGACGAGAATGCAGCTTCTCTAGCTGAGGTCGCGGAGGATCTTTACGCCAAGACCGCCAACGCGCGTATGGCGATTGCGCTTGCGCGCCTCCACACCGCCCAGACCGCCCAGTTTTCCACGGAACAGGGCGCCCAGGATTCCATGCACTTGCTGGTGGACGGGCTTGAGGTGGACGTCCGCGAGATGGATGACGCGGTGTTCCTGCACTCGTCGTTCCGCCGCCGCGTGGAGCTGAAGGTCAAGTCCATCTCTGAGCTGACCAAGATCCCGCTCGAGATGATCCGGCGGTGGTCGCAGAACACTAACGATTCGAGCATGGGTGAAGAGGTTGCGCCGCTGGTTGCGCAGGTCAACCACGCCATGGAAGCCGCAGACGCCTCGATTGCCCAGCTGCAGCGTTCTGCCGAGAAGCTGGCCCAGGCACCATCGACTGACGAGGTGCGCGCAGCGCTGGACCGCCTGAGCGAAGCTGTGCGGTAGCCACCTCAGCGTTTGCCGCGCGGTGGGTCACTTTTTCGGCCCGCCTGCGCGGCACTGTTGCCTTTTGGGGCGCGATAGCGTTCCGCGATTTCCCGCAGCACTGCACAGGCAGTTGGGTCTGCGGGGTGATCGACTACGATCAAGGCCTGTGAATACTCCGCAAGCTCGCCCTGTCCTTGTCCTTGATTTTGGTGCGCAGTACGCGCAGCTGATCGCCCGCCGTGTGCGCGAAGCGAACGTGTTTTCTGAGGTGGTGCCCTCCACGATCACCGCTGCTGAGGTCCGTGAGAAAGACCCGCAGGCGCTCATCCTCTCCGGCGGCCCGTCGTCGGTGTACGAGGAGGGGGCACCCCAGTTGGACCCGGAGATTTTCGAGCTGGGGCTGCCCATCTTCGGCATCTGCTACGGCTTCCAGATCATGACCCGTGCGCTCGGCGGCGAGGTGGCCAAGACCGGTGCGCGCGAGTACGGCCGTACGCAGATGCGTATCGACGGCGGCATTCTGCACGCCGGCCTCGCTGAGGAGCACCCGGTGTGGATGTCCCACGGCGACTCGGTCACCCGCGCGCCGGAGGGCTTCACCGTCACCGCATCCACCCCGGGGGCGCCGGTTGCGGCGTTTGAGAACGTCGAGCGCAAACTCGCCGGCGTGCAGTACCACCCGGAGGTCATGCACTCCCCGCACGGCCAGGAAGTGCTCACCCGCTTCCTCACCGAGATCGCCGGGCTGGAGCAGAACTGGACCGCCTCCAACATCGCTGAACAGCTCATCGCGGGTGTACGCGAGCAGGTGGGCGAGGGCCGCGCCATTTGTGGCCTGTCCGGCGGCGTGGATTCCGCCGTGGCGGCGGCGCTGGTGCAGCGCGCCATCGGCGACCGTCTGACCTGCGTGTTCGTGGATCACGGTCTGCTGCGCCAGGGCGAGCGCGAGCAGGTGGAGCAGGACTTCGTGGCCGCCACCGGCGCGAAGCTGGTCACCGTGGACGAGCGCAAGGCGTTTTTGGACAAGCTGGCCGGCGTGACCGAGCCGGAGGCGAAGCGCAAGGCGATCGGCGCGGAGTTCATCCGTTCCTTCGAGCGTGCGGTCGCCGGCGTGCTGGAGGGACAGCAGGTGGACTACCTGGTCCAGGGCACCCTGTACCCGGACGTGGTGGAGTCCGGCGGCGGCACCGGCACCGCCAACATCAAGAGCCACCACAACGTCGGCGGGCTGCCGGACGACGTGGAGTTCGAGCTGGTCGAGCCGCTGCGCCTGCTATTCAAGGACGAGGTCCGCGCCGTCGGCCGCGAGCTGGGCTTGCCCGAGGTGATTGTCAACCGTCAGCCGTTCCCGGGCCCGGGCCTGGGCATCCGCATCATCGGCGAGGTCACCGAGGAACGCCTGGAGACGCTGCGCGCCGCCGACGCCATCGCCCGTGAGGAGCTGACCAAGGCCGGCATGGACGAGCAGATCTGGCAGTGCCCGGTCGTGCTGCTCGCGGACGTGCGTTCCGTGGGTGTGCAGGGCGACGGCCGCACCTACGGCCACCCGATCGTGCTGCGCCCGGTGGCCTCCGAGGACGCCATGACCGCGGACTGGGTGCGCATTCCGTACGAGACCCTCGAGGTCATCTCCACCCGCATCACCAACGAGGTGGCCGACATCAACCGTGTGGTGTTGGACGTCACTTCCAAGCCGCCGGCCACCATCGAGTGGGAGTAAGCCCCGGACTCACTCCCCGTAGTACGCGGACACGGACCCGATTCGCTCTGTCACGTTGATCGTGAGCAGCGCGCTGTCCTTGTCCGCGTTTTGCGTTTCTTCGGGGCAGGCGGTCTCGCCGATGGTGACTTGGCAGTTCACATTGACGGGGACGTTGTTGGGCAGGATCACATCCACCTTGCCGATGGCGTTGCTGACTTCGACGGTTTGCGGCTCGCGCAGCGGCTCGAGCTCGGAGAGGTCAAGGTAGGTCTCGCCGACGAAGCCGTTGACGCCCGGTTGGTCTGGCAGGGTGTCGATGTCGTACACGGTGATGTGCGCGCTACCGAAGCGCCCGTAGTCGCCGTCGCGCACATCGCTGTAAAACGCGAGCGCCATGAGCGAGACCGCTGAGAGAGCAAAGGCGACCGGGATCCAGAACCAGTTGCGTTTCTTCGTCTGCTGCGGCGCCGGTTCGCTCGGCTCCGGCAGATGCCACAGCTCCGGCACCGCGCCGAGCGGGTCCCAGGCGGGCGGGCGCTGGCCGGGGTGTTCGTGACCTTCGGGCACCGTCAGGTGAGAGGTGTCCACAGCGGGGCGGTTGCTTGTACGTGCCCCCTCCGGCTCGCCCACCAGCAACCCAGCCGGCGGCTCGGGCTGGCGCTGGTGCAGGAAGAACCAACCGGTGGCGAAGAGGATGAACGTGACCAGCACTGCCCGCAGATCGCCTGCGACGGAAGCGGACGGTAAAAACAGGAACAGCCCGAGCAGCAGCCACCAGCCGGTGTCACGGTCATCTATCTCCGCTGCGGTCAGCTGCTCTTTCGGAGTGATGATCGCGGCCCACGGGCTGCGGGTCAGCCCGAAGCGGGGCATGTTGATCCAGCACAGCAGGTAGAGGAAGATGCCGCCGCCGAACGCGAGCGAGAGCGCGACGAAAACTACGCGGATAAACGTGGGGTCGATGTGGAAGCGGGCGCCAATGCCTTCGCAGACGCCGCCGATGACGGCCTTGCCGCCCTGGTTCTTCGGGATGCGGGGCGGGCGGGTCTCCCACATCTGCGTGAGTGTGTTGTTTTCCATGGCTCAATCCTCCCGCGGGAGTGCGGGCAGCGGTATCGGGAACGACCCTGATTTTTCGTTTCAGGGTTTCGCCCGATGTGCCCTAAGGCGTGCCCATGCAACGATGGGGGCTATGTCTGCGTTGTATCCCCGGCTGACCCGGAACCGCGCCCGCCGCGTTGTGGCCGGCGTGGCCTCCGGTGTGGCCGACCACCTGGGGGTGGAGGACAAATGGGTGCGCCTGTTCTTCGTCGCGGCCAGCTTCGCGGGCGGGTTCGGCGCGCTGCTCTACGCCGGTTTATGGATGTTTACGCCCCTGGACGACAGCGGGGCGCAGCGCCAGCGCCCGGGGACGATGGATCTCGCGCTTGTGGTGCTCGGGTTCGCAGGGGCGCTTGTTGCGCTGCAGCTGTCTTCGGGCGCGGGTTCCACGGTGGTGTTTGTGCTCGGAGTGCTCATCGTCGGCGCGGTGATTGCGCTGCAGGCCTACGACCGCGGCACGGGGTCGTGGGGCAACATCGCCGCGTTGACCTTGGGTGCGCTGCTGGTGATGGCCGGGGTGCTGGCAGTGGCGTTTGTGGGCGAAAGCGCCGGGGTTGGCGGCGTGGTGGTCTCCGTGCTGGTCACGGTCGTGGGCGTGGCGGTGCTGGTTGTGCCACTGATAGCCAAGCTGGCCAATTCGTTGGTCGCGGAGCGTGAGGCCAAGGCGGTGGCGGACCAGCGCGCGGAAATCGCCTCGCGCTTGCACGATTCGGTGCTGCAGACGCTTGCGCTGATACAGAAGCAGGCGGGCGATGCGGATGAGGTTGCCCGACTCGCGCGCGCCCAGGAGCGCGAGCTGCGGGCGTGGCTTTTCGACGACTCCGTGCCCAACCACACCACCACCTTCGCCGCCCTGCAGAAAGCCGCTGGCGAGGTGGAGGACGCCTTCCGCGTGGTCATCCAACCGGTGACGGTGGGCGAGGATGTCGCCTTCGACGAGCGCACCGAGGCGGTCGTGCTCGCCGCGCGCGAGGCGATGGTCAACG
Source organism: Corynebacterium wankanglinii (assembly GCA_014490595.1). Classification (GTDB taxonomy): domain Bacteria; phylum Actinomycetota; class Actinomycetes; order Mycobacteriales; family Mycobacteriaceae; genus Corynebacterium; species Corynebacterium wankanglinii. Next base: position 529,586 of record CP061031.1, read on the forward strand.
CCGCCAAGCACGCGGGCGTGGACACGGTCGACGTTTACGCGGAGCATCTCGCGGGCAAGCTCGAGGTGTTTGTGCGTGACCGCGGTGCCGGTTTCGACCCGGACGCCATTCCGGCCGATCGGCACGGTTTGCGCGACTCCATCGTGGGCCGCGTTCAGCGGGTTGGGGGAGAGGTGCATGTGGTGTCGTCAATAGGCAATGGCTCAGAGGTGGAGATAGCGTTAGAGCTATGACGAGCGTGTTCTTGGTGGACGATCACTCCGTGTTCCGCGCCGGGGTGAAAGCTGAGCTGGCGGACGCGGTGGACATCGTGGGTGAGGCCGGCACGGTCGCTGAGGCGGTGCGTGGGATCGAACGCACGCGCCCGGACGTGGTGCTTTTAGACGTGCACATGCCCGACGGCGGCGGATTGGCCGTGCTCAAGCGGGCGCCGGGCCCGGCGTATCTGGCGCTGAGTGTCTCCGATGCCGCCGAGGACGTCATCGCCCTGATCCGTGCCGGCGCGCGTGGGTACGTGACCAAGAACATCGCAGGTGCCGAGCTCGCTGAGGCGATTGAGCGGGTGCGCGGCGGGGACGCGTACTTCTCGCCGCGGCTGGCCGGGTTCGTTCTCGACGCCTTCGCCTCCGGGCCGGTGGTGGAGGAGGACGACCCGGCGGTGGATTCGTTGACCCGCCGCGAGCTCGAGGTGCTGCGGCTGCTCGCGCGCGGCTACACGTACAAGGAGATCGCCGAGCGTCTGTTCATCTCGGTCAAGACGGTGGAAACGCACGCGTCGAACATTTTGCGCAAGACGCAGACCTCCAACCGCCACCAGCTCACCAGGTGGGCGGTGGCGCGGGATCTGGGCTAGAGCACGCCTGCCTGGGTGAGCAGCGAACGTGCCGTCTTGTCCGTCTCTTGCAGCATCAGCGGGTCGGTGCCGGGCATGGGGAGATGGTGGTGTCCGCCCACTGCTTGCCGGTGGGGATGCCCACGATGTGCAAGCGCGGATCCAGCTCGCCGTCGGGGTGGACGGTGCGGCGGGTGTCATCGTCGGTTTCCGGGGAGGCGGTTTCCACGCCACCCGGCGCGAACGGGCGCACGCGGCGGGCCCCGCGCAGCGATGCGGTCAGGGCGTCGGGGGAGGTGCGGATGTCGGGGCCGGGCAGGAAGGCGTCGGCAAGTTCGGTGGCGTGAACCGAGCGGGCGTGGCTGACCGCTGTGTACCCGCTGTCGGTGGCCTCCACCACGGGGCCCGGGCCTAAGAAGGTGACCAGGCCGGCGTCGAAAAGCGCGAGCAGCTCGCGGGTGCGGAACAGCGGCGGGCCGGAGCCGACCATCTGGCCGAACGCCATGTACTGCGCAAGCGCCGCCTCGCGGGGGCCGCGGCCGTTTTGTGTGGCGATCGCACTGGGTTTGCGGCCCGCGGAGATGGCCCACAGGCCGGCCTTGAGCGGGGAGTCCCAGGCGGACACGGCCTCAGTGATGTCGGCTGCCATGCCCTCGGCGACGCGGCGGTTCAGCTCGTCCAGGTCCAGCGACTCGGTCCCGGCGAGCGGGTCCACCCAGTAGGCCATGTCGAACGGCTCGGTGCTCATCCCGTCGAGCGCTTCGGTCAGCGCGTTCGCCACAGGCAGGATGTCGTCGGGGGAGGCGGCAGCGTCGAGGTCGGCAGCGTCGATGGCCGTCAGGATCTCGTCGAGAGGCACGCTGAGCGCTTCCGGACGCACCCGGGAAAGCACGCGGTAGTACTCCGAGTACGCGTCGCGAGCCAGCGCCGGCCACAGGTCGCGGCCGAAGGACACCGGCGCCTCGGACGCGTCGATGGCGGTGCGCAGGCGCGAAAGGTCGGCCTTCGGCGGCAGGGAGTGGTACTCGGATTTGGGCAGGTAGGGGTAGCCGCGGCCGGAGGTGACCACGAAGTGCGGCTCCTTGCCGGTGGCCTCGTAGCGCAGGCCGGAGCGGGCGGAGGCGTCCTCGACGAAGCGGCCGCCGCGGTTTATGGTGGTCAGCGCCATGAGGTCGAAAAAGCCCATGCCCATGCCGCGCACGAGCACGCGCTCTCCGGCCGGCAGCAGTGAGACGTCTTGCTCCACGGGGTTGCCCGGCGGGATGTAGGTCAGGCCCGAGTCGGCGAACGCCTGCTGCGCCGGCGTGGGGGCGGGCAGTACCCAGCCGGAGGCGATGACGGTGGCGTCGGCGTGGACCACGGAGCCGTCGGCAAGCGTGATGGCGTCCTGGGCGCCCTCGGCCGCCAAGGACACGGCGCGGGAGTGGTGCTCGACCACCTCGACCGTGTCCGGAAGCTGCGCGAGCGCGACCTTCCATGCCCAGCGCAGGTACTCGCCGTAGAGCGCGCGCGAGGGGTTGGACTCGGGGCGGGTGGCGCGCAGCTCCTCGTTGTAGTGCTCGGGGAGGGTGGCGCCGAAGGCGTCGATAAGCGGATGGCTCGCCTCGCCGCGCAGCGCCTGGATCCACTCGTACATGGTGGGGCCCTCGACAACTGGGGCGCCGACGGTCGCGCCGGGCTCGGTGAAAAGGGTGACGGCGCCGGCGAGGGTGTTCATGCACAGGGTGCGGGTTTGATCCGTCTCCCAGATGCGGCCGGCGCCGAGCTGGGCGTCGTCGATGATGTGGACAGTGAGCTCACCACCGCCGCTGGCGCCCAGGTATGCCGCGATGCGCTCGGTGATTGAGATGCCGCGCGGTCCTGCTCCGACGATGGCGATCGATGCTGCCACGGTGAAATACCTCCACGATTTCTGTGAAATAAAGGTCGTATGTAGACTGCCTAGTCTATTGCTAAAGAACCGGATTGTCTAACAGTGGTAATGTCCACTGCGCAACCGAAGAAAGAGGACGATAACGTGCCTAAAACAAAGGTAGCCGCGACGCTGGCGCTCGGCGCGGTAGCCGGGCTGCTCGCCGGGTGCGCAGCCGGCGCAGACGGGGCAGACGGCGCAGACGGCGCAGACGGGGACGTGCTGACGTACCTGGAATCCAACTGGTTCAACAGCCTCTACCCGCCGGCCGCCGGGTTCTACCCCAACGGCGGAGTGGTCAACCAGATCACGGACCGGCTGCTGTACCAGGACCCGGAGACGCTTGAGCTTGAGCCCTGGATCGCTACGGACCTGCCGGAGATCAACGAGGACGCCACGGTGTTCACCTTCGACATCCGCACAGACGTGACGTACTCCGACGGCACGCCCATGACTGCGCAGAACATCGTGGACAACTTCGACCTGTACGGCTTGGGTGACAAGGACCGCCTGCTCAACGTCTCCGAGCAGATCTCCAACTACGAGCGCGGCGAGGTGGTGGACGAGGACACGGTGCGCTTCCACTTCTCCGCGCCCTCGCCAGGCTTTGCGCAGGCGACGTCGACCTACAACGCGGGCCTGTTGGCGGATTCGTCGTTGAAGCTGTGCAATGAGGATTTCGGCCCGGGCGGTGCGACGAACGTGATCGGCTCCGGCCCGTTCGTGGTGGACAGCGAGACGCTCGGCACCGACCTGGTGCTGAAAGCCCGCGAGGACTACGACTGGGCGCCGCCGTCGCTCGAGCACCAGGGGCGTGCGCAACTCGATGGCATCCACTACACGCTCGCGGCCGAGGAAGCGGTGCGCTCCGGCGCTTTGCTGTCCGGCCAGGCGGACGCTGCGCGCAGCATCTCCCCGCCGGTGGAGCGCCACCTCAAAGACCAGGGCGTGCAGGTGGTCGCCGCCACCGCCAACGGCATGAACAACCAGCTAGCGCTGCGCTTTGACCACCCACTGTTGCAAGACATCCGGGTGCGTCAGGCAATCATCCACGGGGTGAACCGCGAGGAGATCATCCGCATCCTGCTGTCGGATTCCTACCCGCTGGCCACCTCGTCCATGACGTCGCAGGCCTTGGGCTACGCGGAGCAGCCGGGCGCGTACACCTTCGACCCGGATCTCTCGCGCGAGCTTCTCAACGACGCCGGCTGGACCCCCGGCCCGGACGGCATCCGCGTCAAGGACGGCCAGCGCCTGAGCCTGTGGGTCAACCACGCCCTGCCGCAGCCGCGCTCCAAGGAGATCGTCACCATGATCCAGTCCGACCTGCGCGAGCTGGGCATCGAGCTGAACATGGTCGCCGGCGACCGCGCGACCCAAAACGCGGCGCAAAAAGACATCAACCGCGTCCAGCTCATGCACACCATGGTGGGGCGCGCGGACTACGACGTGATCGAGTCCTTCCTTTCCGTAAACCGCCGCGACACGCTGCTAAACAACGCCGGCGACGGCGAGCCGATCGACGCCGAGCTGGAAGCCCTGCTGGACAAAGTGGTCTCCACCCCGGACGACGCCGGACGCGCCGCCGCCTCAAGGGCGGTGCAGGACCACCTGACGGAAAACGCCTACACGCTGCCGTTGTTTGAAGAGCCCCAGGTCTACGCCTTAGCGCCGCACGTGAAGGGGTTTGCCACCGAGGCGGTGGCGCGCCCGAGCTTCTACTCGGTGTACTTCGACCGCGAGGAGGACAACTAAATGGGTAGATACGTGTTAAAGCGCATCGGCCAGGCGCTCATCGTGCTGCTTTTGGCCTACACCCTGGCGTTCTTCCTGCTGTCCGCGCTGCCTTCCGACGGCGTGGCCGCCCGCTACGCGGACCCAGCGCTCGGCCTGTCCCAGGCGGAGATCGACCAGATCCGCGAGCAGATGGGTGTGGACAAACCCCTGCTGGAGCAGTACTTTTCCACCCTCACGGGACTGTTCACCGGCGATCTGGGCTACTCGGTGGCCTCCGGCACACCGGTGGCCGACCTGATCACCGACGCCGCGCCGCACACGTTCGCGCTGGCCGCGACATCCATTGGCCTGGCCATCGTGGTGGCACTCGCCACGGCGTACGTGGCCACCTTGCCCGGGAGCGGCCCGCTACGCCGGGCGGTGCGCTCCTTGCCGTCGTTCATGGTCTCGCTGCCGGGGTTCTGGATCGCCATCTTGCTGTTGCAGTTCTTCTCTTTCCGCCTGGGCTGGGTCAACGTGGTGGACCCGTCCCCGCTGGAGGGGCTCATCCTGCCTACGCTGACGCTGGCCGTGCCGATGGCGGCGCCGCTGATGCAGGTGCTTATCCGCTCCATCGACGAGGTGCGCGACCAGCCGTTCGTGCAGGTCGTTCGCGCCCGCGGCGCCAGCGAGGCCCGCATCTTCTGGCGCGACGTGCTGCGCAACTCCCTGCTGCCGACGATCACTATGGCCGGGCTGCTGTTCGGCGAGCTGGTCGGCGGCGCCGTGGTCACCGAGACCGTCTTCGGCCGCGCCGGGCTGGGGTCGCTGACCGTCAACGCGGTGTCCAGCCGCGATATGCCGGTGCTGCTCGGCGTGGTGCTCATCGCCGCCACCGCGTACGTGATGATCAACCTCATCGTGGACCTGCTGTACCCGGTGCTGGACGTGCGGCTGCGCGAAGCGCCCGCCAAGACTGCCGTAAAGGAGAACGCCCGATGACAACGACGAACCTTGCGGCGGCCCCCAACACCGCCGCCCAGAGCGAGAAGAAGCCGCGCAAGCACCGCCGGTGGACCTCGCCGGCGACGATCCTCTCGCTCATCGTGCTGGCCGTCGCCGCGCTGTGGGCACTCGCCCCCGGGATTTTCGCACCAGAAGACCCGTACAAGGGCGTGGACGTTGCCCTGCTCGCGCCGAGCGGAGAGCACATCTTCGGCACCGACGCCGTGGGCCGCGACCTGCTGTCCCGCGTCATCTTCGGCGCACGGCAGTCGCTGCTCGGTGCGCTCATCGCGGTGGCCGTCGGCCTCGTGCTGGGCACGCTGATCGGGCTTATCGCCGGCACGCAGCGCGGCTGGGTGGAAACTGTGCTGATGCGGCTTGTGGATGTCCTTCTGGCCATCCCCGGCATCCTGCTTTCCCTCTCCATCATCATCGTCACCGGCTTCGGCTCCCTGCAGGCGGCGTTTGCCGTGGGCATGACCTCCGTGGCCACGTTCGCGCGCCTGGCGCGCTCGCAGGTGATCCAGATCGCGGGCGCGGACTTCGTCGAGGCCGCCTACGGCTCCGGCGCCACCCAAACCCAGGTGCTCGTGCGCCACGTGCTGCCAAACTCGCTCACCCCGGTGTTGGCGCTGGCGGCCCTGCAGTTCGGCACCGCCATCTTGCAGCTGTCCATCCTGGGCTTCCTGGGATACGGCGCACCGCCGCCGACCCCGGAGTGGGGCCTGCTCATCGCGGAGGGCCGCGACTTCATGGCCACCGCCTGGTGGCTGATCCTGCTGCCGGGCTTGGCCATTGTGGCCACCGTAATGTCCGCCAACCACCTGTCCCAGGTCATCCAGCAGGAAGGTGATGTGAAGTGAGTACGCCCCTACTCGAAGTCGACGGCCTCACCGTCGCGTACGGCGATGCCGAGCCGGTGGTGCGCGACATCTCGTTTGCCGTGGAGGCGGGCAAGATGACCGCGATCGTGGGCGAGTCCGGCTCCGGCAAGACCACCTCCGCCATGGCGGCACTGGACCTGCTGGGACCCTCCGGCAACGTGCTGGACGGCAGCATCCGCTTCAAAGGCCAGGAGCTTTCCAACCTGGCCAACGCCGAGTGGCGGAAGCTGCGCGGGCGCAAAATCGGGCTGGTGCCCCAGGACCCGAACAACTCGCTCAATCCGTTGAAGACCATCGGCGCGTCCGTGGAAGACGGGTTGGAGATTCACGGGGTGGGGGACGGGGCGAAGCGGCGTCGTCAAGCAATCGCCCTGCTGGAGCGCGTGGGCATCGACGACCCCGAGTGCCGCTACCACCAGTACCCGCACGAGCTGTCCGGCGGCATGAAGCAGCGCGTGCTCATCGCGGCTGCGGTGGCGCTTGAGCCCGAGGTGTTAATCGCGGACGAGCCCACCTCCGCGCTGGATGTGACGGTGCAGAAGACCATCCTGGATCTGCTGGATGAGATGCGCGCGGAGCTCGGCCTGGGCATCATCTTCATCACCCACGACCTGGCAGTGGCGGGCGACCGCGCGGACGACGTGGTGATCATGGAGCGCGGCCGCGTGGTCGAGCACGGGCCGGTGAGCCAGGTGCTGACTAACCCCACCCAGGACTACTCGAGGCGACTGCTGGCCAACGTGCCCTCGCTTGCGGTCGCAGATGCTTATCGACGCCCTCCGGTTGCCCCGAGACCCTCCTTTCCGTCGATGGGTTGGCCGTGCGCTACGGCGACTTCACCGCCGTGGAGGGCATTTCCTTCGACGTCGCCCGGGGCTCCACGCACGCCCTCGTGGGTAGCTCCGGCTCCGGCAAGACCACCACCGGCCGCGCGATCGTCATGTTCAACCGGCCCACGGCCGGGCGCATCACCCTGGACGGCACCGAGCTGACTGGGCTTTCCCCGAAGCAGCAGCGGGGCATGCGTGGGCGGGTGCAGATGGTGTACCAGAACCCGTACTCTTCGCTGGACCCGAAGATGCGCGTCGGCGAGATCGTCGCCGAGCCGTTGCGCAACCTCGCCGGCGCCTCCAAGCGTGAGGCACTCAAACGCGCCGACGAGTTCCTGGCGCGCGTGGCGCTGGACCCAGCTCAGTTTGCCAACCGCACCCCGGCGCAGCTGTCCGGCGGGCAGCGCCAGCGCGTGGCCATCGCGCGCGCCCTGATCGTGGAGCCGGAGCTGGTGGTGCTGGACGAGGCCGTCTCCGCACTCGATGTGACCGTGCAGGCCCAGATCCTCGAGCTTTTGGAAGACCTGCAGCGCGAGCTGGGGCTGACCTACGTGTTCATCTCCCACGACCTGGCGGTGGTGCGCCAGATTTCGGATACGGTGAGCGTGTTCAGCCGTGGCCGGCAGGTGGAATACGGCACGACCGACGAGGTGTTTACTCACCCGCGCCACGACGTCACCCGTGAGCTCATCAACGCCATCCCCGGCACCGTGTTCCGGGCCCGACAGTTAGGAGAATTCGTTGTCTAACCGCACCGACATTATTGACGCCCTGGCCGACACTCCGGCGGAGCTCGCCGAGCTGCGCCGCCGCAGGCCGGAGGCGGTGGACAACGCCCAGCGCAGCTTTGAGGCGCTGTTCGAGCCGACCGACGCAACGCTGATCGAGGCGCTGCCGGTTGCCACCCGCTACGCCGTCGCCGCCTTTATCGCAGGTGTTTCCGGCGCACAGCGCGCCGCGGCGTTCTACACCGACCTGCTCGCCGACGAGGACGACACGCTCGTTGCCGTGGTCGAAGACGCGGTGGGCAAAGGCGTGTCCGCCGGCCCCTACGCTGGCGGGGACTTCGTCACCTTCGGCGACGGCCCGCTCGCCGCGGCGTTCGACTTTACGCACCTGCTCACCTTCCACCCGAAGGACGCCTCGCCCGCGGCGATCGGGCACCTGCAGGAGGCGGGCTACAACGAAAACGCGATTGTCTCCCTCGGCCAGCTCATCGCCTTTGTGGCGTTCCAGCTGCGCGTCGTGCACGGCGTGCGGGTGTTGGCTGGAAACGCGGAGGTGCCGGAGGGCGTCGAGAGGCGAGCTGGCGCCGCGGACCCGGGCTGGGCGCCTGCGCCTGCCACACTGCGGCCCGAGGTGGTGGCTCCCGGGAAGTTTGTAGCGCACCCGCTGGGCTGGAAGCCGTGGGTGGCGCCGCTGGAGAAGAGCGAGCTGACCGACGCGCACATCGACGCCCTGATCAAGCCCGAGCGCGCCGACATGGAGTACTTCCGCCTGCTCGCGCGCGACTCGCAGGCGCTGAAGGCCCGCACGCTGACGGACCTGGACATCTTCTACAACACCGAAGGCGGGCTGGGCCGCGCCGAGCGCGAACTCGCCGCCACCGTGGCCTCGCGCCTGAACGGCTGCGAGTACTGCGCCTCGGTGCACCAGGGCCGTTCCAAGGAGGAGGGCGGCGACGCGGAGGCCATTGACAGGCTTCTCGACGAAGGCGTGACCGCCGACCTCGCCTCGGAAGCGTGGAACGCCATCCGCGACGCCGCCGTGGCCCTGACCCGCACCCCGTTCGAGTTCGGTACGTCGGACGTGGACGCGCTGCGGGCCGTGGGGCTGGACGATCTAGCGGTGCTGGATGTGATCAACGCGTCCGCGTTTTTCAACTGGGCGAATCGCCTTATGCTCACCCTGGGCGAGCCGGACGTGCCGAAGCGCTACCGCTAAGCGGGCGGTTTGTGGCGCGGCCTGGCCAGTTCGGTCCTGCCGCTAGCCGCGCCAGACCAGGTCGTTGCCGTTCGGGTCCGCCGGCGGCTCGGGGTTGCTCGCGTAGGTGACGTACCAGACGAAGAAGAAGGCGACGAAGCTGATAAGCGCGCCGCGCACGTCCGCCGCCTGACTCAGTGCGGGCAGGAACACGATCAGGCCGATGAGCAGCCACCAGCCGGGCTTGCGTTCTTCGATCTCGCGCGGGCTGAGCTGCTCTTTCGGTGTGACAATCGCCTTGGCAGGCGTGATGTTCAGCCCCACGCGCGGCATGAACATCCAGCACAAAAGGTAGGCGAAGATTCCGCCGCCGAACGCGAGCCCGAGGATGACAAACGCGATACGCACAGCCACCGGATCAACCTTGTAGCGCTGGCCGAAGCCGACGCATACCCCGGCGATGACGGCGCGTCCGCCCGCGTCCTTCGGGATGCGGTGCGGGCGGGTGTCCCACATGTGCTTGAGCGACGTCGAAGATCCTTGAGTCATGCGCGCCATTATCCGCACATTCGGCGCTTGGCGCAGCCGGGGCAGCTCGATAGCTACTCGAAAGCTACTCGAAACCGAATGTTTCTAGGTTGAGCTGCGGAAACACGTCTACTCGAAAGCCTTTCGAGTAGAACCTTTCTAGTAGAACTACGCGTAGGCGAGGCGCCGGGAGCCGTCCACGTGCGGGTACAGCACCCAAGCCGCCGCGGCCGCCAGCACGCCCGCAACCCACGCGCCCACCGCGGGCCAGTGGGCCAGCGGGGCGAGCATGAACGCCAGCCACCACAGCATGAGCGGCAGCATCATGCCTATCGACGGCACCCGCGCCACGTTCTTCTCCTCCGCGAACGCCCGGAGCTGTTTGCGGTAGGGGTGCAGCAGCGTGACGGCGACGGCGCCAACGACGCACAGGATCGCCACAACCGCCTTGATGCCCAGCGGCGCCTGTGACACCATCACGCCGATGGACCCGCCCACGCCGAGCGAACCCAGCGCTCGAACAGCGGTCGGGGTGGGGATCGGGGTGACGCGGCTTCGGGCCTCTGCTGCGCTGATCGGGATCATGGCGGGGGACGTTACCAGGGCGCAGGGCGTTGAGACAGGATGCTTACTCGTTCCTGCTTACTTCTCAAGTGGTGCGTGGGGTGGTTTTGCCTTCCACTTGAGGGATAAGCGTCCTCGAGTAAGCGCCCTTTGTGCGTAAGTATGTTCGACCAGGAACGTTGCCCGTGTCGGCCCTGGGGTGCATACTATCTGGCGTGAGTGGAACACCTATTCGAGCTGCGTCGACAGCGGCGGCGGACCTGGCGGTTGTGGATGAACCGCCAGCTCAGCAGTCGCGCGCCGACCAGATCGCCGAGCTGCGCGCCCGCATGGCCGCTCTCGGCGGGGAGGTTCCGCAACAGGTCGTCGAGGATGCGGAGACCCTCACTGTAGCGGGCGGGCTTTCGCTCGTGCTGCCGAACGGCGGGCTCCCGCGGCGGGCCGTCACACATGTGAGCGACACCCCGGCGCTGATCGTAGAGATGATCGGCCAGGTGGTGCAGGCCGGCGGGCGCGCGGGCGTGGTGGGGTGGCCGGAGTTGTCGTACGCCGGCATCGGTACAGACGGTGACACAGACGCGCTGGAGCGGGTGGTGGCGGTGCCGGACGCGGGGCTGGACGACCTGAGTGTGGCGGGCGTGCTCGCCGAGGGCCTCGATCTGGTTGTCCTGCGCACCCGCAGCCCGTTCCAACTCACCCCGGTGCGCGCCCGCCCCCTGCTTGCCCGGATCCGCAAAGGCCAGGCCGCGCTGGTGTGCGTGAACGTTCAAGTGCCCTCGCCGGCGCTGACCGTCACGGGCCAGCTCGCGCAATTCCACGGCATCGGCCGGGGTGCCGGGCGCATCACCGGCATCGACTTCGACGTGCGTGCGGAGACGAAAGGGTACCGGCCTGCCAGCGCGAGGGTGACGCTTGGCGCTGTGGGTGCCGGAGGCGTCGAGAAGCGAAGGCTTAGGGCCGTCACATGAGGGCCGCGGCGCTGTGGTTCCCGGACTGGCCGGTGCAGGCGGCGCGGCTGGAATCGGGCGACGAGCTGCGCGAGCCGATCGCGATCGCGGCGCAGCACCGGGTGAAGGTGTGCTCGCACGCCGCGCGCCAGGTGGGCATCCGCCGGGGCATGCGCGTGCGCAACGCGCAGGCGGCCGCGCCCGAGCTGACGGTGATAGACGACAACCCGGACCGCGACGGGCGCATGTTCGCCTCGCTCGCAGCCAGCTTCGACGAGGTCGCCGCCAGCGTGGAGGTGGTGCGCCCCGGGCTCGTGGTGGTGGACGTGGAGGCCGCCGGCCGCTTCCACGGCACCGAGGACAAAGCGCTCGAGATGCTTATCGACGCAGCTTCGCGCCGCGGCATCGACACCCAGGTAGGTGCCGCCGACGAGATCGCCACCGCGCTGATCGCCGCGCGCGCCTCCCAGGTGGTCCCGCCGGGCGGGTCGGCAGCGTTTTTGGCCGCGCAGCCGCTGGGCGTGCTGGTGGCGGAGGAGGCGCTCGCCGCCGACATGGACACCGTCAAGGCTCTTGGCCAGCTGGGCATCTCCACCCTCGGGGAGCTGGCGAAACTGCCGCCGAACGCGGTGACCACCCGATTTGGCACGAAGGGGATGCGCATGCACCGCATTGCGTCCGCTGCGCCGGACCGCCGCGTCGCGCCCGAGCTGCCGGTGGAAGACCTGGCGGTGGCGATCACGCCCGAAGACCCCATCGAGCGCGTGGACGCCGCCGCGTTTGCCGCCCGCGCCCTGGCCGCCAGCCTGCACGAGCGGCTCAAAGCGACCGGCCGCAACTGCCTGCGCCTGAAAGTGGTGGCAGAACTCGGCGACGGCACCCGAGTCGAGCGCGTCTGGCGCACCCGCGAGGCGCTCACCGAGGCGGCCACCGCGGACCGGGTGCGCTGGCAGCTCGACGGCTGGCTGACCTCCCTTCGCTCCGCTCAGGGAGGGCAGGACGGGCAGGACGGTCAGGACGGTCAGGGAGGCGCCATCACCAGTCTCATCCTCGAGCCGCTGGAATTCGCCGCGCCGGAGCCGGTCGGCGAGCTGTGGGCCGACGGCGCGTCCACGGACACCGCGCGGCGCGTGGTGGAGCGCGTGCAATCCCAGCTCGGCATCGACGCGGTGCTCCAACCGCGCCTCGTCGGCGGGCGGGGAGTGGCTGAGCGTGTGCAGATGGTGCCGTTTGGGGAGGAGCCGGAGGACGTCGATAGGCAATCGTGGCCCGGGGCGATCCTCGCACCCCTGCCCGCGCGCCTCGGCGGCGGCATCGACCACCCCGCCTCGCGCATCATGCTTATCGACGCCTCCGGTGCCCCCGTCATCGTCACCGCCGAAGCCCTGCTCAACGCCGAACCGTACGGGCTGGCCTGGGGTGAAAAACGGTACCTGGTTACCGGGTGGGCCGGCCCCTGGCCCGTGGACGCGGACTGGTGGACGCAAACCGACCTGCCCGCGGGCAGGGTGGCGCGCATGCAGGTCATCGGACGCGAGGGCGGGGAAGACGGTGACGCCACAGGGTGGCTGCTGGTGTGGAGCAGGCGCAGCTGGCGCGTGGAGGCGGTGTACTGACTACTTCTGCACGATATCCACGACAACGCGCGTGGGATCTTTGAGCACCTGCACGGAGTAGGGCAGCTCCGAACGCAGGCCCACCACGATCTGGCTGCGGCCCTCGTAGGTGCCGGCGCTGATCACGTCGATGACGTTGCCGGTATCACCCGCCATGGTGACCGGGACGGTGTTGTCCTTGCCCAACTCGAAGGGGTACACGGTGCCGTCGACGTTGATGTTGAGGAACGAGTTGCCCGCCACCTGCAGCGGCTGGCCCACGGTCTCCTGCATGGGGGTGGAGGTGTAATCCACGAACCAGCCGGGCTCGCCCTCGCCTTCCAGGTCGACCACTACCCGGTCGAAACCCTCGTGGGCTCCCACGCGCACCCCGACTACGGCCAGCTGCGCCGGCTCCGACGGGCGTTGCGTCTTCGGGGCCGGGTCCGCGGTGCCGAGTGGCTGCACCTTCGTGGAGGGTGACGCTAGGCTGCCCGACAGCGTTTCTCCGGGCCCGCTGCTGGGGACGCCGCAGGCGCCGCACGCGACTGCCGCCGCCATGCACGCGCCCGCGAACGCCGCGCGGGGGGAACCGGAATTTTTCAGCACTCCGCCACCGTAGCCAGCGGCGCGGAGAGATCAAAAAGAATCTGGCCCAAAAAGAAAATGGTTACATAACCGTTATATCTTGGAGCGTTGTCCAAGAGGGAAATTACAGGTTAGGGCACACTTAGCTATGGTGGTGCCATGCGAGAACTGCCCTGCTCCGATGTCGAGGTCGAGCCGTTGCCGGGAACCGCGAAGCCCGGCTCCGTGTACGTGCTTTTCGAGTGGCCGGAGGCCTGGCCCCGCGACGTCATGGGCGACGCCGCGCTCGGTGGGGAACTCACCGACCAGCTCGCGCCGATGCTCGATGAGCACGACGCCACGCTGCTGCTGATCCGCCATCCAACGCGCGAGGGGCGCAACATCAGCGACCACCACCTCTACCTCGTCTTCGCGGACGAAGGCGTCACAGAGGTCATGCACGTGGACGGCCCAGAGGCCCTCCTGGATCTGGACCTGTCGGGGCCGGGCCGCAACGGGGCCGTTAAGCGCGATCGCCCCTTGCTGCTCATCTGCACCCACGCCAAGCGCGACAAGTGCTGCGCGGTGAAGGGGCGCCCGCTGGTCAACGCCCTGCACGAGCGCCACCCGTTCGGACCAGGCAACGACATTGTGTGGGAAACCTCCCACATCAAGGGCCACCGGTTTGCGCCGACCATGCTGCTTATGCCGTGGGCCTACAGCTTCGGACGCATGAACGTGGAAGCCACTGAGGCCATGCTGGCCGCCGCGGGGGATGGGCTTTACTTCGTGCCCGGCAATCGCGGGCGCGGCACTCTGGCCCCGATTGAGCAGGTGGCGGAACTTGCCGTGGCCGTCGAGGTGCCAGGAGCGCACTACGGGCAGTTCGCTGTCGCTGCGGGGGCGGGCGAGTCTGTGGCTGTCACGGATACCGCATCCGGTGAGGTGTTCGACGTGCAGCTGGAGCAGCGCACCGTCTTTGGGGTGGTGGACTCGTGTGGGAAGGCGCCCAAGGAAGGCGCGGCCTGGGTTGCGGTATCCGTCACGTCTGCGGGTCCGGGGGCATAAGTACTACCGCGGTGTTGGAGGTCCCGTCCGCGGCGGTCTCCCCGCAGATCCGGCGGCGCCGTCGCGGGCGGTATAGCGGCGAATCCCGCCTGCTATACCGCATCGCCGCAATTGGAAACGGTTATCAATTTCACCTGGGAAAACGCTGGCGGCGTGACAGGGTGGTATAGCAGCGCCCGCCCGGTCGCTATACCGCCCTGTGCGAGGGGCTACAGGTACTCGCGCAAGACCTCCGACACGGAGCCGATGACGTGGTCCGTGGCTCCCCGCACCTCGTCCGGGGAGTGGTGGAAGCTGTGGGACACGTCCGCGATGGCGTGCATGGGCAGGTCGTTCCAGGAATCGCCGAATGTGTAGAGCTGGATGGACTGGCGGGGGATGCGGAGCTCGTCGAGAAGCTGCGCGATGCCGACGCCCTTCGAACGGCCCGGCGCCATGAGGTCGATGTAATCCTGGTTCTGGGCGACCTCGACGCTGCCGAGCGCCTGCGCCCACTCGACGACCTCCGCGCGCAGGCGCGAGCGGCCCGGAACCCAGATGGGGATGACGGCGAAGCGGTGGTCGGGGATGTCCGCAAGCGTCATCGGGGTGAAGTGGGCGGTGAAGTCGTGGGAGGCACCCGTGGTGTTGGAGAAGACGCCGTCGACATGGCCGAGAGTGGTGCCGAAGATGGCCAAGCCGTTTCGCTGGCCGAACTGGTCCAGCGCCTGGCGGATGATGTCGCCTGCGACCTCGTGGCCGAAGATGAGCTCGGTGTTCGCACCGTCGGTGGCGGACCCGCCATTGGACAGCACCTGGTAGTCAAACTTGAGCGGGCTGCCGGCCATGCCGTGGGCGAGTGCCGTGCGGGAGCGGCCGGTGGCAGAAATGGCAAGATGCCCGGCTTTGCGCCAGGCATCTATCGCCGCGACGTCCTTCGGGTCGAACCCGTGGGGCGGGTGGTGGAGTGTTCCGTCGAAATCGAACGCCGCTACCTTCATGCGACCTATCGTCGCATAACTTTCTTCGACAGCCAGTTGCCCAGGAACTGCGCCAGCTGCACGATGACCACGATGACCAGCACCGCAGCCCAGGTGACCTGGGGCTCGAAGGCGCGGTAGCCGTAGACGATGGCGAAGTCACCAACGCCGCCGCCGCCGATGTAGCCGGCCATGGCGGACATGTCGATCACGGCGATGAAGATGAAAGTGTAGCCCAGGATGAGCGGGCCAAGCGCCTCCGGCAGGATCACTGAGGAGATGATCTTCCACGGGCTCGCACCCATGGAGCGCGCTGCCTCGATCACGCCTGGGTCGATGGCCACGAGGTTCTGCTCCACGATGCGGGCCACGGTGAAGGTGGCGGAGAAGCACATCACGAACGTCGCTGCCCCGCGGCCGATGGTGGTTCCCACCACCTGCAGGGTCAGCGGGTAGAGCATCGCGATCATGATGATGAACGGGATGGGGCGGAAGAAGTTCACCGCCACGTTGATGATGGTGTAGACCGCCTTGTTCTGCAGAATGCCGCCTGGGCGGGTGGTGTAGAGGAAGATGCCCAGGAGCAGGCCGAAGAAGCCGCCGATGACCATGGTGATGGCCACCATCCACATGGTGTCGCCGATGGCCTCGAGGAAGGTGGGGCCGAGGGTGTCCCAGTTGGGCTCTGCGAGGATGTACTCGGTTACGCCTGAAGTCGTCGGGTTCATCGGGTGATCTCCTCAATCTCGGTGTTTCGCTGCAGCGTGGACACAAACTCGTTGATGGCGTCGTTGTCGCCGTTGAGGCGGACTGTCATTTTGCCGAAGGAGCGCTCCTGCAACGTGGCGATACCGGCGTGCACAGGCTCAACCACCACGCCGCGTTTGCGGGCTTGCTCGGCGGCGCCGAAGAAACCGGAATCCTCCGACAGGTCCACGGTGAACAGGCGACCGGGCTTGGCCAGCAATTCGCGCGCCTCCACCTCGTCCGGGCGGTTGCGCAGGCTGGTGGCGGCGAAGCGCTGGGCCACGGCGGTCTGCGGGTTGGCAAACACGTCGTAGACGCTGCCGTACTCCACCACGCGGCCGTTTTCCATCACCGCGACCTTGTCGGCGATGGAGCGGATGACGTCCATCTCGTGCGTGATCACCACGATGGTGATGCCGAGCTCCTCGTTCACCCGGCGCAGCACGCTGAGGACCTCTTGGGTGGTTTCGGGGTCGAGGGCGGACGTGGCTTCGTCGGCAAGCAGCAGCGACGGGTTGGTGGCCAGCGCACGGGCGATGCCCACGCGCTGCTTCTGGCCGCCGGAGAGCTGCTCCGGGTAGTTCTGCCCGCGCTCGCCCAAACCGACGAAGTCCAATAGCTCGGCTACGCGGCGCTGGCGCTCCTTTTTGTCCATGCCGGCGAGCTTGAGCGGGTACTCGATGTTGCCGGCGGCGGTGCGCGAGGAGAAGAGGTTGAACTGCTGGAAGATCATGCCGACGTTGCGGCGGATCTCCCGCAGCTTGCGCTCGGGCATGCCGACCACGTCGGTGCCGTCGAGGAGCAGCTGCCCGCTGGTGGGCATGTCAAGGCCGTTGATGAGGCGGACAAGCGTGGACTTGCCGGCACCCGAATAGCCGATCACGCCGAGGATCTCGCCCGGTTCGACGGTCAGCGTGACGTCGTCGACGGCTTTGACCTCGCGGTCTTTGGTCTTGAAGACCTTGGATACGTTCCGGAACTCAATCCGGGTGCCGGTGTTGGCCATTTACTTGTACTCCTCCACGAGGCGGTCGAGGATCTCGTTGAGCTCCTCCTTGGAGCGCTGGACCTGCACGGCGGTGCCGTTGGAGTCCTCGTCGAGTGCGGCGGTGACTTCCGGGGACTGCCAGACGTCCACGAGCTTCTCGTAGGTCTGGTTGTCCAGGTCGTCGCCGGAGACGGTGAAGACGTTGATGTACGGCTCCGCCAGCTCGGAGTTCGGGTCGTCCGCGGCCACGGAGGTGGACGGGTCGATGCCGGCGCGCTGCAGCCAGTTGTTGTTGATGATCGCGGGGCGGCCCTCGTTGTACGCGTTCGGCGTCTGGGAGGCGTCCACGGCCACGACCTTGACCTTCGAGGCGTCCTTGTCAATGTCCGCCGGGGTCGGGGTCAGCGTCGGGGCGCCGTCGCGCAGGGTGAGTAGCCCCGCCTGGACCAGCACGTTGATGGCGCGGCCCTGGTTGGACGGGTCGTTGGGAATCGCGACCTCTTCGCCTTCGATGCCGTCGATCGAATCGTGGTCCTTCCAGTACAGGCCGAGGACGTTGATCTCGCCGGAGCCGATGATGCGCAGGTCCTTGCCGGAGGTGGCGTTGTACTGGGCCTGGTAGTTGATGGTCTGGAACTTCGAGATCTCAATCTGGCCCTCGGACTGCGCCGGGTTGACCTGCGGGTATTCCGAGAAACGCACGATGTCCAGGTCGATGCCCGCCTTCTGCGCCTCGTCGGCGAAGACGCTCCACGCCTTCTGGTCGGCGTCGGTGGTGCCGATCTTCACGGTCACAGCGTCGCCATTGCTTGACGACGTCGTTTCCGTCTCCGACGAGCAGGCCACCAGCCCGGTGGCGGCGATGAGAGATGCCGCAGCTGCGGCGATCACGCGGTTGATGCGCATGCGCGTGCTCCTTTACTTCTTGTCCTGCAGGCGGTCGAGGATGTCGTTGAGCTCGGCCTGGTCGCGGTAGACCGGCACGGAGGTGCCCTTGGAGTCCTTGGCGGCGGCCTCGGCGACCTCCGGGGTCTGCCACAGCTCGACCAGCTTGTTCAGGGTCTCGTCGTCGATGTCCTCGGCGCGGGCGGCGAAGACGTTGATGTACGGCTCTGCCTCCTTGGACTCCGGGTCGTCCTGGAACACGGCCAGGCCCGGCTCGATGCCGGCGCGGTCCAGCCAGGTGTTGTTGATGATCGCCGGGCGGCCCTCGTTGTACGCGGACGGGGTCTGGGAGGCGTCCACCGGGACGACGGTGACCTTGGACGCGGCCGTGTCGATGTCGGCCGGGGTCGGGGCCAGCTCGTCTGCAACGCTGTCCCTCAGGGTGAGCAGGCCTGCTTGGACCAGCACGTTGATGGCGCGGCCCTGGTTGGACGGGTCGTTCGGGATGGCGACGGACTGGCCTTCGATGCCGTCGATGGAGTCGTGGTCCTTCCAGAACAGTGCCAGCGGCACGATCTCGGTGGAGCCGACGACGCGCAGGTCGTTGTTGGAGGCCTTGTTGTACTCGGCGAGGTACTTGATGTGCTGGAACTTGTTCACGTCCAGCTCGCCCTGGGCGAGTGCCTCGTTGACCGGGGAGTAGTCGGAGAAGGAGACGATGTCCAGGGTGATGCCGTTGTCCTTGGCCAGGTCCTTGAACACGCGCCACGCTTCCTGGTCGGCCTCGGTGGTGCCGATCTTGACGGTGACGTTCTCGCCGTCCTTGGCGGCGGTGTCTGCGGAGTCATTGGACTCGTTGGAGCAGGCGACCAAGCCGGTGGTGGCCAGGGCAGCCGCGGCAACGGTTGCGAGGGTGCGCTTGATACGCATTGGGGTCTCCTTGGGTATGGGGAATGTATGACGGGTGAGAATCTAGCACCCGATATACCGCTTAGTCTATTTTCTGGCCTGATCGTCTACTGAGCTGTCTGTTTGCCGTGCGGGAGGCTGTTCCCCGGTGACTAGAACGCAGTTTCGAACCGTGCTAGCGTTTGTTGCATGAGATTCAACGGGGGAGCGCGCGCTGTCGTGGTCGCGGCTGGAACGCATTCTCTCCGGCCGCCCCGGCCCGGAGCCGGTGCCGGTAGGACACACCGGCACTCCCGCGGGCGGCGCGTACGGCGAAGTGGGGGCAGCGTCCCCGCCGCCGCGCGAGCGACGCTTATCGACGGTCCCGTTCGCGGAGCTGCACGCCGTGAGCTCCTATAGCTTCCTCGGCGGGGCGAGTGAGCCGGAGGACCTTGTCGCCAGAGCGGTCGAGCTGGGTTTAGATGCCGTCGGCCTGCTGGACCGGGACGGATTTTACGGTGCGGTGAAGTTCGCTGAGGCCGCAGCGGCGGCGGGGCTGGACACCGTCTTCGGGGCGGAGCTGACCTTGGGCGACAAGATTTTGCCCGTGATCGCGCGTAGGCCTGAGGGGTACAAGCGGCTGTCGCACCTGATGGCGGATGCGCACATGGCCACACGCGAAAAGGACAAGGTGGCCTACCCGCCGCTGGAGCTCATCGGCGACCGGCTGGGCGGTACGTGCGTGGTGCTCGCCGGGTGGCAGTGGGTGGATGAAATCGATCACCTTATCGACGCCTTCGGTGCGGCCAACGTAGTCCTGGAGTACGAAGTGTCCATGACCCCGGAAGACGCGGACCGGCACGCGGCGCTGGATCGGGTGTTAAACCGAGTGGAGCACCTGCCGGCCATTGTCACCGCCGCCCCCGCCGCGGCCACCCGGGACCAGGCTCGATTGGCCGCGGCGAAACGGGCACTGGCCCGGCGCGAGTCACTACGCCAGGCGCACGGGGACCTGCACCCGATGGGGGCGAACTGGCTGCGCTCCGGCGAACAGCTCGCGCGGATGTTGCCCGGCTGCGAGCCGAAGTTGGCCTACAGCGTGGAGCTTGCTCAAGCGTGCGCGTTCACCCTCGACCTGGTGGCGCCGGAGCTGCCGCGCTACCCCACGCCGGACGGGCGCAGCGAGATGGACCATTTGCGGGGGCTCACGCTGGCAAGTGCCCAGTTTAGGTATGCGGGGAGGGGGCCGGAGGTGCGTCGTCAAGCAATGGCCCAGATCCGCTACGAGCTGGAGGTGATCGAGGAACTGAACTTTCCCGGCTACTTCCTCATCGTCTACGACCTGGTGGATTTCTGCGCGCGCGAGAACATCATGTGCCAGGGGCGCGGCTCGGCGGCGAACTCGGCGGTGTGCTTCGCGCTGGGCATCACCAACGTGGAGCCGATCGAGGCGGGGCTGCTGTTCGAGCGGTTCTTGTCGCCCGACCGCGACGGCCCGCCCGACATCGACTTGGACATCGAATCCGGCCGGCGCGAGGAGGTCATCCAGTACGTATACAACCGCTACGGGCGCGACAACGCGGCGCAGGTGGCCAACGTGATCACATACCGGACGAAGGGCGCGGTGCGCGACGCGGCGCGGGCGCTCGGGTTCGCCCAGGGCGCGGCCGATAGTTGGGCGAAGGGGATGACGGAGGTGCCGGATGCCGTGGAGAAGCTGGCGGCCCAGTTCAAAGGCCAACCCCGGCACCTGGGCATCCACTCCGGCGGCATGGTGATCTGCGACCGCCCCATCGCCGACGTGGTGCCCGTGGAGTGGGCGCGCATGGAACACCGCTCGGTGGTGCAGTGGGACAAGGACGACTGCGCCTCGGCCGGCCTGGTCAAGTTCGACCTGCTCGGCCTGGGCATGCTGGAGGCGCTGCACCACATGGTGGACCTGGTGGAGGAGACCACCGGCCGCACGGTGCACCTGTGGGAGCTGCCGCTGGACGACGCCCGCGTGTACGACATGCTCTGCCGCGCCGATTCCGTCGGCGTGTTCCAGGTGGAATCCCGCGCGCAGATGGGCACCCTGCCCCGGCTGAAACCGCGCCGGTTTTTCGACCTCGTGGTGGAGGTCGCCCTGATCCGCCCGGGCCCGATCCAGGGCGGCTCGGTGCATCCGTACCTGCGGCGCCGCGACGGCCTGGAGCCGGTGACCTACGACCACCCTGTGCTCGAGCGCGCCCTAGGCAAAACGCTGGGCATCCCGCTGTTTCAGGAGCAGCTCATGCAGATCTGCGTCGACGCCGCCGGGTTTTCCGGGAGGGAGGCTGATGCGTTGCGGCGGGCGATGGGCTCGAAGCGTTCACCTGCGAAAATGGCGGCGTTGAAGTCGCGCTTTTTCGAAGGGTGCTGGCGCACCAACGAGATTGGTTCGGACGTCGCCGAAGGGCTGTGGCAGAAGATCGTCGCCTTCGCCGCCTACGGGTTCCCGGAGTCGCACTCCCAGTCGTTCGCCTCCCTGGTGTACTTCTCCGCGTGGTTTAAGCGCCATTACCCGGCGCAGTTTTGCGTGGGGCTGCTGCGCGCGCAGCCGATGGGGTTCTACTCCCCGCAGTCCCTCATCCAGGACGCACGCCGGCACGGGGTGGAAGTGCTGCCGGTGAATGTGAACGAGTCCGGGTGCGAGGCGCGGTGCGTGGATTCCTCCACAATCCGCGTCGGCTTAAACCTGGTGCGGGGCTTAGGCAAAGACGCGGCGTTGCGTGTGGAGGAGGCCGCCCCGTTTGCGGATATCGCGGACCTATCGCGCCGGGCCGACCTGTCCGTGGAGCACGTCGAGGCGTTGGCCCGGGCGGGGGCGCTGGACTGCTTCGGGGTGACCCGTAGACAGGCGCTGTGGCAGGCGGGCGTGGCCGCCACCGAGCGTGAGGGGATGCTGCCCGGGTTGTCGTCCGTGGTGGCACCGTCGCTTCCCGGCATGAACCCGTTCGAGCTGATGGCCGCCGACGTTGCGGCCACCGGTGTCACCCCCGGGCTGATGCCGGTGGAGATGGTGCGCTCGGCACTGTCGGCGCAGGGGGTGGTGCCGGCGTCAGAGCTGCTGCACGGGGTCGAAGACGGCACCCGCGTGCGCGTGGCCGGCGTGGTCACGCACCGCCAGCACCCGCAAACCGCAGGCGGGGTGACCTTTTTGGGCATGGAGGACGAAACAGGTCTGATCAACGTGGTCATCTCCGTTGGGTTGTGGAACAAGCAGCGGGTCTTGGCGCGCACCGCCAAGGCACTGGTGGTGCGCGGGGTTGTGCAGAACGCCTCCGGGGCTGTCTCCGTGGTGGCGGACCGGCTGGAGCCGCTGGCGATGGGGGAGCTGCTCTCGCGCGGGTCCCGGGACTTCCGGTGACGGTGACCTCTCGCACTTGGGCCCAGAAACCAGGCAGGATGCTTACTCCAGGGTGCTTACCGAGGCAGGACGCTTACTCCTAAACGCTTATTGCTCGAGTGGACGCCAACCCCGCCGAAGATCGGATGTCGAAGAGTAAGCATCCTGGGGTAAGCATCTGGGCGGGTAAGCATCCTGCAGTAAGCATCTGCAGCCAGGGCCGCGACAGCCCAGGCTGGTAGCGTAATCGCCATGTCAGATGCGATCCAGCCCCTGCCCACCTCGGTGGAGCAGATGCACAAGGTCTCACCGAAGCTGATGTGGCCGAAGTTTGTGGGCAACACCATCTGGATGCTCATCGTCTGCGGCGGGTTGTACCTGTGTTACCGGGAGTGGGGTTGGGGCTTTCTCATCCCGCTGGGTGCCTTTGCCGTCTTTTTCATCTGGCGGTTCTTCCTCATCCCGTTCCAGGTGCGCAACATGGGCTGGCTGGAAACGGACGCTGAGCTGGTGCTGAGCAAAGGCAAGATGTTCCACACCATCACGGTGATCCCGTACGGGCGCATCCAGTTCGTGGATGTGGAGTCTGGACCGGTCTCCCGCTCGCTCGGCCTGAAAGAGCTCAAGGTGCACACGGCGTCGAGCTCGTCGGACTCAAATCTTCCGGGCCTGCTCGCCGACGACGCCGATGCGTTGCGCGACCGTCTCGCTGTCAAAGCCCGCGAGCGGATGAGCGGGCTGTGAGCCGCCTGCACACCACCCCCGGTATGGAGGGGTACCGTCAGGTTCACCGTCTGACGCCGTTGCTTCGCGTCTGGACGTTCGCCCTGGCACTCGCCACCATCGCCCTGTTCAACTTCACCATGCCCATCTACCACTGGGCGCAGCGGGAGAACGTCGGCGTAAGCGACATCGCGTGGGCGGCCGGCGGGGTGGTGGCGGCGCTGGCGGTGATCTTCGCCGTCTCTCAAATCTGGTGGCGCCGCAGCGGCTTCAAAATTGGCGAGGATGAGGTGGAGGTGCGCCGCGGCGTGCTGACCAACCAGGTGCGCGCCGCGCGGTTTGACCGTATTCAGGCCGTTGACGTGATCGAGTCGTTCGCGCCGCGCCTGTTCGGCCTGGCGTCCGTGCGCATTGAAGCCGCCGGGAACTCCCAATCCGCCATCGACATCACCTACCTGCCGCACGATGAGGCGGAGGAGGTTCGCGCGCAACTGCTGCGCCGCATCGGCGGTGCGCAGAAGCAGTTGCCTATCGACGCCACCTTCGGCCCCCACCTCGTCCCTCCCGTCCCCATCCACAGATCGCTGATCGGCACCGCCTTGCAAATGTCCACGCTGTTTACCATCGCGTGGGCGGTCGTGCCGATCTGGACGGATCTGTCCGCAGCCGCGATCATCCCGGTTGTGGTGGGGTTCTTGCCCCGGATCTGGCGCACCATCGACCAATCCTGGCGCTTTACCTGCACCAAGGAAGGCGAGATGTTCCACCTCACGTACGGGTTGGCCAACCGGCGTCGACAAGCGGTGCCCCGCAGCCGCATCCACGCCGTGCAGCTGCGCCAGCCCATTTTTTGGCGGCTCTTCGGCTGGTGGACGGTGTCCGTCCTGGTGGCCGGCTACGGCTCGGAGCGCAACCAGGCGACAGGGACGTCGAAACTGCTGCCGGTGGGGACGTGGGAGCAGGCCATGGCGGTGGCAGACGCGATCGGGCCACTGACCGGCAGCGACCTGACGGACCTTTCTACGGCCGACTACTGCTCGCCGCGCAACGCGCGGTGGATCTCGCCGATCGACTGGAAGCGCCAGACGGTCAAGGTGCGCGATGGCGCCGTGGCGGTCACCGCGGGCCGGTTGGGCCGCTGGTACCAGATGGTGGAGACCCCGCACATCCAGGAGCTGGCTTTCGAGCAGGGGCCGTTGCAACGCTCGCTGGGCCTGGCCAACGTGGACCTTGATTTGGTCCCGGGTCCGTTCAGCGTTTCACTGCGCGATGTGGGGGAGGGCCAGGCGCGGGAGATCGTCGATAAGCTTCGTGCCCGCAAGCTCCCGCCGATGCAGGTGACGGACCCGCTGTCAGACCCCGCCGACGAAGCCGAGCTGGCGCCACGCCTCGTAAACGGCGACTGACGCGGAGTTGGTCAGGTTCATGCTGCGCCGCGCCGGCAGCATGGGTATG
Organism: Corynebacterium wankanglinii; assembly: GCA_014490595.1. GTDB lineage: Bacteria > Actinomycetota > Actinomycetes > Mycobacteriales > Mycobacteriaceae > Corynebacterium > Corynebacterium wankanglinii. The sequence continues at coordinate 553,969 of CP061031.1, forward strand.
CGCACCTGGCGGGTGATGCGCGGGTGCTCAAGGTGTGCCTCGGGAATGCCGTTGGCCTCGTTGCCGAACAGCAGCGCGTCCCCGTCCTGGTAGGCCACCTCGTGGAAGTGGTGCTCGGTGTGCGCGGTGAACGCAAAGATGCGGGAATCTGGGATGGCGTCGAAGCAGGCGTCGATGTCTGGGTGGATGAGCACATCGGCCAAATCGTGGTAGTCCAAGCCCGCGCGCTTGAGGTGCTTGTCGTCGAAGTTGAAGCCCAACGGCTCAACGAAATGCAGCTGCGCCCCGGTGTTCGCGGCGAGGCGGATGGCGGCGCCTGCGTTACCGCCGATGGCCGGGTTGTCGTAGATCAGGTGGAGCACGCCCAACAGTCTAGGATTGGGGCCGTGACTGCGATCAAACTGGACGGAAAACTCTACCGCGAGGAGATTTTCGCGGACCTGAAGCAGCGTGTTGCCCGCCTCAAGGAGGAATACGGCATCACCCCGGGCCTGGCCACCGTGCTTGTGGGGGAGGACCCGGCCAGCCAGAACTACGTGCGCATGAAGCACAAGGACTGCGAGGAGCTGGGGATCGCGTCCATTATGAAGGAGCTGCCGGGCGACTGTACGCAGGAAGAGCTGGAGCAGCTCATCGGCGAGCTCAACGAGGACCCGGCCGTCACCGGCTACATCGTCCAGCTGCCGCTGCCGAAGCACCTGGACGAAAACCGGGTACTGGAACTTATCGACCCGGATAAGGACGCTGACGGCCTCCACCCGGTCAACCTGGGCAAGCTGGTGCTGAACGAGCCCGCACCGCTGCCCTGCACCCCGAACGGCTCCATCAAACTGCTGGAGCGCTTCGGCGTGGATCTGGACGGGGCGATCGTGTGCGTCATCGGCCGCGGCGTCACGGTAGGCCGCCCGATCTCGCTCATGCTCACCTCCCGCAACGTCAATGCGACCGCCGTGCTGTGCCACACGGGGACGAAGGACCTCACCGCCGAGACCCGCCGCGCCGACGTGATCATCGCCGCCGCGGGTAAGCCGCACATGATTACCGCCGACATGATCAAGGAGGGTGCGGCGCTTCTCGACGTCGGCGTGTCCCGCGTCGACGGAAAAACCGTCGGCGACCTGCACCCGGACGTGTGGGAAAAGGCGGGCTGGGTCTCGCCGAACCCGGGCGGCGTGGGCCCGATGACGCGCACGTTCTTGGTACGCAACATCGTGGAAAGCGCAGAACGCCAGGCCGGGATCGGCCAGGACGCCAGCTAGGGCGCGCCGGTTTGGCCAGCAGCAGGATTCAGCCGCCTGGGGACGACCGGTTGAGCGACCGTTTGAGTACAGAGCTTCCGGACAGGCTCACGCTGGATAACCCTCACGACCGCGGCGCCGTCGCCTCACCGCTGCCGGTGGTGGTGCAGCGCGTGATGATTGGGCTGTTTGTGGCGGGGTTTGTGCTCTCGGGCGTCTACGCCGCCACGGAGCACTGGCGCCGCGCCACGTTCACGCTCGGCACGGCCTTGCTGTGGCTGACCGTGATGCGCCTGACCTGCGATTCGAAGGTGATCGGTCTGGTGGCGGTGCGCTCGAGGCGCTTCGACGCGCTGTTTACCACCGCTCTCGGCGCGGCCATGTTGTGGCTGTCCTGGTCGGTGGACGCCCTAGGGTCGTAGCGTCAAGTGTTCACATTGAATTCACCGAAAAGATGTTGCCGGGACACATAAATTCCGTAATGTGCCCGAGCGAATGTGGACAGTGGCGCAAAAACTAAAGCGAACGACGTAGCGCAGGTGGCTCTGCGCGGGTGCGCAGGGAGTTCGCGGACGGCACTGGTCTCCACGAAACCTCATTGGACATCGCGAAAGGCGAGTTCGTCTCCATCCTCGGGCCCTCCGGCTGCGGCAAGTCCACCCTGCTGCGCTGCATCGCGGGCCTGGAAACCCCGGACGCGGGCGTGATCGAGTTCGCCGGCCGCGAGGTCTTCGGCCCTTTGGTCAACGTGCCGGTGAACAAACGCAACCTATCCATGGTGTTCCAGGACCTCGCGCTGTGGCCGCACATGACCGTGGCTAAAAACGTCGAGTTCCCGCTGACCACCGGCAAGAAGAAGGTAGCCAAGGCCGAGCGCGAGGAGCGCGTAGCCCGTGCGATGGACATGGTGGGCATCAGCGCGAAGGCCGAGCAGCGCCCGAACGAGCTCTCCGGCGGTCAGCAGCAGCGCGTCGCCATCGCGCGTGCTTTGGTGTCCGACCCGGAGCTGTTGCTTATGGACGAGCCCCTGTCTGCCCTCGACGCAGCCCTGCGCACCCAGATCCGCTCGGAGCTGACCCGCCTGGCCTACGAGCTCAACCTCACCGTCATTTACGTCACACACGACCAGTCCGAGGCGCTGGCCATGTCGGACCGCGTTGCGGTGATGCACGCCGGCAACCGGTGGTCGGGCCGTACTCGCTCGGTGCGCTCATCGTTTTCATCAAGGCCGCGGGCGAATTCGGCACCCCGGTCACCCTCGGCGTATTGGCGTGGGCGGTGCAGCAGTGGGCCGGTCGCGGGGTATTTGCATCCGGCGGGCGGGTGTCGAGGGCGGTCAACCTTCGGCCGTCGAGAAGCATGATGGCCTTTGCCTGGATCTACACCGCGATCGTGTTCGTACTCTGTGTGTTCATCCCCTACATCTCGATCATTTTTGGCGGCGATGACCATCCTGCGCTCCAAGCCGCCGAAACTGGATAACCTCACGCTCGACTACTTCCAGAACGTTTTGACCATGCTGTCCGGCCAGGAGGCGCTGACACGCTCTATCGTGCTCGGCGCGATCGGTGCGACCACCGCCGTAATCCTAGCGCTGGCGGTGACGGTGTTTACCATGCGCAGCCGCCGCTGGCCCGCGCGCTTTTCCGACTTCTTGTCCGTCGCTCCGGACACCGTGCCTGGCATCGTGCTGGCCATTGGCTTCATCCTGCTGTGGAACTCTCCGAAGCTGCCATTTACCCCTTACGGCTCGCAGCTGATCCTCGTGATGGCGTTTACGGTGCTGTTCGTGCCCATGGCGGTGCACAACATCAAGACCTCCGCCGCCGCCATGCCGCCGACGATGTCTGAAGCCTCCGCTGTCGCCGGCGCGTCATCCTGGCAGACCTTTACCCGCGTCACCCTGCCCATGCTTGCGCCGGGAATCTTCGCCGGCTGGCTGCTCGCGTTTTTCGTGGGCATCCGCGAGCTGGTCATGTCCTCGCTGATCCGGCCGACGCGCATCAACCTGCTCGCACCGTGGATTCTGAACCAGTTTGAGCAGGGCCACCGCGCCGAGGCCATGGCGATGACGCTCATCGGTGTGGGCACCTCCACCGCCGTGCTCGTGCTGATCCGGTGGTGGCAGGGGCGTAGCACGTCAGTTCGGTAGCTACACGCTGCGGGTCGGCGGGCTTCAAGACCTAAGTGTTAGATGTCTTTGCCTCTGCCTGAAACAGTTTTATCCTAACTTAGCCACTTATAGTATGCACAGCTTGCAGTAAAGATATTCTAAGTATTACCCCCAATTACCCCCTATTCTTAAGTTCTATTCACCTCTAAAGTGCATGTTCATATTCATATGCCACGGGAAACGCCAAGCTCAAACGACATAAATCTTCCGATTTGACGCGTCCCCCACCAGGCTAGGGGCGCCCTTTGTCCTTGCAGACATATAGCGGGGATAGTACGTGCACATAAGTTGACTCACGACTACACAGCTTTGCTCGCACTGTATGGCAACTTCGCTTTAACGCCTTCGACTACTTGCCTTTATGTTTGGCCTTCTTTTTCATAGCACGGATCTGAAATTTCCGTTGTGCTTCTTCGCGCCGAGCGATCTGCGAAGCTTTCTTCTTGTTTGCGTTAGCTAGTTCGAAATTTAACTTTGTTGCTTCTTGGGCTTTCGAGGACACCCCTGAAGTCTTACGTTGTTCCTTATTGACTTTCCGCTGTAGGCGTTTGGGATTTCCTCGCTGTGGCTCTTCAATAGTGCCAGGTATAGGTACGGAGCAATGAGCACGTTTGACTAGGGAAGAACCATTGACGAGTAGCCACTCATATAGTTCGGCATTATTAGGTTCTGGGCCGAAAACTACTCGGACGGCGCGGAGTTGGTTGTTACTGGAAGTCTCGTAAACTCCGCACCAAAATTGTCCATCATGATAAAGGGTGAATTGAGCAGGCATAGTTGTCTCCAGGTACGCTAAAGCGGACCTGACGACGCCGGATTCTTTAACTCTCATGAGAGCAAGAGTTAAAGCGACGGATAGCACTGGTTAGTGCTATCGCTCAGACTTCCTACTGAGACTGTGCGTTTCGCGCATCAGGATCTTACGGGGGATAACGCTAACACACCCTAGGGGCAGAGAACGCAGCCAACCGATGTCATGAAAAGTCATTTGTGGCGGGAATGAATACCTAAGCCGGAGAAGAGACAGTGGGTGCCCAGTGTGGGAGTATTGCGAAACTGTAGCGCGCGCATTAACCTAAAAGTGACAGCACAGTTCACCTTTGAATTGCGTCTGCACAATAAAAAGGCCCCAACGAGTGGCTACTCGTTGAGACCCTCGGGCCTTAAAGACCCACGTGAAGCATCACTGCAATGAGCTTCACTGTTACGGTCGCAAGTGTTATGACCTTGATTGCCACATCGAGCCAGCTAAGCTTCCGTGGCGTCAAGGTCTTTTCTTTTGCGACCGGGTGTATTCAATGAGTGTTTACCCATTGTCTACCTCCCTTTGCGTCGTAGGGTTGTCCGCTCGCCCGAAAAGGGCGCGCGGGACGACCCACGTCACGCGCGGGCCTTACCGCGCACCGACGAGGAAGTCACGCCCACACCCCACCACAAGTAGTGGGGCATGATTGTGAACCAGAATCGTCCGCAAGCGCTTCACCGATGCCACATATGGGGAGGTCGCGCGGTTTTTCACGCGCGGGCTCGAGTTGTTCGACACGGTGGTGTTCATCGCTGGCAACCACGACGTGCACCACGACCTCACTGGGATTATCCCGTGCGGCGTGATCGTCGCAAGGCAAGAGCCCCAGACCATCCGGGCGGGTGGGTGGGCGCTGCACACCGCCGCGGTGGAGGTGGACCGAGACCCGCGCCGGCTCGTCCCCGAGTTCCCGGCGCCGGTGGAAGAAGCCCCGAACCTGGGCCTTTTGCATACCTCCGTCACCGGTGAATATTCCAACAACTCGTGCCTGCCGTGCACCCGCGACGAGCTTGCCGCCTGCGGTTACGGCGCGTGGCTGCTCGGGCATGTACACAAACGCATCACGCTTTCCGACGCCCCGTTTGCCGGCTGGGTCGGCATGGACAGGTCCTACCTGGCCACCGCGGACGGTGAAAAGGTGCGGGTAGCGGACCTTTAGATATCGTAGGCGCCGCGCTCGGCGGCAACTTCTCGTGCGGACGGTGTCTCCCGGGTCAAGGTAATGAAGTTGCGCAGGATCCGGTCCATCTGGCGGGCCTCCACCAAAAACGCGTCGTGGCCCACGGGGGAGGACAGCTTCGCCATGGCGAGCAGGGTGCCCAGGTTGCGGGAGAGGTGTTCCTGCTGGTGATACGGGTACAAGATGTCGGTGTCCACGCCCACGATCATGGTGGGCACGGTGGAGGACGCCAGCGCCTTGTTCAGCCCGCCGCGGCCGCGCCCCACGTCGTGGCGGTTCAACGCCTCAGTGAGGGTGACGTAGCAGGCGGCGTCGAAACGCTCGGTGAGCTTTTTGCCCTGGTGCTCGAGGTAGGACTGGACCGCGAAGCGCTGGCCGTCGTCCCGGAAGGGGCCGAGCGGGTTTTCGCCGGGCTGGGCGGAGGTACCGAAGCGCTCGTCGATCTCCAGCTCGCCCCGGTAGGTCAGGTGCGCGATGCGCCGCGCCGCAGCCAAGCCGGCATCGGGTGAACGGCCAGTGCCGTGGTAATCCCCGCCCTGCCAATCGGGGTCGTGGGTGATCGACGTGATCTGGGCGGACTGGATACCGATCTGCCAGGCGCTTGCGCGGGCCGACACAGCCAGCACAAGCGCGTAGTCAACTTGCTCGGGATAGAGCAGCGTCCACTCGAGCGTGCGTGCGCCGCCCATCGAGCCGCCGATGATCGCATGGACGCGGCTGATGCCCAGTTGCTGCAAAAACGCCCGTTCGGCGTGCACCATGTCGCGCATGGTGATCGCCGGGAACCTCGAGCCCCACACGCCGCCGTCTGGGTGGTCGCTGGCTGGTCCGGTGGAGCCGTAGCAGGAACCCAGCGCGTTGGTGCAGATGACGCACCACTCGTCGGTGTCGAGCGCCTTGCCGGGACCGATAGCCTCGCACCACCATTCGGAGGCGTCCGAGTCGCCGGTGAGCGCGTGCTCGACGACCAGGATGTTGTTCTTGCCGTCGAGGTCGCCGCGCGGAACGCCCCAACGTCGATAGGCAATGTGCGCATCCTGGATCACCGCGCCAGCCTCGGTGTGCAGATCGCCGATGGCGATGGTGGCCAGCTCGCCTTCCGCAGCCAGCATTTAGACCGCCGCGAAGCCGCGCTCGAGGTCGGCGATGATGTCGTCGATATCCTCGATGCCCACGGACAAGCGCACGGTGGCCTGTGTGATGCCGGCGCGCGCAAGGCCCGCGGCATCCGACTGCGAGTGCGTCGTGGAGGCGGGGTGAACCACCAGGGAGCGGACGTCGCCGATGTTGGCCAGGTTGGAGTGCAGCTTCAGTGCGTCGATGAACTTCCACGCAGCGGCCCGGTCGTCCGCATCGCCCGCGATATCGAAGCTGAGCACCGAACCGGTGTACTTCAACCCCAGCTTCTCCTGCGTGGCCTTGTACGGCGAGCTCTCCAGGCCGGCGTAGTTGACCTTGGCCACCTTGTCGTGGGCGTTCAGGAACTCAGCGACCTTCTTCGCGTTCGCGTTGTGCTTTTCGACGCGCAACGCCAACGTATCGATACCCTGCAGTGCCACCCAGGCATTGAACGGGGAAATCGCGGCGCCAGTGTCACGCAGCACACCGGCGCGGGCGCGCAACGCGAAGGCGGGCGCGCCGAGGTCCGCGTACTTCAGGCCGTGGTACGCCGGATCGGGGACGGTAAACAGCGGGAAGACATCCTCGCCGTCGCGCTGAACGGTCCAGTCGAACGTGCCGCCGTCGACGATCGCGCCACCGATGGCCGCGCCGTTGCCGGTGTAGAACTTCGTGGTGGAAATGACCACGATGTCCGCCCCCAGCTCCAGCGGGCGTACCAGGGCAGCGGTGGCCATGGTGTTGTCCACGATCAGCGGCACCTGGCTATTGTGGGCCACCTCCGCGACCGCCGGGATGTCTAGCACGTCCGCGATCGGGTTGCCGAAGGTCTCGCCGTAGAACGCCTTCGTGTTCGGCTTGACCGCGGCCTGCCAGCTTTCCGGGTCGTCCGGGTTGTCCACGAACGTGAAGTCGATGCCCAGCTTCGGCAGCGTGTGCTGGAAGAGCGTCTCGGTGCCGCCGTAAAGGCGCGGGGAGGTAACCACGTGGTCGCCCGCCTGCGCGAGGGTGAGAATCGCGGCGGTTTCCGCGGCCATGCCGGAGCCGAACGCGGTGGCTGCCACGCCGCCTTCCAGCGACGCGAGGCGGTCTTCCAGCGCCTGCTGCGTCGGGTTGGTCAGGCGGGTGTAGATCGGGCCCGCGTCCGAGAGATTGAAACGGTTCTCGGCGTGCTGCGCGTCGTCGAAGACGTAGCTGGTGGTCATGTAGATCGGCTGGTTGCGCGCGCCGTAATCCTGGTCCACCTGCTGGCCGGCGTGGATGGCGCGGGTGCCGAACGACCATTCGCTGGCGTTGGAGTTGTCGTACTTCTGCTTCGAGTTCGTCATGGCATGCAATGTAGTCCGCTTAGTCTGTCGTTGCGTACCAAGCGGTCTATTCGGGGTTGCTGCGCTGTGCGTTTGGATGAATATAAACCCGTTAGGGAACCGTGGCGGGGTTCCGTGCGTCTCAATGGCATGGGGATGGACCGAGAAGACACGCATGAACTGGGGCGTTGGGAAAAACGGAAAGAGGAGTTGAGGGCGGAGCTCGTGGATAGGCGAAGGCTCACGCACGACACTTTCCCGGATGGGAAGTTCGTGGAGCTGGAACCTGCCGTGTGGTTCCCGGCCGCGACGTGGGGTGGGTTGAAGTACCACGAACGGCAGTGGCTGCGCGTGGAGGCCGCCGCTATGGTGAGCAACGCCGCCGTACTGGTGGGGCGGTCGGCGGCGCGGAAACTGGGTATGTGGGTGATCTCGCGTGGGGAGGAACCGGTGGAAGTGGCGCTGCCGTCGCGGAGTGTGTCGCAGAGCCGAGCCCAAAGTGGGCGCTACACGTTTCGGTTTTCCAAGCTTCGGCGCGACGAACAGCTGATCTACGAAGGACACTGCATCACCACCCCGACCCGCTCATTCATCGATATCGCCCGCTACCACGGGTTCATCGAAGGGCTCATCGCCGCCGACTATCTGCTGCGTCGCGGCATTGAAAGGGACGCGATTGAAAACGAGATCCGGAAGATGGGACGGGCGAAGGGGATCGGGTGGCTCGGAAGTGTTTGGAACAGACGATCCGGAAGATGGGCCGGGCGGGCGAAGGGGATCGGCCAGAGGGTTGTTGATCGAGGCTGGGATCGGGCCGGTGGTCGCCCAAGCCAGGATCGAGCGCTACTTCGCTGACCTTTTGGTTCAGGGATGGCTCATCATCGAGATCGATGGGGATATCAAATACGAGGGCGACGACGTCGGCGAGGTGTGGAAGAAAGAATTCAGCCGACAGAAACGGATCGGCAACAAGGGGTACGTCATCTTGCGGTTCGAGTCCAAGCTCCTGCGGGAACAACCCCACGTGTTCATCGCGGAAGTTCGGGCTGCGCTGGCCGGCACCGAGGTGCTGGCGGCGCGGCTGGGGTAGATGCTTACTTCAGGATGCTTACCCGTCCCTAGATGCTTACTCTCAAGCGCTTACTTCTCGACGAACCTCCGGCTTCACCCCGCGCGTTACCCGAGAAGTAAGCATCCTCGGGTTAGCATCTAGCCCCGGTAAGCATCCTCGGGTAAGCGTCCTGGGTGAGACGGCCCGGCCAAAGAGCTACAGTTGCTCCTCGACGGCGCCGCAGAGCAGGGCATCGGCTACGAAGTGCAGACCCACAACCCGTGGACCGGGGAGTACTCCGTCCACCCCGAGGCGGGGTAGCAACAAAAAACGGCCGGCCAGGGCGCACAGCCCCGGCCGGCCGATCTCAGATCAGCGAGCTACTTCTCCAGCGCGTCGATGATCTTGTTGAAAGTTGCGGACGGGCGCATGACCGCGGAGGTCTTGTCCTCGTCCGGCCAGTAGTAGCCACCGAGGTCGGCGGCGGAACCTTGGGCGTCGAGAAGCTCACGGTCAATCTGCTCGGCGTTGTTGCGCAGATCCTCGGCGATCGGGCCGAACACGGAAGCCAGCTCGGCGTCGTCGGTCTGTGCTGCCAGCGCTTCTGCCCAGTAGAGGGAGAGCCAGAAGTGGGAGCCGCGGTCGTCGATCTCGCCGACCTTACGCGACGGGGACTTGCCTTCGTCGAGAAGCTTTTCGGTGGCCTGTCCAGCGCGGCGGCCAGGACGCCGGCGCGCTCGTTGCCGTTCGTGTTCTGCTCGTGGCGGAAGGACTCGGCCAGCGCGAGGTACTCGCCGAGGGAGTCCCAGCGCAGGTGGTTCTCCTCCTGGACCTGCTGGACGTGCTTCGGGGCGGAGCCGCCGGCACCGGTCTCGAACAGGCCGCCGCCAGCCATCAGCGGGACCACGGAGAGCATCTTCGCGGAGGTGCCCAGCTCCAGGATCGGGAAGAGGTCCGTGTTGTAGTCGCGCAGCACGTTGCCGGTGACGGAGATGGTGTCCTCGCCGCGGCGGATGCGCTCCACGGAGGTCTTGGTGGCCTCGACCGGGGAGGCGATGGAGATGTCCAGGCCCTCGGTGTCGTGGTCCTGCAGGTACTTCTGCACCAGGTCGATCAGGTTGCGGTCGTGCGCGCGCTCCTCATCCAGCCAGAAGATGGTCTTCATGCCGGACAGGCGTGCGCGGTTGACGGCCAGCTTGACCCAGTCCTGGATCGGGGCGTCCTTGGTCTGGCAGGCGCGCCAGATGTCGCCTGCCTCGACGTCGTGCTCGATGAGCACGTCGCCGGCGGTGTTGACCACCTGGACCTTGCCGTCGGCCGGGACCTTGAAGGTCTTGTCGTGGGAGCCGTACTCCTCGGCCTTCTTTGCCATCAGGCCCACGTTCGGCACGGTGCCCATGGTGGTCGGGTCGTAGGCGCCGTTTGCGCGGCAGTCGTCGATCACGGTCTGGTACACGCCGGCGTAGGAGGAATCCGGGATTACCGCGAGGGTGTCCTGCTCCTGGTCGTCGGCGTTCCACATGTGGCCGGAGGTGCGGATCATCGCCGGCATGGAAGCGTCGATGATCACGTCCGACGGCACGTGGAGGTTGGTGATGCCCTTGGCGGAGTTGACCTGCGCCAGTGCCGGGCCGTCCTGCAGGGCCTTGTCGAAGGCGGCGCGGATCTCCTCGCCGTTCTCCAGCTCGGACAGGCCCTCGTAGATGGCGCCGAGGCCGTTCTCGCCGTCGAGGCCCGCTGCGAGGAGCTGCTCGCCGTACTTGTCGTAGACGTCCTTGAAGTAGGCGCGCACGACGTGGCCGAAGATGATCGGGTCGGAGACCTTCATCATGGTGGCCTTCAGGTGCGCGGAGAAGAGCACGCCCTCGTCTTTGGCGCGCTTGACGGCGTCCAAAAGGAACGCGTCCAAAGCACGAGCGGACATGTAGGTGCCGTCGATGACCTCGCCGGCTTCAACCTTGAGGCCGTCTTTCAAAACCTCCTCGCCACCGTCAGCCTTGACGAGCTTGATGGTCAGGGTGTCCGCCTCCGGCATAATCACGGACTTCTCGTTGTGGCGGAAGTCGCCAGCATCCATGGTGGCCACGTTGGTCTTGGAATCGGAGGACCACTCGCCCATGGAGTGCGGGTGCTTCTTGGTGAAGTTCTTCACGGCCTCCGGGGCGCGGCGGTCGGAGTTGCCCTCGCGCAGCACCGGTTAACAGCGGAGCCCTTGACTGCGTCGTACTTCTCCTGCGCGTCCTCGTAGTTCGGGATGTCAAAGCGGCGGCCTGCAGCTCGGCGATGGCCTTCTTCAGCTGCACCAGGGAAGCGGAGATGTTCGGCAGCTTGATGATGTTGGCTTCCGGGGTCTTGGCCAGCTCGCCGAGCTGCGCGAGCGCGTCGTCGACCTTCTTGTCGCCGAGGCGGTCCGGGAACTGCGCGAGGATGCGGCCGGCCAGCGAGATGTCGGCGGTGTCCACGTCGATGCCGGCGCGGGACGCGAACGCTTCCACGATCGGCTTGAGGGAGTACGTCGCAAGCAGCGGCGCTTCGTCGGTACGGGTCCAAATGATCTTCGCCATAATGCTCCTCAGGTTTAAGGTGTCTGACTTCAGCCAACCAGACTACTAGGGTCGTCACACATGAGTCTCACAATCGCGTCGGTCAACGTCAACGGCATCCGCGCCGCCACCAAAATCCGCAACGAGGACAATCCGGGCATGCTCGCCTGGCTGACAGAAACTCCGGCGGACGTGGTGCTGATGCAGGAAGTTCGCGCCACCGTTGACCAGGCTCACGCGGCGTTGGCGCCCGCCCTTGAGCAGGGGTGGAACCTCGAGGTCGCACCGGCTGAGGCTCCGGGCGCTAAAGGGCGCGCGGGTGTGGGCATCCTGTCGCGCACTCCGCTTGACGACGTCACCTTCGGCATCCCCACCTTCGAGGACGCCGGCCGCTTCATCGCCGCCACGCTTCACGACGGCACCCGGGTCGGCTCCCTCTATCTCCCGTCCGGTTCCGCCGGTACGGCCAAACAAGACGAGAAGTACCGTTTCCTCGACGAGTTCGAGGCGCTGCTGAGCGGTGGGCGGACGAGTATCCGAACATGGTCATCGGCGGCGACTGGAACATCTGTCACCGCCGCGAGGATCTGAAGAACTGGAAGACGAACAACAAAAAGTCAGGCTTCCTGCCCCACGAGCGCGCCTTCATGGACGCCATCTTCGGCTGTTTCCCGGACGATGAACCGCAGGACGCGGAGTTGAAGGCCGACCCGGTCTGGGCTGGGGCGGTGGGGTACGGGGCCGAAGGACGTCGAGAGGCAAACGGCGATCCGAAGTGGTTCGATGTGGCCCGCAGGCTGCAACCGGAGGATGCCTCGTTCACGTGGTGGACCTTCCGTGGGCAGGCCTTCAACAACAACGCGGGCTGGCGCATCGACGTTCAGGCGGCCACCGCCAATATGCTTGAGCGGGCCGAGCACACTTGGGTGGATAAAGCGCCCACGGTAGAACAGCGCTGGTCGGACCACTCGCCCCTGGTGGTGGAGTACCGTTAAGAAGTGTGAAGAAGACGAAATTTTCCCTGATTGTGGCGCCGGCCATTTTGCTGACGGCGTGTGATTCGGAACCGCACATGCTTCAGGACGCGCTCGACGATGCGACGCAGGGCGACACTGACGCTGTCACGCTGAATATGGCTGAGGTGTACCCCTCCGGCAAGAGCCTGTTTATTGTCTGCACGAGCGACGACGCGGCCCTGGCCGACGTGTTTGGCAAAGACGTCCTGGAAGATCCCGAAGACGGGCAGAACTGGATGGTGCAGCAGCGCTTCGACAGCGCCATCATCACTGAGGCGTACCAACGCGACGAGCTGGATGTGTGTGGCGGGAACCGCGACGAGATCCGCGAGGTGACCAACGACGAGCTGACGTTCGAGCAGCGCGACGGGGCGTGGGCGCTGGTGGGCGAGCGTGGCACTGACGTGGAGAATTTGATCGGCTCACCTGTGGATTAGGGCGTCGTGGGGTGAAATAGCTGAACACTGTTCAATGACGGTTTACACTGACACTCGCTTGTGAAGTGGAACACGAAGAACGGAGTGCAGCACAATGACCGACATCCTTGACATTGCCCGCGAAAAAGCGCTGGAAAACGGCGAAGGGTTGAATAAGGACGAACTCGTCCAGATCCTCAACATCGAAGACGAGCGGCTGCCTGAACTGCTCGACCTTGCCCACCAGGTGCGCATCAAGCACTGCGGCGTCGACGTTTCGCTCGAGGGCATCATCTCCCTGAAAACCGGCGGCTGCCCCGAGGACTGCCACTTCTGCTCGCAGTCCGGCCTGTTCGAATCGCCGGTACGAGCCGTCACCCTGGACATCAACGAGCTGGTGGAGGCCGCAAAGCAGTCCGAGAAGATGGGCGCGTCCGAATTCTGCATCGTGGCCGCGGTCAAAGGCCCGACCCAGCAGCTGCTCGACCAGGTGGCAGAGGCCGTCACCGCCATCCAGGAGGAGGTAGACATCTCCATCTCCGCCTCCCTGGGCATCCTCACCCGCGACCAGGCGCGCCAGCTGGCCAAGATGGGCGTGTCGCGCTACAACCACAACTTCGAAACCGCCGAGAGCTTCTTCCCAGCGTGGTGACCACCCACACCTGGCAGGAGCGCAAGGACACCCTGGAAAACGTGCTGGCAGAGGGCATGGAGACCTGCTGCGGCGGCATCATCGGCCTGGGCGAGACCATCGAGCAGCGCGCGCGAGTTCGCCGTTCAGCTCGCCGAGATCCAGCCGCACGAGGTGCCGATGAACTTCCTCGACCCGCGCCCGGGCACCCCGTTCGCCGACCGTCCGCTGGTCCCACAGGGCGAGGCACTGCGCGCCGTCGCCGCGTTCCGCCTCGCCATGCCGTCCACCCAGCTGCGGTTCGCCGGCACCGAGCTCGCGCTTGGCGACGACGGTACCGAGGCCGGCCTCATGGGCGGCGCCAACGCGATCATCGGGGGCAACTACCTGACCACGTTCGGCCGCCCGATGGAAAAGGACCGCGACGCGGTGGACCGAGTGATGGAAGGCGGCGCCCGCCCGGGCTGAACCTGAACATCACCCCGGTGGGCCAGAAGGCCAACTCCGGCCACGGCGTGCTCTACGACACCATCAAGTCGCTGTAAATTTCGCCCGATGAAGATCCCCGACAACACCGACCTCGCCGACGCCGTACTATCCGGCGAGATCCCCTGGCCGCTTGACCCGACCCGGCCTTACGATGCCCCGCGCATCTGCCCGCTGTGCCAGCGCCGGATGGTGGTAAAGATTTCCCCGATGGCGTGGGAGGCGGCCTGCTCGCGCCACGGGATCTTGCGCTCTGAATGGCTTGAGCGCTGAGGCTACTGCGCGGGCTATTTGACGAACCGCGGGGTGTGGGCGATCGTCGCGATCGCGGTTCCGGCGACTAGGAGCGCGCCGATACCGACCACAGCGGCGAGGAACAGGAACGCGAACGAGGCCCTCGTTGAACAGCTCGGTAAGTGCTTTGGCGGACGTGGTGGGGTTGACCGAGTGGTACGCGGAGAGCTCGTTGGTGGACGGCACTCGGTCTCCGGGCGCGAGCTCGCCGGAGGAGATCACGTCTCGGAGCTGGTCCGCGATCTCTTGGTATATGGGTTTACCACTCATGTGGGAAACCACAGATGTGTCGGAGTCTTCAGGCCGAAAAGAAAACCAGGCCTTCACGCGGATGGCGGCGAAGACCTGGTTTTTGCGAAGCGTTTACGAAAGCTCGTGGGCGGCGAGCTCACGAATCCTTTCGGTGATTACTACGCGACCTTTTCCTTCCTGATCACGCTTGAGTATCAGTTTCGCGGCAGCGATTTGGCCTCGCGAAGGGCGATTCCCGGCGCGCTTCTGAACTGCCTCAGACGAGTGTGTGGGCGTGGACATGCTTTCCTCCCTACCTTTATTGCTGACCATCCTAGATCGATCACCACGTCAATTAACGTCATTTATGTCCTCGTGATCCAACGTTGCCTGATGTAACAACTTGTCTATCAGTACGTTTTGTTCCTCTGAAAGGAAGGGAAGATCATCCAACGCATCCAAAGCGGCCACCCCAATTTCCACTGAGCGTTCTTCGCTCGAACTGCACAACTCGGCAGCCCATCTCAGGGTCGCGTACCACTCCTTTGACTGATCTAACCTCTTTGTGTTGCGTATTGTGTGGTCAACGCCCGCCCACGCAATAAGGGCAGCTCCAATTGGGCCGAGAAGCTTTCCAAGAAAATCGAGAGTCAACCTGACCCCGTCGGGAGTCCCAACAGCCAAAAGGGTTGCGAAACCCGTTGACGTAGCCACTGATACGCCCGTAATAAGCCAAGGAAGATGAGACTTCCACCCGGTTTGGCCTGGCTTTCCCATCTCTGAGACTCCAAAAGCTGTCCGTAACCAGTCAGCGGAAATCCTAGTGATATTGTGCCTGCTGTCCACAGATAGACTGATGCGCATGTCTCAGCAACGCGTGCTTTCAGGAATCCAGCCCACCGCCGACTCCTACCACCTGGGTAACTACCTCGGTGCGCTGAAGCAGTGGATTGACCTGCAAGACGGCTACGACGCGTTCTACTTCATCCCAGACCTGCACGCGATCACCGTCGAGCAGGACCCGGAAGAGCTGCGCCACCGCACGCTCGCCGGCTGCGCTCAGCTGATTGCGCTGGGCATTGACCCGGACAAGTCCACTCTTTTCGTGCAATCCCATGTGCCGGAGCACGCTGAGCTGACTTGGGTGCTGCAGTGCCTGACCGGTTTTGGCGAGGCCGGCCGCATGACCCAGTTCAAGGACAAATCCGCCAAACAGGGCCAGGATCGGACCTCGGTGGGCCTGTTCACCTACCCGGTGCTCATGGCCGCGGACATTTTGTTGTACTCCCCGCAGCTGGTGCCGGTGGGGGAGGACCAGCGCCAACACTTGGAGCTCACCCGCAACCTGGCGGAGCGCTTCAACGCCAAGTACGGCACGACCTTCACCGTGCCGGAGGGCATGATCGTCGAGGGCGCGGCGAAGATCTATGACCTGCAGGACCCCACATCGAAGATGTCCAAGTCGGGCGCGAACCCGAAGGGCATTGTGAACCTGTTGGACGAGCCGAAGACGTCCGCCAAGCGCATCCGCTCTGCGGTAACCGACAACGACGGCGTGATCGCCTTTGACAGGGAAAACAAGCCGGGCGTGTCCAACCTGCTGGTCATTCAGTCGGCGCTCACCGGCACGCCGGTCGATGAAATTGTCGCGGGCTACGAGGGCCAAGGCTACGGCGCGCTCAAGGTGGACACCGCAGAAGCACTCGAAAGCTTTACGACGCCGCTTCGCACCCGCTACGACGAACTCATGTCAGACCGCGCAGAGCTGGAAGCCATCCTGGCCCGCGGTGCCGAACGCGCCCGCGAGGTTGCGGCCCCGCTGTTGGCCGACGTGTACGACAAGGTCGGTTTCCTCGCACCGAAGCGCTAGGGGCTCACGGCGGGGCCGGTGTCCGCTTCCGGCGTAGCCTCAGCGCTTCGCTCGTGCGGCCCGCAGGCCGTTCAAGATGACGATGACTTCAGCGACCTCGTGAACCAACACGACCGCAGCCAGGCCCAGCACGCCGCTGATCGCAAGCGGCATCAACACGATGATGATGGCCAGAGACAGCACGATGTTCTGGTTGATGATTCTGCTGCCTCGGCGGGCGTGCTGCAGCGCCTGCGGGATCAGTCGGAGGTCGTGGCCGGTGAAGGCGACGTCAGCGGAATCGATCGCGGCGTCAGAGCCGGTCGCTCCCATCGCTATGCCCACCGTCGCGCCCGCCAGTGCCGGCGCGTCGTTGATGCCGTCGCCGATCATCGCTGTCGGTGTCTTGGAGGAGAATTCGGCGACGATGCTTGCCTTGTCCTCAGGGCGCAGCTCGGCGCGCACGTCGTCGATTCCGGCGATTTCAGCCAGCGCTCGGGCGGTGCGAGTGTTGTCGCCGGTGAGCATGCTCACTTCCACGTCGTTGGCGCGCAGGGTCTGCACGGCTTCGGGCACCTCGGGCCGCAGCTCGTCGCGGACCCCGATCGCTCCGGCGAGGGTGTCATCGACGGTGACCAGGACGCAGGTCTGGCCCTCGGATTCCATGCGCTCAACGTCTGCCTTCAGTGGCCCGGCGTCGATCCACCGGGGGCTGCCCACCAGCACCCGTCGACCTTCGACGGTGCCGCCGATGCCATGCCCAGCTTCCTCGCTGATGTCCAGGGCGGCGGGCGCTTCGGGCTCCGCTGCCGCGATCGCCGCGGCGAGGGGGTGCGTCGATTGCTGCTCAACCGCCGCCGCGAAAGCAAGCACTTGAGCCCGATCGAACCCGTCTGCCGGGACCACGCCGGTAACCTCGGGCTGGTTGCGGGTGAGGGTTCCGGTCTTGTCCACCGCCAGGTGACGGATGCCGCCGAGCCGCTCAAACGCCGCGCCGGACTTGATGACCACGCCGAACTGGCTGGCCGCGCCGATCGCGGCCACGACCGTCAGCGGCACGGAGATTGCCAGCGCGCACGGCGACGCTGCGACCAGAACCACTAACGCACGGGTGATCCACGTCTCGGGGTCGCCCAGCAGCGAGCCGATCACGCCGACCAGCACCGCCAGGATCATCACCCCGGGCACTAGGGGTTGGGCAATCCGGTCGGCGATCCGGGCGCGGTCGCCCTTTTCCGCCTGCGCCTGCTCGACCAGGTCCACGAGTGTGGTGAGCGAGTTGTCCGTTCCAGCTGCGGTCGTCTCGACTTCCAGCACACCGGCGGAGTTGATCGCTCCCGCGGGCACCTCGTCGCCGGGCGCAACCTCCTCCGGAATGGATTCTCCGGTGATCGCTGAGGTGTCAAGGCCGGAGCGCCCAGACCGAATGATGCCGTCCGTGGCGATCCGCTCTCCGGGGCGCACGAGCATCAGCTCGCCAGCCACGAGGTCCTTCGCTGCGACCTCGACCGACGTGCCGTCGCGCAACACCGTCGCGGTCTGCGGTACCAACTTCAACAGTGCCCGCAGTCCGCCCTGTGCCCGGTCCATAGCCTTGTCTTCCAGCGCCTCGGCGATCGAGTACAGGAACGCTAGCGCCGCGGCCTCTCCGACGTAACCGAGGATCACCGCGCCGACCGCGCTGATCGTCATCAGCAAACCAATGCCGAGCTTGCGCTTCGTGACAAGGTTCCGGATCGCGCCGGGTGCGAACGTATACGCCCCTAGCAGCAGGCCGACCCAGAACAGTACTGTCGCGGGTGTCTCTAGCCCGGACCAGTTCAGCGCCAGACCTATGCAGAGGGCTACGCCGGAGAAGATCGGCAGTAGCAACTCGGGGTCCTTCCACCATGGCCGATCGAGCTCTTCGATCTCCGTGGCGGGTTCTTGTTCGCATCCACACGCCGAGCTCATGCGTCCGCTCCTTTCTCGCCGCAGCCGGGCACCGAGCATTCAGGGTCGATGCACGGGGCGTTTTCGTCGACAGCCAACGTCGCGTTCACCAGCGCGTTGAGCGCTGCCGCGAGGTGCGGATCGGCGATTTCGTAGCGTGTCTTGCGGCCCTCCGGCTCGGCGACGACGATGCCGCAGTCACGCAGGCAGGTCAGGTGGTTCGAGACATTTGAGCGGGTCAGGTCCAGGTCGCGCGAGAGTACGGCCGGGTAGCTCGGGCCGTCGAGTAGTGTCACCAGGATTCTGGAACGCGTCGGATCCGCCATGGCCCGGCCGAGCCGGTTCATGACGTCGAGGCGTGAAGCAATGGTCAGCATTCGCTGAACAGTACAGTATTGACTGAACTGACGCAAGGTGTGAAGAGCCTGCCGGCGCCCCGTTGACGCTGGCCGCAGTCGTGAGCAGTCTGCAGCAACCGCGACGACCAGCAGAAATTAGTCGATGGGATAGTCGGCGACTGGGCCTGGCATCCACGCCAATCCCGGTGGGGTGGTGATGACCAGGGGGTCGGCGGACCTGACGGCGGCGTCGGCTTTGAGGCCTGGAACCGGTGAAACCCGTCACGCCACAGCACTCGGAATCACCGCAGCCCAGCAAGGTTACCGAGACCTCTTCGACACCGCCGCCGCCCCGACCCCGGCTCCGCCCCCGCCATCGCACGGCCTGCTCTACGATGTGTTGGGTAAATGACACATATTTGAAGGGATGTCGATGGCTACCTCGACAGCGCCGCGCAAGGCGTACACCGACGAGCAGGGCATTGAGCGGGCTTCGAAGCAGCAGAAAGAGGGCTTCGAGGACAAGGTGGAGAAGAAGTCTCCCGCCGCTGGTCACCTGCTGCGGATGAATGACCGCTTTGCCACAGAGGGCGGCAACCAGATGGCTGCCGGCATCACCTACTTCTCGGTGCTGGCGCTGTTTCCGCTTCTGATGCTGATGTTTGCGGGCCTGGGTTTCTTCCTCAACGCCCGCCCTGAGCTCATGCGCGACATTCAGGATCAGGTCACCCAGTCCCTGGACGGGGATTTGGGCAGCATGGTCAACCAGCTGATCGACCAGGCGATCCAGCAGCGCGGCGCCGTGGCGGGCGTCGGCCTGCTTACCACGTTGTGGTCCGGCCTGAACTGGATGAACACTCTGCGCGTCGGCGTCTCCGCCATGTGGAAGGTGGACGCGAACGAGGGTGGCAATTTCGTTACCAAGAAGCTCGCGGATCTCGTGGGCCTGATTGTGCTTATCGCTCTGTTCATCGTGGCCGCAGTGGTGACGGCCTTGGGCGTGTCCAGCTGGACCAGCACGCTGATGGACCGCCTCGGCGTCGGCGACTTCCCGGGCTCCCGCGTGGTGGTCTGGATCGTCGGCTTCCTGGTCAGCGCCCTGGCCAGCTTCCTGGTCATGCTGTGGGTGAACATGTACATGCCGCGCACGAAGGTTCCGGTGAAGTCGGGGCTGAAGGGCGCGCTGCTCGGCGCAGTCATCTTCGCTATCCTGCAGCAATTCGCCGGCCTGGTCATTTCGTCTGCCACGGGCAACCCGGCGGGCGCGATCTTCGGACCGATCATCACCCTGATGGTCCTGCTCTACCTCATCTGGCGCGTGGTGCTCTACGTCGCGGCGTGGACTGCCACGACCGAGGAGTCCCTGGCCATGGCGCCGGCAGAGGTGCCGGAGCCGGCGGTGATCAACGTCCGCGCGGGTGCTGTGCGCGGCAAGGACGAGTCCAGTGCCGCGGGCAAGGCCCTGGGCGTCGGCGCGGCGCTCGGTGCTATTGGCGTCGGTGTCGCTTCCTTGCTGTCGCGAGACTGAGCGCAGTAGCCAGCGCGGCGAGCGCCAGCACTCCCGCTACAACCGCATAGGACCACCAGCGGTTCCAGGCCGTCTCCTCCCCAGCCTCAGGCTCGGGGGTGGGGGCGACCTCTGTCGTTGGCGGTGCTGCACTCGTTTCAGCAGCGAGGGGCTCAAGCTTTGCGACGGAGCTTCGCACCCCATACGCCTCGTGGAGCAACTCCTGCGCCTGTTCCCAGGCGCGGTGGTCGTAGGCCGCGGTGTCCAGCACGACGGCAACGAGGCGCCGGTCCTCGTGGTTGACGGCGCCGACGAACGTGTGGTTCGCGTCGTCGGTGTAGCCGGTCTTGCCGCCGATGCCGTCCGGGTCGTTGAGGTAGAGCTGGTTGTCGTTCCACAGTTCGAAGGACGGCAGCTCGTCGAAGCCGGGGAACATGTAGTGCTCGGTGCCCACGATGCGCGCGAACGTGGGGTCGGCGAACGCGGCCGCGTAGGCCAGCCCCATGTCCCAAGCTGAGGTGGACATCCCGGCGCTATCTAACCCGGAATAGGACGTTGCCCGGGTGTCCTGCATGCCCAGCCTCTGTGCCAGTGCGTTGACCTTGCCGAGGGCGAGTTCGTCACCACCGAGTGCCTGGGCGAGCGCGTGGGCGCAGTCGTTGCCGGAAGCCAGCAGAAGGCCGGTGAGCAGGTCCTCCACGGTGTAGGTGCCGCCCTCGCCGATGCCGGCGGCGGAGCCTTCTTGGCCCGCCGATTCGGCCGAGACCACCACCTGCTGCCCCAACGGCAGCTCGTGGATCACGGTCAACGCCAGCAGCACCTTGATAACGGATGCCGGCCGGTAGCGCCCGTGCGGGTCTTTCATGGCCACCACCTCGCCCGAGTCCAGGTCCGCCACCAGCCAGGAGGACGCCACTACACCGTCCGGGACGGTGTAGCCGTCGGCGGCTGTGACGCCGCAGGGTCCGTGGTAGCGCACCGGCAGTGGGGCGGGGGACGCGGCACGCTCCGAAGTGGACACCGGCTCGGGCGGCCAGGTGGCGTGCGGGCAGGTATCCGTGTCGGGCGCACGATTCCGGCTGGGCGGTATCCAGTTGCCGCCGTCGTCGTAGTAGCCCACTGTCGGACCAGCAGGGGAGGTTGTCTCGGTGGGGGTGACGGCGTCCTGGGCGAACGCTGACGTCGATAAGCAGAAGCTCAGACAGGCCGTCGCTGCTGCCGCACGCTTCACCTACGCCTCCTTCTCGTTGTAGCGGGCCGCAAGCCGCTCGATGAGCTCGTCGGTCAGGGCCTCGTCGGAGAGAATGATATCCAGCATGTCGGCGTTCATCGCCTCGGTTTCGGCGGGATCCGGCTCGCCCACCTCGTCCTCGTAGGAGTCGCCGCTAAGATCCATGCCGATGCCGTCGAACAGGCCCTCGTCTTCGGTTGCCTCCGGGGCTGCGGCTTCAGCCGTCGCGAGCATCTCGGCATTGATGGCGGGGAACTGGGTGGTGAACTCGGTGAGGAAATCATCGGCGTCACTCATCGCCTGCGCTGGGCGCTTGCCATTTCGGATCTCTGCCTCGATGCGGCGCTGCAACGCCTTTTCCATCTGGCGGTGGCGCCACGAGCGCACCCGCGTGGGCTCCAGCTCTCGTGCCACTGCGCGGGACTTGTGCTCGGCCTTGCGCGCCAGGTGCGCGACTTGGGTTGCCGTGGCGTTGACCGTCGAGTTCACGGGCGCGAAGTCGGAGTCGGTGGAAATGCGCCAGTTGCCGTAGTAGCCGAACAAGAACATGGCGAAGCTGACCACGGGGCCCACGATCATCGCCAGCGCCAAGTACCCGGTGGCGTTGCCCAGCAGCGTGATCACGGCGCACGCGACCGCCGGGATGACGGTGGGCTGGTTGCCGCCGAAGACGCTGGGCTCGCGCCCGGTGACAACGTCGCGGATCATGCCACCGCCGGTCGCGGTGAACACACCCATCATGATGGTGGGCAACACAGGCAAGCCGTACTGGATCGCCTTCGACGCGCCTGTGGAGGCCCACAGTGCAGACACGAGCGCGTCGCCGTGGGACTGCAAAAACTCCCAGGCGCGGCCTTTGAAGTAGGTAAACCGCGCGATCAGCGCGCCGGTGAAGGCGAGGATCAGGTATTCCGGCTGGCTCATCGCGGCCACGGTGCCCTGGTTAATCAGCACGTCGCGCAGCATGCCGCCGCCCAGCGCGGACAGCATGGCGATGAAGAAGAAGCCCACGATGTCGTAGCCGAGCTGGCGGGCTAGCGTACCGCCGATGACGCCCATCAGCAGTACTCCGGATATGTCCATCCAGTGATAGATGGAGCTGATGAGGGGGTCGACCTGGTCCACTGACATAGGAGTGCATTCTAAAGGTCGCACGAATGTCGAGCACGTTGGGGAGCGCCAGGCTGCGGGGGTAAACCCCGCTCGGGGCTAGAACTTGGAGAAGCGCTTGATCAGCTGGTTTTCCATCTCGGTCCACGCCTCGGCCTTGTCGGTGAACGGCGCGGAGGGCACGTAACCCGCGGCGCGTGTGGAGCCGAGCATGTAGGCCAGGTAATCCTGCATGCGAGGGTTGGCAAGAAGCAGGGAGTTCAGCGAGTCATCGCCCGCCCAGTCCGCCGCGTCTGCGAGCAACTCGTACGCCTTGGCCATCTGCTTCGTGTCCACCGCGTCGGTGCCTTTGGCGATGTCGGCGGCGATGCCGTTGAAGGAATAGGAGTTATCGGGGTGGACCTCAACCTTGAGCTCACCAGCATTGGCGGTGTTGATGAGGTCCTGCCAAGTGGATACCCCGGCAAGGTCGTGGTCGTCGTTTTCCAGGATCCAGCGGCCTAGGTGCTTCGTAGACGGGAACGTGAAGATCTCGCCGTACTTGCCCAAAAAGACTGGGGCACCGCGCAGGTAGGTGCGCAGGGTGTACACACTCTGGCCCTGGATGGATACCTTCACCGGGTCGATACCGGCGCGGCCCCAGGCGGAGGAGTCGTACGGGTCTTCCGCCGCGGCCCGCGCCGCTTCGTCTGCGCGTGCCCGCTCGTCTTCGGCGGCGCGCGCTTCGGTCGCGGCTGTGATGGCGGCGCTGGCGGCGGACACGCGCTCGGCGTCCAGCTCGTTTGTTTCCACGACACGGACGGATTCGTCCAGCGAGTGGACAACGCTCTCCCAGTTGGACAGCACCACCCGGCCGACGCCAGACCACTCGGACATGCCGTTGTCGCCCGCGTAGTGGTCGGCCCCGCGGCTGACGTTGCCCAGGATGGAGTGGGAGGCGAAGAAGATCTGGACTTGCTCCGCGGAGGCGACGTCCGCGAGCGAGCGGGAGATTTGGAATACTCGCGACAGGTTGGAAACGTTGTCGTGGCTGGGCCGACCCGCTAGAAACTCGGGCGCGCCGACGATGTCGTAATACTGCTTCTCCGTCGGCACAACACGGTCGTCGCCCTGCGCCTGGAACTGCTGCCACTTCGGGTGGTCTGCAAGATCGTGAGCGTTCGTAGTCTCCAGATACGCCAGGAGCTCCTCGGGGGAGCGGAACACAAGCACAGACTGGTCATCGCCCAAAAAGGCTTGCCACTCGCTGCCCTTCTCCCTCCAGGTGGGCGCCCAGAGGGTGTAGAAGTCGCCTGCGGTGAGCGAGAGTTTGACGGGGAGAATCGCGCGCGTAGTCATGCCGACAAACTTTAGCCGGTTGGGCGCCAGAACCCGCGGAAGGTCATGCCGAGATTCTCCGTCCGCACCGGGTTCATCTGCACGGGGCTGCCAGCCTCGATTATCATGCCGTCACCGGCATACATGGCAGCGTGGCCGGACCACAGGACCAGGTCGCCCGGCTGCAGCTCCTGGTACGACACCTGCCTGCCAACGGTCTGGTCGGCTGCGACGCGCGGAATCTCCAACCCCGCCTGCCTGTACGCCCAGGAGGTCAGCCCGGAGCAGTCGAAGCCGCCGGGCGCGGCACCGCCCCACACGTACGGGGTGCCCAACTGGCTCTTCGCCGCGGCGACGGCGGCGGCACCAACAGGTGAGCCAGCCGCGGGCGTCGGCTCCGGTGGAGGGGCGGATGCTTGTACTGGCGCCGGTGGTGGCGGTGGTTCAACCGTGGCGGCTGCCCGTGTCACCGGTGGAGCAGGTGGTGCCGCCGCCTGGGCGGGCGGAGCGACAAGCGATGCGAGGCGCTGCAACTCCCCGTGCGCCTTCTCCGTGAGCGGTCCGGGGCCAGGCATGACCCGTCCCAGGGCCGCGTCGGTGGACGCGGAGAGCTTGTGGGCGATCTCCCGTAAGTCTTCCTCCAGTGTCTTCAGCACATCCATCGCGCTGTCAAGGGAGGTGGCGATCAGCCCGGCGACGTACGCGGCGGCACCGAGGGGGCCTGCGGGAGAGGCAGCGATGACGGGCGTGGCCGCCGCGTTGCGGACTAGGCCAATGGCGATGGATGCCAGCTCGTACGCCGCCGTGCCGATAAGGACGCGGCCGCGCAGCACCGCGTCGCTGATGGTAGCGCGGTAGGCGGCAAGCTCCGCGGCAGCGCCGGCACGGGACTCGCCGGAGGTGTTGGCTACCAGCGCTAACGGGACAAAGTCCGCGAAATCCGGCATTTGGAAGTGCGGTAGCGCCGGCAACTCATTCGGCAGGTACTTAATTAGCTTGCCTGCGGTGCCGTGCACGTCGAGGCTATAGTCCGCCCACCGCCGGCCCGTCACGTCGGGCGCCCCGGTGTACCGGGAGGCGATGTCGAGCAAGCGGTCAAGGTCAGCTTTCGGGTTGCTCACAGCGCCGCCCCCAACCGCTGGCAGGTGGACGCGTCTACGGCAACAGCCGCATCGACGGCCAAGTCCATCACCGAGGCGATGCGTTGCGCCTCCGCGCGCAATGCTTCTGCATCGGCATTGGCCTTGACTATCGCCTCGCCCACAGCGGTGCGGAATTCGCCGAGGGGCCACACATCGAGCACGGGGACGTCGTTAAGCAATTGCAACCGTGCTGCGTCCTCGCGCAGCGAATCGGTCATGGCGGATACAGCGGTGGAGTCAATGTGAAAAACAGTCATGGCCATTGGACGCGCCTCACCCCGCCCCGGTTCCCTCGCCGGCAAAAAATTTTCGCGCACCCCGCGTGAACTAGCATGAGCGGCATGGATATCACGGTTGTCAACCACCCCTTGGCTGCATCCCGCCTGACCATCATGCGCGATGCGCGCTCCAACAACGCTGCGTTCCGGTCGGCGCTGGCGGACTTGGGCGCGATGCTCATCTACGAGGCCGCGCGCGGGCTTGCGGTGGAGGAATTCGACACCGAAACCCCCGTGGCTCCCGCGCGCGGCACGCGCCTGGCCACACCGCCGATCATCGTGCCGATCATCCGCGCGGGCCTGGGCATGATCGATCCGGCGCTGTCCATGATCCCGGATGCGCAGGTGGGCTTCATCGGGCTCGCGCGCGATGAGAAAACCCACGAGCCGGTGCCGTACTTGGAGGCGTTGCCGCAGGATCTCGCTGGCCAGCCGGTGTTCCTCGTCGACCCGATGCTGGCCACCGGCGGCTCGCTCATCCACGCCATCGACCTGCTGGTGGAGCGCGGCGCGGACGACATCACCTGCATCTGCATGGTCAGCGCCCAACCGGGCGTGGACAAGCTGGATGCGCACGGCGGCCCGGTGCGCCTGGTCACCGCGACGATCGATCCTGCGTTGAACGAGGACGCCTACATCGTCCCGGGCCTCGGCGACGCGGGCGATCGTCTCTACGGCCCGCGCAATATCGAGCTTTAAGCTTCTTGACGTCCCTCCGGTAGCGCCCCCGCGGATCGCGCGCTACATTTCGTGGCAGCAACGTTCACGCTTTGGGGAGAGCTGACACATGGGGGATGTACTGCCGCAATCGCACTGGGCGAGCTACGCACTGGGTTTAGGCGAGCGGGTTCGCGCCATCCGGCTGATGCGCGGGCTGAGCCAGTCTCGCCTGGCTGAGCTGGCGGGGGTATCGCGATCGCTCATTTCCAACTTGGAGCGCAACGATTACAACTCGAAGGTGGCCGACCCAACCTTGAGCACCTGCTACCGGCTGGCTTCCGCATTACAGGTTCCGCCTGCGGCACTGCTTCCCGGCGCGGCGGAAAACGTCGAGGGCTATTTCCCAGTGACGGATTCGCAAGCACCTGCACCTATCAGGTTCCAGTGGCCGCGAAGCGCACAGGACACGGCCAGGTTCCACGACATGTACCTGCGCCGCGGTGCCCCGCAGGGCACGCCTGCGTTCTAGCGGTGCCCCGCAGGGCACGCCTGCGTTCTAGCGGTGTTCTAACTGTGTTCTAGCGGTCTGCTTCGAGCACCAGGCCGTCGGCGTCAACACCGGTGATCACCGTGACGGTCTCCGGCTCAGCGCTCGTTTCAGCATTGGTTGCATCGTGAGTTTCGGGGGCGACCTGGTCGGCGGATTCGCCGCACGCCGTGAGGCTGGTCAGTGCCAGGATCGCGGCGGTAAGTACAACAGTTGTCCTCGAAATCATGGCTGGCACTGTAACAACACCTTCCGCACCGCTTTGTCTACTTCGTGGGGGGTGCGCGTACACTCATGTCAGCAAAATCTGATAACCGAAGCTGGAAAAGGGGAGCGCAAGTGGACGACGCCGGAATCGCCGCCGCGGTGGACGACTGGTTCACCCGCAACCAGGAGCGCGTAATCGGCTGGCGCCGCCACATCCATGCACACCCGGAGCTGTCCAATGAAGAGGTGGCCACAACCGAGTTCCTCGCCGAGACGCTGGAGGGCTTCGGGCTGCACCCGGTGCGCTTCCCAGGTACTGGTTTGTATGTGGACCTCGGCCCCGTGGAGGGAGACCGGTTAGCGTTTCGCGCTGACATCGACGCGTTGCGTGTGTCGGAGCAGACCGGTTTGAGCTTCGCCTCCGGCAATCCGGGAGTTTCCCACTCCTGCGGACACGACGTTCACACCACGGTGGCCCTGGGGTTGGCGTGCGCGCTGTCCACACTGGACCTGCAGCACCCGGTTCGCGTGATCTTCCAGCCGGCGGAGGAGGTCATGGGCGGCGGTGCGCTGGACGTGGTCAGGTGGGGCGCACTGGAGGGCGTATCCGCCATCTACGCGGTGCACGCGGAACCGCACATCAAGGTCGGGCAAATCGGTGTGCGCACCGGCGCAATTACTTCCGCTTCGGACGTGATCCGCATTGAAGTGCAGGGCCCGGGCGGTCACACGTCTCGTCCGCAGCTGACCGCCGACGTGGTCTACGCTATGGGCGCGCTGATCACCCAACTCCCGGGGCTACTCTCACGCCGAGTGGACCCGCGTACCGGCACCGTGCTGGTCTTCGGTCATGCGGAGGCGGGTGACGCGGCGAACGCCATCCCGAAACACGGCCTGCTCGAGGGCACTATCCGTACCGCCGATATCACCACCTGGCGCGAAAATGAGGATCTGCTCACAGACTTGATCGATCTCGTCGTTGCGCCCACCGGCTGCACGTACCACCTGGATTACATCCGAGGCGTGCCGCCGGTGCTTAACGACGACGCAGCCACCGCCCTGGCGGTCCAAGCCGCACGCGCCGTGGACCCGCAGTGCGTGGTTTCCGCCCCGCAGTCGAGCGGCGGCGAGGATTTCTCCTGGTACCTAGAGCACGTTCCTGGTGCGATGATGCGCTTAGGCGCCTGGAGCGGGGAGGGCGAGCACCAGGACCTGCACCAGGGCGACCTCAACGTGGACGAGCGCGCAATCGGCGTCGGTGTCCGGCTGTTCGGATCCATCGTGGAGGAGTATTTCCGCCCGGGCGAAGAGTAGCCGACTTCTAGGTACACTGTGACGCAGTTTGGCCCCGTCACCCGACCCATGAGGAGTGCTGTTTTGTCCAAGAAGATCGTCATCATCGGTGGTGGCCCCGGCGGTTACGAGGCCGCACTGGTGGCATCCAAGTACGGTGCAGACATCACGATCGTTGAAGACAGCGGCGCGGGCGGGTCGGCGATCCGTAAGGATGTCGTGCCGTCGAAGAGCTTCATCGCGGGCGCAAACATCAAAAACGACCTCCGCCGTGCGGACGATATGGGCCTCAGCCACGCCTTGGGCGACGCGAAACTGTCGCTTCTCGCGCTGAACGACCGCGTGAAGTCGCTGGCCGGCGAGCAGTCCGGCGACATCCGCGCGCAGCTGGAGCGAAACGGCGTCCGTTTCATCGACGGCCGTGCGCGCTTCGCGGACGAGCAGACCGGCCACACCACCCACAACATCGAGGTGGACGTAGCCGGCGGTTCCACCGAGACAATCACCTGCAACATGGTGCTCGTCTCAGTCGGTGCCAGCCCGCGTGTGCTGAAGGGCGCGGAACCGGACGGCGAGCGCATTTTGAACTGGCGCCAGATGTACGACCTGAAGGATCTGCCCTCGCACCTCATCGTGGTCGGTTCTGGTGTGACCGGCGCGGAGTTCGTCTCCGCCTTTGCGGAGCTCGGTGTGAAGGTCACCATGGTGGCATCCCGCGACCGCATCCTGCCCCACGACGACGCGGATGCCGCCGATGTGCTCGAGGACGTGCTGGCGGATCGCGGCGTGCAGCTGGAAAAGGACGCCCGCGTGGAGCGCGTGGAAAACACCGGTGACGCTGTGGTCGTCCACACCACCGACGGCCGCGCGATCGAGGGTTCGCACGTGATGATGTCCATCGGCTCCATCCCGAACACCGCCGACCTCAACCTGGAAGCCGCAGGCGTGGAGGTCACCCCGTCGGGCCACATTCACGTCGACCGCGTGTCCCGCACCAACGTGGCCGGCATCTACGCGGCGGGCGACTGCACCGACCTCATGCCGCTGGCCTCCGTGGCCGCGCAGCAGGGACGCACCGCCGTGGACCACGCGCTCGGCGAGGGCGTGAGCCCGATCCGCCTGAAGACGGTGGGCAACGCCGTGTTCACCCGCCCCGAGATCGCGGCGGTGGGTGTGACCGAGCAGCAGATCCGCGACGGCGAGATCGAGGCTGACATCTACAAGCTGCCGCTGGCCACAAACCCGCGCGCGAAGATGCGTTCCCTGCAGTACGGCTTTGTCAAAATCTTCGCTCGCAAGGGCTCGGGCCAGGTGCTCGGCGGCGTGATTGTCGCCCCGACCGCCTCCGAACTGATCTTGTCGCTGACTATCGCGGTGACAAACAACCTCACCGTGACGCAGCTGGCCCAGTCGATGGCGGTGTACCCGTCGCTGTCCGGTTCGATCACTGAGGCCGCCCGCCGCTTGATCACGCACTCCGACCTGGATTAGTCGGAGGGAGATGTAGGGCTTCAGTGCCACCCCCGAAACGCGGGCAGTCGCTTCACGACGGCCCGCGTTTTCGCACCCCCAACTATTCCCCCGAATCGACCCGAAAAAGATGTGATCTGTATTAAACTGCCCGTAGCCTTATGACCGCAAGCCCTTTGTTGCGAAAGGAACCCCGATGAATCCGGACAACCTTCCCCTCCACGATCTCCCCAGCTTCAACAAGATCCTGGTGGCAAACCGTGGCGAGATTGCCGTGCGTGCTTTCCGCGCCGCGTTCGAAACCGGCGCGAAGACCGTTGCCGTCTACCCGCGCGAGGACCGCAACTCCTTCCACCGCCCCTTCGCCGAAGAGGCCGTCCAGATCGGCGAGCCGGGACAGCCAGTGAAGGCGTACCTGGACATCGACGAGATCATCCGGGCCGCGAAGAAAACCGGCGCCGACGCGATCTACCCGGGCTACGGGTTCCTCTCCGAGCGCGCCGACCTGGCCCGCGCGTGCCGCGACAACGGCATCAAGTTCATCGGCCCGTCCCCGGAAACGCTGGAACTGACCGGCGACAAGTCCGCCGCCGTCCAGGCCGCGGAGCGCGCCGGGCTGCCGGTGCTGAAAGATTCCGAGCCGTCCGCCGACCCGAAGGAGCTGGCGGAGCTTGCCAAAGACTTCGAGTTCCCCGTCTTTGTGAAAGCGGTCGCCGGCGGCGGCGGCCGCGGCATGCGGTTCATTGAGAAACCGGAGGACGTCGAGAAGCTTGCAGCCGAGGCCTCCCGCGAGGCCGAAGCCGCGTTCGGCGACCCGCACGTCTATATCGAGCGCGCGGTGATCAACCCGCAGCACATCGAGGTGCAAATCATGGCCGATAGCCACGGCAACGTGGTCCACCTCTTCGAGCGTGACTGCTCTGTGCAGCGCCGCCACCAGAAAGTTGTGGAGATTGCCCCGGCCCAGCACATCACCGAAGAACAGCGCCAGCGCATCTGCCAGGACGCGGTGAACTTCTGCAAGGAAATCAACTACGAAGGCGCCGGCACGGTCGAGTTCCTCGTCGACGAGGCCGGCAACCACGTGTTCATCGAGATGAACCCGCGCGTGCAGGTCGAGCACACGGTGACTGAGGAGGTCACCGGCATCGACATCGTGAAAAACCAAATGTACATCGCGGCCGGCGCGACGCTTGAAGACGTCCACCTCACTCAGGACCTCATCGAGCTCAACGGCGCCGCGCTGCAGTGCCGCATCACCACCGAAGACCCGGCGAATGGCTTCCGCCCCGACTCCGGCGTGGTCACGGGCTACGCGTCGCCGGGTGGTGCGGGTGTGCGTCTCGACGGCAACGTTGCCGTCGGTACCACCGTGACCCCGAACTTCGACTCGCTGCTGGTGAAAATGACCTGCCGCGGTCGCAACTTCCAGGTCGCCGTGGACCGTGCCCTGCGCGCGCTCAACGAGTTCACCATCAACGGCCTGTCCACCAACATCGGCTTCCTGCGCGCGCTGCTCAGCGAGCCGGAGTTCCGCCACGAGCGCATCAACACCGGTTTCATCGCCGACCACCCGCACCTGCTGGAGGCCCCGGCCGCCGCGGACGACGCCGGCAAGATCTTGAACTACCTCGCGTCCGTGACCGTGAACCAGCCCAACGGCCCGCGCCCGTCCAACATCCGCCCGTCCAAGAAGCTGCCGGACAACTCCTACGGCGACCTGCCGCGCGGCTCCCGTGACGAGCTGCTCGAGCTCGGCCCGAAGAAGTGGGCCGAAAAGCTGCGCAACCAGACCGCCCTCGGCGTCACCGAGACGACCTTCCGCGACGCGCACCAGTCTCTGCTGGCCACCCGCGTGCGCACCAACACTCTGGTCGCGGCGGCGAAGCACGTCGGCCACCTCACCCCGCAGCTGACCTCCGTGGAAGCCTGGGGCGGTGCGACCTACGACGTGGGTATGCGCTTCCTGCACGAATCCCCGTGGATGCGTTTGGACGAGATCCGCGAGGTGATGCCGAACGTGAACATCCAGATGCTGCTGCGCGGCCGCAACACCGTGGGCTACACCCCGTACCCGGATTCCGTGACCAAGGCGTTCGTGCAGGAGGCCGCGACCTCCGGCATCGACATCTTCCGCATCTTCGACGCGTTGAACGACGTTTCCCAGATGCGCCCGGCCATCGAAGCTGTGCTGGAGACGAACACCACCGTCGCCGAGGTGGCCATGGCGTACTCCGGCAACCTGCTGGATCCGAACGAGGACCTATACACGCTGGACTACTACCTCAACCTCGCCGAGGGAATCGTCGAGGCGGGCGCGCACGTGCTGGCGATCAAGGACATGGCCGGCCTCATGCGCCCGGCCGCCGCCGCGAAGCTGGTCACCGCTCTGCGCGAGCGCTTCGACCTGCCGGTGCACGTACACACCCACGACACCGCAGGCGGCCAGCTGGCCACCTACCTGGCGGCCGCGAACGCCGGCGCCGACGTTGTGGACGTCGCCTCCGCCCCGCTGGCCGGCACCACCTCGCAGCCGTCCATGTCCGCGCTGGTGGCGGCATTCGCCAACACCGAGCGCGACACCGGCATCGACCTGCAGGCCGTATTCGACATGGAGCCATACTGGGAGGCCGTGCGCCAGGTCTACGCCCCGTTCGAGTCCGGCATCCCGGGCCCGACCGGTCGCGTGTACAAGCACGAGATTCCCGGCGGCCAGCTGTCCAACCTGCGCACGCAGGCTAAGGCTCTGGGCCTGGAGGACCGCTTCGAGCTCATCGAGGACTACTACGCAGGCGTGAACGAGATTCTCGGTCGCCCGACGAAGGTCACCCCGTCCTCCAAGGTGGTGGGCGACCTCGCGCTGCAGCTGGTCGGCCAGGGCGTGAGCCCCCAGGAGTTCGCCGAGAACCCGCGCAAGTACGACATCCCCGAGTCTGTGATCGGCTTCCTGCAGGGTGAGCTCGGCACCCCTCCGGGTGGCTGGCCGCTGCTGCGCGAGAAGGCGCTGGAGAACCGCTCCGAGGTCGACCACACCGTCGAGGTGCCGAAGGAGCTGGCGCAGGACCTGCAGTCCGAGGACCACGTAACCCGCCGTGCCGCGCTGGACCAGCTGCTGTTCCCGAAGCAGTACGCCGAGTACCAGGAACACCTGCGCACCTACGGCATCACCGACCAGTTGGGCGACAAAGCGTTCTTCTACGGCCTGGAAGAGGGCGTGGAGACGATGATCTACTACGGCGAGATCGACGAAAACCGCCCGCCGCTGGTGGTCAGCCTTGACGCCGTGGGCGAGCCGGATGAAAAGGGTATGCGCCAGGTCATCCTCACCGTCAACGGGCAGGTCCGTCCGATCATCGTGCGCGACGAGTCCGCTGAGTCATCCGTCGCCGAGGTGGAGAAGGCGGACTCCTCCAACCCGGGCCACGTTGCGGCGCCGTTCGCCGGCGCAGTCACCGTCACGGTCAAGGAGGGCGACGAGGTCAAGGCCGGCGACCCGGTGGCCACCATCGAGGCCATGAAGATGGAGGCCGCCATCTCCGCCACCAAGGACGGCAGGATTGAGCGCATCGCGTTCAGCCAGCCCACCAAGGTGGAGGGCGGCGACCTGGTGTTGGTGATCTCTTAGTAGCGTCGCACGATCGTCGCGGTGCCACCCTGGCGTTGCAACCGCGCGGACCGTCTAGCGGCCGCGCGGTTGCTGCTATACCGCCCTCCTGACCATCCGGGAAAGGCCCAGGTGAAGTTGACAATGATTGTCAGCAGCGGTGACGCGGTATAGCGGCGAGCGTCGGCTGCTATACCGCCTGAGATACCCACGGGCGGGGCAACTACGCGGTGAAATCCTCCACGTCGACGGCCATGACATTGTCGTGGCCGTCCACATCCGTGAAGCCGAATTTCTCGTAGCGGTGGCGCGCCCGGGCGTTGCCCGGATCCACCCACAGCGCCACTTTCGGCGCCCCCTGCCGCTTGGCCAGCTCCACGGATGCCTGCAGCAGCTTCACCGCAAGCTTGTGGCCTGCGTAGCGGTTCTCCACCGCGATGGCGATCTCGGGGATGTCGGGGGAGAGGTTCGCGTGCCCGTCGTCCGGCGATTGCCAGTAGCGCAACCACACCCCACCTGCAGGGACATCGAACTGATCGAACGCGACGATGCCGCTTTCGCGCTCCGGGTCCCACTGGCCCACATATGTCTCAGCGCCGTCGCGCTCCTCGTGGCCAACGTCGCCGTCCTCGTCGCCGAAGACGTCGGCGAGGTAGTTCAACCTTCGCAGGTACGTGCGGTCGGACTCGGTGGCTTCGCGCAGATGAAACTCAGGTGTGTAATCCATGCGCACCACGTTAATCTTTTCTCATGCTTCGACGCATTTGCTTATCGACGTCCACCGCGTTGGCTCTAGCCACCCTCCCGAACTTCGCCGCTGCGGCAGAAGGCGGGCAACGCCGGTGGTGGGCCAAGGCGACGCTGTGGACATCGTGGGCCGGGGTATGTGCACAATCGCGTTTAACGATGCCGCTCAGGGGGTCAGCTACACCGCCGGGCACTGCGGAAAAGACGGCGACCGGGCGATCGCGTCCGGGCCAGGGTTTCGCGCGACCGGGACGTTTTCCCCGTCGTCGGCGATGCAAAACGGCGGCACCGGCAACGACTGGGGCGTGATCCGCTGGGCCGACGGGGTGATGCTGGGTCCGAATCGGTACTCCGGCGATGCTGTTGTCGCGCTTTCCACGCTGCGCTCCGGGGACCCGGTGTGCGTCTACGGTGCGGCGAGCAAGCAGACCACCTGCGGCAGCTTCGCGGGGGCGATTGGCAACAACGTGTACTGGGACGGGCCGAGCGGCAGACCGGGGGATTCAGGCGGACCTGTGTGGGTGGAAGGCAAGGGCTTCCTGTCCGTCTACACGGGGGTGAGCCTCGCGGTGGGTGCCAAGGGGGTGGAAGGCCGGCTCAACCGCAGCGCCGTGCCCGCCAACGGCCCCGCTGTCAGCACAGAGGCGGAGATGGCGCTGCTCGCGCAGGCCAAACGCATAACCGCCCCAGTGGTGCACGAAGCCGCAGTGCCCGGCGGCGAGCCTGCGCCGGTGGGGGAGCGGGGCAGTTCCGGGAGCTCAGAGGCAGACAGCGCGGACATCGCCACAGTGGCGTTCATCGTGCTCGCCGGCGTGCTGCTGGCGCTGCCCGAGATTCTGAAAGCGCTGCCCGAGATTACAAACGCGCTGCCCGTCCAGGACTGGCCCATCCACTGACGGATGTAGCTGGGCGGCTGTCACATCTGTCAGTACCGCCTGGTCGGCCGGTGCCCGCGTGCGCGATGTGTCACTGGCTCGCGGGGGAGGGTTACTTCAGCTCCATGAGGACGGCACCCTTGTTCACTTGGCCGCCGACCTCCACGGCAAGCCCGGTGACGGTGCCGGCCTTGTGGGCCTTGACCGGGTTTTCCATCTTCATGGCTTCGAGCACCACGAGCACGTCGCCCTCGGCGACCTCGGAGCCTTCCTCCACGTTGACCTTGATCACCGAGGCCTGCATGGGGGCGGCCACCGCGTCGCCCGAGACCGCTGCCTTGCCGGCGCGGCGCTTCTTCGGCTTGCGCTTGGCGGGGCCGGCTGCGACGAGCTCCTCTGGCAGGGCGACCTCGATGCGGCGCCCGTCCACCTCCACGGCAAAGGTGCGGCGAGCTGGGGCCTCGGTGTCGGTTTCGGGCTCAGCGTCCTCGCTCGACCCGGCGGTGGCCGGCAGCTGGCCGTCCCATTCTTCCTCGATCCAGCGGGTGTATATGCCGAAGCCGTCCTCGCCGCCCACGAAGGCAGGGTTGCCCAGGATCGCCCGGTGGAACGGGATCACGGTAGGGAAGCCGGCCACCACGTATTCGCCGAGCGCGCGGCGGGCCCGCTCAATGGCCTGTTGGCGGGTTTCCCCGGTGACGATGAGCTTGGCCAGCATGGAGTCGAACTGGCCGCCGATCACGGAACCGGCGCGCACTCCGGAATCCACGCGCACGCCCGGGCCCGCAGGCTCGGCGTAGGCGGTGACTGTGCCCGGTGCCGGCATGAAATTCGCGGCTGGATCCTCGCCGTTGATGCGGAATTCGATTGCGTGGCCGTGGGGGGCGGGATCGGCGTCGATACGCAACTGCTCGCCGCGGGCGATGCGGAACTGCTCGCGCACCAAGTCGACGCCCGTGGTGGCCTCGGTGACGGGGTGCTCCACCTGGAGACGGGTGTTGACCTCCAAGAACGAGATCAGCCCGTCGGAGCTCACGAGGTACTCCACCGTGCCCGCGCCGTAGTAGCCCGCCTCGCGGCAGATCGCCTTCGCTGAGGCGTGGATGCTATCGCGCTGTTCGTCGGTGAGGAAGGGGGCCGGGGCCTCCTCCACCAGCTTTTGAAAGCGGCGCTGCAGGGAGCAGTCACGCGTGCCCACGACTACAACGTTGCCGTGCTGGTCCGCCAGCACCTGGGCCTCCACATGGCGCGCCTTATCCAGGTAGCGCTCCACGAAGCACTCACCTCGGCCGAATGCCGCGGTGGCCTCCCGGGTAGCAGATTCGTACAGCTCCGGGATCTCCTCGCGCGTGTATGCCACCTTCATGCCGCGGCCGCCGCCGCCGTACGCCGCCTTGATAGCCACCGGTAGTCCGTGCTCGTCCGCGAACGCGACTACCTCGTCGGGGCCGGAGACCGGGTCTTTCGTGCCCGGTGCCATCGGGGCCTGGGCGGCCTCCGCAATGTGGCGGGCGGTGACCTTGTCGCCGAGGGCAGCAATCGCTTCGGGGGAGGGGCCGATCCAGGTCAGGCCGGCGTCGATGACCTTCTGCGCGAACTCCGCGTTCTCGGAGAGGAAGCCGTAGCCGGGGTGTATCGCGTCTGCACCGGACTTCTGCGCTGCCGCGATGATTTTGTCCATGTCCAGGTAGCTCTCCGCGGCGGTCGTGCCACCGAGCGCGAAGGCTTCATCTGCTAACTGCACAAACGGCGCGTCCGCGTCCGGCTCGGCGTACACGGCGACAGACGCTAAACCCTCGTCTAGACAGGCGCGGATGACGCGCACGGCGATCTCGCCGCGGTTGGCCACCAGCACCTTGGTCACGCTGTTGGGCAGGTCAGTGGTCGCTGCAGTGGTAGGCACGAAGCAATCCCGTCCTTCAATCGGAAAAATTAACCGTTACAAACGTCGGACAAACGTCGCACCATGTTACAGCGCGTGCCCGCCGGGGCGGCTATTCTCCCGCCACCCCGGATGAGCCTGCGCCGGCTGAGGCGTGCTCGCCCGCCCCTTTCGCCACCGGCATGCGGACCATGTTGCCCCACTCTGCCCAGGAGCCGTCGTAGAGCGCGACGTTGGTGAACCCCAAAATGTGCTTGAGCACGTACCAGGTATGGGAGTAACTCTCGCCGAGCTGGCAGTACACCACGGTCTCAGCGTCTTTGTCGAAGTCCTCGTAGATGGCCCTGATGTCCTCCAGCGGCCGGAAGCGGGCGTTGGGGAACACGGATCGGCCCCACGGCACGTTCACGGCGCCAGGGATATGCCCCTGGCGCAGCGACGGGGCGGCAATGGAGGCTGCATTGGAGTCTTCGCCCAGGTAGGCGGGGGCGGGACGTGCGTCGATAAGCTGGGTCGGCTTTTGCTTGAGCAACTCGCCCGCAAACGAGCGGAAGGGGGCGTCTTCGCGCTCCACCAACCGATAGTCGGAGCGGGGATAGGCACGGCAAACGACGTCTATCGCGCTCCTCGCCCATCCACGCATCGCGACCGCCGCCGTCGAGCAAGCGCACATCCGGGTGGCCGAACAGCTCGAACACCCAGGCGGTATAGGCCGCCCACCAGTTGGAGGAGTCGCCGTAGACCACCACGGTGTCGTCCCGGCTGATGCCGCGGGAACGCATGAGCTCGGCGAACGCCTCGCCGTCGATAAAGTCGCGCACGAGAGATCGTTCAAGTCGCGCTTCCAGTCGATGCGTACGGCACCGGGGATGTGGCCGATGTCGTAGAGGAACGCGTCCTCGTCGCTTTCCACCACCTTCAAACCCGGCACGCCCAAACGGGCGGACAACCATGCCGCGGAAACAAACTTCTCCGGGTGCGCGTACTGCTGGAACTGGGGGGTGTCGTCGAGCTCGATGCCCATGCCGGCAACCTTTCTTCTCGCCCGTGTTCGCGCGGGACCTACTCGCGCGGATCCGCCACTTGCTGGCGGGTACTAAACCACCGCCAACGATACAGAAACGGACGCGGTGCGCCGGACATGTGTGGCCGAAATATTCGGAGATGTGAACTTGCACACTATCAAATCCCTCACCCGGTAGAACTCACTGCCGGGGGTTAAAGTCGAAGACAAGAACACACAGGTTGCGGCCAGTTTGTTCTGGGTATCTGCACTGCCCCGGCGGCGCGTCAACGCGCATGGAACGGGGCGTAATTTACGAAAGGGACCAACCGTGCACAAGGCGATTGTTGTCTTCGAGGTCGAAGGCGGCTCCGACAAGTCCTTCGACGGCCACCGCAAGGACACCATGCCCATCGTTAACGCGATCAAGGACAAGGGCTGGCACTCCGAGGTTGTCTACTTCCGCCCCGAGTGGAGCGACGACCTGTTCACTACGTCTCCGAGAACTTCGACGCGTACATCTCCCGCGTGAACCCGGGCAACATCCCGGGCGGCGAGAAGGGCTACTTCGACCTGCTGACCCGCCTGTCCGAGGCCGGCCTGGTGGGCATGTCCACGCCGGAGGAGATGGTTTCCTACGGCGCCAAGGACGCCCTGGTCAAGCTGAACAAGACCGACCTCGTGCCGGAGGACACCGCCGCGTACTACGACGTCGAGTCCTTCCACAACACGTTCCCGACGTCGCTGTCCTACGGCGAGCGCGTGCTCAAGCAGAACCGTGGCTCCACCGGCTCCGGCATCTGGCGCGTCCGCCTCGCAGACGAGTCCCTGGCCGAGTCCGTCGAGCCGGGCACCGCCCTGCCGCTGGACACCAAGCTCAAGTGCACCGAGGCCGTGGACAACCACACCGAGGAGCGCGAGCTGGGCGAGTTCATGGACTTCTGCGACCAGTACATCGTGGGCGACAACGGCATGCTCGTGGACATGCGCTTCATGCCGCGCATCGTCGAAGGCGAGATCCGCATCCTGCTCGTCGGCCCGCACCCGGTCTTCGTCGTGCACAAGAAGCCGGCCGAGGGCGGCGACGCGTTCTCCGCAACCCTGTTCTCCGGCGCGAAGTACACCTACCAGAAGCCGGAAGAGTGGCAGGAGCTCGTCGACATGTTCGCCGAGGCCCGCCCGGTCATCGCCGAAAACCTCGGCGGCGACAACATCCCGCTGATCTGGACCGCGGACTTCATGCTCGCCGACGACGATGAGACCGGCGAGGACACCTACGTCCTCGGCGAGATCAACTGCTCCTGCGCGTCGGCTTCACCTCCGAGCTGGACATGGGCATCCAGGAGATGGTGGCAGACGAGGCCATCAAGCGCGTCGAGGAGAAAAAACGCCTAAGCACTTCTTGCTTATCGACGTCTCAAGCCACCACCGCCCCGGTCCCTCCCACGTTGGACCGGGGCGGTGGTGCTTTGGCGGTGGTGCTTTGGCGGTGGTGCTTGTAAAAATCCACACCCCACCGACAAAAGCCCAGGTCGGCACCCCGCGTGAAGGCGTCTGGTGCGGATTTTTACAAAACCCGGCCTCCACGCCGCGCCCCTGCTGCCCGTAACAGTTGACAACACCCGCGTTCCCGTCGGTGCCGACCGGGTGTTTTGCGTACTCTTACTACCCGGCTTGCCCCAGCAGGCGCACCGTCGCCGGTCTATGGTTATTGTGTTCAACCCCAAAGACGCAAGGAGCTCCCATGTCCACGCCCTACAACCCGAACCACACTCCGGACCCGGACGACGACCAGACCGGCACCTCCAGCGACCTCACCCGGCGATACCAGCGCCACCAGCGACAGCGAGACCAGCTCCACCAACGAGACCAGCTCCACCAACGAGACCAGCTCCACCGGCGATACCAGCTCCACCAACGAGACCGGCAGCTTCGGCGCCCACTCCGACCAAGCCGAGAGCCAGAGCAGCTACCCGAGCTATGGCCAGTACCCGTCGGTGCAGCCACAGCACGGCGAGAACCAGTACGGGCAGCAGGGCCAGTACTCCCAGGCCCAGTACGGCCAGAGCCAGTACAGCCAGCAGAGCTACACCCAGCCGCAGTACGGGCAGGGCCAGTACGGGCAGGGCAGTACGGCCAGCAGGCCCAGTACGGGCAGTTCCCCCAGGCCGGCACCCAGCAGTACGACCAGTCGCAGTACGGCTACGGCAAGCCGCGAAGTCGGGCAGGGCAACGGCTTCTTCAACGCGCTGTTCGACCTGTCCTTCAGCCGCTACATCACCGTCGACTTCATGCGCGTGATCTACGCGATCTCGCTCGGCCTCATCGTCCTCGCGTGGGTGGCTGGCCTGCTGTTCTCCTTCGCTGGCTTCGGCGACAGCTTCGGCGGGGCATGCTGATGCTCGTGGGGTTCCTCATCTTCGGCACCCTCGCCGCGTTCATCGCGGTGGTGGTTACGCGCATCACGCTGGAGTTCTACGTCTCGCTGGTGAAGACGGCGCAGAACACCTCGAAGCTGGTTGAGCTTGAGGAGAGCGCACAGCGCAGCACAACGCAGCGCTAAAAGCGCAGCGCAGAACTATCAGCGCAGCGCAGCGCTACTCGTCCGCTGCCGCCAGGAGCGTTTCCACCGACTGCGGGTCGGCGTCGGAAAGCATCTGGCGGCAGCGGTCGTATTCCGCCTGGTCGCCGATCGCCTTCGAGGCGAGCGCCAGCATCGCGATGGCCTTGAGCACGCCCTGGTTCGGCTCGTGCGAGGCCGGCACCGGGCCCCAGCCCTTCCAGCCGTTGGCGCGCAGCCGGTCGAGGGAGCGGTGGTAGCCCGTGCGGGCGTAGGCGTAGGCGACGAGCTGGTCGCCGTCCGACAGCTCGCGTTCGGCGCGGGCGGCCCACACGGCGGGGGAGTCGGGGTGGGCGAGCGCGGTGGCGTCGGCAAGGAGGTCCTCGCCGGCGGCCGGGTCAGCGGGCAGCTCGATGGGCTTGGGGGCGAGCATGTCGTTGATTTCCATGCGCGCCAGGCTACCCGCCGACTGCATCCGCCATACGCAGTCCGCTATGCCCAGAAGTCCGAGGCGTCGAGCCCGAAACGGTACAGGCAGCGCCGCAGCAGCGGCATGGAAAGGCCGATGACGCTGGTGGGGTCGCCGTCGATGGAGTCGATGAACCAGCTGCCCAGCGCCTCCAGCGTGAACGCGCCGGCGCATTCGAGTGGCTGGCCGGAAGCTGCGTAGGCCTCAATGTCTGCGTCGGAGGCGTCGCCGAAGCGGATGGTGGTGGAGATGGTGTCCACCACCCACTCCCCGCCGAACCAGACTGCGTGGCCGGTGAGCAGTTGCGCCTGCTTGCCGCGTTGTGCCTTCCAGCGCTCGATGGTCGCCTCCACGGTGTGGGGCTTGCCTAACAGTTCACCGTCGAGCAGCAGCATGGAGTCGCAGCCAACCACCACGTCGTCCGGGTATTCCGGCACGACCACCTCGGCCTTGGCGCGGGCGAGGGTGGATACGGTGGTGGTCGGAGGGGCGTCGTGAAGCGAGGCGATCACCGTGTCCTCATCGATGTGGGCGGGCCGCAAGACGGGTGTGACGCCGCCTTGCTCCAGCAGCATGCGCCTCGACGGCGACTGCGACGCCAGCACCAGGCGCATCAGAAGTACGCCGCCGAGTCGAATGCGTGCGGGTTGAACGCGGTGGCCGGGTGCGCGGTGCCCCAAATATTGGCGTCCGCCTGCACGCCTGCGGTCTTGCGCTCGCGCTGGAGCTGCTCCAACACCTGGGAAAGCGCGGCGAGCTCCGCCTCGGTGGGGTTGCCCTTGAGTACCTGAATGTCCACGTCAGCCTCCTTGCCGTGGTTAGAGCGGGATGTTGCCGTGCTTCTTCTGCGCCGGATACGCCACCTTGCGCTCCAGCAGGCGCAGGCCTTCGAGTACCCGGTTGCGGGTGGCGTTGGGCTCGATCACGGCGTCCACTAGCCCGCGTTCGGTGGCCACATAGGGGTTGAGGTTCTCCTCGGCGTACTGGGATTCGTCCGTACCGATGGCCTCGGCGGCCGTCGCGGCGTCTGCCAGCGCGATCTGCGCGGTCGGCCACGCGAACACCAAGTCCGCGCCCAGACCTTTGGAGCCGAGCAGCGCGTAGGAGGGGCCGAGCGCCTTGCGGGTAACCACGGTAATGGTGCCCACCTGCGCCTCCGCGAACGCGTAGGCCAGCGCGGCGGCGGCCGCTGCGGAGCCGGAGCGCTCTTCTTCCACGGACGGAAGGAAGCCCGGAGAGTCCACGAACTGCACGATTGGCAGGTTGAACGCGTCGCAAGTGCGGATGAAGCGGGCGGCCTTGCGGGCGGCGTCGCGGGTAAGGCAGCCGGCGAGCACGCTCGGCTGCGTGGCCACGACGCCGACGGCACGCCCGCCCACGTGCGCAAACCCGGTGACCACGGAGCCTGCGTAGGAGGCCGAGAGCTCAAAGAAGTCGCCGTCGGCGACGGCGGCGATGACGTCGAGCACGTCGTAGGGCTGGTTGTCGTCGTCCGGCATGAAGGTGTCCAAATCGATGCCGGAGCCAGAAGCATCCGCGCCGAGCGGGGAGGCGGCCTTGTTATTCAGCGGCAGGTAGCTCACCACCGTGCGGGCCAGTTCCACCGCCTCCACATCGGAGGCGGCGACGAGCTGGGCAAGACCCGTTTCCGTCGCGTGGACGGCGCTGCCGCCGAGCTCCTCCGCCGTGGTTTCGGTGGCTGCCACCTTGCCCACGACGTCCGCGGACGTGACGTGCACGGTCGCACCCTGGGCCATGACGGTGATATCCGCCAACGGCACCGTGGCCGCCGCGAGCGCAGCCGCATCGCCCGCAACGACGGCGATCTGCGGGATCAGGCCCGATGCCCGGGTGGCGGCGCGCAGGATCTGCGCCTGCAGGTGGGCAGTGACAATGCCCTCTTTCCAGCGCGGGCCCGTGGAATCGTAAATGCCGATCAGCGGCACGCCGGTCTTGGTGGCGAGGTCGTAGACCTTCAGCATCTTGTCGGCGTAGACCTCGCCGATCTGGCCGTCAAAGATCGTCGGGTCTTGGGAGAAGACGCATACCCTTCGGCCGTCGATAAGCCCGTAGCCTGTGACCACGCCGTCCGTGGACGGCTTGGACTTGTCCATCTTGTACGCCTCGACCCGGTGCTTGGCCAGCGCGTCGGTTTCCACGAACGTTCCCTCGTCCACAAGCTTGAGCACGCGCTCGCGGGCGGTGGCGGCCCCGGCTTCGTGCACTGCGTCGATCGCGTCCTGACCGACCGGGGCCTGCGCCTCATCCAGGCGGTTGCGAAGATCCTCGATGCGGCCCGCGGTGGTGGTCATGTCGGGTTTGGATGAACTCATAACGCCTCAGTCTAGATTCCGTGTGTACCGCAATGCTTATCGACGGCTCCGCCACCAACGTTTCGGCCTACCCGAGAACAGCGCGCGCCGCCGCCCGCCCGGAGCGCACCGCGCCGTTGAGCGAGCCGCCCACGGTGTAGTCGCCGGCGCGGCGCGGATCGCTGCCGCCAAGGTCGCCCGGGCGCTGCGACGGCAGCGAGTGGGGAACGTCGGTGCGGGCGAGAAGGTCCCACGTCGAGGCGTCCGTGCCCCACAGGGCGGACAGGTGGGCGGTGACATCCGTGTCGGTGACCGCCGGGTTGTAGAGGGACGATGCCTGGATGAGCGCCGAGCCGTCCGGTGAGTAGCTCGGGGCGATGTTGGTCATCACCGCGGTGTTGACAACGGGGCCGGAACGTGTGGCGTCGATGCGCACGAACGGAGTTTCGCTCGGTGCCTCATCCGCGCGGAACCACCAGGTGGTCAGCCCGCGGGTGGTCTTGCCGTTGTCCTGCGGGGCGGTGGCGGTGATGATGTTGCGCGCTGTGATCGGGCCTTCCAGGGTATCCACTGCGCCGTTGTTGACCGCGGCCTCCACACCGGTCCTGATCTCTGCTCCCGCGCGCTTCGCCGCTGCGGCGAGCTGGTTCGGCAGCGCCTGGGCACCGCGGGAGGGCACCGACGGGCGTCCGAGCGCGAAGGTGGTGAGCAGGAATTGGCCGATCCCGGCGTCCACCGCGTCGGGATCGTCGGCGACGACGCCGGGAAGGAACGGCGCGAGGACCTTGGTGCGGGTCGCGCCCGTGACCCCGAGGCGGTCAAGCTCCGCTCCGAGCGCCGCACCCTTCTTTGGCGAAGAAGCGGCGAAGCGGGCGAGGCCGGCGATGTCTGTGACGTTGACCAGGCCGCTCGCCAGCGTCTGCGGGAGCAGGAGTGGGTGTCGCAGTGGGTTTGCCAGCGTTTTCAGCCCCTGCTGTGTGTGTACCTGCACGCCGTGGCCGAACGGCTTAAGGTCGAGCGCCTCCAGGTCGACCTCGGCGCGCAGCGCCGGGTAAGCGGGGTTGATCAGCTGGAACCCGCGGTCGACGAGGTAGCCGTCCACCGTCTCGGTGCGCACGCGGCCGCCCACCGTGTCCTCTTTCTCCACTACGAGGACACTCCGGCCGGCCTCAGCCAGAACCTTTGCAGCGGTGAGGCCGGATAGGCC
Source organism: Corynebacterium wankanglinii (assembly GCA_014490595.1). GTDB lineage: Bacteria > Actinomycetota > Actinomycetes > Mycobacteriales > Mycobacteriaceae > Corynebacterium > Corynebacterium wankanglinii. Next base: position 597,999 of record CP061031.1, read on the forward strand.
TGCGCCTACCACGATTACGTCGAATGCAGTCATACCAGCCAGGGTAGTGGCATCGACGAGGTGTCACCGTGGAGGCGCGGCAACCACCGGGGGTGGGGTTAGCGCTCCCAGACGCGGTGGGAAGCCAGCAGCTCCTTCACCGGATCCGCCGCCTTGTCGGCAGTGTCGACCGCGACGATGCCCGGCTGATCCGCCGGCACGCGTGCGGCCTCGAGGGCCTGCTTGCCTGCATCGCCCACGGCAACGATGGCCTTCTTGTGGCGCTCGAACTCGCCCAGCATCGTGTTGACATCGGTCTTCGCGGGCGGGTTCACCACCACTGCTGCGTCGAACTCGATGGAGCTGGCGGTCAGGTAGGTGCGAGAGATGGACACCTCCTTGCCGTCGAGCGAGACGGTGCCGCCCTTTTCCGCAACCAGCAGCGGGGTGGTGCCGGCGGCGAACAGATCGTCCACCAGCTTGCCCACGGCCTGCGCGGAAGCGTCATCCAGGTCGGTGGAGATGAGAATGCCCACCTGGCGGCCGTCGATGGGCCAGGTGCCGCCGATCTGGGACAGCGCCTTAGACGGCTGTACGTCCGCCACCTCCTGCGCGGCCGGGTGCGGCAGGCCGAGGTTGTCCGCCACCGTCTCAGCGAGCTTCTGGTCAACGTGTGCGAGCACGTCGACATAACGCACCTTCACGGCCTCTTCGTAGCACTTGCCCAGCTCGAACGAGATCGCCTCGGCGAGGTGCTCCTGCTCCACATCGGTCAGGGAGATGTAGAACAGGCGGGCCTGGGAGAAGTGGTCGTCGAAGGACGCCGGGAGTTCGCGGGTGATCTCGCCGGAAACGGCCACCGGGACGTCGATGAACGCGCCTTCGTCGACGGTGGCCTCCGCCGGAGCGTTCTCATCCAGGGAGTTTGGCTTGTACGGGGCGACACCGGTGTGGGAACCAACCTGGTGCATCCCGTCGCGGAGGTTGTCGTTCACCGGCGTCTGCGGGCGGTTGATGGGCAGCTGGGCGAAGTTGGGCCCACCCAGGCGAGAAATCTGGGTGTCCAGGTAGGAAAACAGGCGGCCCTGCAGCAGCGGATCCGCGGTGACGTCGATGCCCGGGGGCAGGTGGGACGGGCAGAACGCCACCTGCTCAACTTCCTCGAAGTAGTTGCGCGGGTTCTTGTTCAGCGTCATGGTGCCGATGATCTCCACCGGCGCGAGCTCCTCCGGCACGAGCTTGGTCGGGTCCAGCAGGTCGATGCCCTTGAACATCTGGTCTTCGGTGTCGGGGAACACCTGGACACCCAGGTCCCACTGCGGGTAGGCGCCGGCCTCGATGGCGTCGTACAGGTCGCGGCGGTGGTAATCCGGGTCCATGCCACCGGTGATCTGCGCTTCCTCCCACACCTGGGAGTGCACGCCGAACTTCGGCTTCCAGTGGAACTTCACCAGCGTGGTCTCACCGGCGTCGTTGATGAAGCGGAAGGTGTGGATGCCGAAGCCCTCCATCATGCGCAACGAGCGCGGGATGCCGCGGTCCGACATGTTCCACAGCGTGTGGTGGGTGGCCTCCGTGTGCAGGCCGACGAAATCCCAGAAGGTGTCGTGCGCGGACTGCGCCTGCGGGATCTCGCGGTCCGGGTGCGGCTTGCCGGCGTGGATCACGTCCGGGAACTTGATGGCGTCCTGGATGAAAAACACCGGGATGTTGTTGCCAACCAGGTCCCAGTTGCCTTCTTCGGTGTAGAACTTGGTGGCCCAGCCGCGGGTGTCGCGCACGGAGTCGGCGGAGCCGCGCGAGCCCAGCACGGTGGAGAAACGGACGAAGACCGGGGTCTCCTTGTCCTTCTTAAACACCGCAGCCTTGGAAATCTTCGACGCGTTCCCGTTGGCCACGAACGTTCCGTGGGCACCAACGCCACGGGCGTGCACGGCGCGCTCCGGGATGCGCTCGTGGTCGAAATGAGTGATTTTCTCGCGGAAGTGGTGGTCCTGCACCAGCAGGGGGCCGCGCTGGCCGGCACGCAGGGACTTGGACGTCTCCGAAAGGCGCGCGCCCTGGGAGGTGGTGAGGTACTCGCCCTGCTGTGCGCGCGGGTCGGTCTCGTCAGCTTGGCCGGCGCCGAAGTGGAACGGGCAGCCGGTGGCGGTAACGGCGCCAGGAGCCTGCTGCGCCTCAGTATCCTGCGGCGGGGCCACAGGGCCTTCCGGCTGCGCGACGCCGGGGGTGACGCCGCCCGGCTTACCCGGTGCGGTGTCGCCGGCAGGGGAAGCCGCGTTGGTGGACGGGGTCTGCTGTTTCTCAGCCATACCTGACAACCTTCTCGTTGGGGGTGGGGTACGGCCCCGAGGATAGGCCCGTAAAAGCTTGCCGTGTCGGACATATATCCAAATCCCCTCGCCGGCGTGGTGGTAGGCGGCGAAGCAGACGTCGATAGGCAATATGCTCGGAGCCATGACTGTGCGCGACATTCAGGCCATCCAGGACGCGGTGGCGGAGTATTGGCCCGATGTGAAGTGGGTGGAATCGACCGGCTCCACCAACGTTGACCTGCTGAAAGAGGGGGCGCCGGGCACGGTGCTCATCGCCGACGAGCAAACAGCGGGCAAGGGCCGCCTGGACCGGCACTGGGTCTCGCCGAAAGGTGCGCAGCTGGCCATGAGCATGGTGGTGGAGGTCGGCGATAACCCGCCGCCGTTCGGTTTGCTCTCTATCGCGCCGGGCGTGGCTGTCACCGACGTGGTGCCGCAGGCGCAGCTGAAGTGGCCCAATGACGTGCAGATCGGCGGGAAGAAGATCGCGGGCATCCTCTCCGCGCTGGACATGCCGCGGGTGATCGTGGGCATCGGAATCAACGTCGCCATGCGCGCCGAGGACCTGCCAGTGGAGACCGCGACCGCGCTCAACCTCGAGGGCCTCGAGGTGGATTTCGACGACTTCGCCACCGACATCCTGCTCGCGATGGGCAAGCGCCTCGCACAGTGGCGCGACGGGGACCCGCAACTGCTCGAGGACTACCGCGCCGTGTGCGCGACCATCGGCCAGCAGGTCCGGTTGGAGCTGCGCGAGGGTGAGGAGGCTGTGACCGGCACCGTCACGGGAGTCAGCGACGAGGGCGAGGTGCTAATCGACGGCGTTGCGTACTCCGTCGGCGACGTCCACCACCTCCGGCCGACGTCGTAGCCGTGCAGTACCCTGCCTGGTGATGTCCGGCAAAGCAACGTTTCGCGTCGGCGGGGACGAAGTTGTCCTCGCTGACGTCTGCGCGCCGCTGTCGAGCCTGACCATCCCCCTGCTGGAGCTGGTGCTGGTCACCGGCGTGGCGTGGATGGCGGTGGGCTGGATGGACGTGACCCCGCACGTGGACGCGGGCATGCGCAATATGGTGGTGCTTGTGTGGGCTCTGCTTGCGCTGTGGCGTTTCCTCCTTCCGCTGGTCGCTTCCCGGCGCCGCCGCTTCATCGTCACCGACAAGCGGATTCTCGCCCGCGGCAGGAGGGGCGCTGTGGATTCCATCCCGCTGCGCCAGATTCACTCGGTGCGCCGGGAACGCGGGGGGCTCACGGTGGCGGTCTACGGCTACCCGCAGCCGATCGTGTTTGAACGCGTGGGCAAGGTGCGTGCCGTGGAAAAGACCCTGGGAACGGCCCTGGAAAAGGGCCCGCAGCGGGCGCGGGGGTAGCTCGCTTAGCCCTTGACCTCTGTGGTGTGCAGCTGCTCGTCGAGGTCCTCCGGGGACAGGTGGCCGCCCAAGAACTCCGCAGTCACGGGCAGGTGCAGGTCCATGTCGGTGCCCGGGCACAGCTCGATGACCGCCTCATCCACCGTGTAGTCCAGCACGTGCCCGCCGCGCGCGTGCCCGTCATCGATGAAGTGGACGTGGCAGCCCGGCACCCCGATGCCTTTCGCGTACGCCGGTGTGCGGAAGCCGCCGATGACGCCCCTAACGTCGGTGAACACGTGCTCCGCGTCATCGGAGACCGCTTCCGACATCGGCGGATAGGGCTTTTCCTGCTTGGTCACGGTGCGCACCCGGACCTCCCTGAACCTTCCGGTGATTTTCACCGCGGTAAAGAAGTTGTGGCTGGGTTCGGCGTCGTCGATGAACTTGGCCAGCTCGGAGCGCACCATGCCGGCGGGCGCGTCGAAGCGCAAGCGCGGAACGAAATTGGTCACCACCGTAAACGGGGTGCGTTGCTCCAGGTTGGCCACCCGCGCCTTGCCGTCGGAGGTGAGTTGGTGGCACACACCGTCGAGGATGAGCATCTCGCCGTCGAGGGCGTCGAATGTGCCTAGGCCGAAGTTTCCCTTGCTCAAAATGTCGCCGATGGTCAGCTCGCCGTCGTAGATGCCGTCGAGCAGCGCGGTCATCAGCGAGTTCTGGAAAATGGTGTGGCGGGCGATGGTTGCAGACATGGCTGCGATGGTAGCCGGTGGCGCGTGTTCGCTACGGGCTACAGTGTTCTGCGTGAGTAACGCCTTTGGTATGCCCGTCGTCGCCGTGATCGGCGATGGCCAGTTGGCACGAATGATGCAGACGGAAGCCATCGAGCTCGGCGTGGAGACCCGCGTGCTGGCCTCAAACGACGATGCGTCGGCGGCGCAGGTGTTCGGCGATGTTCGCCTCGGGGACTACACCGTGCTCGAGCACCTGCGCGCCGTCGTGGACGGTGCGGACGCAGTCACCTTCGACCACGAGCACGTGCCCAACGAGTACGCGCAGCTGCTTATCGATGACGGCGTGACCGTCGAGCCCCGCCCCGAGGCCCTGATATACGCCCAGGACAAACTCGAGCAGCGCAAGCGTCTCGCCGAGGCTGGCCTGCCTGTGCCAGCGTTCGCCGCCGTCGAATCCGTGGCCGACGCCGAGGTGTTTTGGGACGAGACGGGCGGCCAGGTCTGCCTGAAGGCGACACGCGGCGGCTACGACGGCCACGGGGTGTGGTTTCCCGCAACCCGCGAGGAGTGTGCGGAACTGGTGGAAGAGCTGCTGGGCCGCGACCTGCCGCTGATGGCGGAGCAGAAGGTAGCGTTCACCCGCGAGCTGTCCGCCATGGTGGCGCGCAACCGCTCCGGCGACGTGCGCGCCTGGCCGGTGGTGGAGTCCCGCCAGGACGGCGGCATCTGCCGCGTCGCCATCGCGCCCGCCCCGAACATGTCCGCGGAGCTGGCCGAACGCTGCGAGGAGCTTGCGGTGCGCGTGGCTGAGGGCCTCGGTGTCACCGGCGTGCTGGCTGTGGAGCTGTTCGAGTTCGAGGGCGAAAACGGCCCGGAAGTCAGCGTCAATGAGCTGGCTATGCGCCCGCACAACACCGGCCACTGGACCCAGGACGGCTGCGTGACCTCCCAGTTCGAACAGCACCTGCGCGCAGTGCTGGACTGGCCATTAGGTGCCGTCGATAGGTGTGCACCGGCGACCGTGATGGTCAACACCCTCGGCGGCGAGGAAGACCCGGACACACCCATGTCCGAGCGCGTCATTGCGGTGATGCGCAAGTACCCGCAGGTGAAGGTGCACCTCTACGGCAAGGACCACCGCCCCGGGCGCAAGATGGGGCACGTCAACGTGAACGCAGACACGGTCGACGAGGCGCTTGCCATTGCGGAGGACGCCGCGCACTACATCATCAACGCAACCTGGAAGGACTAGACAGTTGGCACAGCCGCAAGTTGGCATCATCATGGGCTCGGATTCGGATTGGGATACCGTTGCCCCGGCCGCCGAGGTACTCGCGGAGTACGGCATCCCCTTCGAGGTAGGCGTCGTCTCCGCGCACCGCACGCCGGAGAAGATGTTGGCGTACGCCAAGGAGGCGCACACGCGAGACCTGCAGGTGATCATCGCCTGCGCCGGCGGCGCCGCGCACCTGCCGGGCATGGTCGCCGCCGCCACGCCGCTGCCAGTCATCGGCATCCCGCGCGCGTTGGACACCCTCGATGGGCTGGATTCGCTGCTGTCCATCGTGCAGATGCCGGGCGGGGTGCCGGTTGCCACCGTCTCTATCGGCGGCGCGAAAAACGCGGGGCTGCTGGCCGCGCGCATCCTCGGTGCCGCCGACCCGTCCGTGCAGCGCAAGATGGCGGACTACCAGGCGCGCATGGCCCAAGAGGTCGAGCGCAAAGACGAGGCGCTGCGCCAGCGTCTGCTGGGTGAGTAACCCCATCGTCGTTTTGGGTGCCCGGGTGATCGACGGGCACCCATCCCGCATGCTCGAGTCCCGGCTGCGCACTGCACTGCGGGTCTGGCACACCTCACCGGGTCCGATCGTGGTGTCCGGGTTTGGGGAAGCGGGCGTGATGGCCGCGTGGCTTGTTGCCCACGGCGTGCCGGAGGCGTCAGTGGCGCTGGAACCGCAGGCGCGCTCCACTAACGAGAATTTGGAACGTTCCCGGGCGCTATTCCCGGACGCCGAGCACCTGACGGTGGTTACCAGCACGTTCCACGTCCCGCGCACCCGCGTCTGGGCCCGGCACCTGGGCATCCCTGTGCGCCTCGTGGCGGCGCCGACGCCGGAGACGTCCCGTGCGAAGAACTACGCCCGGGAGGTGGTTGCCCTGCCGCACTCGGTGGCGCGTGTGGTGTGGCGCCGCTTCGTGCGCCGCGCGTTCGGGCGGTAGGCGCGGACGGGACAAACCCCGAGAACGCCACCCCGAGTACGGCCGGAGTTGTCAGTGGGTGAATGCGCCACCTCGACTTGGAGGTTGTTGTGGCTGGCCGTTGGACTCCGAAAGATGTGAAGGCTGCTTCTGTGGCGCGGCTTGTTGCAGGCGATGATGTCGGCGAGATTGCTCGTGATGCCGGTGTGGCAGAGGGCACGGTTTATGAATGGGTCAAGCAAGCAGGTGCGCTCCCACCGATGAAGGCGTTGGCACGTGCACGCGACCAGCTCATCGACGACGCGGTGGCGTTGGTGGCTTCAGGTATGTCGGTACCGGATGCGGCTGCAACGTTAGGTCTTTCTGCGGCTGCGTTGTACTCGCGGTTGGCGAAAGTCGGTGTGCTCACCGAACTGCAGCAAAAGTCCCGTATCACCCCGCAGCAGAAAGCTGACGCGGTCGAGCGAGTACTAGCGGGTGAACCGGTTGAAAAGGTCGCGGCGGCGTTCGACAGGTCTGTGAATTCGGTGTATCGCTGGGTGCAACAAGCACGCCAGGAGAAGGCGGGCGGAAACCGTGATGCGGTGCAGCCCGCCAACACGCCGGAGGCTTGTGCGGTAACAACCCCTGCACACAGCAAAGTTGATTCCGTGCCAGCACCAATGAAAACACAGGCAGGCCACGCGCCTGCCGACCACGCCGAGGACCGTGTGAAAGTCGGCCGCGGGGTCCAACTGTCGTTTGAAGACCGCCTGACGATCCAACATGGGTGCAGCCAGGGAATGTCAGCCAGACAGATCGCAACGCTTCTGGGGCGCCACCATAGCGTGATCAGCCGGGAAATTGCCCGCAACGGATGGGAAATCATCGACGATGACGGCGAAAAGAAGGTCTTCTACAACGCCCGGCGTGCCCACACGGGTGCTAAGGCGCGTGCGTGCCGGCCGAAGGTGCGCAAGCTTGACGACAACCCGGTGCTTCGTGCTGTGGTGGTGGCGTGTCTTGCCCGCCGGTGGTCGCCCGGGCGCATCAGTGTGTGGCTTCAGTACGCTTTCGCCGATGATGAAAGCATGCGTATTTCCCACGAAGCGATCTACAGTGCCTTGTACATCCAGAGCAAAGGCAGCTTGCGCGCCGAGCTTGAAGCGGTGATGAAGACCCAAGATGTGCTCATCCGCGGCGGCAAGCGGCGAAAAACCCGGCCCCGTAATGCCGGTGTGTTCACCGGTAAGCCGTGGATCAAAGGCGCTGAAATCACCAAGCGCAGCCCGGAGGTTGACGACCGGGCAATCCCTGGGCACTGGGAAGGTGATCTTGTCATCGGCAAGGGCGGCAAAAGCGCGCTGATTACCCTGGTGGAGCGCACCAGCCGCTACACCCTGCTTGGTCATCTGCCCACCGAACACACATCGATGACGGTGATTGCAGCGATCCAGCAGATGGTCAAAGACCTCAATGCCGAACAGCTCAAGACCATCACCTGGGATCAAGGCGTGGAAATGGCTCAAACCGCACGTGTGCGCATCAAAGACGGCTGCGAGGTGTACTTTTGCGATCCACACTCACCGTGGCAGCGGCCGACCAACGAGAACACCAACGGTGAGATCCGCCGCCGCTTCTACAAGAAAGGCACCGACTTCGCCGAAGTCACCCCCGAGCACGTCGCCTGGGTGCAAGACGAACTCAACGACACACCCCGACAAGTCCTCGGCGGAGCAACCCCACGTGAGATACTCCAGCAAATATTCAAACGTGGCGCATTAACCGCTTGATCCCGCCGCCCGAAAACGGCCGTACTCGGGGTCGCTTACTCGGGGTTTGCGTAACGGACGGCGCGCTGCGCTATCTCGGCAGGCCAGGCAGACCAGGCAGACCCGGCAGATCCGGCAACCCAGCTCGGATGCCAAGGTGCGGGCTGGCGAAGTACAGGCCGGCCACGCCGAAGGTGACAAGGACGGCAAGAATGCCGGCGAGCAGCCCCGCGAAGCGCTTCGCGTTATCCACCTCAGCCTGCGTGAAGTCGGAGCTGCCCGGTCCGGTTGCGCGCGCACCTTCGGCGGTCTCCCGCGCGGGCGCGTCTGCCTGGGTACTCGCCGGTGCGGCGGTGGCAACCGGGAGAGACCACCCGCCACGACAGCGACGGCAGCACCGGCGGCGACGGCGTGGCGGGAAATGGAGCGGGTGATCATAAAAAGTCCCTTCATCGGCGCGAGCTCATATCCGTCTCAGGATAGCGGATTGGGGCTTATTGTCCGTCAATAAAGCGGGTGGCCTTTTCCGTCCGGGCGATGTCTTGCAGCCGCTCCGCCGAAACGAGCCCTGCCACCACAACGACGGACCCGCCGGCGGCGATGGGGGCCAGCACCGAGGTGGTGAACTCCTCGGTACTGTGCCAGTTCTGCACAAGGTAGCGCTCGGCACCGATGCCGGGTTCGGTGAAGGTGTGCAGCTGCGGCGAGTCGCCGAAGTAGGCGTCGCCGTAAAACCGCACCGTGGGTCCGAAGTCCACGGTGCCAACAGGCAGGTCGCCGCCAGCTTCCACAACTCCGCGGCCGAAAGGGTCGTCGGAGACGACGACGCAATCCGGCACGTCGTCCCATCGCGCCGCGCCTTCGAGCGTGGTGAAGATGACGTCGGGGAGGAGGTACCGGAGGCGTCGATAAGCGGAGTGCGCGACGAGTTGTACGTGCCGATGGCGATGACCGCTGCCTGCCACGACACGGGGAGATCGATGGCGACGCTGCCGTCAGGGGCGAGGTCGAACTCATCGTCGAGCATGTTGGCGACCTTGCTCGCCCAGTTATCCAGCGTCTGCGCCGAAAAATCCATGCGTACGCCGCGCGAGTCGTCGTAGACGGTCAGGCGCGGCGAAGAGGGATCGGTGTGCAACAGCGGTGCGAGCATGCTCATGCTCGCCCATCGTAAGGGGCAAACGCTTTACGACGCCAGCATGATCGACGCGCCGGGGCCCAACGGGAGATCGAACTGGTACCAGATGAACAGCAGCGTCAACCAGAACAGCCAGAACGCCACGGAAAAGACAATCAGGCGCGACATGAGCGTGCCGATGCCGGCCTTCGGCTCGTAGCGCCGCAGCTGGGTGAGAATAACAATGATGTACGGGTTGAGCGGGGTGATGATCTGCGTTGCGGAATCGCCCACACGGTACGCCGCCTGAATAAACGCCGGGTCGAAGCCGAGCAGCGCGAACATCGGCACGAACACAGCGGCCATGAGCGTCCACAGTGCCGAACCGGAGATGATGAGCAAGTTCAGGCAGGACGCGAGGATAACGAATGCGAGGATGGCCCCGAAGCCGTCGATACCCGCAGACTCCAGCGCCTGCGCACCCTTGACGGCGGTCCAGGTACCGATGCCGGACCAGTTAAACAACGCGATGAACTGGCCGAGGATGAACGCGAGCACGAGGAAGCCGGTCATTTCCTTGATGGCGGCCGCCATCATCTCCGTGACGTCGGGAACGCTCTTCACGGTGCCGGCGGCGATGCCGTACACCAAGCCCATGACCACGAAGTAGAGCACGACGATGAACACGGTGGACTGCATCAGCGGGGAGTCCGGCAGGAAGTTGCCCTCTTCGTTACGCCACGGAGAGCCGGGCAACAGCACCGCGATCGTACCTGCGACGGTGAGGGCCAGCGTCGCCCACAGGGTGGCGGTCAGGCCGCGTTTCTCGGCCGGGGTGAGCTCGGCTGTGATTTCGTTGCCGTGCGGGTCGAGATCCGGCGCGTCCTCGCCCGCGGCGACCTCGGTGGGCACGCCGAGTGTGTTCAGGCGGGGTTCGAGCACCTTGTCGATGATGAGGCCGGACAGGAAACCCAGAATCGACGCGGAGGCGATGTTGAACCAGTAGTTGGAGACGACCGTGACTTCGCCAGCGTCTAGGCCCGGCAGCGCCTCCATGACGGAGTTGGTGATGCCGGCGAACAACGCGTCTAGGGAGCCGGGCAGGATGGAGGTGGCGTAACCCGCACCGACCGATGCGAAGCCGCCGAGCAAGCCGGCGACCGGGTGGCGGCCCGCGGCCTTGAACACCATGGCGGCCAGCGGCGGGATGACAATGAAGGCCGGATCCGCGATCAGGGAAGCGGACACGCCGATGACACCTACGGCGTATGGCAGCACCGTCTTGTTCGCCGAACCGAACAAGCGGCGGATCAAGGCGGAGAGCATCCCGGAACGCTCGGCAATACCTACCGCCAAGATGATGGGCAAGACGTACACCAGCGGCGGGAAGCCGACGTAGTTCTTGCCCAGGTTCACCGTGAACCAGGCCAGGCCCTCTTTAGTGAAAAAGCCGTGGATGGGCCGCACCTCGTCAGAGCCGGGAACCTGCACCTGCGCCCCGGACCAGGCCATCGCGGTGGAAATGACTGCGGTGATGAGGAAGAGAATGAGGAAGAGGGTAAACGGCTCGGGGAGCTTATTGCCCACCTTTTCAATGCCGTTGAGGACGCGATCGGTCACGCCCGCCTTCTTCGGTGGATCGGTGTCTTGTGTCGGCTCGGGCCGCGTTGCTCGTGTCATGCACTCTGGTTCTACCAAAGAGGGTGCATAATTTTCCGGCAAATGAGTAAAATGCCTGGAATTTGATTCTCGGTACATGGAATCGCGCGACCGGTGGATCCCGGTTGCGCCGCAAGACTCCCGCCCGGGGCGCTAGTTCACGCAGCGGGGGCTGTCGCCGTCAGCGGTGATCTCCGGAGCGATTCCCGTTGCGCCGAAGTCCTCGCCCGGAGTGCCCACGGGCGCGTCCTGCTCGGCTTCTTCTGCGGACATCGCGCCGGGGCCGGCATAGTCGTCGGAGACGACGGCCACCAGCGTTCCCGGCTCCAGCGAAGCGTTGGCCACAACCGGCACCCCGCCGAGCAAGCGAGCCAGCTCCTGGGCGGCGGGATCCTCAACGTCGGAGGTGACTACCTGGCTCTGGAAGTACAGTCCCTCCATCGCGTTGGCTACCTCGCCGACCGTGACACCTTCCTTGCCCAGCTCTTCGCCCACTCGGCTGGCCTGCCCCGGAACACCGCCGGCATTGAGCACGATCACCTGGTGGCTGCCGAAGACGGTAGCGTCCGCCGTAGCGGGGGCAGACGTTTCAGTTGTGCGGTCGGCGGGCTCGACAGCGTCCTCCATAAACCGGTGCACTTGGGCGACATCGACCGTGATGATGGACTCGCCGTAGTCGCCCACCCCGTTGACCGAGGTGACGGGGATAGTGGTGAACGTGACGTTGTCCCCGGCCAGTCCCGAAAGTTGCTGGGCAAACTGGACAACGTCCCACCCTTTATCCAGGGTCACGGAGCGCTCCGCGGCGTTGGCCAACTCACGCAGCCGCGCAGGGTTGGTCAGCGTCCCGGCAGAGAGCATGTTACGCACCAGGGATGCCATGAACACCTGCTGGCGCACAATGCGGTCGAGGTCGCCGCGCGGGAGGTCGTGCCGCTGGCGGACGAACGATAGCGCCTGCGTTCCGTTCAGCGTTTGCACACCAGCGGGGAAGTGGGCGCCGGACAACGGCTCGTCCACCGCGTCATTCAGGCAGACCGTGACGCCGCCGACGGCGTCTGTGAGCAGGACAAATCCGAGTAACCCCACCTGTGCGAAGTGGTCGACCTCAACACCGGTGAGGTTCGCCACCGCGTCGATCAACCCTTCCTGACCTGCGCGGGCCACTTGCTGCTCTAAGTTCTGCCCTTCGGACATGCCCTGCTCTTCCACCAGCTCTTCGCGCTTCGCGGCTGCGTACGCGCCGTAGATGCCGTTGATCTTCAAGTTGCCGTAGGTCTCGTCGTGGACGTACGTGTCACGCGGGATGGACACCGCCGTCGCCTTCGATCCGTCCTCGGGAATGCGGATGACCATGATCGTGTCGGTATTCACTTCACCGTCGGCCACGCCGGCGTTCAAGCGGGCAAGCTCCTCCTCGCTCAGCGGGTTACCCTGGGCGTCCGTGCGCGAGTCAGAGCCCACGAGCAGGATGTCTACCGCACCGTCGAGCGATGCCGCCTCTTTGTTGCTCTTCCCTTTGGTCTTGCTCTGGCTGCTCACGTCCAGTTCGGAAGCGGAGAGCTGCCCGCCGAGGCGTCCGACGGCGAAGTATCCCACGCCGGAAAGCAAAATCGCGGTGGCGGACAGGACTGCCAGCACCCCTTTGACTACCGGATGGCCGGACTGCGACACGTCGCGCGTTCGCGACGGTGCCGCCTGAATGTCGCGGGCGCGCCGGTTGGGGTCAGTCACGCGGGGAAGTATACGACATCCCGGCGCAAATTCCGCCCGCGGCGAGCTGTGCCGTACACCAATTTCGGGTTCGCCGGTGGGTATGATTCCTGCCATTGTGAACGCAGATTCTCCCTACTCGACGGCAGCCCGCGCGCCGCTCGCTGTTATTACGGTGACGTACTCGCCCGGCGAGCATTTGTCGCACCTTATTCACTCGCTCGATGCGGCGTCGTCTGAGCGGGTCCATCTGATCTGCGCGGACAACGGCTCGACGGACGGGGTGCCTGAGCGCGCTGCTGCGGAACACGACAATGTCGAGTTCTTTTCTACCGGGGGCAACATCGGCTACGGCGCCGCCATCAACGCGGCTGTGGCGGCGCTGTCGGAGCGCCGGGAAGCGAACGCGGTGCGCGGAGACTACTTCCTCATTGTCAACCCGGACGTCGAGTTCGGGCCCGGCAGCATCGATGAGCTGATCAGCTGCATCGATGCAGCGCCGCAGGCTGGCGCGGCGGGACCGCGCATCGAGGAGGCGGACGGCTCCGCCTACCCCAGCGCCCGCGAGGTTCCCGGCCTGACCACGGGTATCGGGCACGCGTTGCTATACGACGTCTGGCCCGCCAACCCGTTTTCCCGCGCCTACCGGGCGAACGCCAACATGCATGTGCAGCGCACCGCCGGATGGCTGTCTGGAGCGTGCCTGCTGGTGCGGTGGGATGCCTTTGACGCCATCGGCGGATTCGACGAGCGCTACTTCATGTACCTCGAGGACATCGATTTCGGTGACCGCCTGTCCCGTGCCGGGTGGACGAACCTCTACTGCCCGTCATCGGTGATCCTGCACGACCAGGGGCACGTGGCCGGCAAGTACCGGAAGTTGACGGTGCCAGCGCACCACGGATCTGCCTACCGGTTCCAACGCGACCGGCACCCGCACGCGTGGCAGGCGCCGCTGCGCTGGGCCCTATGGCTGGGGTTGAAAGTGCGGGGGGCGTTCCAACTTGGACTGCGTAAACCGGCCAAAACGGGCGACGTGAAGAGAGCACGAGAAAAAGGACAGGGTTGATGGAAAATTCGCAGCATATTGCTGGCGCGCAGGCGCCCGACAGTGCGGTCACCGAGATGGATGCGGTGATCCTGGTGGGTGGGCGAGGCACGCGCTTGCGCCCGCTGACGGTGTCCACCCCGAAGCCGATGTTGCCTACGGCCGGGTACCCGTTCTTGGCGCACCTTCTGGCGCGCATCCGCGAAGCCGGGATGCGCCATGTAGTTTTGGGCACTTCGTACAAGGCCGAGGTGTTCGAGGAGTACTTCGGTGACGGCTCCGATTTCGGCCTCGAAATCGAGTACGTGGTGGAGGAAGAGGCGCTGGGCACCCGGCGGCATCCGCAACGTCTTTGCAAAGCTGCGCTACGACAACGCCATGGTGTTCAACGGCGATGTGCTCTCGGGGGGGACCTGTCCGCCATTGCGGACACGCACGTGGAGAAGGACGCCGATGTGACCCTGCACTTGGTGCGGGTGCCGGATCCTCGCGCATTTGGCTCGGTGCCGACGGATGCGGACGGTAATGTGCTGGCGTTTTTGGAGAAGACGGAAGACCCGCCGACCGATCAGATCAACGCTGGCTGCTACGTGTTTAAGCGCTCCGTGATCGAACAGATTCCGGCGGGGCGCGTGGTCTCGGTGGAGCGCGAGACGTTCCCGGGACTTCTGGAGTCCGGCGCCAAGGTGGTCGGCCACGTTGATTCCTCGTACTGGCGCGATATGGGGCGGCCGGACGATTTCGTCCAGGGGTCTTCGGACGTGGTTCGCGGCATCGCGTACTCGCCTCTGCTGCAAGGGCGCACGGGTGAATCACTGGTGGACGAGTCTGCCGGCGTGGCCCACGGCGTCATTCTGATGGGCGGCACGGCAGTAGGCCGCGGTTGTGAGATCGGTGCGGGTTCGCGCGTGGACGACTCGGTGATCTTCGACGGGGTGACCATCGAGCCGGGGGCGATGGTGCGAAACTCCATCATCGCTGCCGGGGCGACGATCGGTGCGAACGCGCGGATCACCGACTGCGTCATTGGGGGGGCGCCCGCATCGGCGCGCGCTGTGAATTGCAGGCGGGTATGCGTGTCTGGCCGGGTGTGGAGATTCCGGATTCGGGAGTGCGTTTCTCACCGGACGCGTAAGCGACACGCCAAACTCGCAAAATAGTTGCTCTCGCGAGCTCCGCTACCACATGTAGTACCCCCATATGGTGCCCCCATAATCGCGCGGTTGTGACGGGTGTGACTTGTGGGACGCGCGACGTGGGAATTGGGGGCCACGGGACGCAAAGCGGGAAATTCTGGTTGCGGCTATTTAGTGTCGGGGTGTGTAATCACAACAGTGTCATCCACAGAACCCGTCCTGGGTGCTGTGGGCACCACTCTTTTACGACCGACTAGCAACTAAGGAAGGTAATGGCGTGGAAAACCAGGCAGACGCCATCCTCCGCGGCGCAGCTGCAGGAGGAATGACCCTCGACGAGTTGTTCGGCGCCGTCGAGCAGGAGTGGCAGGACCAGGCGCTGTGCGCCCAAACCGATCCGGAGGCGTTCTTCCCCGAGAAGGGCGGCTCCACCCGTGAGGCGAAGCGGATCTGCAGGGCCTGTGCCGTACGCGACGAATGCCTGGAGTATGCACTGGAGCATGACGAGCGCTTCGGTATCTGGGGCGGACTCTCTGACCGAGAGCGTCGCCGACTAAAAAAGCAGATCGGCTAACCTGCCGGGATCTGGTCGGGCTACCAGGGAAAGTCCTGGTCGATCGTCCGCGGGTCAAGGTTGAGGTAGTTCGCCACGAGAGCGGTCAGAACCCATGTAACGAGTTCTGACCGCTCTTGCGCGTTGGCACTGCGGTGCTCAATGGGCATGCGGAAGACAACGAAGCGCGCCCGCGTTGGGTTTCCTCGCCTGTCCACCCCGGCCTGCAGCACGCGCCCGAGCGGCACGGGGCCGTCGGCGATGATCTCGTCCGGGAACACGTCGTCATGTCGGGGCTGAGCCGCATCCGAGGGATCGTGTCCACCGCGAGATCCACGCCTGCCAGCTCCGCGAAGAACTGGTTGTGCAAAGGGGCGTAGGCCTCGATAACCAGTTGGTTGAAAGCGTCGTCGCGCGTGCGGTAGCGCGGCACGCCCACCGGCAGGATGGGGCCGCGCACACCTCGGCCATGGCGGTTGCGGGCCGGTTGAACGTGCGATGGGCCGGTGGCAGTCATAGCGGTCAAGCCTATTGCTCTCGCGCCCCGAGGCGGTGTGGGCGCGCCGCGTTGCACTGCCCAAATCTCAATGAGGGGTTTAGACTTGGCACCGTGAATGTTTACCGTCGTTGTTGCCGCCCCGGATGCGGCCGGCCTGCCGTGGCCACGCTGATCTACGCGTACGCGGACTCGACGGCAGTGGTCGGCCCGCTTGCCCCCGCTCCCGACCCGCACGCGTGGGACCTGTGCGAGCGCCACTCCGCCCACATTACGGCCCCGGTGGGGTGGGAGTTGGTGCGCGTCGAGCACGTCGAGCTTGACGACGACGCCGTGGACGCCGGGGATGATCAGGACGACGAAAACACCGACATCACTGCCCTTGCCGCGGCGGTCCGCGAAGCGGGGCGGGTGACAACGGGCCTGGTGGAGACCGGCCAAGATCCGATCGAGTATTCGGCGGAGAAGGATTTCAACAACCCCGATACCTCCAACCACCCGGTGCACCGCACCAAGCGCGTGGAGGAGCAGATTGCAGCGCACAAGGCTGCGCGCCGCTCCCACCTGCGCATCGTTCCCGACCCCGAGGGTGGTGAGTGAGCAGCTGGGCCGAGCAGGCGCGATAAGATGACGCCCATGGCAATTGAGCACACAAGTGAGACGCTGACAAGCGTGATCAAGGCGTACGACGTCCGCGGCGTTGTCGGGGGGACCATCGACGAGGACTTCGTCCGCACCGCGGGCGCCGCGTTCGCTCGCATTGTGCGCGGGGAGGGGGAGACCCGCATTGCGGTGGGCCACGACATGCGCCCGTCGTCTCCCGCGTTGTCCGAGGCTTTCGCGGAAGGCGCGGCAAGCCAGGGCGTCGATGTGACGCTGCTGGGGCTGACCTCCACCGACGAGCTGTACTTTGTGGCCGGTACCCAGCGCTGCGCCGGCGCGATGTTCACCGCGTCGCACAACCCGGCGCAGTACAACGGCATCAAGCTGTGCCGCGCGGGCGCGACCCCGGTGTCCACGGACACGGGTTTGAGTGAGATCGCCCGGATGATCCTCGAGGGCGTGCCGGAATTCGCGGGGGAACCTGGGGTCGTCGAGAAGCATGATGCCCTCGGCGAGTACGCCTCCTACCTGCGCGAACTTGTCCCGGTGCCGGACCGGCGCACGCTTGTGGTGGCTGTGGATGCGGCCAACGGCATGGCTGGCATGACGGTGCCGGCAGTGCTCGGAGGGCTGGGCAACATTGACATCCGCCCGTTGTACTTCGAGCTCGACGGCACCTTCCCCAACCACGAGGCGAACCCCCTGGATCCGAAGAACCTGGTGGACCTGCAGAAGTTCACGGTTGAGCAGGGGGCGGACATCGGCTTGGCGTTCGACGGAGACGCGGACCGCTGCTTCGTGGTGGACGAGCGTGGGCAGGCGGTGTCCCCGTCCGCGATCACCGCGCTGATTGCCACCCGCACTCTGGCACAGCACCCGGGTGCGACGATCATCCACAACCTCATTACCTCCCGTGCGGTTCCGGAGGTCGTCGCAGAGCGCGGCGGCACCGCAGTGCGTACCCGTGTGGGCCACTCCTACATCAAGGCGCAGATGGCCGAGCACGGAGCGCTGTTCGGCGGGGAGCACTCGGCGCACTACTACTTTTCCGAGTTCTTCAACGCGGACTCCGGCCTGGTGGCGGCGCTGCACGTGCTCGCCGCGCTAGCGGAGCAGGACGCGCCGCTGAGCGAGCTGATGGGGGCATACGACCGTTACGCCGCCTCCGGGGAGATCAACTCCGAGGTTGCCGATCAGGCCGCGGCCACCCAGCGCGTGGTGGACGCGTTCCGCGACCGCGCTGAGTCTGTGGACACGCTCGACGGTGTGACGGTGCAGCTGAAGGATTCCAAGGCGTGGTTTAACGTCCGCGCCTCCAACACCGAGCCGTTGTTGCGCCTGAACGCGGAGGCTCCCACCCGCGAGGAGGTAGACGCGCTCACGAGCGAGATCCTCGGCATCATCCGCGGGTAGGTCTCCGCGCGTAGGCTCGCGCGGTATGAGCGGATTTTCCAGGGAAGAGGCGCGCTTCTTCGACGTTGCCCACGAGGGCGCGCAAATTCGGGCGGTGGGGCAGGCGGCGCATTCGCTTTCCGGCTTAACTGGGCTGCGGCCCCGCAGCGTGGTGGTGCTGCCGACCGACCACGTGGCAGCAGCTGCCGCTCGCGCGGTGGTCACCCTCGTTGGCGAGCTGGAGGTTCCAGTGGTGATCACCGACGTGCTCCCCGCGTACGTAGGCCCGCTCGATGTCGTTGTGGTGGTGGGCGACAACGCCGGACGCGACGATGCGTTGCGGGGGCTGATCACCGCCGCGGGCCGCGGTGCCGAGACTGTCCTCGCAGGTCCGGATAGGGGGCCACTGCTTGACGACGCGCCGCAGGCCACCACCGTCATCCCGGCGCTGCCCAACACCGCAGGCGCTTCCCCGTTGCGTTCGGGCGCGGTGCTGGGGGCGATACTTGCCCTCCCGCGGCAGCCCGCAGAGGTTGTGGCCGAACGTTTCGAGCTGCTTGCTAGCGAAGCAGATGCGGAGTTGGAATTGGCCTCCCCGCAGCGCGATGCGGCGACTAACCCGGCCCGCCAGCTGCGCGCCCAGGCCGACGGCGCCCGGGTGGTGCACACCGGGCTCGGCCGCGGTGGCAGCGCTGCCGCAGGTGTTGCTGCGGCCCTGTGGTCGACTCACGGCATCCCGTCCGGCGTGGTTGACGCCGACGAGCTCGCGCAGGCGATTGAGCGGGCTCAGCAGGCAAATCCGGCGGGACCGGCAGACGATATCTTCTATGACCCGTACCTTGACGGGCCCTCGGAACTGGTAGGTTTAACAACCGTTGTTTGGTCGTGCGAGACCACCGTCCCGGTGGTTCAGGCGGGCAGCCGGGTGGAGACCGCGGAGACGGACTCCGCTGACGCGGCGGCCCGCGCGGCGCGTCTGGTTGCCCGGGCGTACGCTGCGACGGCGCTGGACGCCGACGCCGCGGATTCCGCCGCCACGGACGAGTAGAAGGAGAGACATGGAACACCTCTCGGGAGCTCTGCGCCCCTACACATGGGGCTCGCACACGTTGATAGCCGAGCTGCGGGGCGAGCCTTCGCCGAGTGCGCAACCCCAGGCTGAACTGTGGTTCGGCGCGCACCCGGCGGCGCCGGCAACGGTGGGCGGTATTGGCCTCGACGAGGTCATCGCCGCCGACCCAGATGCTGCCCTCGGCCCCCGGGTGCAAGCCGAGCACGGCGACCAACTGCCGTTCCTAGTCAAGCTCCTCGCAGCTGCGGCGCCGCTGAGCATTCAGGCCCACCCATCGCTTGAGCAGGCGCAGGAGGGCTTCGAGCGGGAGAACGCGCAAGGTATCGCGCTCGGCAGCGCGAACCGCAACTACAAGGACCCGAACCACAAGCCGGAGCTCATCGTCGCCCTCACGCCGTTTCGCGCGCTGGCGGGTTTCCGTCCGGCAACCGACACCGCCGCGTTCTTTGCGGCGCTGTCGTGCCCTGAACTGGACCGCTACGCGTCCCTGCTGCCCGCAGACAGCGACGGCGACCTGCGTGCGCTGTTCACCACGCTGATTTCACTGCCGACGCAACCGCGGGTGGAGCTGATCGACGCGGTGGCGCACTGTGCCGAACACCTCGTCTCGCAGGGCCACCACGCAGCGTGGATGACGGAGGCGGCGCAGGTCTTCCTCGAGCTCAACGAGGCGTATCCCGGCGACGTGGGCGTGTTGGCCGCGCTGCTGCTCAACGTCCTCACGCTTGCGCCCGGCGAAGCGGCGTTTCTCCGGGCGGGCCAGCTGCACGCGTACCTGTCTGGCCTCGGTGTAGAAGTCATGGCGAATTCGGACAACGTGCTGCGCGGTGGCCTGACCACCAAGCACGTGGACGTGGCGGAGCTGGTTCGCGTGCTGGATTTCACCACTCTGGATAACCCCAGGGCGGAGACGGTGCCTTCCCGTGGCGGCGTCGAGTTTGCCCTGCCTGTAGACAGCTTTGCGGTCCGCATGCACGAGCTTGCCGAGGGCGAGACGCTGCGTATGCGCGAAGACGGCCCTGCGATCGTGCTGTGCACCGCCGGGACCGTCGTGGCTGGCGATTTCACACTCACCCAGGGCAACGCGGCTTGGGTGCCGGCCAGCGACGGGGAAGTAGCGCTCACGGCAACGGGCCCGGCGCAGCTGTTTGTCGCCACTGCGTAGGCTCAGCATAAACGCAATCGGTGCCGGCCTGCGCCGTAGGGGTGGCCGGGGCGTAAACCTGCCGCCAGTGGGAGGGGCCGCCATCTAGCGCTTCGCAATGAAGCTAGCGGCCCGCGCGGCCCGTGAACTTGTCAATCTTGTCAATGACGTCGCGCGGAGTCATGCCCTGGTTTTCGTGCGGGTAGCCCGCGACGTCCTCCTTTCCCGGCACGCGCGTCTGGGCTGCAGGGGCATTCGGCGTGGCGGGCGGGTGCGCTGCAGCTGGCTGGGCTGGGGCCGCGGGCTCTGAAGCGCCGCGGTCTGCGCCATTGGCCGTGCGAGGTTCCACCTCCTGCCGCGGGGCCGTTCCAGCTGGGCCTCCCTGTGCGGCCTGCTCTGCGGTCTCAGTCGGCGGTTCCTGCCCCTCGTGGACGGCCCCTGGTTCGCTTCCAGGATTGGCTCCTTCCTGCGGGCGGCTGGGCGGCTGGACGGCAGGCTGGCCGGTGGGCTCGGCTGGTTCCGTCGGTGGTGTTTCGGAACCGCCGGGCGCGGGCGTCGCGGGGGTGCCGCTCGGGGGTGCCCCGGTACCGGGCGCGCTGTGCCCGCCCGGTACCGGCGTAGGAGTGCGCGAGCTGGTGTGCCCGGAAGCGGGCGACGGCTCGGTGCTTGGGCGATCGGTTCCCTGGGGTGCCGCCGTCGGTGCCGGGGACGGGACGATGTTGGAGGGGCGGTACACGCGCGGCGGCTGTCCTGGTCCCGGTGCTGGGGCCACTACGGCGTGCGGGGGCATGTAGGGGTCGCGCTCCGCGTTGTAGCCGGATGGCGCCGCACCTGCCACGTGCCGGAGCTCGCGCGGCTCGGCCTCAGCGGCTGCCTGCCGGCCATGTTCGCGCGCCTGGTTGCTGGAGCTGCGCACGGTGCGGGTTTCGTCCTCGGTCACGGTAGCGGTGGTCGGGCTGGATGCCGACCGGCCCGCCGGGGCTGTGGAACTCGGATCGGAGGTACCCGCCGCGTCGGCTGTGAACCCGGCGCGGTTGTTCTGCCCCGGCGTGGAGGTGGCCCAGACGGTGAAACCGACGAGGGCCGCTAGCACAACACCCGCGCCGAAAAACACGGACACCCGGCGTGCTGTCCCTTCCACGGTGCGCTCCTCCCGCAGGTCACGTTGGACCCGTGTTTGATCACAACTTGATAACTTTTTGTTCTGCAGCACTGTTTATAGCACGCGAATGGTGATTACGGAACCCCTTTCGCGGGTCCGTTACAGCGCGTTTGCCTGCCCCGGGGTAGGTGTATGCCGTATATAGATGGATAGAAGGCATCGCGTGGGCGTCCGCTCGCGCACATCGAAGGGAAGGAACGCCGCAGTGAGTACTTGGGACGAGGAGATTTTCACGGTCGACACCAACACGGACTTTCTGGACGAGTTGGTGGACCTCGATTTTGAGGAAATCTTCGAGGCGGTCCGCGACGCGGTTCTGCTGGCAGCGAAGCAGGATGCGCCCAGCGAGGACGAGCTGCTCAACGGCCAGGCCGCCGCCACCATCGCTGCGATCTGGGCAGGAGCGCCGTTTTCCGCTGGAGAGATCGCGGAAAACTACCCGTTTATCCGCCGTCGCCCGGACGAGATGGACGAGCAGCTGGTGGAGTCCGCTGCCGTGGTGCTGGAGGAAGCCGACACCGACCAGGATCTTGAGCAGTTCCTGGAAGCACTGGCGTAGCGGCATGATCGTCGCGGTAGAAGGTATTGACGGGGCGGGGAAGAACACGCTCGTCACCGCTGTCCAGCAGCGCTCTGGGGCGGACACGCTCGCCTTTCCCCGCTACGCGGATTCCGTGCATGCGCAGCTGGCGCACGATGCGCTCCACGGCCGGATGGGTGATCTGACGGATTCGGCGTTCGGCATGGCCACCCTCTTCGCGCTGGACAGGCATGGGGCCAAATCGCTTCTCGACGGCTTCGCGGCCGCACCGGATCGCGTAATTATCTTGGACCGCTACGTCGCCTCCAACGCGGCTTACACGAAGGCGCGAACCGGGGACCCGGCGGCCGTGAAATGGGTGTACGAGCTCGAGTTTGAAAAGCTTTCGCTGCCGAAGCCGGACCTGCAGGTGCTGGTGGACACCAACCCGGATGTGGCGCGCGAGCGCGCTGCGGCCCGCGAGGAGCAGGACGAGTCGCGTACCCGCGACCGCTACGAGCGCGACGCCGGGCTGCAGGCCGCAACATTCGAGGCGTACGCGGAATTGGCGGAGATGAACTGGGGGAGTCGGTGGCTTCGGACCTCGGATCCGGCGGTTATCATGCAGGCATTGGGCGAGCTGGCGCAGTAAGCACGTAGTGAGGAGGACGCATGGCCCCGAAGATTCTCGTCGTGGACGATGATCCCGCGATCAACGAGATGTTGACCATCGTGTTGGAGGCAGAGGGTTTCCAAACCAGCTCGGTGACCGACGGGGCCGAGGCGGTGGCGTCCTTCCGTTCCTTCGACCCGGATCTGATTCTGTTGGACCTGATGTTGCCGGGCATGAATGGCATTGACATCTGCCGTGAGATCCGCAAAGAGTCCGCGGTGCCGATTGTCATGCTCACCGCGAAGACGGACACGGTGGACGTGGTGCTGGGCTTGGAGTCTGGCGCGGACGACTACATCACCAAGCCGTTCAAGCCGAAGGAGCTTGTCGCACGCATCCGCGCCCGCCTGCGCCGCACTGATGATACGCCGGCGGACGTGCTGGAGGTTGGTGATCTCACCGTGGATGTGCCACAGCACACCGTCACCCGGGGCGAGGAAGAGATCCAGCTGACTCCGCTGGAGTTCGACCTGCTGGTGGAGATGGCCCGCAAGCCCAACCAGGTGCACTCGCGCGAGGAGCTGCTGGAATCGGTGTGGGGCTACCGCAACGCTTCGGACACCCGTCTGGTCAACGTGCATGTGCAGCGACTGCGCTCCAAGATTGAGCACGACCCGGAAAACCCGGAGATCATCCTCACCGTGCGTGGCGTGGGGTACAAGACCGGGAAGTCGGAGGTGTAGCACCTGGACGCCATACGTCGTGGCCGTGACCGGATCCGGCACGCCTGGACCACCCGGCTGCAGGTGCGCTTCGTGGGCACGGTGCTGCTCGTGTCCACCGTTGTCATGTCGGTGCTCGGCTTCGCCTTGGCATCCGTGGTCACCGACCGGATCACCGCCGCGAAGATCGACGCCGCCACAGTGGAGATCGAGCGCGCCCGAGCAACGGTGGAATACCAGTTGGCCAACTCCGGGTCATCGGCATCGCTGCAGGCGCGGTTGAACTCTGCGCGCGCCGGGTTGACCCAGCGTGCGCAGGAAAGCGGCGACTCGGCCAGTTTCTACGAACCCGTGCTGGTGGTGGAAGCCCCCAACGGCTCGGTGACGTCGTCGCCGGAGGCCTACCAGATACCGAAACGCCTCGGGGACTTTGTCACGGACGGCAACGTTGCCTACCAGTTCGCGTCGGTGGAGCGGCCGGACGGCTCCGCGTACGACGCGCTCATCGTCGGCACGCCGACCAACGCCGACGTGCCTAATCTGCGCCTCTACATCGTGATGAACATGGAAAGTGAGGCCTCCACCGTTGCACTCATGCGCGGCATCCTGGCTTCCGCGGCGGTGATCGTGGTGGTGTTGCTGATGGGTATCTCGTGGCTAGCGTCCCAGCAGATCGTCGCGCCGGTGCGCTCTGCTTCGCGTACCGCGCAGCGCTTTGCGTCCGGGCACCTGCGCGAGCGAATGCCGGTGGACGGCGAAGATGAGATGGCCGTGCTCGCCATGTCCTTCAACGACATGGCGGATGCGCTGAGCAAGCAGATCAGCAACCTCGAGGAGTACGGATCGCTCCAGCGCCAATTCACTTCCGACGTTTCGCATGAGCTGCGCACGCCGCTGACCACGGTCCGTATGGCTGCGGACATGATCGCCGCCAACGAGGATTCGCTGGAACCGGCGACAAAGCGGGCCTCCGAGCTGATGATCAGCGAGCTGGACCGCTTCGAATCCCTGCTCAACGACCTGTTGGAGATCTCCCGGCACGACGCCGGGGTGGCGGAACTCTCGCCTGCGAGCGTTGACGCCAGGCAGCCGGTCGAGTCCGCGTGGCAGCAGACCCGCCATCTTGCCGACGAGCTGGACGTGGATGTCATTTTCGATATCCCGGACGAGCCGCAGATGCTCGAGGGCGACGCCCGCCGCATCGAGAGGGTTGTGCGCAACCTCATGGCCAACGCCATCGACCACTCGGAGGGCAATCCGGTCACTGTTCGGATGCGCTCAAACGAAGAGGCCGTGGCCATCACTGTCACCGACGGCGGCGTGGGATTGAAGCCGGGCGAGGACGAGCTGGTGTTCAACCGTTTCTGGCGCGCGGACAAGTCCCGCAAACGGCACTCCGGCGGCACCGGCTTGGGCCTCGCCATCGCCAGGGAGGACGCGCAGCTTCACGGCGGTGTGCTGGATGCGGTGGGCGAGTTTGGCGTGGGCTCGCAGTTCCGGTTAGTCCTGCCGCGCGACCTGGAGGCGGGATATACAGAGTCGCCGCTGCCGCTGGAGCCGCCGCGCGGTGACGCCCCGCTTGCCGCCGGGGTTGAGGCTGAGGGTGGGCAACCGGAGGACGTCGATAAGCAAGAGCTCCAGGAGGGCACCGATGCGTGCGAGTAAGACACTCACCTGCTTGACCGTGGCTGCGGTGTGGGCGACGGCTGGCTGCGCGTCGCTGCCCACGAACTCCGCCCCGCACGTGATCCGTTCCTTCACGCCCGCGGAGACGGAGACGCAGGCGGCTGGCCCGAAGAAGGACCAGGAGCCGGATTTGCTGTTGCGCGACTTCTACTCGGCGTCCGCGCGGCCCGACTCGGACTACGAAGCGGCGAGGGCCTACCTCACCGAGGGCGCATCGGCTGCCTGGGACCCCAGCGGCCAGAAGCTGGTCGTGGACAGTATCGGAATGACCACCCTGCCAGGTTCCTCGGTGGGCCAGCGCAGCTACGCGGTACACGGAGCTGTGGTGGGAACGGTGCGCCAAGGCGGCGCGTACACACCGGAGCGCGGCACCTACGAGGCCACCATTGACATGGAGATGGTCGACGGGCAGTGGCGTATTTCCTCGCTGCCCGAGGGCGTGGTGTTGGAGCGCACGGAACTGCGCAACCAGTACCAGCCCTACAACCTGTACTTCTTCGACGAAGACGACCGGGAGCTGGTCACGGACCGCCGCTGGGTGCATTCACGCCGCGAAATGCTGGCGAGCGACCTGATCGGGCTACTCATGGAGGGCCCTTCCGAGCGCCTGCGCCCTGCGCTGACCAGCTCGCTGCCGTCCAGCGCGTCGTACACGGGCGAGCAGGAGGGCGCGTACACCTTCGCGGGGTTCGCGGGGGTGAGCGAAGACGAGCGCGCCCGCTTCGCCGCGCAGGTGGTGTGGACGCTCGCGTCCGCGGGTGTCACCGGCCCCTACGTGCTCAAGGCGGACGGGCAACCGCTTGTCGACGGCGCGTCCGACCTGGAAACCGACGATTTCATCGCGGCCAGCCCCCTTGTGGAAACCGTCGGGGAAACCACGCTGTATGCACTGTCCGGCGGCAAAGTGGTCCGTGTGGAGGAGCGCTCCACGCAGCCGGTGGAGGGCACGCTCGGCAGCGCGACGGATGTCTCGGCGGTGGACATCGCCGGCGACGGCCAATGGGCCGCGATCTTTGGCAAACCAGGAGACGCCACGGAGGACGTGTTCCGGCTGGGCAAGTTCGGAGGCGCCGAGCACGAGGTCATGCGGGCCGGCACGTTCACCCGCCCCACATTCGAGCCCGGAGCGGAAGCGGTCTGGGCGGTCGCGGACGGCAAGCGCATCCTGCGCACTGTGCAGTCCGCCGCCACCGGCAGCCTAACCACCGGGGAGGTGAAGGTGGAGTTGCCCGAAGGCGTGGACGGCAACATCTCCGTGCTGCGGCTTTCACGCACAGGCACGCGGGTGGTCATGGTGATCGGCGGCCGCCTGTACACCGGTATTGTGCGCCGCCAGGCGTCCGGAGAGCGCTCCATTGTAAACGTCTACGAGTACGCCCAAGAGCTGGCCGGCGGCATCATCTCCGCGGAATGGCGGCCGGACGGTTCGCTGCTGGTCGGCACAACGTCAACGACACCGGTGATGCGCGTGGAGCAGGACGGTTCCTCCATGACCGCGATGTCTTCCGGCAACATCTCCGCGCCGGTGGTGGCGGTGGCTGCTTCTCCCAGCACGCTGTACGTCACCGACGCTAACGCGCTGCTGCAGGTGCCGGCCTCCGGCGCTGACAACCCCATTTGGCGCGAGGTGCCGGGGCTGGAGAGCGTGCGCGCGCTGCCCATCACTTCGCGTTGAGTTTTCGGTAATCTCTCGGTGGGGAAAAGGGGGTGGAGATGGGCAACGTCGTAGCGCAGGTGGGCGAGCTACTGCTGCCGCGCGCCTGCGCGGGGTGCCGCCGCCCGGGTGCGCTGCTGTGCGCCTCGTGCCGGGTGGGGCTAGCCGCTCCGCCGCAGCGCGTATTCCCAAACTCCGGCCCGCACGTGCCCGTGTTCGCACTCGGGCCGTACGCCGACCCGCACCGAAGCGTCGTACTGGCGATGAAGGAGCGCAACCACCTCGCGGTGCGCCGCTACGTCGGTGCGGTGCTGGCGTCCGCGCTGGAATACCTGGAGGCGCGCGGGGACATCCCATCTGGTGCGGTGCTCGTGCCGGCCCCGACCCGTGCCAGATCCGCGCGCGCCCGCGGGGGAGACCCGGTGGAGCAGGTCTGCCGGGCAAGCGGCCGCCCCGTCGCGCCGGTATTGGCGCTGGATCCGCGCGCCGCGGATCAGTCAGGGTTGGACGAGGCCGCTCGTCGCGCCAACCTGGCGGGGAGGGTGCGGTTGGCCGGTGCGCCGTCGGGGCGGGTTGTCGTGGTGGACGATGTGGTCACTACAGGAGCTACGTTGCAGGCCAGCACGGCGATCCTGGTTTCGCACGGGGTGGACGTTGCCGCGTGCGTGACGCTGTGCGCCGCCTAGTCACAGCATCCTTTAACCGAAACCGCCGGAATTGGTCATAACCAGTTGTATAGTGGTGGTGGACACAGTTCCTACTACCGCAAGGGAGGACGCAGATGACGTCTGCAGACCGCAACCCGAACACCGCGCCGGCCGCCCCGAACCAGGACGAGACGCTGAGCCCGGAAGCCCAGGTAACTATCACCGGGCGAAACGTTGAGGTCCCGGAGCACTTCCAGGAACGAGTGAACGGCAAACTTGCCAAGATCGAAAAGCTTGACCCGACGCTGAAGTCGTTCCATGTGGAGCTGAAGCACGAGCCGAACCCACGCCGCGAGTCGGAAGCGGAGCGCATCCAAATCACCGCCACCGGCTCCGGCCACCTCGCCCGCGCAGAGGCGAAAGAGGAGAACTTCTACGCTGCGCTTGAGGCCGCCGTGGACAAGCTGGAGCGCTCCCTGCGCAAGGTTAAGGCCCGCCGCAACATCGCCATGTCCGGCCACCGGGCGCCGAAGAGCACCGGCGTCTTGGCCGCTGAGATGGAGGCGGACGCGAAGGCTGAGCAGGAGCGCGCGACCAAAGAGGTCGGCAAATACGACGTCGACCCGTATGAGGGCCAGGTCGAAGACGTTGTTCCGGGCCAGATCGTGCGCTCGAAGGTCCACTCCAACACGCCACGCAGCGTGGACGACGCGCTGAGCGAGATGGAGCTGGTGGGGCACGACTTCTACCTTTTCATTAACGAGGAGACCAACCGTCCGGCCGTGGTGTACCGCCGCCATGCCTTCGACTACGGCTTGATCGAGCTCGCCGCCGAAGGGGAGGCCGCGGGAGCTGCCGGTTAGACGGCCATCCCCCCGAAGCCCGCATCTTTCCGAATTTCAGGACGATGCGGGTTTTTGTTTCCAGGCATTGGCGTAACTGTGAGGTGCCTATGAGGTTGTCTATACGGCGGGAGGCGTGCGTACAATGGCCGGTTGTATCACCATGGCCCTGTCAGACCAGTAGTAAAGGACTCTGCACACGTGTTTGGACTGTCAAAGCTGCTCCGTGCCGGTGAGGGGCGCACCGTCAAGCGTCTCGCCAAAATCGCCGATCAGGTGATGGCGCTCGACGACGAGTACTCCGCGCTGACCGATGAGGAGCTCAAGGGCAAGACCGCTGAGTTCAAGGAGAAGCTCGCCGACGGCGCAAGCCTGGATGACATCCTGCTCGACGCTTTCGCCACGGCCCGCGAGGCGTCGTGGCGTGTGCTGGGCCAAAAGCACTTCAAGGTGCAGATCATGGGTGGCGCCGCCCTGCACTTCGGCAACGTCGCCGAGATGAAAACGGGTGAAGGCAAGACCCTGACCTCCGTGCTGCCGGCGTACCTCAACGCCCTGTCGGGCAAAGGCGTCCACGTGGTGACGGTGAACGACTACCTGGCAAAGCGCGACGCTGAGATGATGGGCCGCGTGCACCACTTCCTGGGCCTGGAGGTGGGCGTGATCCTGTCCGACATGCGCCCGGCCGAGCGCAAAAAGGCGTACGACGCGGACATTACGTACGGCACCAACAACGAGCTCGGCTTCGACTACCTGCGCGACAACATGACGCGCTCCGTCAACGACATCGTCCAGCGTGGCCACAACTTCGCCATCGTGGATGAGGTGGACTCCATCCTCATCGACGAGGCCCGCACCCCGTTGATCATCTCCGGCCCGGTGGACGGCTCCAGCCAGTTCTACACCGTGTTTGCGCAGCTTGCCCCGCGCATGCGGGAGGGCATCCACTACGAGGTGGACCAGCGCAAGCGCACCGTGGGCATCTCCGAGGAGGGCGTGGAGTTCGTCGAGGACCAGCTGGGCATCGACAACCTCTACGCGCCGGAGCACTCGCAGCTGGTGAGCTACCTCAACAACGCCATCAAGGCGAAGGAGCTCTTCGAGCGCGACAAGGACTACATCATCCGCCAGGGCGAGGTGATGATCGTGGACGGCTTCACCGGCCGCGTGCTTGCGGGCCGCCGCTACAACGAGGGCATGCACCAGGCGATCGAGGCCAAGGAGCAGGTGGAGATCAAAAACGAGAACCAAACCCTCGCAACGGTGACGCTGCAGAACTACTTCCGCCTGTACGACAAGCTGTCCGGCATGACCGGTACCGCTGAGACCGAGGCGGCGGAGCTGCACCAGATTTACAAGATGGATGTCGTGCAGATCCCGCCGAACCGCCCGAACCAGCGCACGGACCGCGACGACCTGATTTACAAGACCCAGGAGGCCAAGTTCGCCGCAGTGGCGGAGGACATCGCGGAACACGTGGCCAAAGGCCAGCCCGTGCTGGTGGGCACCACCTCGGTGGAGCGCTCCGAATACCTGTCTCAGCTGCTCACACGCAAGGGCGTGGAGCACAACGTCCTCAACGCGAAGTACCACGAGGAAGAGGGCCGCATCATCGCCGAGGCCGGCCTGCCGGGCAAGGTGACGGTGTCCACCAACATGGCCGGCCGCGGTACCGATATCGTGCTTGGCGGCAACCCGGAAATCCTCCTGGACGCGAAGCTGCAGTCGCAGGGCCTGGATCCGTTCGAGGACGAGGAGCGCTACCAGGAGGCGTGGAACGAGCAGCTGCCCGTTGCCAAGGAGCGCTCGCAGCAGCTCGGCGACGAGGTGCGCGAGGCTGGCGGCCTGTACGTCATCGGCACTGAGCGCCACGAGTCGCGCCGCATCGACAACCAGCTGCGCGGCCGCTCCGGCCGCCAGGGTGACCCGGGTGAGACCCGTTTCTACCTTTCGATGCGCGACGAGCTGATGGTGCGCTTCGTCGGCCAGTCCATGGAGAACATGATGAACCGCCTCAACGTGCCGGATGATGTGCCGATTGAGGCAAAGATGGTTTCCAACGCGATCAAGGGTGCGCAGTCTCAGGTGGAAAACCAGAACTTTGAGATGCGCAAGAACGTGCTCAAGTACGACGAGGTGCTCAACGAGCAGCGCAAGGTGGTCTACCGCGAGCGCCAGGAGATCCTGGATTCGAAGGACATCGCCGGCCAGGTCCGCCGCATGATCGAGTCCACCATCGGCGCGTACGTGGACGGCGCGACTGCAGAGGGCTACGTGGAAGATTGGGATCTGGACGAGCTGTGGAACGCGCTTGATTCCCTGTACGGGCCGAATGTCAGCGCCCAGGAACTCATTGACGGCGACGAGTACGGCCGTGCAGGTGAGCTCACCTCCGACCAGCTGCGCCAGGCGCTTATCGACGACGCTAACGCCCAGTACGACAACCTGGAGGAGAACATCTCCGCCATCGGCGGCGAGGAGCAAATGCGCAACTTGGAGCGCATGGTGATTCTGCCGATCATCGACACGAAGTGGCGCGAGCACCTCTACGAGATGGACTACCTGAAGGAAGGCATCGGCCTTCGCGCGATGGCGCAGCGCGACCCGCTGGTGGAGTACCAGAAGGAGGGCGGCGACATGTTCAACGCGATGAACGAGGCCGTCCAAGAGGAGACCGTGCGCCAGCTGTTCGCCATGCGCAAGCAGTTTGAAAACCAAGCCCCCGCTGAACAGACCGCAGAAGCGGGCGGCTCCACGGTGGTCTAGTTGCGATAGCTTGGCGACGAGCTGACGCTAGAGCACCTTAAAGGAGACGAGTTTGCCGCCTTCGATTTTGGCGGCGTAGGCCTTCTTGGTGCCGTCGGCGGCTTGGACGGTGCCGAAAAATTCTCCACCCTCGCGGGTGTGGCAGGTGAGTACCCTCACCTTGCCCTGCGCGGGGGTGGTGGGCGTTTTCGCCGTGGTGAGTGCGGCGGCGCGCTGCCTTGCGCGGATGTGTGCGCGTACCGCTGGGGCGAAGCGCCAGGCCATCATGGAGGTCGCCCGGTCTTGGCTCAGGGCGGCGGTGAGGGCTTCGGTGACAACGGGGTCCGCATCACGCTCCGGCCCGGTCGAGCCGGGCACGGGCCGTGGGGGCGTTCCCGTTGGGGTAGCCGACCTAGCCGAGGTGGGGCTGGTGCGAGGCACGAGCACCTGAACGTGCCGGTGGCCCGGGGCGGTGTAGTACATGCGTGGTGGTTCTCCCTCACTCTTGGGCGCCTCGCGTTGGGCAGGCGGCGCGCGGTGGAGGGGGACGGGCTGGCTGCGGGGTAGGTATCATTGTCCACGTTCGCAGCCGCCCGTGTAAAGGGTGTGCTCACTAAAGTACGCATCCGCGAGGCAACAAACGAAAGAGGGTTTCCGTGCAGGGCTTGATCATCGACTACGCAGGCGTGTTGGACACCGGTGCAGAGGACGAAAAGCGCTGGAAGACCCTGATCCGGGCGGTGAAGGACAAAGACATCGCCGTGGGGATCCTGTCCAATGAGGAGGGCGACGGCGAGGCGGCTGAGAAGATCCGCGAGTGGGAATTCGGCGGCGTGGTTGACGCGGTCGTGCTCTCCGGCGAGATCGGGGCGGAGAAGCCGGAGCGCGCGGCGTTCCAGGCTGCCGCAGACGCGGTCGGGGTGGAGCTCAACGAGTGCGTCATGATCGACGACGACATTATGAATGTCCGCGCCGCAGTGGAGTACGACATGATCGGCATCCTGCACACCGCCATCGACCGCACCGCGGTGGAGATCCAGTCCCTGTTTGATATCGAGGGCGAGTTTTAATGCGCGTTTACCTCCCTGCCACGTTCGGCATGCTGGCCTCGCTCGAAGAGCATCGTCTGATCCATGCCCGCAACGGCTGGGCGTTCGCCGCCACCGAGGCGCTGCACGAGTTCTTCACCTCCGGCGATGAGGAGGAGATTGAGGCGGTGGCGTTCGACGATGCGGCGCTCGCGTCGATCCGCTTGCTGGCAATCGGCGACGAGGAGCGCCACCCGCACCGCCGCGTGGTTATCTCCGCTGACGTGCCCGACGCCGAAGCCACCGCCGACCCGGAGATGGGCGAATCGGTGGTGAAGCTCGCAGGCCCGGTCAAGCTCGAAGACGTCGCGGCAATCCACGTGGATATCGCGGAGGCAGAAGAGGCTACGGCGAGGGCCATTGAGGTCGTGGACGCCGCTGACCTCGGAGACGAGGACGCCGAGTTGACGGTGGGTGACGCCCAGGACAACTACATGGCGTTCTACGATCCGAGCGAGCTACCTGTCCTCGTCGAGCTGCTTTAACTCCCACTCGTTATTGGAGTGCAGGGCCTTCAGCAGGCCTCGCACCGCTGCCGCGCGGCGGCCGACGGGGGAGTCGGGGTCAAGCTCGTCCCATGCGCACTCGGGGTCCGCTGGCGGGCCGAGGTGGGTGCAGCCTCGCGGGCAGCGCTCCGCGGCCTCCGCGAGATCTGGAAACACGCCGACAATCTGCTCTGGGGCGACGTGGGCCAGTCCAAAAGAGCGGATGCCTGGGGTGTCGATGATCCAGCCCCCGCCGGGAACCTCCAGCGCAACAGACTGAGTGGAGGTGTGACGGCCCTTGCCCACGCCTGAGACCTCGCCCGTCTCCCGGTCCGCGTCCGGCACGATCCGGTTGACCAAGGTGGATTTCCCTACGCCGGAGTGACCGATCAGGGCGGACACACGCCCGGCGATGAGTGCGCGGAGTTGTTCCACACCGTCTTCTACGCCGGTGCGCAGAACCTCCACCCCCATCGCGGCCAGTTCGCGTTCGAAGTCCGACGGGTCCGCCAGGTCGGTCTTCGTCACACACACGACGGGGGTGACACCACCTACGAAGGAGGCGATGAGCGCGCGCTCGACGAACCCGGTGCGCGGCGGCGGGTCGGCGGCTGCCACGACGATGAGCATGAGCTGCGCGTTGGCCACGATGATGCGCTCGTACGGGTCTGTGTCGTCGGCTGTGCGGCGCAAGACCGAGGTGCGGTCTTCGCGTTTGACTATGCGCGCAAGGGTGTCCTTGTCCCCGGAGGTGTCGCCGACCACCCCCACGCGGTCGCCTACCTCGATGGAGGTGCGCTTCAGTTCGCGGGCACGGGTGCACTGCACGCGGGTGCCGCTCCCGTCCAACACCACGCCCCAGCGCCCGCGGTCTTTGGCCACTACGAGGCCAAACTCCGCGTCGTCGTGAGTGGGGCGGTTCTTCGAGCGCGGGCGGGACCCTTTCCCGGGGCGCACGCGCACATCGGATTCGTCGTAGTCGGCGAAGCTGCGGCCCATTACTGCGCCACCACTCCCGCCCACATGTCGGAGAACCCGGGCAGGGTCTTGGACGTGGTGCCGATGTTTTCCACCTCAACCCCCTTGGTGACAAGCCCGATGATGGCGCCGGCGGTAGCCATGCGGTGGTCGTCGTAGGTGTGCCATACCCCGCCGCGCATACGCGTTGGGGTGATGCGCAGCCCATCGCCGAGCTCCTCGCAGCGGCCGCCCAGCCCGTTGATCTCGTTGGAGAGTGCGGACAGGCGGTCGGTTTCGTGGCCGCGCAGGTGCGCGATGCCGGTGATCTCCGTCGCAGTGGTGGCGCATGCCGCGATGGCGGCGACGGTGGGGGCAAGCTCGCCGATGTCGCTCATGTCGAGGCGGATGCCACGCAGGCGCCCCGGTTCCGGGCCGCGCACTCGCAGGGTGTGGCCGGCACCGTCCGCAACCAGCTCCACCTCACAGCCCATGCGTTCCAAAATGGAGATCATGGTCGCGCCCGGCTGGGTGGTCACAACAGGCCAGTGCGGGATGCGTACCTCGCCGCCGGTGACCGCAGCGGCAGCCAAGAACGGCGCGGCGTTGGAGAGGTCCGGCTCAATCACCCAATGGGTCCCGCAGATCGCCTGCGGCTCCACTGTCCAGGAGTTGACGCTCGCCTCCACCTTCACGCCGGCGTCTGCGAGCATGGCCACCGTCATTTCGATGTGCGGCATGGACGGTAGCGGGCCGCCGGTGTGGCGGATCTGCACGCCGCGCTCGAACCGCGGTGCGGAGAGCAACAGACCGGAGACAAACTGGGAGGAAGCAGAGGCGTCGATTTCGACGGGGCCGCCTTCGGCGCGGCCGTTGCCGTGGACGGTCACCGGCAATGTCTCGCCCGCCACGGATGCTCCGAGTGTGCGCAGAGCGTCCAAGATGGTGGACATGGGGCGGTTGCGGGCGTGGGCGTCGCCGTCGAAAAGCACGGGGCCATCGGCGAACACCGCCACAGGTGGGACAAACCGCATCACCGTGCCGGCCAAGCCGCAATCGACGGTCGCGCCGTGCAGTTTGCCCGGAGTGACGTGGATGGTCTCGCCGTCGTGCTCGATCCGCGTGCCCATCGCGGTCAGGGCGGCCTCCATCAGGTCCGTGTCGCGGGAGCGCAGTGCGCCCGTGATCGTGGAGGGGCCAGACGCGAGCGCCGAGAGGATGTAGGCGCGGTTGGTCATCGATTTGGACCCGGGCACCTCTTGGGTGTGGGCGATCGGGCTGGGGTGGAACGGCGCGGGCCACATCTCGGTCATGCGGGCAATAATAATGGAGGGCATGTGCGGACGATTCGTTCTTTTCACTTCCGGCGACGACCTCATGGAGGCGGTGGCCGCCCTGCCCGGTATTGCGGAGGTGCAGGCCCCCGACGGGACCCCGCCGCCGCGCTACAACATCGCTCCCACCCAGCAGGTGCCGTTGATTCGGATCGCCGAGAGCGAAGCGCGTATCGACGCCGCGCGGTGGGGCCTTCTGCCCAGCTGGAAAAAGGACGAGACCGGCCCGCCGCTGTTCAACGCCCGCGGTGAGACCGTGGCGGAGAAGCCATCATTCCGAAGCGCGTTTAAGGCGCGCCGCGGGCTGATGGTGTTGGACGGCTACTACGAGTGGAAGGCGACCGAAAACGGCAAGCAGCCCTACTTCGTGCGTGCGGAAGACGGCATGCTCTACGCCGCGGCGCTTTGGGAAACCGGGCTGGGGCGCCTGTCCACGACGATGGTGACCACCGATGCGGCAGACAGCATGGCCTGGCTACACCACCGCTTGCCACTGTTCCTGCGCGAGGATGAAATCCGGCAGTGGGTCGAGGGAACACCCGAGGACGCCCTGGATCTGGTGCGCCCGTCGCGCGTGGCGGAGAGCTTGGTGTGGAACGAGGCCGCCCAGGAGGTGGGTAACACCCGCCACGATTACGCGGAGCTTATGGGACGCTGATCGGCGCAAACCTGGCGCCCGTGAGCGCGGCGAGGTCGGCGGGGCGCAGACGAGCCGATAGCCCGCGTTGGCCGGCGGAGACGGTGATGGCGGGCAGGTCGGCCACGGAGGCGTCGATAAGCGTCGGCAGCGCGTGCAACGTGCCCAGAGGAGAGATGCCGCCGACGACGTAGCCGGTGGCCCGCTGCGCTTTGGCGGGATCGGCCATCTCTGCGCGCTTCCACCCCAGAGCCTTCGCCGCAGCTTTCAACGACAGGTGCCCGGCTACCGGCACGCAACATATTGCCAAGTCGCGCTCATGGGCGATCACCAGGGTTTTCAACACCGCTGCCGGGTCCAGTCCGAGTTCCACCGCGGCGTGCTCGCCGAAGTGATCTTGGCTGGGGGAGTACGTGAGCACATCGTGCTCGGTGTTGTGCAGTGCGGTCAGCACGCGGGTTTTCTCGGCCATGGGGACAGCGTAGCGGCGGCGGTGGGTGGCCCTACAATGGCGTGCATGCCCGAAACCGAGCCAGATTACGGCGTGAGCGATGACCTGAAGGCGCGCTTCAACCGCGAAGCGATGCCGCTTTTGGACCAGCTGTACGGCGGTGCGCTGCGCATGACGCGCAACCCGCAGGACGCCGAGGACTTGGTGCAAGAGACCTATTTAAAGGCCTACAAGAATTTCGGCAGCTTCACCCCGGGCACCAACCTCAAGGCGTGGCTGTACCGGATCATGACCAACACGTACATCAACTCCTACCGCAAGAAGCAGCGCAGCCCCCTGGTGACCTCCGCAGACGAGGTGACGGACAACCAGCTGTACACGTCGAGCTCCCACGACTCCACAGGTCTGGAATCCGCAGAGGTTGAGGCGCTGAAGGCTATGCCGAACTCGCGCATCTCTGACGCCCTTAACGCGTTGAATGAGGACTACCGCATGGTGGTTTACTACGCGGACGTGGAGGGCTTGGCGTACAAGGAGATCGCGGAGGTGATGGACATTCCCATCGGCACTGTCATGAGCCGCCTGCACCGGGGAAGAAAACAGCTTCGTGGGATGTTGAAAGACGTGGCACAAGAGCGGGGCATCGGCCTTGACCATGCAGACATGGCTGGTACGCCCGATGCGCCCGCCACCGCACAGGACGCGAAGGAGAAGTAATGTCCACCGGACACACCCACACCGGCGCTCACGGCTGCGAAGCTACCCACCGTTTGCTGTGCGAGCTCTTCGACGAGGACACCACTGCGGAGCGGCGCGAGGCCATCACAAGCGACCTCGCTTCTTGCCCGGAGTGCATGGCTATCGCGCGTTCGGAGCGCGACGTACGCGCGATGGTGCGCGATTGTTGTGGTCCCGCCAAGGCGCCGGAGCCGCTGCGCCAGCGCATCATCGCCTCTATCACCACGGTTACTTACACAGAGGTGCAATACCGTTAGATTCACGCTCTGGTACTCGCAGCATCGCTGCACGTCCGGCGGTTGTCCGGACGAAATCACTGCCCGTAGCCTGCTGGCTGCGGGTTTTTTGCTGGGCAATTGGGGGTTCTTTGCTAGGAAACTGATGCGTTCGAGCGACCGGGGGTAAAAAGCGGGGTGACGTGTAACGCGAAAGTGGTGAACAATCCGCGGATCTTTGAACAATCCGGCGCGATCCCCCCTCCGATACAGGCGATTTCCCCACCCTGAGAGAAAGTAAGTTATGTAGATAAAAAGAAACTGCAGGTGAGCGCCCTGAAATAGAGATGGCCTAAAAAATTACCCGAGAGTGCATAATTTACATAATCCATAGATTGTTCAACCATCCACCAGTGGCCGGTAGATGATCGTTGAACAATGTCCGCGCGGGGTCCGGAAGGCAGGTTGGATTGATGAACAATCCGCAGTCCAGAATGGATGGAAACGTTGAACAATCCGGAAAGAATGTTCAACGATCCGGTCGCTTTTCTGCGGGCTTTCGGTGCGGTTTACCTGCGCATACTTGGTGCATAAACTGTGGGTTGTAACAAAGAGAACAAACCCCACCGGGCACCCCGGAACCGAGACCAAGGAGCAATCGAGATGCGAGCCGCATTCCGAAACAGTGTCGCAGCAGCCCTCGCCGCAGCAATCGCCTTCTCTGGTGTGAACGTCGCAGAGGCAGCGTCCGAGATCGAGATTGCTCCCATCACCACTAACACCGGTGGCCTCGTAGATTCGGACGGCGACGGAATCCCGGACATCTGGGAGGAAGAGGGTGTTGTCCTCGCCGACGGTACGGAGATCCCGTTACCGGACTGGGGAGCGGACCCCCACCGGCCGGACCTGTTCCTGCAGCTGAACTGGATGGGCTCGGAGTATGACAGCCTGGACTGCGCTCGTCGCGAGGTGCGCGAGTGCGCGCAGGCCAACCGCAAGTCCTATGCCCCGGCCACGCGGTCCCTGGATGAACTGGTGGACCTGTTCGACGCTCACGGCATCAACCTGCACATCGATGCCGGCGATTACTACTCCAACATCCCGAACTACCGCGACCGCTTCGGTGGTGAAACGCTGGAATTCCGCCCCGCCTACTTTGACGGTCGCACCCCCGAGGGCATCCAGCTGGTCCAAACAGTGCAGGATCTCGGGCCGCGCAACAATATCTTCCGCCCTGGTGTGATCGGGGATCGCATGCGCTACGGCTCCAACAGCACCGGACTCTCGCTGGTCGGCGACAACTCTTTCTACGTAGCCAACCCGGGGATGAAAGCTTCGGAAGAGCAGCTGCGCAACTCGATCCTCCACGAGTTTGGCCACACCCTCGGTCTGCGCCACTGGGGTGCCCAGGAGGAGACCGCCAGCATTCCTGATCGGGCGCCGATGCAGTCCGGCTACCACTCGGTGATGAACTACGACTACCAGTTCTCAAACTTCAACTACTCGGAGCAGGCGTACTTCGCCGACACCCCCAACGGCAAAGTGTTCGTACCGGCCGACTGGGACATGCTCAAGCTCGACAACCCGCGTATCGGTGCCTACGCCAAGTCCATCGGTGCCCGGGTGCAGGTAGCTGACGAGGTTGAGGTGGAGCAGCCGAAGCAGAGCCTCGAGGTTGAGCGCATGGAGCCAGTGGAGGTTGCAGATAACGCCTCTGCCGAGATCGCTGCCCAGGACGACAAGGATGACGCGGTGGCCCTTCTGGGTACGGTCCCCGCAGACCAAACGGCAGCTGAGCAGCCCGCGAAGGCGGACAACGTCCAGCCGGTCAAGCAGGCAAAGGCGGCGCACGAAGAAGCGCCGAAGCAGGCTGCTGGCCCGAACATCGCGGCCATTATCGGCGGAGTTGTTGCCGCGCTGGCCATCCTCGGACTTGGTGCCGGCTTCCTGATGATGCAGTAGGGGCGAGAAAACACATAAGTAAGGGCCCTTCCCGAGTGGGAAGGGCCCTTACTTATGTGCGTCGCGCTTATGCGTTAGGGCGCTTACCGCGGTTAGCGCTCTTCTTGCGACGATCCTTGCGCTTGCGACCACGCTTGCTCATGGGGGCCTCCTTTAGCCATGGGTACCGGTTACAGGTGTTCCACTGTATCGCCCGGCACTCCCCGGCGGGTAATCCGGAGGCGAGTTACGCCGAGAGGCGAGCGCGGTTGCGTGCGCGAGCCTTGTTGCGGCGCTTCAGGGCGCGGCGCTCCTCCTCGGACAGGCCGCCCCAGACACCGGCGTCCTGGCCGGTTTCAAGTGCCCACTTCAGGCACTGGGAGGTGACGGGGCAGCGGTGGCAGACCAGCTTCGCCTGGGCGATCTGGCTCAGGGCCGGGCCGGAGTTGCCGACGGGGAAGAACAGTTCCGGGTCCTCGTCGCGGCAAATAGCTTCGTGGCGCCAATCCATGATGACTCTCCTTAGAATCGAAATGCGTGTGTTGTGTCCATGTGCAATTACGTGCGCACCACAAACACCCGCGCGAAGCGGATGCGTTGCAAACGAAGTTTGATTCCTGGTGCCGGGCGGAGTTCCCCGTTGGAGGCGGGGCCCGTCTTCCGGTTTACCGGGCGTTAACCCTGTGGTGGCCTAGGGTTAAGGGCTGTGTAACCAGCCCGTTATTTTTGCTACCCGAAAATAATGGCATGTTCACCTACACCGCGCTAGGGGAGCGGGCCAAATTGTGACGGGAATCATAGAATGTAACCCATTATTTGCCGCTGGGAGTGTAGCGCGCAGCCCTAAGACCAGGTGCGGATCTGGGTTCTGAACTGGGAAAACCGAGTTGTCCTAGGCGAGTA
Source organism: Corynebacterium wankanglinii (assembly GCA_014490595.1). Taxonomy (GTDB): domain Bacteria; phylum Actinomycetota; class Actinomycetes; order Mycobacteriales; family Mycobacteriaceae; genus Corynebacterium; species Corynebacterium wankanglinii. The sequence continues at coordinate 637,602 of CP061031.1, forward strand.
GGAAGCGTCAAATCACAGATGCGACTGGGGTACGCCGGTGCAGGGCATAGACTCCGTGGATGTGGAAACTACCAATGAACCCGACCAGACAGTCCCGGGAACCGTTCCCGCCGTCATGCGTTTCAGCGCGATTGTCGTCCTGGTGCAGTGCGCCGCCATGTTCGCTTACGCAGCCAGTCTGATCGTCTCCCAATTCACCGACCACACATCGACATTGGAATCTGAGTCGGCCGCGGCGAACTACGTGAACATCGGCACAGCAACCTTCTTGGTCATCATCTTCGGCTTCGTGGGATACGCAGCGGTCTCGACTCTCAAAGGCAATCCGCGGGCAACAGGCGCGGTGGTGCTGGTGGAGGCGATTTTGGCCGGGGTAGCCGTCTATATGTTCCGCGGGGGTGTCCCGCTGCTCGGCGCCGCAACGTTAGCGTCGGCCGTGCTGGCGCTCGTCGGCATCTTTCACCCGGCATCGCGCGACTACAACGAGGCGCGGTACGCGCAGCGAAAAGCGAGACGCTAGGTGCTGCGCTGCGCAGGAGAGGCTGTGCACCAGGGGGAAGTCGGAATTGCTAGGTGTTCGCCCTTAATACGACCACCTGGTCGCCTCGCTTTTCCACCACAGTCGCACCCGCGGACGTAATGTGCACCGGGCCGGTGTAGCCTCCCCGGTCAACGGGAATGATCGTGTCCACCGCATTTTTATCCCAATCCACTACGGCGATTCCGCTGTCAGAGGCGTAGAGCAGCTTTTCTCCTGCGGAGAAACCGGTACCCAGCGCCCCCTGGAACACGCCGGTAACCGCGAGGGCGGCGGGCTCCATGAGCAGCAGGGAATTATTCTCCCAATACGTCATATGGTGCGGAAGATCCGCCACCGGCAAGTTTTTGATAATCCCGTCCGGGCCAACTTCCGGGCTATCCATCTGGGGCACCGAGGACGAGCTGATGCTCGTGCCTTCCTTGTTGTACCCGCGCACTTCAGACGCAGTTGGGTCGTAGACAGCTGCTGCGTCTTGGGAGATAGCCACCAGGTAGGCGTCCGGGCTGATCTCGACGTCCGCAAGGACCTCTGGCTTCCGTGAATCCTCCGGGGTGGCCTCCTGCAAGCGCAAAAACGCGCCATCGTCGCACACCTCTGTCACCGCCACCAGCTCGGTGCGGGTGAGCGCGGAAGTAATGGTGCACTCGTGCGGCTGCATGTCCGGCTCCTGCTTGGCCTCCACATAGCCGTACTCCACCGTGCGAACGAGGTCTGAGCGCCACACCTCGGCACGCTCTGAGCTCGCGTAGCCCACGCGGTCATTGGAGGCCAGACGGACGACGCGTTCCGGCGCAATGGCTGAGCGGGTGCCGGCGTAGGTGCCCGTCTTCGCGTCTATCGCCACCACATCCCCGCAACCGGCGTTGTCGCGGTAGGTGGCCACAACTTTGCCCCACGCCTGGTCCACAAGACATAGCTCGTTCGGCCGCTCGTACGTCCACACCGTCTCGCCTTCCGGCGTGGTGGCCGTCAACGTGTGGTCGTTGTAGGTGACAACCAAACCGTTGGCCACGAGGGGCTGGTCGCGCCCGGACGTATCGGTCAGCGTGAACCCCTCGCTGAACGACTTCGGCACCACGGCCAACTGGCCGTAATCCTGCTGCTCCTCCTCGGCGGATACCAAATGCGCGTCACGCGCGGGAGCAGTGAAAAAGGCGGTGCCCAGCAGCAGCGCTGAGACGCCTGCGATCACTCCGGTAGCGATCAGATCGCCGCGGGTGCGACGCAGGGGAGTATTCATCGCCGTTTCCTTCCTGAAGGCTTTGCTGGTCGTGCCCCGAGCACTTTACGCGGGTGGCCGACCCGTTCAGTAGCTGAGTCCGGGATGTTCAGCGCCGCACGCAGCTCGGGCGAGGTGGAGAACCATTCCGGCAAGTCGCGGGCGCCGAGCGACAGCTCGTCGTTAATAGCTTCCCACTTGCGCACCTCGTCGTACCCGACCAAGGTCACAGCCGTGCCCTTCTTGCCAGCGCGGCCAGTGCGGCCGATGCGGTGCACATACGTCATCGGATCATCCGGAGTCTGGAAGTTGATTACGTGGGTCACATCCTCCACGTCGATGCCCCGGGCCGCCACATCGGTGGCGACGAGGATGTCGGCGGAGCCACGTCGAAAAGCGTCGAGCGCCGCCTCTCGAGCTCGCTGCCCCAGGTCACCGTGCACCGCCGCGACGGTGAAGCCGCGTTGGGCAAGGTCGTCTGCGAGTTCCGCCGCAGACCGCTTCGTGCGGGCGAAAATGATGGTGCGCCCCCGCCCACGTGCCTGCAAGATCCGGGCGACCACCTCGGTTTTGTCCATGCGGTGAGATTTCAGCGCCACTTGGCGGGTGGTGTCGTGGGTGCTCGGCGCGTCTGCCGCCTCGGCGCGGATATGCACCGGCTTGCGCATCTTCGAACGCGCCAACGTGAGAATGGTCCCGGGCATGGTGGCGGAGAACAGCATCGTTTGCGCGTCCTGGCGTACCGCGGCCCACAGCTTCTCAATGTCGGGCAGAAAACCCATGTCCAACATTTCATCGGCCTCGTCGAGGACCAAGATGGCAACGGCGGACAGCGTCAGATCGCCGCGCTCGTACAAATCGATCAGGCGGCCGGGCGTACCGACGATCACGTCGACTCCGTCGTGCAACGCGGCAATCTGATCTTCATAGGGCGTGCCGCCGTAGATGGTGGCTACCCTCACCGGGGTCAGCGACGCCGCGTGGGCGAGGTCCTCCCCGACCTGCACCGCCAACTCGCGGGTGGGGACGACAACCATCGCCCGCGGGGTGCCGTCGAGTTCTTCGATGTCCGCGTCATCGAAAACCCGGTCCAACAGCGGCACCCCGAAACCCAAGGTTTTGCCCATTCCGGTGCGGGCCTGGCCGATGATGTCGCGGCCCATCAACGCCCGGGGCAGTGTGAGCTCCTGGATAGAAAACGGCCGGACGATGCCGCGCTGCGCGAGCGCCTCTGCGATCTCGGCGGCGACACCTAGCTGAGAGAATGTCGGCGCAGGTGTCTGAGCGCCGTTACGGGGGCGGTTGCGAACTCTCTCAGCTGAATGGGGCACGCGTTCATCCTAGCGGCAGGCCGTTACAATAGGGCCACTGTTGCAGAGCGGAATACCGCTGAAGCGAATGATGTGAAGGACAGTGAGCGACACAATGGATATCAAGATCGGCCTCGCAGACAGCCCGCGCGAACTGACAATCAAACTCCCTGAGGGGCAGGAGGACATCATCGCCACCGTCGAACAGGCGATTAGCGGCGGCCAGGCCACGCTGAAGGTCGAGGACGACAAGGGGCGCATCTACCTGATCCGCACGGACCGCATCGTGTACGTGGAGCAGGGAACTGCCGCGGCCCGGTCTGTCGGATTCATGCGCTAAATTACGCTTTCATGGCACAACGGCACGGCGCGCACGAGCGGGGTGGCCGGGGTAGCGGCGCCCACGAGGCGCAGCGCCGCTCCGGCGACGAGGATTTCGCTGACTGGTTTGACAGCTGGGACCTCGAGTCGGGGGGCGCGGTACCCGCGCAGAAGTCTCGAGAGCATAGGGCGCTTGACGACGCCTCGCGGGCGCCCCAGTCCAGGTCCAGCCGCGTCGCGGCTGGTGCCGACAGCGCGCTGACCGCGTTTGCACGCGAATATGGATGGCGCGCGTATGCCATTCCCGTGCTTGCCGTTATCACCGTGTTTGTGCTGATCAACATGGTGCAAAACCCGGAAGATGTCGCGCTCGGCTCCCCGGAGGCATCGGGTGCCTATAAAGGTGCGGCCTCGCCTGCGGAGCCAGGGAAAATACTGATGGTGTGAAACCGCTGGAGCCGGCGAAGATCGCGGAAGGCGAGTTCGACCCCCACGACTTGCCGCCCGGCGGAAGCTACACCACCACCGGGGAGGGGACGTTCTACGAGGTGGGAGCGCCGGGGATGACCGCGGGCGAGGGCACCGAGCTGGTGGTCCGCTTCGCTGTGGAGGTCGAGCGTGGCATCGACAGCTCCGGCTACGGCGGAGACAACGCGTTTGCCCATCTGGTGGATGCGACACTGAGTGATCCGAGAGGGTGGATCAACGACCCGCGCTTCCGCTTCGAGCACGTGGGCGTGGGGGACAACCCGACGTTGAAAATCCGCTTGGCGTCGTTGGACACTACCGCTGAGCTGTGCGGGGCGCAGTTGGGAACAGAGACGAGCTGTCGTACGCGAATTACCGGCGAAGACACCGTTTTGATCAACGAGTCGCGCTGGGTCCGTGGCGCAGTGCCGTTCCAAGGCGACTTGGGCAGCTACCGCCAGTACGTGGTCAACCATGAGGTGGGCCACGCGCTTGGCTTTGCGGATCATGTGCCGTGCCCGGAGCCTAACGCTCTAGCGCCGATCATGATGCAGCAGACGCTCAGTCTGAATAACGCCCAGTTGCGTGAGATGAATCCGGATGACCAGTACCCGGACAACGCGGATACGTGCCGCCCCAACCCGTGGCCGTACCCGCGTCCCGCGGTGCTCTAGGAGGGCTGCAGGTGGCCAACAACACTGCTTCGGCGATCCCCGAGCACGTACTCTCGGCGTTCCAGCTGGACGGCCGGGTGGGGTTACCGCTGGGTGCCGCGTGGGACAACGGCGTGCGTTACGGGCGAGTGGTCGTCTCCCAGGCAAGCGCGACCGCGGCTTGGTCGGGCAAGGCGCGTGAGCGCGCCGGGGAGTTCGGCCCCGGGATCGGGGTCTCCCGCCCGGTGCGTGCGACGGACGGCCGCCTCGTCGTAGGAGGGTTCAAGGCCAGCGAGTTCGTTGACGGCCGGGTGCTTGCGCGTATCGACGAAACGGTGGCCGCCGCCTTGCGCTTCGACGACGCCATGGACGGCATCGATGCGCCATCCGCCAGCCGTGCAGACGCGTTCGATAGCGCTGAACGCGCGGTGTGGCGCGGCTATACGCCACAAGCGGGAGACGTGGTGGCGCACACGGATTTCGCCTCCTGTCTGCTCTTCGCCGGCGATGCGGTGCCCACGCTGACGGATCTTGTGCCGTCCGCTGGCAAGCGCCCCCGCGGCTACACCGCCGCCCTGGTGATTGTGGACGGCCTGATGGCCGGGGCCGTGGACGCAGCGGTGCTGGATCGGTGGGCACATGTTGCGGGTCTCCGGGAGCTGGCGCGTCGCGCGTTGGAGTACCGTGTGGCCTGCGCGAAAGCCAGTGGTTCGAATGTGAGTTCGATAGCCGAGAGGGTGCAAGAGACTCTCGCGTCGGAGTAGATGACACAATCTGGCCCATGAACGTTCACCGACCGTTACCCGTGCCTCCTGCCGCACGTGAACCGAGGGCATACCTCGTCCCACGAACACGACCGAACGCAGCACGGGAGTGGCCGGTGGCTCTCCCCGATCGGGGACTGTTCAAAGTCACCGGGGCGCCCGGCTCGGGGGTGTCGAGCTTTCTGCTGGATACCGCCTCCGAAGCCATCCGCAGACACGCGGGTGACGGGGGCGGTGGAGTACTGGTGCTTACTGATTCGAAGGAGACCGGCGCCAGGCTGCGCTCCGAATTGTCGGACACGCTTGCAGCCTCCGGTTTTGTCGCAGACGAGCCGGTGGTTCGCTCCGTGCACTCGCTCGCCTTCGCGCTGGTGCGGCAACAGCTGGATGCTGAACTGCGCCTTATCTCCGGTGCAGAGCAAGATGCGGTGATACGCCAACTGTTGCAGGGCCACGCCGAGGACGGCGGCGGCAGTTGGCCACCAGAACTGCGCCCCGCGCTGCCCATGGTGGGATTCGCGCGACAGCTGCGTGATTTCCTCCTCCGTGCCATCGAGCGCGGCCTGGGGCCAGAAGATTTAGCCCGGCTGGGGCAGGCCCACGAGATTGGCATTTGGTCCGCTTCCGGCGACTTCCTGCGCGAATACCAACAAGTCATGGCACTGTCCGGAGCGCACAGGATGTCCGCGTCTGAGCTCGTTGTTGCAGCGCTTGAGGCAGAGCTGCCCCGGCGGTGGCACACCGTGATTGTGGATGATGCGCAGCACTTGGCGCCGGCGTCCGCGGAGCTGGTGATGCGCCTGCTGCGCCAGGCTGAGCTGGGAGTAGTAGGCGGCGACACTGAGCAGTCGGTGTTTCGATTCCGCGGTGCGTCTCCCGCGTTTTTCCGGAACCTCGGAGGCTTAGAGCACGAGGTGATCGACCTGGGAGCAACGCGAAGAACCCCGGTGCGCAGCGCCGCAATCGCTGACAGCAGCGGCGCAGAGCTCGCGTTGGTCGCCGACGAGTTACGGCGCGCCCACCTTGAAGACGACGTGGAGTATCGGGACATGGCGGTCGTGGTTCGATCCACCCCACAGTTGGAGCCTGTGCGGCGTGCACTGCTGCGGGCAGGTGTGCCCGTTGCACTCAATCCCACAGACCTAGTGCTAGGGGAGCAACGTATCGTGGCTGCGCTCATCCTTGGTGTGCGCGCGTTGTACGAAGAACTCACCGCTGCGCAGTGGCGGGATCTGTTGTTGAGCCCAGTGGGTGGCGCGGACCCGGTAACACTGCGCCGGCTGCTGCGCGGACTGCGCCGTTGGGCGCCGCAGCGCCGCGCGGAGGAAAGCCTGCAGGAGCTGCTGATCTCCCCGGCCGAGCTGCCGGATTTCGGAACCGCGCTCACGGACCGAGAACTCGACATTTTGCGCCGCGTGCGCGGCGTGCTCGACGCCGGACGTGCAGCGCTGGCGAACGGCGGCAGCGTGGAGGACGTGCTGTGGGCACTATGGCACGCCACCGGACTGTCCAACAGGCTGATGGCCGCAGCGCTTCGAGGAGGCGCCACCGGCTCCCAAGCGGACCGGGACTTGGATTCCGTGATGGCGCTGTTTGACGCGGCGGGAGACTACACGGAGCGCAGGCCGACAGCCGGCATCGAATCTTTCGTCGCCTCAATCGCCGAGCAGGAACTGCCCACGGGTGTGCGTGACCGGCGAAACGCCACACCGGACGCTGTGGCGTTGTTGACGGCCCACGGTGCAGCCGGCCGGGAGTTTCGGCGCGTGATCGTGGCCGGTGTGCAAGAGCTGACCTGGCCGAGTCTGGGGGAGACGGGTTCGCTGTTCAGACAAGAAGACTTGGTCGACCTCATCGATGAGCGGGTCGACCCTGCTGTGCCGGTGTCCCACGTCAACGAGCGTCTGGTGGAGGAGCGCCGGTTGTTCACGGTTGCCACTAGCCGCGCCACCGAACGCTTACTCGTCGTGGCGGTAGACAGCGATGACGGGGAGGAGGTGGAGCAGCGCTCCCGTTTTGTCGAGGAATTTTGCCGGGATTACGCGGTGGAAGCGAGACCGGTTCGGATCGCCGGCTCGGCGACGGATGCCGCACAGGCCACTGGGGAAAACAGGGACGCGCGGCCGCTGACAATGGTGAAGTTGCAGACATCGCGCTGGTCAGGGTGCTCGCTCACGACGACCTCATCGCAGAGTTCCGGCGCGTGGTGGCAGACCCCGCTGCGGGGGAAACGGAGCGTAGTCAAGCCGCACGCCAGCTGGCACGCCTCGCGCATGCGGGGGTGCTCGGGGCGGCACCGGAACAATGGTGGACCACCACGCAGCCCTCCACAGATGCACGTCTTCCCGTTTCGCCGGCACTCTCCCCGTCGCGGGTGGAGCAGCTGCTCGCATGCCCCATGCGCGCGGTGTTGGAGCGGATGTCGGGACTCAATGAAACGCTGGACATGGTCTACGGTTCGATGGCTCACGCGTACTTCGAAGCCCTCGGCTCCGGCGCAGACGCGGAGGAAGCGCTTGAGGCCACCGTGGCGGCGCGCCGGGCGGCAGATTCGTCGCCGGAGTGGAAGGTCGAACGCGACATCGCGGATTTTCGCGCGATGCTGGAACGGACCCACGGTTGGTTACAAGCAAGCCGCGGCGCGTTCGAGCAGGTAGCTGTTGAGGCGGACGTGGACGTGCAAATAAGCCAGAATGTCCGCATCCGCGGAAGGTTAGACCGCTTGGAGCGTGACGGTAGTGGTGCGGTGCATATCGTGGACCTGAAAACGGGTGCGTCCCCGCCTTCCGCTGCCGCTACTGCGGACAATGCCCAGCTGGCTACCTACCAACTGGCGCTGACGCGCGGCGAGTTCGTGGAAGGCAAGGTGCTCACCGCCCGCGCTGAGGCGGATCCGCTGGAGGTGGGCGGTGCCGTGCTGGTGTTCCCGAACGCAGGCAAAACCTCGCTGACCACGCGTGAGCAGGCGGCAAAGACTCAAGAGGAACTGGCCACACTCGCCGCCGACCTCGACGGGTTGCCGGACGAACTTGCTGGGCCCACGTTGTTGGCGGTGACCGGCCCGCAGTGCGAGCGCTGCGCTGTGCGGGCCCTGTGCCCGGTCCAACCGGAAGGAGCGACGATCCACCATGGCTAACTCAACTCCGATGTCGCCCGTGTTGCTGTCGCGATACCTGGGCCAGCAATACCCGCCCACCGAGCAGCAGGCAGCGGTTATCGGCGCTGAACCGGGACCACTGTTAGTGGTTGCCGGCGCAGGCGCGGGCAAGACCGAAACCATGGCTGCACGTGTGGTGTGGCTGGTGGCTAACGGCTACGCACGCCCGGATGAGGTGCTGGGGCTGACGTTTACCCGTAAGGCGGCCCAGGAGATGGGCAAGCGGATTCGAGACCGCCTGGGCTCTCTCGCGCAAAACGCGGACCTTGTGCGCCGTCTGGACCCCTCCGGCGAACTGGCGAAGAACCTCGAAGTGATTGCTCCGACGGTAGCAACCTACGACGCGTATGCCGGGGAGCTGATCCGCGAGTACGGCCTGTTTGTGCCGGTGGAACCTGATGCCCGGCTCATCACTGATGCGGAGCTGCACGCCATTGCCACAGATGTGGTGGTGAACTACTCCGGTGGCTTGCTTACCGAGCTCGGGTCCAACCCGTCACTCGGCACGTGGTGGAAGACCTGCTCGCTTTGAGCACAGCCATGGGCAATGAACTTGCCACACCGCGCTGGGTGCGCGAGCACGCACACGATTTCCTCGCGGAGACGGAGTCCTACCCAACTGGGCCGCGCGCTCGCGTGGAATTTACCAAGGTGCTCACCCGCTGGCGCTCAAAGCAGGAGGAGCGCGCGAAGTTGCTGCCGCTTGTGGAGGAGCTGGATGCGGAGCTGCGTCGCCGGGGTGTGGTCACGTTCAACGAGCAGATGTCGGTGGCCGCGCGGCTGGCGCGGGACCACCGGGTGGTGGGTGCGTCGCAACGCTCCCGCTTCCGCGTGATCATGCTTGACGAGTACCAGGACACCTCCCACGCCCAGCGCGTGCTGCTGCGCAGCTTATTCGGTGAAGGAGCTGATCCCGGGCTGACGGTTACCGCGGTGGGGGATCCAATGCAGGCCATTTACGGTTGGCGCGGTGCCACGGCGGCCAACTTGGAGGCCTTCGTGGACGACTTCCCGGCTCCGCAGGGCGCGGCGCCCAAAAAGCAGCTGACCACGTCCTGGCGCAATCCCCCGGAGGTGTTGGCGCTGGCTAACGGTGTCTCGGACGCTGCTGGGGACGGGCGAAGCCCGGGCCGTAGCTGCGCTGCAAGCTCGCCCGGGAGCGGGCGCAGGCGACGTTGTTCTCGGATTCTTCCCGGAGCAAGACGAAGAGATCGCGTTCGTAGCGGAGGAACTCGCGCGGGAGTACCAAGACGCGAAGCAGTCAGGCCGGGCCTTTTCTGCGGCGGCGCTTGTGCGCAAAAACCGCCATTCGCCGGTGCTTGCGGCAGCGCTAGAAGAGCGCGGGGTGCCGTACGAAATCGTGGGACTTGCCGGGCTTCTCGACGTGCCGGAGGTTGCAGACACTGTGGCCGTGGCGACGATGCTGGTGCGCCCGGACGACGCTGCGGCAGCCCTGCGGATTCTCGGGGGGCCTGCCGTCGGGCTCGGCCTGGCGGACCTGCGAGCGCTGGCTGCACGCGCCAGCAACTTGCGCGGATCGGCCGCCGCGGCACCCCGAGACCAGGAGCCGGAAGGCCCCCAGGAGCATTTACACGCGCAACTTGCGCGGCTGGTTTCCCGCGCAGAGGAGATTGCCTCCAACACGGACCGTCCGGAAGGGCTCACCGACGCACTGGCAGACCTGGATGAGCCGGAGCGCTACAGCGACGAGGGATTGGCCCGGATGCACGATACGGCGGCGAAGCTGCGGTGGCTGCGCACCCACAGTCTGGGCAAGCGCTTGAGCGACGTCTTCGCGGACATCATTCACGTTTTCGGCATCCGTACTGAGGTGCTCGCACGCGGCTCTGCAACCGGTGCCGTGCACCTCGACCGGCTGCTCGAGGAGGTAGCGGCATACCCTGGCGCCAGCTTGGATGGATTGCTGAGTTACTTCGATCTGGCACGCGCATTCGAGGACGGGTTGACCCCGGGCACGGTAGCGGTGAAAGAGGACCGGGTGCAGATCCTGACAGCGCACAAGGCCAAGGGGCTGGAGTGGGACACCGTGGCGGTGTTGCACGCCGATGCGGAAACGTACAAAGCGAAAACGGAGACGTTCCTCACCTTTACGCGCTACCTCCCCACTGACACGTTCGGCGACCCGGATGTCTACCCCGTGTTCGCCGAGGTGGAAAACCGCACAGACTTTGAAAGGCGGGTAAGGCCTGGTTGAAAGACGTCGCGGGTGATCTAGCAGAGGAGACTGCCCGGCTGTTTTATGTTGCGGTCACGCGCGCTGCGCGGCGGCTCATCGTCACCGGCTCCCGGCGCCGCGATGGGGTGGTGAAGGAGGCGGAGCCGTACGAGCACTTCGCCGCGATGCGTAGCCAGGTGCCCGAGTCCGCTGTGGTGGTGTGGGACGACGGGCTGAACCCTAGCGATGCAGGGGCAGACGCTGCCTCCGTCGCGGATCGTGTGTCCGCATCCGAGACAGGCCGTTGGCCGCACTACACACCGCAGCCGCACGACCTCGCCGCCGCGGAAGCGGTCCGCGCTGCGATTACGGCGCTGCCGGAATATACCGAGGGCGAGCTGTTTTCTCTGTGGGAGCGCGACGCGACCGCCTTGATTGAGGAGCACGAAGCGGCCCAAGCAGCAGATGTGCCGGTGATGATGCCGGGAGAGCTCACCGCGTCGGATGTGGTGGCGCTGCGAGCGGATCCGGAACAGTTCGCGCGTCGTGCGCGGCGCCCAGTGCCGTTTAAGCCGAACACTTACGCCAAGCGCGGCACCGCGTTCCACGAGTGGCTCGAGGAGTTCTACGGGGCGCGACCGTTACTGACCGAGGATGAGCTGCCGGGCAGCGAGGACGCAGAGGTTGACGCGGCCACCTTGGAGCGGCTGAAGCGCAACTTCGAACGTAGCGAGTGGGCCGGGCGCACCCCGGAGTACGTGGAGCATCCCTTCGAGCTCGCACTCGGTGACTCGGTCGTGCGCGGGCGCATGGACGCGGTCTTCGCGGAGCCGGACGGATGGGTCGTGGTGGATTGGAAGACTGGCGAAAAACCGTCGCGAGAGGCGATGGACTCGGCGCAATTGCAGCTCGCGGTCTACCGTGAAGCGTGGCGTCGGATAGCAAGTGACGGCAAGCCGGTGCGGGCTGTATTTTTCTACGTACGCACGGGAGAGACTTATGCGCCGCGTTCGCTGCCCGATCTCGCGCAGCTCGAGGAAATTCTGGGCGGCGCAGAAACGGGTGGACAACCCGGCGCTCAAACGGGCGTAGGACCCGGCGAAGCCGGTGTCGGCTCAGTGGATCGGATGGAAAGCGAGGAGTGGCAGGGATGAAGCTTCGGAGCCTTTTGTCGCTGCAGGCGGACGCCACCAACCTCACCGAAATTCCGGTGCACAGTCTGCTCGACGTAGTCAGCATCCCCACCACCGTGCGCGCCACACCGTGGTCCTTGATCGCCCGCCGCTTCGGATATGCCCTGTTGCTTATCGTCGCGGTCGCGTTCATCGCGTACCTGGACAGCGATGGGTATTCCGAGCCCCTGACGTTCGTGGACGCCCTCTATTACTCGGCGGTGACGCTTTCTACCACGGGGTATGGCGATATCACTCCGGTGACGCAGACGGCGCGTTTGATCAACATCTTCATTGTCACCCCGGCCCGCGTGGCCTTCCTGATGCTCCTCGTCGGTACCACCTTGTCGGTGTTGACGGAGGACTCCCGCAAGACACTCCAGATCCAGCAGTGGAGGAATAGCGTGCGCAACCACACCATTGTCATCGGCTACGGCACGAAGGGCCGCTCGGCCATCGATGCACTGATCGCGGGCGGCGCGGCGCCGTCGTCAATTGTGGTCATCGACCCGGATCCGGCCGCACTTACCGTGGCGGAGAAGCGCGGCCTGATCACCGTGCACGGCAACGGCACGAAGTCGGATGTGCTGCGGGTGGCAGCGGTCAGCCGGGCGCGTTCGGTTATCGTGGCGCCGTCTTCGGACGACACGGCTGTGCTCATCACTTTGTCCGTACGCGAGATGGCGCCGAGTGCGATGATCGTCGCCAGTGTCCGCGAGGGCGAAAACCAGCACCTGCTCATGCAGTCTGGTGCGGACTCGGTAGTGGTGTCTTCGGAAACTGCGGGCCGTCTCCTCGGCATCGCTACCGTTACCCCTCCTGTGGTGGAGATGATGGAGGACCTGCTGAGCCCGGATGAGGGTTTCGCCGTGTCGGAGCGTCAGATTGCGGACGATGAGGTTGGCGCGAACCCCCGGCACCTCGCCGACATTGTGCTTGGCGTCGTGCGTTCCGGTGAGCTGTACCGCATTGATTCCCCGGAGGCTGAGACTGTGGAGCCGGGCGATCGCTTGCTGTACGTGCGCATGAACGGCGCGGCGTCGCCGCGGGATTAGCGTGATGTTTTTGCTCATCGATGCGGCTGGGCGTTTCCCGCTCGGCGACGACGGGGAGCCTTTGCTTATCGACGCACCTCCGGCCACCGCCGACCTGTCCTCCCCGGTGCGCATCAAACCGGGCGTGACCGCGGCGCGGGTCCGTGGGGTGGATGCCGCTGACTTGACTGGGCCGGGTGGCGGCACCGGGGACGCTCGCACCCACGCCGGGCACCCGCTGGCGGCGCGCGCTGTCGGGCTGGTCAACGCCCGGGAGCGCTACCGCTACGACCCGGCCGACGGCTCCGAGCTGACCTGGGGCGACGGCGGCATTGTCGCACGCGGCGCGTCGGGCACGGCTATCTTCCCGCGGCTGGATCCGTGCGTGATCGGCGTGGTTGAGGACCCGGGCCGCCAGCGCATCCTCCTGGTGGAAAATTCCCGCCGCCCGGGATACTTCACGCTGGTCGCCGGGTACGTGGACGTCGGGGAAACGCTGGAGGCGGCCTTCGCCCGCGAGGTGTGGGAGGAGACAGGCCGCCGCGTCACCGACATCGGTTATCTCGGCTCGCAGCCCTGGCCGGCATCGGGGGCCTTAATGGTGGGGATGACCGGGCGCACCGCTGACATTGACGCGCTGGGCCCCACCGATGGGGAGCTGACCCGCACGCGGTGGGCCACCCGGGCTGAATTGGAAACGTTGACCCTCGCGGCGGAGGGCACGATTGCGCGCGCGCTCATTGAGCACTGGGCGCACCAGCCCGACGCCCGAAGCCAACAGAACCACCCGACCCGCACGACCCGGAAGGAGCACTCCAATGGCGATTGATCTCAGCGTGCTGGATGAGGACCAACGCGTGGCGGCAGAGGCCCCGCGCGGGCCGGTGTGCATTCTCGCCGGCGCGGGCACGGGCAAAACCCGCACGATCACCTACCGCATCGCCAACCTCATCGACCGCGGCCAGGTGGCCCCGAACCGCGTGCTGGCGGTGACGTTTACCAAGCGCGCAGCCGGGGAGATGCGCGACCGTCTCACCGCCATGGGCATTGGCGGGGTGCAGGCGCGCACCTTCCACTCCGCGGCGATGCGGCAGCTGCAGTACTTCTGGCCCCAAATCGCCGGGGATTTGCCGTGGCGGCTGCTGGAGAACAAGTTTCCCATCGTCGCCCGCGCCACCCGAGCCGCTGGCTTGGACACCGGCAAGGACATGGTGCGCGACGTGCTCAGCGAGATTGAGTGGGCGAAGTCCAGCGTGATTGGGCCGGAGGACTATGTGCAGCGTGTGGGCGATTCACCGCGCACCCCACCGGCTGACGCGCAGAACATCGCCCACGTGTACCGGCTCTACGAGGACGCTAAGACGAGCCCGGACGGCATGCTGCTGGATTACGACGATTTGCTCATTCACGTCGCCGGAGCGCTGGAGAACGCGCCGGCGGTGGCTGAGGAGTTCCGGGCCCAGTACCAATCTTTCGTGGTGGATGAGTACCAGGATGTGACGCCTTTGCAGCAGCGGGTGCTGGAGGGATGGCTGGGCACCCGCGACGACCTGACGGTTGTCGGCGACGCCAACCAGACTATTTACTCGTTTACTGGTGCGACCCCGGATTACTTGCTGAATTTCTCGCGGACGTACGGGCACGCGACCGTCGTGAAGCTGCAGCGCGACTACCGCTCGACGGTGGAGATCACGGACCTGGCCAACACCGTCATTGGCAAGGCCTCGGGCCGCATCGCCGGTACGCGCCTGGAGCTGCAGGGCATGCGGGGGCACGGCCCGCAGCCGCAGTTCAACGGCTACGATGACGAGCCGTCGGAGGCGCGCGCTGTGGCGCAGAAGGTGCGCAAGCTGCTTCACGACGGCGTCCCGGCCCGGGAGATCGCCATCTTGTACCGCATCAACGCGCAGTCGGCTGCCTTCGAAGCGGCGCTGGCGGATGAGGGGATTGTCTACCAAGTCCGCGGCGGTGAGGGGTTTTTCCAGCGTGCGGAGATCCGCGAGGCGTTCTCACAGCTGCTGCGTGCGTCAAAGCGCACGGACCTGCCGGATGACCCGGTGCGTGTGGCGCGTGCCGCGCTCGCACCGCTGGGGCTCACGCCCACGGAGCCGGAGGGCGCGCAGGCCCGCGAACGGTGGCAGTCCCTGAGCGCGCTGGTGGATCTCATCGAAGAGATCGTGCGCACCCAGGAGGCCTCGAATATGCAGGAAGTGCTGGTGTCGCTGCGCCGCCGTGCGGACGCGAAGCAGCCCCCGGCGGTTGACGGGGTGACGCTGGCCAGCCTGCACGCCGCCAAAGGCCTGGAATGGGATGCGGTGTTCCTTGTCGGCCTGGTGGAAAAGACGCTGCCGATCTCGCACGCCATCAAGGCCGGCGACGAGCAGATTGAGGAAGAACGCCGTCTGTTCTACGTCGGGGTCACCCGCGCCCGCGAGCACCTGCACATGTCGTGGTCGCTTGCGCGCCAGGAGGGCGGGCACAAGAACCGCTCCCGCTCGCGCTTTTTGGATGGGCTGGTGCCTGAGCTCGAGGTGGAGCAGTCCCCGCAGCGGCTCAAGCGGGCGAAGCGATGCCGCGTGTGCGGCAACCCGCTGGCCACCCCGGCGGATAAGGCGCTGGGCAGGCACGAGGAGTGCGAGCCGAGCTTCGACGAGGCCGTCTACGCGGCGCTGAAGCGCTGGCGCCTCGACATTTCGCGTGCGGCCGGGCAGCCTGCGTTTGTCGTGTTTACGGATGCGACGCTGATGTCCATCGCGGAAGCGATGCCGGCCGACGAGCGTGAGTTGCTCGGCGTCGCCGGCGTGGGCCCCGTGAAGGTGGACAACTACGGTGCGGGCGTGCTCGGGGTACTCGAGCAGTTCCGCTAACACATCCCCGTACCCCGATACCGCCGGGGAATTTCAATAACACATCGAGCAATCGGGGTGCGGCGGCAGCGTTGCCGTGCTGACCGGGATTGGGGCGAACGGGTCCACAACGCTGAGATGGCCCGGTGACGGTGTCGGCGCTGACACCCCCGGCGGGTCCGGAACCCCCGCGAGACGGCGCAAGGTCACCGCGGCGAACGCGGCACCCGCGGCCGCGGATGCTGGTTCACCGCTGACGCTCAGCGGGGAGTGTTGTTCTACCACCGGCCAGTTCGGGTCCCTGCCCAGCAGGTAGAGGCGCACGCATAGTGGGCACGGGCCGGGCCGGGCACACACTGGGCCGACGGCGACGCGCGCGTCAGCCTGCGTCACGGGCACGACGGGACCCTGGCGGATGCGTGTGAGCGCGGCCAGCTCGCCAAGCAGCGCCGTGGAGTTCACCGCGGTTACGGGCAGCCAGCGGTCTGTGCGCAGGAGAAACCTCGACAGCGCTTCGCCTCGGGCGGGTGTGCGCACGTCCAGCCCTGACTCGCGCAGACGCGAGGTGAGTGCGGAAGCGAGTGGGCCGTGTCCCACCAGTAACACGCTGGGTCTGGCGGCTGGCGTGAGCACTCGGTACGACACCAGGTCATCGACTAGACTGCGCGCCGCGTCGGCGCCGACGATCGGGGCGAGCTGCTCGATGACCCAGCTCAGTTGCCGCGCGCGCTGTAGCGTGCTCAGCAGCGCCGCCACGTCGTCGGCGCGCTCGGTTGTCACCATTCCGGTCCGGGTCGCATCGGCGCCGAACTGGATCACGTTGTGCGCGCGCAGAAACGGCTGCGCGCCTGCTGCAAGTTTCACCCGCGTGTGGTCGTTGATC
This sequence comes from Corynebacterium wankanglinii, assembly GCA_014490595.1. Classification (GTDB taxonomy): domain Bacteria; phylum Actinomycetota; class Actinomycetes; order Mycobacteriales; family Mycobacteriaceae; genus Corynebacterium; species Corynebacterium wankanglinii. The sequence goes on from CP061031.1 coordinate 654,146, forward strand.
ATCCCAACTTCTACCCCCTCCGCCGGATCCTACAATGCATTTCCATGGCTGGCAGGCAAACACAGGCGGATGGGACGGCCTACCGGGTGATCCGGTCGGCGCGTAGGACACGATCGGTGCAGGCGCGCCTTGTCGGCGGGGTAGCGGAAATCCGCATCCCTGCGCACTTCACCGCCGCGCAAGAACGCGAGGTGGTGGGGGAGATGCTGGCAAAGCTCGAGCGGAAGACGAAGGCACGCCCGCGTGACGACGCCTCCTTGCGGTCTCGCGCCGACTCCCTCAACGCGACCGTCTTGGACGGGCAGGCGCACATCGGCTCGATCCGGTGGGTGTCCAACCAGCGATCCCGCTGGGGCTCATGCACTGTCTCAACGGGGGACATCCGCATCAGCGACAGGTTAAAGGAGGTGCCGGACTACGTCCTGGACGCTGTGATCGTGCACGAGCTGACGCACACGTTCATCCCCAACCACAGCAGGGAGTTTTACGAGTGGGCAGACCGCGCACCCCTCGCGGAGCGCGCCCGGGGCTACCTGGAGGCGTACCAGCGCTTCGGTAGCGCTTAGAGTTCGGTGCCGTCTTCGCGGCCGTCGTCCTTGCCGTCGCCCTCGTCGCGCTTGAGCTCAGGGTTGTCCCGCAGCTCCTGCTCGAGCTTGGCAAACTCGTCGTCGAAGTCGGTGTCCGGCTGGTCGTCCAAGAGCGTGTCTATGAACGCGGCGGGGTTGTCCAGGTGCTCCGCGGTGGGCAGGAAGTCTGGGTGGTTCCACACCTGGTCGCGCCGCTCGGCGCCCACGGCCGTACCGATGCGGCGCCACAGTTCGGCGGCGTCGCGGGTGCGGGGAGCGCCCAGTTCAATGCCGACGATGTTGGCAAACGCCTGCTCGGCGGAGCCGCCGGTGGCGCGGCGCCGCGCCCACGCCTCCGCAAGCTGCGGGGTGGAAGGGATGCGCTCGCCCAAGGCCTCAGCCACCACCACGTCGACCCAGCCCTCCACCAGGGCGATCAGCGTTTCCAACCGGGAGGTCGCCCCTGCGTTGCGGGTGCCAACACGGGGGGAGAGGTCTTCGCCCTGGAGGTTTTGCAGCGCTTCCTGGATCTGCTGCGGATCCCCGCCCTCAAGGTTGAGGTTGCGCGCGATTTCCTCGATGTGCGAGGTATCGATCTCCAGGCCGGCCGCGTACTCCTCCACGGAGGAGACGATGCGCTCCACCAGCCACGGCACGTGGCGGAACAGGCGCTGCCGGGCAGCTTCGCGCGCGGCGATGTAGACCATCACTTCTTGGCCGGGCAGATCCAGCCCCTTGGAGATTTCGGCGATGTTGCGCGGCAACACGGCCGCGGTGCCCGCCGGTGCCACAGGCAGGCCGAAATCGGTGCCGGTGAGCGCCTGCTGCGCTAGATCGCCCAGCGCGTGGCCGAGCTTCATCCCGAACTGCATGGCGTTCATCTGGTTCATCATCCCGGCCATGGGGCCCATCATCTCGCGGGCTTGTTCCGGCATGGTGTCCAGCTGGGCGCGGTTCATGTGCTCTGCAACGGGGTTGACCAGCCGCTTCCACATCGGCATGGTCTGGTTCAACCACTGTTCCGCGTTCCATGCCTGCGCCTTGGCCTCGCTGGCAGGCAGGTCGGTGGCCTCATCCAGCCAAAGTTCCACTAAGCGCAGCGATTCCTCGGCGGCACGTGTGTCCGCGTCCGAGACTGGGCTGACGCCGGCGAGGCGCTGGCGTGCCATGCGGGCTGCCAGCTCGAAGTTCACCGCGTCGCCCTTGTCTTGGGCGTTCATGGATGTTCCCATGCCGGAAAGCATCTGCCCGAGCTGGTTAAACATATCGCCAAGGCCGCCCCCGCCCGGTGCGCCGGACTGGCCCCCGCCGAAGCTTCCCCCGAAGCCGAATGCGGCGAACGGATTCGACCGTCGCCGTCGCCGCGACCGTTTCCGCTGCCGCCCCGATTGTTGGCGTCGTTGTCGCCGTCGTCGTTCGAGTCGTTGGGAAAGGAGAAACCAAATCCGTTAGTCATACGCGCCAGAATACATTCAGGCTGCGTGCCCATGGGTTCGCTGTAAGCCAGCACCGGAGTTCCAACAGCTCTGCGCTAGAATCTGCGCCCATGTCCAAAGCGCTCGATGCCAACAACCGGCGGTGGTCGACCTTGGTATGGGGGTCTATCCCAGTGGTCCTGCTTGCGGGGGCGCTGACCGTAGACCACATTCCGGGCACCGACGTCCGCCTCACGGTGCCGTACGCGGCGGAAGGACCCGGCCCCACCTTTGACACGCTCGGTGAGGTCGACGGTGAGCCGGTGGTGGATATCCAGGGCGCGGACACGGAAGACACCGGCGGGCACCTCAACATGACCACGGTGTCGGTGCGCACGAACATGACGCTGGGACAGGCGCTCGGCCGCTGGATTGCTACGGACGACACGATTGTGCCGGTGGAGCAGATCCTCCCGCCGGATCTGGGTGAAGATGAGGTCCGCGAGTTCAACCAGCAGGCCTTCGTCGCGTCTGAGGCGTCCGCGACGGTGGCGGCCATGCATTACCTGGACCGCCCCACCACTGTTGTGGTCCACGACGTTGTCGAGGGGGCCGCCTCCGCGGGCATCCTCCACCCCGCAGACCGGATCACGGCCATCGCTGGTAAAGAGGTTTCCACCCCCAGCGAGGTGCAGGACGCTGTCCGGGCGAAGACACCCGGCGAGTCCATCGAGATCACCGTCGAGCGGGACAACGAGCCGCACCACGAGACAGTGGAGCTGGGGAGAACCCGCACGAAGCGGGCCAAGCCATGCTGGGCATCCTCATGACCTCGGAACCCGCCGGCGGCGTCACCGTGAATTACAACCTCAACGACATTGGCGGGCCGAGCGCGGGCATGATGTTCTCGCTCGCTGTCATCGACAAACTCACCCCGGGCGCGCTCACGGGCGGCACGTTCGTCGCGGGCACCGGCACGATCGACGATGACGGGGAGGTGGGCCCCATCGGCGGGATCACCCACAAGATCCGCGGCGCGGAGGAGGCAGGTGCGGAGCTGTTTTCTCGCCCCCGCCGGTAACTGCGACGCGGTCAAGCGCGTCCACACCGACCACATGACGGTGGCCAAGGTGGACAACCTCCCCGAGGCCGTCGCCGCGATGGAGGATTTCGCCGCCGGCCGCGACGTGCCCACCTGCTAGCTACTGGGTGGCCAGCCCCAGGTCGTAGATCCGCTGGCGCGGATCCTCCTGCTCGGTGGAAATCAGCTGCTGCATCACCTGGCCCTCGCGGTTGTCCACCACGGTGATAATCGCCGAGGTGCCCAGCGTGGACCAGCCCACCACCCGGTCGCCGTTGTCCTCCACCACGCGGGAGGAGCGCAGCTCCGTCAAAAGCTGGGTGGTGGAGGCGGCCTTGGAGTCCGAATCGAAGAACTGGAACTGCCCGATGCCCTCACCGGAGCAGTCGAACGATCCGCTCAAACCACCCGCCGCGCAGCCGTCGAACTGGTCGAAGAATTCGGGCGGAGCCAACGTGGCAAAACGCTCGCGCACATCCTCCAGCGCCGCTTTGTCCTCCTTCTTCGAGCTCGTGCTTGACGACGTCGTTTCCGTCGCCGACGAACCTCCCGCAGCAGCCCTCGTGGAGGAGGTTGCAGACCGGGATTGCCCAGAACTGGTGTCTGTCTCAGTGGTGACGGAAGTGTGCGTCTCGGCGGCGGGGGTGCCAGCCTCGTCGGCGGGCGTCTGGGTGGAGGTGATCTCCGGCGCCCGGGTATCGTCCGCCAATTCCTCGGAATCAGTAGAGCATGCGGTAAGCGTCAACGTTGCTGCGACGGCAGCAGCTGCGATGGAAAAGAAACGGGGCCGGGAAGTAGACACAGACGTCATCCTAAACCAGCTCATCGGGGTCCTGCTCAAGGCCGTAGCGCAGCGCCGCTACAACGCCCGGGGCCACGCCGGGCCCGCCGCGCAGCTCGATGTCGTCCTGGGCGAACGCCCCGCGCTCCTCCAACTCGTCCTCGGTCAGGCGCAGTTGCAGCAGCGTCTGCTCGGTGTCTTCGTCGCGCAGCACGCCGGAAAACAGGCGCGCCGGGCGCGGCGGGGCGTCCTCACCAGCAGAGGCGTCTTTAAACACGATCTCCTGGGCCAAGATCACGCCCTCGACTTCGCGCGGCCAGGCGATGCGGGAGACGTACTCCCCGAGCTCCTCGGAGCCGGGCAGGATGTGCTCCGGCAAGTCCTGCACCACCAGGGTGAGGGGGCGGAATCATCCAGGTCCACCAGTTCGTCGATAAGCATCTGCGTCGGCACGAGCCCGAACAGCGTCGGCGGTGCGTCCCAGCCCTCCGCGTGGACGAATTCGACGGCCTCCATCATGGCCTTATTCAGTGCTTGCTGCTCGCGCACGGGAACCCTCCGGGCAACTTGGACGTTGGAGTATTTAAGCTTGAAGCTTATCTGCGTTGCACACACTAATTCTTAAGGAGCAGGCTTGGCTACCCGCCTCAATCGGCCACAACCGCGCGCCAAGAAGCCAAACAACGGGCTTATGACCGTGGTGGGCATTCTCGGCATCATCCTCATCGTTCTGCCAATGCTGGTCGGGCTGTACACCGACTTCCTCTGGTTCGGCGAAGTTGATTTCCGCGGCGTGTTCAACCGCGTGATCCTGGCGCGGGTAGTGCTGTTTGTCATCTTTGCCCTGCTGGGTGGCGCCATAACCTGGCTCGCCGCCTGGTTTGCGTGGCGCGGCCGCCCCGAGGAGGCGGCCTCTCCGTTTGATCAAGCGGCGCAGTACCGCCGCCAGCTGCAGCAAAGCGTCCGTGGGTTACTCGTGTGGGTGCCGGTAGTTGTGGCCATCCTGTCCGGCCTGGCTGGCCAGCGGATGTGGCGCGTGTTCATGCTCTGGTTCAACGGCGGGGACTTCGGCAGCACCGACGCTGAATTTGGGCGCGACCTCGGCTTCTACGCGTTTACCCTGCCGGGCATCTCGGCGGTGGTAGACACCTTGTCCATGCTGCTGCTCGTGGCGTTTCTGGTGGGCGCGGCCGCGCACTACCTGCTGGGCGGCATCCGCATCGGCAATAGGGTGTCCGGTGTCTCCGGCCGCATCAGCAAAGATGCGCGGGTGCAGCTCGCCGTCACGGCTGGGCTGTGGATGCTGTTGAAGGCGGCCCGTTATTGGCTGGAGCGTTACTACCTGCTTTACGGCCGCAACGACATCTTCACTGGCGCGTCCTACACCACCATCAACGCGACGCTGCCGGCGAAGATCATCCTGACCGTCATCGCTGTGGTGGTGGCTGCCGCGTTCTTCGCCTCCATTGTCTACCGCGACTTCCGCATCCCGGTGCTGGCCACCGTGCTGATGCTGCTGTCATCGCTCGTCGTGGGCAACGTGTGGCCGGCGCTGATGGAGCAGTTCTCCGTCAAACCCAACCGCCAAGCAAAGGAGTACGACTACATTGGCCGCAACATCGAGGCCACGCGCGAGGCGTACGGGCTGACGGACGATAATGTCACCTACCTGGACAACTGGGGAGCGGGCAACACCTCCAACGCGGAGGTGGCGTCTGATACCGCCACGATTGCCAACCTGCGCCTGTTGGATCCGGAGATCATCTCTCCGACGTTCACGCAGATGCAGCAGCTGCGCAACTTCTACGGCTTTCCGGACCAGTTGGCGATGGACCGCTACGAGGTGGACGGGGACTTGCGCGACTTCGTGGTTGCGGCGCGTGAGATGAACCCGAACTCGCTGAGTGAAAACCAGCGCGACTGGATTAACCGCCACACCGTGTACACCCACGGCAACGGCTTTATCGCCGCGCAGGCAAACACGGTGGACGAGGCGGCGCAGGACGCTGGCTCCACCCGCGGCGGCCTGCCTATCTTCACCGTCTCCGACCTGCAGTCCAACGCCGCCGCCAAGGCCGCGGAGGACGCCGAGGAGTTGGGCATCAAGGTCGACGAGCCGCGCATCTACTACGGCCCGGTAATCGCTTCTGCTGAGGACGGCCTGGACTACGCCATCGTGGGCGAAACCGGCCAAGGCCCGGTGGAGTACGACACGGACGATTCCACCTACACCTACGAGGGCAAGGGCGGCGTTGATATTGGCAACATTGTCAACCGCCTTGCGTACACCGTGAAGTACCAGGAGCTGAATTTCCTGCTGTCCGACCGTGTTGGCGGGGACTCGAAGGTGCTCTACGACCGCGATCCGCGCGAGCGCGTGGAGAAGGTGGCCCCGTGGCTGACCACGGACTCCAAGACCTACCCGGCCGTGGTGGACGGACGCGTGAAGTGGATTGTGGACGGCTACACCACCTTGAGCCAGCTGCCGTACTCCACGCGCAACTCCCTGCAGGACACCACCCAGGACGCGCTGAACCCGGACGGCACGACCCAGCGCCTGATCACGGACAACGTGGGCTACATCCGCAACTCCGTGAAGGCCACCGTGGACGCGTACGACGGCACCGTGGACCTCTACGCATACGACGAGTCCGACCCGGTGCTCAAGGCGTGGCAGGCCACCTTCCCGGGCACGGTCCGACCGGCGTCCGATATCTCGGACTCTCTGCGCGAGCACCTGCGCTACCCGGAGGACTTGTTCAAGGTGCAGCGCGACCTGTTGGCCCGCTACCACGTGGATGACCCTGGCGTGTTCTTCAACAACGACGCCTTCTGGTCCGTGCCGAACGACCCGACCGCACCGGAGGGCCGCGGCCAGCTGAACCAGCCGCCGTACTACGTGGTGGCATCAGACCCGGAGACGGACAAGCCTTCCTTCCAGCTGATTACCCCGTTCCGTGGGTTGAACCGCGAGTTCCTGTCCGCGCACATGGCAGTCTCCTCCGACCCGGAGAACTACGGCCACATTACGGTGCGCGTGCTGCCGACGAACACGCAGACGCAGGGCCCGAAGCAGGCGCAGGACGCCCTGATGTCCTCCGACCAGGTCGCCCGCGACCGCACGCTATGGGAGGGCACTAACGACCTGAAGAACGGCAACCTGCTGACTCTGCCGGTGGGCGGCGGCGAGATCCTCTACGTCGAGCCGATCTACTCGCAGCGCAAGGACCAGGCGTCCGCCTTCCCGAAGCTGCTGCGCGTACTGGTGTTCTACCGCGGCCAGGTGGGCTACGCACCGACGATCTCCCAAGCGCTTGACCAGGTTGGCATCCACTCCTCGGCCGCCCAAGACATTGAGGTTGTGGACGAGGGCCAGGGCGCGGGCGACAACGCCGGCCAGGAGGCCAAGCCTGAGGGCGACGACAAGCCGCAGGAGAACCAGGACGCGCCGCAAATTGGCAAGGACGAGGCGATGAACCGCATCAACGACGCCCTGCGCAACCTGGAGAGCGCTCGCGACGGTTCCTTCGAGGAGTACGGCCGCGCTCTGGACCAGCTGGACCGCGCCGTGGCCGAGTACCAGCGGGCGCAGTAGGCCAGGAAGCCCGTAAGCACGGCGCGCGCCAGCGCGCCACTCGAGAGCGGAAACAATAGCGCCAAACCACCTTTGAACAGGAGGTTTGGCGCTATTCGTTGGTGTATGTATAGTAATTCCACGTTGCCGGTTACGGCGACAGGCGATAATCACATACACGCCCGACGCGGGGTGGAGCAGCTCGGTAGCTCGCTGGGCTCATAACCCAGAGGTCGTAGGTTCGAATCCTGCCCCCGCTACCAACTTGAGGCCCCTACCAGTGGAAACGCTGGTAGAGGCCTCCTTTGTTTTGTGTTGCATTCGGCGTTTGGGGGGTTAAGGGTCAAAAAGTGTGTCTGGTGTCGGCGTGTCGCGGGGGTTAGATGTGGCCTTTTTGGATGCCGATTGAGTGTGTGTAGTTGGTGTCGATAGCGTTGTCGTAGAGGGCTGGTTGTCCGGTTTCGTGGTCGGCTTGGTTCTCGTTGTGGGTCAGGGTGGATACTTTGGCGAGTTGGTCCTGGCCCCAATTGGACTGTCTGGCGATCTCCACTGGGTCGTCAGGCAGTTCCGTTTTTAAGTAGAGCCACCACTCCAGCATCCGGCGCTGGTGCTCGCCGGATCTGCCGCGGTGGGTGCGGGCCAGCAGTTTCAATTGGGCGTTGATGCCGCCTTCCAGGCTGTTCGTGGTGGATTTGATCCGGCTGCTATCGAGGACACCGTCGGGTGGGTCGAGGTAGACAAATAACAGCTGGTTGCGCCAGAGGTGGTTGAGGCTGTTGTAGGCCTTGCGGGTGCGTTCATGGGTCCATGACCAGGTGCGTTGTTGGTCAAGTCCCGTGTAGTGCCGTATTCGTGCAGCTTTACGCCCCAGGCTGCGGCTTCATCCAAGGTAGTGATCTTGGTGAGGTTGAGCGCGAGTTGGTAGATCGCTCGTCCCGCGTCGGTGCGTGGGCGTGCGGTGGTGTAGCGGCGTACCACGCGTTGGGCGTGGACGAGGCAGCGTTGGATCTTGGTGCCCGGCCAGCATGTTTTGATTGCGCTGGCGGCGCCTTGGCCGCCGTCGATGACGGCGATCAGGGGTGCGGGGATGCGTTCGAGGAGGTGTTGGTAGTCGCGGGTGGTTTCGTGGGTGCACCAGTGCCAGGCGATGACGTGGTCCAAGGTGGCGGCAACAATGAGACATCCGCTTGCGGTGTAGGTGCCGTCAAGGAAGATTTGGTCGTAGACCCGGCCGTCGTGTCCGATCGTGGGATCAGGCACATCGACAAGCCAGCATCACGAAAACTGCCGTTTTATGGTGGAGCGGCTGATTCCGGCGTCTTTTGCGTTCTGCCTCAGGGCGGTGGTCGATGTGCAGTGCTCGATGAATTGTCGAAACACCGCTGCGTTAGTGAGATCGCTGCGGGTTTTGGTGGTTGATGCACCGCAGATTTTGCAGCGCCACCGAGTGGTGCCCTTGGATGTGGTTCCGTTGCGTTTCATCTCCCCACCGCAGTGGCAGCGTGGTCGGTTCTTCGGCATTGAGCCACCGCACCACCGGCCCCTACCACATCAACCACGCCACACCGGGGATATACGACCACAACAGCGGATATATGCCCTCGGGGCATATACTTCTGGGAATCACCCAGGTCAGATACCGGAAATCACCGATTCTGGACACACATTTTGACCCTTAACCCGCAATTTGCATTTACAGGTGGTGCACTAGGGGAGTGATTCTGGATGATTTCAAATGATCCTCTACCCCTTAAAATGCGCGATCAAAACCAGATAACCCCTGTCAGGTTCGAATGCAATCCGATAACCCCGAACCGCATTAAGTGACACTCCTCAATTGTACCGTTGACGTGCGCAAACACCCTCCTTTCGGTATGGCAGCGGGGGAGGGTGTTCGGGGGTAAGTCTAGGTCGGTCACTCTCATTCTCTTAACTGTGCGACGGCTGTCTCTCGAAGCTCGTCGAGTACCCGGTCAAATTCTGAAGCTACGAAAGTCGCGTAGTTTTTCCCCTTCGTATAGGGGCTCGTTATTGACGCTCCCACGTAGGTGCTCTTGTCCCGAAGGGCTTCTTGAACACGTTTCGAAGCCCCCGTACTTGCGGGTGGGCAAGCTGAAGATCCATGGTTTCCCATGCGCTATGTAACTCTGCACGGAGTTTTGCGTTGGCCGTCTTGATTTTGAAGGTATCCATTCCGAATTCATGCATAGTCGAGTAGGAATGGGCGGGCCGTTTGGGCTTCCGCGAAAAGATCTTTTCCAAAATTTTCGACAAGCGCTTATTTGACCCCTCAACTTCAACTTTCTTTTTAACCTGATCCTGGATGGTGGCGGTGTAGGTGAGGGGTAACGCTTCGTACAAAGAATTGAGTCTCAATTCCCCGGCGGTTGCTAAGAAGTCACGGACAGCGGCGAGCTGTTCCTTACGTGATTCGGCCTCCTGTTCTTGTCGTCGGTGGTGTCTGGCAAGAGCGTTCTTGGTAAATTCGCCATATACACCGGCGAGCAAAGTCAGAGTACCGGTGATAACGGCGACTAGAACTGTGTCGGATATTGGAAGGTCAAACATAAAGAAAATATATGAATGAACTGACCAAAGCTAATGTTCAACCCCTATTTATGGGGTAGTGTGCGTCAGACCGTCGACCACGACCAGAAGAGTTCGTTCCCGGCGTCGGCTCGTAGTCCGATCAACTTCGACAGGCGCCGGGTGTCGTCGAGGTGGTCGGCGTCGAGGGCGGGCGCCAGAAACTTACTGTCGGACGACGACGGGTCCATCCCGTTGCCCTTTACGGTGAGCGTGACCACCCTGGCGAGCTTCGACACTTCAAGGTAGCCGAGAACGTCGCGCGTACGCCTTGCGAGCCTGTCGGTGTGCCACACGATCACCCGGTCGACATTGCCGCGGGCGATGTGGCGGAGAAGTTCGGTGTACGCCGGGCGCTCGCCCCCCGACCACGCGCTGACGCTGTTGTCGACCAGTTCATCGACGACTTCGAGGTCGTAAGGCCCGGCGAGCTTATGACAGTTGTCAAGCTGGCGGTTCACACCCGCTTCTTCTTTGCGGTCGAGACTGATCCGTGCGCAAATGACCGCACGCCCGGCCGGGCGGCGTTCTTCTCTGCTGTTTACATGGGAAAGGCATAATCCAACTTGTCACTTAAAAGTGACGGTGGGTGCCGTCACAAATAACATATGCGCTGCTAGGTATGTGTTTTTGGCGCAATAGGGGAGTGGGAGTCTGTTTTTGTCTCAGTGGGGTGAAAATGAGGCGTGAGAGGCAGTTATGCCGTTCGGGATGCCGGAGAAGGTGTAGTGGTATGGAACACCGATTTTACCTTGTATGTGCTCTGTTGTGAGCGATTTTCAGTGTGCGGGGAATTAAAGACGAAGAAAAATTCTCTCTTTTAATGAGACGCGGGGTAGGGGTCTGAGCGTTGATGGAGAGTGGACCGTCTTGGCGCGGATCGTATTCGATGGTGCGTGAGTCAATATGACATTCGCGAAAACGATGGGCGCGGGCGCGCAAACATTTCCTACTGCTTTTGAGATCGATTCAGCACAAACGCCAGCATCTCTTCACCCCACTTGTCCACCCTGCAATTTCCAACCCCGCAAATCGCCGTAGAATCGCACACACTTTCTATGTGTTCCGGACACCCGTGAGCGCACCCCAAACACTCACTTTCCCCGACTACATCAGTTCTTCCCACTCAGCATCTACCAGCACCGTCCCGTCATCGGACACGCCCACAGCGGGAAGTACCTCTAACGGTGGAATCCCAAACGACATGAGCATGCGCCCAAACGCTCGCTGACTCGGATAGTGCTCATCTTCTAGCCCCTCAGCATCCAGAATGACTTGCTCGGTCAGCACGGAAAGTCCGTACCAGAAGTCTTCACGACTCCCGCGATACGTAAACGCCATGTAGCGAGTGGAAGCATCGTCTACGTCCCCGAACGTGAGATCACATCCTGTCTCCCACGCATTCGCAGCATGCAGTTTGGCGATTTGCAGAAGTGTCAGAAGTGGATTCTCGCGCGGGTCGATCAGGACCAGAAACTCGTCCGGGATCTCATCGACTTCGCGCCATTGCGCAACCTCTGCGCGAAGGTGTCCAGCACTTACGTTTGGCTTGAAATTAGCAATCATCAGTCACCTTCCACTGCTCCGGGATCGCAAAACCACCATCATCGAGGTGGTGATCCTTCCAATCCAAAATGGCACGTTTCCATCGAGTGGGATCAGTCTCTTGCCACCCGTGGTCACGCTCGACAGAAAGATGACCGTCTAGAAGACGTGCGGTTGCATCCGTTACGTCATCAGCCAGTGTGTAAGCGAAATCTCCAGGAAATTGCGCATCCGCCCATCGAATGAACGGCAGAAAATCCGGGTCACGGAAGTCCTCACATGGCGGGTCAATCATCGTCCCGTCAGGTAAGTATTCGCAGGACAAAATGTGCTGGTTTTGTGCCATTTCCGTCTCAGCAATGTCCATTAAGCGCACCAGGCGAGAGACGTTGAGCATCAGCGCTCCGTCGAACTCTTCTCCGTCCAGGCGTTTGATCCATCCAGCATCTACCAGGCGGTTAATGCAGCCTTTCAGCGGATACTCCGGTTCGCGCCACCAGGGACGCTCATAGGCTTCTTCTGGGATGTAGTGAATCATCCCGATACAACCACGTCGAAAAGTCCCGTGACGGTCGATCAGGTGCCCGGTAGAATCATCAGCGTGTTTGCTCACATGTGCGAGTGCGATCTTGTCGTAGTACTCCAGTGATGGGGTCATCACTTGCATCACTGCATCAGATAGAATTTCTCCCAAATTGTCTCCTTTGGTTGGTGGTGTTGGCACGGGATTGTGCCAACGGAGACAGAACGCTACAGTACGCTGTTTGCGCATGTCAAGACCCATTTTTCCGACTTAGTAGGTGGGTGGAATACGTAGTATCTGCGTGGGTTTTGCAGGGCGGATCTGGGAGCGGGAGAACACCTAATAAGTCACGGGGACGGACGGGACGCTCACATAGAAAGTGAAGGACAACGTTGGGTGCGATACATAGAATGTGTGAGCGATAACCCGCGCGAGCAAGAGGTGTTGTGCTCGCGGGGGCGATTACTTCTCGCGGGACGCGACGGTGCCACCTTCGTGCGGAAGGTGCGTTAATTCCGCATCGGCACGTAGATCGCGGATGAACCCTTCGAGCCATTCGGCGGTCACTGCGTCATCGGGTGAGATCACCGCGACCGGGATGAGGTCTGTAATCGGCGGGCGTGTGGTTGGTTTGTCCAGGTTGATCACCTTGCTTTCTTGTGTTGGTTTTTCGGGCACGGGGTTGGGGTGAGGTGAGTCAATATGACTCACCAGGCGCACGCGCGCCTATCCCCCTTACGCCCCGTGGTAACAGGCTTCTTCAATCCAGGAGATATCCGCGCGGTAGGCTTCCTTTTCACCGTCGAGGTACATGTCCACCAAGTAGATCCAGTAATCCACCCAAAACGCTTTCTCAGAATCGATCCAGATGGACAGGGGACACCCTGGCGGAAGGTAAATCGTCCATGTCTCATCCGGGTTGTCACCTACCGAGACTTTCGCGGGGAGGTCCGTGCCCCAATCGTGTCCCGCTAACTGGCGTTCAATCTCGGGTAGGAAATTCGACGGTCCCGATTGACCAATTTTCACCTGAGATTTATCCCATGAGAAGCGGACTACATCGAGTTCTCCGCGCTCGTTTCGTCCTGTTTGATTTATCTCGTACTGCTGGTCCAAGTTGTTCTCCCTTCACTAGACCGATCAGTACAGTAAGAGGACTTTGCGCGGTTTGTCAAGAACATATGTTCGACATAGTAGGTGCGGTGCGTCCCCCGCTTTCGCTTATCTCACCCTGACTTACACCAGTTTGAAACAGGGCGTGACCAGCACTGGACACCAACTATCACGTTCCGACGAACGGCGCGCGGACTGTGAAAGAATGGAGAGGTTAATGCAAAAAACTGAATGAATAAGGAATTAGAACATGAGCAATTACACGCCGATTACTCGCGACGAACTGGAGAGAACTCTCTGGGAGCAGCCACGGCACTTCGTGGATTTATGGACGCTTCCGATTACAAGAACTACGTGTTCCCCGCACTGTTCTGGAAGTGGATTAGCGATAATTACAAGTACGAAACGGAACGGTTTGAAGCGGACTATGACGGTGTAAGACTCGACTCCGAAACCCGTGACGAGGTTGAAGCCGATTACCACGCCTTTGTGATCCCACCGGGCGCGTCGTGGGACAACGTGTATCTGGATAAGGACATTCCCGAGAGTATTCGTAAGGACAAAGCGCACGCACTTCACCCGAGGAACTACATTGGCGCTCGTATACGTTCGGCAATGACCGCAATCCAACATGCTAATCCGGAGCAACTTTCAAACATCTTCGGAGATGCTGCTTACGGTAACGAAGAGCGCCTAAAAGAAGAGGGACTTCGTAAGATGCTCGCCGGTCTTGCGGAGCACACGTTTAATGCAGAAACAGTTCCGGGCGACTCTTTCGGAGATGCGTACGAGTACCTACTCAAGAAGTTCTCGGATGATTCCGGCACCGGCGCGGGAGAATTCTTCACCCCGCGCCCGGTCGTGCGCTTGATTACCCGTCTTCTCGATCCGCAGTCCGAAGAGTCTGTTTACGACCCCGCGTGTGGCTCCGGTGGCATGCTCATCGAAGCCTGCAACACCGTCGAAGAGCATGGTGGCGATCCACGAACCCTTACCTTGCATGGTCAGGAAAAGAACATGACCACGCAGGCTATCGCGCGGATGAACCTGTATATCCACAACCAGCCAGAACATAAGGTCATTCACGACAACACCCTGCTCGATCCCGGCAATCGCAGACCGGATAACACCTTTGAACAGTATGACGTGGTAATTGCCAACCCTCCGTTTTCCGTTGAGGATTGGGGACGTGAGTCGTGGGATGACGATCCCCGAATTATCGGTGACTTGGCTCCTAATTCCTACGCAGATTTCGCGTTCATGCAGCACATGATCACTTCAATGAAGCCTAAGACGGGACGTATCGGCGTAGTCATGCCCCACGGCATCCTTTTCCGAGGACATGCGGAGAAGCGGATTCGTACGGAAATTCTCAACCGTGATCTCATCGAAGCGGTCATTGGCATGCCAAACAATATTTTCTACGGCACAACAATCCCGTCCTGCATCGTGATTCTGCGCGCTGAGAAGTCGGAAGAGCGTAAGAACAAGATCCTTTTCGTGGATGCTTCAACTCGTTTCGTCAAAGGCTCGAACATGAACGAACTTACTGATGACGATGTGAATGCAATCCTGTCAGCGTTCCACGACGAGGAGGACGTGGACGGCGCAGACGAAGGAATCGAGTTCCGACTTGTAGACATGGACGAGATCGAGTCAAATGACTACGACCTCAACATTGGTCGTTACGTCCAGGCGAACACGGATGTTGAAGTGGATCTTGAAGCATCCATCGCAGAATGGAACGAAGCGGAATTGGAGCGCGAGCGCGCCCGCGACGCATTCCGCAACCTCCTAAAGGAGGTCGGTTTTGGTGAATAAACAAAACTGGATACCTACCAAGGTCAAAGATGTTGCAAAGATTGTGTCTGGCGCTACCCCCAAAACCGGCATCGAAGAGAATTGGGGTGGTGACATACCGTGGCTAACGCCAAAGGATTTGTCTGACAATCCAGCGCCATATACTTCTCACGGTTCACGGTTCCTTACCGAACAGGGGTTTAATTCCTGTTCCACGCATATGCTGCCCAAAGGCACCGTTCTTCTTACTTCACGCGCTCCAGTTGGGTACGTCTCTGTAGCAGCGAACGACATTTGTACGAATCAGGGCTTTAAGAGCCTTGTTCTAGAAGATGGTCAAATTCCGGAGTTCTGGTACTACCTCCTGAGTGCTAACACCGAAACGCTTCTTAACTACTCAGGCGGATCGACATTTAAAGAACTAAGTAAAAGATCTCTTGAACAAATCGAGTTCCTGATTCCCCTATTGAGGAACAGCGCGAGATCGTAAGTTTCATGCAGGCGCTGGATCTCATGATCCAGGCGGGTGACCGCGAGATTGCCAGCGCGGAACAAATGCGCGGAGATGTGGCAAGAACGCTCATCCGACAAGTGGGCGAAGAGTTCGAATTTAAGCCCCTTCAAGAGGTTGTGGAATTTCACGACAATAAAAGAAAGCCTGTAAAGAAGGCGGATCGGGTTCCCGGATCTTACCCATACTATGGCGCAAGCGGAATAGCGGATTATGTCGATAACTTCCTATTTGAAGGCTTGCACCTGCTGATCGCAGAAGACGGTGAAAATATCAGAACCCGAAAACTACCTATCGCGTTTCTGGCTAATGGGAAATTCTGGGTTAACAACCATGCTCATATCGTCAAAGCGGAGAGTGACACATCCACTCAGTACGTGGCTCTAGCAATCGAATTCTCGGATGTATCTGCGTACATCAGTGGCTCATCCCGTCCGAAAATTACCAAGTCAGCGTGCCAATCCATTCAGATTCCCTTCCCACCCCTCGAAGACCAGAAAAAAATCGTGGGAAAAATGCAAACACTCGATACGTACATCGATTCCGCGAAACGATCCCAAGAAGCGCTCAAGCAGGTGCGCCAAGACGCGCTCCACGCACTGCTATCCGGTGACAAGGGTGTGCGCGATTTAGCGGAGTTGTTCGCAAGCGATGAGGGCGTAGCGTAGGTGCATCCCGCGCCTGTGAGTCATATTGATTCGCCCACCCCTCACGCCCCATTCACACCCCGCGAAAACCCCGCCCCACCTGCTATAATCGACATATTCATCCACCGCCAAAACACATAGAAGGTTCATAAGGCGACAACAACATAAAAGGTAGACAGAAAATGGCAACGTTCAGCGAAAAATCAACGGTTCAAAGCTTCCTCGCAGACAGAATCTCCGATAACGGATTCACGGAGGTCAAAGCGAAGGATCTTCCCCGTCAACTCGCTGACCCCTACATCCCCGCCTACCTCAAACAAGCGGTCATCGATCTCAACCCCACCCTAAAAGCGCACCCCGAGCGCTATGACGAGATCGAGCCACGCCTATCAGCAATCTTCGGCAAAGCGGTCACGTCCTCGCCCATGCAAGCGAACAAAGAGTTTATCCAACAACTCTTCGGTGGTTTTACCCACAAGTTCATCGGGGACAACGACTACACGACCATTCACCTTTTTGACCTGGATAACCCGGAAAATAACCAGGCGATTGTTTCCAAAGAGGTGGTCTACAAAACGCCCAACACCCACGAGCGTTTCGATCTCGTGCTGTTTTTAAACGGACTACCCGTAGTCATTATCGAGACGAAAAACATCACCCAAGATTGGAAACTTGGCGTATCGGATATCAACCAGGTCTACCTCAACAAGGCTCCCGCATTTTTCGCTACCAATATCCTGAATGTGGTCTGCAACGGGACAAACTTCCGCTATGGCTCGCTTAACCAGCCGGACTACACCTGGAGCATGTGGGGATCGACCGAAGACCCCTACGACCTGAAAGGTATCGAGCGCACAAAGCGTTCTATCGACCTGCTGCTGTCCCCATCCACGCTGATCAACATCGCGGATGATTTCACGCTGTTCCAGCGCTCCGGCGTGAGTGGTGCGAAAAAGATCATCCCCGCTACGTGCAGATGGAAGCAGCAGAAGCCATTCACACGCGTGTTCGCGAACCTAACGGTGGCAACGGATTGATCCACCACTACCAGGGAACAGGCAAGACCCTGCTGATGGTCTACACGGCGATGAAACTGCTCGAAGACGCAGATATCGAAAAGCCCACCATCCTGATCGGACTCGACCGCGTGGACTTAGAGAAGAACGTTCTCGATGACTTCCGTGATTCTGGTATCGCCAACATCACCCACGTCGGCAGCGCGAAGCAACTCAAAAAGACGGTCACCAACGCCGTTCCCGGCATCATCGTCACGTCCATCTGGAAGTTTAAGGACGTAATCCTCGACTCCGGCGAGGTGTGGAACTCCAGCGAGAACTTCATTGTGATGATCGATGAGGCGCACCGCACCCAAGACGGCGATCTTGGTATGAAGATGCGCCAGGTCATCCCGAACGCTCGTTTCTTCGGTATGACCGGCACACCGATTAATGAAGGTGGCATTAACGGGCGCAACACGTTCAAACTGTTCGGCAACCAAAAAGATCCGGGACAAGTGCTGTCCAAGTACACGATGGAACGCGCTATCGCGGATGAGACTTCCGTCCCCATCATTGTCGAACCACGCTTGGTGGACTGGAACCTCGACCAGGACGCGCTCGATGCAGCCTTTAACACGCTTGTCGAAGATGAGGGACTGACTGAAGACGAAGCAGCCTATTTGTCTGATCGTTCCGGCAAGCAGAAAACGGTCGTGCTCAACCCGGATCGCATCGATGCAGTCTGCAACGACATTTTGGACTACTACCACGCGCATGTCGCCCCACTTGGATTTAAGGCGCAAGTAGTCGCGCTGGATCGTGAAATGTGTGTCATCTACGAGCACAAACTCAACGAATTGATCAAACAGCGCGGATTGAACTACACCACCGAAGTCGTGATGACTGTCGGCGGGAAAGAAGACGAAAAGCGCGGATGGACAAAATACGAGCGTTCCCGCCCGCAAGAGCATGCACTCATTGACAGGTTTGTGCGTCACGATTCTGCGCCAGACATTCTGATCGTGACCTCGAAGTTGCTCACCGGGTTTAACGCGCCTATTGAAAGCACAATGTTTATCGACAAGCCATTGTCGAAGCAGACGCTATTCCAGGCGATTACACGCACGAACAGGCGCTATGCCAACCCGGAAACGGGACAGGAGAAAACCCACGGCATCATTGTCGATTACGTAGGCATCTCCAAGCGGATCGCGCGAGCGCTCAAAGAAGCATCCCCCGAGGATAAGAAACTCCGTGTCGAAGTCGAGGAAGTGCTGGTCCAATTCGATAAGGCGCTCAAACTCGCCTTGAGTCGGTTCGACGGGATCGACCGGACAGACGACAGTTTTAAGTCCTTCACCGCAGCAGCCAGCCGTTTCGCTACCGAAGATGACGCGCGTGCTTTCAAGCGTGAATTCATGACCGTTGAAGGACTGTGGGAGGTGCTGTATCCCAACCCGCAAGTAATCAAGCATGAGCAGGATTACAAGTGGCTTGCACAGTTGTATCAAGTGGCGAAGGGTGCCGAAACTGACTTTGACCTCGTGTGGGAGAAGTTGGGCGCAAAAACGATCCAACTCGTCCATGATTCGATCTCGAACGTAAAGGTGAAAAGTCTCAAGCGCCTGGAAGTCTCATCAGACACTATCGACAAGTTGCGAGAATTAACTGACATTCTTGACCCTGATGGGGACGAACTCGATCCTGATGCGGTCACCGCTGACGAGATTCTGGACTCGATTGATCGCCGGATCAAGATGCGTCTCGCCAAGTCTGACGGGGCGACGGTGTATGTCTCACTTGCGGAGCAGTTGGAAAACTTGCGCACGCGCTCCACCGCCACGATGGAAGACACGGAAAAATTCATCGAGGAAGCAATTCGTTTGGCGCGCAAGATCCGTGATTTGGATAAGCGCTCCGGTAGCGATGAGGACACTTCGAAGGTAGAAGAAAATATCGCGCTGCTACCGGATGATCACGTTGGTGCGCTGACGCAGATTGTCACCGAGTACAAGCCGGAAGATTCTTCTATCGTGGTGGAACTTCTGGCGAAGGAAATTGATCAAATCGCGCGCACGGTGACGTTCTCGGGATGGAGTGCTGGCAACTCCACGGGCGACAGGAAGGTACGCGCTACCATCTCGAAGAAGTTGGTTGATTTCCACATGCCCCCGCGTGGCGACCTGTTTGATGCTGTGTACGAGTACGTCGCGGAGCACTACTAACGGATGCAAAAGCCAACAACAAACGATCTACCCGTAATCTCCCACGATGAGGTTGCGCCGGAGGTAGCAGACGTTTCGCAGGTAGTCGAACCTGTTCCGGTTGTGGTCCAAGATGAGGGACTTGAATTATCGGATTGGCTCAATATCGCCATGCTGTTCGCCACTATCGTGTCGCTAGGTATTGCTGCTTATGCCACTTGGCAGAACGCGAAAACAGCACGAGAAGCCAGCGAAAACGCCCAAGACGCAGCCGACCAGATGGAAGAGATCGCTCATGCGAGCCAGTCCACGATGTGGACCGCTAGAGATCAATTGGATCGTTTAGAGATCATGACGGCGACGGAGACACAGATTCTTGGTGGGTTGGATGATGTGATGCTTGCGTTGTTTCGCCCTCGTATGAACGCTTATCTTGGAAGCCCGATACACGAAAAGGGATATCTCCCGCTTGTCGTGGAGAATGTTGGCAAAAGTCCCGCCCGCAACGTCACTGTGAGATTCAACCCGCCACTTCCGGAACCAGACGTGGATCGTCTCAACGCCAATACTTCGGAGTTAGTCGATTACAGGAAATCGCCGGTCGAACTGACCCTTGCGAAGTACGAGGGGAAGACGTTCAAGACTTGGGCACCAAATCAGTCCACGTCTGTGCCATTTTGGGCGACAAAAGTTGAGCGGTTCCCTCTTCGAGAAGTCGGAGAGAGTAAGCGATTTGTCAATGCGGACGGAACTCCAGCGGATGCGGTGTTGGTCCGTAAACAATCTGACGGAGCAATGCTGCTCGATGAATCCGGCGACGGGATTCCCGCTGATGTTGAGGTGATCATCAACTACAGCGATGACAACGGCGAACAGTATGAGGATTCGGTGTCGCTCAATCCTGACCTGTGGGTTTCTACGACGTTTAGTAGCAAAGAGCGTCACAGTTCATCGGTGACGTATGGCGCGGACGATTAGGCGTGTCAATTTGGCACACGGGTAGTCCAGCATCACCCGGCGCAAACAAAACACCTACTAGGTGGGACTATCTTCCCGACCTAGTAGGTGTTCCTTCCTCCCCCGTCCCCAAGACTCATTAGTGATCAGCGAAGTGCTGGACGCAGAAATAGTGTCCCGTAACCGGATCTTGTGCAATACCAATACCTACTTTTGGAGCACGCCCGTTAGTACTCATGGCACTGCTGTGTCCAGGTGACCCGGCGAACATACTGATGAACCTATCGTGCGAGATCTGGCTCATCGCCACGTTCTCCCGACCCCTTGTGTTGTACCCCGAGTGCCAAATCTCATCTCCCGGAGTCTGCGCCAATTCTTCAGCAAACCGCTGCGCAGTTGCTTCCAACGCGGGATCGTAAGTAATCGGGCGCAACTCCTTGTCACGAGAACGCCACGCAACCAACTGATCGAACTGTTCCTTTTTCGCTTGCTGGATCTCGCTCGGAGTCAAGGGCGGGTTCTTTTTGCCGAGAGGACTGTTCTCTTGCTTGCACTTGAAGTAATCAGGAGTGTTCTTCACGCACCCGTCTGAATCTGCTTTACGCCCACCATTCGACGGAGCAGACGTGTTCGATTGCTTCGCCAGTGCCGATTGTGCTCCTGTATCCGATCCAGGAGAAGACGAAGACAAATCTCCGCTTCCAAAGAGCAATCCAAGAATCAGGACGATGACGGTGACAGCAGCACCGGCGTACTGCATGAGTTGTTGTGGGTTAGGCACGGGATTTACTTCCTTGGGAAAACGGATGACACGGGGTTAAAAAGACATTCTCATCATAGCGCTAGGTCTTTCCTGCGCTTATGCTGCGCGATACTCAGGCATCGTCTCGTTCGGATCGAGCGGAATCGTGACCTGATCTGGGTACGACAAATTGCTGTACGCCTGCACAAGCACCGCTTCAACGTTGTCAAAACCGCCAAAACGTGAGATTTTGACGCTACCGCTTGCGCCAAGTCCGCGAATTTCGCCAAACGGCGGTTCAGTACGGTAATTGTCGTTTGGACGAACCACTTCAAAAATGACGAGATAGTACTCCTTATCCGTCAACTTCTTGATCTCGATATTGGCTCCGTCATCAGTGACACGCGCATCCCAACCTGCTTCTTTCGGATTGAAACGGGTGCGCGCCCCATCCATGCGCTGGAACCGTCGAAGGCTGTCCCGATAGTTCTGCTCTTCCTCGTCCTCGCGCTGCTTGATTAAGCGTTGTTGCTCGCGGTACTGCTCTTCGCGCGCAAACTTTTCCTGCTGTGCTTGACGGTCAAGATCCGCCTTCCTTTGCGCTTGGATAGCGCGCTGTTTTTCTTCCTCGTAGCGCTGCTGGTCAATCTCGCGCTCGTGGTCGTACTTCGCGACAAGTGCTTCCCGTTGCTTCTCACCGCGCCTATTCGTGAACACGGCGTAGATGATTCCAGCGACACCGATACCCAAACTGACAATGCTCCAAACGTCCAACTCCACATCCTCCCTATTCGACTGCGAGTGCGAATACTGTCCGTGTAATTCGCACTTGTGGGAATCATAGAATGTGTCACGGATGATCCACCCGAATCATTTTTGTGAACGGACTCTTACGGGGAAATAACGCGCGCTCCCAAAAGTGTGATAGCGGACTGCGACATGGCATGAAAAGTAGCGCTAGCCAGGTGTTATGACGGCTTTCTAGTGGGTGGCGCGCGGTGAGAATTGGCACTCCAAGGGATTTTCCGCGAACAACTATTGGCGTAATTGTTCTCGTGGTTGCCGATATGGAAATTCTTTTTTACCTGTATGGATATAGCAGTGTGTAGAAGTCCTCGATGTTCTGGTTGTTGTAGTCGTTGAAGTACCCGTTCGCGTGCATGATCATCTGCGCCAACTCCTGGATCTCGTTGTAGGTACATGATGTTCTTCGCGTTGGATTGGATGAGCGCATCATCGCGCGCGAAGCGATGCGGGTGAGATCCAGAAAGTGATTCTGACGAACGGGCGTGCGAATCAGTTAACCTAATAAATGAACACTATTAGTGTTGATGAATTCAAATTATTAAACGCTTAAGCGCCAGGACTTTCTGCGCGCATGCGTGTACGTACACAAAAGGGAAAATTAGATATGAAAACAAATATAAAGAAACAAATTCTACACTCAATTATTGCCACTGCGCTACTTGCGGGAAGTGCTGTTAGTGGAGTAATCCCCGCTCAGGCTGTGGGTGTGTCGGACAACGTTCATAATTCCGGTGCTGGGGGAATGGTGAACTGTAATGGTGGCGACATTTGTGTTGAGAAAGTTGGGGATGAAATTCAAGTGTCATACGAGATTCAGTTTGGCAACATTCTGCATTCCTCCAATCACGGACAGACTGCAACAGGTTCTCTTATTGCTTTCCCGTCGGTCATCAAGAATCCGAAACTTGAAGTGGTATCAACGTCTATCGAGGGCAAACGTTTCGACTGCTCAAACCTGCGCGCTCTTGGCGGTTTTCCCACTCACACTTTCAAGCAACCTGTGGATGTTCCTCTCCTAGAAGAAGATGAGTTAAAGGCTGCTGGACTCAGTGCAGGGGGATCAAATGTCGGATTTACCCTAAAGGATGAAAACAATCCCCAAGATGATGCTTCATACGTGTCAAAATTCGATGATGACGAAAGAAGATTTGCAACACACGTCAAGGGTGAGGAAGTTATCTCACAGTTCAAAGACGGGTACGAGAAGTACAAGCGTGAAAATCCTGAAGAAACGGTTGCTGGAAACGGGAAAATAATCACACAGGATGCATGGGATTGGGTTAGATCTAGTCGTGATAGCAAAGTAGTGGGTAATTTCTCCCTCCCGGAATATGGAGCGATGGAGGTTGACTACCCCTATGAGTACCTGCTTTTCAATAACGACTCACTAGGTGTTACTACCTATCGTCTAACAGGAACGGTCAAAACTGAGTCAGATCTCGCTTACCTACCTATTAGAGCAAAACAAGGGTTATGGAAATGTTCACAGGAAGGAGGACTTGGTGGTTATACGGCTGGCTGTCAATCTCTCGCAGAATACGAGTGGGGAAGAAACCGTGATGTACTTCCCCGATACTCGCTAGAAAATGACGATGTAACCCGCAATAATCTTAAAAACGACACCAAAGACGGTTTGCACGGATCGTTTAGATGCGCTGTAACTGAAGATCTTGGACGTAACGATCTCATTGGCGCAGACGTTCGTCCCCGCGACCTTAATGGATCAACGTCATGGGGAGCGAAGTATGCACAAACATTTACACTCCAATCTAACGTGGCAACTACTTACTACGTAGGTGCATACAGTGTCGCGGAAGATGGTTGTGACCAGGCGGGTGTCAAGATCTCGGTTTGTGAGGAAGATGAGCAACCAACATCACCAGTTACCCCTCCTCCATCTGAGACAACCACTCCACCAAGAGATGACCGTCCAGGATCATCCACTGAGCCGGTTCCATCGTCTGAGGTCACTTCCAGTGAGCCACCCGCTCCAAGTGAAGAGCCGACCGCTGACGAGTCTGAACCTACCCCTCGCGAGACTCCAAACATCCCAGAACCAGAACCTCGTGAGACTCCAGAAGTTCCAGAGGACACCCCGAGAACTACCGAACCAGCAGCGAGAATTATCCCGTCTTCTCCTGCACCAGTGAACACCCCTCCAGCGGTAAACCACACGCTTCCTGCTAAGCAGCCAGTGCCAAACAATCCTTCTCGTGTGAACACTCCGCCGTTCGTTCCTGCTCCTGCTCCTGTTCAACCAGCAGCAATTCCAGGACCAGTTTCCGAACACGGTCCAGTGGTAAACACAGGTGGCGCAGTTCAAGAGTCCTTCTGGACGAAGATTGTGAACCTGTTCCGTTGATCTGGTAGATCACTTATTCACCCTCGTGTTTCACGGGGTGTTTTTCATGTCAGCACACCGCTACAAGCGGACTATGTTCATTCTGACGAACATGTGTGCGATGTTGGTATTATGATAACTAGCGCATGATTGTGCGCTCATCCTTCTACACGGATATGTCCCGTGGTAATTGAGTTTTGTTTCTTTCTCTTTTACTCGTACAAACGGTGTCATTGAGGTTCTTTTCTCGGTGGCACCGTTTTGGTTTGTATGGGGCGCTCCTGTTGCGTGGACTGGTGGCTTCAAAGTGGTTTGTAGAGCGTTTCGGTGAAGTGGTGCGGGATAGGACGCTAGGCAGTGGTGGCGTGATGTTTTCGGGACGTTTGTGCTGGTGGGTGGTTGTTCTAGGGGACGTTCTTGCTGGTCAGGGGTGTTCTTTGGGGATTGTCGTGGTGGTTCCGGGGAATTCGGGGAATACTTCCGGGGACGGTCTGGGGGAGGGGTGTGTTTTGGGTGGTAGGGGAGTTTCGCGAATCCCTCGATTGAAACCCGGCCAGGGGATCCCCTGGCCGGGTTTCTGCATGCCGGTCGAATTCCCCCGAGCTCCAGCTAGACGGCTAGCTCAAGCACCGCTTCGCCGACACCGGCAGCCGACGTCGGGTTCTGGCCGGTGATCAGCGTGCCGTCCACGACGACGTGCTTGGTCATCGGGATCTTCGCGGTGGTGTACTCGCCGGCCTGGTCGCGCAGCTTCTCCTCTAGGCTGAAAGGGACTTCTTCGGTGCGGCGGGCCAATTTTTCTTCGGCCCAGGAGTAGCCGGTGACGTGGCGGCCGTCGAGAAGCTTGGTGCCGTCGGCGAGCGTGACGTCGAGCAGGCCGGCGGGGCCGTGGCAGACCGCGGAGACAATCTTGCCTGCGTCCGCGAAGTGGGCGACGGCGCGGGACACGGCCTCGGACGGGAAATCGAAGAGCGTGCCGTGGCCGCCGATGAGGTAGATGCCGTCGTATTCGTCGAGGTTCACGTCGGCGATTGCGGGGGTGTCCTCCAGCTTGTCCATGAACTCGGGGTCCTCGTAGCGCTTGTTCGTGCCGCCCAACTGGATCACCGGGGTTTTCAGGCTGACCGGGTCGATGGGCACGGCACCGCCGTCCACGCTGGCGAGGGTGACCTCGTGGCCGGCTTCAGTGAGCACGTCGTAAAAGTGGGTGAACTCGCCCAGCCACATGCCGGTGTGAATGCCGGAGTTGGTGTAGCGGTGGACGCTGGTTGAGAGCGCAAGAAATTTCATAAACCCATTATGGGGCATGCGCCGCAACGTATAGTCCGGGTATGTCACACAGCACACCACCATTAAACAGTGCGCCAGTCGTGGAAACGCTGGGCATCGATATCGTGCCCGAATCCGAGCGCACCGCGAAACCCTCGGACCTGTTCTGGCCGTGGTTCGCGGCGAACATCTCGGTCTTCGGCATCTCTTACGGGTCGTTTGTGCTCTGGTTCGGGCTGTCGTTCTGGCAGGGAGCGCTCGTTGCTGCTCTTGGCGTGACGTTCTCGTTCTTCCTCTGCGGCCTGATCGCCGTGGCCGGCAAGCGCGGGTCTGCGCCGACAATGGTGCTCTCACGTGCGGCGTTCGGCGTGAACGGGCAGAAGGTGCCGGGCATCGTCTCGTGGTTGACGTCTATTGGTTGGGAGACATTCCTTGCCATCATGGCGGTGCTGGCCACAACGACCGTGATACGGGAGCTCGGCGGCAACCCGGGAACCGGCACCAAGGTCGTGGCCACGGTCATCGTTGCGAGCTTGATTGTGGCCGCGTCCGTGCTGGGATACCACACGATTATCAAGATGCAGTCGGTGCTGACGTGGCTGACAGGTGCGGTGACCGTGCTGTACATGTTGCTGACTATCCCGCGCATCGACTGGGCGGCGGTAAGTGCGGTACCCGCAGGCTCCGCCGGCGACGTGGTGGGCGCACTGGTGATGGTCATGACGGGCTTCGGACTCGGATGGATCAACATCGCCGCAGACTGGTCGCGCTATCAGCGCCGGGATACGCCTGATTCCGCCATCATTTTCTGGAACACCTTCGGCGGCGCCATCGCGCCGGCGATTCTGGTTGTCTTCGGCCTCCTGCTCGCCGCGTCCGACGAATCGCTGGCAGATGCGATCGCCGACGACCCAATCGGTGCGCTGGCCGTCGTCCTCCCCACATGGGTGCTCGTGCCCTTCCTTATCACCGCGGTGTTGTCGCTGGTCTCCGGCGCGGTACTGGGCATCTACTCCTCTGGTCTGACCTTGCTCACCCTGGGCATCAACATCCCCGCCCAGCAGCAGCCGCGATCGACGGCGTGCTCCTTACCGCCGGCACCATCTGGGTGGTGTTCTTCGCCCAGAGCTTCCTCGGCCCGTTCCAGTCCTTCCTGATCACCCTGGGCGTGCCCCTTGCCAGCTGGGCTGGCATCCTCATCGCGGACATCTACACCCGCACGCAGGACTATGACGAGCCGTCGCTTTACAGCGCCGAAGGGCGCTACGGTGCAGTCGACTGGACCTCTATCGGCATCCTTGCCGTCGTGTCGGTCATCGGGTGGGGGCTTGTGACCAACCTCTTCGCGGAGGAGGCCGCCTGGAACAACTGGCAGGGCTACTTCCTGCCGCTGGTCGGCGAGCACTGGGCGGATGCCAACCTTGGTGTGCTCGTAGCGCTGGTGCTCTCGTTCTTCGCGGCGTGGTTGGCGCGCCGGGGCCGGATCCGCCGGCAGGAAGGGATCGCAGCCTAGGCGGCGTCGCTCCGAGGCGGAGCCGCCACCGGTGCTAGGCCGCCGGGTTACGCACCAGGAGGCGGTCCACCTGCTGGGACAGATCCGGCGGCGGGGTGGTGAAGTCGCTGCCGAGCTCCCGGTCCGCCTGCTCCCCGGCATCGGTGTCAGCTCTTCCGCTGACCATGGCTGCCTCCGCCACGTCCAGCAGACGCTGTAGGCGGTGGACGTTGAGCTGGTACGCGCCGTCGTGCTCGGGGCCGTCCACCGGTGAGAGCCAGCCCGTGGCGGTGAAGACGAACAGGCGGGACTCCAGCAGGTTCGCCTTCAATCCCAACCTGTCTTTCGGGTCTCCCAGGCGGGGCACGTATCCCCTGTGGGCCTTGCGCACCGTACCGTCGGTGTCTAACACGGGGCCCGTATGGTCATCGGCGTACAGCGCGATGTCGGCCAACATATGCAGTTCTCGGGGGAAGAGCGACGGTGCTGTGATGCAGCGAACGGCGGCTCGCAATACTTCGCCCAAGGGCGCCTCCTTTATGCGGTTGTGGTGGAACAACGCGACATTATAATTCCGCGTCCGTCATCGGAGGCGGGGTTGCCGAAAGCCTGTGCGGAGATCCTAGATGGAGGAACCCGCCGGGATGGAGGAACCGCGCAGGCGAGAGTTGAACGCGATGACCCGGCCGTGGTCGGCGTAGATGTCGTTGATCTCGCCGACGCGGATGACGCGGCTCAGCCCCCGGTCGCCGATGAAGAAGTTGCCTCGCGTGTCGCTTGCCACGAATGTCGAGCCGTAGCGGCGCAGCTGCAGGTTGCCCATCTTGGGCGCACCGGCAAATGCGTTTGTATCGGCACAGTCCCACGCGTCCCACTTGCCCAGGTTCATCGCGTTCGCCTTGCCCTGGCCAGCGCACATGTGGCCCGGCATCGTATCCACCAGGCTGAGGCAGTGGACGAAGTCCTGGCCCTGGACGTTGTACACGCCGCAGCGCACGGTGTCCTGCTGGTTAGCAAAGGTGGCGTACGGCGCCTGGGCGGGCAGCGCGCCGTGGGCTGCGGGCCACTCCACGCCGCGGGGGTTGAAGCCCGGCCCCTGATCCGCGGATGCGGAGGACGCGCCTGCAGCAAGTGCGGTGGCAGCAGCGATAGTGGCGATGATGCCGCGGGTGATGGTGCGCATGATGTCTCCTTAGAAGTTGAACAGCACAGTGTTGGTGGAGCCGGCTCGGACCAGCGCGCGCCGGGTGATGTCAAGGACATACAGGTTGCCAGAAAACCCGGGGATCACCGTTGCGGTGCCAAAGCGCCGCACCTGCAACGGGTTGAGCTTTTGGGGCTGGCCCACAAAACCCTGGTTCCAGCAATTTGTGCCCACGAAGTCTCGGTTGACCGTGACTGCAGGGATGAGCTGTTGCGGCGGGTTGCATTCCGGCTGCGTCTGGCGTGCAGTCTCGGACACACAGATGGTCTCGGTGCCGGCTTCGGTCTGATACATCTCGCAGCGAACGTCACCCGTGGCGTTGGAGTACGTGGCCAGGTTAGGGTCGGCCGCGGCGGAGGGGACAAGGGCGGCGGCGAAAAAGGACGCTGGCGGCAAGCGATGCGGTGGCTCTTCGGTGCATGGCAGCAGTAAACCAGGCTATCCCCAGCGCTGCACGCCTCCCGGCAAAGATTTCAACATAATGCCTCGTTGTGCGGCCGATTGCGCATGCGTATCCACGAACTTCTCCGAGCGCACCCCACCCGCGCAGTACACCACCACCTCATCGCCCTCCGCGTACTTGGCCAGGGCGTTCGCCACCGCGTCGGGGTCGCGCTTCACCTCGCTCAGCGGCAGGTGCGCGGATGCGAACGGCAAGTCGGCGATGGCGCGTTCGTGCGGCTCGCGGATGTCTAAGGCGTGGGCTGCGCCGGTGCGGATGTCGTCGTAAAGCGACTGCCCCTCGGTGTCTGCCTCAGTGCTCACCGCGCACGCCTCGGCGTAGGTGGCAAGCGTGGTGGCGCGCGGGCGCGCCGGGTCGCGGGGGACGGTGAAGCGGCGGATGGTGGTGCTCAGCGCGTCGTACACGTGCAGCCGGCCGACCTGGACGTTGCCCACGCCGGTGAGGAACTTCACCGCCTCCGTGGCCATGAGCGAGCCCACCGCGGAGGTGGTCACGCCGAGCACGCCGGCGGTGGCGCAGTCCGGCACGGAATCAGCGTCGGGCTGGGTGGGGTAGAGGTCTCGCAGCCCCACACCGTCTGCGGGCGCGCCGGGGCCTGACCACCACAGCGCGATGTCGCCGCGGTAGCGCAGCACCGAGCCCCACACAAGCGGCGTGCCGGTGATCTCTGCGGCGTCGGCCGCGAGGAACTTGGTGGCGAACGTATCGGAGCCGTCGATGAGCAGGTCGATGCCGTCCAGCGCCGCGATGAAGTTGTCGGGGGTGAGCCGGCCATCCACGGCCGTGACCTCGATGCCGGGCTGCAGCGCCCGCAGGCGCTCCGCGGCCACCTCGACCTTGGATCGGCCCACATCGTCCGCGCCGAAGAGGATCTGGCGGTGGATGTTGGTGATGTCCACGTGATCGTCGTCCCACACCGTGATGTGGCCGACCCCGGTGGCCGCCAGCGTCTGCATAATGGGGCAGCCCAGGCCGCCCGCGCCGATGACCAGCACCCGCGCGTTGTGCAGCCTCTCCTGCTGCTCCGGGCCAAAGCCGGGCAGGTTCATTTGACGCGCGGTGCGCTTCAGCTCTTGCTCGTGCAGCATCTATAAGACCTCGTCCGCCCAGCTGGCCAGGCCGTCGAAGGTGGAGGACGCCACCGCGTGCTCTCGCTTCGGGATGCGCCCGGCCGCGCGCGCCAGACGGCCCGCCTCCACCGCGTGCCGCATCGCCTGCGCCATCGCCACCGGGTCCTGGCAGCGGTTCACCGCGCTGGCAAGCAGCACGCCGGAGCAGCCCAACTCCATGGCCAGGGCGGCGTCGGAGGCGGTGCCCACCCCGGCGTCGATAAGCACGGGCACCTCCGCGCGCGAACAGATCAGCTCGATGTTGTGCGGGTTGAGGATTCCAAGCCCCGTGCCAATCGGCGAGCCCAGCGGCATCACCGCGGCGGCGCCCAAATCCTCCAGGCGCTTGGCGGCCACAGGGTCGTCGGAGGTGTAGGCCAGCACGGTAAAGCCCTCGTCTATCAGCATCTCGCAGGCGTCGACGGTCTCCACCACGTCCGGCAGAAGCGTGCGGTCGTCCGCGATGACCTCGAGTTTCACCCAATCCGTGCCCAGCGCCTCGCGGGCGAGCTTAGCGGTGATCACCGCGTCGCGCGCGGTGCGGCAGCCGGCCGTATTCGGCAGCGGCGCGATACTCAAGCGGTGTAGCAGGTCGAAGACGCTCTCACCGCCGCCGGTTTTGGCGGAGTGGCGGCGCATCGCCACCGTGGTCAGCTCCGTGCCGGAGGCTTCAAGCGCCTGTTCCAGCATGTCGAATGAGCTCGCCCCGCCAGTGCCCATAATCAGGTGGGAGCCGAACTGCTTTCCTGCGATTTCCAGCACGTCTAGCCCCCATGAACCGCGGTGAGGACGTCGGCCGCGCAGCCGTCTGCAAGCTTGCGCGTCCACTGCGAGCGCGGTACCACCTCGCCGTCGATGGCCACCGCGGTGCCGTCGGCGGGGGCTCCGACCTCGGTGACGAGTTCTTCCACCGTCGCCGCTTCGGTTGTGGTTGCTTCTCCGTTGAGCGTGATGTTCATGTATGCCTCCTCGGGTCGCACGCGGACAAGTCTATTGCGGGCGTGTGCTTCTCGACGAGCTCCGCCCCACACCGCGCCCCCAACGCCGCCAGCAAAATCCCGTGCCTGAAGTAGCCGGTGGAGACGACGGTGCGATCATCTATCCGGCCCAGGTAGGGAAGATCGTCCGGCGTGCCGGGGCGCGCGCCGGCGGTGGCCTCGATGAAGTCGCACTCCTCCAGGGCCGGCACCAGCTCGATAGCGTCGCGCATGAGCTGGTGGATCCCTTGGACCTGCGGCTGGTCCCGGCCGTCCTCGCGAGTGGACGCCCCGATGGTCAGCGTGCCGTCCTCGCGGGGGATGAGGTAGACGGGGCGGTCCTCCACGAACCCGCGTACCACGCGCGTAAGCAGCGGGTACTGGTGCTGCGGCACCCGCACGTGCAGCACGTCGCCGTAGACCGGCCGCAGATCCAGGCCTGCAACGAGTTGGCTTGCGCCGAGGCCGTTGGCCACCACCACCTGATCGCCGTCCAGCGCGTCGAGGCTTTCGATACGGTTGGGGGAGAACGTGACGTTGGCGGACCGGCAGGCGTCGATAAGCGCACGCGTAAACAGGCGGGGCTGGACCTGGTGGTCGCCGCCGATCGCAACCGCCCCCGCCAGCGCGGGGGAGAGCGCCGGCTCGAGCTTTCGGGCCTGGCGCACGGTGAGCTTGTCCACCTCCATGCCGTGGCGGGACTGGTAGTCGCGCAGCTCCTCCAGGTGGGTCTTGTCCGCGGTGTCGCGAGCCACCACGAGCGTGCCGTCCGTGCGGTAGCCGGTGGGCAGGTCCGTGTATTTGGCGGTCAGCGCGATCAGGTCCGGGTACCACTCGGCGGACGCGCGCATGAGCGGAAACAGCGGGTCCTGCTTGTACACCACCTCCGCAGTCGGGGCGAGCATGCCGCCCGCGTGGTGGGAGGCGCCGGAGGCCGGAGCTGGGTCGTGGACCGTGACCGTGTGGCCGCGGTCCGCGAGCGTGAGGGCGGCGGTCAAACCGATAATTCCTGCGCCGACGACCGAGATAATCACTCTTCAGAGGTTAGCGCGCTCGCGGCTTCGCGGCTGCGATTTTAGTGCAGCCGAGCCAGACCTCAGCGGCGAACGTGTGGTCAGGCTCTGAGGAATAAACCATGAGTTTGCCCAAAATTTGGCCTTACTCAGGGGTGCTTCCTATGGGTTTTGTGCGTACGAAGAGGCGGTGGTTGAGTGGTCCTGCACACCCCGGTCGTACTCGGCGACGACCCGCTCGCAATACGCCTTCGCGTCGTCCGCGTGCATGATGCCGCGCACGATGGCGCACCCGTCCACGCCCGCCCGGGCCAGGTCGTAGGCGTCGTCGGCGGTGACATCGCCGATGGCCACCAGTGGCACGTCGGAAGCGGCGACCAGCTCCGGGTACCCGTCAAGCCCAATCGGGGCGCGGCCGGAATCCTTCGTCGGTGTGGCACGGAAGGGGCCGCAGCCGATGTAGTCGATGCAGTCCGCCACGTCGTTGGCGGCGCGGGCCAGCTCGAGGGTGCCCGTAGTCAGGCCGATGATCGCGTCCGGGCCGAGCAGTTCGCGCACCACGCGCACGTCCAGGTCGTCTTGGCCCACGTGCACCCCGGCGATGCCGTGGCCCTGGAGAGCGAGGGCGACGTCCACGCGGTCGTCGATAAGCACTCGCGCCTGCGGGTTGACGGCGTGCACGGCCTCGACCACAGCGCGGGAGAGCGCGTAGAGCTCACGCGCGGAGATCGGTTTGGAGCGCACCTGGATCACGCCCGCGCCGCCGGCAGCGGCCTGGCGGGCGCGCTCCACGACGTCTGGGCCCTGGCCTGTGACGAAGTAACAGCGCAGATCAATCTCGGGCTTAGTCACGCAGCGCCTCGATCAGCTCGTCTTTGGTCATCTCGGAGCGGCCCTCGATGTCGAGCTCCTGCGCGCGCTTATACAGTTCGTCCTTGGTCCAGTCCTCATAGGAGCCGGACTCGCCTCCGCGCTCGCCGACTGCGGAGCGGCCGTCGCGGGCGGCCGCATTTGCAATGGCGGCCGCCTTGGACTTGGAGTTGCCCTCGCGCAGCAGGGCCTCGTAGACCTCGGGATCTTTGATCGAATTAGCCATGTGTGCCAGCCTAGGCGTTTCCGCGTGGGCGCTCGGGTTTTCTTCCGTGCGCTGGGCGCGCTGGTAGCTGGTGATGCTGGTGCCTGCCCGTGCCTTTTGGGCGGATCTGCTAGTTGCTCGGGAGCGCTGCTAGAAGATCGGTCCATTATTGAACATCAGTTTCACTATCACCTGCGGAAACGCAAAGTTGGACGCGTGATCTTCTAGTAACCGCACGCGGCGCCGCCGGCCCAACCAGCAGATCCGCGCTGAAGCGCCGCCGGTGCGCGCTCTACACCGTCATCGGGCCGGTGCGGGTGGGGTGCCCCAGAGGCTCCACGTGCACGATGGTCTCCGCGCCGCCGAGGGCCTCCGCCAGGCCAGCCTCGATGGCGTCGGCGTGGTCGTGGGCGCGGTCGACCGTCCAGCCTCCGGGGACTTGCATAACCAGATTGACGGTGCGCTCGCGGCCGGCGGCGGCGGTGCGCACGGAGGTGAACGTCACGCCGTTCGCGTCGGCGTAATCCTCCAGGTAGGTGTGCACCACCGCGGTTTCTTCCTCT
The DNA here is from genome assembly GCA_014490595.1 of Corynebacterium wankanglinii. Lineage (GTDB taxonomy): Bacteria > Actinomycetota > Actinomycetes > Mycobacteriales > Mycobacteriaceae > Corynebacterium > Corynebacterium wankanglinii. Next base: position 687,502 of record CP061031.1, read on the forward strand.
GGTAGCGCCTCCGCGAGCAGGCCCAGCATGGCGCCTTTGAGCAGCTTGTAGCCGGTGAACAGGATGTTCAGGCCGACAATCAGCGCCACAATCGGGTCCAGCGGCTGCCACCCGGTCAGCCATACCAGCGCCATGCCGACGATGACGCCGACGGTGGTCCACACATCTGTGAGCAGGTGGTGGCCGTCCGCGTTGAGCGTGGTCGAGCGGTATTTCTTGCCGGCGCGGATCAGCGCGACGCCGACGGCGCCGTTGAACACCGTGGCCACCACGGAAAAGGCCAAACCGATGCCCACCTGTTCCACAGGGACGGGGTGGAGCAGCCTGTCCACGGCGGTGAAGATGATGGCCACAGAGGCGAGCAGGATCAGTGAGCCCTCCACCTGGGCGGAGAAGTACTCGGCGCGGGCGTGGCCGAAGTGGTGGTTGGCGTCCGCGGGCTTGGCCGACAGCTTCAGCGCCCACAGGCCCACCGCGGCAGCGATGAGGTTGATGCCGGATTCGATGGCGTCTGAAAGGAAGCCCACAGACCCGGTCACCCACGCTGCGACAGCTTTCAGCACAATGGTTGCCACGGCTGCGCCGATGGAGAGCCACATGAAGCGCTCGAGGAGTTTCTGCTCGTTATCCACCACGATGTGTCATCCTTTTCAACCCCGGCAGTCTCAACCCTGCTGTCGAGGAGTCACCCTAACAAACCGGTACCGTTGGCCGGGCACAACGCAAATTCCCCTATCCCGGAAGGTTTTCATCATGGGCCGTTGGGTCGTTGCCATCGCCGGCGCAGTCGTCGGTGCACTGTTTTTTGGTTGGCTGCTGCAGATGCTGGGGGTCACCGGCATCCTTTACACCGTGGGCGTGCTGGTCGGCTCCGCCGTCACCTCCTCCGCGGCTGGCGCCCTGATCAAGCCGGGCCGCTAAGCGCCCCTCCGACTCCGCACCCCCAGATAGGACCCCGCATGGCGCGCACCCGCAGGCCCGCGCCGGGGTATGACTCGGAGGGCAACGAGGCGGAGCGCCCCGAGCTGGAGGACGATTCCTGGAAGTTCCCCGAGGGCTTCGTCCTCGACCGCGGGGATCGCGGGTAGCTTAGCGACGCGCTAACGCCCAAGCCGCATCACGCGGTGCGGGATGCCGGTGTCGAGGAACTCCTCGCCCTCGGCGACCAGGCCGAACTGCTCGTAGTAGCCGACCAGGCCCGCCTGGGCCTCGACGATGAGGTCGCCGGGGAAGCGCTCGGTGTATTCGATGCCGGCGCGCACGATTTTCGGCCCCAGGCCGGAGCCGCGGTGGGCGGGGTGGACCACGAAGCGGCCGAAGCGGGAGCCTGTGTCCGTGGGGAAGACGCGGGCGCAACCGGCGAACTGCTCCCCGTCGAACGCCAGGATGTGGCGGGTGGCGGGGTCCGCGTCCTGGTCGTCGATCTCGTTGTAGGGGCAGTTCTGCTCCGCGACGAACACGTCCACGCGCAGTTTGTACAGCTGGTGGACCTCGAGCGGGGTCATCTCATGCAGTGATTTGAGGCTGATCATGCTTTGGTTCAATCCTTCCCGTCTTGCCATACGAGAGGTGGCGGTGCGCCCACTCGAAGGGGCCCTGCTTTCCTGCGCGGTCAAGGGCCACGGCCAGCGCCAGGGTAATCGCCCACACCAGCAGGCCGATCAGCAGCTTGCCGGTGACGGACGTATCCAGGCCGACTCCCAGGAATGCGGGGGTGCACAGCAGGATAAACAGGAACGACTGCGCCAGGTAGCCGGACATCGAGCGCTTGCCCAGGGCCACAAACGCCCGGGCCCAGCCGGGAACCTGGTTGTGCAGGCTGTCCGTGGCCAGCGCCAGCGCGGCCAAAATGCCCGGTCCGGTGAGGTACCCCACGGCCTGGTTGAGCACGAACAGGGGCATCTCCCACGCGGCGGGCAGCACGCCAGCCGCACTCAGGCCCCAGGGCAGGCCGACGTACACGATCACCACCCCGGCGATGACTGTCCAGGTGATTAAGGTGCGGCGGTGCGAAGCGACGTCGATAAGCACCCGCTCCCGCGCCCACACGTAGCCAATGACGGCCAAACTCAGCAGCTGCACCGCGGCGATGGGCTGCATGCTGAGCATCCCCACCGCCATGCTCATGTTGGAAGAGAAGTAGGCGCCCAGTGAGTCCAGGCTGAGGGTGGGATCTGCTTCCAGGAAACCGGAGGTGGCGTCGAAGTAGAGGGAGGCGTAGGCGCCCATCACGCCCATCGCGGTGAACACGACGAGGATGCTGTACGCGATGACGCGCAGTGTTTTCGAGCTCAGCGTGAGCATGGCCGCGAGCAGGATGCCCACCAAGCCGTAGGTGAGCATGATGTCGCCGTAGAAGAGCAGGCACATGTGCGCCAGACCAAACAGCGCGAGGATGCCGTAGCGGCGAAACAGCACGCGCCGGGCCTGCTTGGCCGGGTAGTGCTTCCGGTACAGGCTCGCGGCGACCAGGCCGAAGCCGAAGCCGAGGAGCGTGGTGAACATGGGCAGGCCGCGTACGTGGATGAACATGGCGGCGAACACGGCGCTGACCTGGTCGAGCATGCTGCCGGGGCGCACGCCGCCGACGGACCAGCCGACGCGGGACTGGTCCTCCGACCAGTCGTTAATCACCCAGGCTTGGGCGACGTTCGCCATGGCGATGCCCAGCAGGGCGGTGCCGCGCGCGAGGTCGGGGACGATTAAGCGTTGCTGTTGCTGTTGGCTCTCGTGCATGCGCTCAACCTACCGCGTTAGCCCCGCCCGAGTCCTTCACGGTGCCGGGCGCGGTGTGGTTGAATGTCTCTGTTGATACAGAAGTTGCCAATGTGATTGGGGATGCCATGCGCCGTCTGCACGCCGCCCGAACCGTTGCCGCCGCGATCATGCTCGTGACCTCGGCGGTTGTGGCCAGCCCTGCGGCGCACGCGCAAAACGCGGAGGCGGAGGTGAATGATCTGCAGAACTACACCTGGCGCACCGACCCAGTCTCCAAGGTGCTTGCGGGCAAGCCCACGGCCGAGCGTGTCCTGCACCGCGTGCCGGGATCGTTCTTCGACGCCCCTCGCACCCCTGCGGAATCCGACGCGGCACTGCAGCGCGGCCACGCGCTCTACGGCCCGAGCACGCCGCTCTACGTCGGCTCCGTTCCCGGCCAGGAGGTTATGTGCACCACCACCGTCGCCGGGTACAACAACCGCGGCGAGAAGGTCGCTCTCACCGCGGGCCACTGCGGCAACGTGGGTGACGCAGTGCGTTCCGCGGACGCCTGGCAGCTCGGCCGTACCGGGACGATCACATACGTGAACAAGCAGCTGGACTACGCCGTGATCACGCTGGCGCCCAACACGGAGGTCACCCGCACGTACAACGGGGTGACCGCCAACCACCTCGGCGGCGCACCGATACCCCGGGGTGGGGTGGTGTGCAAAACCGGCGTGGCTTCGGGCACGACGTGCGGCTACACCATTTCGGACTGGGATACCCGCAACACCAACCATGTCTGCGCCATGCAGGGCGACTCAGGTGCGCCGCTGATGGTGGGCGACCGCGTCATCGGCATGGTCAACGGCGGGATGTGGGCCCCGCCGTTCAACGTGTCCTGCCGGACACCGCTGCAGGGCCCGCTCCATGCGCCGACAGGGTCGTTGCGCATGGATTCCGTGCTCGGCGACGTGCCGGGCGGCTTCCGCCTTCCGTAGCCCGCCCGGTCCCGGCTAGCTCCGCAGCGCGGCGAGGACCTCCGCAACCGTCTGCGGGTTACCGGCCACGCACCACGTCACCCCGCCCGCGTCCACCTTTTCTGCGCGTCCGCCCACGGCCTCCACGAGCGCTTTCCCCGGCAGCCAATCCCAGTCCGGGACGGTGTGCTGCAGCCAGGCGCCCATCTGGCCGGATGCGAGGTTGGCAAGATCCACAGAGCCCGCGCCCATCATCCGGATCGTCGCTGTGTGGCGCACGGCCTTCAGCCAGGTCTCACGCACTGCGTCGTCCGCCATGAAGGTGGGGTGCAGGTACGTCACCAGCGCGCTTCCGCCTAGCGACGCCTCCGGCAACCCACCAAGCTCCACCCCGTCCCGTGTCGCGGTGCCGTCCGCCGCCAGCCAGGTTGTCCCGGTGGCGGGGCGGTGCACAGCGCCAATGGCGGGGGTGCGGGCGGAGCCGGCGTCTACAAGCGCGAGCGCGGAGCAGAAGTAGTCCGAACCCTGCGAGAAGTTGTAGGTGCCGTCCACGGGGTCGATCACCCACGTCCTGCCCGTCGCGGAGGCGCGGGATGCGCCCTCCTCGCCGAGCACCCCGTCGTCCGGCCGCAAGGCGTCGAGCACGTCGGCCACGAACGCCTCGGCAGCGCGGTCCGCGTCGGTGACCACGTCAGAGACAGACGTCTTGAAGTCGGTGCCCACGCCACGCGCCCGCATCCGTAGCGCGAGCTGCCCGGCGTGTTCTACCAGCGCGGCGGCCAGCTCGGCGTCAGAGTCGTGTGCGTGGGCTTTGATGAACGTTTGAGTATCCGTCACGCCGCCATTATTGCCTAGACGGGGAAGCCGCGCCTGTGTCCTCGTTTTCCTCCAAGTAGACGTTGGAACCAAGGTCGCGGAACTCGCGCGCCATCTCCTGCTCGCCCTCGCGCGCCGCCGGTCCGGTCACTGGGTCCGGCGTGGCGTCGAAGTCGAAGGTGGGCATGCCCAGGTCCGCGATCTGGTCGCCGAACTCGTCGCGGATGTCCTGGCTGATGCGCATGGAGCAGAACTTCGGCCCGCACATGGAGCAGAAGTGTGCCGTCTTCGCGGGCTCCGCCGGCAGCGTCTCGTCGTGGTAGGACTGCGCGGTCTCCGGGTCCAGGGAGAGCGCGAATTGGTCGTGCCAACGGAACTCGAAGCGGGCCTTGCTCATCGCGTCGTCCCAATCGCGCGCGCCGGGGTGGCCCTTGGCAACGTCGGCCGCGTGGGCGGCCACCTTGTAGGTGATCACGCCGGTCTTCACGTCGTCCTTGTTCGGCAGGCCCAGGTGCTCCTTCGGGGTGACGTAGCACAGCATGGCGGTGCCGCCCATGGCGATGTTGGCGGCGCCGATCGCGGAGGTGATGTGGTCGTAGCCCGGCGCGATGTCGGTGACCAGGGGGCCGAGCGTGTAGAACGGCGCGCCGCCGCACCACTCCTCTTCCTTGTCGTTGTTCACCTGGATCATGTTCAGCGGCACGTGGCCCGGGCCCTCGATCATCACCTGGACGTCGTAGTCCCAGGCGCGCTTGCACAGCTCGCCGATGGTCTTCAGCTCGGCGAACTGGGCGGCGTCGTTGGCGTCGGCCACGGAGCCGGGGCGAAGCCCGTCGCCAAGCGAGAACGCAACGTCGTACTGGGCGAAGATCTCGCACAGTTCGTCGAAGTTCTCGTAGAGGAAAGACTCCTTGTGGTGAGCCAGGCACCAGCCGGCCATAATCGAGCCGCCGCGGGAGACGATGCCGGTGACGCGCTTGGAGGTCAGCGGCACGTACGGCAGGCGCACGCCGGCGTGGACGGTCATGTAGTCCACGCCCTGTTCGCACTGCTCGATCACGGTGTCGCGGAAGATCTCCCACGTCAGGTCCTCGGCGATGCCGTTCACCTTCTCCAGCGCCTGGTAGATGGGCACGGTGCCAATCGGCACGGGGGAGTTGCGCAGGATCCACTCGCGGGTGGCGTGGATGTCGTCGCCGGTGGACAGGTCCATCACCGTGTCCGCGCCCCAGCGGGTGGCCCAGCGCAGCTTGTCCACCTCCTCACGGATGGAGGAGGTCACCGCGGAGTTGCCGATGTTGGCGTTGATCTTGGTCAAAAACGCGTTGCCGATGATCATCGGCTCGCTCTCCGGGTGGTTCACGTTGTTGGGGATAATCGCCCGGCCCGCGGCGACCTCGTCGCGCACCTTCTCCGGGAGCAGTGCTCGCGCAGCGCCACGTATTCCATCTCGCGGGTGATCTCCCCGCGGCGGGCGTAGGCCATTTGGGTCACACGCTTGCCGTCCTGCGCGCGAAGCGGTGCGCGGGACTCGCCCCGCCACTCGTCGCTGGCGCGGCCGCGTTTGACGGCGGAACGGCCGTCGTCAAGCAGATTGCGCTCGCGGCCCGCGTACTCCTCCACGTCGCCGCGCGCCTGGATCCACTCGCCGCGAAGATTCGGCAGGCCCACCTCCGGCTCCGCGTACGGGCCGCGGGTGCGGTAGATCTTGAACGGTGCGTTCGGGCCAGTGGGGGAGTCGTCCAGCTCGATCGCGGTCTCCGGCACCTCCAGTCCGTCCCGCACAATCGGGGCGTAGGAGTGCTTCGGGTGGATTTCGTGTGCATAGATGTCGTGAGCCACGACCTTCTCCTTCCTTCGCTGGTGCTAACCAGACAGGTTCGAACGGTGTTCGCGCGGCGCGTGTGTGCCACATCAGCGCGATCTCAGCCCGGTGCCCCGGGCGCCCGTGTGGGGTCGGATGCCATGCTATCCCGTCTTGGCTGTCGCGTCAGGCGGTTCGCTAGACTTCCCCCCTATGCAGCCGGAGACTCACGCGCGGATCAAGGACTTAAGCTCCACCCTCTCCACCATTGAGAAGGTGATGGACTTGGACGTGCTCCGCGAGCGCGCCCGAGAGCTTGAGGCGCAGGCCGGGGACCCCAGCTTGTGGGACGACCCGGCTCATGCGCAGCAGGTCACCACGGAGCTCTCCAACGTGCAGGCGCGGTTGAAGAAGGTCACCTCGCTTCGCTCGCGTATCGACGACCTTCCGGTCATGTACGAACTGGCCGAAGAAGAGGGCGACGCTGGGATGGCCGACGAAGAGCTGGCCGACGTTGCGGCCCAGATCGACTCGCTTGAGGTGCAGACCATGCTCTCCGGTGAGTACGACCAGCGCGAGGCCGTGGTGAACATCCGCTCCGGCGCCGGCGGCGTGGACGCGGCGGACTGGGCCGAAATGCTCATGCGCATGTACACCCGCTGGGCGGAAAAGGCTGGCCACAAGGTGGACATCTACGACATCTCCTACGCCGAGGAGGCCGGCATCAAATCCGCGACGTTCGTGGTGCACGGCGAGTACCTCTACGGCCAGCTCTCGGTGGAGCAGGGCGCGCACCGGCTCGTGCGCATCTCACCCTTTGACAACCAGGGCCGCCGCCAGACCTCGTTCGCCGAGGTGGAGGTGTTGCCGGTGGTGGAACAGACCGACCACATCGACATCCCGGAGTCCGACATCAGGGTCGACGTCTACCGTTCCTCCGGTCCCGGCGGGCAGAGCGTGAACACTACAGACTCCGCGGTGCGCATCACCCACATCCCCACCGGCATCGTGGTGACCTGCCAAAACGAAAAGTCCCAGATCCAGAACAAGGCATCCGCGCTCAACGTGTTGCAATCGAAGCTGCTGGAGAAGAAGCGCCAGGAGGAAAAGGCCGAGATGGACGCGCTCGGTGCCGGCGGCAACGCCAGCTGGGGCAACCAGATGCGCTCCTATGTGCTGCACCCGTACCAGATGGTCAAAGACCTGCGCACCGAGTACGAGGTGGGCGACCCGCAGAAGGTCCTCGATGGCGACATCGACGGGTTTTTGGAAGCCGGCATTCGCTGGCGCATGGCGCAGCAGCAGGAGGGGTAAGGAAGCGTCTTCCTGTCCCGGGCGGTGACGGATCTGGCATACGCCCATCCGCCGTCCTGGGGAGAATGACAGATGTTGCAGTCGGCGTGGGCCATCCGTCATTGGGGCGGGGCTTTTTAGGCGTCGCGCCGAACACAGCCGCGACCGCCACGGTGGCGGCGACGAGCATGGTCCGCGGACGCGAATCGATCACGCCCATGAGCGGGATCTGCAGCAATGCCACAGAGATGGCAAAGGCGAACACGGGCACCTAGTAGGCGCTGCCGCCATCAACCTGTGCACGGAGGTGGGCTACAAAAACGCTTGATCCAGGAGCAGTTGCGCATCGCCTCCGGGCAGAAGCTGCGGCCTGCCCCCAGGACGACATCCAGATCCGCGACGAGGCCATCGAACGCGCCCTACGTGCGCTCGGCGAGCTGAAAGTCGACGGTGTGGTCACCACCGCGCCGTTCCAGGCGTAGCTGATCAACACGCTGTCGCGGTGGTCCGAGGTGGTGGCCGGGGCGGTTTCGCTCCGGCCCTTACTTTTTGCGGGCACCGATCACAGATGTTGCACGGGCGTTTCCGCCGACCTGGGGGTAATGACGCATGTTGCGGGTGGGCTGGGACATCGGTCATTGCGCTGGGCCAAAAGGGGCAGCAGCGAGGTCGAGCGGGCCGACACCACAGCAGCCACCGACAGGCTCCGCGCGCCAAAGATTCACTATCGCCACTTCCGTAACAGGTAGAGTGAGCCGCGTGATCCGATTCGACCATGTGACCAAGGCGTACCCGACGTCCACGCGCCCGGCGCTCGACGACGTCACGCTCGACATCCCCGACGGCGAGTTCGTGTTTCTCATCGGCGCGTCCGGCTCCGGCAAATCCACCTTCCTCGAGCTGCTCATCCGCGAGGAAAACGTCTCCTCGGGCGACATCTACTTCGACGACTTCCACGTCAACGCGCTCAGCGGCAAGCAGGTGAACACCCTGCGACAATCCATCGGCTACGTGTTCCAGGATTTCCGTCTGCTGCCGCGCCTGAACGTCTACGACAACGTCGCGTTCGCTCTGGAGGTCATCGGCAAGCCCAAAAACCGGATCGCCAAGCTCGTCCCGGACGCGCTCGAGCTCGTCGGGCTGGCTTCGAAGGCCAAGCGCATGCCTCAGGAGCTGTCCGGCGGTGAGCAGCAGCGTGTGGCTATTGCGAGAGCTTTCGTCGATAAGCCGAAGCTCATGCTTTGCGACGAGCCTACGGGCAACCTCGACCCGGGCACCGCCGGCGAAATCATGGCCCTGCTCGCGCGGATCAACCGCATGGGCACAACCGTGATCATGTCCACACACAACGCCCGCGCGGTGGACGAGATGCGCAAGCGCGTCGTTGAACTGCAACTGGGCAAAATCGTGCGCGACGAGCAAAACGGCGTGTACGGGGATGTGAGGAGGTAGCTATGAACTGGGGATTTATTGGCCGCGAGGGTGTCAAAGGTCTGGGGCGCAACCTCACCATGACTATCGCGTTGGTCATTACCACGGCGCTGTCGCTGGTGCTGGTCGGCGCGGGAGTGCTCATCTCGAAGGCCACCGCGCAGACGAAGGACCTCTACCTCGACCGCGTCGAGGTGATGGTGGAGCTCAACGAGGACATTTCCGCCCACGACCCGGATTGTTCCTCCGAGGCATGCCGCCAGGTGCGCGACACGCTCCAAGCGGATGACCGCGTGGATCAAGTGACGTTCCGCTCCCGGGAGCAGTCCTACGAGCGCTTCAAGGAGCTGTTCCAGGATTCCGAGCCGGAGCTTGTGCGCGAGACCACCCCGGACGCGCTGCCGGCGGCCCTCCACGTGAGGCTGGCCGACCCGACGGACACTGCGCCGCTCGACGCCATCCGCGACATGGACCAGGTGGAGGTCATCTCCGACCAAGCCGACACGGTCCGCTCCGCTGCCGGGACCCTGAACACCTTCCGCAACGTCGCGTTCGCCGTGGCCGCGGCCCAGGCTCTCGCCGCAGTCTTCCTCATTGCCAACATGGTGCAGCTGGCCGCCTACAACCGCCGCGAGCAGATCGGCATCATGCGCATGGTGGGTGCGTCGCGCTGGTTCACCCAGGCGCCGTTCGTTTTGGAGGCGGTCCTATCCGTGCTCATCGGCGCAGTGCTAGCCACCATCGGCGTGTGGGCCGGCAAGCAGTTTGTCGTGGACCCGCTGCTGGGGGATTTGTACGCTAACCAGCTCATCGCCCGCGTGCCCGATTCCACGGTGTGGGCCGTCATGCCGCTTGTGGGGCTCATCGCCATGGTGCTCGGAGGCCTTGCGGCGCAGGTGGCACTTCGCTCTTACGTGCGTAAGTAGTACACTTATCGCTCTTATGTCCAAGAAGAACACAAAGACGAAGCTTTCGAACACCGGTGTGCTTGCCACCAACCGGAAGGCTCGCCACGACTACACCATCTTGGACACGTGGGAGTGCGGGCTGGTGCTCCAAGGCACCGAGATCAAGGCCCTGCGCGAGGGCAAGGTGTCGCTTGTGGAAGCATTTGCCACCATCGACAACGGCGAAGTCTGGCTGCGCAACATGCACATCCCCGAGTACTCGCGCGGCCACTGGACCAACCACCCGCCCCGCCGCACGCGCAAGCTGCTGCTGCACCGGCGAGAGATCGACTCGCTGGAGGGTAAGGTGCGCGACGGCAACCGCACGCTCATCCCGCTGTCGCTGTACCTCAAGGACGGCCGCGCGAAGGTTGAGCTCGGCCTGGCGCAGGGTAAGCAGGACTACGACAAGCGCCGGGACATCAAGCGCCGAACAGAAGACCGCGAAATTACCCGCGATCTCGGCCGCAAGCTCAAGGGCATCAAAGCCTAGCCGCATACTTCGCTACGGTGGTTGCCTATGAAGAAGGCACTGATTACTGGCGCATCCCGCGGCATCGGCCGTGCCATCGCCGAAGAACTGGGCAAGGACCACCACATCTACGCCGGCGCGTCGAAGGACGCCTCCGACATCGTGGCCGCGCTTCCGAACGCGGAAGCGTTCGAAGCGGACCTCACCGACACCGACGCGATCCTGAAGGCCGCGTCCGAAATCGAGGAGCTGGACGTGCTCGTGCTCGCCGCCGGCGTGATGGATCACGGCCCGCTGGAAGAGCTCACAGACGACAAGTGGCGCGAGATGATGGAGGTCAACCTCTTCGCCCCGGTGACGCTGACCCGCGCGTTGCTGCCTGCTTTGCGACGTTCCTCCGGCCTCATCATCACCATCAACTCCGGCGCCGGCTTCCACGGCATCGCCGAGAATTCCGCATACTGCGCCTCGAAGTTCGCCTTGCGCGGCTTTACTGAATCCCTGCAGGAAGAGGAGGCCGGAAAGGTGCGGGTGACCTCGCTGCACCCGGGTCGCACCGACACAGACATGCTCTCCGGTGATGACGGTCGCCCGAAAATGGATGCAGTCGAGGTGGCCAAGGCGGCGCGCCTCGCCGTGGACGCTGGGCCGGATGCGGTGGTGGAATTCCTCCGGGTGCGTCCCGCGAGGACGTAGCCGGGGTGCGGGGGACGGGACCGGGCGTCGTAAAGCGCTTGCGTTATAGGCGGGCGTGAGGTAACGTCCTGTCACCTACGTTTCTTCGTAGTTGACGGGGTCGATTCTGGTTTCGACTTCATCTACTCAGCCAGGGGAAGCGTGCCGGTGCAGGCAGGAGACCACCGTGAGCGTCGCTGTAACTAATAAACGCAGAGAAGAACTCTCAGCGTGACTACGCCCTCGCTGCCTAATTAGAAAGGTTCAGCGACCTGCGTGTCCGTCAGGCCGGGATGTCCCCGACCCGGTACCTGGCGTCGACTTAGGGGACTTGCCTTCCGGCCCTGTCAGTGGGGCCTTGGAAGGGACACCTTTCACTGACTGGGCCCGTCATCCGGACATGTTCGCCTGATCCGGAGGGCCAAGCAGAGACGTTGCGCGAACTGCGCACGGAGAAGCCCTGGCGCGGTGGTGAAGGACCCGGGTTCAATTCCCGGCGGCTCCACCGAATGCAGGAAACCCGCTGGCCACGACCCGGTCAGCGGGTTTCTTGTTGCGCGGGGATCTAGTTGGCCGCGTAGCCGGTGACCGGGCCCTCAGTGTGCGGCTTCCAGCCCAGCGCGGGGGCCACGTGGGTGGCAAAGTTCTCCAGGATCTTCACGTTGACGTCCACGCCCATGCCGGTGGGGATGGTGATCAGCAGCGTGTCAGCGGCCATAACGGCCGGGTCGGCCTTGAGCTGCTCGATGAGCTTGTCCGGCTCGGCGGCGTAGGTACGGCCGAAGGTGGACGCGCCCACGTCCGGCAGCACCCCGACCTGGTCGGAGCCCGAGGCCTGCATGCCGAACATCTGCATATCGGCGCCGTCGACGATGGGGAAGATGGAGCGGGAGACGGACACGCGCGGGGTCCAGTCGTGGCCCGCTTCCTTCCAGGCGGCCCGGTAGCGGTTGATCTGTTCCACTTGGATTTCTCCCAAGGTTTGGGCGGTGGTCTCGGAAACCAGGGTGGAAGACATCAGGTTGAGCCCGTCTTTGGCGGTCTGCTCCGCCGAAGCGTGGGTGCCCGAGCCGTAGAAGATGTGCTTGCGCAGCTCAGGTGCAATGGGGAAGACCGGCAGAGCGGAGCCGGGCTGGAACATGTTGGGATACTGGCGGTCAAGGGGTGCGGCGGTGGCGAAGCCGTTGCCGTCGACCGCGGCCATGAAGGTTTCCAAGTGGGCGCGCGCCACGTCCGCACCATTGGAGGCCTCGCCCCTGTAGCCGAAGGCCTCCCAGCCGCGCTCAGCTACCTCGGGAGCGCCACGCGAGACACCCAGGGCCACGCGGCCGCCGGAAAGTTGGTACAGGGAGGCGGCCTCTTCGGCGAGGTAGAGGGGGTTTTCGTAGCGCATGTCGATCACGCCGGTGCCCACCTCGATGTGCTTGGTGGTGGCGGCGACAGCACCCAGCAGCGGCATCGGGGCGGAGGCCTGCGGCACGAAGTGGTGGACGCGGAAAGACGCGTTGTTCACGCCGATCTCGTCTGCGGCCTGGGCGATCTCCAGGTGGATCTTGGCGATCTTTTCCGCGGACGGGCCGCGCTGGCCGCCGAAGGCGTAGTGCCCGAAGCTCAAGAAACCGAATGCCTTCATTGCTCAACACTCCTTGTTGGTGACGTATCAACAAATAGGGTAATGCTTTACCCGCAAATTGTCACGGGTCGTGCCGGGTTGGGCGACACGTTCTGGGCAGGGCTCCAAACAGAAGGCGTTAATCTCCCGCGCGAGAGCAATCTGAGTTCTAGTGCTCGCTGGCCGTTGAGTTACAGGAACGTCCAGGCTGTTTAAAAGTTTCGTAGGGGCCGTTTAATGCTGCTCAATGCCAGGTAGGTTGGCGCGCATGATCTCGAAGACTGTAAAGACGTTGTCCGCCGCAACTGCTCTCGCCGCCCTCGCTGGCGGCTTTATTGGCGCAGGAACCGCCAACGCGCAGATGTCATCCAGCGGTCCCGCCGACATTGAGGGCTGGACCCACATGGGGTGGTCTGCGTTTAGCGGCTCTGTCATCAACAAGGACGGCAACTACGTGCTCCTGCGCGACCTGCCGGCGGGCGCTAAGCCGCTCACAGGCGCGGACGCGAAGGCGGCCCTTGCGGGGCCGCTGAACGCGAAGGGCGACGGCACCATCAGCTTGAGCTTCGGCCAGGACGGAAAGCTGTCCTTCTACGACGGCTGCAATGCCGGAAGTGCGCCCTATACGCTGGATGACGGTGGCACCGTGAAAGTCGGCAACCTTGCCGTCACCCAGCGCCTGTGCGACCCGACGACGATGAACAAATCCGACGAGGTCAAGGCGATGCTGCAGGCCAAGCCGGCCGTGTACCGGATTGACAAGACCACCGTCGCACTCGTCGCGCAGGGCAAGGCCCTGGAACTCGTGAAGTAGCTTGTGGTTTTGGCGTTGCCTCAAACCCCTTGAAGCTCGGTTTCGGGCGAAGAAGAACAGCCGGGCACCCAGAAGGACGCAGACGACCTGAAGTCCGTGCTGGAAACCGGTCTGCAGCTGTTCCAGTTCGACGCGTCCACGCTGTTCGCTTCCGGCCAGGGCCACGGCATCGAGTTTCAGTAGATGCACGGCCATACCTTCCAGTAGCGCACTCGAGTGGTGCGAGATAGATAACCGAAAAGCCCCAGGTCGCAGACTCGGCCTGGGGCTTTCAGTGGCACTGGGGCCTTAGACGGCGACTTCGAACGGCGCCTCGGTGGCCTCCCGTACAGATTCGATCGTCTCACCGGGGGCGACCTCGGTCAGGGTGAGGCCTTGCTTCTCGTCCACGGTGAACACGGCGAGGTTGGTGATGATCTGGTCCACGCACTTCGCCCCCGTCAAAGGGAGGCGGCACTCGGGCAGCACTTTGGAGTCGCCCTTCTTGGTGGTGTGCTCCATAAGCAGGATGACCTTTTTCGCGCCGTGCCGTCTTGGATGCCTGGGGGATCTCTGAGGAGGACCCCCGCCTCAATCCGCTTGGATCGGGCATCTCGCTGGGCCACCCGGTGGGGGCGACCGGTGCGCGGATGGTGGTCACCGCAGCGCATCGCATGCGTCGGACCGGTGCGCACCGGGCCCTGGTGACCATGTGCATCGGTGGCGGCCAAGGCCTTGCTGCGGTGATCGAGCGGGCGTAGTTACGGGCCGAGTTTGGCAGTCTAGTTTGGGTAGCCTAATGTGGGTCAGGTAACCCTTACCTAAGCATCTGAATGGAAGGACGGCCATGACTCGTTTTCCACGTACCGCTCTGATCGCCCTCGCGGCCGCTGGCACCCTCGCGCTAGGTGCCTGCTCTACCTCCGAGTCCGGCACGGATACCGCCGCTGGTTCAGAAACCGCGGCGACCGAAGGGGCGTCGGCAAGCAATGATGCTTCTGAAGGCACCGTGACCCTTACCGACAACTACGGCGAGAAGACCGTGCCCAGCCCGCCGAAGCGGGTAGTCGCCCTGGACAACCGCTCTTTCGAGCTGCTGGATTCCTGGGGCATTAAGCCCGTCGCTGCGCCGCGGGACATCGTGCCCAATTCCATCCCGGGCATCGCGGACGATGAGGACATCCTCAACATTGGCAACCACCGCGAGCCGAACCTGGAAGCCATCGTCGCCGCCGACCCGGACGTGATCATCTCCGGCCAGCGCTTTGAAAAGTTCGACGAAGAACTGCAGAAGCTGGTCCCCGACGCCACGTTGCTGGACTTCGAGCCGCGCGAAGGCGAGCCGATCGACCGCGAAATCATCCGCCAGACCCTGGAGCTGGGCGATGTCTTTGGCAAGCAGGCCGAGGCTGAGCAGGCAGTCCAGGAATTCACCGAGGCTGTCCAGCGCGCCCGCAACGCCTACGACCCGGAGCAGAAGGTCATGGCCTTGAACGTCTCTGGCGGCGAGATTGGCTACGTCGCCCCGGGCGTGGGCCGAGTGTGGGGCCCGCTGTTCGACCTGATCGGCTTCACCCCGGCGCTGGAGGTGGCTAACGCCTCCGACGACCACCAGGGTGACGACATTTCTGTCGAAGCCATCGCCAACGCCAACCCGGACTGGCTGCTCGTGCTGGACCGCGACGCGGGCGTGAAGTCCATCACCGACTCCCCGGAAGCGCTGTCTGTGATCAACGACTCCGCGCCGCTGAAGAACGTCACCGCAGTTAAGGACGGCCACGTCTACGTCGCTCCGGCGGACACCTACACCAACGAGTCCATCTACACCTACACCGAGATCCTCAACCAGATCTCCGAGCAGTTCGAGGCCGCCAAATAGCACCCGCTGAGCAGGCAAGTAATCTGTCTCCGATGACTGATACAACGACCACCACCCGCCCCAAGCTTCTGGACTGGAAGCTCGGGGCGGGTGTCGTCCTTGTTTTAGGCCTACTAGTCGCCTCTTTGGCGGTGGGGCAGTACGACATCCTGGGCACCGAGGACGGCTGGGAAATGTTCCGCGCCACCCGCGTGCCGCGCACGATCGCGCTGGTGCTCGCCGGTGCGGCCATGGCGATGAGCGGGCTGATCATGCAGATGCTCACGCAAAACCGCTTCGTCGAACCCACCACCACCGGCACTACCGAGTGGGCCGGGTTGGGTCTGCTCGCATCGTTTCTACTCTTCCCGGACGGCTCCGTGATGACGCGCATGCTGCTCGCTGTGGGTGCTGCATTCATCGGCACCATGGTGTTCTTCGCGTTCCTGCGCCGCGTGACGTTGCGCTCCAGTCTGGTGGTGCCCATCGTGGGCATCATGCTCGGTGCGGTGGTCAGCGCGGTGTCCACCTTCATCGCGCTCCAGACTGACCTGTTGCAGTCGCTCGGGGTCTGGTTCGCCGGCTCGTTCACCAGCGTGATCGCCGGCCAGTACGAGATCCTCTGGGTCGTGCTGCTCGTGGTCATCGCAGTGTTCTTCTACGCCGACCGCCTCACCGCCGCCGGTTTGGGCGAAGACATCGCCACCAACATCGGCCTGAACTACAACCGCATCGTGCTCGTGGGCACCAGCCTCGTCGCGGTCGCCACCGGAGTGGTCACGGTTGTCGTGGGCAACCTCCCATTCCTCGGGCTCATCGTCCCCAACATCGTGAGCATGCTGCGTGGCGACGACCTCCGGTCCAACCTGCCCTGGGTCTGCCTCGCCGGCATCGGCGTTGTGACGCTGTGCGACCTGCTCGGACGCATCGTCATCGCACCGTTCGAGATGCCGGTGTCTGTGATCCTCGGCGTGGTCGGTGCTGCGGTCTTTATCGCTCTCATTGTCAAGCGGGGTCAGTATGCGTGAGGTCGGGGCGTTCCAAACGTCGCAAAGCAAAACGCGTTACTGGCTGGTAACCACCGTCCTTGCGGTGGCCGCGCTGCTGTTCACCGCGGGCCTGCTGTCTTGGGGAAACCCCATGGACTTCGGCACCCGCGGGTACTGGCTGATCGCGCAGCGCCGTATGAACTCCGTCATCGCAATGGCGGTGGTGGCGATCTGCCAGGCCACGGCCACAGTGGCGTTCCAAACGGTGACGAACAACCGCATCATCACCCCGTCCATCATGGGCTTCGAATCGCTGTACGTGGCCATTCACACCTCAACCGTGTACTTCCTCGGCGCAGCCGGGTTGAATAACGCCCGCACGCTGGAGATGTTCGTGGTGCAGCTGGTCTTGATGGTGGGGCTGAGCCTGATCCTCTACACGTGGCTGCTCGCCGGCGACAACCCGAACATGCACGCCATGTTGCTCATCGGCATCGTGCTCGGCGGGGGACTGGGCAGCGTGTCGACGTTTATGCAGCGCCTGCTCACCCCCAGCGAGTTCGACGTGCTCACCGCCCGACTGTTCGGCTCGGTGAACAACGCGGACCCGGCCTACTACCCGCTGGCCGTACCGTTGGTGCTGGTGGCAGCCGGATTGATGTACGTGAATTCTCGCCGGCTCAACGTGCTGGGCCTCGGTCGCGACGTGGCAGTGAACTTGGGCGTGAGCCACAAAAAGCACGCGGTGTTCACGCTGGTGCTGGTCTCGGTTCTGATGGCGGTTTCTACCGCGCTGGTCGGGCCGATGACTTTTCTCGGGTTCCTGGTGGCCACGCTTGCGTACCAATTCGCGGACACCTACGACCACCGTTACGTGTTCCCCATGGCAGCGCTGCTCGGCTACTGCATTCTGGCGGGCGCGTACTTCACCATGAACCACATCTTCTACGCCCAGGGCGTCGTCTCCATCATCATTGAGCTGGTCGGTGGTCTGACGTTCCTTATCGTTGTCCTACGGAAGGGGAGACTGTGATCGAGCTCAACGAGGTAAGCAAAGCCTACGGCGACGACACCGCCATCGGGCCGGTCTCACTCCAAATCCCGGCCGGCGGCATCAGTGCTTTGGTGGGGCCGAACGGCGCCGGCAAGTCAACACTTCTGACCATGATCGGCCGGCTTCTAGCGCTGGATTCCGGCTCCGTGCGCATCGGGCAGATGGACGTGTCCTCCTCGAACCCGAAGGACCTGGCCAAAGTGGTCTCCATCCTGCGGCAGGAAAACCACTTTGTCACCCGCCTGACCGTGCGCCAGCTGGTCGGCTTCGGCCGTTTCCCGTACTCGGGCGGGCGTCTGACCGGGGCGGATGAGGAAATCATCTCCCGCTACATCGACTTCTTCGGGCTGCGCGACCTCGAGCACCGCTACTTGGACCAGCTTTCCGGTGGTCAGCGTCAGCGCGCATACGTTGCCATGGTGCTTTGCCAGGAGACGGACTACGTGCTTCTCGACGAGCCGTTGAACAACCTGGACATCTCCCACTCCGTGGAAATGATGCAGCACCTGCACTCCGCGGCCCGCGAGTTCGGACGCACCATCGTGATCGTGCTGCATGACATCAACTTCGCAGCCCGCTACGCGGACTACATCTGCGCCGCCAAGGACGGGCAGGTATTTGCCTTCGGCACGGTGGAGGAGATCATGCGCGACGATCTGCTCACCGAAATCTTCAATACCCCGGTGCAAGTGATTGATGGCCCGCATGGGCCTATTGCCGCCTATCACTAAAATCCGTATTTACCTGCTGGTTTGTGCAGCGTTTGGGTTCGTGGTTATATATCCATCCGTTGCTTCCGAGCGGTTCGGCTGGTCGGAGGGAATGGTTTTAAGTGAATAGGGGTTACCGTCTGGTTAACCGGGGTTTAACGTGAGTTTGACTTTTGGTTGGTTGGTTGTGTAGCTTCTAGCGAAGTCGCTTTGCTGGCTGGGACGGTGTGTTCTGGTTGGTGGGGTGTGCTGGTGTTGTTTGAGAACTCGATAGTGTGCCAATGTACTTTTGTTGCGTGGGTGTGTTTGCCTGCCTTGTTGTGCACTGTGTTGGTGTGTGCCTGTTTTTGTGTGCCGGTGGTGGCGTGGTTGAATTCCAATAACTAATCGCGTCATCTTTTTGGTTCAGTGTGCGTGGGGTGTGGTTGAACATGTTTCACGTATGTGTTTTTTGATCGGCCCTGTTTTGCCCCGTCGGGTTGGGGTCGGTTGTGTTTGAACCTTTGTAATTTTTGGATTTGCCAGTCCGGCACTGCGTTGTGTGGTGTTGGTTGGTGTGTTTTTGGTTGGGTTTTGGGCTTTTCACGGCCTGTTTCTGCTGAAACGTTTTTGTGGAGAGTTTGATCCTGGCTCAGGATGAACGCTGGCGGCGTGCTTAACACATGCAAGTCGAACGGAAAGGCCGCTTGCTTGGTGCTCGAGTGGCGAACGGGTGAGTAACACGTGGGTGATCTGCCCTGCACTTCGGGATAAGCCTGGGAAACTGGGTCTAATACCGGATAGGACGATGGTTTGGATGCCATTGTGGAAAGTTTTTTCGGTGTGGGATGAGCTCGCGGCCTATCAGCTTGTTGGTGGGGTAATGGCCTACCAAGGCGTCGACGGGTAGCCGGCCTGAGAGGGTGTACGGCCACATTGGGACTGAGATACGGCCCAGACTCCTACGGGAGGCAGCAGTGGGGAATATTGCACAATGGGCGCAAGCCTGATGCAGCGACGCCGCGTGGGGGATGACGGCCTTCGGGTTGTAAACTCCTTTCGCTAGGGACGAAGCGTATTTGTGACGGTACCTGGAGAAGAAGCACCGGCTAACTACGTGCCAGCAGCCGCGGTAATACGTAGGGTGCGAGCGTTGTCCGGAATTACTGGGCGTAAAGAGCTCGTAGGTGGTTTGTCGCGTCGTTTGTGTAAGCCCGCAGCTTAACTGCGGGACTGCAGGCGATACGGGCATAACTTGAGTGCTGTAGGGGAGACTGGAATTCCTGGTGTAGCGGTGGAATGCGCAGATATCAGGAGGAACACCGATGGCGAAGGCAGGTCTCTGGGCAGTAACTGACGCTGAGGAGCGAAAGCATGGGTAGCGAACAGGATTAGATACCCTGGTAGTCCATGCCGTAAACGGTGGGCGCTAGGTGTGAGTCCCTTCCACGGGGTTCGTGCCGTAGCTAACGCATTAAGCGCCCCGCCTGGGGAGTACGGCCGCAAGGCTAAAACTCAAAGGAATTGACGGGGGCCCGCACAAGCGGCGGAGCATGTGGATTAATTCGATGCAACGCGAAGAACCTTACCTGGGCTTGACATACACCAGATCGCCGTAGAGATATGGTTTCCCTTTGTGGTTGGTGTACAGGTGGTGCATGGTTGTCGTCAGCTCGTGTCGTGAGATGTTGGGTTAAGTCCCGCAACGAGCGCAACCCTTGTCTTATGTTGCCAGCAATTCGGTTGGGGACTCATAAGAGACTGCCGGGGTTAACTCGGAGGAAGGTGGGGATGACGTCAAATCATCATGCCCCTTATGTCCAGGGCTTCACACATGCTACAATGGTCGGTACAACGCGTTTGCGAGCCTGTGAGGGTGTGCTAATCGCTGAAAGCCGGTCGTAGTTCGGATTGGGGTCTGCAACTCGACCCCATGAAGTCGGAGTCGCTAGTAATCGCAGATCAGCAACGCTGCGGTGAATACGTTCCCGGGCCTTGTACACACCGCCCGTCACGTCATGAAAGTTGGTAACACCCGAAGCCAGTGGCCTGTTAAAAGGAGCTGTCGAAGGTGGGATCGGCGATTGGGACGAAGTCGTAACAAGGTAGCCGTACCGGAAGGTGCGGCTGGATCACCTCCTTTCTAAGGAGTTTTTGTTTGTGCCCACAGTTGTGGGTCGTTGGTGGTTGAGTCGCCGTGTGTGCGGCTGCCACTGTGTTGTTTTTTTACCGGGTGGTCATGCATCTGTGTGTGGTGTGGGTGCGGCTTGGATGGTTGTGCTTGTGCTGCGCGGTGGGTGTGCATTTGCGTGGTGTTGGTGGGTTAGACCATGTGCGTGATGGGAGTATGTTGGTGCGCTGTTGGGTGTCTGGGGCAGCATTGGTTTGTCCTTGGGCCCTGCTTTTTACTGGTGTGCACTGTTGTGTTTTTCGCTGGTGGGGTGGGGTTGTGTTGTGTGAGAACTGTATAGTGGACGCGAGTATCTTTCTTTTTTTGTTTTGGTGTTTGTACCTTGATTGTTTGTGTGTCCGTGTGTTTTGTTACGGGCGTATGGTGGATGCCTTGGCATGCTGAGCCGATGAAGGACGTGTGAGGCTGCGTTATGCCTCGGGGAGTTGCCAACAAAGCGTTGATCCGAGGATGTCCGAATGGGGAAACCCAGCACCAGTTGTGTGGTGTTACCTGCAGGTGAATTCATAGTCTGTGTGGGGGTTGACGCGGGGAAGTGAAACATCTCAGTACCCGTAGGAGAAGAAAACAATTGTGATTCCGTGTGTAGTGGCGAGCGATAGCGGATGAGGCTAAACCGTGTGCGTGTGATACCTGGCAGGGGTTGCGTGTGCGGTGTTGTGGGGCGTAGGCGTTTGCAGGCTGTCAACTGTGAGCATGATTTGCGCGTGTCAGTGGAAGCATCTGGGATGGTGCGCCGGAGAGGGTGATTAGTCCCGTACGTGAAGGCATGTGTGGTTGTGTGGTCTATGTTTTCCCCGAGTAGCAGCGGGCTCGTGGAATCTGCTGTGAATCTGCCGGGACCACCCGGTAAGCCTAAATACTCAGTGTGACCGATAGTGGATTTAGTACCGTGAGGGAATGGTGAAAAGTACCCCGGGAGGGGAGTGAAAGAGTTCCTGAAACCATGCGCTTACAATCCGTCAGAGCACCTTTGTGTGTGTGATGGCGTGCCTTTTGAAGAATGAGCCTGCGAGTCAGCGGCATGTCGCGAGGTTAACCCGTTGTGTGGGGTAGTCGTAGCGAAAGCGAATCCGAATAGGGTGGTTTAAGTGGCATGTCCTGGACCCGAAGCGGGGTGATCTACCCATGGCCAGTGTGAAGCAGCTGTAAGAGGTTGTGGAGGCGCGAACCCACTTAGGTTGAAAACTGAGGGGATGAGCTGTGGGTAGGGGTGAAAGGCCAATCAAACTCCGTGATAGCTGGTTCTCCCCGAAATGCATTTAGGTGCAGCGTGATGTGAGCTTGCCGGAGGTAGAGCTACTGGTTGGTTGAGCGGGACTATCATCTTAGCGACGTCAGCCAAACTCCGAATGCCGGTTATAGTGGTGCATTGCAGTGAGACTGTGGGGGATAAGCTTCATAGTCGAGAGGGAAACAGCCCAGATCGCCGGCTAAGGCCCCTAAGGGTGTGCTAAGTGGAAAAGGATGTGGGATCGCGAAGACAGCCAGGAGGTTGGCTTAGAAGCAGCCATCCTTGAAAGAGTGCGTAATAGCTCACTGGTCGAGTGGTTCCGCGCCGACAATTTAGTGGGGCTCAAGCACACCGCCGAAGCCGCGGCAAACGTTTTGTTTGGGTAGGGGAGCGTCGTGTGTGGGGTGAAGCCGTACCGTAAGGAGTGGTGGACTGCATGCGAGTGAGAATGCAGGCATGAGTAACGAATGGCAAGTGAGAATCTTGCCCGCCGGATGACTAAGGGTTCCTGGGTCAAGTTCGTCTTCCCAGGGTGAGTCGGGTCCTAAGGCGAGGCCGACAGGCGTAGTCGATGGTCAACGGGTTGATATTCCCGTACCCGTATGTGCGCGCCCAGTATCGAAGCGGTGAGACTAACCACCCTGATCTGTCAACTGTTGCCATCCTTTGGGATGGTTGGTTGGTGGTGATGCGTGGGGCCTGATCCGTTGTAGGTCAGTGATGGGGTGACGCAGTGAGGTAGCCGTAGCCGCTTATTGGATTGCGGTGCAAGCGTGTGGCACGACAGCTAGGTGAAATCCGGTTGTCAATGTGTGTGAGGCGTGATGCGTAGCCCTTTTGTGGGTGAAGTTGGTGATCCTGTACTGCCGAGAAAAGCCTCTAGCGATGTGCATGTACGGCCCGTACCCATAACCGACACAGGTGGTCAGGTAGAACATACTCAGGCGAGCGGGTGAACTGTGGTTAAGGAACTCGGCAAAATGCCCCCGTAACTTCGGGAGAAGGGGGACCTCAACCGGTCAAGCACGTATCGTGCGGCAGCTGGTTGGGGTCGCAGAGAAGAGAGGGGAGCGACTGTTTATCAAAAACACAGGTCCGTGCGAAGACGGTTAAGTTGATGTATACGGACTGACGCCTGCCCGGTGCTGGAAGGTTAAGAGGACCTGTTAGGCAGTAATGCCGAAGCGGAGAATTTAAGCCCCAGTAAACGGCGGTGGTAACTATAACCATCCTAAGGTAGCGAAATTCCTTGTCGGGTAAGTTCCGACCTGCACGAATGGCGTAACGACTCCCCTGCTGTCTCAACCACAGGCCCGGTGAAATTGCAGTACGAGTAAAGATGCTCGTTTCGCGCGGCAGGACGAAAAGACCCCGGGACCTTCACTATAGCTTGGTATTGGCATTCGGTGCGGTTTGTGTAGGATAGGTGGGAGACTTAGAAGCCGTCACGCTAGTGGTGGTGGAGTCGTTGTTGAAATACCACTCTGACCGTAGTGGATATCTAACCTTGGCCCATGATCTGGGTTGGGGACAGTGCCTGGTGGGTAGTTTAACTGGGGCGGTTGCCTCCCAAAATGTAACGGAGGCGCCCAAAGGTTCCCTCAGCCTGGTTGGCAATCAGGTGTTTAGAGTGTAAGTGCACAAGGGAGCTTGACTGCGAGACTGACTAGTCGAGCAGGGACGAAAGTCGGGACTAGTGATCCGGCACCTACTTGTGGATGTGGTGTCGCTCAACGGATAAAAGGTACCCCGGGGATAACAGGCTGATCTTCCCCAAGAGTCCATATCGACGGGATGGTTTGGCACCTCGATGTCGGCTCGTCGCATCCTGGGGCTGGAGTAGGTCCCAAGGGTTGGGCTGTTCGCCCATTAAAGCGGCACGCGAGCTGGGTTCAGAACGTCGTGAGACAGTTCGGTCTCTATCCGCCGCGCGCGTTGAAACTTGAAGAAGGCTGTCCCTAGTACGAGAGGACCGGGACGGACGTACCTCTAGTGTGCCAGTTGTTCCGCCAGGAGCACGGCTGGTTGGCTACGTACGGGAGGGATAACCGCTGAAAGCATCTAAGCGGGAAGCCTGTTTTAAGATGAGGTTTCATTTGAGGTTCCCAGGAGACTACTGGGTTGATAGGCCGACCTGGAAGCACAGTAATGTGTGGAGGCGACCGGTACTAATACACCATAAACACCAACACCAAACATGTCATAGTTGGTGAACACCGCGTAACACAAGCAAGTTTCTCGCGTCCACTGTGCAGTCACTGACACAACACACCAACCACCCCGTGTGGTTGGCCAGCAACAATAATTGCATAGTCGCGTGCGCTTTGTCGTGGCCGGCATGCCGTAAGGTGTGTCGGTGGTTGATAGCGGCGGGGAAACGCCCGGTCCCATTCCGAACCCGGAAGCTAAGCCCGCCCGCGCCGATGGTACTGCCCCCGGGAGGGAGTGGGAGAGTAGGTTACCGCCGACCCAACAACTTCACACTTATGCACCCGCCCACACCATGTGTGGGCGGGTGCTTTTCACGTATTTCAACCGGGTCACCCCGCAAGCAACCGGTAATGGGTTGCGTGTGCGGCGGCGCTGATTGTGTGGTGAACGTCGAGTACCCCAGGTCGAGCACACGCGTGGTCCGGGCCGTACTCGACCACCACCACCGCCACCGCCACGCGACGCGGCGGGCCGCACCACCCTGCCTGCGCACGATCTGACACTGGGCCCAGAATCAGGCCGTGTTCCCCCTAGTCGCCATTGGTGACATGTCACATCATGCGCACACCGGTTCGTGTGGAGGTCGAGTACCCCACGTCGAACACACCCCACCCCCGGCCCTACTCGACAACCACAACCCGCACCACCACACCGCAATCAACAGCGGGGCTCTACCTATCGACAGGAGGCCACATACGAGCGGTGGCAGGATCCGCACCCACGAAGGAGCCCACAGTGGCGAAAGTCGAGTACCCCAGGTCGAGCACACCCCCGCATAGCTACGGACTCGACCTCCACTACTCGACCAACTGCCAAACTACAACGACAACCACCCCGCACGACCCACCCCGCCCCGAGGAGGAGCGTTAAAGTTCCATCAGGGCGTTCTTGGATTGCTCGACAAGTTCGGACTTCTTGCGCGCACGCTCGAGTAGGTTCCACTGCTCCTGGGGGATTGCTCCTCGCGCTGAGGAGACTACTGCCTCGTTCGGAGTTCCCCACGCGATGGGCATGGGCGTGATGGTCTGCCAATGCTGCTGGTCGCGTGCGGAGCGCTGCGCGCCAATGGCTGCGACGGGCACTTTGGTGCCCACCCTGTCGGGCGTGTTAGGCAGCGGCTGCACCACGCGGGAGGTGATGCCCCATCGCGGCGGCTGGTCGGGGTCCACGTTCAGGTTGACCAGCGCGGTCAGGGTTACGGTGGTCCCGGCGCGCTCGGTGATGATGGCGGGGGCCAGTGGGTGGTGGTCGTAGAGCTCCTGGATGCCGCCCACTTTCCGGGGAATGAGCATGGCAACGACGAGCATGAGGACTCCGAACAGAACGAGGCCTATGGAGCCGAGCCAGCGCCAGGGCGATGCCGCATCGACGAGGAACCATACTGCCGCGCCGGCGATGACAGAGATGACGAAGATGGCGATGCCGGAGGCGACCAAGCTGCGGGTGTCGCGCACCATCTCGTTGTGCTGCTTCGCAAAATCCTCGTCGACGTCGAACTTGAATACCTTCATGCCACTCATGGCATTCAAGTGTAAAGGTCGGAGGCGTCCACGAGCCGGTACGCGTAGCCCTGTTCGGCCAGGAAACGTTGGCGGTGCATGGCGTATTCGGAATCCAGGGTGTCGCGGGCGACGACGGTGTAGAACACGGCTTCCGAGCCGTCGGACTTTGGCCTCAGCAACCGCCCTAGTCGCTGGGCTTCTTCTTGGCGCGAGCCGAAGGTGCCGGAAACCTGGATGGCTACGGCGGCCTCCGGCAGGTCGATTGAAAAGTTCGCCACCTTGGACACTACGAGGGTGGGAATCGCGCCGTCGCGGAACGCCTGAAACGCCTCCTCGCGTTTTTTGGTGGTGGTTTTGCCGTCGACGAGCGGGGCATCGATGCGCGCGGCGATCTCCTCGAGCTGGTCCACGTACGCGCCGATGATCAGGGTCTGTTGGCCCTCATGCTTCGCCAGCAGCTTATCGACGACTTCCAGTTTCCCGCGCGAGCAGGCCGCCAGCCGGTAGCGCTCGCGGGTCTCCGCGGGGCGTAGGTGAGGCGTTCCTCGTCGGAAAGCGTGGTGCGGACCTCGACGCACTCGGCGGTGGCGATGTAGCCGGCCATTTCGAGTTCTTTCCATGGGGCGTCGTAGCGCTTGGGGCCGATGAGGGAGAACACGTCGTCTTCGCGGCCGTCCTCGCGCACGAGGGTGGCTGTGAGGCCCAGGCGGCGGCGCGACTGCAGGTCCGCGGCCATGCGGAAAACGGGCGCGGGCAGGAGGTGGACCTCGTCGTAGATGATGAGGCCCCAGTCGCGGGAGTCGAACAGCTCGAGCGCGCGGTATTCGCCCTTGGTCTTGCGGGTGACCACCTGGTAGGTGGCGATGGTGACGGGACGGATCTCCTTGCGCTCACCGGAGTACTCGCCGATCTCCTCGGGGGTGAGGGTGGTGCGGCGCAGCAGCTCGTCGCGCCACTGGCGGCCCGCCACAGTATTTGTGACCAGGATGAGGGTGGTGGTTTGCGCTTGCGCCATGGAGGCGGCGCCGACGATGGTCTTGCCGGCGCCGCAGGGTAGCACCACCACGCCGGAGCCGCCCTCCCAGAAGGATTCGGTGGCGTATTGCTGGTAGTCGCGAAGCTGCCAGCCGTTGTGGTTCAGGGCGATGGGGTGGGATTCGCCGTCGACGTAGCCGGCGAGGTCCTCCACGGGCCAGCCCAGCTTTGTCAGCTCCTGTTTGATTTGGCCGCGGGAGGAGGGGTGGACGGGGACCGTGAGGTCGTCGATAGGCGAGGCGATGAGCGGCCGGATTTTCTTGGTGAGACGGGTGACCTCGACCAGGATCGCGGGGTCATCGGCCTCCAAGATGAGGCCGTGGGCGGGGGTGGTTGACCAGCTTCAACCGGCCGTAGCGGGCCATGGTTTCGGCCACGTCCAGAGCAGCGCCTGCGGCACGGGGAAGCGCGAGTAGCGCTCGAGGGTGTCAACGGCCTGCTCGGCGTCGAAGCCGGCGGCGCGCGCGTTCCACAGCGCCAGCGGGGTGATGCGGTAGGTGTGGACGTGCTCGGGCGCGCGCTCCAGCTCTGCGAAGGGGGCGAGCGCGGCGCGGGCCTTGGGCGCGTCTGGGTGCGCGACCTCGAGCAGGACGGTCTTGTCCGATTGGACGATCAGTGGGCCGTCGTTATGAGTCATGCGAGCATTATGCCTCTGGGGGGCGTCGTATCAGTCAAGGGAATAAAAGGGGAATGACCCTTTTGGCCGAACATGTTACGAAAGCGCTTCCAACTATTCTTGCACGATTAAGGTTTTGGTTAACAGAATTTTACCCTTGGCATGGAATATGCGAATGAAAGCGCGTTCACGAAGTGATTCGGCATGGTCATTTTCTGAGAAACCGCTTTGGCTCCTGTCAACTGTGATCGAAAGGCAATTTCGTGAATCGCCCAACCATCTTGAAGAAAGCAACTGCTGTGATCGCCTCCGTCGCCGCTGCCTTTTCTCTAGCGGCTTGCAGCTCGTCTCTGAGGGCGGATCCGAGGATCCGCTAGTCATCTACTCAAACTCAGTTTCTGACGGCCGCGGCGAATGGCTCGCTGAAAAGGCCGCCGAGGCTGGTTATGAAATTGAGTTCGTCAACCTCGGCGGTGGCGATATCCAAGACCGGCTCGTGGCTGAAAAGGCAAACCGATGGCTGACGTGGTCTCGGTTGAACAATGTCTTCTTTGAGCACCTGAAAGCTGATGGGTCCTAGAACCGTACAAGCCAGATTGGTCTAACAAGGTTGAGGCGGGTCTCGGCGATGATGAGCAGTACTGGCCGATCGTGCGCGAGCCAATCATGCTCGTTATAACGATGCGGCATTCACGAAGCAGACGCTCCAAAGGACTGGACTGACCTGTGGGAGCAAGATCGCTTCCACAACCGCTATGAGGTTCCGTCTGGTCTTGGCGGCGCAACTACGCAGATGGTGCTTTCCGGTATCCTCCCCGCCATCTCGACGAAACAGGCGACTTGGGCGTGTCCGACGAGGGATGGAACGCAATCGAAGCCTACTTCAAGAACGGTGTGAAGTCCGTGAAGGGTACTGACCTTTACGCCCGCATGAAGTCCGATGAAGTTGACGCTGGTCAGATGTGGCTGGCAGCAAGGCGAACCGCGAGAAGGAGTACGGTATCGAAACCAGCGCTGTTCACCCGGCGATTGGTGTGCGATGGCGACCCAGCACATTGCAAAGGTGGCAGGCAGTGACAACGCCAAGGCCGAGGAGTTCATCAACTGGTTCGGTTCGGGCGAAATTCAAGCTGCGTGGTCAAACGAGTTCTTCACAGCTCCCGTGAACAAGGATGCCCTCGCTGAGGCTAACCAAGATGCTGTTCAGCAGACTGATTCTTTCAAGGCCCAGGACATTGATTGGCCGACTGTAGCGAAGAACCTTCCGTCTTGGATTGAAAAGATCGAGCTGCAGTACCTGTAAGGTCCGCCCGAACCACTATCTGGCTTAAAGCCTCGTTTCCTGAAGACGAGGCTTTTATTCTGAAAAACTTTCCTACAAGCCACTTCGGAGATCCCAATGATCAAGTTTGACCACATCAAGGTTGTCTATGGCGACTTTGTCGCAATCCCTGACTTCAACCTCGACGTCCACGAGGGTGAGTTCTTCACTTTCCTTGGCCCTTCCGGGTGCGGTAAATCCACCGCACTTCGCACACTTGCAGGCTTTATTACACCGTCTTCAGGAACGGTTGCGATTGACGGTAAGAATGTAACTCACGCTCACCCGTCAAAACGCGGGATTGGTATGGTGTTCCAAAACTACGCGCTGTTCCCGTCGATGAATGTGCGCGACAACATTGAATTCGGCCTCAAAATGGCCAAATTGCCGAAGGGTGAGATTTCAGAACGGGCCACCAGAGCGGCGCGGCAAGTATCCCTCACGGACGAGCAACTAGGTAAGCAAATTTCTGAGTTATCCGGCGGCCAGCAGCAGCGCGTTGCTATCGCGCGAGCCCTGGTCATGGAACCAAGTATTCTGCTCCTCGACGAGCCGTTGTCGAACCTCGACGCGCGCCTTCGAAAGCAGCTGCGTATCCAGCTGAAGGACATCCAATCCGAGGTGGGGATCACCACGGTCTACGTCACCCACGACCAAAGAAGCCCTTTCGATGTCCGACCGCATCGCTGTGCTGGACGAGGGGCGCATCGAACAGGTCGGCACCCCGCGCGAACTATATGAGGAATCGGCAACGGAGTTTGTCTGCACCTTCCTCGGGCAGGTGAATGGGCTCAGCGAAGCTCAGATTGCTGAGCTGAATAACCAAGGAGCGCACCTCTCTCCGTCGCACACGCACTATATCCGGCCAGAGCGACTGACGATCCAACCTGCTGAAGCTCAGTCGAGTGCCGGCAGCGCCCTACGACTCCCAGCGACAGTTGTCAGCGAAAGCTACTTGGGTGACCACTCCGTTCTCGAGGTCAACGCGCTCGGCGCTCCCTTGCGGGTTAACGTGTCGGGGCCAATCCCGCAGAACATCGCAGGCCGCGAAGTCACGCTGCTGCTAGAAGACTCCTCCATTAACAGCTTCGACGCAGACGGTCGCCGGGTAGCGAAGTAGGAGATGAACCGATGAATAAAAACCTTTTATCGATTCGCTCGATGTTGAAGTCCCCCTCAACATCGTGGTTCTCATCGTGATGACATACGTTCTTATCACCTTTTTGATCTGGCCGAACCTCTCACTCCTACTGGGAGTGTTCAGGCAGAACGGCGAATGGAGTTTAGACGTTTTCTCCAAGCTGTTTGCTTCCGAGCGTGCGATGAAGTCGCTTCGAAACTCAATCATTCTCGCATTCGCGCTCTGCATCACGGTGAACGTGGTCGGCATCTTTATCGTTCTCGTCACCCGCTACTTTGACATCAAGGGCTCCCGGATTCTATTTCTCGGATTCGCCACGCCGCTGCTTTACGGCGGTGTCGTTATGGTTTCGGCTTACAACCTGATTTACGGTTCGAACGGCTACCTGACTAACGCGGCGGCGAGGATCTTTCCCGAGATGGACACCAACTGGTTTAAAGGTGCACTCGCGGTCATTTTGGTCATGACCTTCACTGGGACGGGAAGTCACCTGCTGTTTCTTTCTGACTCGATTTCGAAGATTGACTACCAGACCATTGAAGCGTCAAAACAGATGGGCGCCTCGACATGGCAAACATTCAGAGCGGTTGTTCTACCAGTCCTTCGACCCATGGTGTTCGCCATCACGATTCTCACATTCCTTGGAGGCCTTGGAGCTCTCACCGCTCCTTTGATCCTTGGCGGAGAGAACTTCCAGACGATCTCGCCGATGATTCTGACCTTCTCTCGGACTGTCAGTTCTCGCGACCTTGCTGCGACGCTAGCTATGTTCCTGGGCATCATGACCATCATCATGCTGGCGATACTTAACCGTGCCGAAAAGGGCGGAACTTACTTTTCTGTGTCTAAGGTTCCGGTTGCGCTTCAGAAACAGAAGATTGACAACCCAGTGGTGAATGCCATTGTCCACTTCCTCGCGTGGCTCCTCTGGCTGATCTATGTCACACCGCCCGTACTAATCTTCATTTTCTCGTTCACTAATGCTTCGGCGATTAGCAGCGGTCAAATTCGCTTTGCAGATTTCACGTTGAGCAACTACGCACGCATCTTCACGGATCCCGCCGCCATCAAACCGTTCGCTATCTCGATCGCGTACTCCGCGGTTGCTTCAGTGGTGGTTGTTTTCGCGATGCTTTTTGTCGCACGCTTGATCCAGCGACACCGCAATACTGTGACAATCTGGCTCGAGTACCTCTTGCACATCCCTTGGTTGCTGCCGGGAACGATGATCGCATTGGGTCTCCTGCTTACCTTCAGCACACCGCAGCCACTGGTGTTCGGGCAGGTTCTTTCTGGCACGGTGATTCTGCTGGCAATCGGTTACGTAATCGAGAAGATTCCATTTACGCTCAGGATGCTGAAGGCCTCTTACACAGGTGTTCCCGACAATCTCGAGGAAGCTGGGTCACTGCTTGGAGCTAGCGAGTTCAATATTTTCAGGAAGATCCTTTTGCCAATCGTATTGCCTGTCGCTGCGGCAATCACTGCTCGAAACTTCAATGCGTTGTTGGACGACTACGACACCGCAATCTTCCTTGCGCACCCGTTCTACCAGCCGTTAGGCATTTTCATCTACAACGCAACTGAGTCGGACACCTTGAATGATACGACTGCGCTCACGTTTGTTTACACGGTGCTCCTGATGATCATTTCTAGCTTGGTGCTTTACTCGGTTTACGGTCGCAGCAGCAAGCCGTCTCACGCCCGTCGCCGATTCGGATTGGGATGGCTGAGGAACATCTTCCGCCGTAGGGCGCTCCCGACTAAAATGAACGAGGTTATGAATTAATGGCATTCGATGTTATTGGTGATCCCGCCTATCAAGACATAAACCACCGCTTCTTGTCTGCAATCAGAGCTAAGAAACCACTGGTGGCTGTTCACCGAGGGCAGAACTCGGGCAGTATCGTTGAGAACACAGCCAAGGCAGTTCGGGCTGCGGTAGTCTCCGGGGCCGACATTGTGGAGATTGATGTTATCGAATCGACCGACGGTGATTTCTTCACGTTTCACAACGGCTACGAAGGTCACTACTTTGGGTTGGACCAAGACATCTTAACCCTGTCAACAGGGGAGCTGGAGCGCCTGCAATATGAAACTTTTGTTTCGGCCGAGGCTGAGAAGTGCGGGGTCGAAAAACTCGCGACCATTCTCGAGGCATCTTCGGATACGATAATCAACATCGACCGGTCGTGGAATTACTGGCAGAGACTGTTGCCGTTCCTCGATAGTTTTCAATGCGCAGAGCGGGTGCTGCTAAAAGCGCCAGTATCGATCCAGTGGTTAGAGGAGCTTGCCTCCCACCCGGTGAAGTATCCATTCATGCCGATTGTGAAAACGATCGAAGAAGTGGATCTCGTCCTTTCGCTTGGCGGGATCAACACTATGGCAATCGAGATTGTCGCGGAGAATGATGGCTCGGAGTTGGCATCTCCCGATCTTGCAAAGAATCTGCATGACGCGAATCTTTTGGTGCAGCTCAATGCACTGAACCTTCCGAACCGTGTTCCGCTATTTCTCGGTTGGGACGACGAAGTTTCGGTTCTGGATGAACCTGAAAAGGGTTGGGGTCTCCTTGTAGATCACGGCGCCGACATCATCCAGACCGATTGGCCGATGCTGCTCAACCGCTTCCTCTCATCGCGCAAATAGGGGAGGCTGAGCGGCATCGGTTGACGGCGGCAATTAGAATTGGCGCTTACCATTTCTCCGTCAGCTTTCCCGAGGCCGGTCAATGCAAAACACACGCAGCCACAAAACGCGCGTCACGATGGATGATGTGGCGCGCGTTGCGGGTGTTTCCCGCGCAACCGTGTCTCGAGTAATGACCGGGAATTCCTCGGTTAGCAAAGAAACGATCGCCCGAGTAAACGATGCAATCTCTTCGTTAGGCTATGTGCCTAATGTTGCAGCTCAAACCTTAGCGGGACGCAAGAATGAGATTCCGACGGTGGGATTACTGCTTCGAAATCCCGCGAGCACCTACTACGGCTTCTTCTACTCGCAGCTTCAGCGCCAATCAGAAGAAGCTGGTTTCCAGCTCGTTGCTTCGGTGCCCACAATCAGAGGCCGCACCGCCGACGAGCTTTCGGCGCTCGACCGGATGCTAAAGCTCGGTGTCAACGGCATATTTCTTGCGACCGGCTCCATCCGCCCGTCAGACGTGGAACTTCTCCTTGATACTGTCCCGATGATTTCGATCGGGCGTCCGGAACTCCACGATGAGATTACAGCGATTTCTTACGACGAGGACGCGCATGGCGAGATAATGGCGAACAATGTTATCTATCATGGTCATCAGACTGTTTGTGTCGTGAATGTTCCCGCTGAGGTGTCTTCATCCGAGTCGCACAGGTCGCTAGCGATGATCCGAACTCTTCGAGAAGCAGGGGTGGACGTTGCAGTCGTTGATGCTGGGGGACACGGCAAACGGATGGCGACCATAAAACGGGTTCTCGAACTCGTCAGTTCCGGGCGCGCTACTTGCGTAATGTTTCCCGCAGACGACCGAGCTTTGCAGTTCATTGACTATTGCACTATGGCTGGCTTGAAAATTCCTGAAGCTGTCAGCGTTACTGGCGTGGATGGAGTGTTTCCGAGGTGGCAGGATCTCGGTCTAGCCACTCTTCGGCTGCCTGTTGAAGGGGTAGTGGCACGGGCCTCTCAGGTAATGGGTTCAAGATTGGAAAACCCGCGGCAGCCCGTGGTTCATGAAACGCTAGTGGGCCATTTTGTGCCAGGGCGCACGCTGGCCACGGCTCATCAATTCTCAGGCGGCGGGCGCTAATCGGGAACGTATAGTTGTCGCATTTTACTGGCAACTGATTCGGGGGTGGTGTCGCTAACCCAAACCCCCATCCCGGATTCGCTGCCCGCCAGGTATTTCATCCGGCCGGGGGAGCGCATGAGAGAGAACAGCTGAAGATGCAGCCTGCCATCGTCTGGCGACTTAGCGGGTGCCTGGTTCCATGCCGCAATGTAGGGTGTCCGCTCAACGCCCTCAAAGAACATGTCGACTGCGCGGAACAGGGAGTCAAGTATGGCCGCGAGGTCATCCCGTTCCTCGGAGGTGAGATGGGGGAATGAGGGGACCGCTCGTTTTGCCATCACCATAATTTCGAGGGGCCATTTGGCAGCGGCGGGGGTGAACACGAGGAAGTGGGGGGTGTCGGCGATAACGCGATCGCCGGCATGGAGCTCAGCCGCGATGATCTCGTCGAAGAGCGATGTGCTCCGGCTCGACCGATGGGTGCGCGCCTGTTTCGCGATGGCCGCAGCACGAGGAGGCACGAACGGGTAAGAGTAAATCTGGCCGTGCGGGTGATGAAGAGTTACGCCAATCTCCTCGCCGCGATTCTCGAACGGGAACACCAAAGCGACATCATCGATGGCTTCCAACTCCTCCGTTCGCTGCGCCCACACGTCGATGAGGGCACGCTTTCTCGCCAGCGGGAGATCTTTGAATGAACCGTCTGCGTCTGGGGTGAAACACACGACCTCGCAGCGGCCGAGGGCAGGAGCGCGGTGGAAGAGCTCATTTCCGCCAACGTAGGGATCGTGGCCTTCCGCAAAGCCGAGGTGCATACTCAACGACGGAAACCGGTTCTCAAAAACCGTTATTTGGTAATCGTCTTCGGGAATTTCACTAGGATGCTGTCCCAGACGTGTAGGAGCCAGAGGGTCCTCGTTTGCGGGAGGCAAGAACGTGCGGTTCTGGCGATGTGCCGCGTAGATCGCCCAATCGCCGGTCAGAGGATCTCGGCGCATCCACGACTCAGTTTGCACGCGCGCCAAGTCGCGAAAATCGCTGGCGGTTCGTTCGGGGGTGCCTGGCTCGTCGAAATAGAGGAGCTCGCGGCCATCGGAAAGGTTGGTTCTGGTTACTCGTAGCTCGCCCATCTTTTTGGCCTTTCAGATTCGTCGGATGGCTGTCATTTATGCATTTGGTGGTGAGACCCCCGCTGAGTCTCACTCAGCGAACTTCGTGGTCTCATTGAAAACTGCTCCCCGGTAGTCGGTAACTGATTTCTCAGTCCAACTAATGGGGAGCAGTTCAGATTGCGGCGGGGGTCTGCGGAAACGGGGGTTGAGATTCGAAACCGACTTACATCGGAAGCATTGCACGAATCTGATCCGCGGCGGTGTTGATCGGGCCGCCCAAGCCGGCGATCAAAGCGAGAACTACTGCGAACGCGCCGAGGAAGGTGCCGCCGATGAACAGCCCGGCGCTGCTACCGGCCCTCGATGAAGTGTCTTGCTGGACAGTAGGGGCAGCAACAGTGGTGGTCACAACGGTTGTTTTCGGCGCCGGCGCGGGCGGGATGACGGTGGTGACTACTGGTGCTGGTGCGGGTGCGGTTACAGTCGTAGCCGTTGGCACGACAAGGTCGGCCTGAACCCAGTCGACTGACATGTAGTCGGGATGGGTGAAAGTGAACTTGATTCGGTTGGTGCCCTTCTTCAAGTCGTACTTGCCCAAGCTAATTACCGTGAAGTGGCGGTTGTGGGTGGTATTCGGGGTTGCCACCACTCGGCGCTGCCCATCGCCGGTCTCCACCGTGACGGTGCCACCGGGCTCGGTGTCGGCGGACTGGCGCATGGTCAGCTCGTACTCGCCGTCCTTAGGAATATCGAAATCCAGTGCCCAGAACTCGTCTCGGATGTACTGAATGATCTGTGCCCCATCGAGGTTGCACGCGTCAATCGGATTGCCGGGATGGGCAACGGGAACCTTGCAATCGTTCTTCTCGTTGTCGTCCTTGAACCACGCCGGATCGTTCACGTAATCTTCGGCTTGGACTCGAATAGAACCTTCCTTCAGACCGTACTTGGTGATGTCCTCGCCGGAGCGCCAAGCGTAGATGGACTTTACATTGTCGGTCTGAATAATGTCTGCGCCACGGGCAACGTGGTAGCCCCAACCGGTAGCCGGATCGATGAGGGAGGCCTCGTCCGTGTGGCCACCGCCCACAGAGTTCCACATAGAGTTGGCGTAGATGGCGGCCTTGCCGTCTACCTTTTTCCAGAAATCGTCAGCACCTTGAGGGTCGGAATCGGAGTCCCAGGCGATTTCGAAAACGTCTGGCATGACACCGGCTTCGACAAACTTGTCAAAGTGGTCAGCTTCCTTGTCGTTGATAACGTGCATGTAATAGGCGTCAGGGTTCGCTTTCATAAACGCGACCGCTTCCTCGACGGTAGGGGATCCCTTGAAAAGGGCGTATTGGAGCATGTCCTCTTCCAGAATCTCCGTGAGCATTTGGTCGCGGTGCTCCCAACCCTTGTCAAGGTTGAGGAGCACATTCTTACCCTTCACCGCCGCGAGAACTTCCTTGAAGGTCGGTACCTGATATTCGGTTACAGGTGCGGGACCATTGCCCTGGTTCTGGCGCAGGCGCAGTTTCTTGATCTCCTCAAGAGTCATGTCCGCAACGTTGCCCGTTCCGTTTGTGGTGCGGTCGACAGTCTTATCGTGCATGAGGACGAGATGGCCATCCTTGGTGCTGCTGATGTCGATCTCCACAATGTCGGCACCGTCCTTGATAGCGTCGAGAATGCCGGGAATTGAATTTTCGGGATTATCGCGCCACTGGCCGCGGTGGGCAGCGATCCACGGAGTCGGGGCAGGACCGTGTGGAAGGCGAATGCGGGAAACTGCGTCGTGCGACTGGACAATGGTGGATTCTGCGGCAACCGCCGCGACGCTAGTAATAGCGCCGATCTGAGATAGGCCGACCAGGATTGCGATTGAGCCTGAAAATTTGATGGAGTTTCTCACAGCGAACATTGAACCAAAGGGTGAAAGCGCTTTCAATCCGGAAGAGGATTCTATCCAGCTGTTCAGATTAAATTCTTCTGCTGTTCATCTGCATTACCGGGCGTTCACATGTTTCTTCGACCGGTCGAACATCAGCATCACAAACCCTGCTGCGATCCAGATGGCAAGCACCCTCCATGCGCCGCCGGCGCCGCCGTCGAAAAAGGCGAGCGAGCGAACTAGGAATCCGGTGGCGCCGATGGGCATCCACTGGCCGATGAGTGCCGCAGCGTGCGGGAGTAACCAGGGGCCTGTGGCCAAGCCGGAGAGCGGGTTGCCCACAAAGATGGTGAGCACTGCGCCGATGCCGATGCCGGGTGTGTCGGTGAGTGCAGCGAGGCCTGCCGTAAGCATCGAGGTGGCCAGAATGCCCATAGAGGTGGCCAACCACTCCATGCCGAAGATGCCGCCAAGGGCCCCGTAGACGGAGTGCAGCATCCAGGTTGCCACGAGTCCGCCGACCATAGCGATGCCGGTAACCACAGCCATCTTGGCTCACTTATGTCCGCGGAAGGGGAAGGTAGCGATGACGGCGGAGATGATGCCGCCGAACGCCAGCGGCAGGCCGAGAAGGCTGTGGCCGGACGCCTGCGGGTCGTCCTGGGTGGTCGGTGCGAGGTCTTCGTGTTCCTCGCCGACTTTGACGAGCGCCCCGAGCAATCCTGGAGGGAGACGGTACACGGCGTCGTCGGCTTGAAGCTGCCGTCGCTTGCGCAGGCGATTTTTGGCGGAGCTTATCGACGAAGGCGATTTCGAACGCGTCCGCACCCGTTTCGGCAGCGGCGCCGTCGACCGCGTCCGGAGGATCTACGCCGACATCTTGGAGCGCGTGGCGGCGGCTGGGCTGTGCCCCGCGGGGAGGGACCCCGTCCGCTTCCACCGCGCGCTGGCGGCGGTTGCCAAGCCGCTGCCGGCTGCCGAGGTGCTGGGGAGGAGTATGCCGACCAGCAGGAGTTCGTGGTCAACGTGCTGCTGGACGGGTTCAAGGCGGAGGCGGCGGGCTAAGCCTGACGCAGCACCTGCGACCATTTGGTCACGCTGCCGTTGTTCAGGATCGAACGCTTGTAGATGCGTGCGGCGAACCATACCACGAGGGCCGTCACCAGCGCGGCGAGCGCGAACGAGCCTGCCAACTGCGGCCCGGTGAAATCGCCTGCCGCGAAGGACAGCGGCGCGGCGAAGATGGAAAACGGCGGGATCCAGCTCAGCACCTGCATCCAGGTGGTGTCCGTGGCCATCCAGCCGAAACCGGGGATGTAGGCGGTGGCCATGATCAGCAGCAGGATGGGCATCTGGGTGGACTGCAGGTCTTCGGTGCGCTGCACCATCGCGCCCGCCGCCGCGTAGAGCGCGCCGAAAAACAGCATCGCCAGCGCCCACGCGATAAGCAGAATGGGGAAGACGGACCAATCCAGTTCGATGCCGTCTGCCAGGCCGGAGAGGTGCAGACCGACCCCACCCACCAGCAGCAGGACGGCGGTGGAAAGGAATCCGATGATGAAGGTACCCAGCAGCTTGCCGGCCAAAAAGTCCAGCGGGCGCACCGACGAGAGTACCAGCTCCACCACGCGGGAAGACTTCTCCTCGGTGACGCGGCTGCCCACCTGCGCCGCGAAGGTGATCACGGTGAAGATCACCACCATCAGCGCCACGAATGTGGTGAGTAGACGGATGAAGTGCTCTTCGGTGTCGCCGTCGCCGCTGACGTCCACCGGCACGACCTCGATCTGTGGGGAGGCGGCCTCGTAGTCTGCCTCGGAAATGCCCAAGTTGTGCAGTGTCTCTGCCCGCGAGTACTGCTGCGACAGTCCCTCGAGTCCGGTGAGGATGCCCGTCGAGGGCATTCCGTCGCTGACGACCTCCCATTGATTTCCCTCAGCTACCAGCGCGGCCTCGACGTCGCCGTCGCGAACGAGTTGCTCGGCTTCGCTACGGTCGGCGGCGGCGCGCCCGTCGTAGCCGGCGTCGTTGAGCAGCTGCGCGTCCACGCCCACCGCGGCGACCGCCGGGCCGGCCTCGCCGGATTCGTCCTTGTCTTTCTGCCAGGCGGCGAAGCCGATGAAGCCCAGCATGGCCAGCAGGAGGATCACCAGCGTGATGATGGTGCCTTTTTTCAGCAGCAGGATCTGCACCTCGCGCTTGGCGGTGGTGGTGATTGTGTGGACGGGGGAGTATGGCTTCATTACTGCACAACCTCCTTGAACATGTCGGCCAGATCCGGCACGACGCGGGTGAACTCGTGGACGGGCCGGCGGCCATCGCGGCCTGCAGGATGGCCTGGTCGTTGTCTGCGGAATCGGTTTCGAGGATGACGTAGTCGGCACCCTCGCCCACGAGCGACGCGCCCGCCGGGATCCAGCCGCGTGCGCGCGTGCCCACGCGGTAGCGGAGGGGCCCACCCGAGCGCAGCTCATCGACGGTTCCTTCAGCGACCATGCGGCCCCGGGTGACAATGCCGATGCGGTCGCACAGCCGCTGCACCAAATCGAGCTGGTGTGACGAGAAGATCACCGGCACGCCGGCGCGGGCGCGGTCGGTGAGCATCGTGCTCATCACGTCCACTGCCACCGGGTCGAGGCCGGAAAAGGGCTCGTCCAAGATCAGGATGTCCGGGTCGTGGATGAGCGACGCGGCGAGCTGGACGCGCTGCTGGTTGCCCAACGAGAGATCGTCGAGTTTGTCGTTCAGGCGCTCACCGAGACCGAGAGCGTCGAGCAGCTCGGTGCCGCGCTTCTTGGCGGCGGCGCCGTCGACGCCGTGGAGCTTGGCCAGGAAGACCAGCTGGTCCAGGATCTTTTCTTTGCCGTACAGGCCGCGCTCTTCGGGCATGTAGCCGATGCGGCGGCGGGAGTCGTCGTCAAGCGGTTGCCCGTCGAGGAGCACCTCGCCCGAATCGGCGGCGAGCACGCCCAGCGCAATGCGCATGGTGGTGGACTTGCCGGCGCCGTTGGAGCCGACGAAGCCGTACATTTCGCCGCCGTGGACGGTGAAATCCATGCCGTCGAGCGCCTGGACGTCGCCGAAGCGTTTGTGCAGGTTTCGTATTTCGATAGTTGTCACTTTTCCTCCTCTTTGCGGTTGAAGGTAATGGCGAATCCGACCATGGGCAGCGGGTAAACGATGAGGAAGGTAAACAGCAGGAAGTACCCGCAAGCCATGAGTGCGGTGGAGCTGGGGGAGCCGCGCAGCGCCCCAAGCAGCAAGAAGACGGTGCCTCCGATGCCGGTGAGTGCGGAGTACGCCTTGAGTGCGCGCTTGCGCCAAGTGTCCAACACGTGGCGCTCGTACTCGTCGACCTGTTCATCCGGGGCGGTGTCGATGTTGTTGTTGGCGCCGCGCAGCATGGACCAGGAGTACATGCTGACCAGCATTCCGGCGACCAGGGCGGCAAGCGCCGGCCCACGGGCATCGGACACCTGCCCGGCCACGGTGCCCGCAATGGCCACAGCGATGCCGGCGAAGAATGCGACGATCAACCGGCGGGTGTCGCGGGGGTTGCGGAACCTCTTGGTGTTCAACGGGTCTTGGTCGCGGATGGAAGTGATGCGGTTCATTTGGTGTACAGCTCCTTCGACATGGGGGCGAACTCGGTGCGCGAGAACACGGCTTCCACGGGCAGCTCGAAGACGTCGCAGATGCGAAACGCCAGGTCGAGGCTGGGGGAGTGGTCGCCGCGCTCAAGGGCACCGACGGTTTGCGGGTTGACGTCGATGAGTTCCGCGAGCTGGGCGCGCGACATGTCACGTTCGGCCCGGAGGACGCGGACACGGTTAAAGATCGGGTCCTTCGGTAGCTTCTTCGGTGACATGCATTGAAGTGTTGTATAAACCCAACACTTTGTCAAGGGGTTGGGATGAAAGATCGTGCAGTGCCGAAGGGATAACATGGTCCTATGACTGCAACTGTTTCCTCCCCGTCAGCGCATCTCGCCCGCGAACTCGGGTCCGACCAGGCACTTTCCACCCGCCCCATCGACCGCATCAAATACGCCCACGACGCGTCCCACTTCCTCTACACCCCGGACGTTGTGGTGGAGGCCCGCACGGCCCACGACGTGGCGGCAGCGTTCCGCGCCTCGGCCTCCTCCGGCGCACCGGTGGTGCTGCGCGCCGGCGGCACCTCGCTGTCCGGCCAGGCCGGCGGCGGGGGCATGCTGGTGGACGTGCGCAAACACTTCCGAGGTGTGGAGGTCCTCGACGGCGGGGCGCGTGTGCGGGTTCAGCCCGGCTCCACGGTGCGCCAGGTCAACGCCCACCTCGCCCCGTACGGGCGCAAGATCGGCCCGGACCCGGCCTCCGAAGGCGCGGCGACCATGGGCGGGGTGATCGCCAACAACTCCTCCGGCATGGCGTGCGGCACGAAGTTCAACACGTACAACACCATCGAGTCGATGACCTTCGTCCTGCCGTCTGGCACCGTCATCAACACCGCGCACAAGGACGCGGGGGCGCAGTTCGCGCGGGAGGAAGCGGAGCTCGTCGCAAAGCTTGAGCAGCTGAAGCGGCGGGTGCGCGAGAACCGCGAATCCGTGGACACCATTGAGCGCCACTTCGCGCTGAAAAACACGATGGGCTACAGCCTGAACGCCTTCCTGGATTACGATTCGCCGCTGCAGATCTTCATGCACCTGCTGGTCGCTTCCGAGGGCACGCTCGCGTTCATCGCGGAAGCGGTGCTGCGCACGGTGGAGGTACCGAAGCTGAAGACCACCACGATCGCCGTGTACCCGACGCTGGATGCGGCGACACGCTCGCTGCCTGCGCTGTTCGACTCCCAGGCCGCCACGCTGGAGCTGATGGACTCGCGCTCCATCAAGGTCGGCCGCACCTTCGACTCGGTGCCGGAGCAGATCACCGGCTTCGAACTGTCCGGCCAGGCCGCGCTGCTGATCGAGTACCACGCGAACGAGGCCGAGCAGCTGCGCGAGTACGAGCAGGCCGGCACCAAGCTCCTGCGCGAGCTCGACCTGCAAACCCCGGCGCAGTTCACCACCGACGCCGCCGAGGCCGCCAAGGCGTGGGCCTTCCGCAAAGGCCTCTACGCGCAGGTGGCGGAGGCGCGCCCGTCCGGCACCACCGCGCTGCTCGAAGACATCGCGGTGCCCGTGGGCGACCTCGCCGACACGTGCGGCGGGTTGCAGCAGCTTTTCGACGCCTACGGCTACGACGACGCCGTCATCTTCGGCCACGCCAAGGACGGCAACATCCACTTCCTCATCACCGACCGCTTCGAAGGCGACGAGAACTTGAACCGCTACGACGGCTTCAACGAGGACATGGTGGACCTCGTCCTCGGCGCCGGCGGCAACCTGAAGGCGGAGCACGGCACCGGCCGCGTCATGGCGCCGTACGTGCGCCGCCAGTACGGCGACGAGCTCTACGAGGTCATGGTGGAGCTCAAGCGCGCAGCCGACCCGCGCGGCGTGATGAACCCGGGCGTGATCATCACCGACGACGAGCGCGAGCACATGAAGAACTTCAAGCTCAACCCGCAGGTGGAAGACGCGATCGACTCATGCGTGGAGTGCGGCTACTGCGAGCCGGTGTGCCCCTCGCGCGACCTGACCATGACCCCGCGCCAGCGCATCGTGGTGCGCCGGGCGCGTGCGAAGGCGATCCAGGACGGCGACGCGGAGCTGGTCAAGCATATCGACGAGGCCTACCAGTACGACGGCATCGACACCTGCGCGGTGGACTCGATGTGCGTGACGGCCTGCCCGGTGAAAATCGACACCGGCAAATTTATCAAGTCCCTGCGCCGCGGCCAGGCCGGCGCTGTGGAATCTGCCGGCTGGGCGGCCGCGGCGAAGGCGTGGGGGACGGGCAACACCATGGCGTCCGCCGCGTTGACTGGCGCCTACTACATGCCCACCTCACTGGTGCAGAAGGTCACCGACGTGGCACGCACCCTGGTGGGCGACGACACTGTGCCGCAGTACCGCCCAGAGCTGTCCAAGGGCGGCGCGAAGCGCTCGAAGGCGTTCGGTCAGCGCATCGGCGCGCCGGGCGTGGAGCCGGCGGGCGTGTTCGTGCCGGCGTGCGTGAACTCCATGTTCGGCCCGCAGGGCGAGGGCGTGGGCGCCTCGGCGGCGTTTGCCAAGCTCGTCGAGCGCGCCGGGCTCGCCCTGACGGTCCCGGAGGGCATCGACGGGATGTGCTGCGGCACCCCGTGGACGTCGAAAGGCATGAGCACGGGCCACGACATCATGCAGCGTCGCGTGAACGACCAGCTCATCGCCGCCACCGACGGTGGGCGCCTGCCCGTGGTGGTGGACGCGTCCAGCTGCACCCACGGCTTCCGCGACATGGCCGAAGGCATCGGCATCACCGTCATCGACGCCATCGAGTTCGTCGAGGACCAGGTGCTTGAGCGCCTGGACGTCACGCACAAGGTGGAGTCGGTGACGCTGCACCCGACGTGTTCGGCGACGCACCTTGGGATCGTCGATACGCTCAAGCGTGTCGCGGGCGCCGCGGCCGAGGACGTGCGCGTGCCCGCGGAGTGGAACTGCTGCGGCTACGCGGGCGACCGCGGCATGCTGCACCCGGAGCTGACGCATTCGGCGACGCAGCGCGAGGCGGCGCAGGCGAGCGAGCTAGATTCGGCGTGCCACGCGTCGTCCAACCGCACCTGCGAGCTGGGGCTCACCGCGGCGACGGGCGAGGACTACGAGCACATTTTGGAAATCCTGGAACGCGCCAGCCGCTAGGCCAGGACGAGGTAACCCCCAAGTGCCTGGCGCGCTTGGGGGTTCTTTTGTTGGGCGGGGTGCTAGAACTGCGGGAGCTGCACGCCCGGGATCAGGCCCATGTAAGCCGCGCCGCCCGCGGCAGCCAGCGCCGCGACGATCGCGATGACGATGCCGATGACCGCGCCCTTCGAGGAGCCGTCTTCGGCCGAATCCGAGCTCCCCTGCGACGGCTGCTCCGCCGGGGCCTCTTCCTTCGCGCGCTTGAGCGTGAAGGCGTCCACCACATCGCCGTTGCCGGTGTCGTAGGTGGTCACGGTCAGGCCCTCCGGGGTGACCTCGACGTTGGTGTAGTCCGGCACCTCGTTCTGATTCCACACCGCGGTGTAGTCGCGGATGGTCTTTTCCTTGACGGTCTGGTCGAAGGTCTCCTTCACATCCTCGTCGCGCACGCCCGTCTTGAAGTCGAAGAACTGGTAGTACTTCGAGCCGGAGGCTGAGTTTGTGGTGACGTACTGGGTCTCACCTTTCTTCTTCTCCAGCGTCTCGCCCTTCTGGGCCACTCGGCCAGAGTCCACCGGGTGTAGCCATTCATGAGGTGCGAACGGGTGTAGATGTGATCGTGGCCGCCCAGCACCAGGTCCACGTCAAGTTCGGAGATGACCGGGGTCATGCGCTCGCGCCAGTACTGGATGCCACGGTCTTCCTGGTGGTACGCCTGGGAGAACGTGGAGTGGTGGTAGGTGAGGGTGACCCAGTCCTTGTCGGTGCCCTGCTCCTTGACTACCTTGCGCAGGAACGCGGCGTCGTCGTCAAAGTCCTCCCAGTCGTTGGTGTCCATGTTGATCACCAGCGCATTGTTGTAGGTGAACCAGTAGTTCTCGTCCTCGACGTTGGGGCGGTTGTACATCGCCTCGTAGCTCGGCGCGTGGTAGTAGTCGTGGTTGCCCATGGTCACCACGGTGCGGTGCGCGCGCATCGGATCCGGGGAGATGAAGCCGCCGTGCTCCTGCAGTGCGGAGTGGTTGGCCTGGTCGCCGACGGAGAGGAGGAACGATGACTCGGGGAAGCGCTTCGTCGCCTGGGTGACGGTGTTGTTCCAGCCGGCGGTCTGCTTCGCGAGGTCCTTGGTGCTGTAGAGCTGTGGGTCGCCGAAGACCAGGAAGTTCCACTTGTCGCCGAAGGTGCCGGTGTTAAAGGTGTACTCCTTGGACCAGCCGTCTTTGTCCGTCTTCGTCTTTGATCTTGCCCTCAGTGACGGTGACCTTGGAGTCGGTGGACGTCGCTCCGATGGTCTTGGTCTTGCCGCCCTTTTCCTTGATACGGACCGCCTGGCCGTCTACACCTGCGGCGGTGATCCAGTTCAGCAGTACCGAGCTTTCGGTGGCGCCGGCCTGCAGCACGACGTCCTGCGGCGCGTTCGTGGGCAAGGTGAACGGGTTTTTGAAGTTCGCGGCGATGTAGTCGTTGGTGGCATCGACGTCGGCGAACGCCGCCGGGCGACGAGGGTGGAGGCGACCAACGAGGTCGCCGCGGTAATGGCGAGGAAGCGTGAGCGCATGACAATTCCTTTAAGACACGGGGTAGGGGATAAACCGAACCTTAAAGGTTTTTGAGTGCTCGGCAACCGCTGGCGGAATTCCCTAGGCCAGCACCACTTTGGTGATGCGCGGCAGGGCGATGCGCACCACCCGGTCCGCGGCCTCGTCGAGCGCGTCGACCTGCCCCGCGGTCACACTCAGCGGCAGCACGGTGAGCGTGCGGCCGCGCCCTTGCTTATCGACGAAACCTACGGTCACATGCCGCCTCGCCCGGGCTGCCGCGCGCAGCGTTTCGAAGGCGCTTCCACCCGGGTCGGCGTCGGGGCCGGTGTTGCTGGCGCGGAGCTTGGCCACAATGGTGTCCACCTGCTCGTCCGTCGCGCGCGTCGGCCGCGGCAGGGCGGAAGGAGTGGGCGCCACCAGCGCCGGCTCGGGGGCCATATTCAACGTGGCGCCCTGGCTGTCTTCGGCGGTGGGCTGCATGCCGGCTGCCCGCAGC
This sequence comes from Corynebacterium wankanglinii, assembly GCA_014490595.1. Lineage (GTDB taxonomy): Bacteria > Actinomycetota > Actinomycetes > Mycobacteriales > Mycobacteriaceae > Corynebacterium > Corynebacterium wankanglinii. Next base: position 732,411 of record CP061031.1, read on the forward strand.
TGAGCCATGAGCTTTGGCAACGGCAGCTCCGACACCGCCACGGTGGGGGCGAGCACGCGAAGGCCGCAGCGCTCGGCGGCGGTGGCGATCAGCGCCGGGTCCGCCGAGCGGATGTAGCTCATGGCAGCGCCCGCGCGGATGGCGCCATGGGTGCGGGCGATGTCGTCGACGAGGAAGGTGATCGCCTGCGGCACCTCACCCATGACGTGCCGGTCCAGCCAACCATGGATCTCCTCGGCGGCGAGCCCGCTGTCGAGACCGCGCCGCATCGAGGCCTCGGTGACTCTCCACACGCTGGCCAGGCCGGGCGATTCCAGTTCGGCGATGCGCTCAAGAAAGGACGCCATGTCCGGCTCCAGCGGGCCCGGCGCCAGCATGGTCATGTCGCCCTGAGCGATGAGCGTATCCACAGAGGCGGGGACCAGCTCCTCGGTGGTGGCTGCGACGTCTGCGCCCTCGAGCAGCGCGTGCAGCGGCGCGGACTGCGCCAGCTCCGGGGTCCCGGCAAGTGCGCCGACGAACACAGCCTCCTCCACCACCGCCTGGACAAGTTGCGGCGAAAACCCGGAGGCCTCCAGCGGTGCGTGGAACAGCAGCTGGTCGGTGCGACCGGCGTGGCGCAGGATGGTCAGGCGCGCGTGGCGCACGGCAGGCGCGTGCATGTCTGCCGAGAGCAGCTTCGCCTCCGTGTCGGCGCGCCACGGGGAGGCTGCCCAGCCAACGAGGAGGATCGCCCACTGGTGGGAAAGCGTGGCGTCGATCCAGGTCAATGCGTCGTGCGTGGGCGCAAGCACGTCGTCATCGTCCACGTTTCCGCGCCCGACTAGACCGGCGGACTCGCCGATGGTGATGAGCAAGCGCGGGTCGAAGTCCAGCGTCTTTTCCAGGCTCGTCGCCGCGCGCACCCCGACGGTGCCGTCCTTGTTCAGGGCCACCGGCGTATCCATGAGCGCCATGATCAACTGACGCATCTTCCGTACAGCGTCCAGCCCTGGACAGTCGCGGCCTCATCCACCGCGGCTTGGTCCACCTCGGGCAGGAGGGGCGCGGTGAGCGGGAACTCGCGCGGTGCGGCGCCGCGCATCACGTCGCGCACCGGCCGGGGCAGGCGCACCGTGTTCGCGTTCACCCGCACGAGCAACCCAGCGGCGAGCAGCCGTGACACTGGCGTCTCCGGGTCCGCGTCCGGCCCGGCCGCCCCCGTGGTGCCCACGCCGCTCGACGCGGCCAGAGTTTCCAGCACCTTGCGTTCGCGCGCGGGCAGCTGGTCCAGGGCCTCGGCCGCTCCGGGCGGCAACGTGTCCGTCACGCGCCACCCGGCGGCAGGGCGGACAGCGTGCCGGGGGATACGCGCAAACCGTGGTCCGGGCCGAAGACCAGCGCGAGGGCGCGCAGGTGCTCCACGTCGCCGAAGCCGGTGGCGTCCACCGGGTCGAGTTCCGCGCCCGCGTCTGCCAGCTGTTCCAGCACCGCCAGGTCGGCGGCGGTGAGCTGCATCAGCGCGCGGGAGGCGGAGCCGGGCAAGCTCAGCCGGGTGGCCAAGGACCCTGTCGTCGGCGGGGTGGGGAAGAAGGTGTCCGGTCGGGAGCGGATGAGGGCGCGAAGCTGGGCGTCGTCAAGCGAATGCAAGAATTCGGGGAAGGTAGACATTGCGGGGGTGAGTTTACGTGCGTTTTCACTGCGGGCGTGAAAGAATAAGGGGCATGGCTAAAGATGTAGAGAAGATCGGGCGCGCAAACCCAGCGTGGCCCGCGCACACCCTGGTAACGGCCACCCGGTCACCGAGATTTCCTCCAAGCTCACGGGTGCATCGAGCCCGTTCGGCGACGAGCTGGTCCTGCCACTGAAGGCGGAGGAGACCGGCTACGTCCACCCGACTACGCGCATCAACCGCTAAGCGCCTGCGTAGCGACGTCTAAAGGTGGCCACAGTATCCGCTGTGACCACCTTTTTGCGTGCCTGAACGCTGTGTGGTTCGGGCGGGGTGGTTCGGGCGCAGGCAAAAGAAAAACCCGCCTCAAGGCGGGTGTGTTCGCGAATAGCGCCTAGCGCGGCAGGTAGGTTTGCTGCAGGGAGGCGAGGGTGTCGTTGACCTGTGCCCCGAAGTTGGCGCCGAGCAGGTTCGCAACCTTGGTGTAATCACCGGCCAGGGCGGCGTCAATGAGCGGCTGGTTAGCGGCGTAGAACGCGTTGTAGTCGTGGCGGTTGGCGGCGTAGTTGTCCTGCACTACTGCCGGGACCTGGAAGCCGAGGGCGTTGACGGCAACGCGCAGCTGGCTGTAGAGCGTGTCGACTTCGACGGTGGCGGCCTGCTGCGGGGCCGGGGAGGCCGGCGCTGCCGGAGCTGGCGCGGGGGCAGGTGCCGGCTTCGGGGCGGGCTTCACCGCCTGCGCGTCGCGGTTGGTCGGCGCGGAGTTCAGGCCGTAGCGCGCTGAGCAGGCGGGCCAGGCGCCCCAACCCTGGCTGGCCAGGGTGCGCTCTGCCACGATGATCTGCTGCTCGCGGGTGGCCTGGTTCGCGGTGGGGGCGAACTCGCCGCCGCCGTACGCCAGCCAGGTGCCGTAGGAGAACTGCAGGCCGCCGTAGTAGCCGTTGCCGGTGTTGATGGCCCAGTTGCCGCCAGATTCGCACTGCGCGAGCTTGTCCCAGTCGGAGTCCGGGGCTGCGGTTGCCTGCGGGGCGACGATGCCAGCCAGCGCTGCAGCTGCCGCGGTACCTGCCAGAGCCTTCTTGCCCGTGGAGGTGGTCTTCTTGGAGTGGCGTCCCATACGTTGTTTCCTCTCGTCGTTGACCGCCAATTCTCGGGACAGCCTAACCATTTGTAACGATTGTGTCACGCAACCGGCACGAAATGGTGCTCATGCGAAACGGCGCGGGACCATTTGTGCAGGTGAGGGTGGGGCAGACGGACATTCGTGTTCTGGGTCACGATCGCTATTTTCCAATTCCGGTGTAATGTAATTCCTTTATTTTGGCCTGCATCCTGCTGGCCAATCCGGAACCTGAAGGAGGATGCCATGCCTATTGGAAAGGTGAAGTGGTACGACACCGAAAAGGGCTTCGGCTTCGCGTCCAACCCGGGCGATGAAGACGTCTTCATCGGCAAGTCTGTGCTTCCCGACGGCGTGGATGAGCTAGTCGCCGGCCAGCGCATCGAGTTCGATTTCGCGGCAGGCCGCCGTGGCCCGCAGGCGCTGCGCGTGAAGGTGCTAGAGGAGCCGAAGCGCCGCCCGGTGCACCGCCGGAAGCCGGAGGAGCTGGGCAGCATGCTCGCGGATGTCATGACCTTGATCGAAACCCAGGTGCAGCCCGCGCTGACCAACGGCCGCTACCCGGACCGCAAGGAGGGCCGCCAGGTGGCGGAGATCCTGCGCGCGGTCGCCCGCGAGCTGGATGCTTGACGACGAACCTTTGGTCTACTCGAAGCCGACCGACCACGTGGCGATGACGGGAGTTTCCTCCCCGTCATCGCCTTTTTCAATGTCCAGGGTGGTGATCTCCGCGACGACCAGTTTGGCGCCGGACTCGGTGACCGCCGGTGTCGTCTCCTCGCCGGACTCGCCGGAGGTGAACACGCGCTCGGTGTTGGGCCGCCGGGTCGTCGTAGATGAGCAGCAGCCGCCAGCTATTGCGCTCGATCTCGGCGGGCACGGTGAATGTCACCTCGCCCTGATCGGGCAGCCGCACCCTCGGCGGTTCGCCGCCGGGGCACTCGGCATCCAATTCGCACACGGTGTAGGCCGGGATCTGCTCCGCCTGCCCGCCCGCCGTGACGGATACCTCAAGATCGCCCACAGGCGTCCCCGGCTTGCTGTCCTGGTACCGCAAGAAGGCGTAGACCGCCCCGACCAGCACCAGTACGCCCACGAGGGCGATGGCCAAAACTTTCCACTGCTGCGACGATGCGCGTTGTCGTGCCATGGCGCGCAATCCTACTTGGCGGCCTGCTCGTCCCGGAACGTCACGCGGTACATGTCCGGCCAGCGCTTGCCGGTGAGGTAAAACTCCTGCGTTCCGGGGATGTGCGCGATGCCGTTGAGCACGTTGTTCGGGTCCGGTTCCGCGTTGTTGGGCAGGGCAGAGGCGTCGATGACGGCGGTGACGTCGCCCGTGGCCGCGTCGATGCGCATGATGTTGGTGGTGGTGAACACGTTGGCGTAGATGTCGTCGCCCACGCACTCCAGCTCGTTGAGGCCAAGCACTGGCTGGCCGTCCAGCGTGACGGTGAATCGTTCCCGCTCCTGGAAGGTTTCCGGGTCCATGCGGCGCAGCTCCGCCGTGCCGTCGGAGAAAATCACCTCGTTTTCGCGGGAACAGATGCCCCAGCCCTCGCCGTCGTAGTGCGCGCGGCCGGTTTCTTCCAGCGTGGCGGCGTCGCGGCGGATGGCGGTGCCGTTTTGCCAGGTGAGTTGCCACAGGATGTCGTCGATACGCGTGATGCCTTCGCCAAAGAACGCGGGATCCAGGTCCACCGACCTCAACTCCTCGCCCTCGGGCGAGCGGGTGTACAGGCGGGATTCGCCCTCCTGGCCGGTGCCCACATAGATGGTGCCGTCCTCGGCGACCTCGAGACCCTGGGTGAAGCTGGAGCTGTCGAACGGCAGGCGCTGCTCAACGTGGGCGGTCAGGCGCTCTACTCCGGGGCCTGCGGCCTCGGGGGAGGAACAACCCGCCAGCAGAGCGAGCGTGGAGCAGCAGACGGCGGCGGTGAAACGACCCATGGAAACTATCTTGCCCCACGTGGGCAATAATGGGGAACCGTGTCACGATCCAACAACCGTTCTCGCAAACCGCAGCAGCCCAGCCCCCTGCTGTCCGCGGACGCAGTTACAACGGCGCGGGAGGCGCTGGCAGAGATCGCCGCAGGGGAAGTGGGCGAGCATATCGGGGTGACCGGGCTCGGCCGCAACGTAGCCACGCACCGCTTCGAGGCGGATGTGCCTGGCTACGCGGGCTGGGAATGGAACGCCGTGGTGGCGTGCGCCGACGGCTCGGACTGGGTGACGGTCAACGAGGTCGCGCTTGTGCCGTCGCAGGGCGCACTCGAGGCCCCGGATTGGGTGCCGTACTCCGAGCGCCTCCTGCCAGGGGACTTGGGCCCGGGCGACATCATGGAGCTTTCGCCTGACGACGACCGCGTGACCGACGATTCCTTCTCCCGCGACGCCGTCACCTTCACCGGCCGGGAGACGAAGCGGTACCTCACCGTCACCGGGCTGGAGGAGGCGAAGAAGCGCTGGCGCACCGGGGACTTCGGGCCGAACAGCGAGTTCGCGGAGAAGGCCGCGCTGTCGTGCCGCTCCTGCGCCTTCTATATCCCGCTGGGGGAGCCGGTGGGCGAGCACTTCGGCGTCTGCGCCAACGAGTACTCCGCGGATGGGCATGTGGTGGCATCGTCGTACGGCTGCGGAGCGCACTCGGACACCACCGTCGGGCAGTAGCCGCCGCCCCAATCGTTGGGGCGCCCAACGATTGGCGTTTTCGCAGGCAGAATGCGACACTGTTGCGACGTGAGTACCACCACGGGAGCAAAACTGCATAAGGAACAGCCGCAGCCGCGCGGCGCGCTGGACTCCTTTTTCCACATCAGCGAGCGCGGATCCACGGTCGGCACCGAGGTGCGCGCCGGGGTAGTGACGTTTTCGCGATGGCCTACATCGTGCTGCTCAACCCGCTGATCATCGGCACCAGCCCGGACCGCGAGGGGGTAGTCCTGGGCATCCCTCAGGTTGCTGCCGCAACCGCGCTGACCGCAGGCGTGATGAGCATCCTGTTCGGCGTGGTTGCGAAATACCCGTTCGGTATCGCCACCGGCCTGGGTATCAACACCCTTGTCGCAGTGACCATGGTGGGCCAGCAGGGGCTGACCTGGCCCGAGGCGATGGGCCTGGTGGTCATCGACGGCATCATCATCGTCCTGCTCGCCGTCTCCGGGTTCCGCACCGCAGTGTTCAACGCCATCCCGGATTCCATGAAGGTGGCCATGAGCGTAGGCATCGGCATGTTCATCGCCACCATCGGTCTCGTGGACGCCGGCTTTGTCCGCCGCATCCCCGACGCCGCCATGACCACCGTCCCGGTTCAGCTCGGCACCGGCGGCTCCATCTCTTCGTGGCCCACGTTCGTCTTCATCATCGGCCTGTTCATCTGCGGCTTCATGGTGGTCCGCAACATTCGCGGCGGCCTGTTTATCGGCATCGTGGTCACCACCGTCATCGCCATGATCGTGGAGAAGCTCACCGGCGCGGGATCCTCCGCGGACAACCCGGAGGGTTGGAACCTGGCCGTGCCGTCCCTGCCCGAATCCCTGGGCGGCGTTCCAGACCTGTCGATTGTGGGCAACGTCGACCTCTTCGGCGCGTTTGTCAACGTCGGTGTGATCTCCGCATCGCTGCTCGTGTTCACACTCGTGCTGGCAAACTTCTTCGATGCCATGGGCACCATGACTGCGCTCGGGCGCCAGGCCGGACTCGCCGGTGAAGACGGCGTGCTGCCGGACATGAAGCGGGCCCTAGTGGTCGAAGGTTTCGGCGCTGTGGTGGGCGGGGCGGCGTCCGCGTCCTCGAACACGGTGTTCGTGGATTCGTCCGCCGGCATCGCGGACGGCGCGCGCACCGGTCTGGCCAACGTGGTCACAGGCGTGCTGTTTCTGGCCGCCATGTTCTTCACCCCGCTTTACGAGATCGTGCCCATCGAGGCCGTGGCCCCCGTCCTCGTGGTCGTGGGTGCGCTCATGATGATGCAGGTTGGACAAATCCGTTGGACTGATTTCACCGTCGCGCTGCCGGCGTTCCTCACCATCGTGACCATGCCGCTGACCTACTCCATCGCCAACGGCATCGGCGTCGGATTCATCTCTTTCGCTCTGCTCTCGCTGTTCGCGGGCAAGGTGAAAGACATCCACTGGATCATGTGGCTCATTTCCGCCCTGTTCGTGGTCTACTTCGCGCAGGGCCCGATCTTGGCGGCACTCGGCTAGATGCTTTTGCCTATCGACGACCCTTTGGACCCCCGCCTCAACGACATCCGCGACCTCAAACACTCCGACAAGGACAAGGGCCTAGTATTCGCGGAAGGGCCGCTAGTGGCCGGGCGGCTCGTGGAATCCCGCTTCCCGGTGCGCGCCGTGTTCGGCTTTGGCGGGCGACTCGCGTCCTTCATGGAGGACTACGGCGACCAGCTCGCCGCCCGCGGCGTGCCGGTGTATCAGATCACGCGCGAGATCATGGGGGAAGTGGCCGGCTACGACATGCACCGCGGCCTGCTGGTCTCCGCGGACAAGCCGGAGCCGCTCACCGTGGCGGACGTGATCGACGGCGCGCGCACCCTCGTGATTCTGGAGGGCGTGGGCGACCACGAGAACATCGGCTCCATCTTCCGCAACGCCGCCGGCATGGGCGTGGACGGTGTCCTGTTCGGCGCGTCCACCGCGGACCCGCTGTACCGACGCAGCGTGCGCGTATCCATGGGGCACGTGCTGCGCACCCCATTCGCGCACCTGGACGGCACCCCGACAACGTGGCAGCGTTCCCTGGAACAGCTGCGCGAAGCCGGGTGGTGGCTGATTTCGCTCACCCCGGCCGATGACGCCGTCGAGTTGAAAGACGCCATCCAGGGCTACGACAAGGTCGCGTTCCTCGTCGGAGGCGAGGGCCCCGGCCTCACCCCGCACGCGATGCGCGCCACCGATGTGCGCGCGAAGATCCCCATGGCCCCGGGTACCGATTCGCTCAACGTGGCAACATCCGCCGCGATCGCGTTCTACGAACGGGCGCGGTAGCAGGCCGCCGAGCGCCCGCTAGCGGTCGAAATGGCGGATGCGCTCCGACAGCGCCGTCCAGAATTCCGCCCAGCGGCGGCGCAGGCCGCGCCCGACGCGTTTCGCTGCCGCCACCGACGCGTCCGCCAGCTCCGCGAACTCGTCACCGGACTCATCCTCGGGCGCGTCCTCGTAGTCGTCGTAGGCCTTGGACTTCTCCGCGAACCTGGAGGCCACGGCGTCCACGGACTTCACCGCCGGCGCCTTCCTCTCCTCAATCTTCGGCTCCGGCCGGCCGTCCACGGCGTAGCCGACCACGTTGATGTCGGGGCCGTCTTCGCCGATGTCCACCCCCAGCCAGTGGCGCTCGGCGGACAACGCCAAATCCCTCGGCTCGAAGGGCAGCGCGATGCCGCCGGCTTGCTCGGCGCGCTCACCGGCCCAGTAGGGGGCCTCGAACGGCTCCGGCAGACCCGTGTCCTCGATGACGTGCGTGCGGGTTGCGCAGAAGCTGCGGGAAACCGTGTCGCCGATGAAGTGGGCGAACCCGCCGTAATCGTTGTCCATCCCGGTGGCGATGACAAAAACGTCCGAAGCGGGCAGGGCCGTGAGCCATGGGGAGCCTTGGGAGAGGGAGGAAGCGTCGTCGACAAGCATCCGCACCACGGACACCCCGGGGAAGCCGGCGATGTAGAACTCGTCGCGGCCGGGCACCGAGGAACGGTTCAGCGGGAACGAGCCGATCGGGGTGATCGGCCAAGCCGGGTTGACCTGGGCGAGCAGCTTGCGCCCGAACCCGCGGTCGGCCTTCGGCTCCCGCTCGAGCACGCCGGCAGGATCGGCGGTATTGACAAACCAAAGCGTAACGACCGCTGGGAAACTCATGGCCACATCCTGAAATGTTCTACCGCTTCGGGCGCTTGGTATTCGTCCGAACACCCAACAACACATCCTCCCAGTGCGGGGTGACGGCCTTCCGGCGCCGCTGCTGCGGATGCTCGTCCTCGTCGGGGTGGCGTAGGAAGTCGCCCTCAACCACATCGTCTTGCCTATCGACGACCTCCGGTTGCCCCGCCCCGTCGACACCTACCGCGTCGTCTCGCTCGGTGCGCACCGCCGACAGGGAGCGCACCGGCTGGGCAAAGTCGGGGTCGGTCAGGTCCGCGGCCATCGCGTTGCGCGCCTCTGTCTGCGCACCCGAGCCCATGGCGCGCTTGAAAGTCCACAGCGCTTCGTTCTCGGTCAACCCCGCCTTCCAGGTCACGCGGACGACCCAGCTGTCGCCCTGCTCGCGGGTGGCGTCCCACTCCGCGTCGCTGATGGAGTGCCCGCGGGCCGCGAAAGCCGTAGCCAGAATCTCGAAGAGGGTCTGCTTCGCCAGGCCGTCCTCGCGCACCGGGTGGGACTGCTTCGCGGCCTCGGCCACCTGCGCGCGCTCGAGCAGCACCGGGTGGGCGTACACATCCAGGCGGCTTTGCGCCACCCCCATCTCGTCCGCGAGCTCGGCGGCGGTGGCGCCGGCGCGCAGCCGGGCTTGGATCTCGTTCGGGCGCATGGACAGCGGGGTGGCGTACAGAGGATCGGGTTCCGGCAGGGTCCGCTCAACCGGGGCAGGCTCCGGCGCTGGTGCAGGTTGCGGCTCTGCGGGCTCCACCTCCTCGGCTGGCGCCGGGGCTGCGGCGGGTTCTGCGGGAGGTGTGGCGGAGCGATCGTCGATACGCAGGGGCTCGAGCTCGGCGCGCGCCAACTGGTAGCGCATCCCGTTGTCGTCGCGGAGGACGAAAAACGTCTCCGTCGACTCCTCCTCCAAGAAGTACAGCTCGCGCATAGATCACCTTTCCGCTGGGCAGATACGCGTCCAGCTTAACGGACTCCCCGACGTGTCAACGGCTGCCCACACCGGCAGCGAGCAGCCAGTCCACCGCCCCCGTCAGCGCGCGCACGTCCTCCGGGTCCACCGCCGGGAACATGCCCACGCGCAGCTGGTTGCGGCCCAGCTTGCGGTACGGCTCCGTGTCCACGATGTCGTTGGCGCGCAGGGCAGCCGCGAGCTGGGCGGCGTCGACGTGCTCCGCGAAGTCGATCGTGCCCACCACTTGCGAACGCAGCCGGGGATCCCGCACGTACGGCTCGGCGAGCTCGTGGTGCTCGGCCCAGGAGTAGAGGTGGTGCGCGGACTCGGCAGTGCGCGCGGTCATCGCGTCGAGCCCGCCCTGCTCCAGCATCCAGCGGATCTGTTCGCGCAGCATGATCAGCGTGGCAATGGCAGGGGTGTTATACGTCTGGTTCTTGCGGGAGTTCTCCAACGCAATGTGGAGGTCGAGGAAGGCCGGGACGAAGCGGCCGGAAGCGTGGATGCGCTCGATGCGTTCGACTGCGGCGGGGCTCAGGCACGCCAGCCACAGCCCGCCGTCGGAGGCGAACCCCTTCTGGGGCGAAAAGTAGTAGGCGTCGGAGGCGGTGAAGTCGACGGGGAGGCCGGCGGCGCCGGAGGTGGCGTCGATAAGCGTGAGGGCGTCCGTGTGCGGGCGGGTGACGGGAATGGCGACGCCGGTAGAGGTCTCATTATGCGCCCACGCGACGACGTCCGCGTCGGCGGCTTCCAGCTCGCGCGGATCGGTGGCCTCGCGGATGAACGGATCGGCGAGCCACGGGGCGCGGGCGGCGGCAGAGGCGAACTTGGCGGAGAACTCGCCGTAGCTCAAGTGCGCCGAGCGGCGCTGGATCAGGCTGAAAGTTGCGGCGTCCCAAAACGCCGTGGTGCCGCCGACTCCGAGCGCGACCTCGTAGCCGGCGGGGAGGTCGAACAGCGCGGCCAGGCCCTCGCGGATATCTGCGACGAGGCTTTTTACCGGGGGCTGGCGGTGGGAGGTACCCATCGGCCCGGAGCGGACGAGCGCCTCTAGCTGGGCGGGGCGAACTTTCGACGGGCCGGAGCCGAACCGACCGTCTCGTGGGAGCAGGTGCGCTGGTATCTGGGGAAAATCATGCACAAACATGCATGGTATCTGTGGTGCGGCCTCGCGGTTGCAAGTGTTGTCAGACGCGTCACAAACTTTGCTAGAGTGCCATACGTAAAACCTGGTTGCCGGAAGCTATCCCAACGACAGCCGAGAAAACTACCTGGAAGGGGAAATCAGTGGCTACTGAGAACAAGGACAAGGCCGTACTCCACTACCCGGGCGGCGAGTACGAAATGGACATCATGCACGCCACCGAGGGCAACGACGGTGTCGTGCTTGGCAAGTTCCTCGGCGAGACCGGGCTGGTCACCTTCGACCCGGGCTACGTCTCCACCGGCTCCACCGAGTCCAAGATCACCTACATCGACGGTGACGCCGGCATCCTGCGCTACCGCGGCTACGACATCGCGGACCTGGCAGAAAACGCCACCTTCAACGAGGTGTCCTACCTGCTCATCAACGGCGAGCTGCCGACCACCGACGAGCTGGAGAACTTCAACTCCGAGCTGCGCCACCACACCCTTTTGGACGAGGACTTCAAGGCCGCGTTCAACATCTTCCCGCGCAACGCTCACCCGATGGCGGTGCTCGCGTCCTCGGTGAACATTCTCTCCGCGTACTACCAGGACCAGCTCAACCCGCTGGATGAGGAGCAGCTGAACAAGGCCACCGTGCGCCTCATGGCCAAGGTGCCCATGCTCGCCGCGTACGCCTACCGCGCATCCCGCGGCAAGCCGTACATGTACCCGGACAACTCGCTGAACCCGCGCGAGAACTTCATGCGCATGATGTTCGGCTACCCGACCGAGGACTACGAGATCGACCCGATCCTCACCGACGCGCTGGACAAGCTCCTCATCCTCCACGCCGACCACGAGCAGAACTGCTCCACCTCCACCGTGCGCATGATCGCCTCCGCGCAGGCCAACATGTTTGTCGCCGTCGCCGGCGGCATCAACGCGCTGGCGGGCCCGCTGCACGGCGGCGCGAACCAGGCTGTGCTGGAGATGCTCGAGGACATCAAGAACAACCACGACGGCGACGCCACCGACTTCATGAACCGCGTGAAGAACAAGGAAAAGGGTGTCCGCCTCATGGGCTTCGGTCACCGCGTGTACAAGAACTACGACCCGCGCGCAGCCATTGTGAAGGACACCGCGCACGAGGTGCTCGAGCACCTCGGCGGCGACGAGCTGCTGGATCTTGCCATGAAGCTCGAGGAGATCGCGCTGAACGACGACTACTTCATCCAGCGCAAGCTCTACCCGAACGTGGACTTCTACACCGGCCTGATCTACCGCGCGATGGGCTTCCCCACGGACTTCTTCACCGTGCTGTTCGCTATCGGCCGCCTGCCGGGCTGGATCGCCCAGTACCGCGAGCAGCTGGAGATGAACACCAAGATCAACCGCCCGCGCCAGATTTACACCGGCTACCAGCAGCGCGACTTCGTGCCGCGTGACCAGCGCTAGGGGGACCGGAGGGCGTCGATAGGCATACGGCTACGACGCTGCGCCGCCGAGAATTGTTCTTCCCTTATACTTTTGGGAGGAAGTTCTCGGCGGTTTCTTTGTGAACCGCGCACAAACTTGCAAGGAGTTTCAACGCTATGGAAAAGCCGTTCATTGACAAGCCGGAGGGCCCGGCGCCCGCAGACCTCGTCGTCGAGGACATCACCGTCGGCGACGGCGAGGAGGCCGTGGCCGGTGGGTTTGTCAAGGTGCACTACCTTGGCGTGGACTTTGAAACGGGTGAGGAGTTCGATTCCTCCTGGGACCGCGGCGAGGCCGCCGAGTTTCCGCTCACCGGCCTGATCCAGGGCTGGCAGGAGGGCATTCCGGGCATGAAAGTCGGCGGGCGCCGACAGCTGACCATCCCGCCGGAGAAGGCCTACGGCCCCGCTGGCGGCGGTCACCCGCTGTCCGGCCGCACCCTGGTGTTCATCATCGACCTGCTCGACGCGAGCTAGGAGGCCCCCCATGCGCATCCCCGTCACCACGCTTAACGACGGCTACGATTTCCCCCTCCTCGGCCTCGGCACCTACAAGCTGACCGGCGAAGACGTGGAACGGATCGTGCGCACCGCGATCGAACTCGGCTACCGCCACATCGACACCGCGGCGCTGTACGACAACGAAGTCGAGGTGGGTAAGGCCATCAACGACGCGATCAAGGCCGGCGACGTCACCCGCGAGGAGCTGTTCGTCACCACCAAGTTGTGGAACGACGACCAGGAACGGGTGGCAGCGGCCTACCAGGAATCGCTGGAGCGGCTCAACCTGGAGTTCGTCGACCTGTATCTCGTGCACTGGCCGTGGCCACAGCACGGCACCTACGTCAAGGCATTCGAGCAGATCGCCGAGCTGCAGGGGATGGGTCGGCTGCAGTCCGTGGGTGTGGCGAACTTCTACCCCGAAGTTCTCGACGAGATCATCGAGGCCACCGGCATCACCCCGGTGCTCAACCAGGTGGAGCTGCACGCCGGGTTCACCCAACCGGAGCTGCGCGCCTACCACGAGGAACATGACATCGTGACCGAGGCGTGGGCTCCGATCGCGCGCGGATCCAATTTCGACGACCCGGCCATCCGCGCCGTCGCCGACGCGCACGAGGCCACCCCGGCGCAGGTGTCGCTGGCGTACTTGATGAAGCTTGGTTGCTCCGTGGTCCCGAAGACCGCGAACCCGCAGCGCCTGGTGGAAAACCTTGGCGCGGTGGATCTTGCGCTGACCGACGAGGACGTCGCCACCCTCGACGGGGTCCGGGGCGAGCGCCTTTCGGGTGATCCGCTGACGTTCCCGGGGTAGACGCCCTACCGCGGCCCGCAAGCCCAGTTGCACGAATGTGCAGCTGGGCTTTTTGCATGCCCGGAAGCGGTTCCTAAAAGAGATGTGGGAAACAGTGTAAAAGTCAGTGTGTTGTAGGTTACATTTTGATTGTTGAGTCGGAGATCACATACGCCGGCGAGACAAGGACCACACCTCCACATACAAGAAAGGATCGAGGCCATGGCCGGTTCAACAGCTGTCCCGCAGCGCCGCGAACCAACTCCAGGCGAGTTCGTTGCGATGCAGCAAAGCCCCGAATTCCAGGACCTGCGAAGCACGTTCCGCGGCTTCACGTTCCCGGTAATGATCGGGGCGTTCCTCTGGTACGTCTTTTACGTCGTCTTCGCCACCTTCGCGCCGGACGCCATGGCCCGGGACTTCCTCGGCCTCAACGTCGGCCTGTGGCTCGGCTTCGCCCAGTTCTTCACCACGTTCCTGATTACCTGGGTCTACGTGAAGTGGGCGAACAAGAACATCGAGCCGCGGGCGGCTCACATCCGCCAAGAGATGGAGGGCTAAACCATGCAGACCTACTTGCTCGCCGCCGAAGCCGGCGAGAAGACCGGCAATCCGATCCTCAACATCGCGATCTTCGGCGCCTTTATCGTGATCACCCTCTACATCGTGACTCGCGCCGGTAAGACCACGAACGAATCGGCGGACTTTTATACCGGAGGAGCGTCGTTCAGCGGCACGCAAAACGGCCTCGCCATCGCAGGCGACTACCTGTCCGCGGCGTCGTTCCTGGGCATCGTCGGATCCATCGCACTCAACGGCTACGACGGTTTTTTGTACTCCGTCGGCTTCTTCGTGGCGTGGCTGGTCGCACTACTGCTGGTGGCCGAGCCGCTGCGCAATGTCGGCCGCTTCACCATGGCCGATGTGCTGTCCTTCCGTCTGCGCCAGAAGCCGGTGCGCGTGGCCGCCGCCTTTGGCACGCTGTTTGTGTCGCTGTTCTACCTGATCGCGCAAATGGCCGGCGCCGGCTCACTGGTGTCCGTGCTGCTGGACCTGCACTCCTTCACGGCCCAGGCGATCTGTGTCGGCATCGTCGGCGTGATCATGATCATCTACGTCCTCGTCGGCGGCATGAAGGGCACCACGTACGTCCAGATGATCAAGGCGGTACTCCTCATCACCGGCGTGCTGATCATGACCGTCCTCGCCTTCATCATGGCCAAAGGCGGCCTGACGGCGGTGTTCGACCGGGCCATTGACTCACACGCCGCCTCCGGCCACATCGCGGAGAAGGGCTACCAGGCCGAAGACATTCTTAAGCCAGGCCTGAAGTACGGCAAATCCACCACTTCGAAGCTCGACTTCGTCTCCCTCGGCCTGTCGCTGGTGCTCGGCACCGCGGGCCTGCCGCACGTGCTCATGCGCTTCTACACCGTGCCCACAGCCAAGGAAGCCCGTAAGTCTGTGACCTGGGCGATCGTGCTCATCGGCTCCTTCTACCTGCTCACCCTGGTGCTGGGCTACGCCGCGGCCGCGTTCGTTGGGCCGGACCGCATTCTCGCGGCACCCGGCGGCGCGAACTCCGCAGCACCGCTGCTGGCGTTCGAGCTCGGCGGCTCCATCTTCATGGCGCTCATCTCTGCGGTGGCGTTCGCCACCGTGCTCGCGGTGGTGGCTGGCCTGGCCATCACGGCATCTGCGTCCATCGCGCACGATGTGTACGACGCAGTGCTTCGCGACGGCCAATCCACCGAGGAAGAGCAGGTCCGCGTCTCCCGCATCACCGTGGTTGTGCTGGGCATCGTCTCCATCATTCTCGGCATCCTGGCTATGCAACAGAACGTGGCGTTCCTGGTCTCCCTGGCGTTCGCCATCGCCGCGTCCGCGAACCTGCCGACCATTCTGTACTCCCTGTACTGGAAGCGCTTCAACACCACCGGGGCGGTGGCATCGATCTACACCGGCCTGATCTCCGCGCTCGTGCTGATCGCTCTTTCGCCGGCAGTGTCAGGCAGCGCCACAGCGATGTTCCCCAATGCGGACTGGGCCATCTTCCCGCTGTCCAGCCCCGGCATCGTGTCCATCCCGCTCGGCTTCCTGGCCGGCATCATCGGCACCTATCTAGGCAAGCCCGACAACTTCGACGAGCTCCAGGCCGAGATGGAGGTCCGCTCGCTGACCGGCGTCGGCGTCGAGGCCCCGGTCGACCACTAGCCACACACGAAAACGGCCTGATCCCTGGGAGGATCAGGCCGTTTTAACGCCTGTTAGAAGAACGGGAAGAACCTGCCGACGAGGCCTATCGTGCCGAGCAGGCCGAGCGCGAGGGCGAGACCCGTGATCACATCCGCCGGGGAGGCCGCGTTGCCCGGGGCCGGGGCGGGTGCGGTGGTGGTCGGTGCGGGTGCGGTGGTCAGCCCACCCGTCGCCGTTCCCCGAACAACCTTGACGGTGAACACGCGGTTGACGGAGGAGTAGTCCGCGAACTGAATGGCGGCGTTGATGCGCAACACGCTGCCGGGGCGCATGCCGCGCGCCGCGGCGACGCGGATGCCGGTCTCGCCCTCGCGGGCGATGGTCCAGCCGCCACGGGTCTCCTCGGTGACAAACACGCGGGCACCCTCAGGCAGGCCTTCCGGGGTGACCACGATGCTCTCGCCAGCCGTGATGGTGGTGTCTGCAATCGACACGTTCGCGGTCTCAGCAGCGGGGCGCGCCGGGGTGGAGCGGGTGGTTGGGGCCGGCTTGGGGGCAGTGGTCGACGTGCTCGGCTTCGGGGCAGTGGTCGACGTGCTCGGCTTCGGGGCAGTGGTCGACGTGCTCGGCTTGGGGGTGCTTGGCTTGGGGTGGTTGTCTGGGTCGAGCTGCCGGGGGTCGCGCCCTCCGCGGTTGCCGGTACGTAGGCCTTCGCGGTCAGGTCGCGCGTGCTGCCGTCCGGGAGCAGGACAGCCACCTCGAGTACCAGCGCGTAGCCGGGCTGAGCGTTTCGCGGGGCGGCGAAGGTGATCGCGCCAGTCTGTTCATCCGTGTGCAGCGACCACCCGTTGTACTGCTGGTTCGGGCCGATCACTCGGGCGCCCTCCGGCAGCGAGCCATTGAGGAAGACGGTGACGCGCTCGTTGGCGGAAACGGCGGTGTCGGGGTAGGACAGTTCGCCCACCGCCGGGGCAGGGGCGGGCTTCGGCGTGGTCTTCAGCGTGGTCTTCGGCGCGGAGCTCGTCGATAGGCTTGGCTCCTTGCCCACGGTGATGCGGGAGGTGTACTGCTTGGTGGAACCGTCCGGGAAGGCCACGCCGAGCGTGATACCCAGCCCAGCACCTGCGCGGGCGCCCGCCGGGGCGGAGACGGTGACCTCGCCGCTGGCCTGGTCCGCCTCGACACGCCAGCCGCCGGAACCGGTGGGAGCGGCGAGCTGGGAGCCGGCCGGGAGGGAAACGCTCGGGCGAAGCGTCACGGACCCGCCCGGCGCCACGGTGGCGTCGCCCCAGGACAAGTCGAGCGACTCTGCGAGGGAGACCGACGGGGCGACAACGCGCACGGTGAACAGCGCGTAATCCACGGTGTGGTCCGGGTAGGTGATGGTGACGTAGTTTTGCGCCCATGCGCCGGGGTACTGGCCGCGAGGAGTGGCGGTGACGGTGCCGGAGGCATCGACAGAAAAGCCCCAGCCTGCCGTGTCATTGACCGAGAACGTGGTGCCGGCGGGGAAAGCGCCGCTGACGGGGATGCGCACCGCGTTGCCCGGGGTGGTCTGCGCGTCGGCGTAGCCCGGGTTGTAGGTGCGCGACATGAAGTCGGCGGCGGAGGCAGGAACGACGGTGGTGGTGGCGAGCGCGGCCGTCAGTGCGGCGGCGACAAGGCGGGTGGTTTTCACGGGACTCCTGTCAAAGTAGTAAGAGAATACTTTGACTAGTTTAGATAAATCCCTAGAAATTTCTCATTTAACGCGGTAGCCAGGAAGAGGAGAGCTGGCTGCTGCCCTGGAGCAGTGTCGACCAGTCGCCCGGAGTCATGTTTGTTAACGTCGATCCTTGGCCCGGCGTCCACTGGCCCCAGTCCGAGGCGTACACGTTGTTGATGTCCACCTGGATGCCCTCGATATAAGCCTGGCGGCCCGCAACCTGGTGGATGTTTGCGCGCGAGTGAATCTGGCCGCGGGAGCCCCAGTCGTGCTGCCAAAAGTAGGAGCCGATGCCGTCTTCCAGGCACCACGCGATGGTGTAGTAGTTGCCGTAGACGCCAAGCTGGTACCCGGCCGCGTTCAGTGCGACGCCCATCGCCTTCAGGTATGGGTTGATCAGCGAGTTGAACTGGGTGAGCGTCGGGTTGTCGTCGATCGCGACGTAAATCGGGCGCCCGGTCGGGCCACCCGCCGCTTTGTGCAGTGCGATGGCCTGCGGGGCGTGCTCAGCGGCGCCGAGGGCACCGCGTTTCCAATCGGCGGTCTCCGCTCGGCCGAACTGGTAGACGGAGGCGACGGCTAGGCCGTTCGCCTGGTAATCGCGGGTCTCGCCGATGGTCACGGGCTTGCCTCGCATCCATTCCGCGCCGGGGCGTCGCTCGGAAACGTAGCGCACTGCGCCCATGTGGCCCGCTGCTTTCACAGCGCCTGCCGACGGCACCCCAGCCGAGTAGTCCACGACCGTGCCCAGCACTCGACGCTGCTGAGCCTGCGCGGCGGGGGAGAGTGCGGTGGATGCGGCCGCCGCAGCGGCGGTAAGGGCGCCCGCGGACTTCAAAAATGAGCGGCGATCAAAGGTAGTCACATCCGTCACTCTAGCCCCAACGGGCGGTTTGTGCTCAAACTCGCGCGAGAAACGCGCGCTGGTACGGCGGCGGTTTCCGGGGAGCGCAATCGCTGCGGTAACCTAACGCCATTGCCTCCGTAGCTCAGTGGATAGAGCACTTCTCTCCTAAAGAAGGTGTCGTAGGTTCGATTCCTACCGGGGGCGCCATTTGTGCAGATCTACCTGCGAAAACTACCGGTTAAACGGCGAGGAGACCCACGTAAACGGCCGGTCCAGCAGGGTAGTGCCCAGCTTCGACGGGGTGAGCACGAACTCCTCGCCGCCAGCGGGGACAAGTTCAATCGTGCCTTCGCCGGCCCGCCAGGTGAACTCGCGTGTTTCCATGACGGGCCCGCGCGGGGCGGCGTTGACGCCGTCGTCGGTCATGGGTGCCGTGAGCTGGATAATCACCCGGTTGCCGTCGAGCGTGTAGAAGCCTTCTTGGAGGGAGCCGGAGGCTCGTCGTAAGGCAACGAGCCCGTGGAAGGAGCCCTCGGGGGTTTCGGCGCTCTCGACCCGGTAGAAGCTACCTGCGGCGGCGCCGTCGACGGAGCCGAAGGCGATCGCCGCCCAGCGCTGGTCATCGGGCAAGGCGGGAGCCGGCTCGATGTCGCCACCGGCCACCGAGTACACGCCCGACAGTTCTGTGCCTTCCCGGTCGAGCGCCTTCGGGATGCCGGTGAACATGGCAAACCCGGCTGCGCCGAGGGAGATCACCAGGGCCAAAACAGGAAAGAAGCGGGTGACGCGGTGGACCTTTTCGCTCGTGATCGCGCGCGGCGCATCCAGGGCCTCAACGCTGCGCCCGGCGAGGAAGCGGAACAGCCGCGGCAACCACGGCGCCAGCACAAGCAAGAACAACAGCGCCTGGATGGCCGCGGGGATTTTCACGGGCACGTCGAACGTCATGTTCAGCAGCCACACCACGGCCAGGTCCAAAAAACCGATAAGCCCGCCGAGCCACGCGGTACGACGCCACAACAGCAGCACGCAGGCGACGAATTCGGCGAGCCCCGCGAGGAATTGTACGACGGGGGAGAAGCCCATGAACGTCCACAACAGCCCCATGGGCGACTTCTCGCCGAGCGCAATCAGCAGCTCCGGGAAGTCGGGCCGGCCCATCTGCATCAGGCCGAGCTTGAACAGAGCGTACGGCATGAGCATGACAAATACGGCCACGCGCACGACCCAGTGCAGCGCCCAGCCAATCTGCTTCGCGTTCATGGGCGACAGTCTAACTAGCATGGGCGGAGTGAAACCTGTGGCAGTGATCGTCGGCGCGGGGCCGAACGGGCTGACGGCCGCCGCGCGCCTCGCGGTCAGCGGGTGGCGGGTTGAGGTGCGCGAACGCGCTGGTGAGGTCGGGGGCGCAGCCGCCACGCAAATGCTTGACGACGCCGCGCTGGTCGACCTCGGCGCCGCCTGCCACCCCTTCGGGGCCGCCAGCCCCGCCTTCCGGGCGTTGCGGCTGGAAAACTACGGGGTGCGGTGGCTGCGCGCGCCGTACGAGATGGCGCACCCGCTCGACGGCGGCGCGGCGGTGCTGGCCGGCTCGCTGGAGGCAACCGCTGCTGGCCTCGGCGGGGACGCTCAAGCTTGGGTGCGGCTGCATCGGCCGGTGGTGGATCACGTTGACGGGCTGCTCGCAGACGTGCTCTCACCCATGACGAGTGTGCCGAGGCACCCGGTTGCGCTCGCGCGATTCGGTGCCCGCGGGGTGTGGCCGGCGGCGGCACTTGGACGGGCGGTCTTTCGCACCGAGGAGGCGCGCGCCCTGCTCGCGGGCAGCGCAACGCATGCGATCACCTCGCCGTCGCGGCCGCTGACCGGCGCGTTCGGCCTGCTCTTTGGGGCGCTGGGCATGACTCGCGGGTGGCCGGTGGCCGACGGTGGTTCCGGCGCGATCACGGCGGCGCTGCGCGAAATTGTGACGGAACACGGAGGAGTGGTCCACTGCGGGGAAGAGGTGGGCGAATTACCCGAGGCGGATGCCGTCATCCTCAACCTCACTCCCGCCCAGGTGCTGCGTATCGACGGCGCCGCGCTGCCGGCCCGCCGCACCCAGTCGATGCGCAGGTGGCGCTACGGCCCGGGCGTGCACAAGGTGGATTTCATGCTTGACGCGCCGGTGCCGTGGTCCGATGCGCGTGTGGGCGAAGCGGCCACGGTGCACGTCGGCGGCACGGTCGAGGAGATCGTGCGCGCCGAGCAGGCGGTGGCCGCTGGAGTGATGCCCGAGCAACCGTTCGTCATGGTGGCGCAGCAGTACGCCGCCGACCCCTCGCGCGGGCTGGTGCTGTGGACGTACGCGCATGTCCCGCACGGCTACAGGGAGCGCTTCCCTGGTGAGGTGGCGGAAAAGATTACCCAGCAAATCGAACGCTTCGCACCTGGCTTTCGCGCGGTGGTGCGGGGCACGATAGAGACGCCGCCGGCCGCACTAGAGGGGTGGAATCCCAACCTCGTCGGCGGCGACATCGCGGGCGGGGCCATGGACGGCGCTCAGCTGCTTATGCGTCAGCCGCACCGGCTGCGCAGGGGGCTCTACCTCGCGTCGTCGTCGACCGCGCCCGGGCGGGCGTGCACGGCATGCCCGGCTGGTGGGCCGCCAGCGCGGCGCTGCGGGACTTTGCCTGAATAACTTACTTCCCCGTAGGTTTGGATGCGTTTAAGGTAAAGGCCAATCCAACGACTCCAAGCGGGGGTGATCCGTGACCGACACTAAACCGGGCCAAGTGCGGCGCAGCTACGTTATGGCGGATCGAGGCGAGCGCCCCATGATCCGCGGCTGGTTCCACCTCGTTGCGGCATTGCTTTCCGCGCTCGCCGCGACGGTGCTGATCACGTACGCCTGGATGACGCTGATGTGGTTCCAGGCGCTCGGAGTTACCGTCTACGGCGCAGGGTTATTTTTGCTGTTCGGGGTCTCGGCAATGTACCACCGCTGGCCGTGGCGCACCTCGAACGCCGTGCGATGGTGGCGCAGAGCGGATCACGCCACTATCTCGGTGTTCATCGCCGCGACGTACACGCCGCTGTGTCTGACCGTCTTTAACCCGACTACTGCGGCGATAATGCTTGCCGTCGCATGGGCGGGCGGTATCGGGGGAGCGGTGCTCAACCTCGTGTGGATCAACCACCCGCGCTGGCTTGACGTGGTGGTCTACGTCGGGCTGGGGTGGATCATCGTCCCACTCATTCCAACCCTCTGGCGCGAGGCCGGGGCGGCGGTGGTGTGGCTGTTGTGTGCCGGCGGGGTGATATACACACTCGGCGCGCTGGTCTACGGTTTCAAGTGGCCGGGGCGGTCAGCGCGCTATTACGGCTACCACGAGCACTTCCACACCGCGACCATTGTGGCGGCGGTGCTCCACCTCGTGGCTATCTGGATGGTTGTGGTGCAGGCGGGGTAGACGCACCCCGGTTCACTCCTCGCCGGTGAGCTCGCGCAGCTTGGCGCGCACCGCCGAGGCCTCCGGGTTGGTGGCGTGGGTGCCGTCGGAGTAGAGCACCGTGGGCACAATGCGGTTGCCGTCGTTGACGGACTCGATCCACGCGTTGACCTCGTCCATCCCGTCGGCGTCCACGTCGACCAGGTCGTAGGGGGTCTCGGTGCGGTCGAGCCGCTCGCGCAGTTTGCGGCAGAACGGGCACCAGCCCGCGGCGAAGATGGTCACGTGCGAGGAGGTCTCAGGTGCAGCAACGGTCATGTCAAACCCTTTCAAATCGTTGGAACTTGTAGCGCAGGCCATTAGCGGAGGTCTGCCACTCGCCGTCGCGGACGAGCTCGAAGTCGCCGTCGATCCGGGGCGCGTAGACGGCTTTGGTCGGGGGGAGGTCCGGATGGACGTCGATAAGCGTGCGCTCGATGACGTCCACCTCGTCGATGGTCGCCTCGTACACCTGCGCGCCGCCGAGGATCCACGCGTCCGCTTCCAGGTCCGGGATGTCCTGGGAGACGTAGGCGCCGCGCGACCACGCGCCCGGCTGCCGCGAGGACAGCACGTGATTCGCGCGCCCCGGCAGCGGCCGGGTGGGCAGGGATTCCCAGGTTCGGCGACCCATGATGATGGGGTGTCCGAGGGTGGTTTCTTTGAAGTGCTTGAGATCTTCCGGCAGGTGCCAGGGCATGCCGGCGCCATCGCCGATCACGCCGTCGACGCTCTGCGCCCAGATCGCGCCCAGGGTCACGCGCCGCATCATACGGACACCTCCGCCATGATGGTGGGGTGGGGGTCGTAGCCTTCGACATCGATGTCGTCGAAGGTGTAGTCGAAGATCGACGCCGCCTTGCGCAGCTTCAGTTGCGGGTACTCGCGGGGCTCGCGGGTGAGCTGCTCGCGCACCTGGTCGAGGTGGTTGTTGTAGATGTGGCAGTCGCCGCCCGTCCAGATCAGCTCGCCGACCTTAAGGCCCGCCTGCTGGGCGAACATGTGGGTCAGAAGCGCGTAGGAGGCGATGTTGAACGGCACACCGAGGAACATGTCGGCGGAGCGCTGGTACACCTGCATGCTCAGGCGCCCGTCGGCCACGTAGAGCTGGAACAGCAGGTGGCACGGCATGAGCGCCATCTTGTCCAGCTCAGCCACGTTCCAGGCGGAGACGAGGTTTCGGCGGGAATCGGGGTTGTCGCGCAGGGTACGCAGGACCTCCTCGATCTGGTCGATGTGCCCGCCGTCCGGGGTGGGCCAGGAGCGCCACTGCACGCCGTAGACGGGGCCGAGCTCGCCGTCCTGGTCGGCCCACTCGTTCCAGATGCGGATGCCGTTGTCCTGCAGCCAGCGCACGTTGGAATCGCCGCGCAGAAACCACAGCAGCTCGCCCACCACGCCTTTGAAGTACACCTTCTTGGTGGTCAGCAACGGGAAGGACTCGGACAGGTCGTAGCGGATCTGGCGGCCGAACACGGAGCGGGTGCCGGTGCCGGTGCGGTCGCCTTTCTCGGCGCCGTTGTCCAGCACGTCGCGGAGCAAGTCCTCGTACGGGGTGGAAATCACTTGGCTACCCCTTCGAATGTTCCGTGTTCGTCATGGTAGCGCGCAGCTGCCTCGAGGATGTCGTCTGCCAGTTCGGGCCGGCAGATCACAATGTCCGGGATGTAGGTGTCGGAGTTGTTGTAGCGCAACGCGGTGCCGTCGAGGCGCGAGGCGTGCAGCCCGGCGGCCAGCGCAACGCCCACGGGTGCGGCCTGGTCCCACTCGTATTGGCCACCGGCGTGCACGTACGCGTCGTAATCGCCCAACAGCACGTGCATCGCCTTCGCGCCGGCGGATCCCACGGGCTCCACAGAAAAGCCCAGCGCATCGGCCACGTACTTGGCCACGGCCGGGGGCCTGTTGCGCGACATGGCCACCTTGCCCGCAAACGGGCCCGAGACGTGGCGGACGTCGGAGGACTTGAACACCACGCCCAAATCCGGCAAGCCGACGGCCGCGTGGGTGGGAACCCCGTCCTCCACGAGCGCCACATGCACCGCCCAGTCCTGGCGGCCGGTGGCGAACTCCTTGGTGCCGTCGAGCGGATCAACGATCCAGACGCGATCCTTACTCAGCCGCCCCTGGTCGTCGGCGGCCTCCTCCGACAGGACGCCGTCCTCAGGCCTGTGCTGCGCGAGTACGCGGGCGATCCAGTTTTGGGCCAGTTCATCGCCCGCCTCGCCGAGCTCGCGGCCGCGCAGGAGCCCCACGCCACGCACACCTTTGAGAATCTCGCCTGTGCCCTCCGCGATGAGGTTTGTCAGCCGGGAATCCGAGTACTGAGCAGTCATGCGCCCGACTCTACCGCCCCCTGCGTACGCGGGCTAAAGTCTGCACAATGAGCTCGTCGATCCTTGCCCGCTTCCACCCGCAGGTGGCCACCTGGTTCGAGGACGTGTTCGAGGCCCCCACCAAGGTGCAGGAGGGCGCGTGGGAGGCGATCAGCCAGGGTGAGAACGCGCTCGTGGTCGCGCCGACGGGCTCCGGTAAGACGCTGGCCGCGTTTCTCTGGTCCCTCAACTCGCTGGTGGAGCGGGACGGACAGCAGGCGCTGCCGGTCGGCGGGGAAGCCGGCGCGAAGCAGTCCACCCACGGCGGCGTGCGCGTGCTGTATATATCCCCGCTCAAAGCGCTCGGCGTGGACGTGGAGAACAACCTGCGCGCCCCGCTCAACGGCATCGCCCGCGTGGCGCAGCGCATGGGCCGCGACATGCCGGACATCTCGGTCGCGGTGCGCTCGGGCGACACCCCGCAGTCCGAGCGGAACCGGCAGCTGCGCAAACCGCCGGACATCCTCATCACCACGCCCGAGTCGCTCTACCTCATGCTCACCTCGAAGGCGGCGGGCATGTTGAAAACGGTGGACACCGTCATCGTGGACGAGATCCACGCGCTCGCGGGCACGAAGCGCGGCGTGCACCTGTCGCTCTCTTTGGAAAGGCTGCGCAGGCTCGCCGGCGACTTCCAGGGTGGGCCTGTCCGCCACCGTCCGTCCGATCGAGGCGGTGGCGAACTTCCTCGGCCGCAGACCACCATCATCAACCCGCCCGCGGAGAAGCGCTGGCATCTCGACGTGCGCGTGCCGGTGGACGACATGTCGGACCTGCCCGTGCCTGAGGATGCCTCCACCATTGGGGACGCCATCTTCGACAGCACGCTGTCGCTTGACGACGACGCTTCGCCCGGCACCGCGGTCGAACCGTTTGCGGCCAAATCCCAATCCTCCATCTGGCCCCACATCGAGCTCGCCGTGTACCGGCAGGTGATGGACCACCGCTCCACCATCGTGTTCGTGAACTCGCGCCGCACCGCCGAGCGCCTGACCAGCCAGCTCAACGAGCTGTGGGCCGCAGAGCATGACCCGGAGGCGTTATCCCCGCAAACGCGGCGTCCGCCGGCGCAGCTGATGAAGTCGGTGGACACCGCAGGCCACGCGGCGAAGGTGATCGCGCGCGCCCACCACGGCAGCGTGAGCAAGGACGAGCGCGCCCAGACCGAGACGATGCTGAAAGAAGGCTCGCTGCGCGCGGTGGTGTCCACATCCTCGCTGGAGCTGGGCATCGACATGGGCGCGGTGGACCTCGTTATCCAGGTCGAATCCCCGCCCTCGGTGGCCTCGGGCCTGCAGCGCGTGGGCCGCGCCGGGCACACCGTGGGCGCGGTCTCGGAGGGCACCTTCTACCCGAAGCATCGCTCCGACCTCGTGCAGACCGCGGTGACGGTGCCGCGCATGCGCGAGGGTTTGATCGAGGAGCTGCACACCCCGCGCAGCCCGCTCGACGTGCTGGCCCAACAGACGGTGGCGGCGGTGGCGTTCGAGGACTTGGATGTGGACGAGTGGTACGACACCGTGCGCCGCGCCTGGCCGTACCGGGACCTCGCCCGCGAGGTGTTCGACTCCGTGATCGACCTGGTCATCGGCATCTACCCGTCCACGGACTTCGCGGAGCTTCGGCCCCGCGCCATCCTCGAGGGCTCCACCCTCAAGGCCCGGCCGGGTGCCCAGCGGGTCGCGGTGACCAATGCGGGAACGATCCCGGATCGCGGCATGTTCGGCGTCTTCTTGCTCGCAGGCTCGCAAGAAGGGGACAGGGCGCCCCGCCGCGTGGGCGAGCTGGACGAAGAGATGGTCTACGAGTCCCGCGTCGGCGACGTGTTCACCCTCGGCGCCTCGAGTTGGCGCATCGAGAACATCACCCGCGACCAGGTGCAGGTTTCCCCCGCGCCCGGGCACACTGGTCGCCTGCCGTTTTGGACCGGCGACGGGCTGGGCAGGCCGTATGAGTTGGGGAAGGCGCTGGGCAGGTTTCGCCGAGAAGCGAAGGACGCGATTGACCCCAGCTTGGACGAGCGGGCCCGCAACAACCTGCTCCAATACTTAGAGGAGCAGGAGGAGGCGACCGGCATCCTGCCGGACGAGACCACGCTCGTGCTCGAGCGCTTCACCGACGAGCTGGGGGACTGGCGCGTGGTGCTGCACACCCCGTTTGGCAAGGGCGTCAACGCCGCGTGGGCGCTGGCGACGGGGTGGCGCGTGGCGCAGGAGACGGGCATGGACGCCCAGGCGGTCGCGGGCGACGACGGCATCGTGCTGCGCCTGCCGCAGGGGGAGAAGGAGCCGGACGGTTCGCTCTTCCAATTCGACGCCGACGAGATCGCGGACATCGTGACCGAGCAGGTGGGAAACTCCGCGTTGTTCGCCTCCCGCTTCCGCGAGTGCGCCGCTCGCGCCCTGCTGCTGCCGCGCCGCAACCCGGGTAAGCGCGCACCGCTGTGGCAGCAGCGCCAGCGCGCCGAGCAGCTTCTCGACGTCGCCCGCAACTACCCGTCCTTCCCCATCATCCTGGAGACGGTGCGCGAATGCCTCCAGGACGTCTACGACTTGCCCGCGCTGCAGGAGGTCATGCGGGACGTGAACACGCGCCGGGTGCGCATCGCCGAGGTGACCACGGACACGCCCAGCCCGTTCGCGTCCTCGCTGCTGTTCAACTACACCGGCGCCTTCATGTACGAGGGCGACACGCCCTTGGCGGAAAAACGCGCCGCCGCGCTGTCGCTGGACCCGTCGCTGCTGGCCAAACTGCTTGGCACCGTCGAGCTGCGCGAGCTTCTCGACGCCGACATCATCGCCGAGGTCGACGCCAGCTTGCGCCGCATCGGGCGGGCCTCCACGAGCGAGCAGTTCGCGGACACCCTGCGCATCGTCGGCCCGGTGCCGCTAGACCAGCTCGAGGCGTACACCTCGGTGCCGCTGAACTCGCTGGAGCAGTCGCTGCACGGCCGGGTGATGCGGGTGCGCATCGGCGGGCGCGAGCACATCGCGCAAACCTTGGATGCGCCGCTGCTTCGCGACGCCCTCGGCGTGCCCGTCCCGCCCGGCGTCGCTGCCCAGGTGGACACCATCCCGGATGCGCTGGCCCAGCTGGTGGGGCGGTGGGTGCGCACGCGCGGGCCGTTCACGCTGCGCGACCTGGCGGACGCGTTCGGGCTGGCGGTGGGCGCTGCCTATGAGCCGCTGTCGCGTCTTATAGATAAGGACAAGGTCGTCCCCGGGCGCTACCGCCAGGGCGTGGACGAGGATGAGTACGTCGCCGCCGAGGTGCTGCGCATCATCCGCACCCGCTCGCTCGCGGCGGCGCGTGCCCAGACCCGCCCCGTTTCGCAGTCGGCGTACGGGCGCTTCCTGCCCGCCTGGTCCAACGTCGCGCCGGTGGGGGTCACGCCTCCGCTGCGCGGGGCGGACGGGGTGTACTCGGTGCTCGAGCAGCTCGCCGGGGTGCGGCTGCCGGCCAGCGCCTGGGAATCCCACATCCTGCCCGCGCGGGTGGGGGACTACTCGCCGGCAATGCTCGACGAGCTCACGGCCTCGGGCGAGATCGTCATCGTCGGCGCGGGCAAGGCGGGCGCGCGCGACCCCTGGATCATGCTGCTGCCCGCCGACTACGCCGCCCAGCTCATGCCGCAAATGGACGAGCCGCTGCTGTCGCTGACCCAGTCCCAGATCATGGAGAAGGTGCGCCGCGGCGGCGGGTTCTTGTTCCAAGATCTGCTGGAGCCCACGACCACCACCGAGGAGCTGCGCGAGGCCATGTGGGACCTGGTCGAGGCCGGGTTCTTGTCGCCTGACTCCTTCGCCCCCATCCGTGCGCGGCTGGCGGGCGGGAAGGCGGCGCACAGGGCGAAGCGGAGGCCGTCGAGAAGCAGGGTGCGCTCGGGGCGTACCTCGTTTGCGACGCTGACCCCGCCCGACATGATCGGGCGCTGGTCGCTCACGCCCGCGCCGGACGGGGACGCGACGCGCCGCTCGGTGGCGCTCGGCGAGTCGCTTTTGGACCGCTACGGCGTGGTCACCCGCGGCTCCGTGGTGGCGGAGGACATCCTGGGCGGGTTCGCGTTGGCGTACAAGACGCTTTCTGGTTTCGAGGAATCCGGCAAGGCGATGCGTGGCTACCTTGTGGAAGGCTTGGGGGCGTCGCAGTTTTCCACGCCCGCCACGATCGACCGCCTGCGAGGCCACCAGGATTCCGACGACCTGGTCGGCTGGCCGTCGGGGGCGAAGAACCCGAACGTGCACGTGCTGGCCGCAACCGACCCGGCGAACCCGTACGGGGCGGCGCTGCCGTGGCCGGAGCATGGGCCGACCCGCTCGGCGGGGGCGATGGTGGTGCTCATCGACGGCCTCCTGGCGGCGCACGTCACCCGCGGCGGGAAGACCATGACCACGTTCTTCGACCACTTCCCGGAGGGGGTGGGTGACCCGATGCCCCTGGTCATCGACGCGCTGACGCAGGCCGTGAGGGAGGGGCGGATGCAACCCTTGGGCGTGGAGAAGCTCAACGGCTCGCCAGCGTTCTCCCTGAAGGAGTATGGCGCGACCGTGAGCCACAAGGGCGTGAAGATCGGCGGCAGGGCCTCGGCGCCCCCGAAGCGGCGCGGCCGGAGCGTGGCCGAGGCGCTCGGGGAGCTAGATGGTGGGGACGCGGAGCCGCCCGAGGGCTTGAGCTTCGACGACTAGGTGGTAGGCGCGATGAGGCCTGCCCCGCTGGGACGGTTAGGGTCGCAACGGCATCCGGTAACTCGGTGTGTGGTTGGGCGTATGCCCGGCGTGGCCGGGGTGCGCGCCCGAGGGCCCGAAAGTGGGCGGGGGCGGTGACGTGGGCCAGTGGGTTGTGCCGCGCGGTGGCGGCGCCGATGCCCGCTTCGCCCGGATCCGGTTGACGGCGGAGTGCATGGCGGGGTCCGTGGTGTTGGCGTGGCGGGTACCGTCAGCTTTGACGAGTATCGCCGTGCCGGTGTCGGGGTCGTAATCCATGTACCCCTTGTTGAAGGAGCCGTCTCGGTGGTCGTTGTTGCACCTGTGGTGGGTGGGACACAGGCCTGTGAGGTTCTCGATGTCGGTTGCGCCGTACCGCAGCCAGGAAATGATGTGGTGGGCTTCGCAATCGCTCATGGAGGTTGTGCAGCCGGCCCAGGAGCACACGCCCTGCACTGCAAACATGGCGATGCGTTGGCCCACCGAGGCGAGCCGCTTCGACCGGCCGAGGTGCAGCGGCACCCCGGAAAGCCCGTCGACGGTGAGCAGAAAATCGCTGGTGCCGTCCATGCCTAGCCGAACCAGATCGAAGGCGTCGAGCTCCACCCCGACGTTGGTCTGGAACAGGGTGTTGGCGTCGGCCTGCGCCAGATCATCGAGGGTGATCGAGACAACCACGGAGGCGGCGCCGCCGTTCGCGGCTTGCTCGCCCTCCTCGTACTGGCGCAGGATTCGCATGAACTGGTCGTAGCGGCGCTGGCCACGGGTGCGCGGGTCGCGCTCGCCCTGCAGCTCGGCCGGGATGTTCGAGTTGGGTGCCAGCCCCTTGTCCGTCAGTGCCTTGTACAGCGCGTAGTCGCCCGCAGTCATACTGAGGCGGACATCGAAGGTGCCGTCCGCGTTTTCTTTGCCCAACGATGCGTCGCGTTTTTCAAACCCAGCATTCGGGTTCGCCTTCGCGTGTGGCCTGTTCGCATCGTCCACTAAGCGCTTGACGAAGCTTCGAAGGTCTTTCTCGTCCCGGTATTTCGCCTGTTCCATTGCGCGGGAGAAGATGCGCATCCGATCGCCCTCCGCGGCCTTGAGTAGCCTGTCCAGCTCACGGCGGATGATGTCCTGTTTCGCAGCCGGAATCTCGTCGGCTCGCCTGCGCGCGTCCTCTTGGTCCTTGCGGCGCCGTTCTGCTTCTTCCTCGGTCTTCTTGCGCGCGGCCTCCTCGGCAGCGGCGCGTTCATCCTCGGCGGTTTCCCCACCGTCGAAAAGATCCTCCAGATCCGGCTCCGGCGGAGGTGGCGGCGGGGCAAACATCGCTTTCGCCCGCGCCAAGCGGTTGTACGCCTCGCCGCGGGAAATCCCGAGCTTCTCGGTCAGGTACGCGTCCGGGTAGTTCGCGCCGACAAGTTTGCCGGCGTCCGCGAGTACACAAGCTTGGGCGAACGCAGCATCCAGGTATGCCTTCTTGTCCATCGCGCGTTCAAGACGAGCGATGTCGGGGGTGATGGCGGTGAGGGGGAGGGCCGAAGGGTCGTCCATAAGCAAACGCAACTGCGTGAGGCCGTCGACGACCCTGTCCACCAGTTCGGTGATGCTGTGCATCGCACCCTCCTTCCTCCACTTTCGTTGGCGTTAGGAATCAAAGTAGCAATGAGTCCGACACGGTCATCCGTCGTTCGAAAATATGTTCTAAACAGCGAGGTCTCCCTGGCGCTCGCCGAAGGGCGTCGATACGCAGCGGATAGGCGTGTACGCTTTCGCCCATGCCAGAAGGGGATTCGGTTTACCAGCTTTCCAAACGTCTGCAGTGGATAGCCGGGCGCGAGGTGACCCGGACAAGCATCCAGGTACCGAGCTACGCCACCGTGGATTTCACCGGTATGACCTGCGAGCGCGTCTGGCCCTACGGCAAGCACCTGTTCATGGAATTCGCCGCGCCAGGCCACGAGTCGCAGATCCTGCACACCCACCTGAAAATGGAAGGCACGTGGTCAATGCATCGCGCGGGGAGCGGTGGCGCAAACCCGGTCACGCCGCGCGCGTCGTGCTCAGGCTTAGCGACGTACCAAAGGCCGACATCGAACTGGTCGGCTTCTGGCTCGGTGTGGTCCGCGTCTTCCCGGCCCGGGAGTACGCCCTAGAGATGGGCTACCTCGGCCCGGACCTGCTCGACCCGGATTTCGACTTTGACGAGGCGGTCAGACGCATCGAGGCGGAGCCAGACCGCGAGATCGGCCGGGCACTGCTGGATCAGCGAAAACTGGCCGGCATCGGCAACGAGTACCGCGCGGAGATCAACTTCCTCGCGGGTACGCATCCGGCGGAGTTGGTGCGCAACGTTGACGTCGCTAAGCATGTGCAACTTGCGCGTCGGCTGATGTGGGCGAATAAAGACGCCCCCGTCCGCGTGACCACAGGAATCAAGCGGGCGGGGGAGACGAGTTACGTGTTCGGCCGCAACAACAAGCCGTGCAGGCGGTGCGGCACTTTGATCACCAAGGGCTTCCTCGGCGGGGAGGGTGATCTGGAGCGGGTTATGTGGTGGTGTCCGCGGTGCCAGCCTGAGCCTGGCGCTCCCGCACCGCACGGCGGATGAAGAACACCAGGAACCCGAGGATGATCAGCAGCAGCACCACGTAGATCACGCTGGAGTAGGTGTCGGCGTACTCGGTGGCCTTTTCCCAGTTGTCGCCGAGGACGAATCCGAGGTAGATCAGGATGGCGTTCCAGATGCCGGAGCCGAGGGTGGTCCACAGGCCGAAGGTGACAAGGTTCATCTTGTCTAAGCCGGCGGGGATGGAGATCAGCGAGCGTACGCCGGGGATGAGGCGGCCGATGAACACGCTGGGTTTGCCGTACTTGTGGAAGAAGTTCATCGCGGAGTCCACGTCGGAGGCGCGAACGAGCCACATCCAGTCGGCGATCTTGCGCAGCCGTTCGAGTCCGAGCCACGCGCCGACGCCGTACAGCACATACGCGCCGATAACGGAGCCCAGCACGGACCAGATGAACACGTTGACCATGTTCAGCGAGCCCTGCGCGACGGTGAATCCGGCCAGCGGCAGGACAACCTCGGAGGGGATCGGCGGGAAGAGGTTCTCCAAGAGGATCGCGATGCCGACGCCGGGGGCGCCGAGGGTCTCCATGAGGCCCACAATCCAGTCGATGATGCTCTGCATTGGGCCTATCTTGCCCTACTCAACCTCAAGCGTCCAAGTATGCACCGGCGCGCCTGCCTGGGAATTTTTCATGTACTGGCGCAAAACGCGGGCGAGCCCGTCGGCGCGTTCGCTCGTCGCCGGTTTGGAGCCGGTAGCCACCTTGTCTAGCGCGGCAAGCTGCCACGCCGCTCCATTCTGACGCGCACGCACCCGGCCCTCGATCACGCCGAGGTACTCGTCCGCGCAGGACGTGTCCACATCCAAGGAGCGCAGCCCCTCGGCCGCCAGCTCAAGCAGGTATTTTTCCGCGAGCTCCGTTACCGCCACCGTCCCGAGCGTCGGCCACTCCACCTCGGCCTCAATGCCGTTTCTTGCGCCGGCGATAAAGTTCCGGTTGGCCGCCTCGAAGCTCAGTCGCGACCACACCGGGCGAGTCTGGTTGCTCAGTGCCTTCACCAGCCCGTAGTAGAACGCCGCGTCAGCCACAATGTCTGTGACCGTTGGACCGGCCGGCAGCAGACGATTCTCCACGCGGATGTGGCTGACCTCGCCGTTGGGATCGTAAATTGGCCGGTTCCAGCGCCAGATTGTGCCGTTGTGCAGGTTGAGGTAGTGCAGGCCCGGGTTGTCGCCGTTCATAAACGGCGCACCCGCCTCGGCACGGCCTTCCGGCAGGAGCGGCGAGAAGTAGCGCACATTTTCCTCGAACAGGTCGAAGACACTGGTAATCCAGCGCTCGCCGAACCATACGCGAGGGCGGACACCTTGGTTGATCAGTTCTTTGGTGCGGGTGTCGATGGATTGCTTGAACACCGGGATGCGCGACTCGTGCCACAACTTGTGCCCCAGAAACAGCGGCGAGTTCGCCGACAGCGCCACTTGCACCCCCGCGATGGCTTGGGAGGCGTTCCACGCGTCCGCGAAGCGGTTCGGCGCGACCTGCAAGTGCAGTTGCATAGAGGTGCAGGTGGATTCCGGGGCGATAGTTTCAAAGTAGTGGGTGTATTTCTCCTCGCCGCGAAGATCGATCTTCACCAGCTCCCCGCGCGATTCCAGGATGGAGTTGTTTAACCCGGCGTAGCGGTTTTCCTGGGTCATCCAAGCGTCCGAGTCCAGGAACTGCGAGGTCATCGTGGGCAGCGTCCCGATCGTTGCAAGGTGCGACCCTGCCCGCTCAGCCGCTTCACGCACCGTGGCGAGACGCTTGGCGACGCCTTCGGCCAACCTGTCCAGCCCGTCTCCCGCGATGCTCAACGGCGGGTGGTTCATCTCCACGTTGTAGGCGCCGATCTCGGACTGATACTCATCGCCCAACTGCGCCAAAACAGCCTGGTTATTCGGGTGTGGTTTCATCGCGTCGTCAACCAGGTTGAGCTCCAGCTCGAGCCCGATCGTGCCGTGGTCCACAAACTCTGCGGCCTGGAGGTGCCGGTCAAAGCGCTCCAGCTCGTCCTCCAGGCGGCGCCGGTAGGTGGTGCGCTGGCGCGGGGTGTAGGACTCGGATGAGACTGCGTCGCCCATTAGCGGTGCCTCCTGTACCAGGTGATCAGGCTATCGGTGGAGACGTCGCCCGTGTCAGGCGCCTCTTCGCCCGCCACAGCAGCCGCAAGGTCGTTGGCTTGCGCCTTGCCAAGCTCCACGCCCCACTGGTCGAAGGCGTTGATGCCCCAGATTGCAGCTTCCACGAAGACGATGTGCTCGTACAGCGCGATCAGGGCACCGAGGCTGTGCGGGGACAACTCCTCCGCGAGGATGGTGGTGGTTGGCCGGTTGCCGGGCATGACCTTGTGCGGTGCCAGCGCGTGCGACACCCCCTCGTTTTCGATTTCCTGCTGGGTTTTCCCGAACGCAAGCACCTTCGTTTGCGCGAAGAAGTTGCCCATGAGCAGGTCGTGCATGGAGCCATCGCCGGAGGCCGTGGGCAGATCTGCCCTGGGCTTGGCAAAACCGATGAAGTCTGCCGGCACGAGCGTTGTGCCCTGGTGGATGAGCTGGAAAAACGCGTGTTGGCCGTTGGTGCCCGGCTC
This sequence comes from Corynebacterium wankanglinii, assembly GCA_014490595.1. Lineage (GTDB taxonomy): Bacteria > Actinomycetota > Actinomycetes > Mycobacteriales > Mycobacteriaceae > Corynebacterium > Corynebacterium wankanglinii. The sequence goes on from CP061031.1 coordinate 766,397, forward strand.
ACCGAAGTAGATTTCTCCGGTGTCGTAGGCGACGCTTGCGCCGTCGATACGCGTGTGCTTGCCGTTGGACTCCATGGTCAGCTGCTGGAGGTATGCGGGGAAGCGCGCCAGGTCCTGCGAATAGGGGAGCACTGCGTGGGTTTGCGCCTTGTGGAAGTTGCGGTACCAGACATTGAGCAAGCCCATGAGCACCGGCACATTTTCCTCGAACGGGGTGAGGCGGAAATGCTGGTCCATGGCGTGGAAACCGTCGAGCATCCGCGTGAAATCTTCCGGGCCGATCACGGCCATCAGGCTCAAGCCAATCGCGGAATCCATGGAGTAGCGCCCGCCGACCCAGTCCCAGAAGGGGAACATGTTGGCCGTGTCGATGCCAAACTCGGCCACCTTCTCGGCGTTGGTGGAGACGGCGACGAAGTGCTTCGCAATCGCCGATTCATCACCGTTGAACTGCTCGAGCAGCCATCGCTTCGCGGCGTGGGCGTTGGAGAGCGTTTCCTGCGTGGTGAAGGTTTTGGACGCGACGATGAACAATGTCTCTTCGGCGTGTACCTCACCCAGCACGCGGGTCATGTCCGCCGGATCCACATTGGAAACGAATTCCGCGGTGATACCTGCCGTTGCGTAGGTCCGCAGCGCCTGCGCGGCCATCGCCGGGCCCAGGTCGGAGCCACCGATGCCGATGTTCACCACCTTCGTGATTGCCTTGCCAGTGTGGCCCACCCATTCGCCCGAGCGCAGGGAGGTGGCGAAATCGCGCATCCGGCCCAGCACCTCGTGCACGTCGGCGGTGACATCTTGTCCGTCGACGTTCAACGCGGTTGCAGCTGGAGCGCGCAACGCGGTGTGCAGCACCGCGCGGTCCTCGGTGGCGTTGATGTGCGCACCGTTGAACATTGCCTCGATCCGCTTTTTGAGCTCCGCTTCGTTGGCAAGCGAGAGCAAGTGCTTTGCGACGTCTCCGTCAACCAAGTTCTTGGAAAGATCCACGTGCAGACCAGCAGCGTCGAAGGTGTAGCGCTGTGCCCGCTCGGGGTCGGCCCGGAACAAGTCCCGCAGGGTGGTGCGGGACTTCTCCGCATGGAGTTTCTCCAGCGTTCCCCAGCTTTCGGTGGACGTGATGTCGTGCATGTGAGCCTCCCAGGTGACGGTCCAGGTAGCGGTTGGATAGTCCTGGATCAACGGTAGCCAAAACCAGGCGGGCATGTGTGGGCATGCGCTCCCATTCCCCGGGCGTGGATAATGGCGCCTATGAGCATCGTCAAAATCAACGCAATTACCGTCCCTGAGGGCGCTGGCGAGGAACTGGAGCGCCGGTTCGCAGCCCGCAAGCACGCCATTGACGGCCAGCCCGGCTTCGAGGGGTTCCAGCTGCTGCGCCCCGTCAAAGGTGAGGACCGCTACTTTGTGTTCACCCGCTGGGCTGACGAGGAGTCCTACCAGGCGTGGTGGGAAGGTGCCGGGCGCGCGGGGCACGGGGAATCACGCGGAGCCGAGGCGGGCGAGCAGCCGCGCAAGCCGGTGTCTCAATCGGCCGAGCTGCTGGAATTTGAGGTCGTGCTCGATTCCCTCGACGCCGCGAACTCCAGCGAGGACAACTAGCGAGGAAAACTCAGGGGTCTAGCCCAACTTGCCCCGGCCGAGGCGTAGGAGGATCTGCGCCAGGCCGGGGCCTTCCTCTCCTAGCTCGTCGCGGAACTGGTTGATAATCGCCACCTCGCGCGTGTGCACCAGGCGCGTGCCCCCGGAGCCCATGCGGGTTTTGCCGATGGCCTGGGAGATCTCGGTTCGGCGCTTGACCGCGTCGAGGATGACGCGGTCAAGGCGGTCGATCTCCTTGCGGTACGCCTGAATTTCCGCGTCCGATAGAGGGTTGTCTGTGCCGGATGGCGTGCGGATTTCAAGCTCACTCATGAGAGCCGATTATGCCAGTTCGAACACCCGCACGGGTCGTGTCGGTGGCGTTAGTACAGTTACGGCCATGACTGATCTGACACTGGGTTTGAATCCGCAGCAGCAGGCCGCCGTCGTCCACGAAGGTAGTCCGCTGCTCATCGTCGCGGGCGCGGGTTCCGGCAAGACTGCGGTGCTGACCCGGCGGATCGCCTACCTACTGCAAAATCGCGGCGTCGCGCCGTGGCAGATTCTCGCCATCACATTCACCAATAAGGCCGCGGCCGAGATGAAGGATCGTGTCGGCCAACTTGTGGGGCCGGAGGCGGAGCGCATGTGGGTGGCTACCTTCCACTCCGTGTGCGTGAGAATCCTGCGGCAGCAGGCTCAGCTGGTGCCGGGGCTAAACACGAACTTCACTATTTACGATTCGGACGATTCGCGCAGGCTGCTGGGCATGATCGCGAAAGACTTCAACCTCGATTTGAAGAAGTTCACGCCGCGCACGTTGGCCAACGGCATCTCCAACCTCAAAAACGAGCTGATCGGTCCGAACGAGGCGCTTACCAACGCCGAGCGCACCCACAACCCGTTCGAGACCACGGTGGCCAGGGTGTATGGGGAGTATCAGCGTCGTCTGCGGCAGTCCAATGCTGTGGATTTTGACGATCTCATTGGAGAGGTCGTGCGCATCTTCAAGGAACATCCGCAAGTCACGGATTACTACCGCCGCCGCTTCCGGCACGTGTTGGTGGACGAGTACCAGGACACCAACCACGCCCAATACGAGCTCATCCACACCCTTGTCGGCGATGGCGCTGACGCGCCGGAGCTTGCTGTGGTGGGTGATTCGGACCAGTCGATTTACGCGTTCCGTGGGGCGACTATCCGCAATATCGAGGAGTTCGAGCGCGACTACCCCGAAGCCACGACCATCTTGCTGGAGCAGAACTACCGCTCGACACAGAACATCCTGGGCGCCGCCAACGCGGTGATTGCGCAGAACGAGGGCCGGCGTCCGAAGAAGCTCTGGACGGACCAGGGTGCCGGCGAAAAGATCGTCGGCTACGTGGCCGACAACGAGCACGATGAGGCCCGCTTTATCGCGTCTGAAATTGACACCTTGGCGGACAGGGGAGTGCCGTATTCGGACATGGCGGTGATGTACCGCACCAACAACGCTTCCCGCGCGCTCGAGGACATCTTCATCCGTTCAGGTATCCCGTACAAGGTCGTCGGCGGTACACGCTTCTACGAGCGCCGCGAGATCCGCGACATTGTCGCCTACCTCAAAGTGCTTGAGAATCCGGACGACACGGTGAGCCTGCGCCGGATTGTGAACGTACCCAAGCGAGCCATCGGGGATAAGGCGCAGGCGATGGTCGCGCTTCACGCCGACAATAAAGGAGTGAGTTTCGGGCGGGCGCTGGAAGACGCTGCTGGGGGCAACGTGGACATGCTCGGTTCCCGCGCAGTCAACGCCATCCGCGGATTCGTGGAAATGCTGCAACAGATCCGGGACGACATGCCTTCGATGCGCAATGAGGTCACGGGTATGCCGGATCTCGACGCGCTGATCACAAGGGTGCTGGAGGCAACCGGCTACCGTGCGGAGCTTGAGGCGTCGAATGATCCGCAGGATGGGGCCCGCCTGGACAACCTCAACGAGTTGGTTTCCGTTGCCCGCGAATTTTCCTCAGAAGCTGCAAACCAGGTGGCGTACATGTCCGACGAGGAGCTCAATGAGGTGATGCAGGACGGCGAGCCAGCGCCGGGATCGCTACAGGCGTTTTTGGAGAAGGTCTCCCTCGTCGCGGACGCCGACCAGTTGCCTGACAACGAGCAGGGAGTGGTGACGTTGATGACGTTGCACACTGCGAAAGGGCTAGAGTTTCCGGTGGTCTTCGTCACAGGATGGGAAGACGGCCAGTTCCCGCACCTACGGGCGCTCGGCGATCCGGCGGAGCTCGCGGAGGAACGCCGCTTGGCGTACGTGGGCATCACCCGCGCGAAGGAGCAGCTCTACCTCACGCGTGCGATCCTGCGCGCATCGTGGGGTTCTCCCGTAACCAACCCAGCCAGTCGCTTCCTCGCGGAAGTTCCGGAAGATCTTATCCACTGGCGGCGGCTGGAGCCGGAGCGCTCCTATAGCTCTGACGCATGGGGGACGCCTTCGCCAGCCCGTTCGCGCGGCCAATCCCGCACCCGCAGGGGAGGTACCGGAGCGACGGTGCACAAGAACCTCAACCTCGCGGTGGGGGATCGGGTCAATCACGCGAAGTATGGCTTGGGCACCGTGATGGCGGTTGAAGGCGCCGGGGTGCGGGAGACGGTAACCATTGACTTCGGTTCGTCCGGCACCGTGAGGCTCATGACCATCGGCGGGGTACCGATGGAGAAGCTCTAAATTTTGATCCCTTGCGCAGCGAACCACCCAACGGGGTCCACCTGGGTCTGCCCGTCCGGTTTAATCTCAAAGTGGAGGTGCGGGCCGGTGGACTGGCCCTCGCTGCCGATTGAGGCGATCTTCTGGCCCGCGCTCACCCGCTGGCCGACCGCGACGTCGTAGTGACGCATGTGGCCGTATACCGACACCTCGCCGCCGTCGTGTTTGATCACGACCCAGTTGCCGAACCCAGTTGCCGGGCCCGCCGCGATTACGGTGCCGTCCATGACGGAGTAGATGGGTGTGCCGAGGGAGTTAGCAATGTCGATGCCTTGGTGCACGGAGCCCCATCGCGGACCGAATCCGGACGTGTAGTGGCCGGAGGCAGGTACAACGACAGTGCGACCGTCTGCTGTACGGCCGCGCTGCGGGGCAACCCAGTCGCTGCTCTGGGCCGGGGCGAACGCTGCGGCCAAGGGGGCCTCGAGAGCGCGGGGATCGTAAACGACCTTGTAGTCGCCGGCAGTGATCGTCGCACCGCTCTCCTTGATCGCTCCCGCGGCCTTCGACACAGCACCGAGCGCCTGTCCAGCATCGGAGATGTTCTTACCTCCCACGGTGATGGTGAGGGCGGACGCGGGGGACGGCACCATGGCGAGTGCCATTGCCGCTGCTGCCGAGACGGCTGCGAGGCTCAAAGTGATTCGACGGTTCATGGTGGGGATACCTTTTCTAACGCTGTAGAGGGGGCCTGGCGCGGTCTCGGCCACGCACACAGGCGTTGAATTTAACGTCCCACGGGTGGCCTTGCAACGCTGTGACGTGCACGTTTGTTCGAAAAATCGGAGTGCGACACGCGTCTAGCCTGCTCACTCGGCGTGTTGCACATGTGAAAATTGTTACGGATGTTAGCGGGGTGGGGGTGGTGGATGCACCCCCCCCCGCGGTGGAATATGGAAAGGGTCGCCCACACCTGTGTCGGTGTGGGCGGCCCCGGGAATTGAACGGGAAAGCCGTCTTAGAGGTTGATTCCGTGCGCGGCCAGCCACGGTGCCGGATCAATCGGGGTTGCGCCGTCGGGCCAAATCTCAAAGTGGAGGTGGGAACCGGTGGAGAAGCCCTCGCTGCCCATACCGGCGATGAGCTGGCCGGGCTGGACGGTTTCGCCGACCGCCACGTACAGGGACTGCATGTGGCCGTATACCGAAATGGAGCCGTCCTCGTGGCGGATGCGGATCCAGTTGCCGTAGCCCTGCGCCGGACCGGAGTCGATGACCGTGCCGCCCGTGACCGCGAGGATCGGGGTGCCCGGCGCATTCGCGATGTCGACGCCGTTGTGCATCGTGCCCCAACGAGGGCCGAACCCGGAAGTGTAAGCGCCTTCAGCGGGCTTGGTGAAAAGCGGGGCACGCGCGGCCTCGTCCTGGCGCGCTACCTCCTCAGAGTGCTGGACTGCCTTATCCAGTTGCTCTGCGAGGTTTTCAACGGGCTTGTACTCGGCGATGGCGAGGATCTGCGGAGTCTCTTCGGTAGAGGCTGCGGGGGCCTGCGGTGCCGAAGTCTGCAGCTCATCGGCATCGGCAGCGAGCTTGATGCTCACGTCCTGCTCGTCGTGCTGGTTGCTGGTGAGGGCACCGGCGACGAGACCGGAGAAACCGGCGGTGGAGACGGCACCTGTCGCCGCTGCGACAACAGCGACGCGCCCCTTGTTCGGGGACTGCTTGCGGTGCTTGCCGCCCTGCTTCGTGGAGTTGAACATGTGCCCTCTTTGAGATCTTCCGTTGGCCACTTCCTCCTGCTGCTCACAGACGGATTGTGACCTTCCTGTTATCTACGAGAGGCTACTGTAACGAATCGGTTTCCTGGGAGCAAGACGAATGCTGGAAGATGTCTTAAATCGCGCGTAATTGGGGCAGCGTTACACCCCCGCTCGACCGCATTTGTTTGCCACTCCGCGATCTGGACTGCGGGGGTCGGCTCGGATGAGCTGCCGGGTGTCATTGTGGTGGGCTTCGCGGCTGTGGTGGCAAAGTAGGACGCGATGAGCACCACACCCAGCCCCCGGCCGCGCCCGTCGGATGCGCGACGCCAGCGCCGAAAGGGGAAGTCAGCACGGACAATCACGGGGATCACGCGCCCTGTGGCCCGGGACGCCGCCCCGGCGACACTCGCAGGGCGGATGCGCCACTACTTGCCGTACGCCTTGATCCCGAATCTCGCGTTGGTGCTCGGCACCATCGCTTTGTGTTTCGCCGCAATTTTGATCAGCGGGTGGAGTTTGACGTACTTCCCTGGCGCCGTTGGCGAGACGTGGTTTGCGCTTCACGGTGTGCCGTTGCGTATCGACGGCGTCACGCTTTCCGCCATGCCCCTTTTGCCTGTCGTGGGCGTTGCGGCGATCGTCTCCACCCAAGTGCGCAAAGCCACTGCTGGGCGGGTCAGCGTGCTCGACCTGATTACGTTGCTCGGCCTCGTCCTGGGCATGGCCCTCGTTGTCAGTGCTATCGCCTTATTTATGGTGTATGACGCGTCGCACGTCTACGCCGTTTCCGCACCTCCGGTAGTGGCGGCGCTGCTCAAACCGCTTATCGTGCACCTCGTCGGCTTCGTTGTTGGCGTGCGTCGCGTGGTTTGGCAGGCGCTAGCCAAGCGCAGCGGCGTGCCCACCGGTGCGGTTGATGCGGCTGCCGCGGCCGCCCGCCTTGTGCTTCGCCTGCTTGCTGCTGCCGGTGTTGTCTACGTGGTTGCGCTTGCGTTTGGGCACGGCCGCATCGCGGAGCTTGTTTCGCAGTTTCCCCAGCTCGGTTTCGGTGGGGCGGTGGCACTTGTCTGCCTGAGCCTGCTGTATCTGCCGAATGCGGTGATTGCCCAGCTCACGGTGTTGCTCGGGGGCAGCTTCGACTACGCAGGCACGAGCGTGAGCCTGTTTGCCACCTCCAACGTGGCGTACCCGCCGCTGCCGCTATTCGCCGCGGTCCCCGCCGCCATGCCTGGGTGGGCGCCGGTGTTGTTAGTTGTGCCGGCGGCGGTGCTGGCGCACGCATTCGTGGTCAAGCCTGCGGGTCTCGTGGACGTTGCAGCGACAGCAACGTGGGCGGCGCTGCTTGGAGCGCTCCTCGGCATTTATGCGTCCGGGGCTGCGGGCGCGTACGGGTTGGTGGGAGCCGACCCGTTTGCGCTTGCATCCTCCCTCTTCCTCTGGGTAGCGCTGACGGGGGCCCTAGTTCGCGGGGTAGCGGTGGTGAGGCAACGCGCGTCGGCGTACAGCGGTAGTTAAACTGGCCTTCGTGAGTGACTCTGCGAAATCTGTGGCCGTCCTCGTGTCGGGAATTGGCACGTTGTTGAAAGCGATCCTCGACGGCCAAGAGAACCGCTACCGCGTTGACCTCGTGGTGGCGGATCAAATTTGTCCCGGGATCCAACGCGCGAAGAATGCTGGAATCCGTACCGCAGTTGTGCCTATGGAGGCCAACCGCAACGATTGGAATGACAAACTTGTCGCGGCGGTGGCCGCGGTAGAGCCCGACGTGGTGGTCTCTGCCGGCTTCATGCGGATTCTCGGCCCCGCGTTCCTTGAACAATTCGAGGGGCGCACCATCAACACTCATCCCTCTCTGTTGCCCTCGTTCCCGGGCGCACACGCGGTGAAAGACGCGCTCGATTACGGTGTCAAGGTCACCGGGTGCACGGTGCATTATGTGGACTCCGGGCTGGATAGCGGCGAGATCATCGCCCAGCGCGCGATCGACGTTGAGGCGGGGGACACAGAGGCGGAGCTCCACGAGCGAATCAAGAAGGCTGAACGTGAGCAGATCGTGGAGCTGCTGCAGAAGGCTGACATCGTAAACGGAAAGGCTGTATTCAATGTCTAAGCGCGAGGTTAAGCGCGCCCTAATCAGCGTCTACGACAAGACCGGGCTTGAGGAATTAGCTCGTGCGCTCGGGGAGGCGGGTGTGGAGATCGTTTCCACCGGCTCTACCGCGAAGCGCATCGCGGACGCTGGTGTGCCGGTGACCGAGGTCGCGGAGCTAACCGGTTTTCCGGAGGTCCTCGATGGCCGGGTGAAGACGCTGCACCCGCGCGTGCACTCCGGTATCTTGGCTGACCTGCGCAAGGACAGCCATGTCAGCCAGCTGGAGGAGCTGGGCATCGAGCCGTTCCAGCTGGTGGTGGTCAACCTGTACCCGTTCGAGGAGACCGTGGCATCGGGCGCCAGCTTCGACGAGTGCGTCGAGCAGATCGACATCGGCGGGCCCTCCATGGTTCGCGCGGCTGCGAAGAACCACCCGTCGGTGGCGGTGGTGGTCGACCCCGCGCGCTACGGCGAGGTCGCCGAGGCAGTGAAGAACGGTGGTTTCGAAGAAGAGCAGCGCAAGCAGCTCGCTTTAGAGGCGTTCACGCACACTGCGCTTTACGACGCCGCGGTCTCCTCCTGGATGTCCTCCCAACTGGGCGCGGAAGCCGCGGGGGAGGGCTCTACGGCACTGCGCTACGGTGAGAACCCGCACCAGGCCGCCCGCCTCGAAGGCGAGGGCTGGGGTCTTGCCGCCGCGACGCAGCACGGCGGCAAGGAGATGAGCTACAACAACTATCAGGACGCCGACGCCGCGTGGCGCGCCGCCTGGGACCACGAGCGCCCATGCGTGGCCATTATCAAGCACGCCAACCCGTGCGGTGTGGCAGTGTCCGACGTTTCCATCGCGGACGCGCACAAAAAGGCGCACGCCTGCGACCCGGTTTCCGCATACGGCGGCGTGATTGCCTGCAACCGTGAGGTGACCCTGGAGCTGGCGGAGCAGATCAAGCCGATCTTCACCGAGGTCGTCGTCGCGCCGTCGTACGCCGCGGATGCCCTCGAGCTGCTGCAGACGAAGAAGAACCTGCGCATCCTCGAAGTCGAGCCCAAGCAAGCGCAGGAGGAGCGCAAGCAGATCGCAGGTGGCTGGCTGGTGCAGGAGCGCGACTCCTATCAGGCCGACGGCGACAACGCCGCCAACTGGACCCTTGCTGCCGGCGAGGCCGTGGACGAGCAGACTCTGGCGGACCTTGAATTCGCGTGGCGCGCCGTGCGGTGCGTGAAGTCGAATGCCATTTTGATTGCGTCCGAAGGGGCGTCGGTAGGCATTGGCATGGGCCAGGTCAACCGAGTCGATTCCGCGAAACTCGCGGTCGATCGCGCCAACACCTTGGATGAGGGGCGCAACCGTACGAACGGTGCGGTGGCTGCTTCCGACGCATTCTTCCCCTTCGCCGACGGCTTCCAGCTGCTCGCTGATTCCGGTGTGAAAGCCGTGGTACAACCGGGCGGGTCCATCCGCGACGAGGAAGTCATCGCTGCAGCCAAGGAAGCTGGCGTGTCCATGTACCTCACCGGCACCCGCCACTTCGCTCACTAGAAAGACGCACCCGTGCCCTCCAAAATCGCGGCGCTGGCCCTCACCGCGGGTCTGACGCTGCCCATGTCCTCTGTGCCCAACTACACGGCCATTGACCAGATTCCGGTAGTGGGCCAGCCCTTCGTGCAGGCCTACAACCAGCTGCCGCCTCAAGTACGAAACGCCATCCGCCTACCGCTGCCGCTAACCACCCCTAAGCCAGGGCAGCACAAGCAGGTCGCGCCCCAGCAGACGTGCAGGGGCAGTTGAACCGCCTGGTGGCGGACGTAGTGGCACGGCACGGAGGGCGCGCCGCCGTCTCCGTGGGAAGCTTCACCGCAGGCGATAACCGCCCGGAGCCTGCTTTTTCAACCATGAAGGTGCCGCTGTCTATTGCAGCGTTGCGCCAGGACCCGGCGTTCTACCAGGACGCGGAGATTGCGGTCACCCGCTCTGACAATCCTGCCGCCCACCGCATGTTCGCGCGCGTGCCCGCTACGAGCTACGAGCGCGTGATCCAGGAAGCAGGGGCGCGCGCAACTACCCCTGCTGCATACCAAATGGGCACGATGTGGACCACCAGCGACCAAGCGGCGTTCGCTTCAGGCCTGCGCTGCGTAGCCGGCCACGAGCCGGTGCTGGACATGATGGGGCGCGTTGTGGACTACCAGCGTTGGGGATTGGGGCGCATCGGCGGCGCGCGTTTTAAGGGCGGTTGGAATTACTACCAAGGTGGGCACCTGGCCCGCCAGTTCGGCCTGATTCCAGGGCCGAACGGCGACATCGCCGTGGCCATCACCGCTTACAGTCCGAAGGGCCACCAAGGCAGCTTCGCCATGTTGGACGACCTCGCCAACGGTCTGAACGCCATGCGGGGGGATCTGCCCACGTCTCGATGCTAACCGCTCGCGCCAACATCGGGTTCAGGCTGCGTCCTGTGCGCTAAGATTTGCGCTGACAGATCACTATTTCTTTGCGGCATCTGTGATGCAGCCGCAGGGGAGGCGCAGGCATGACCAACCAAGGCTCCAGCAGATGGACACCGGACCAGCCGTACTCGGCGGATCAGAGAAGCGAGCAAACGCAGCAGTTTGCCGCATTGCCGCAGCAGCAGTATCCGCAGCACACCGAGTACGGGCAGCCGTACCAGCAGTCCTATGCTCAGCCGTACGTGAGTAGCTTCCAACAGCCTGAACGGCGCGGTGGCCCCAACACCTGGCTGATCGTGCTCGTCGGTGTGCTGCTTGCCGCCCTCGTGGGGGTACTCGCTTTCCTGGGGGGATCGGGGGCATTTTCACGTACCAGTGCCCCGGTAACCAGCACGGTGGTGGAAACCCACACGTTGCCGAAATCGGGCGGGCAGGTCTCTGCCCCCGCCGCTCCTGCGGCTGAGCCAACCCGGAAGTCGCACACCTACTCCAGCTACGCACCTGACACCGGCGTGACTAGCGCGAGCTTCGCCGCAAACGTGTTTGAGGCGTTTCAGGAGGCTTACGGCCGAACCGGTTCGACCGATGTAACGGTTTCCGCGTACAGCCCTGCGACTGGAAAGACCTACAGCATGTCCTGCTCGGGTGGAAACACCGTGTACTGCACCGGTGGAAACAACGCGCGGGTGAAGATTTGGTAGTTCGCCGCGCGCGTTCGTGTGTTCTTTGCTGCACGGTCGCGGCGCTCGCAGGTTGCGCGGGGGGTGCGGGACAGGAAACCGTCCTGGTCACGTCGACCTCGTTTGTCGCAGCACCCCCCGCCCAATCGTCACCGCAACAACAACCGCCTGGGCCTGAGGCGGGGGCAAGCCTCCAGGAGCTTCTCGAGGCTGCTGTCCATGCGGCCACTGCCGCCTATGGCGGACAATTGGGCGTTGCCACGGCGGGGGAGCACGGCCCAATTGCGGCGGGTTTTACTGAAGCCAGCCCCGCGTGGTCCACCATCAAGGTGCCCATCGCTGTCGCAGCCACCAGAAGCACTGCGGATCTGAGCGGGGACGTGCGTGCCGCAATCACCGTTTCCGACAACGCAGCAGCGGAGCGACTCTACAACGCGGTAGGCCCCGAGGCCGTTGACCTCGTTCTTGGAGAGGTAGGGCTGGCAGCGCGCATCAACACCGTGAAAGTGCGGCCGGAATTCAGCACGTTTGGGCAAACCCCGCTCAGTGCCGCAGACGAGGCAGTCCTAGCTAGCTTCCTCGCATGCGTAGAAGGTGCCGGACCGGTGCTGCAACTCATGGGGCACATCGATCCCTCACAACGCTACGGGCTTGGCACGACCGGGGCGTTGTTCAAAGGCGGGTGGGGCCCAGACACCACGGGGAGTTATCAGGTCCGCCAGTTCGGGCTGATCCCCCGCGGTGCTGGCTCTTGGGCCCCGGTAGGCCTTACAGCGCTGCCAGCGGACGGCAGTTACGAGACAGGCCAGGCGATGCTCGATGCGGCCGCCCAACAGCTTGCCGCCAGCGCCAGCCTGCTTCCCGAAGCGCGCTGCCAGCCCTGATCACTTCTCCCTTGAAACTAGGTCGACCAGTTCGAGCATCCGCTCGGTGCGGCGCTCGGGGAGGTCTGTGTGCAACACGTCCAACACGGCGTCGGCGAGGGTGACGGCGGGGGCGGGCAACGCATCGTCGACAAGCGGGAAGGGCGCGGTGCCTGTGTTGTCGCGCATCTCGATGGCCGCGAGCGTCATGTGGAACGGCAGGTCGACGCGCGGGTCATCATCGCCGACAATCTGAGCGGCGAGGTCCCGGAAGATAGCCTCCAGCTGCTGGCGGGCCTCGTGGTACTCGGCAAACTCCTCGGAGAATAGCACCGGCAGCTGGTAAAGCCTGCCGATGTTCCAATTCGAAGACAGCAAGATGCGCGACTCCGCGGCCACGAGCGCCCAGAGCTTCACCGCAGCAGTTTCGTCGGTCTTAGCAAGGTCCGAAGCCAGATCCAGCGCCGGTTGAAGCGTGCCCATCAGCAGCGTGAGAAAGATATCGCGCTTGGATGGGAAGTGGTAGTAGAGCGATGCCTGGCGCATGCCTACAGCATCCGCAATGTCGTGTGTGGAGGTTGTGGCGAAGCCCTTCCGGGTGAAAAGTTCCGAAGCGGCGTCGAGGATCTCCTCGCGCGCTGTGGCTCCTCTGCGGCGGGGGCTTTGCTTACGTGGCCGCCCGACTGGTTTTGCCATGCCGTGGACCCTCTCTCTCATCGACCCTCATCATTGTTGCCGTCCTCGGTTGCGGACCGCCGGATAACTATAGACGAAAAGCACCCGCTCTCGACCCTCAGGGGGAGGGGAGTGCGGGTGCTTGAGAGAGCCGAAGACTCTACGCTGTCATCGTCAACCGGCTATTTAGCGGGTGGTGAACGGCAGAAGAGCCATCTCGCGCGCGTTCTTCACAGCGGTAGCAACCTGTCGCTGCTGCTGCGGAGTCAGACCCGTGACGCGGCGGGAACGGATCTTGTGGCGGTCGGAGATGAACAGACGCAGGGTCTCCACATCCTTGTAATCGACCGACTCGATGCCCTTCGCCTTCAGCGGGTTCTTCTTCGGGCGGCGGGACTGCTCAATGCGCGGCTTACGCGAATTGTTGCGCTTCATAATGTGAGTCCTCCTTACCACGAAGACTTACGGACGCCAGGCAGCTCACCACGGTGAGCCATCTCGCGCATACGGACACGGGAAACACCGAACTTGCGGAGGTAGCCGCGGGGACGGCCGTCACGCGAGTCACGGTTGCGCACGCGCACCGGGGAGGCATCGCGCGGCTGGCGGTTGAGCTCGAACTGCGCATCAAGGCGGTCCTCGTCGGAGGTCTCCGGGTTCTTGATGATGGCCTTGAGCTCGTTACGACGCTCCGCGTAGCGGGCGACGATCTCTTTACGCTGCTCGTTCTTAGCGATCTTGGACTTCTTCGCCATGGATTATCGCTCCTCGCGGAATTCGACGTGCTTGCGCACAACCGGGTCGTACTTCTTCAGCGTGATGCGATCCGGGTTGTTGCGCTTGTTCTTACGGGTCACGTAGGTGAAACCGGTGCCCGCAGTGGACTTGAGCTTGATGATCGGGCGGATATCGTTACGTGCCATTAGATCTTCTCACCTCGTGCGCGGATCTGAGCAACGACGGACTCGATACCGTCGCGGTCGATGACCTTCAGGCCCTTAGCGGAGACGTTCAGGGTAATGGTACGGCCCTCGGAGGGCAGGTAGAACCGGCGCTTCTGCACGTTGGGGTTCCAACGGCGCGAGTGGCGGCGGTGCGAGTGCGAGACAGTCTTGCCGAACGACGGCTTACGTCCCGTGACCTGGCAATGTGCCGACATGGGTTAGCTTCCTTACTCTTCTTGCCGCCCACGACCCGATCGCTATGTGAGGTAAAGCGCCAGGTAGGAAGCGGAGTGAGGGTCCGCGACCGGCGCAAATGCAATCGGTTGACGCAGGCGTATACGTGTACTTCGACAACAGCGAGAGCCAACCATACCGCCTTACCCGCCTATCTCATAATCGCGCTGCGCGAAAACTACGCGGTCGCCAGCAGCGTGGCCGTCGCGGAGCCCACCGCCAAAGGGGCCACCGCCAGGCCCCAGAGGGCGAAATGCGTCCACTGCACGCTCACGCCCGAACGTTTCAGCTGGTCCGCCCAGAGCAGTGTGGCTAGCGACGCCCACGGGGAGACCAACGGCCCCGCATTGACTCCAATAAGGAGTGCCATCGTACTGAGCGAATCGCCGGCCGCGGGTTCGAGGGCGAAATAGGCGGGAATGTTGTTGATTGCGTTGGCGGCCGCGGCGCCGGCGGCTGCGAGAAGCCCCGGGTGCGCGCCCTGGAGGTGCCGCACCGCACCCGCGACGCTGCTGGCCGTGATGCATAGCGTCGCCGCTGCCGAAAGCGCGGCCGCCAACGCCAAGGCGGGCCACGGGATTAACGGGGCAACGCCACCGCGTCTGCCGTCAGTGCCGACTGCGACCCACATCGCCGCGGCGGCGACCGTGCTCGTGGCCCAGTAGGGCACTGGACTGAGCAGCGCGAGCATTGTGGCACACAGGACTAACAGTGCGGCACCGGGGCGAGGGTAGTGGTGCTGATTGTCGTGCTCCGCGCAGCCGGCGGCTCCGCGGTATGCGAAGCGGGCGAGGTAGCACGCCGCGGCGGCCACGGCGAAAGCGGCTGCGGCCGGAAACCGGGCAGCGTGGCGGAAGTGCTGCTGCGAATCGAAGGCCCCGCCGCTCAGCGCCAGCAGATTGGTCAGGTTGGACACGGGAAGGGGCATCGATGCGAGGTTGGCAATCCAGACCACCGCTAACGCCACGGCAGGTTGAGGTAGACGGAACCGCGCTGCGAGCTGGATGGCGAGCGGGGTGAGCATGATGGCAGTGGTGTCGAGGGAGAAAAACGCTGTGCACGCCGCGGCGAGGGCGAGGAAGCCTGCGAACGCCGCCTCCCGGCTCGAGGTGGCACGCTCGAGCCGGGCCACCAGCCATTCGAAGAGGTGGACCCGGGCGGCAAGGTTGACCACCACAGACATGCTGGCGGCAAACGCGAGCACGGGCAAGAGTCGCAGTGCGAGAGTCGCCGCGGCGTCGGTGTCGGCTGCGGCGAGGGCAGCAAAGGCGAAAAGTGCGGCAGCGGGGAGGAAAAGTGGGTGTCGATACATAGGTGTGGGGGCCGAAGGGACGTCGTCAAGCAGCGAGCGTAATTAGGTAAACGCGCACGTGAACTGTAAGGTGCTACGGGTTGTCCGGCGACCGCCGGATGAAGAGACCATTTCGCACCCAACTCGGGCACGATCCGCGCAACGCGCGGAACCGACCCGTAGTTCAATCCTGAGGGAGACGAATTCAATGAGGAAAGACATTCACCCGGATTACCACCCGGTGATTTTCCAGGACGCGAACACGGGCCACAAGTTCCTGACGCGCTCCACCCTGACCTCCGCACGCACCGAGCAGTGGGAAGACGGCAACGAGTATCCGCTCGTCGTGGTTGACGTGACTGCAGAGTCCCACCCGTTCTGGACCGGCGCTCAGCGCCTCATGGACACCGCTGGCCGCGTGGAGAAGTTCAACCAGCGTTTCGGTGGCATGGCCCGCCGCAAGAAGAAGTCCAACTAGAGGGAATAAAGGAGACTCACCATGGCAACACCGAAGTTCAGGAAGTCCCGCGCGAACACGCGCATGCGCCGTTCCCAGTGGAAGGCGGACAACGCCGATCTGCAGACTGTCAAGGTCGATGGCCAGGAGGTTCGCATTCCGCGTCGCCTAGTCAAGGCTGCTCAGGCCGGCCTTATCGACGTCGAGCAGTTCTAAGCATGAGCGAGGCTTCATGCCTCATCTCAGAAGCCGGGATCCCCAGGTGGGACCCGGTTTTTTCGATTCAGTTAAACTCTGAGTAAAAAATAAGTCATAATATCCCTATGAAAATTCTCGTTGCCGATGACGAGCAGGCCGTCCGCGAGTCGCTCCGCCGCTCTCTCCGCTTCAATGGATACGACGTTGTGCTCGCCGAAGATGGTGAGGACGCGCTCGATCAGATCCGCGTGGAGCAGCCTGACCTGACCATCCTCGATTTAATGATGCCCAAGCTCGACGGCTTGGGTGTATGCCGCACGCTGCGCTCCTCCGGCTACGATGGCCCGATCTTGATGCTCACCGCGCGCGACGGGGTATCCGACCGGGTCGCCGGCTTGGATGCGGGAGCGGACGATTACCTGCCCAAGCCGTTTGCTCTGGAGGAGTTGCTCGCCCGGGTCGGATCTCTTCTGAGGAGAACTCGCTCCGAGGCGCGGAAGGCTGCGGAAAAGGACACAACCCGCCTGCAGTTTGAGGATCTGACTTTGGACACCTCAACGCGAGATGTCACTCGCGCCGGCCGGCCGATTTCGTTGACCCGCACCGAGTTCGCGCTTTTGCACCTCCTGCTGCAGAATCCGCGCCACGTGCTGGACCGCCAGACCATCCTGGAGGAGGTCTGGGGCTATGATTTCCCCACGTCCGGCAACGCACTTGAGGTCTACATCGGGTACCTCCGCAGGAAGACCGAGGCAGGCGGAGAATCGCGCCTGATCCATACCGTCCGTGGGGTCGGCTACGTCTTGCGGGAGACCGCTCCGTGATCTTGCGGCGCTACCCGGATGGAGCTGAGGCCCTCCCAGCCAGCTCCGGCCGGTCCCTTCGCAACAGTTTGGCCGTGCTCGCCGGCGTCATCGTCGCCGTTGTCATCCTCCTCACCGCGCTTTTTACGTACCGGCTCTCCGAGACAACCCGCCTGCGGGTGATGGACGACAACCTGCGTACGCGCACCTACGGCGTGACTCTCCAACTGCAAGAACTGGGCACGGGCGATACGGCAGGCGTTGAGCGCGCTCTGGAGGACTTCCGCCGTGCAACCCCGTGGGTGAAAATCGCCGCCTCGCCCTCCGGTTCCAACGTGTTCTATGGCGATCCGGTTCCAGTGGCAGGGCCGTTCACCCGGATGCCCTCCGGTGACCAGCTTTCCCAGCGCACTGTCGCAGGCGAGCGGGTGGTGGTGCGCCGCAGTGAAACTGGCGTGACGGTGGCGATGGCGGAGCCACTCGACGTGTTCCACATCGTCTCCGGAAGCTGGGGCGCCGCCGCGCTAGTCATTGCTGGCACCGGCGGGTTGCTGGCCTGGATTGCTGGTGCAGCGATCTCCGCCGTCGGCCTCCGGCCCGTGCGTAGGCTGCACAAGGCAATCGACGCTGCCAACGAGTCGGACCAACTCACCGAACTGCCTGTAGACGGCGACGACGAGTTTGCGGATATCACTGCATCGGTGAACAGGATGATCACCACGCTGGAAGAGTCCAAGACACGCCAGGCCCAGCTGGTGGCTGATGCGGGACACGAGCTGAAGACACCGCTGACGTCCATGCGCACCAATATCGAGTTGCTCATGATGCTGTACAACTCCGGGCGCCAAGACCAGATCTCGGAGCAGGACCGGTTGGACTTGGAGCGCGATGTCATCGCTCAGATGGAGGAGATGTCCATCCTCATCGGCGATTTGGTCAACCTCGCCCGTGACGAGGCGCAAGGTGCGGAGCCAGAGGATTTCCGCCTCGACGAAGTGCTAGAAGAGGCGCTTGACCGCGTGCGTCGCCGCCGCCCGGATTTAGCCTTCCAATTCGAGGCGGACCCGTGGGTCATCCACGGCGACCGTTTCGCTATGGGGCGGGCTCCGATCAACCTCATCGACAACGCCGCGAAGTGGTCGCCGCAGGGCGGCACCGTCCGTGTCTCGCTGAAGGCCGCAAAGCGAAACGCGGTGCTCATTGTGGACGACTCCGGACCCGGCATCCCCGAAGCGGAGCGGGAGAAGGTCTTCGAACGCTTCTACCGCGCTCCTGAATCCCGGTCGATGCCCGGATCCGGGCTGGGTCTGGCGATTGTGAAGCAGGTCTTCGACCGCCATAACGCCACGATCGTGGCTGAGGAATCCGACGACGGCGGCGCACGGTTCCGCGTGGTGTTCCCGGGACGGCCGCCTGGAGATGACCCGCAGGACGGGGACGAGGGCGCGCTTGCCCGCACCTCCCGCGTTATCCCGCGCAAGGGCTACAGCTAAGACGTACAGCTAGTGTTCAGTAAGTATTACGTTTTACCGTGCAGGCCCCGAAGTTTTGCCACAGGGCGGGCGGGCATAATTGCGCCTCATGAGTGAACTGAACTACCCGGGCGACACGTCTAGCTTTCCTGCGAACGGTGGGCCCAGCAGCGTCTACCAGGTCGAATCGCAGTCCCCGGCACAACGCCGCGGCAGAGGTGGCCTCGCCGGGGCGTTTGCCATCGCGCTTGCCACTGCTCTAGTCGCGGGCGGCGGTGCGGGCTATCTCGCGGGCTCGGCCCAGTCTGGCAACCAGTCCTCGACGCCCAGCAGCGCGGTTTCGGGGAATGAGCCTGACCAACACAACGAGCTGCGCAATCCGACTGTGGCAGATCCCGCGGAAGCCCCCGCCGGTTCCGTGGAGCAGGTGGCGGCAGCCGTGCTGCCGGCTGTGGTGTCCATCGAGGTTGCCACACCTCGCGGCAGCGCCGAGGGCTCCGGCTCCATTATTTCCGCGGACGGGTATGTGCTGACCAACCACCACGTGGTTGCCGGCGCTGAAACACCTGGGTCGAAGATCCAGGTTTCGCTTAACGACGGCTCACGCCACGACGCCCAGTTTGTGGCCTCCGACGTCAACACCGATGTCGGGGTGATCAAGATCGAGGGCGTCGCTGATCTCCCGGTCATACAGTTCGGCAACTCCGACGATCTGCGGGTGGGCCAGGAAGTGGTTGCGGTGGGTTCACCCCTGGGGCTGTCCGCAACGGTGACGAGCGGCATCGTGTCGGCTTTGAACCGGCCTGTTCGCGCCTCTCAGGGCGGCGGGGAGAGCTCGCTGATGGACGGCATCCAGACGGACGCGGCGATCAATCCCGGTAACTCCGGCGGCCCCCTGGTGGACATGAACGGCAACCTCATCGGCATGAACTCCGCCATTGCCTCGCTGTCTGCGGGCGGCTTCGGTCAAGGCGGCCAAGGCGGGTCCATCGGCTTGGGGTTTGCCATTCCCTCGAACTTTGCTAAGCGCGTGGCCGATCAGCTCATTGCGAAGGGGGAGGCGACGCAGCCGATGCTCGGTGTGCGCGTCAGCGTGGTTGAGAGCCTGGGTGGCGGCGCGGTGGTGGCGGGGGTGGAACCCGGCAGCCCCGCGGACCAGGCAGGGTTGCAGGCTGGCGACGTGATCACCCGGCTGAACGACCGTCCGATTGATTCCGCAGATGCGCTCATTGCAGCCACCCGTTCTCAGGGGTTCGGCGAGACTGTCACATTGCAGGTGCAGCGTGGTGAGCAATCCCAACCGATTCCGGTAGAGGTGACCTTAAGTTCCGAGTAACTTCTTATCTGTCTCACTCGCCCGTCTAGCTTCAAAGGGAGTCCCACCACGATGCCGGAACTGTTTGACGCGCTCGACATCACCGAGCCGGATGACGCCACACTGCGCGCCTCTGAGCTGGAGCGCGACTCGCCCACCTCGCCGTGTGCGATCGTTGTGCTGGTGGGCGACCGCCGCTACGACGCGCCCGGAGATAACACCGATGAGATGGTGGTGGAGCTTTTGCGCGAGGTCGGCTTCCAGGTCGACGGCGTGGTGCGGGTGAAGTCGAAGAAGTCAGAGATCCGCAAGGCCATCGAGACCGGGGTCGTTGGAGGGGTGGACCTCGTGCTCACCCTCGGCGGCACTGGCGTGGGCCCCCGGGACAAAACCCCGGAAGCCACCCGCGCGGTGATTGACAAGATCGTGCCGGGTGTCAGCCAGGCCATCCGCGCCTCGGGGCAGGCGTGCGGTGCGGTAGACGCGTGCACCTCGCGCGGCTTCTGCGGAGTGTCCGGGTCCACGGTGGTGGTTAACCTGGCATCGAGCCGGCAGGCCATCCGCGACGGTGTGTCCACGCTGGCCCCACTGGTGACCCACCTCATTGGCGAGCTGAACCAGTATTCCGTCTAAGAACAGGAACGGGCGATAGTGGTGAAGAAAAGAAGGCGGGCTGCGCGCATCGCCGAGGTGGACTACGACAGGACCGCTGACTCGGCGGCAACCCCGTGGGATGACGAAAACCCGGCTCTAGACGCCGAGCGCGAGGTGCTGCTCGACGATGAAGAGCCGGGGCTGACGGGCCGTGCTTTTTACGATGCGGAACGGCCGCCGCACTACGGGGAGTAGCGGGGCGCTGGCCGCGGGTTATTTCAACGGCTTTTGTGCTGTGGTGGGGTTTTGGCTGGCGAGCAGGTCGCGGATCTCGGTGAGCAGCTCGGTGTCGGTCGGTGCCGGCTCCTCCGGATTGATGCCCTTGTGGCGCTTTTGAGCCTCATCCAGCTTATTCATCGGCGCAACGAGCAGGAATTAGATCACCGCGGCGATGAGCAGGAAGTTGATGATGGCGGTCAGCACGGCGCCGAAGTCGACGAAGGTTGCTTCGTTTCCCTCGCGCACGTGGAAGCCCAAGCCGGAGTAATCCACGCCGCCCAGGGCCGCGAGGAGCGGGTTGATGATCGCGTCGGAGAACGACGTGACAACGCCGGTGAACGCCGCGCCGATGACAACACCGACGGCAAGCTCGATGACGTTGCCGCGCATAATAAAGTCTTTAAAGCCTTGAAGCATGCTAGGGGATAGTAAATGGGCGTGGGCGGTTGCTCAACACAAGCGTGAGCGGCTCCGAGAGCGATGCGGCTGCGACCGCCGCCGCGTCTTGCTGCGCGCAGCAGCACCAGTACTGCGTCACCGTCGCCTGTGGTGACGACCCTCCCGTTGGCCGCAACCACGCGCGGGCCCTGCCCGACTACGTCCACGAAGGCGCCGTGGTGCAGCATCGGCAGGATGTCCGGTTCCGCTAGCGGCACAGGGACCATCGAGAACGCATCCTGGTCGGGTTCGTCCGCCGTGAGCAGCGCCGCCAAATCCGGCCCGACGAGCCGGGTCGAGGTCACCACCTCACCTCGTGCGGCGGCCGCCGCGAGCAACTGCCCTTCCGCCAGCGCGGCGTCCGTTAACGCTTCCTCCGGCACCGATTCTGCAGGTAGGCGCCGCAGCTCCAGATCGGCCGCCGTGAGGACCGCCCCGGGGGCGACGCTGCGCGCGAAGGTGAGGACTGGCGGGTCGGACCGTGAGGCGTCGATAAGCAGATGCGCAATTGCGGCGACCACAAGCACCACGGCGGCAGCTCTGCGGATGAGTACGGAGCGCCGGTAGCCGGGAGTGCGCAATTGGTCGAGGTACGCGGGAATATCCATAGGGATAGGACGCTCGTGCGCGCATCACGGTTCCCTACACGCAGAAGAAACCTTCCGGGGTAATCACCGCATCCACTGCCTGATCGTGCGAGTCGTGCGGCACAGCATCCACCAACTCCCAGCTGTAGACTACCGCCGCTACCGGTACTTCCAGGCCATGCAGCGCTCTGTCGTAGTATCCGGCACCCTTGCCAAGGCGCATGCCATGCCTATCGACGGCTAACGCCGGCGCCACCACAAGCCCGCAGGAGCGCAACACCTGGGAGGTAAAGCGCGGGCCGCCGGGCTCCGAAATGCCCAGTGCACCCCGCTCGCTAGCGTCGCCCGCCTCTGCCCAGGCCATGACCCCGTGAGGGAGAGCGATGGGGAGAAACACCGTGCGCGCCGCATGTGCGAGCTGAGACGCGAAACCAGCGGGGCCAGGCTCGGAAGGTAGCGGATTGTACGCGGCGATATTAGTGCCCTGGGCACCCAGCGCGGCGATGCACGCGCGGGTGTGATCCACAATCGCTTGGTCGAGGGCCCGCTTGCGCGCCGGGGTCGTGCGCAGATCCCGCCGCGCGGCCAGGTGGGAGTTGCGCATTGCGGTTTTAGAAATGGGCTGGGTGGCATCCAAGGTGGTGCTCGCGTTCCTTGTGTTCGCTGAACTTGTCTGGCTATCTCGTCTGGCTGCCTTAGCTAGGACACGTCGTCCGGGTCGCAGCCGGGTTGTGGTGGGCGGGGGCTGTAAGCTTCCCGTTTATGGCGAATTCTACTGACCACCCCGTTGCTGCCTCGAACCCCTCGGTGAAGACCGTTGTGGTGCCGGCGGCGGGCATGGGGACACGTTTTTTGCCGGCGACGAAAACGGTCCCGAAGGAGCTTCTGCCGGTGGTGGATACCCCGGGCATTGAGCTGATCGCCGAGGAGGCTGCCGCGTTGGGGGCGCAGCGTCTGGCGGTGGTGGTCGCGCCGAATAAAGAAGAGATCATGCGCCACTTCGGCGAGTTTTCGGAGCTGCAGGAGCTGATGGTTTCCCGCGGCAAGAACGCCCAGGCGGACAAGGTTGCCCGTGCCAACGGTCTGATTGAGGCGGTGGCGGTGACCCAGGATGAGCCGTTGGGGTTGGGCCATGCGGTCGGGTGTGCGGAAGAGGCGCTCGATGACGACGAGGATGTTGTCGCGGTGATGTTGCCGGATGATTTGGTGTTGCCGGGGGTGTGATGGACAAGATGGTCGCTGTGCGCAACGAACTCGGGGGTTCGGTGTTGTGTGCCTTTAACGTCAGCCGTGAGGAGGTGTTCAATTACGGCGTGTTCGACGTGGAGGAGGCCGCGGCCGGTGTCGATGGTGTTGAGGTGATGCGTGTGCGCGGCATGGTGGAAAAGCCTGCGGTGGAGGATGCGCCGTCGACGTTGGTGGCTACTGGCCGGTATTTGCTGGACCGGGGGATTTTTGATGCGTTGCGTCGGATCACTCCGGGTAAGGGTGGGGAGTTGCAGCTCACGGATGCGATTGAGTTGATGATCTCTGAGGGCCATCCGGTGCATGTGGTGGTGCACGATGGCAAGCGGCACGATTTGGGCAACCCGGGCGGGTATATCCCGGCGAATGTGGATTTCGGTCTGCGGGATGCGAAGTACGGCCCGGCGTTGTACACCGCGGTAAAGAAGATCATCGCCGAGTACGAAGCAGAACACCCCGAGATTGCGGCGAAGGTGCGGGACAACGGCTAGACGGAGAAAGGGGTGCGGGCCATGCGCAGCGTAGAGGACCAGCTAGCCGCTGTTATCGGCGCCGCCGTCGCGCCTGAGCCCATTCGGGTTGCCCTCACGGACGCCTTGGGGCTCATGTGCGCCGAGGAGGTCACCTCAACCAAGCAGGTCCCGGGCTTCCCCCAGGCCGCGGTTGACGGGTTCGCTGTGCGCGCGGTGGACGTGGGCGGCTCCGCCGGGCTGCGCCGCCCGGAGCGTAACGAGCACACAGGGGCCGGCGAAGGATCAGAAGGCGGCGACACGCCCGCCGCCGCGCAGCCTGCCCGCGAACGCGCGCTGCCGGTGGTGGGAGAGGTCCCTGCCGGATCGCAGAAACCATTGCGGCTGCAACCCCGTCAGGCGGTGCGGGTGGCTACCGGTGCCCCGCTGCCCACACTCGCTGATGCGGTTTTGCCCTTGGAATGGACCGACCGCGGACGCAAGCGAGTGACCCCGCAGCGGCCTGTCCGAACCGGCGATTTCGTGCGCAAGCCGGGCGACGACATCCAGCCTGGCGATATCGCTGTGCACCAAGGCGCGGTGCTTGGCCCTGCCCAGATCGGTTTGGCCGCTGCGGCGGGCCGCGACAAGTTGCTGGTGTACCCCCGCCCCGCGTGACGGTGATGAGCTACGGGCTGGAGCTGGTGGAGCTGGACCGCAACCCGGGGCTGGGTCAGGTTTTCGACATCGCCTCATACGTCGTCGCTGCAGCCGCGAAGGAAGCGGGCGCGGACGTGCACCGCGCCGGCATTATCAACGCTGAGCCCCGACGTATGCGCGAGACAGTTGCCGGGCACGTGGCTAAAAGCGAATTCGTTGTGATCACTGGCGCGGTTGGCGGCTCGGGGGCCGGTCCGATCCTGGAGATCTTGCGCGAGCTTGGCCAAGTGGATACCACGAGGGTGGCCATGCACCCCGGATCCGTCCAAGGGTTTGGGGTGATGGGGGAGGAGCGCATCCCCACGTTCCTTCTCCCGTCGAACCCGGTAAGCGCCTTAGTCATCGCAGAGACGTTTATCCGCCCGGCCATCCGCCGCTCCCTGGGCAAGACGGCCGTGACGCGACGCAGGGTCAAGGCCCGCTCCCTGCGCGAGCTGGACTCCATCCCGGGCCGCCGCGGCTACATCCGCGCCCGGCTGATGCGCGATGCGGACAGCGGCGAGTACCTGGTGGAGCCACTCTCTGCCCTCCAGGCCGGCCCGACCCATCTGCTGGCCGGGTTCGCCGAGGCCAACGCGATGGTCCACCTGCCGGAGGACGCAACGCACGTGCGCCCGGGCGACATCGTGGACGTTGAGTTCCTCCGCCAACGCAGCTGAGGCCCCAGCCGTGTTCGACATGTTTCGCCAGCCCACTCCAGGGTGGCCAGAATCCACACCCGAAGCCACGCTTATCGACGGCGGTTCCGTCCACCTCCGCCCCCTGTCCCCGCGCGACGGGGAGGAGTGGTCGGGCACCCGGATCGTCGATAAGCAGTGGCTTCAGCCCGTGGAGCCCACAGTGGGCGGCACCTGGGAGGATGCGCACTCGCACGCGGCGTGGCGCAACACCTGGTTGAACCTGAAGCGGCTGGCGCGGCAGGGAACGGTGGTGCCGCTGGTCATTGAGGTCGACGGGACGTTCGCCGGGCAGGTGACGCTCGGCAACATCCAGCACGGGATCGTGTCGGAATGCTGGATCGGCTACTGGGTGCATTCGCCGTTCATGGGGCGCGGGGTGGCCACCCTCGCGTGCGCGCTGGGCGTGGACCACGCCTTTTGCCGTGTCGGCCTGCACCGGCTCACGGCCACGTACCTGCCCGGCAACCCTGCGTCGGGAAAGGTGCTCGAGCACAACGGCTTCCGCGAGGAGGGCTTTCTGCGGCGCAACCTCCACATCGACGGACAGTGGCGCGACCACCACCTCGTTGCACTCAACGCCGACGACTACGCCACGAGCGCGGTGCAGCGGCTGCGCGGCGCCGGCCGCGCGCGTTAGCACGAACGCTGCTGCACGCCGCGAAAAAGCATCCGACTCCACGGCGCGCCACCCCAGGACCGGCCGCACAGCCGGATAGCGTGGGCATCTGACTTTAGGGTGCAACGTACGCGGAAAGGTGGCAATGCCGATGGGCAGCCCGAGCTTAATGATCATTTTGATCCTCGTTGTCTGGATCATCGTCCTCGCCCCGCTGATGATCGGCAACAACAAACCGATCCGCCGCTCCGGCGAAGGATACGAGGAGACGCGGGTGCTGCACGAGGGCGGCACCGCGCCGATGGTTGAGCGCCGCCGCCCGAAGCTCACCGCCGCGGACATCCACCGCCACAGTGAGGACGACGACTACGAGGTGGTGGAGGCTACAGACGCGGAGGAGGACGTGCTTATCGACGACGCTCCCGCCCTGCGCACCATCTTCCGCCGCCCCGGCGCCACGGAGGACGACTCGGCTGCGGACCATGTCGACGGGGAAGTGATCGACCACGTCGAGGACGAGGCAGAAGCAGCCGCCGAGGAAGCCGGCTCCGCCGACGAGGTGGATGCCCCCGACAGGGCGGACACCGCGACCGCAGAGGCTGACGCCGTGCCCACGGGCGGATCCACTAAAGTCGCGGCCGCCTCGACCGGCGGTTCGACGTCGGTGAAACTCCTCGCCGAGGAAAGTGCAACCGACGACAAGACCGAGGCAGATGAGACCAAAAAGGCTGATGCTGCCGACGCCGAAGCGTTGACAGACGAGGATCGCTACGAGCTCGACGAGTCCTACACCGCACCCGAGGACTACGGCTACGCCGACCGCGAGACCGGCTTTGAACCAGCCGCAGAGACGCACGAAGACAGCGCCGCGGTGGAGGCGGAAGCCGACGTCGTAGACGGCACCGCCGGGAAGGGGCTGTCCGCACACGACGAGGGCGGTGAGGACACTGGGGACGCCGGGGCCTCCCAGAACGCCTCCGAGGAGGATATTGCGTTCGCGGCATCTCGCCGAGGCCGCGGCGGCTACGACCCCGAGCGCGAGCGCAAGACCACCGCGACCCGGTTCCAGCGCCGCCAGCGCACCTTGCTTGGGCTCATCATCGCGTGCGTGATCACGTTCGTCGTGGCGTTTGTCTCCGGAGGCTGGGCGTGGGTCCTGCCGGCGATCACCGTGGCAATGACAGCGTGGTTCATGATCGCGCTGCGCCGGGTCGTGCTGCAGGAGCGTGCGTTGCAGGAGCGTCGTCTGCGCCAGCTGCGCCGGGCGCGGATGGGTGTGGCCACGGGAGGCACCAGGGAGCACGCTAGGGACGCACGCCTTCGCGCAGGCTCTGTGGTGCTGGAACTGGACGATGAGAGCCCAGACTTCGAGTCCCTGCCATCCGCCCGCGTTGCTCCGACGCACGACGACCACGAGGACCACGACAACCACGACAACCCTGACGGGTACCGTAACTCTGACGGGTACGGTGGCCTTGACGGCTACGGCACTCGTGCGAGTTAGGGCGGCATCCACCCCTCGCACGCTGGCGATTTAATCGCAGTGCGGGGGAGGAGTAACGTAACTTTGCAGCCGAGGGGCTATAGCTCAGTTGGTAGAGCGTCGCGTTCGCAATGCGAAGGTCAGGGGTTCGATTCCCCTTAGCTCCACAGTAAACCGCAGGTAGAAATGCCTGCGGTTTCTTATCTTTGTGCGCGCCTTGTTTGGGTTGAGCAGCTAGGCAAGTAGTGCCCGGCGGACTACCTCAGCCCTTCAACGGGCGCATGGCCCAGGGCTGCTCAGCGGAACCCTGATGGTATGCTGCCAGCCGTGAGTGCTCAAAAATCCGTCGCGCGGTCCTGGTCGTCGCCCTGTTGAACCTGGCATAATTCTTTGTCGAATTTTTCGGTGCTCTGGCCATTGGCTCGGCATCCCTGTTCGCCGATTCCGCGGACTTCCTCGAGGACACGGCGATCAACCTGTTGGTGTTCTTCGCCGTGGCGTGGCCCGCAGCGCGGCGCCGTACCGCTGGCAGCGTGCTAGCGGCGCTCATCCTCATTCCAGCGATCGCGGCGATCGTCACGGTGGTGTCCAAGATTATGAACCCCGTGGCACCCTCACCGGAGGGCTTGACCGGTATCGCGGTCGGTGCCCTGGTGGTCAACGTTATTTGCGCCGTCCTGCTGATGCAGCTGCGGGATGAGGGGTCCTCGCTGGCAACCGGGGCGTGGCTCGCTGCCCGCAATGACGCCCTTGCGAATGTGCTGATCATCGTCGCCGGTCTGCTCACCTTCGTGTGGGAGACAGCCTGGTTCGACATCGTGGTCGGCGCCGTCATCGCCGCCATCAACCTCTCCGCCGCGAAGGAAGTGTGGGAGGCCTCCCGTGAGGAGCACGACTCGGTGGAGGAAGCGTTCGCCGAGATGGACGACGACTAAACGGCGCTTACCCCCACACCCCGGACGCCCCGCGCCGCCAGGTGCCCACCAGGTTAGTGTCCACGATCCCGGTGGACTCCATCAGCGCGTACATGGTCACCGGCCCAACGAAAGTAAAACCGCGCTTCTTCAGGTCCTTCGCCAACCGCTCCGATTCGGCCGAGCGGGTGGGCACCTCCTCCATCGTGCGCGGAACGGGTGTCTGGGCGGGCTGGTAGGACCACACAAATTCACCGAGGTGCGTTCCTTCATCCCGCAGCGCGAGGGTGGCTTCGGCGTTGTTCACCGCAGCCTCCAGTTTGCGCCGGTTGCGGATCAACGAAGCGTCGCCAAGCAAATGCTCGATGCTCATGCCTGCTACGGCTTCCGGGGCGAATCCGTGGAAGGCGCTCCGCAGTGCCTCGCGCTTTTGCAAGATCAGACGCCACGACAACCCCACCTGGAAACCCTCGAGGCAGACGCGCTCGAACATGCCCTGCTCGTCGGTGACGGGCATGCCCCATTCGGTGTCGTAATACTCGCGCAACAGTGGGTCATGGGCAGCCCACGGCGGGCGAGCGAGGCCGTCGTCGCCGGTGACGGGCCAGCCTTGTTCTGGTGTGAGGTGAAGATCAGTCATAGGTATTGGACTCAGTTCTACCCGCTTCGGTTCCACGGGTACCCTAATCGGCATGAATAGGCCCGCTGTCCGCGACTTCGCGCTGCTTGTGCTCCGGCTCGTGCTGGGCGCGGTGTTCGTGGCCCACGGCTACAACCACTGGTTCGAGGTCGGTATGACGGAAACCGGCCGCCAATTCGCCGCGCTCGGGGTGCCACAGCCGCAGCTGTCCGCCTACCTCACCGGCACCGTCGAACTCATCGGCGGGGCGTTTTTGGCGGTGGGGCTGTTGACGACGATCGCCGCGTCGCTCCTCGCCCTTCTGGTGCTCTCTGCCGGGTACTTCGTGCACCTGGGCAACGGCTTCTTCGTCGACGGTGGCGGGGTGGAATACATCCTCGTGCTGGCCGCGTCGCTGTTTATCATCACCGTCTTCGGCACCGGCCGCGCCAGCCTAGACGGGGTGCTCACCCGTGATTAGCCACGAAGAGGTGCAAAAAGCGCTGTCCGCGCGTATCGACGGGGAACCGTCCGGTCTCGACGACGCTGTGGTGGACGCCCACGTCTCCGGGTGCCCCGAGTGCCGCGCCTTTTTAGATCGGTCCCTCGCCCTAACTCAGCAACTCCACGGCGACGACGAGGAAGCCTTTGCGCCGCCGCAGGACCTCTCGTCCGTCATCCTCGCGGGCGTGGACGACGAGTGGCGCCGCTTCGCCCGCCGCCGCGAGCTGGGCATTGCTGTCGGGCGTGTGCTCCTCGGCGCTATGGCCGTGGTGTGGGTGCTGTGGGCTGTGCGCCTCATCATCGCCGGCGGGGACGAACCCGTGGTCGCCTCCACCGCCTCGGTCCGATTCGGGGTGGCGCTGGCGCTGGGCTTCACGGCGTGGCGTCCGCAACAGATCCCAGGGGTACTGCTGATTGTGGGCACCATGTTCACCTTCACCGTCGGATTCGCCGTGCGCGACGCGGTGCTCGGCACAGGGCAGTTCGAGCTCGCCGGGGTGCTCATTCCGCTGCTCAGCCTGGTTGCGTTGGTGTGGACGTGGGTCGCCGACCGCGGCGGGGCGCTCCGCCGGACATGGCAGCTTTTGGACGCCCGCCCCTACTAGGACACCCACCGCCGCGGCGGGAAACACAACCGGGAAACACAAAGCCCGGCCGGGGGAGCACACCCCGGCCGGGCTGAAATTACCCGCGAGCGAATTATTTGCGTGCGTTACTTCCAGCTGGGCAGCCACATGATGGACTCGTAGTAGGAGTCCGGGATCCGGAAGCCGTAGAAGATGGGGGACCAGTAGATGAAACTGGCCACCACAAGGGCGAGGTAGACCACGGCGGCGAGCTGGCCCCACCGCATCTCAAAGCCTGCGACCTTATTCACCCACGACCACGTCACCGGCCCGCCCTTGCGCGCCACGTTACCCACCGCTAGGGCCAGCAGCACTGCGGTAAACGGCACCAGTGCGGTGGCGTAGAAGAAGTACATCTGGCGGTCGAACGCGACCAGCCACGGAAGGAATCCGGCGGCGAACGCAATGACCGGCACGATGACGCGGAAGTCCTTACGGGTCAGCCACACCCAGCACGCCCACAGCAGCACCGGCACGGTCAGCCACCAGATGGCGGGGGTGCCGAACATGTAGATCATCTCCCGGCACGTCCCGTCGCCGGGAGCCACGGAGCACTCCAGGTCGGTGGCGGAGTAGTACAGGATCGGGCGGGCGGAGACCAGCCAGGCCCACGGCTTGGAGTCCCACGGGTGGGAGTGGCCGGACGAGGAGGTCAAGGAGGCGTGGAAGTCGAGCACCGAGAAGTGGTAGTAGAACCAGCCTGCAATGGGCTCCGGGAGGTTGGCCAGCCAAGGCCAATCGGAGCTTGCGATGGTGCCGTCGGAAAGCGAGTGGCGGTACACGGAAGTCTCGGAAGCGAACCAGGCGCGCCACGACCACAGGTACAAGACAGCGGGGATGAGGACGATGGAGGCAAGGGCCGAAGGGACGTCTCTCAGCAACGTGCCCGCGACGGGCTTCTCTACGCCGTAGCGCCGGCGCAGGTAGAGATCCCAGAACGACGACAGCAGCCCGAAGAACATGATGTAGTACAGACCGGACCATTTGATAGAAAGCGTGAGCCCGAGCAGCACGCCGGTGGCGAAGCGCCACCACCGGAATCCCATGCGGGGGCCGAACGGGCCAGTGCCGTCGAGCTTGCCAGCCAGCCACGCATCGTGCCAGCGGTGGTGCACCTCGCGCATGTCGCCTGCGAGCGTCCAGGCGGCCATGACCACAAACAGCACCTGGAAGATGTCGAGCATGCCGAATTTCGCGGAGACGAGCAGGACGCCGTCGAAAAGCGCGATGATGCCCGCGATCAGCGCGATGTTGGTGGACTGGCTGACTCGGCGCGCGAGCAGGAAAACAAAGACGATCACGGCGGTGCCGAACAAGCCGGTCATGATGCGCCAGCCGTACGGGGTGTATCCGAAGAGAGTCTCGCCCATGGCCAGCAGCTGCTTGCCCAGCGGCGGGTGCACAACCAAGCCGTAGCCGGGATTAGACTCGATGCCGCCCAAGACAGGGTTGAAAGAGCTTCGCACCATGTCCCAGGCTTGCGGCACGTAGTGCTTCTCGTCGAAGACGGGGGTGCCGGAGCTGGTGGGCTGGAACAAACCGATGAAGCGGGTCAGCAGCGCCAGCACACCGATGACGGAAGCTGCGATGGTGTCGCGGCGCGTCCACGGCACGGTCACGGGAGCCTCTGGCGCCGGGCGGGTGGGCCGCACCGTTCGCGTTGCCTCAGGTGTTGCAGCGTTAGCGCCGGCGGCTGGTCCAGTCGGGTTCGGGGTGCTCGCGATAGTGGTCACGACGGAAGATATTAGCGCCTTGGGCGTATGCTCCCGTGGTATGTCCGCCGAGCACGAAGACCTCACGCAGATCCTTCCCACCGGAGTTGTGCTCGCGGCCACCCCGCTGGGCAACGTGGCGGACGCATCGCCGCGCTTGGCGCACGCACTGGCCGCCGCGGACGTTATCGCCGCCGAGGACACTCGCCGCACCCGGGCTCTCGCCGCGGCGCTCGGGGTAGAGATCACCGGACGCGTGGTGTCCAACTTCGACCACAACGAGGATGCGCGGGCGCGCGAGCTGCTCGACGCGGCACGCGCTGGCACCGTCCTCGTGGTCACCGACGCCGGGATGCCGCTGGTGTCCGACCCGGGCCATTCCATCGTCGCCGCCGCCCACGACGCCGGTATTCCCGTCAGCTGCATCCCCGGGCCGTCCGCGGTGACTACCGCGCTCGCATTGTCCGGCCTGAGCGTTGGGCATTTCATCTTCGACGGGTTTGCGCCGCGGAAGTCGGGGGCGCGCAGGGCTTGGTTGGAAACGCTGGTGCACGAGCGGCGCGCGGTGTGCTGTTTCGAATCGCCGCACCGGATCGCGCAGCTGCTGGAAGACGCGGCAGACGTCCTCGGCGTGAACCGCCGGGCTGCGGTGTGCCGGGAGCTGACCAAAACATATGAGGAAGTGAAGCGGGGCACCCTGGGGGAGCTAGCCAAATGGGCGGCAGATGGGGTTCGCGGAGAAATCACGCTCGTGATCGAAGGCGGGGCAGTCGAGCAAGCAGAGCCGGAAGACTTGGTGGGGCTGGTGCTGGATCTGGTGGACGGCGGTGAACGCATGAAAGACGCCGCGAAACGGGTAGCCAAAGAGCACGGCGTGAAGGTGGGGGACCTCTACGACGCGGCTTTGTCCGCGCGTGAATAGTGCCGTCTTCCTCGCTTTTTGTCCGGCGCTGGTTCGCGTGCAGGTGTGATCTGCGCTAGCCTGCTTGCGCCCTAGAAAAACAATAAAAATTTGCGAGGAGAATTGTATGTCTCAGCGTGATCTCCAGCGGGATCCCCACGATCCCGCTGCGGAGCCACGGAGTACGGATCCAATTAAAAATAACGAATCATCCGCAGCTGGCCAACTTGCCGCGCTGCTGCGCGCCGACCGCGGCGGCGTGTATCCCGGGTACACCGACCCGGAGGAAAGCGTCGAGCGCGAAGCCGACGCAGAAGACGCACCGGTGAACTGGGGCATTGTTATCCCGCTTGCGGTAATCGTCGCTGCAGTTGTCGGCTGGGGCCTTGCGGCTCCGGACAACTTCTCCACCTTTGCGGACAGCGCGTTCGGCTGGGTCATTGAGAACCTGGGCTGGGCGTTCGTCCTCGGCGGCACGATTTTCGTCGCGTTCGTCATCGTGATTTCCGCATCGGGTTTCGGCCGGATTCGCCTCGGCAGTGCCGACGAGCGCCCGGAGTTCAAAACCACCTCCTGGATTGCCATGATGTTCGCCGCCGGCATGGGCATCGGCTTGATGTTCTACGGCGCTTCTGAGCCGCTGGCTATGTACCGGGACGGCGTTCCGGGCCACGAGCCGCACGAGGTCGGCGCCGCGATGGCGCAGACCATGTTCCACTGGACCCTGCACCCGTGGGCCGTCTACGCCATCATCGGTCTGGCCATCGCGTACTCCACTTTCCGTCTCGGCCGTAAACAGCTGCTGTCCAGCGCGTTCATCCCGCTGATTGGGGAGAAGGGCGCCAACGGCTGGCTGGGCAAGCTTATCGACGGCTTCGCCGTCTTCGCCACCATTTTCGGCACCGCCTGCTCCCTGGGTTTGGGCGCGCTGCAGATCAGCTCCGGCTTGGAAGCTTCCGGTTTCGTCGACGACCCGTCCGACACCCTGATCATCGGCATCGTGGCGGTGCTCACCCTCGCGTTCCTGCTGTCGGCGATGTCGGGTGTGTCCAAGGGCATTCAGTGGCTGTCCAACACGAACATGGTCATCGCGGCCGTCCTCGCACTTTTCGTGTTCGTGCTTGGCCCCACCGTCGCACAGCTGAACATGTTGCCGACCGCTGTAGGCAACTACCTCAATAACTTCTTCGAGATGGCCGCCCGCACCGCTGAAAGCGCGGATGGCGAGGCCGGCGAGTTCCTCTCCGGATGGACCATCTTCTACTGGGCGTGGTGGATTTCCTGGTCGCCGTTCGTGGGGACGTTCCTGGCCCGCATTTCCCGCGGCCGTACCGTTCGCGAATTCTGCCTCGGCGTCATGCTCGTCCCGGCAGGCCTGTCCACCGTGTGGTTCGCCATCTTCGGTGGAACGGCCATCAAAATGGAGCAAAGTGGCGAATCCATCTACGGCGGCGGTTCCAACGAGGAGCAGCTGTTTAACCTGCTGCATTCTTTGCCGGGCGGTTTCATCATGGGTATTTTTGCCCTGCTGTTGCTGGCCACGTTCTTCATCACCTCGGCTGACTCGGCCTCCACGGTGATGGCGTCCATGACGCAGTCCGGCAAAACTGAGGCGAGGCCGTGGCTCGCAGCCATGTGGGGCCTGGCCACCGCATTCGTCGGCCTGACCCTGCTCATCTCCGGCGGCTCCGACGCGCTGAACTCCCTGCAGTCCGTAACTATTGTTGCCGCGACACCGTTCCTGTTCATCCTCATCGCGCTCATGTTTGCGATTGTGAAGGACATGTCTAATGACACGATCTACCTGGACAAGAAGGAACAGGAGCGCTTCGCCCGGCAGCTGGCCATTGAGCGCCGCATGCACCGCGATCAGGCGCAACTGGACGCCCGTCGTGCCCAGGTCAAAGGCATGCTCAAACCACGCGCGGAATAGGCGCGATTGCCTATCGACGCCCTAAAGTCGCGGCCCCGCTTACGCATTGCAGTGCGTGAGCGGGGCCATAACTTATGCTGTGAACCATGACTTCTCCCGAGACCAATCAGAACGTTCTCGTGTGCGTTGCTTGGCCGTACGCCAACGGCCCGCGCCACATCGGCCACGTCGCAGGCTTTGGCGTCCCCTCTGACGTCTTCGCGCGCTACCAGCGAATGACGGGCAAGAACGTGCTGATGGTCTCCGGCACCGACGAGCACGGCACCCCGCTGCTCGTGCAGGCGGATAAAGAAGGTGTCACCGTCAAGGAGTTGGCGGACCGCTACAACCGTCAGATTGTGGAGGACCTCGCCGGGCTGGGCCTGTCCTACGATCTGTTCACCCGCACCACCACCCGCAACCACTACGCGGTGGTGCAGGAACTCTTCCGTGGCCTGAATGAGAACGGCTATATGATCCGCGAGACCACGCAGGGAGCGATTTCTCCCTCGACAGGCCGCACTCTGCCGGACCGCTACATCGAAGGCACATGCCCGATCTGCGGCGCCACCGACGCGCGCGGTGACCAGTGCGACACCTGCGGCAACCAGCTCGACCCGGCTGATTTGATCAACCCGGTGTCCAAGATCAACGGCGAGACGCCGGAGTTCATCGAGACCGAGCACTTCATGCTCGACCTGCCCGCGTTGCACGACGCGTTGGAACAGTGGCTGCGCACACGCCAGGACTGGCGCCCGAACGTGCTGAAGTTCTCCCTGAACCTGCTGGAGGACATGCGCCCGCGTGCCATGACCCGCGACATTGACTGGGGCATCCCGATCCCGGTGGAGGACTGGCAGGACAACCCGTCGAAGAAGCTCTACGTGTGGTTTGACGCAGTGATCGGCTACCTGTCCGCCTCCATCGAGTGGGCGCACCGCTCTGGCAACCCGGACGCGTGGAAAGAGTTCTGGCAGAACTCGGCCACTGAGGGCTACTACTTCATGGGCAAAGACAACATCACCTTCCACTCCCAGATCTGGCCGGCGGAGCTGCTCGGCTACGCGGGCAAGGGCGCCAAGGGCGGCGAGGTGCGCGAGCTGGGCGAGCTGAACCTGCCCACGGAGGTCGTGTCGTCTGAGTTCCTTACCATGTCCGGGTCTAAATTCTCCTCCTCCAAAGGCGTGGTCATCTACGTCAAGGACTTCCTCGAGGAATTCGGCCCGGACCCGCTGCGCTACTTCATCGCGGTGGCCGGACCGGAGAACAACGACACGGACTTCACGTGGGACGAGTTCGTCCGCCGCGTGAACAACGAGTTGGCCAACGGCTGGGGCAACCTGGTCAACCGCACCGTGTCCATGGCGCACAAGAACTTCGGCCAGATCCCTGCCCCGGGCCCGCTGTCGGCGTCCGATGAGCGCATCCTCGAGCTGGCCGCCGAGACGTTCACCACCGCCGGCGAGGAGCTGGGCAAGGCCCACTTCAAGTCTGCGGTTACCAAGGTGATGCACGTCGTTGGCGAGGCCAACGCCTACATCGCGGAGCAGGAGCCGTGGAAGCTGGCCAAGGACGACACCCAGCGCGAGCGTTTGGCCACCGTGCTGTGGACTGCGCTGCAGGTGGTCTCCGACTGCAACGCCATGCTCACCCCGTTCCTCCCGCACACAGCGCAGAAGGTCCACGAGACGCTCGGGCGTACCGGGATCTGGGCCGCGGAGCCGCGAGTGGAGGAGGTCGTGGACGACGCGGACTACAACCTCGTCGGTGTCGGCCTGCCGGAGAAAGGCCAGACGTACCCGACCATCACAGGCGACTACTCGCAGCAGCAAGCGGTGTGGCAGCGCGTGGACGTGGTGCCGGGCACCGAGCTTGCCAAGCCGCAGCCGCTGATTGCCAAGCTGGACCCGGAACTCGGCGAGACTGGCCCGGAGTGGGCGCCAGTGCAGTAGCCCGGGCGGCTACAACTGCGCGCCGAGCCACTGCCGCGCGGATGCGAGCATGCGTTTGACTACGTCGACGTCGAATGCCCACAGCTCCACCGCGTGCGGTGCGCCCTCGATCACCTCGAGCTGAGCGGGAACGCCGGCCTCGCGCAACCTGCGGGTGTACTCGCAGATTTCCTCGTAGAACAGCTCGATATCGCCCGTGGACAGCCACGCCGGCGGCAGCTCCGGGCGTACCAGCGGCATGATCGACTGTGGCGCGTTCACAGAAATTGCCCGAGGAATTCGGTGAGCTTGCCGGGTTCCTCGTCCTCGAAGCGCTGATCTACCACGACGAGCGGGGCGGTGTATTTCTCGTTCGTGCCTCCGGCGTCTTTGACTACGACGAGGTCGGTGCCGTAGGCGTCGTGAAGCAATTGCCATGTAAAGCCCTCGCGCACGAGCGCTTGGCCGAGGGCGGTGCCGTAGAGACGCGCGGTTTCGCCGCGAGGGAAGGAGCGGCGCACGTCCGCAGGGAGCGCGAGGTAATCGGCGAGCTCGGCCTCGAAGGATCCGACGATGTCGGCGGGCGAGCCGTTGATGCCGCGGCCGGCGGCTTCGGCAAGGTCGGCGTCGATTTGGATCTGGATGGCTGAGTCGATGTCTGCAAATGCCATAGGGTGCATCGTATGAGCAAAAAGAAACCGCGTCCCACGCCCGTGCCCGCCGAGCCGATTCCCGGCCTGGTGGATGCGCACACCCACCTCGCGTCCTGCGGCGCGCGCACGAAGGAAGATGTCGGCGCGTTTGTCGCCCGCGCGCTCGAAGCCGGTGTGGAGCGCATCTGCACCGTCGGCGATGGGCTGGAGGAAGCGGAGTACGCGCTTCAGGCCGCTCACCTCAACGACCGCGTTTTCGCCGCGTGCGCGATCCATCCGACGAGGGCGCAGGAGCTTGACGACGCTGCTCGCGCCCGCCTGACCGAGATGGCCCGGGACGAACGTTGCGTGGCGGTGGGGGAGACCGGCATCGACACGTATTGGCTCACGCACGACGCCGATGGCACTGCGCCGCTTGAGGTGCAGGAGGAGGCGTTTCGCTGGCACATCGATTTGGCGGTGGAGTCAGGCAAGGCGCTGATGATCCACAACCGCGAAGGCGACGCGGAAATGATGCGTATTCTTGCGGACGCGCCGCGGCCGGAGCACGTGATCCTGCATTGCTTCTCCTCGCCTTTGGACGTGGCGCGAGAGGCAATCGAGCGCGGCTACGTGCTCAGTTTTGCCGGCAACGTCACCTTCAAGCGCAACGAGGAGTTGCGCCAGGCGGCGGCACTCGCGCCGGCGGGCCAGCTGCTCGTTGAGACGGACGCGCCGTACATGACCCCCGAGCCGTTCCGCGGGGCGAAGAATGAGCCCGCGTTGATCGGGCACACGGCAAAGGTTCTGGCGGACGCGCGTGGCATGGAAGTGGCCGATGTGGCGCGAGAGATTGGAGAGACATTCTCGCGGGTCTACGGGGTGTGAGCTGGGCGGAGGGCCTTGAAACGCGGCGGGCGTTACCGTAATGTTACCCGGGTTGCGTGCTGAGGAGATTCAGCGCGATTTTGCAGAGCCCCGTCGTGAGGAAGCGCATGTCCCGTCAAATCAAGCGGATTAACCAGAAGTCCAACGCCGCCAAGCGCGCAGTTGCCGGCACCGTCGCCGGTGCCGCACTGGTCGGTGGCGCGGGCACTGCCCTGGCCACCCAGAAGCAGGTCACGGTGGACGTCAACGGTGAGGCAACAAACGTACGCACCTACGCCGGCGATGTCGCGGGTGCGCTCGCCTCCGCCGGCGTGACGGTAGCGCCGGAGGATCTGGTGTACCCGGCGCCGGGAGAAAAGCTGGCTAGCGGCGATACCGTCACAGTGCGCACCGCCAAGCCGGTTGCTGTGGTGATCGACGGTGTGGCCCAGCAGATCACCTCCACCGCGAGCACGGTAGGCGAGCTGATCGACCAAGCTGGTGTTGCCGGCGCCTCCGCCGTCAACGCCGACCGCGAACAGCCGCTTGCCGACGGCATGAATGTGGATGTGACCACCCCGAAGATTGTCGCGCTGCGCGACGGCGGCAAACTGACCTACGTTTCCGCTGCGGCGAAAACTGTTGGGGAGCTCCTGTCTGCACGCGGCGTGACGTTCGATTCGGATGACCGCCTCAATGTCGCGCTGGCAGACGCGGTTGTGCCCGGCATGGAAATTGTGCTGGACCGGGTGAGCACCGTCGACCGGCCGGAGACCGTGGTGGTGGAGGCGCCTGCGGAGTACGTCGAGGACGACGCGCTGGACGAGGGCGCCGAGAAGGTCCGTGAGAAGGGCGAGCAGGGAGAGACCAAGGTCATCCACCGCACCGTCACCGTCAACGGCGTCGTCGAGTCCGAGGGCATCGCCGAGGAAAAGGTAGTGAAAAAGGCGAAGCCGGCCGTTATCGCCCGCGGAACCAAACGGGCCGTAGCTGCCTCCGGTAACACGGGTGCGGCCGCCCCGGCTGTAGCGGGTGGCAGTGTGTGGGATTCCATCGCACAGTGCGAATCAGGCGGTAACTGGGCCATCAACACCGGCAACGGCTACCAGGGTGGGCTGCAGTTCTCGCCGTCTACTTGGGCAGGCCACGGTGGCACCGCATACGCTCCGACCGCGGATCAGGCGACCCGCGAGCAGCAGATCGCCGTGGCGGAGCGGGTTCAGGCGTCCCAGGGCTGGGGTGCCTGGCCGGCTTGCACCGCCCGCCTGGGTATCCGCTAAATGGGGCAGTCGCACCTGCTCGGGCCAGCCGAGATCCGGGAACTTGCCGCCGAGCTGGGCGTCACGCCGACGAAAAAGCTCGGGCAGAACTTCCTGCACGATCCAAATACCGTGCGCCGCATCGTCGCCGCGGCTGAGCTCGCGGCCGACGACAACGTCGTGGAGGTCGGGCCGGGCTTGGGCTCTCTAACGCTGGGGCTGCTGGACACCGCCGCCAGCGTCACTGCGTTGGAGATCGATCCGCGTCTCGCCGGCCGTTTGCCTGCCACCGTGCAGGCGTTCGCGCCGGAGTACGCCGACCGGTTAACCGTGGTGAATACGGATGCTCTGCAGGTTCGCCGCACTGATCTGCCTGTCGCGCCCACTGCGCTCGTGGCTAACCTGCCCTACAACGTCTCGGTGCCAGTGCTGCTGCATGTGTTGGCGGAGATGCCGTCCATACGCAGAGTGCTGGTAATGGTGCAAAAGGAAGTGGCCGACCGCCTCGCTGCTCAGCCCGGGTCCAAGATCTACGGCGTGC
Organism: Corynebacterium wankanglinii; assembly: GCA_014490595.1. Taxonomy (GTDB): domain Bacteria; phylum Actinomycetota; class Actinomycetes; order Mycobacteriales; family Mycobacteriaceae; genus Corynebacterium; species Corynebacterium wankanglinii. Next base: position 805,422 of record CP061031.1, read on the forward strand.
CCAGCGTGAAGGCCGCGTTTTACGGCGACGTTTCGCGCGCCGGGACGATTGGCAAGCACGTGTTCTGGCCTGCACCGAACATCGAATCGGGGCTCGTGCGCATCGATGTCGCTGACGACGCTCCCCGCGACCTGCGCGACACCGTCTTCCCGCTGGTAGACGCCGCGTTTGCGCAACGCCGCAAAACGCTGCGCTCGACGCTATCGGGCATCTACGGTTCGGCCGCGGCCGCCGAGGATGCGCTGCGCGCCGCCGGCATCGACCCGGGGCTGCGCGGGGAGAAGCTCATCGTGGATGACTTCATCCGGTTAGGCCAGGCCCGTCGTGGCTAATCGCAAGGTGCGTGAGATCGTCGCCTCCGCGCCGGGCAAGGTGAACCTGCACCTCGGCGTGGGTGAGGCGCGCGCGGACGGTTACCACGATTTGGTCAGTGTCTTTCACGCGGTGGACAGGCGCGAGGTGGTGCGGCTGCGTATCGACGGCGATCCCGTCGCCGGCCCTGCCGTCGAAACCATGCGCACCACGTTTTTCGTGGACCGGCCAGACGAGGACATCGACGGGCCGGGCAACCTCGCGTGGCGCGCCGTCGAAGCCGTGGTAGCGCGCGCCGGCGTGGCCGTGCCGCGCGTGCGCATCGAGGTGGACAAGCACGTCTTCGTTGCCGGCGGGATGGCAGGTGGCTCCGCCGACGCGGCGGCCGCGCTCGTGGCCGCGAATGCGCTCGTGGCCGAGTATGGCGAACCGCTCTCGCCGCAAGTGCTGTACGAGCTCGCCGCCTCGCTCGGCGCCGATGTCCCGTTCTCGCTCATGGGTGGCACGGCCCTGGGCACCGGCCGCGGCGACGAGCTGGTGGAGATGCTCTCGCGCGGGCGCCTGCACTGGGTGTTTATCAACCCCAAGATCGGCATCAATACCGGCAAAGCATTCTCGCTTCTCGACGACCTCCGGCACGGCAACCCCGCCCTGCTCCCTCACTTGGATTCAGCGCAGCTGTCGCAGGCGTTGACCTCGGGCGACGTGGGTCGCATCGCCGCGGCGCTCCACAACGACTTAGAGGAGCCCGCGCTAACGCTGCGCCCGGTGCTCAAGCGGGTTCTCGCGGCTGCGGGGGATGCAGGCCGCCGCGCGATCGTCTCCGGGTCCGGGCCGACTGTGGCAGTGCTCTGCGACAGCGCTGATGCCACACGGTTCGCCGCTGAGCACGTGGCCGAGCAGTTCGACGCGTACGAGGTTTTCGTGGCTGAGGGCCCCGACCACGGTGCCGTTGTCGAACGTGTGAGCTAATTGGCCGTCGGGTGTGTCGGGTGCGCCCCGTAGTGTGCCTGACATGCCTCTCATCGACGCCACCCGCAATTACCTCGACGGCAACACCTCCACGGTTGAGGCTCGCCTGAGCGATTTCGCACATCCCGTGCCGCCCACCGTGAAGGGGCGGCCAATCTGGGAACACCTCCCGCGGGTGAGCGAACTCAAGCGCGACGGCCACCCGCGGGCGGCGCTGGTGCTCGCGGAGGAGCTCATGTTTGCGATGCAGGACGCCGCGTGCTCGGACCCGGCGTGGGCGCTCGACATCTACGTCGCGGAGGTGGCGGCGCTGCATCACGGGCTGGGCCAGTACAGCGACGCGGCCGCTGCTATCCGCAGCTGGCTCGCAGCCGCGCCGCAGCCGCAGCACGCTAAAGCCCGCGTGAATCTGGAAAAACGCCTGGCCAAAGCGGAGGAGCACCTCGCGCGAAGGCACGGGCGCAATCCGGCGCCACACAAGGCAGCGTGGCAGGCGAAGGTGGCGGAGGAAAAACGCTTGCCCGCCACACCCCGCGCGGAGCTCACCGGGAAGGCGCGGGCACCGAAGAAGGTGGCGGCGGCGAAGTGGATACCGTCGACAAGCGTGCTGCTCGAAGACGAGTTCGTCGCCGTCGACTTCGAAACCGCCAACCGCCTTGCTGGCGCTTCGGCGTGCCAGGTGGCGTTAGTCAAGGTCGCGGACGGGGAGGTCGTGGACCAGTTGTGCACCTACCTGCGCCCGCCGGAGGAGTACATCCTGTTTGAGTTCAGCCACATCCACGGCATCGACCGTGGCGATGTCGAGGACGCGCCCAGCTGGTTCGATATCGCCGACCACATCGTAGATTTCGTCGGCGGTGCGCCCGTGTACGCGCATAACGCCACCTTCGACGCGTCGGTGTGGCGGGGCCTGGACCGCTATTACTTCACCGGCACCTACCCGGACCAGTTCTATTGCACCTGCCGGATGGCCAGGAGGCTGCTGCCGCACCTAGCGGACCACCGCCTGCCCACGGTTGCCGGGTATTGCGCCCCGGGGTTTGCGCTCAACCACCACCGGGCGGATTCGGATGCGCTGGCGTGCGCCCACATCGTGGCCCAGTTCCAACGCAGTCGAGGGCTGCACGACTTGCTGCCTGCGTAAGATGAACAGCCGATATGGCTAACCTAATTAACCTGGAAAACGTCTCCAAAACCTGGGGGCTCAAAACGCTGCTCGACGGCGTCTCCCTCGGCGTGCAAAGCGGGGAGCGTATCGGCATCGTCGGTGTCAACGGCGGCGGCAAAACCACCTTGCTGGAAGTGCTCACCGGTATCGAACCGCCGGATGCCGGCCGCGTGTCGCACACGTCCGACCTGCGCATGGCTGTGGTGACGCAGCGCTTTCTGCTCGACGACGCCCTGACGGTCGGCCAAGCCGTTGTCGAGCCGCTTGGACTGCAGACCTTCGAATGGGCCTCAAACGCCAAGGTCCGCGAGGTGCTGCAGGGCACAGGCGTGGCCGATCTGGGCCTGGACACACCCGTGGGGCAGCTCTCCGGCGGGGAGCGCAGGCGGGTCAACCTCGCCGCGGCGCTCGCGCAGGACCTGGACCTGGTGGTCCTAGACGAGCCGACCAACCACCTCGACGTCGAGGGCGTGCAGTGGCTCGCTGACCACCTGCTGTCCCGCAAGCTCGCCGTCGTGGTGGTCACCCACGACCGCTGGTTCTTGGACACGGTCGCAACGTTGACCTGGGAGGTCCACGACGGCGCGGTGGACGTCTACGACGGCGGCTACAACGACTGGACCTTCGCCCGCGCCGAGCGCGCCCGCCAAGCCGATGCGATCGAGCAGCGCCGCCAGAACCTCGCCCGCAAAGAGCTGGCGTGGCTGCGCCGCGGCGCGCCTGCCCGCACCTCCAAGCCGCGTTACCGCATCGAGGCCGCCGAAGCGCTGATTAAGGACGTGCCGCCGCCGCGCGACACCGTCGAGCTGATGGCGTTTTCCAAGCAGCGCCAGGGCCGCGTGGTCATCGAGCTGGAAGACGCCCGCATCGATGCCCCGGACGGGCGCACCCTCGTCGACCATCTCACATGGAGGTTAGCGCCGGGCGAGCGCATCGGACTGGTCGGCGTCAACGGCTCCGGCAAAACCACGCTGCTGCGCGCCCTTGCCGGTGAACACCCGCTGGCTGCCGGCAAGCGCATCGAGGGGCAAACTACCCGCATCGGCTGGCTGCGCCAAGAGCTCGACGACCTCGATCCGGAGCGCCGCGTCATCGACGCTGTTGAGGACGTGGCCACCTACATCTCCTTTGGCAAGAAGGAGCTGTCCGCGTCTCAGCTCGCCGAGCGCCTCGGCTTTTCCCCGAAGCGGCAGCGCACTCCGGTTCGAGACCTCTCCGGCGGCGAGCGCCGCCGCCTGCAACTCACCCGCGTGCTCATGGCAGAGCCGAACGTGCTGCTTCTCGACGAGCCAACCAACGACCTGGACATCGACACACTCCAGGAGCTGGAAAACCTCCTCGACTCCTGGCCCGGCACCTTGGTGGTCATCTCGCACGACCGCTACCTCATCGAGCGCATCGCCGATTCCACCTACGCCCTCTTCGGCGACGGGAAGCTCACCAACCTGCCCGGCGGCATCCAGCAATACCTCGACACCCGCGCCGCGCAAGCCCGCACCGCCGGCACGCTGGATCTGGGGGAGGGAAACCGGAGGACGTCGATAGGCAATCGGCCCTGAGCTCTCAGGAAGAGCGCGAACTGCGCAAACGGATGAACACGCTGGAGCGCAAGATTGCCAAGGAAGACGAACGGGCGGCGGAGCTCGAGGCCGACATCGCGGCGCTGTCCGAGGCTGGTGATTTCGAAGCCATTGGCGCAAAGACCAAAGAACTGACCGCCGCGAAGGATGCGCGCGAGGAGCTCGAGCTGGAATGGCTGGAGCTGGGAGAGCGATTAGAACGCTAGAGTAGGGCGCATGATCCTGATTAACGTGCGATTCAAACCCCTGCCCGAAAACGTGGAGAACTTCCGCGAGCTAGTCAAGGATTTCACCGACGCCTCGCGCGCCGAGGAAGGCAACATCTTCTTCGACTGGTACCGCAACGAAGACAACCCGGATGAGTACCTGCTCATCGAGGCGTTCCAGGACGACGCCGCCGAAGCCCACGTCAACTCCGAGCACTTCAAGGCCGCGCAGGAATTCTTCCCCACGATCCTCAAAGAGACCCCCACCATCATCAACACCCTCATCGAGGGCAAAACCGAGTGGGACGAGATGGCGGAGTTCAAGGTCTCCTAAGCAGCGGTTGAAGCGGTCTGCGTGACCGCGACGGCTGCGTGCGAGCTGGTGAGACGCCCCCAGGGGGAGGGGATGTGGCGCGCGTTACCCCCGGTGTGTGACCGGTGGGGAACTCATACCTTACGATGTTGCGCGTCACATTAATTTCTCGTCTTCGAAAGGGGTGTCCCAGTGACCGCTCCGAAAAAGGCCACCGCCGGCGGCTCGACCGCGGCAGATGCGCCAGCAGCCACCTCACCGGTGAAAGCCGGCATCGGCCCCATGATCGGCGCCATTTTTCTCATGGCCACCTCGGCCATCGGCCCCGGCTTCCTCACGCAAACGTCCGTGTTCACGGTCCAGATGGGCGCGGCATTCGCGTTTGCGATCCTGCTGTCGATCCTCGTGGACATCGCCATCCAGCTCAACGTTTGGCGCATCCTCGGCGTGTCCGGGCTGCGCGCCAGCGAGCTGGCAAATGAGATCCTCCCCGGCCTTGGCTGGTTCCTCGCGATTCTCGTCGGCATCGGCGGTCTAGTCTTCAACATTGGCAACATCGCTGGCACCGGATTGGGCGTGCAGGCGCTGACGGGAGGGTCTGTCGATCCGAAGATCGGCGGTGCCATTTCCGCCATCATCGCAATCGTTGTTTTCCTCTGGAAGCGCGCAGGTGCTGCCCTGGATGTGATTGTGGGCATCCTCGGCGCCTTGATGATCGTGCTGATGCTGTACGTGGCGATCTCCTCCCACCCGCCTGTGGCCGAGGCAATGCGCCAAACCATCGCGCCGGAGAAGATCGATTTCAAAATCATCACCACCCTTATTGGCGGCTCCGTAGGCGGCTACATTGTGTTCGCGGGTGTGCACAGGCTTATCGACGCTGGGCACACAGGCCCTGAAAACCTCGACTATCTGACCAAGTCGTCCATTACCGGGATTATCGTCACCGGCATTTTGCGTGTACTGCTCTTCCTAGCAGTACTCGGCGTTGTTACGACTGGTGTCGTCCTGTCGAAGGACAATACCGCGGCAGACGTTTTCTACCACGCGGCCGGTGAGTTTGGCCGCCGGGCATTCGGCCTCGTGCTGTGGGCGGCTGGCCTGTCGTCGGTCATCGGCGCGTCATTTACCTCGATATCGTTCCTGACCAAACAGGGCTTCGACCCGAGGAAGCGCGGCTGGCTCACTGTTGGGTTCATCGTCGTCTCATCAGTGATCTACCTCTTCGTGGGTTCTGCTCCTCAGAGGCTGCTGCTCTTCGCAGGTGCATTCAACGGTTTGATTTTGCCGATCGGATTTGGGGTTGTCCTCTGGGCCGGCTTCTTCCGCAAGGATCTCCTAAAAGGTTGGGAGCCGCCCAAGTGGACCCTGTACGTGGGGCTGATCGTGCTCGTCGGTTGTGCCTGGATGGGGTGGTCTTCCATCTCCCGGCTCCCGGAGATTTGGGCGTAGCCTAGCTGTATGCAGCCCGCTTTCATGCCTCCAGCGCAAGCCCGCGCGTTGTTCCGCACCACCGATGTGGCGACAACGGCGGGCTTTTCCGCTGGCTACGCCCAGGCTAACCTTATCGCGCTGGACAAGAAGTACGCCTTCGATTTTCTGCTGTTTGCGCAGCGCAACCCGAAGCCGTGCCCGCTACTTGGCGTGCTCGAGCCAGGGCAGGTGACATCGCCGCTGCTCGCCGGCGGTGATATTCGCACCGACATCCCGTCCTACCGCGTGTTTTCGCATGGCTCGCTTATCGACGAACCTTCGGACGCTACCTCTTACTGGACCGATGACACCGTCGCGTTTCTCATCGGCTGCTCCTTCACCTTCGAACAGGCGCTGCTGGACAACGACGTGCCCGTTGCCCACATCGAGCAGGGCCGCAACGTGCCCATGTACTTGACCAACATCGACTGCGAACCCGCCGGTGTGTTCAGCGGAAAGATGGTGGTGTCCATGCGCCCCATCCCGGCGTCGCAGGTAGCTGACGCGGTGCGCATCACCTCCCGCTACCCAGCGGTGCACGGCGCGCCGGTGCACGTGGGAGAGCCGGCGCTGATCGGCATTGCGGACCTGGACGCGTCGGATTTCGGGGAGGCCGTGGACATCCCTGCGGGCACCGTGCCGGTGTTTTGGGCGTGCGGGGTAACACCTCAGTCGATCGTGATGCACTCTAAGCCCGAGCTGGCCATCTGCCACGCGCCGGGCAAGATGCTCATCACCGACGCCCGGGATCTGACCTATCAGGTTCCATAGAGGGTGTGGCTGTGGATAACGTCCGTGTGCGTCGCCGGGGGTTGTCCACAGGTTTGGGTTTTGGGGGTTGTGTGGGTGTGCGGGGTGGTTAGTGTCTGTGGCCATGAACCCGTTCGACGCACTGATCCAGGCGATGGCCGCAGAATCCATGGAGACACTGCGCCACTTCGACCTGTCCGTCGCACTGGCCGCCGGCATGGCACCAGAGCGCGCCCGCGCATGGGCGGCGATGCAGGACGTCTACTACGGGGCGACAAAGTTCACCCGTAAACAAGCCCTCGCCGCGCAGAAAGCCCACGGGTTTTCCATCGACGAACTCGCCCTGATCGAACGCCGCATCAGCGGGGTCAAAGACACGGCCGAGCGGTGGCGGCTGCGCCTAGCCCTGCTCGAGGTGCGCGGCGGGTACCGCACGATTGAACACGCCGCACGCGAACTCATCCCCGCCGACACCACCCCGAAGAAAAAACAGGTCGCCTTCTCCCGGCCGAGAAACGGCCGGGCACGCATCACCATCGACACCACCGACCGCAACGCCGCCGACCTAGAACACCGCCTGCGTAGCAGCATTGATCCGTCGCTTCCGGCCGCACCCCAAATGGAACAAGAATTCTGGCGCATCCTCGACGGCGACACCGGCGGTGTCGTTGCCGCCGCACCCCGCCCGATCGTGATGGTGCCCATCGACACCCACATGCGCATCCTCGCCGGTGCCGGCGACGAGATCGAACTGGTGCTCACCGACGGCACCACCATGACCGGGGCGGACTACCTTGCCGCCGAGTTCGGCGAGACACTGCAAGTCGCCGCATTCCACCCCACACACGGGGCGGTCAACCTGTACCGCACCACACGCTTGGCCAACCAGAAGCAGCGCGACCTTGCCGCCATGGTTTCCCCGGTGTGCGCGTTTCCCGACTGCCGCCACGGCGCATACGCGTGCCAGACGCACCACGTCACACCATGGCAACACGGCGGGCAGACCAACCTGGACAACCTCGCCCCGCTATGGCGCTACCACAACCGCGTCAACGACGACGACCCCACACGACGCAAACGCGGCCGCATCACCATGGACCGCGGCGCACCCATATGGGCCTCACCAACCGGACACCACCACACAAACACCAACCAAGGAGCACTCAACCAACTCTTCGGCGGCTAGGGGTTGTCGATGATCACCTTCATCACCTGGTGTGTATCGGCGTGGGAGAACGTCTCCCACGCCTGATCGAGCTGGTCCCACGTGAAGTGGTGGGTTGCAAGCGACGTGATTGGCAGGTCGTTCGCACGCGCCACAGCGCGAGATGAGCACCTTGTCGCCGGGTTTGAAGTTTTGCATCGCCTCGCAGATGGTGGTGGTGTCGATGCGGATGATTGCGTCTGTGGGGTCAAGGATGGTCGGTTTCGGGCGCGTGTCGACCCGGACGTCGCCTTCGCCGAAGTACGTGAGCGCTTGCATGGTCTCGGCCATAGTGAGGGTCCCTCCGTCTGTTTGTGGCGGGAGACACCCTCATTCTATGGCCGTGACGTATCCCATTTCTAGGAGATTGTCGCGATGGTGGCGTTCGCCTTCACGCGCTCGCCCTGCTTTGCGGCGAGCGAGATCTGGCCGTCGCGCGGCGCCTTAATGGAGGATTCCATCTTCATCGCCTCGATGGTGGCGATTGCGTCGCCCTTGGACACAACGTCGCCGTCGGCGACGAGCCATTCCACGATCGTCGCTTCGTAGCTGGTGGTTACCGCGCCGGCCACGTCACCGGCTGGGGTGGAGGGTTCGGCTGGGCCGGAGCCGCCGCCACCGAGCAGTGCGACGGGGAAGCCGATGGTGTGCAGCCGCCCGTCGATTTCAACGACGACGTCGCGGCGCTCGTCGTAGATGTGCTCGATGTCCACACCGTTGTGCTTCTGCGACGGGGAGTAGTTGTGATCCACCCAGTCCGTGTACACGTCCAGCGAGTCGCCGGTGATTTCGGGTGCGTCCACCATGTCGCGGTGGAACGGAAGGACGGTGCGCACACCCTCGATGTCGAATTCGCTGAGTGCCTGTTTGGCCCGGCGCAGCGCGGTGTCGCGGTCGGGGCCCCACACCACGAGCTTGCCCATCAACGAGTCGTAGTACGGCGGGATCTGGCCGCCGGTGCGCACGCCGGTGTCGATGCGCACGCCGGGGCCGGTGGGCACGTCGAAGCGGGTGACGGTGCCTGGCGAGGGCGCGAACCCGTTGGTGACGTCTTCGGCGTTGATGCGGAATTCAAACGCGTGGCCGCTTATCGACGGATCGATTCCGTTGCCAACGTCCTGGCCTTCAACGAAGGAGAGCGGCAGCCCGTCGGCGACCCGGAACTGCTCGGCGATGATGTCTACGCCGGTGACAGCCTCGGTGACGGGGTGCTCGACCTGGACGCGGGTGTTGACCTCCAAAAACGATACGGTGCCGTCCTCGGAGACGATGTATTCGACAGTGCCTGCAGACTGGTAGTTGGCCTTGCGGATGATTTCGCGCGCGCCTTCTTCGATGGCGGTGCGTTGCTCGTCGGTGAGGAACGGGGCTGGCGCTTCCTCGATCAGTTTCTGGAAGCGACGCTGGGTGGAGCAGTCTCGGGTGCCGAGGACGGCGACGTTGCCGTGGGCGTCGGCAAGCACCTGCGCCTCCACGTGGCGGGGGTGGGTGAGGAACTTCTCCACGTAGCATTCCCCGCGTCCGAAGGCTTCCTTGGCCTCGCGGCCGGCGGAGGCGAAGCCTTCCTCGATGTCGGCCTCGTCGAAGACGACTTTCAGGCCGCGGCCGCCGCCGCCGAACGCCGCTTTGATGGCGATAGGCATGCCGTGTTCTTCAGCGAAGTCGCGCGCTTCTTCCCATGTGGACAGCGGCTCCCCGGTGCCGGGCGCGAGCGGCGCGTTCGCCTCGACGGCCAGCGCGCGGGCGGAGAGCTTGTCGCCGAGCAGCTCGATGGCCTCTGGCGAGGGGCCGATCCAGGTCAGGCCGGCCTGCTCGACGGTGCGGGCGAAGTCCGCGTTTTCAGACAGGAAGCCGTAGCCGGGGTGGAGGCAGTCGGCGCCGGCGTGGTGCGCGACCTCGATCAGCGCCGGGATGTTCATGTACGTCTCGGCGGAGGTCTTGCCCGGCAGCAGGTAAGCCTCGTCGGCTACCTGCGTGTACAGGGCACCGGTGTCGGGCTCGGAGTAGACGGCGATGGAGCGGATGCCTAAATCGCGGGCGGTGCGTGCGATGCGCACGGCGATCTCGCCGCGGTTGGCAATCAGTACAGCAGAAAGAGTCATCCTTAACCTTCCAGGGAGTAGCGCTCGAAGCGGAGTTTTCCGCCGGGCGGGAGTTGTGCGGCGATGTCGACGTCCTCGTTGATCACGGTGGCGATCACGGGGTACCCGCCGGTGACCGCGTGATCGCGAAGGAAGAGCACAGGCTGGCCGTTCGGCGGGATCTGCACGGAGCCTGCCACCATGCCTTCGCTGGGCAGTTCGCCGTCGCGGGAGCGGGTCAGCGGCGCGTCACCTTCGAGTCGGAGGCCGACGCGGTTGGAATCTCCGGTGACGGTGAATGTGGTGGAGAAGAAGTGCTTCACGGCGTCGTCGCTGAACCAGTCGTCTCGGGGGCCAAGCACGCAACGCACCACGCCGACGACGTCGGCACCGTCGCGCTCGACGCGCAGGGGGTTGGACAGAAGAGAGTTGGCGGACTGCGGCGGGGTCAGCGCCATGGCGATGGTGTCGCCGGAGGCAAGCGGCTTCGGTCCGAGCCCGGAGAGCATGTCGGTGGCGGCGGAGTCCAACTCGGTGTCCGCGATCAGGCCGCCGCGCACCGCGATGTAGGTGCGGAAGCCCAGGCGGGCTGGTTTGACCACCACTTCGGCCCCGGCCGGCACGATCGTGGGGGTGGCCAGTGGGGCGGATCTCCCGCCGACGGTCACCTCGGCATCCGCTCCGGTGACGCAAATGACCGTTTCCGCCAGGGCGGTCAGGGCCAGCCCGCCGACGTTTTCCAGCAGGGTGGCGTTACGTTTGTTGCCTACCGCCGCGTTGGCGGTGCGGGCGGAGGCGCGGTCGGAAGAACCCGACGTGGTCACGCCCAGATTGCCGTTGCCTTGGCGGCCGAGGTCCTGGTAGAGGGTTTGCATCCCCGCGTCGTCGAGCGTGAAGACGGGCCGCCGCGGCGGGCTGGCCAGGTGCTTGCGCGCGGTCTGCGAGTCTTCCGGCAGCGCTTCCGCGGCGCGGTAGTGCACGCGGTCGCCGGGTGCTACGAGCGCTGGCGGGGTGGCGGTGGAATCCCACATCGGCGTAGTTGTGGTGCCGATCAGTTGCCACCCGCCCGGCGATGTGCGCGGGTAAACGGCGGAGAATTCGCCGGCCAGCGCGACGGCGCCTGCGGGCACCGCGGTGCGCGGCGAGTCCCGGCGCGGTACCTCGAGCGCCCGAGAGGCGTCTTCCGGCACGCAGTACGTGAAGCCCGGGGCGAACCCGCCGAAGGCCGCAACCCAGGTGGTGGATGTGTGCCATTCGATCAGTTCGCTGGCGCTCATGTCTAGCGACGCCGCCAGCGTTTCCACATCCTCCCCGTCGTAGCGCACGTCGATCTCGATGTCGCGCGGGGTGCCCATGTCTGCGGCATCGGGGGCGTAGGAGGCTAAAACATCCACGGCTTTGGTGGTTGCGGTGGGCGAGTCGAAGGTGACCAGCACGGTGCGGGCGGCGGCGACGACGTCGGTCTGGTGCGGAAGCGGGGTCGCGGTCAGGGCGGCGTAGAAGTCCATGACCGTTTTCAGGTCGGGGAGGTCGACGATGAGGGCGCGGGTGCCCACCCGTTTTACGTCGTAGCTCATAGGGTGGCCTCGATGCGAATGCCTTCGTCGTGAAGCTTGCGCACAACGGCGCGGGTCAGGTCGACTGAGCCGGGGGAGTCCCCGTGGACGCAGACCGATTCTGCTTGGACCTTGACCTCGCTGCCGTCGATGGCGGTGACGGAGCCGGTGGAGGCGACTTGGAGCACTCGCTGCGCCACGTCTGCCGGGTCGTGCATCACGGCACCCGGCTCGCGGCGGGACACCAGCGTGCCATCCGGGTTGTAGCCGCGGTCCGCGAACGCCTCGCGGATAACACGCAGCCCAGCCTTTTCTGCGATGTCGACGGCGACGCCGCCGGGCAGAAGCATGACGGCCAGCTCGGGGCTGAAGGCCTTGATGCCGTCGATGACGGCCTTGGCGTGGGCCTCGTGATGGACGATGGTGTTGTACAGCGCGCCGTGCGGTTTGACGTAACGCACGGTCAAGCCGTGCACGCGGGCCAGCGCGTCGAGAGCGCCAATTTGGTAGAGCGTCTCATCTGCCAGCTCTGCGGGCGTGTAGTCCATGAATCGGCGGCCGAAGCCGACGGGGTCGTGGTAGGCCACGTGTGCGCCGAGTGTGACGCTGTGGCCTGCGGCATTTTTGAGGGTGCCAGCGATGGAATGGGGATCACCCGCGTGGAAGCCGGTGGCGACGTTGGCGCTGGAGACCATTTCCAGCATCGCTGCGTCGTCAGCGACCGGGTTGCCCGCGGTGGTCTCGCCGAGGTCAGCATTGAGATCGATGTGCATGACCTCAGTTATACCGCCCGACGCGTGTGATCTGTAACTCAGGCTTAGGCTGTGCCGTTGTTGATCGCTTCGATCATTTCGATGATCGCTTCTGCCTGCTTCATCAGCTGCTCTTGGAGGTAGTCGGAGGCGGCTTGGCGGTCTCCGGCCTTGACTAGCTCCACGATGTGCTCGTTGACCTCAATGAAGCGGCGGTTAAATGCCGGTTCCCGCTCCAGGATGGGCAGGGTGGCCAGGCGGAGGAACGCGTCGAGCTGGTCCATAGTGTCGCCCAGGGTTTTCGAGCCCATGGACGCAGCACCACGTGGTGGAACGCCTGGTTCACGGCGATGAACAGGTCGTCGTCCTCTTCCTCGATGGCCACGCGGGCTTCGGCGTTGAGCTCCACCAGCCGGTCGACGTCGAGGTCGGGACCCCATAGCAGCGCGGCCGGTTCAATGGCCGCACGTGCGCGGAACGTGTCGGTGACGAACTCCGGGGACGGGGTGGCCAGGAACACGCCACGGTTGGGGATGCGTTCGCACAGACCCTCCGAGGTCAACATTGCGAACGCCTCACGCAACGTGTTACGAGAAACCCCGAAGCGCTCGGCCAGTGCGACCTCGTTGAGCTTTTGCCCGGGGGCAAATTCACCGCGTGAGATCGCGCGGCGGATCTCGGCGGAAACGTTGTGTGCAAGCATGGCATCCGTATTGAAATCGTTTGTCACCTACCGCGTTTGTGCAGTTGAGTGACGGTACTGAAAAGAGCTACCAAGAGTATATCGCATTTATTGTTCAACAATGTAGCGCTTCTTTCATGTTGATCTCTCTTCTCAGCTTCCAGCGTTTTTTGAGGCGTTTCGCAGCACCCGAGTACGGTGACACCCATGAGCCACGACAAGAAACCGCCGAAGCTGTCCAAGAAGGCCTACGAAAAAGAGCTGCTGCGCCTGCAGGCCGAGCTCGTCGCCATGCAACAGTGGGTGGTGGAAAACGGCGAACGCCTCGTCATTGTCATGGAGGGCCGCGATGCCGCCGGCAAGGGTTCCGCAATCAAGCGCATCACCCAGTACATGAACCCGCGCACCTGCCGCGTCGAGGCGTTGCCGAAGCCGACCGACCGCGAGGCGGGGCAGTGGTACTTCCAGCTACGTGGAGAAGCTGCCCACCGCCGGCGAGATCGTCATCTTCGACCGGTCGTGGTACAACCGCGCAGGTGTTGAGCGCGTGATGGGCTTCGCCTCCTCCCAGGAGTACCGCCGCTTCCTGCACCAGGCGCCAATCTTCGAGCGTCTCTTGGTCGAGGACGGGATCATGCTGCGCAAGTACTGGTTCTCCGTGTCTGACGAGGAGCAGTACAAGCGCTTCAAGTCCCGCCGCAACGATCCGCTGCGCCAGTGGAAGCTGTCCCCGATGGACCTCGAATCCATTACGAAGTGGGAGGAGTACTCGCGTGCCAAGGACGAGATGTTCGTGCACACCGACATCCCGTCCGCGCCGTGGTACACGGTGGAGAGCGAGGACAAGAAACGTTCGCGCATCAACGTCATCTCGCACCTGTTGTCCACCATCCCGTACGAGCACATCACGCCCGACCTGCCGGAGATTCCGGAGCGCCCGGAGATCACCGATTACGAGCGCCCGCCTCGCGACGAGTTCCGCTACGTCCCCGACGTCGCCGCCGACCTCGAGCGCCACAAGGGGGACGGCAAGGGCAAAAAGAACAAGAACAAGCGCAAGTAACTAGCGCTTTTTCGGGTACCCGCGGGGTGAGGACACCGTCTTGTCCCCGGGGATCCAGAACCTCCACGGGGCGTCGGAGTTCTTAGAGATGCCGATGCGCGGGCCGGCGACCCACTCGGGCTCTTGCTCCCGCATTGTCAGCTGCGCCTCGGTGCCGTTATCCGGCAAGGTCAGGCCCAGCGCCTGGCCGAGGTTTCCGGGCCCGCGTGCGAGGTTATCGAAGGGGATGAGAGCCCTGTCTGGGCGTTGCCTGCGCTCACGCGCCAGCTCTTCGCCCGCGATCACCTCACCTGCGCGCATGAGGCAACCCTGGCCATCGCCTTCGGGGCGCACACGATGTTGCCGTTGTAGTGGATGCCGTAGGAGAAATACACGTACAGCCTGCCGGGTGGGCCAAACATCGCCGCGTTGCGGGCGGTTTTGCCCCGGTATGTGTGCGCGGCGGGATCCTGCGCTCCCGCATACGCCTCCACCTCGGTAAGCCGGATGCTCACCCCGTTGTGTGTGATCACGCAGCCGAGCAGCTGCGGGGCGACAACATCGGCGGGTTGGGCAAAGTCGATCATTTGAGCCATTGTGCCAGCCTCGCTACGACGGCGTGCTCCGCGTTTGTCCCCACCACCTCGTCGGCGACGGCCTTCAGGTCGTCGTGGGCGTTGCCCATCGCCACGGCGTGGCCCGCAGCTTGGAGCATGCCGAGGTCGTTGAGGTAGTCGCCGAACGCCGCGGTGGCAGGCATCGGCACATCGAGCGCTACGGCGAGCTCACGCAGCGCCTTGCCTTTGTCCGCGTCCGGGTGCATGAGGTCCAGCCAATGCGCCCCGGAGACCACGGCGCGCAGCTCCGGCACTACCTCGCGGGCCCACGCAAGCGCGTCTCGCTCCGCGTCCGATTCGACGTAGAGCGCGATTTTGACGGTGGTGGCCGGAGGGACGTCGTGAAGCAGGGTGCGCGACGCGTAGTACTTATCCACCTCCGCGTCCACGACCGGCGGTAGGGGCGCGGTGGCCGCGACCTCGGGCGCGCACACCACGGCGTGGGCGGCAGACGGCGCGTCAGGCAGCGCGGCGAGCAGGCGTTGAACCGGCTGGGCGGGAAGGGCAGTGGTGGAGACGACCCGCCCGCCGTGCCACACCACCGCGCCATTTTCCGCGATGAAGGTGTCGAAGCCGGGGAACATCGCCTGCAGCGTGGCCAGCTGGCGTCCGGACGCCGGCGCGATGGTGATGCCCCGTTCGCGTGCGGTATCGGCCAGCGGCCAAAAATCGTCTGGGACCCGCCCAGATGGGTCGAGCAGTGTGCCGTCCATATCCAGCGCAATTAACCGAGGTACGTGCATTGGCCCCACAGTACAGCTGTGATGTGGAACACTTGGCTGGCATGACCGAGTTTGTGAAGACCGAAGTCCGCAACACCACCGGGGTGATCACGCTCGACCGCCCGAAGGCGCTGAATTCACTCACCCCCGAGATGGCCCGCGCCATCGACGCCACACTCAAGCAGTGGCGCGACGATGACGCCGTCGAACAGGTTGTCATCCAATCCTCCGGCAAGCATTTCTGCTCCGGTGGCGACGTCCGCGCGGCCCGTGACGGCATCCTCGAAGGCCGCGAGGCCGAAGTAGACGCGTTCTTCGCCGACGAGTACGCCATGAACTTGGACATCGCGAACTACCCCAAGCCTTACATCGCACTGTGCAACGGGGTGATTATGGGCGGAGGCATGGGTGTGTCCGCCCACGGCTCGCACATGGTGGTCACCCAAGACGCCTTTGCGTCCATGCCGGAGATGAACATCGGCTACATCACAGACGTGGGCATGTCGTGGGTGCTGCAGAATTTGCCGAAGGTGCCGTCGCAAAGCTTGGGCACCTTTTTGGGGTTGACGGGCTATCGCTTGAGCCCCGACGACATGCTGGCCACAGGGCTTGCCACGCACAAGGTTTCCTCGCTCGACGGAGTGCTCGAGGGCATCATCGAGGAGGGCCCCGGCTATCTGGACACCGTTGCGGTGGAGCCGGGGGAGTCGGAGCTTTCATCGCTTTACGACGGAATCGAGCGCACGTTCCAGGGCTCCTGGGCGGAGATTCAGGGAAGGCTGGACGGCAAGTTGGCGGAGCTCGTCGCAAAGCTCACAGCGCAGGCCTCCCCGTCGTCGCTGGTCGCAGCCGCCGAGCTGTTCGCCGCCAACGCATCAAAGGACCTCGCCGGGGCGCTTGACAACGAGCGGCGCCTGGGCGCGCTGATGACCCGTGAGCCGGACTTCGCCGAAGGGGTGCGCGCCGTGCTGGTGGACAAGGACCAGTCCCCGAACTTCGCCCCGCAGCCAGAACCCGGCAAGTACCGGGACGTCCTGCGCAATTGATTATTGGGCTAGCGGGGCATCAGCCGCGCAATGACCTCCCCACCAAGACCGAGCAGGGCCCAGACCGAGAAGAAGGCTGCAACGGCAATCGCGATGACTTCGGGCGCGCCCATCTTGCTGGACGACGTTTCTGGCGCCGGAACGGGCGTAGCGGTCTCGGTGAGGCGGGCCTTTGCGTGGTCTGAGGTTGCGCCCAGCGGGAGACAGTCTTCAAGCTCATCGAGCGTGTAGAACATCGAACCTTCTTCGATCGGCACGCAGCCTGAGTGGAACGGAACTTCGGCCTCGTTGTACAGCATCCGGACGATGGTGTCGTCGTTGTCGTTTTGAAACGCGTCCCATTGAATGTTCGCTCCCATCGGTGCGACCTTGTCGCCACGCCACGAGGAGTTGGAATAGTCCATGACCTGGTTCGCCGGCACGCCCTTTTCTGAGCCCGGCAGTTTCAATAACGCCGCTAGCGGAATGATGGTCTCCGCGTGGCCGAAACGGAACTCGGCCGCGATGATGTCACCGCCCTCGGCGCGCTCGCGCACACCGGCGAGCATGTGGTCGAGCAGTGGCGCGAAGTTGTCGTACGAGACCGTTTGGCCTGCGATAGCTGGGCCCTTCTCGTAGTAGTCCTCGACATCGAGAAGGTAAGCGAATGTCGGTCCGTCGGACTCATCCATGTATTCGGCGAAGATCCAACCTTCGGCGGGTTTCGCTGGCTCTTCCTCCATGGCTGGGGCAATGATGTAAAGGTTATAGAATTGCAGGGCGGCATCAACGATGCCCTCGACAGACTTGTCTTTCTTCTCAACGCCGACGAACGTCAGGGTGCCGTTATCGATCGCATCGATGAATTCCGGCGCGAATATCTTTCTCAGTAGGCTCTGGGCCGCCTCCCGGGATGCGGGTTTTGCGTAGGCTTGCTCCACCTTTTCTGCGAGTACGTCGCTGTCGGCCCACGCTTTGTATGCCTCGTAGCTCGGCGCGGTTTTGTCCTTGTGCGCGTAAAGGAGGTCTCGGCGGGGCTCGAGCTCTACATGGCCGTCGGCCGTACCGTACGTGAGGTTGTCGGTAAGTTCCGGATTGGTTTCAAGCAAGCCACTGCCGAAGTACCAGCCGGATTCAATCGCGCGGTCCTCACCGGAGGACAGAAAACTAATGGAGCGCTTTTCGCGGTCGATAGCGCCGAACAGTTCCGCGTTACGCCGCGCGTTGCGCTCGCCGATGCCGTTCAACTCGGCGCGACCGAAGGCAGTGAGGTTGCCGTAGCCGCCTTCACCCGGACCGGTCAGTTCGCGGTTAGCTTTGCTCATCGCCTCGACCTGCGGGATGAGGCGTTCGCCGAGTTCCGTGAGCTGACCGCGTTCTTTCGCGGCGGTGAGCATCTGGCCGGCGAGGTCGTCGTACTTGAATGAAGACAACCCTCGCGATCCGTGGCGGTTGACCGAGCTCGTGTAGATCTGCTGAAAACCTTCGGGGCTTTGCTGTAACTGTCGATGGTTCCGGCAGGGAAGTAGGGCTGCTTTGTGGAATAGTACGTCGCGGTATCGGCGCTGGCAGCCGCAACGTTGCTGACAGCTACAGACGCAGCTGCGACTACGCATACAGCTCGACGGGAAAATATGGACATGGGGAGCGGGCTCCTTACGGGGGGGACAAGGCCACTGCCGAGGCTAAACCTCCGAGATGAAATTAAAGTGAACACACGCTAGGGATCCTTGCCCGGCGGGTTCGCGCAGGCGCTAGAGTAAGGGGGCGGTTAAGGGCGAGAAAATTGCCCCCGATTCCCACATGCTGAAGGAGCGACGTTGACCGAAACGATGAACCCCCGCGACGAATGGAACCACAAGCTCACACTCGCTCAGGAAATGCTGCCACTGATCAGCCGCCTGCACCGCGAGCACAACGCAGTGACCTCGGTCTACGGCCGCCTGCTGGTGGGTGTGACCGATATCGACATCATTAAGGCCCACCGCTACGCCCGCCGCATCGATGAGAAGGAGCTGGCGCTCGACGAGACGCTGCCGATTCTCAAGGAACTCGTGGAGATGGACCTGGGTACCGCCTCCATCGACCTGGGGCGTTTGGCCAAGGAGTACAAGCACTCCGACGAGCAGGACCTGCGCGCCTTCCTCGACCGCGAGCTCGCCGACGTTATCGGCACATCTTCTTCCCTGGAAGCGCGCGATGTCGTGCTCTACGGCTTCGGGCGTATCGGTCGCCTGCTGGCCCGCATCCTCATCGCCCGCGAGGCGATGTACGGCGGCGTGCGCCTGCGCGCCGTCGTGGTGCGCAAGAAGGGCGACATCGACATCATCAAGCGCGCTTCGCTTTTGCGCCGTGACTCGGTGCACGGCCCGTTCAACGGCACCATCACCGTGGACGAGGACAACGAGATCATCTGGGCCAACGGCACCCCGATCCAGATGATCTACGCCAACAACCCGGGCGAGATCGACTACACCTCCTACGGCATCGACAACGCCATCGTGGTGGACAACACCGGCGCGTGGCGCGACCGCGACGGCCTGTCCAAGCACCTGGAGTCCAAGGGCGTGGACCGCGTCCTGCTCACCGCGCCGGGCAAGGGCGACATCCCGAACATCGTCTACGGCATCAACGAGGACATGATCGGCGAGGAGCGCGTGCTCTCCGCCGCGTCCTGCACCACCAACGGCATCACCCCGGTGCTGAAGGTGATCAACGACCGTTACGGTGTCAAGCACGGCCACGTAGAGACCGTCCACTCCTACACCAACGACCAGAACCTGGCAGACAACTTCCACAAGGGCAACCGCCGCGGCCGCGCCGCCGGCCTGAACATGGTGCTCACTGAGACCGGCGCGGCAAAGGCCGTATCCAAGGCGCTGCCGGAGTTCGAGGGCAAGCTCACCGGTAACGCCATCCGCGTGCCCACCCCAGACGTGTCCATGGCAGTGCTGAACCTGGACCTGGAAAAGGAGGTGGAAAAGGACGAGGTGAACACCTTCCTGCGCCGCGTGTCCACCCACTCCAACCTGCGCCAGCAGATCGATTACATCAACTCGCCGGAGGTCGTTTCCACTGACCTGCTCGGCACCACCCACGCGTCCGTGGTGGACGGCCTGGCCACCATCGCCTCTGGCAACCACCTCGTGCTCTACGTCTGGTACGACAACGAGTACGGCTACTCCCACCAGGTCGTGCGTGTTGTGGAGGACATCGCAGGCGTGCGCCCGCGCGTGTTCCCGGAGCGCAAGGATCCGGCTGAGATCCAGTAGCTATGGTCATGCGCCGTAAGCTCGCCGCCGCAGTCAGCGTGTTCGCGCTGGCTGGCTGCGGCGCGCACGGAACAGAAATGGGGCTGCAAGACGCCGCGCTGGCCGGGGACTTCACCGTCGCGGACGTGGCGGGGCCGGGGGTGGAGCGGGCTTACGTGTTTTGCCCGTACACGGACAAGGCCGAAGCGCAGCGCCTCGGCTTTGACCCGGGCGACGTGCCCGGCATTGACGATGACATCCAGGCCTGGGAGACGGCCTCCGGCATCGGGGTGATAGCAGGTGGGCGTGCGGAGATCGAGTGGTTCGACCCGCGCAAAGTCGACGCCTGCGGGCCGGGGGTGGAGCCGTACCAGGAGGTCGACCCGGCGGCGACGGTGCGCGGGAGCGCCGAGACCCGCGAGTACGCGGGCGGGGAGACCGCCGAGGTCACCGTCTTGCGCTTCGAATGACCTCGTCGTAGTAGCCCAGCACCGTCTCGGTGGAGGCGCGCCACGTCCAGCGCTCCGCTTCCGCGCGGGCTGCCCGCGCCATGCCGGCATTCGTGTCGGGGTCAGTGAGCAGGCGCACGATGGGGTCGGCCCAGGCGGCGTCGGGGGCGTCCGGGTCCACCAGGAACCCGGTTTCACCGTCTGCGACCACGAACGGCAGGCCGCCCGCGTTCGCCGCCACCACCGGCAGCCCGGACGCGAACGCCTCCAGCGCGGCAAAGCCCAGGGTTTCCGTGGTGGAGGGGAACAGCAACGCGTCGCCGGAGGCATACGCGGCGGCAAGGTCGTCGCCGGACAAGTACCCGGTGAAGTTGGCCCAGTCGGGGGCATGGGAGCGGAGCTCGTCGTAAAGCGGGCCTTCGCCCACGAACGCGATGCGCGCGCCGGGGACGCGGGCGCGGACTTCTTCCATGATGGGGACGCAGCGGTCGACTGATTTCTCGGCGGAGATGCGGCCGACAAACAACACGAGGGGCCGTCGCCGCCGAGGCGGGTGCGCATCTCGCGCGTGCGGGCGGCGGGGGTGAAGCGCTCGGTGTCCACGGCTTTGGGCCACAGCCGCACGTTGGGAATGCCATACTCGGCGGCCTTGTCCATCATCGGGCCCGAGGTAACTAAGTTGACCCCGGCGCGGCCGTGAAAGGTGCGCATCCCCCACTTCGCAATTGGCTTCACCCACGGAATGCCCAGCTTGAGGCAGTACTCTGGCACGTCCGTGTGGAACGACGCGATGACGGGGTAGCGGCGCGCGGCGACGAGGGTGGACCAGCCAGCCGTCCAGATTGGGTTGACGGCGTGGACGATCTCCGGGTTGAACTCGCGCAGGCGGCGAAACGCGCGCGGCCCCATCATGCCGTGTTTGACCTCCGGGTAGACCTTCAGGTCGCGCGATGGGATGGGCACGACCTCAAAGCCCGCGTACTCCGCCGGGGGGTTGCCGGGGGCGAAGATGAGCACCTCGTGGCCCAGCGCCGCCAGTTGGTCGAGATGGCGGGTGGTGCGGGTGACCACGCCGTCGATTTTGGGCAGGAAAACCTCGGTGAGGAGCGCGATGCGCATCTACTTCTCGCCCTGCGGCACGCCGGCGGACTGCGCGGCGGTCCACAGCGAGCGCGCCGGGATCTTCGAGCGGTCCGCGCGGTCGGCGTACTTCTTCGCCACCTCCTCGACCTCCACCAGGAGGCCTTCTTCCAGCTTCGTCGGCTCCAGGCCGAGGTCCAGGAAAGCATCGTTGACCACGTGGAGTTCGTTCTCTGCGGACTCCTTGCGCGGGTTGGGCACCATCTGCACCTCCGCGTCCGCGATCTTTGCGACGAGCTCCGCCAGATCCCGCACCCTGTGCGTCTCCGTCATCTGGTTGAAGATCTTCACGCGCTCACCGCGCGCCGGCGGGTTTTCCACCGCCAACTGGATGCAGCGCGCCATGTCGCGGATGTGGATGAACGCACGCGTCTGCCCGCCGGTGCCGTGCACGGTCAGCGGGTAGCCGATCGCCGCCTGCATGAGGAAACGGTTGAGCACGGTGCCGTAGTCGCCGTCGTAATCGAAGCGGTTGACCAAGCGCTCGTCCCGAATCGTCTGCGGGGTGTTCGTGCCCCAGATAATGCCCTGGTGCAGGTCGGTGATGCGCAGCTCGTCGTTCTTGGCGTAGTAGGCGAACAGGTGCTGGTCCAGCACCTTGGTCATGTGGTAGACCGAGCCCGGGTTGGTGGGGTAGAGGATCTGCTGCTCGACGATCCCGTTTTCGCCCGCGTCTACCTGGATATCCAGGTAGCCCTCCGGGATCTTCATGCCCGCGGTGCCGTAGCCGTACACGCCCATCGTGCCGAGGTGCACGACGTGGATGTCCTGGCCGGACTCCACGATCGCGGTGAGCAGGTTGTGGGTGGCGTTGACGTTATTGTCCACGGTGTAGCGCTTATTGCGGGGGTTCTTCATGGAGTACGGCGCGGCGCGCTGCTCAGCGAAGTGGATCACCGTGTCGGGCTGGAAGTCCTTCAAAAAAGCCAGCAGCGCGTCGTAGTCCTGGGCCACGTCGATGTTGTCGAAGCGGATCTCCTTGCCGGAGACGTCGCGCCAGGCCGACAGGCGATCGTCGATAGATGCGATCGGCGTCAGCGACTCCGCACCCAGCTCCTCGTCGATACGCCGGCGCGACAGGTTGTCCACAATGGTGACCTCGTGGCCGAGGTCCGAAAGGTGGAGGGACGCGGGCCAGCCGCAAAAACCGTCGCCGCCCAAAACCGCAATTTTCACTACAGCACACCTTTCCTCAAGCGCATTTCCGCATACGCTACCGGTGTCGCGGAGCCTTCGCTGGGCGAGGCTCCCCCAGGGCGAATCAAAATAGGGTAGGGCATACAATTCAGTGCTAGCGTTTCCTGTGTTTTCGCAGTGCCAGAGCGTCGAAGAAGTTGGGAGTTCGCATGACCCGTCCGCCCGTTACCCGTCGCAACGGTGTCAAGCGGATCACCGCAACCGCGACGGTGTTGGCTCTCGCTGGCGGCGTGGCTGCCGTGCCGCTTGGGCCGCTTGGGCCGATCGACGTCGCGCACGCACAGGTCGCCCCAACGCAACAACCCGGCATCAACTTCGGTGCTGTACAGAACGCGCGGGGCGATTGGGAAGCGTCCGTGTTCTTCCAATCGCCGATGACGGTGCGGACGGTGAGCATCGACTTCGTTCCCGCCGACAGCACCAACCCCCGCGAAGAAGCTCCAGTGGGGGACCCGGTGTTCACAAGGATCCCCGAAGTGGCCGACTACCGCGTGGACCACATGAGGAGGACGCAAGTCCTCGCTTCATACGACGTGAAGGCCTACCGCACCCAGGGCACGTCCACATCCGGCCACCCCACAATCCGCATAACCTACGAGCTCCCGGGAGTGGAGGTCGGCCAGAACGAGCGCCTTGCGCTCTTCGCGCCGGGGATGGGTGCGAGCTATCCCACACCGTTACGCGGGGGTGGAGCGCGGTTTACACGACCCACCGTTAACGCCGATATCCGCGGTGTGGTGACCATCCACGAGGCGACCGAGGACGAGTACAGGCAGACGCAGGTGAAAATCCGCCAAGGCGCAGAGACGTTCTCGTCTCCGGTGCAAGCGGACGGATCCTACGAGATCGCCATGACTTCGCCCTCCGGCACGATGGAAATCTCCGTCGTCCCGCCAGCCGGTTTTGCCACCCCCGAACCGAAGACGTGGCAAGCAGCTGAGGGCCTCGCAGCCCCAGACTTTGAGGTATATCCGATCTCCGTGAGCGGCAAGCTTATCGACGCCTCCGGTGCCCCCGTCGCAAACGCCAAGGTCACCGTCGCGGGTCGCTACGCGGTCACGGATGAAAAAGGAAACTTTACCGTGTCTAAGGTGCCGGTTGGCACCCACGAAGTGGTGATCGGCGGCACCGAGCGCACCCGTGGCGAAACCCTTCGCGGCGTGCCGGTGAGCGATCAGCGCGACAACCGAATCAACGACATCACGGTGGAGACCAAGCCGCAGTTTGGTGCGGTGTCTGGCCGGGTGACCGATCCCGCGGGCGATGGTGTCCGTAACGTGGTGGTGCAGGCTGGGGGCCGTAGCAACATCACCGACGCGCAGGGAAACTACGCAATTACCGGTATACCCACCGGATTGACCAGCGTCGAGGTCGTCGACGTGCCGGCGGGTTTCATACGCCCTGAAGCCCTGGAAAGGGATGTTCAAGTAAACGGGGTCGATGACGCCAATTTCGCCTTGGAGGCCGAACCGACGCCTACGCCGACAACGTCGGCCACCCCGACCACGACGAAGACAACCCCGCCGACGTCCACTCGGCCGGTGCCGACTACGACGACGCAGAAGCCCACCTCAACTACGACGACATCCACTCGGCCGGTGCCGACTACGCCGACGCAGAGACCTACGCCGACCACGACGAGGTCAACGAACCCGACGTCCACTAGGCCTACGACGACCACGACGACGCAGAGACCTACGCCGACTACGACTCGGCCAGCACCGCAGGTGGGCGCTGTGGAGGGAATCGTCGTCGACGGCTACGGCGATCCTGTCGTAGGCGCCACGGTGACTTTGTCAGACGCACGCGGTGCCACGCGCAACGTTACGGTCGGCACAGATGGCAGGGTGCGGGTCGGCAACGTGACGCCGGGTGAGTACACGGTGACGGTGGCCGCACCGCCCTTGTACGCCGACATGGTGGTGCCGTCAGTTTCTGTCCGGGCCGGGGAGACGACCAACCTGCCCGCGCTCGTCCTCAGACCGGTTCCAGCGCGCTTCGACTGGGACCGCGTTGTGGTGAAGCCGGGGGAGACCCGCGTGAGCGTGCCAACTCGCTCAGGCGGCCTTTCCCAGGAAGCCAACTTCCGTACATCCGGTGTCACCCGCATCGAGCCGGATGGGACAACCACGCAGATTCCCGCCGCGGAGAGCTGGATTTCGGTGGAGGGGGACGGAACGCTCGTCGCAAGGCCACCGCGCAATGCCGAACCGGGCGAGTACCGCGTGAAGGTTACGGACGTAACGGGTGAGACGCACGTCATCACCGTCGAGGTCGCCGACCCTACACCCATGAGTGAGCAATACGCTGTGCGTTTCCCGGTTATCCCGGTGCCCGCCGGTGCCACGCGCCAGGCTGGCCGGCCGCGCGCGACGGTCACGGACGGACCGTTCACCTACGCCGACCGGCGCCTGCCCGAGGGCACCCGCTTCAGTGTTGACCCGGCGGTAAGCGACTGGGTGCGCGTCGACGGCAACGGCCGCCTGACTTTCACCCCACCGGCTGGTGCCGCACCGGGCACGCGCAGGATCGCTGTGACAGTGACGTTCCCCGACGGCTCCGTGGGCACCTACTCCGCCGAGATCGAAATCGGTGATCCGCTCCTGGCTTATACAACCAAGCTCGGCTACGAAGACGGCCTGTCGGTCCGCCCGAACGAAGCGGTGACCGTGCTGCGCACCGGCGCAGCCGTGCTTCCTCCCAACACCACCTTTGAGGTGGACCGGAGCAAACCCCTCGGCGACTGGATGGCCGTTGTCGACGAGTACACGGGCAACCTGCGGGTGTTCGCGCCAGGGCAGGGGACCACGGTGGATGTGCCGGTGGTGGCGTACTTCGCCGACGGCTCGTTTACGCGGCTCACCGCGAGCGTTCGCCTATCGACGAGCTCCGCCCTCTCCTCCAAACACACCCTTTCCTACGCGGACACTGCGGCCGCGCCGGGCGCCACCACCGCTGTGGCGCTTACCGGTGCCGTGCCGGAAGGCACCACGTTCGCGCTCGTGGATGACGGGGGATTGCGAAGCGTTGACGTCGATAGGCAAAACGGCACGCTGAAGGTGAGCCTGCCCAACGATGCGCAGCTGGACGAGCCGTACACCACGACGGTGCGCGTGCGATACCCAGACGGCAGTACAGAGGAAATCGCCGCGCGGATTACAGCCACATCCGAAGCGGTGCGGTTTGCCCCGCGCGCTACCGCAGCCACGGTTGAGGTAGGCGGCAGCGCCGTGATCCGCACCGGGCTTCCGCCGGGCGCGAAGCTTCTGCCGTTCGACCGCAACGGTTGGAACGTGCAGTACAACCCCGCAACCGGCGAGCTCACGGTGGAGGCCAACGCGGCCGTTCCGCCGGGCACCGTGCTCACGGTGCCGGTGGAGGTGACGTTCCCGGACGGCTCCAAGAAGGTCGTGGAATACCCGGTGACCGCAACGGGCACCACGCCGCCTGTGCAGGAGAGCGGCTCGTCCGTGGGCGGCTGGATCGCGGTCGTGCTCGGCGCCTTAGCCGCGCTGGCCGGCATCGGGTTCGCCGCGTTTGTCAACCAAGACGCCATCAGGGCGCAACTTCAACGATTCGGCTTTTAACAACGGGACACAGAGATGAAGACTTTGAAAAAATCACTGGCAGTGACACTGTGCGCTGCGCTCGCCGTGACGGCAGTGCCCGCGCAGGCCGCGGTCACTCTCGCCCCCGAGCAGCCCGACGCAACGGTGAACCGCTCCAGTGCAACAGAGCCGTTCATCAACGGCTCCATCACACCTCGTGGAGGCGGCCGCTTTGACTACTCCCACCCTGCGTCTCAGGCGGACAACCACCAGTTTGCTACCTCGATTGCGGTGCGTACCAACGGCGACGCTGCGGTTCCGGAGCTGTTTGTCAAGCCGCAGGTTTCCACTGACGGCACCGCCGACGTGCTGGTGTACACCCAACGGCAGACCAACTTTCTCATCACCCGCACCTACCGCATCGACGGCGGCCGGGTGGACGCGACAGTAACGGTGCACAACACCGGTCAGGCTCCTGGCGACGTCAGCGTCGAACTCGCCAACGCGCTGCCGGTAGCTGCGGGTCTGCGCGCGAACCGGCAAGGCAATCGCATTACCGTCGAGCCGAAGGCGGGCGGCTACATAACCAACGTGACGTTCGCCGACCCGGATGCCATGGGGGCGGGCGCCACCCAGGCCTCTGCGCTTGCGGCAGCTGGCGACGGCGCCAAGCATCAGGCCGCGAGCTGGGACCGCACGCTGGACCCAGGTACGCGAATGAGCGCCAGTATGACCGTGGACATCACCCCGCAGGATTCCGTGCTGGATAGCGACGGTGATGGCTTGCGCGACTCGTGGGAGACCAACGGCATCGTGCTTGAAGACGGCACAGCGCTGCCCATCCACCGCTGGGGTGTTGACCCGGACCGCAAAGATCTGTTCCTCCAAGTCAACTGGATGGAATCCGAGTGGAAGACGCTCGGCTGTGACCGTAAAGAGCGCTTCGCGGCCTCAGTGGAAGGCTTCGCGGAGTTCGCCGAGTGCGCCAACGCGAACACGAAAAACTACGCGCCGAACACCTCCATGTTTAAGGAACTGGAGGCGCTCTTCGACGACAACGGCATCAACTTGCACATCGACGCTGGCAAGACCTACGTCAGCGATTCCATGGCGAGCGCGACGGCGAAGGAACGCAAGGGTGGTGAAACATTGCAGTACGAAGCCGAGTACTTCGGCGGCCTCGACGACTGGGGAAAGGCCGAAAAGCTTGAGGAGCAGGCAGAGTCACTGCTCGGCCCCCGGCGCGCGGTGTTCCGCAACGCCGTGATTGGCACCCGCTTCGACCACGGCGCAAAGAAGAATGTGACCGGTCTGGGTCAGGTCAACGGCTCCACCTTTTTCGTCTCCGGCGACGTGACCAACAGTGACGAGCTGCTGCGCAACACCATCCTCCACGAGTTCGGCCACACCCTCGGCCTTGCGCACTGGGGCCGCGAACTGCCCGACAACACCGCGCAGCGTTACGTGCACTACGTGAACACGAACGACCCATCCGACGGGTTCGACCGCCCGGGATACGACTGGCTCAGCAACTACAAATCCACGATGAGCTACGCGTACCAGTTCTCCGAGTTTGACTTCTCCGCGGCGGAGACGCGCGCGAGCGAGCGCATTCCCAACCGGGTCGATACATCCGTGTACAAGCCGGCGGACTCCACGTTCGATTACGTCATCCCCTCGGACTGGGACAACCTGTTGTTTAAGACCGACTACATCGGCAAGGGTGTGCGGGATTTCGACGGTGCCGCTGAAGCGCCCGACGTCCGCGCGGATGAGGAGCGCGCCGAGGTGGACGAGCTCATCACCGCCGCAGCTGCCTCGGGTAAGAACGACGGAAAGGTCGGTTTCAGCCTGGCGCGCTACCTGGACAACGACAACGGCATTGTCACCCAGGCCCCCAACAACGTGATCAAGGGCGAGCTACGAAACCTCGGCTCCACCGACGACACCTTCACCGTGGTCGCCGACTACGGCGCCGGCGAGTTCAGAGACGACTACTTTGCCAAGGGCAACTCGAACTTCATTACCCCTGTGGACATTGAGGTTTCCCCGGCCGTATTCATTGACAACCCGGTGGTGCCCATCAACATCACCGTGTTCAATTCCGAGGGCGCTCAGGTTTTCGCCGACACGTTCAAGGTTTCCGCGCTGCAGTACTCCCGCGCCGAGATGGACAAGGTGCTGGCTGAGGTCCTCGCCTCCGACGCCGACGAGTCTTTGAAGGCGTTTGCACGCGAGCGCCTCAAGGCCGCTCCAGTGAACACGCCGACTGTGTCGGCGAAACCGGCGCCGGTGCCGGCGAAGCCGTCGCCAAGCAACGAGCCCTCCGGCAGCTCGGCGTCGCCGGTTGCGATCGTGATCGGTGTGCTGCTGGGGCTTATCGGCCTGGGGGCTGCAGGCTTCGGGTGGGCGCAGAGCCAGGGGCTGATTCCGTCGCCGTTCTAGCAGGTACGGGGCGTGTGCTTAACGACGAGCTTCGCCCCTTCACCCACCACTAGGTGTGGTGTCGGAAGCAGGTGTAGATTTCCACTGTCATTTTTGCTCCCTTCCTGTAGAACCGAGCTGATACATGGAAACACCCGCCGTTCCTGCGGAACTCAAACGCGCCCTGCGCACCCCGTCCCTCGTCGTCTTTGGCTTGGCCTACATGGCCCCGCTGGAGCTACTGGCCATCTTCGGCGTGATCTCCGAAAACTCGCTGGGCGCGGCCGCCGGCGCGTACCTTTTGGCCACGTTCGCCATGCTGCTCACCGCGTCCAGCTACGGCAAGATGGCCCGCGCCTATCCGGTGTCCGGCTCCGCCTACACCTATGCCCGCAAGGCCATCGGGCCGAAGGTGGGTTTCCTCTCCGGGTGGGCGATCTTGCTGGATTACATGTTCCTGCCGCTGGTGGTGTGGCTCATCGGCGCCAACTATCTGCACGAGGCAGTGCCCGCGCTGCCGCTGTGGGCGTGCGTGGGCCTGTTCGTGGTGATCACCTCGGTGCTGAACATCCTGGGCGTGAAGGTGGCGGACCGCGCCAACCTCATCCTCATGGCGCTGCTGTTTCTGATCATCATCTTCTTTGTCATCCTCTCCGTCGGCCAGATTGCGGGCCCCGAGGGCAACGGTTTCAGCTTGCATCCGTTCTACGGCGAGCACACCAACTTCGGCGCCATCTCCGCCGCAGCGATTGCCGCGTACTCGTTCCTGGGCTTCGACGCCGTGACCACACTGACGGAGGAGACCCACGAGCCACAGAAGCGCATCCCGCGCGCGGTCATGCTGGTCGCGGCGCTCGGCGGCGTCATCTTCGTTGGCCTGGCCTTCTTCGCGCAGCTCGTGCACCCGGACCCGTTCTTTGACAATCCGGATACCGCCGCAGTGGACGTCGTCGCCCAGATCGGCGGCCCGCTCTTCGGCGCCATCTTTATCGCGGGCGTGATCATCGGCGAGTTCGCCTCCGGCCTCACGTGCCAGTGGGGCGCGACCCGCCTGCTCTACGCCATGGGGCGCGACAACGTGCTGCCGCGCAGGTTCTTCGGGCAGATAGACAAGAAGTGGCAGACCCCGGTCTTCAACACCGTCCTCACTGGAGCCGTCGGTCTGATCGGCATCTTTATGTCGGTGGAGACGTCCACCTCCTTTATCAATTTCGGCGCGTTCATCGGGTTTGCCATGGTGAACCTGTCCGTCATCTTCTACTGGCGCCAGCACCGCGGCGAGCACCTCAACCCCGTCAGCTACCTCGTGGTTCCGGCGCTCGGCGCGTTGGTGGCGGTGTTCCTGATGACGCAGCTCGACGGCACGGCCCTGCTCATCGGTGCCATCTGGCTCGCCGTCGGCGTGGGCATCCTGGCCAAGATCACCCGCGGGTTCAAGGTCGCCCCGCCCGAAATGGCGGTCTAGTAAGCCCCCGCTTTACGACGCCCGCTCCGCCCACCACCCCTCCAGATACTCCAACGCCTGGTCGATGGCGTGGTGGGTGTCCACCGCCTCGAACGACGGCAACCCTTCCGACCGGAACTGCGGACCCAGGTTCTTAAACGGGCTGATCATGCGCTCCTCGCGCATGGCGGCGTGGATGGACTCCAAGATCTCATTGATCCTGTGCGCCACAATTTTCTTTTGTGCGCGGTTGAAGGAGGGCGGGGCGAACGGATTGTCGTCGATAAGCATGTGCCCCGAAAGCCGCCCAACGCGCGGATCGAACGCGAACACCGCGACCGGGAACGTGAGATCGGCGTTCACGTTTGGACGGAACTCGATGCAGAACGTGGTGTAGAGCGCGTTGTCCTGCGAATCTTGCACCATGGCCAAGGTGGCGGTGGACATGTCCTCCGCCTGGAACGCCGCGCCGCGCTTGAGCGCGAATGCGGGGTCCTGCGGTTCGGTGATCTTCACCGTTTTGTCATCGAGTGCGACGAGGATACGGCCGAGCTCGGCGACGACATTCGCGGCGTCCTCGCCCGTGTACCAGCCGGGCGCCTGCGGGCTGCCGGGCTGGAGCATGGCGAGCTCGACCTCATGCGTGTCCAGGTCGTGGACGATCACGCAGACGCGCAGGCCGTTGTCGATGACGTAGTCGCTGTCCAGCTCGTACGCGATCTCGTCTTCGTCGTAGTCAAAGTCATCGATGAGGTCCGCCGCCTCCTGGTCGTAGGTGTCCAGGTAGTACAGCTCGTAGGTGGCAAAGGTCATGGTGCATCCCCCAAGGTGTCGTTCGGGAGCCCCCTTGCTCCCGCTTATCGACGACACTAAAGCCGCCCACGCCCCCGCACAAGAGCCGACGTGTACATGAAAATGCGCATCGGCGATGGAACCGGGCGGGCGATAGGCTGTGGGCCGTGGATGAACAAGCGAAGCTGGAGCGGGTCTACGGCTACCCGTTCGGCGACATTTACCGCAATTACCTGGCCAAAGTGGAGCGTAAAGGGCACACGCGCGAGGAGCTGGACGACGTGCTGGGCTAGTTTACCGGCCTTGATGCCGGCGAGTTGCAGGCCGCGGCGGAGTCGGAGCAGACGCTGCGCGATTTCTTCGGCGGCGTTGCGCTGACCCCGAACGCCGAGTTGATCACCGGCAAGGTGTGCGGCGTCCGCGTCGAGGAGGTCGAGGACGAGCTGATGCAGAAGATCCGCCAGATGGACCTGCTCGTGGACGAGCTGGCCCGCGGCAAGAAGATCACCAGCATCAAACGCGGCTAGCGCATGTCGCGCAGCACCTCGAACGCTCGGCGGACCAACGCGCGGCCGTCGTCGGGCGTGCGGGGCTCCGGCAGTGCCAGGTAGGCCCTGACAGCGGTGGCTCCGGCGATGCCGTAGGTGTTGAGAAGTACCTCGGCGTCGAAGGCTGACGCGCCCGGTGTGCGGGAACGGATCGCTTCGACCAACGGCGACGCGAAC
The DNA here is from genome assembly GCA_014490595.1 of Corynebacterium wankanglinii. Classification (GTDB taxonomy): domain Bacteria; phylum Actinomycetota; class Actinomycetes; order Mycobacteriales; family Mycobacteriaceae; genus Corynebacterium; species Corynebacterium wankanglinii. The sequence goes on from CP061031.1 coordinate 836,847, forward strand.
TCCCGCATTGTTTCCTCGGTGGGGGGTGCCGCGGACTCTGCGCGGGCGCGATCCCCGATGAGTACGAGCGTCGAGGCTGAGTAGAGCTCGAAGCCGTCTTCGTTGAGCGCGTCGATGATGATCGCCTCGATGACTTCGGCCGCGGAGAGCTCGCCCGGAAGTGCAGCAATCTGCTCGGCGATGGTGGCGAAGACCTTGCGCAGAAACTCTTCCAACGCTTCGTCGATGTCGGCGAAGTAGTTGTGGAAGGTCCTGGCGGACACACCCGCCCGCTCGGACACACGCGCGACCGTCGCGGCCGCGGCGCCCTCTTCAAGCAGCAGCGCCGCGGCCGCCTCCGAAATGGCGCGGCGGGTCGCCGCCTTCTTCTCCTCGCGCAGACTCATGGCTGCACCGTAACCGGCTCAGCGCTCGGAGTTTCCTTGTGGTGCAGCTTCTCGCCCTCGATATCCAGGTTCGGCAGCGCCTTGTCCAGCCGTCCGGGGATCTTCCAGGCGCGATCGCCCAGAATGTACATCGTGGCCGGGATCAGGGTCATGCGGACCACGAAGGCGTCGATAAGCACGCCTGCGGCGAGCGCGAAGCCCATGGCCTTGATGAACGGCTCGTCGATGAGCACGAACGCCGCAAACACCGAGATCATGATCAGCGCGGCCGCGGTGACCACGCGCGCACCGTGCTTGTAGCCGTTGGCCACCGCGTTGCCGGCGGTCTTGCCGCGGGAGACGTAGCCTTCGCGCATGCGGGTGACCAAGAACACCTGGTAGTCCATGGCCAGGCCGAAGGTCAGGCCGATGAGCATGATGGGCAGGAAGGACAGCAGCGGCTGCGGGTCCTCGATCAGACCGAACATGCCCTCCTGGAAGATGGCCACGGTCACGCCGAAGGTCGCGGCCATGGACAGCCCGAAGCCGAGTGCGGCGATCAGCGGCACCCACAGGGAGCGGAACACGAGCATGAGCACGATGAATGCGAGGCCTAAGACGATGGCGATGTAGGGCACGAGCACGTCGGACAGCATCTGGGAGATGTCGTCGAAGATCGGCGTGATGCCGGTGATGCCGAACGTGGCGCCGGTTTCGTCCTCGAACGGCTGCTTGAATTCGCGCAGGCGCTCCAGGGTGTCTGTGGTGGCCTGGTCGGTGGCGCCGGAGTTCGGCGTAATGAGGATCTGTGCCGCGTCGAAGTTCTCGGTGGTCTGCACGATCTGCGCGTTGACCACGCCTTCAGTGCCGGCGAAGTCCTGCAGCAGCGTCTGGTACGCGCCCATGCGGTCCTGCTCTGCCACGTCTGCCGTGTCCACGTACGCGATCATGGGGGCGTTGCGGCCGTGGCCGAAGGCGGCGTCGATAAGCTCGTACGCTTCACGCTGCGGCGACCCCAGCTTCGCGGTGCCGTCGGTGGGCATGGCCAGACGCAGGTTGGCGGCGGGGATGGCCAGGATGCCCAACAGCAGCACGCCGGCGATGAGGTTGAGCCATGGGCGAGCGCGAATCTGGCGCGCCCACAGAAGTCCCATGGTCGGTTTCTCGTCTTCGGGATCCGGCACCTTCGGGCCGGGAATGCGGATCGCGAACGCGCGGGTGCCCAGCAGCCCGAGCAGCGAAGGCAGGAACGTCAGTGCGACAAGCACAGCGATGGCGACGGTCGCCGCCGCGGCGAGCGCCATGGTGGTGAGGAACGGGATGCGGATGATCGACAGGGCGGCAAGTGCGATCAGCACTGTCGTGCCTGCGAAGACGACGGATCCGCCAGCGGTGCCCAGTGCCATGCCCATCGCGTGCGCGCGCTGAGCCTTGCTCATCTTCTTCAGTTCACGCGCCAGTTCCTTCGGCGACAGGTCGTTGAGGCCGGACGACGAGATCAGCTCGTTGCGGAATCGCGCCACGATGAACAGGGAGTAATCGATGCCTACGGCGAGCCCGATCATGGAGGCCAGCGTCGGCGTCATGTCAGAGATGGAATCCGTGAACAGGGTGCCCAACTGGACGCCGAGGATGCCCACGCCGACACCGATCACGGCGCTGATCAGCGGCAGACCGGCCGCGACAAGGGAGCCGAATGTCACCAGCAGCACAAGCGCGGCCACGGCCATGCCGATCAGCTCGGAGGTGCCGTCCATCTTTCCCGCGCTGGTGAACGCGTTGCCGTTGTACTTCACGGTGAGGTCGGAACCGTCGTAACGGTCGAGGATGCTCTCGACCTCGTCGAGCGTCTCCGCCGGAATGTCCATCACGTTGTCCTCGGTGAACGTGACGCTGACGGTGCCGGTGGTTGCATCCGGGCTCAGAGGAGACAACGCCGCGAGGTCAGCCTCGATTTGCTCCTGCGGCATGCCCTGGGCCGCCTTGGCTTCGCCCATCTGTTTGGCCATCCCACCGGCGGCGAGCACCGGGTTGACAATCGCGTCCGGATTGCGGAAATTGCCGGTGGCCTTCAGCTCGTCGAGCATGGCGTCGACCTCGGCCATCACCTCCGGGTCTTTCAGCGTCTTGCTCTCCGGCGCCTTGATCACGACGGTGCCGCTGGGCACGCTCATCGCGTCCTCGTCGGTGCCGAAGCGCTCGTTCATCTCCTCCTGCGTAACGGTGGAGTCCATGTCAGGCATGGAAAATGTCGGACTGGGGGACTTGGCAAAGTTCGCAGCGCCGAAGCCAAGGGCGCCCAAAAGAATGAGCCATATGGCCAAAAATGGCCAGACTTTTTTGTAGGACCAGCTGCCTAGCCGGTAGAGGAATTCAGACATGTTGCACACTGTATGCAAAGTTGCGCAGTATGTGCAATATTTGCGTTTGGTCCGCTAGTCCCAACCGGTGTCGCGAGTGGCGCGCTGCTTGAGGTGGGAGCCCATGTGGGGGATGACAAAATTGAGCGCACCCCGGCGAGGGGAATAGATCAACTCGCGGTCGATGAGTTTCTGCCGCACCATCGACACCTGCTGCAGGCTCTTGCCTAATCGTTGCGCGATGGCAGCGCTTGGCACAGCTTGTTGGCCGTCCTGGACTTCGGCCATTGCCTCGAGGTATTCAAGCTCGGCGGTGGGAAGGTGTAAGAGCGCAGGCTGGTGAATGAGGTCTCCCAGTGTTCTCAATACGTCCGGGGTTACCGCCCCGAGATCGTCGTGTGAGACGAGCTGGTCCCTGCGGATTGCGCGCTCGAACAGGTGGTAGCCGAGGAGCTGGATCAGGAAGGGGTAGCCCCGTGTGAGCGCTGCGGCATCGTGCAATACATCGGCCGGGATGTGGACCGCGCCCTGCAGCGCGGTCTCCTCAAGCACCGTAAGCGTCTCAGTTGGTGTCATTGGGGCGAGCACGGTGTGCTGAGCGCGGCGGAGAAAGGTGGTGCCTGGGTGCTGGAGCAGCGTTGCAACCCCGTCAGGTAACCCAGCGGCCGCGAAGGCGACGTCGCGCCCATCTCTGCGTAGATCCTGCACTGCGGCGGTGAGCTGCCACAGCTCCTTCGAATCGACGCTTTGGACTTCGTCCAATGTCAGCAGCGCGCCAGAGCCTTGCGGAAGCGCGTCGCAGAGTGCGTTGAGTGAACCGATCAACGAGGGTTCGGGCTTCTCGCTGGATGGGGTTTCGGTGGAAAACCCGCCGATGCCCGCGATATTTACGCCAGTGATTCTGCGGCGGTCGGGATTCTTCTGCCGCAGAGACGAGAGAGTCTTGGGGATAACGGAAGCGACGAGCGGGCTGATGAGATCGTAGGGCTGAGCGCGTAGAACGACCCAGCCGTGTCTTGCGGCTTCGTCCTCTAACTCATTGAGCGCGACCGTCTTGCCAATGCCGCGAGGGCCGGAGATGAGCAAGGTGCGTCGAGGATCGCCCGGACCACCGTCGAGGCCGGCGCCGAAGTCGCGGATGAGACTGTCATCACCGCCGAGCACAACGGGAGAAACGCCGAATGTGGGGATGAATGGGTTCTGCATGTGCACCTCCAAGCTTTTATACTCTTTATACTCCTTATACAGAAAACGCCTTTTATACTCTTTATACTTCCAGCTCAGGGCCATTTTCACCCTCCGTATATGGAGAGGGGACGCCTCGCAAACCGATCCCCCCCGCCTTGGCGCCCAGAGACCTTCCGGTTGACGCTGGGCGACAGGAAATCACCGCGAGAGAACGGCCCCGGGGATCCGGTCCCCGGGGCCGTTCGGGCGTCTAGGTCAGCACCGAAATGCCGCGCACGACCGAATCCCACAGGCCGACCACCGAGAAGCTGAGGTCGCGCAGCGAAGCCTGCCAGGACTGCGGAAGGAAGTTGTTGGTGATGTCGGTGGTCAGCAGAATGCGCAGATCCTCCGCGCCGTGGTGCATGTTGTAGGTCAGCTGCGAGCTCAAGTTCATGGTGCCGATGCTACGCCTGCCTATCGACGCACCTTCGGCTCACCGTACGCTTGTCCCATTTTGCAGGCGTTATAGGCAGGACTACCGTCGGAGTTAAGACAACCGAATCGAGGAGGAGCATCGTGACCACGGCGGCAACACCCGTGACAACGCAAGACAGACAACCGGCGGGGGAGGAGAAAACCACCGGCAAGGTTCTCGCGTTCATCGCGGCGTTTGTAGCGCTGGCAGCGGTGCTGCTCATCCCGATTGCGGGCCTTGCCATGCCGGCGAAGATCGCGCTGGGCATGCTCGCATTCGCGGTGATCATGTGGGTGACCGAGGCGGTGTCATACCCCGTTAGCGCGGTGATGATTGTCGGGCTTATTGCCATCATGCTCACGTTCGCCACTGACCCGGAGACGGGGGAGGCCGTTGGTGCGTCGAAAGGCTTGAGCATCGCGATGAGCGGGTTCTCGTCGTCCGCGGTGGCCCTCGTCGCGGCGGCGCTCGCGCTGGCCACGGCCATGCAGGCGACCGGATTGCACCGCAGGCTCGCGCTCTATGTGCTGAAAATGGCGGGTGAAAAGGTCTCCAACATCGTCATCGGTGCCATTGTCATCTCCATCATCCTGGCCTTCTTCGTGCCGTCCGCGACCGCGCGTGCCGGTGCCGTGGTGCCGATCCTTATGGGCATGGTGGCCGCGTTCGGCCTGGCCAAGGAATCGAAGCTGGCGGCGCTGCTGGTGATTACGGCGACGCAAGCCGTGTCTATTTGGAACGTGGGCATCAAGACCGCCGCAGCGCAGAACCTGGTGGCGGTCGGTTTCATCGAAGACCAGCTGGATCAAACCGTCTCTTGGGGGCAGTGGTTCCTGTGGGCCGCCCCGTGGTCGATTTTGATGTCGATTGCGCTGTTTTTCATCATGCGCTGGGCCATCAAGCCGGAGGCTGAGGCGATTGAGGGCGGGCGTGAGCTCGTCGAGAAGCAGCTGGCTGAAATGGGCCCCATGACCGGCGCCGAGAAGCGCCTCACCGCCATCGCCGTTGCGCTGCTCCTGTTCTGGGCGACGGAGGGCATTGTGCACCCGATTAGCTCCGCCACCATCACCATCGTCGCCGTCGGCATCATGCTCACACCTGGCATCGGCGTGATGGACTGGAAGTACGCCCAAGAGCACATCAACTGGGGAACCCTGGTTGTATTCGCCGCCGGCATCTCGCTGGGCAAATTCCTGCTGGACACGGGCGCGGCGACCTGGCTGTCTGAGTCCACGTTCGGTGCTATCGGTCTGGCGTCGATGCCGATCCTGGCAACCATCGCCCTGGTGAGCCTGTTCAATATCCTGATCCACTTGGGCTTTGCATCCGCGACCTCGCTGGCGTCCGCACTCATCCCGGTGTTTATCGCACTCGCCGCCACGCTTGATGTGCCGAACAACGGTATCGGGTTTGTGATCATCCAGCAGTTTGTGATCTGCTTCGGCTTCTTGCTTCCGGTCTCCGCGCCGCAGAACATGCTCGCCTACGGCACGGGCGCGTTTACCTCAAAGCAGTTCCTGCGCACGGGTATCCCGCTGACCATTGTGGGCTACGTGCTTATCCTGTTGCTGTCGGCGACGTACTGGAACTGGATCGGGTTGGTCTAGGGCAGGTTCAGTGGCTGAATAATCAGGCCCAGGTGCAGCGAACGCAACTCGTGCTCGCCTGGGCCTTTTGGCAGCGCTGCCAGCTCGGATGCGGTCGCCGGGCTGACGGGGATGAGCCACCCGAGCTTGGGGTCCAGCACCGGCACCGCATCCCGCCCCACGGGCACGAACGTCACGTCGCGCTCGCCTGGGTGGCGCAGTTGTACGGCGCCCCCGGCCGCGATGCGCTCCAGTGCCTTTGGTGTGGTGGTCACAATCACCATCTTCTCCTCCGTGTCGGGGGAGAGTTTCGCTGTGTGCACCTGCAGCCTATCCACGTCCACGGGTTCGAACTGCTCCGGAAAATCCACCAGAGGCGTGTGCCCGAGGCCGAGGAGCTGGCGTGCGCGGCTAAGAAGTCCCATGGCAGCCGAGTGTATAAGGTTGACCGGTATGGAACTTATGTCGCGCGCCCGCGGGGTGCTCCACGGCCAGTGCATTGGCGACAACCTCGGCGCGCCGACGGCGTTGAGCGATGGCTGACGGCACCACTTACCGCGCGGAGCTGGTCATGCCGTACGGCACCGGCGACGTGGTGGTCACCCCGCACGACTACGAATCCCCGCTAGGCCGTGGCAACCGGCTGACCAAAGCGGGGTGGAAATCGGTGTTGCGGCGTATCTTCGCGGACTTCTCTAACGACGGCATGGTGGACCGCGCGGCGGCGATGACCTATTACACGCTGCTATCTGTAGCACCGATGCTTCTGGCCGCGTACTCCATTTTCAGCCTGCTTCTGCCGCGCATGGAAGATGCGCCGGACTCGCTGCTCGCGGACCTGATCCAGACGTACGTGCCGGCGGAACTCCAAGAGGACGCGTTGAGGTTGCTGATGACGATTGTCGGGACGCCGTCGCAAAGCACAATCGCCCTTGTGGTGTCAGTGGTGATCTCGCTGTTGTCCGCCTCAGGCTACGTGCGCTCGTTTTCGCGCAACGCGAATCTCATGTACGGGCGTGTCGAGGGCCGCCCGATCGTGGTGACGTGGGCGACGATGTGGCTGGTCACCCTCGTGCTTGTCATCGGCGCGGTGGTGATCATCTTGGGCGCGCTGCTTACCGACGGCATCGTCACCGCCGTCCTTGGACCGGTTGCGCGCCCGCTGCAGCTGGAGGACGAGCTGGAGTACCTCACCTCGATCTTCCTGCCAGTGTGGGATTACCTGCGCGGGCCGGTGATTGCCGTGGTGGCTGTTGCCCTGGTCAGCGTGCTCTACCACTTCACACCGAACGTGCGCCCGGGACGCTTCCGGGTGCTCACGCTCGGTTCCGCGCTCGCGCTCGCGGTTGCCAGCATGCTCTGGGTGGGCTTCGGCTGGTACCTCCGGCTTGTGGGGGTGCGCAGCACCTACGGCGCGTTTGGAACCGTCCTGGCAGTGCTGGTGCTCGTGTGGACAATGAACGTGGTGCTGCTCATGGGGGTGAAGATCGACGCCGAGGTGCTGCGTGCCAAGGAGCTGCAGGCAGGATTCGACTCACGCCGGTGCATTCAGGCCCCGCCGCGGTCCAATGACGGTGCGGCGTGGCGCCTGCAGCTGCGCCGGTGGACCGACCGCGCGGCCGACGAAATTCTGGACGGTTGATCACAACGGTGCCGGTAGGGTGGCGCCATGGCACTCATTGATCCACGCACGAAATACCAGTCCGAATTTCCCTCCGAGCCGCGCCAGGACAATCCCGGCCTGGACGTGAAGATGGCCACCGAGCCTGACCTGGGCCAGGATTCCTACGTCGGCTCCGGCAAACTCGAGGGGCGTCGCGCCCTCATTACCGGGGGTGATTCCGGCATCGGCGCAGCGACCGCCGTCGCGTTTGCCCGCGAGGGCGCAGACGTCGCTATCGCCTACCTGCCGGAGGAGCAGGAGGACGCCGACCGCATTGTGAAGCTCATCGAGGACGCCGGGCGAAAGGCCGTGGCGATCCCGGGCGATCTACGGGAGCGCGAAAACTGTGTCGCGGCGGTGCAGAAGACCGTCGACGGCCTCGGAGGCATTGACATTTTGGTCAACAACGCGTCGCGCCAGGTGTGGAACGACGGCCTGCTGAACATTTCCGATGAAGACTTCGACGCCACGATGAAAACCAACATCTACTCCGCGTTCCGGGTGACCAAAGAGGCGGTCAAGCACATGGAACCGGGGTCGTCCATCATCTTCTCCACGTCGATCCAGGCGTACAGCCCGTCGAAAGAACTGCTGGATTACGCCATGACCAAGGCTGCCTTCAACAACTTGGCCAAGGGCCTTTCCGGTGAGCTGCTGCCATCCAAGGGCATCCGCGTCAATGCCGTCGCGCCGGGCCCGATCTGGACAGTTATCCAGCCGGCGAGGGGCAGCCGAAAGAGGTGGTGGACAACTTCGCGCAGGATTCCGATATCGGCCGCCCGGGCCAGCCAGCGGAGCTCGCCGGCGCGTACGTTTTCCTGGCTTCCGAGGCCGCGTCCTACATCTCGGGCGAGACCCTCGCGGTGACCGGGGGCGCACTCACCCCGTAGGCCTGAACACCGTTCAAAACGTGGCGTGAGCTGCTAACGTCCATGAACTATGGACCAACGCGAGATCGCCGCAATCGACGCGGCCCACATCTGGCACCCGTACGCCGAGCCGGGGCAGTTCACGTACCCCGTCGCTTACGCCTCCGGGCCGCGCATTACGCTTCACGACGGCCGCGTGCTGATCGACGCCATGTCGTCCTGGTGGGCCGTCATCCACGGGCACTCCAACCCGCGGCTGGTCGCGGCCGCCGAAAAACAGATCGCCACAATGAGCCACGTCATGTTCGGCGGGCTCACCCACGAGCCCGCGGCTACGCTGACCCAGCGGCTGCTGGAACTCACCGGCGGCGCGTTCTCCCAAGTGTTCTTCTCCGACTCTGGCTCGGTGTCAGTGGAGGTGGCGATGAAGATGGCGCTGCAGTACGCCATCGGTCAAGGCCACCCAGAGCGCACCACATTCTTAACCTGGCGGTCCGGGTACCACGGCGACACGTTCGCCACCATGAGCGTCTGCGACCCGGAAGGCGGCATGCACGCGATGTGGGGTGACGCGCTCAAACCTCAGGTCTTTGCGCCCGCCCCGCCAATCCGCGGTGCGTCGGAGCGCGAGCGAGACGCCTACCTCGAGCAATTCGCTCGGCTGATTACCCCCGAGATCGCCGGCGTGATCGTCGAGCCCGTAGTGCAAGGTGCTGGCGGGATGCGCTTCCACGACCCCGAGCTCGTTGCTGGGCTACGCAAGCTTTGCGACGCCTCCGGCATCCCCCTCATCGCCGACGAAATCGCCACCGGGTTTGGCCGCACCGGCCAGCTGTTCACCACCCTGGACAACGGGGTCGTGCCGGACATCATGTGCATAGGCAAGGCGATGACCGGCGGGTTTGTCACACTCGCCGCCACCCTGGCCACCGAAGAGATCGCGCGCGGGATGCAGCCGCAGGCTCTGATGCACGGCCCGACGTTCATGGCGAACCCGCTGGCGTGCGCCGTCGCCGCGGAGTCTGTCGCGATGGTGGCGGAGGGTACCTGGCGCGACCAAGTGGGCCGGATCGAAACGCAACTCGAGCGCGGCCTGCGCCCACTTGCGGATCTACCGGGTGTAGCGGATGTGCGAGTGCTCGGTGCCATCGGCGTGGTCGAGATGGACGCTGACGTGCCTATGCGCGCAACAACCGAGGCCGCGATGGCCGAGGGCGTGTGGGTCCGCCCCTTCGGCCGGCTCATCTACACCATGCCGCCGTACATCTGCACCGACGAGGACATCGCCCAGATCTGCCGGGGGATCGCCGCGGCCGCGCGTGCAGCAACACAAACAGCAACGGAGGAGGGCGCGAAATGATCGTCGCAGTTACCGGCACAAACACAGATGTGGGCAAGACGGTGGCCACCGCCGCCATAGCCAGCGTGCTTCGCCGCCGCGGCATCGACGTGGTGGCCGCCAAGCCGATTCAGACGGGGGAGGCGCCGGGGCAGGGGGACGCGTCAGCCGTCGCCAAGCTTGCTGGCATTGCAACGTTCGAGCGGTGGCGCTACCCCGAGCCCCTCGCGCCGAACCTCGCCGCGCGGCGGGCGGGCATCCAGACCCCGAGCCTGAACGAAGTCACCGGATGGATCCGCAGCCTCAACGCCCCGGATCGCGTTGTGCTGGTAGAAGGTGCCGGCGGGCTGCTGGTACGGCTTGCGGACGACTACACCCTCGCCGACATCGCGAGCGCCCTCGGCGCACCGCTCGTAGTGGTGACTTCGCTCGGGCTGGGCAGCCTGAATCTCGCCGAGCTGACCTGCGAGCAAGCCCGCGCGAGGGGCCTGGACGTGCTCGGGATCATCGGCGGCGCCATGCCTGAGGTCCCCGACCTGCCCACCCGCTTAAACGTCGAGGAGCTGCCCGAGGTCACCGGCGCCGAGTACTGGGGGCACATGCCCGAGGGCTGCGGGAGCCTCGACGCGGCCGAATTTGCGGAGGTCGCCTGGAACGCGATTGGAGAGACCGTGCGCGTAGGCTCGCACGCATGATTGACGCCCGCGACACCGCCCTCATCTTCGAAGGCGGAGGTACCCGCAACTCCTACACCGCCCCCGTGGTGGAAAAGCTCATCGCGGAAGAGGTCCAGTTCGGCTGGGTCGGCGGCATTTCCGCAGGCTCGGTCCATGCGCTGAACCTCGCCTCCCGCGACACGTGACGCTCTGAAAACGCGTTCACGGAGTTTGTGGGCAACCCCAAGTTCGGCGGCTGGCGCTCTGTGGTGCGAGGCAAGGGCCTGATCAACGGCGAATGGGCGTACGAGCAATCCGAGGACGTCCTGCCGTTCGACTTCGACGCGTTTACCCGGACCACCGAGGAGGTCCACGTTGAGGCGGTGCGCGCCGACACGGGGGAGACGGTGGCGTTTAACCGTGATGACCTGCGCACCTTGGAGGACGTCGCCCTTGCCGCGCGGGCCTCGTCGACGCTGCCGATTTTGATGAAGATGCGCGAGATCGACGGGGTGCCGTACGTAGACGGTGCGCTGGGCACCTCGGGCGGGTTGCTTATCGACGCCGCCCGCGCTGCCGGCTACACCCGTTTCCTCGCGGTGCTCACCCGCCCCCGCGACTACGTCAAAGGACCGCAAAAACGCGAGCGCGCGATACGCCGCATGTTGCGCAATACGCCCAAGGTCGCCGACGCGATGGTTGCCCGGCCGGGCATTTATAACGCCGCGAAACAGTCGCTTATCGAAGAAGCCGACGCCGGCAACGCCTACATCTTCTTTCCCGACGCGATGGGAGTGGAGTCCACCGAGCTCAACGCGGAGAAACTGTGGGCGAACTACGCGGCCGGCCAGGCGCAGGTGGAGCGCGACTGGCCCGCGATGCGCGAGTTCCTCACCGCGAAGCGCTAGTCTGCGATGAGTGGCTCGATGGTCAGCTCCGGGTGCTCTTTTTCCACGAAGGCGAGCTTCCACTTGTCGCCGAATAGGGCGATACGTTCGCCGTCGGTGCGGGTGAAAATCTCCACGCCGCGCTGACGGCCAAGCTCGGGGGCGGACTCAGCGTCGGTGCGCCGGGCAACGGAGTAAGGGATCGGCTCGGTGACGGTCTCGACGTTGTACTCGTTTTCCATGCGTGCCTGCATGACCTCGAACTGCATGGGGCCCACGGCCGCCATGACCGGGGCGGCGTCGCCGCGCAGGTCGTTGCGCAGAATCTGCACAACGCCCTCGGCGTCCAGCTGGTCCAGCGCCTTGCGGAACTGCTTGTACTTGCCCAGCGACTTCGCACGCAGGGTGCGGAAGTGCTCCGGCGCGAACTGGGGCATCGGCGGGAACTGCACCTTCTTGCCGGCGTAGATCGTGTCGCCGGGCGCGAGCGCACCCGCGTTGACCAGGCCGATGATGTCGCCCGGGTACGCGGTGTCCACGGTGTCGCGGTTGCGGCCGAACACGGTTAGCGCGTACTTCGTGGAAAAGCTGCGTCCGGATTGCGCGTGAGTGACCTGCATGCCGCGGTCGAACTCGCCGGAGACCACGCGCATGAACGCGAGTGTGTCCCGGTGGTTTTTGTCCATGCCGGCCTGCACCTTGAACACCACGCCGGAGAAGTCGTCGCCCACTTCGCGCTGCTCCTCCATCGCCGTGGTGGACGCCTCAACGGCCTTGGGGTCGGACGCGCGTCCCTCCGGCGCGGGCGCGATGGCACACAGCGTGTCCAGAATCTGGTGCACGCCGAAGTTCAGCATCGCGGAGGCGAAGATGATGGGGGAGGTGATGCACTGCTCGAACAGCTGCTGGTCGTGCACCGCGCCGTCTTCGAGCAGCAGCTCCGCCTCCTCGACGGCGGTGTCCCACACGTCGCCTTCTTTCGCGGCGGCCTCGTCAACGCTGTAGTGCTCTTCGGGCGCGATGGTGGAGCCGCCGGCGGTGCGGGTGAAGTGCACGTACCCGTCGATTGAGCCTTCGGCGTCGACGTGGGCCAGGCCGCGGAAGTCGCCCGCCTCGCCTACCGGCCAGTACAGCGGGGTGGGTTGGAGGTCGATTTCGGTGACAATCTCGTCCACAAGCTCGAGCGGCTCGCGGCCCACGCGGTCCCACTTGTTAATCACGGTGACAATGGGTAGCCCGCGCGCTTTGCAGACGCGGAAGAGTTTCAGGGTTTGGGGCTCAAGGCCCTTGGCTGCGTCGATAAGCATGACTGCAGCGTCGACGGCGGAGAGCACGCGGTAGGTGTCCTCGGAGAAGTCCGCGTGGCCCGGGGTGTCCACCAGGTTGATCACGTACGGCTCGCCCTCGTGAGCGTCTGGTGCGTACTCGAACTGTAGCGCGGAGGACGCGACCGAGATGCCGCGTTCCTTTTCCATTTCCATCCAGTCCGACACCGTGGACTTGCGGTTGCCCTTGCCGTGCACCGCGCCAGCCTCCGAAATCACGTGGGCGTGCAATGCCAGCGCCTCGGTGATCGTCGACTTACCGGCGTCCGGGTGGGCGATGACGGCGAAAGTGCGGCGGCGGGAGGCCTCGGAAACGGTGCTCATGAGCAGCTAGCTTATCGACGCACCTTCGGCCAAGTACAGTCGTGTCTATGACAACAATCGGAGTGTTCCTCGGTTCGGTCCGTAGCGGACGCATCGGCGAGAGTGTAGCTTCCTGGGTGATCGAAGCCGCAGGCGAGCGCGACGTGCAGTACCGCCTGCTCGACCTCGCGGATTTCAACGTTCCTCACCTGGTGGCAGAGACTGTGTCGGGCGCCGCCAACAAGCAGTACGACGACCCGGTGGTGGCCCGCTGGTCCGAGGCTGTGGATGCGTGCGACGGCTACGTCTTTGTCACCCCCGAGTACAACCATTCCGTGCCGGGGACGATGAAAAACGCCTTCGATTCGCTGTACGGGGAGTGGGCCGGCAAGCCCGTCGCGTTTGTCAGCTACGGCGGCGAGGGCGGCGTGCGCGCGGTGGAGCACTGGCGCCAGATTGTGGCAAACCTGTCCATGGTGGACATCCGCAACCAGGTGGCGCTCCACATCTTCGGCGACGACGTCGAGGGCGGGTCGTTCGCCCCGCGCGAGCGCCAACATGCAGCACTCTTGCGTCTGCTCAGCGATCTTGAAGAGGCCGCCAGCTAGCGCGCGTGGATGACGTTCTGCGCCTTCTGCAGCCCGTCTGTGATGAGCAGGCGCACCGCCTGCGCCGCGGTTCCCACCGGGACCTCGCCTTCGACCGGCCCAAGCACCCAATCCGGCACCGTCACCCCTTTCGGTGGCCGCCCGATGCCGATTCGCACCCGCAGGTAGTCGCGCGTGCCCAGGTGCTCGGTGATTGACTTCAGCCCGTTGTGGCCGTTCTCGTTCCCGCCGAGCTTGACCCGCATCGTCCCCGCTGGGAGATCCAGCTCGTCGTGGATGACGATGATGTGGTCGGGCGCCACGCCGAGCTGCTTGGCTAGCGGCCCGACAGCTTCGCCGGTGGTGTTCATGTACGTCGTCGACCGCGCGTACGCCACCCCGTCACGCACCTGCACGCGGGCTTTGATTCCCGGTACAGGTTGCAGCCCGCCGGCTAGCTCGCCGAGCGCCACGTAGCCCACGTTATGCCTGGTGGCAGCGTATTTGGCGCCGGGGTTGCCCAAGCCCACCACGAGCCAATCCGCCTGGAGTTGCGGGGTGCGTTTGCGCCTGAAGAATCCGAACATGGCGCATACTCTAGCCATGGACTTTCCTAGTGTGATCGCAGCACCCATGGCCGGTGGGCCCTCCACGCCCGCGCTCGTCAACGCCGTCCAGTTCGGGTTCATCGCGCTGGGTACCTGCACCGTGGCGCAGGCCCGCGCCTGGCTCGCGGAAAGCGAGCCGCCGTTCGGCGCCAACCTGTTTGTGCCGCAGCCTGAACCTCTGCCTGACGACGTCCTCACGGTCGCCCGCCGCCTCGGCACCGAAGTCCCGGACGTGGTGTCCGATTACGCCGAGAAGTTTGCCCTTGTGCTTGACGCCGCACCTGCCGTGGTGTCGTCCACGTTCGGATGTTTCAGCGAGGCCGAAATCGCCCAGCTGCATACCGTCGGTTCTGAGGCATGGGCGACGGTAACCAGCCCGGCCGAAATCGCAGAGGCGCAGCGCAGGGGAGTCGACGGTGTGATCGTCCAAGGCCCGCGCGCCGGAGGGCACCGCGGCACGTGGAACCAACACAACGAGCCGGACCAACGTGCATTGGAAGCACTGCTAGCGCTCGTGAACGGGCTGGTGATCGCCGCGGGAGGGGTGCGGGGGCCGGAGGACGTGGCCAAGCTAGATGTGCCCGTTGCGTGCGGCACCGCGTTCCTGCTGGCGGATGAAGCGGGCACGAGCCCGCGCAACCGCGAGCTGCTGCGCTCAAGTGCGCCCGCTGTGGTCTCGCGGGCGTTTTCCGGACGGTGGGCGAGCGGGGTGGAAACCGAGTTCACCCGCGCCCACCCGGACTTGCCGCCCACCTACCCCTACCTGCGCCCGATGACCAAGGACAACGACTACTGCCTCGTCGGGGCAGATCGCGGCGAGCTCATGGCCGCACCGGCGGCAGAGATCGAAGCGTATTTGGGAGGCAGTATCGGCGCTCGGGGGCATGCCCGCTAGACCACGCGGGTGGTGTTCTCGATCGCGCCGAGGCCCTCGATCTCAACGCGCACTGTGTCGCCGTCGCGCAGGTAGCGCTTCGGGTCCCGGGCGTGGCCGACACCGTCCGGGGTGCCGGTGGCGATCACATCGCCCGGCTCGAGCGGGTAGAGGTGTGAGATGAACTCCACCAGCTTCGCCGGGGTGAACACCAGGTCGTCGGTGGGGGCATGCTGCATGACCTCGCCGTTGAGCGTGGTCGTGAGCGCCGGGCACGGTTGCCATTCGGTGTCCAACCACGGGCCGAACCCGGCGGTCTTCTCCAGGGACTTGCCCTGGTGCCACTGCTGCGTGCGCTTTTGGTAGTGACGCTGGGTGTAGTCGTTGATCACGGCGTAGCCCGCGATGTAGTCTGCCGCGTCTGCTTCGTTGACGTGGCGGGCCCGAGCGCCGATGATCACGGCCAGCTCGCCCTCGAAATCCAGGGTGTCGGCGTTGAAGCCGGGCACCTCGGCGTCGTCGTAAGGGCCGATCAGCGCTTCCGGGTACTTGATGAACAAGGCGGGCACATCCGGCCGCTCGTGGCCCATCTCCGCAATGTGCTTGGCGTAGTTCAGCCCGACGCAGATGATCTTGCCGGGCCGCGGGATCACGGGTGCCAGGTCCTCCTTTGCGAAGGTGAATTCTTCGCCCTCGTCGAAGCTGCCACAGCGCAATAGCTCGCCCACGTCTTCCGCCCTGAGCTTCACCGCCCTGTCGTCGTCGATAAGGCGTGCAGCAGTGGTGGTGTCTCCGGTCCTGATCGTGGCAAGCTTCATGGCCGCTAGCCTATCGCGCGCAAGATCTCGTCAGCCGCGTCCGCGGCCGCGATAGCCAGGTCTACCTGTTCCTTCGCGCTGAATGGTTTGAGCACGTAATCCGCCGGCGCCATGCGCCCGGGCGGGCGGCCGATCCCCACCGCCACCTTGTTGTAGGGCTTGCCGCCGAGCGACTTGGTGACGGACTTCAGCCCGTTGTGGCCGTGGTCGCCGCCGCCGCGGCGCAGCTTGACCTCGCCGAGCTCCAAGTCCAGTTCGTCGTGGACCACGTAGAGGTCTTCGGGTTTGACGCTGAAGTAATCCATCAATGCCTTCACCGGGCCGCCGGAGAGATTCATGAAGGACCGGGTGCGGGCGAGGACCGCATGGTCGTCGGCAAGCAAACGCCCCTTCGCAAGCTCTGCGATCTCCGTGTTGGTGCGCTTGTGAGCTGCAAGCTGGGCGGGCATCGGTGTGGCGCGGCCCAGCAGCTCCTCGACTACGAACACGCCGGCGTTATGGCGCGTGGCGGCGTACTGCGGGCCGGGGTTGCCCAAGCCGACGATCAAAATAGTCACGCGTACGAGGATAACCGGCATAAAACAACGGCCACAGGTGAGGCACCTGTGGCCGTTGGGGGCAGGGATTTACTGGTTTTCGCCCTCGTCGCCCTCGCCGCCGTCTGCGATCTCGACGGTTGCGTCGGCGTCAGCGCCAGCCTCAGCGCCGCCCTCCTCGGCTTCCTCTGCAGCGGCCTCGAGGTCTTCGTCGACCTCCTGGTAGGTGACGTTGACCAGCAGGGTCTCCGGGTCGGAGATGAGCTCCGCGCCGGCCGGCAGCTGGAGGTCGGACGCGTACAGCGTGTCGCCGATCTCCTTGCCCTCGATGGAGATGGTGAGCTCGTCCGGGATGGACAGGGCGTCGATCTCGATCTCCACCACGTCGGCCTCCTGCAGCACAACCGCTTCCGGAGCTGCCTCGCCCTCGGTGACAACCGGGACCTCGACGGTGACCTTTTCGCCGCGCTTGATGCCGAACAGGTCGATGTGGTCGATCTCGAGGGTCAGCACGTTCTGGTCGATGTGCTTGACCATGGCGAGCAGCTTCTCGCCGTCGAGCTCCAGCTCAACGATGGCGTTTGTGCCGTCGTTACGCACGACTGCGGTCATCTCGATGCGGTCGACCGCGAAGTGGACATTGTCGATGCCCTTTTCGTACAGGACACCCGGGATCTTGCCGTCGCGGCGCAGACGGCGTGCGGAGCCCTTGCCGAACTCCTCGCGACGCTCACCCTTGATAACGGTGGGGGTAATAGCCATGGTGTACTCCTTCTTCTGTGAAGGGCCACAGGCCGGGCCTGCGACCACTGAACGGATGCGTGCTCGTCGAGTGATCGCAAAAGGATCTCAAATCGCGTCGATAACGGCCCGAAAGCCCTCGCCGAGACTGCTACAGGGTAACAGGGCGGTCCTGCCACACAAAATGCCCGGTGGCCTGCAACTCCTCGTGTTCGTGGCCGAGCGGTATCCCGCGCCGGTCCCGCACCAGAAGCGTGACGACGAGGCCGACCAGCGTTGCCGCCATCAAGTACACGGTGATAGCGGCGGTGCCGCCCGTCGCCTCGCGCAGTGCGGCGGCGATGGTGGGCGCAAACGCACCGCCCAAAATTGCCCCGAGAGCGTAGGAAATTGATGCACCAGATGCACGGATGGAGGCGGGAAACAGCTCGGCGTAGAACGCGCCGATTTCACCGTAGGTCAGCCCCAGGCCGACGGTGAGGAATATCAGCGCCGTGGTGATCTTCGGAAGGGAACCCGTGTTCACCAGCGGGAACAGTGCCGCCACTCCGGCGGCCTGCACCACAAACCCGATAGCAAGAGTCCGCGTGCGCCCGATGTAGTCCGACACCCAGCCCGCGAACGCGGTGGTGCACAGCCACACGGCGGCGGAGGCGGTGACGGCCCAGAGGATGTCGCCGCGCTCCAGCGCGAGCCCCGCCGGGTCGGTGACGTAGTTCTGGATGTAGCCCCCGGTGGTCATGTATCCCACCGTGCCGTTGGCGGCGAAGATGAGTGCTGCGGCCAGTACAAGACCGGCATGGTTGCGGAATAGGGAGCCGACCGGGTTGCGCGCCCCAACCTCCCGCATCTCTTCAACAACCGGCGACTCATCTACGCCCGTGCGGATCCACCAGCCCAAAACCGTCAGGCCGATGGAGAGCAAAAACGGCACGCGCCAGCCCCACTGCAGGAAAGCGTCTCCGGGGGCGATCACGGTCATTAGCGCCAGCACACCTGAGGAAAGCAGGAGGCCCGCCGGGACACCGACCTGGGGGCCGGCGCCGTAGAGGCCGCGTTTGTTCACCGGTGCGTGCTCCACAGCCAGCAGCACTGCCGAGCCCCATTCCCCGCCGGCGGAAGTGCCCTGCAAGATGCGCAGCACCACCAGCGCGGCCGGTGCAATCCATCCGGCTGTCTCATACGTGGGCAACAGGCCGATCAGCGCGGTGGCGGTGCCCATGGTGAACAGCGTGACCATAAGCACGCCGCGCCGCCCCAACCGGTCGCCGAAGTGGCCGGCGAGTACAGCGCCCAGCGGGCGGAAGAGGAACGAAAGCCCGACGGTGAGGAAGCTGGCGATCGTCGCCGCAGCCGGACCGAGCGGGCCGAACATGATCTTGTTAAACACCAAGCCGGCGACGGCGGCGTACAGGAAGTAGTCGTACCACTCGATCGCCGTGCCGACGGTGGTTGCCGCGATGACGCGGCGTCGTTCATTGCGCACGATCCCAAGCCTCCAGCAGTGCGTCGGTTTCCTCGGCGTTTGTGACTGTCACGCGGATGCCTTCGGGGAACACGCGCACGAGCACGCCTTCTGCCGCCAGTCTGTCCGCTAGGTCCTGTCCCTCCCTGGGCAGCCACACGAAGTTGGCTTGGGATTCCGAGAGCCCAAGCTTCTCGACGACGCGGCTCCGCTCGGCCACCGTGGCGTCGACACGAGCGTGCAGCTCGTCCTGCGCATCCAGGGAGGCGAGCGCCGCGACCTGCGCCACTGAGCTCACGGAGAACGGCACGGCGACCTTGTTCAGCGCCTCGATAATGGCGCGCGGCCCGAACGCGTAGCCCACGCGCGCGCCGGCGAGCCCGTACGCCTTGGAGAAGGTGCGAAGCCCCACCACATTGGGGTAGCGGGTGATCACGTCGGTGGCGACAGGCGTGTCGGCGGCACGGTTGTACTCGAAATACGCCTCGTCGAGAGCGACGAGCACGTCCTCCGGGACCGACGCCATGAACGCCGCGAACTCCGCGTCCGTGACGGTGGTGCTTGTCGGATTGTTCGGGTTGCACACGAAGACCAGCTTCGTGTCCTGTGTGACGGCGGCTGCAAGTGCGGGTAGGTCCACGCGGTGATCCGCGGTCAGCGGCACCGCTACCGGCGTCGCCCCGGCGATCTGGGCAAAGATGGGGTAGGCCTCAAAGCTGCGCCAGGGGAACACCACTTCGTCCCCCGGGCCGGCGGCAGCAGTGACCAACTGCTGGCACAGGGCTGAAGACCCGGTGCCAACAGCGACTTGCGCCTCGTCCACCCCCAAGTGCCGGGCAAGTGCCGCGCGCAGCTCTACCGCACCCATATCCGGGTAGCGGTTCATGGTGGCTAATGCGCGCGACATTGCCTCCTGCACAGACGGCAGCGGCTCCTCCGCACATTCGTTGGAGGAAAGTTTGATCGCGCGCTCATTGCGAGCACCTGGAACATAGGCTGGCAGCGACTCAAGGTCGGGTCGGATCATGCGCGGCTCCTGCGTTGCGTGGTCAGTGAAATGAGACCGAGGACGATGATCCAGCCGGTCAGCGTGGCAAGGCCCATGCGGTATTCCGGAAGAATACCCATGAGCACGAGGACGAGGATGAAAAACGCGATGCACACCCAATTTGCCACTGGGTAGAACGGAGCTGGAAAGGTCGCACTCGTCTCGCGTTTGCGGAAGTTCAGGTGGGAAATGCAGATGCCTGCCCAGGTGATGAGTTCGGTGCCCACGATGATGGCCAGCAAGACCGCGAAAATTTTGCCCTCAAAGAAGAAGTTCAAGATGACGACGATGCCCATGAGCGCGGCGTCGAAAAGCAACGCCTTGGTGGGCAGGCCCTTCGCGCTAGTCTCGGCGAAGACGCGAGGTGCTTGGCCGTTGCGGGCGAGGTCGCGCAGCATGCGCGCACCCGAATAAGTCATCGTGTTGAGCACGGAGAACACGGCTACCACAATGACCACGTTGAGGGCCGTCGCAGCTGGTCCGAACCCGACGCCGGTGAGCACGCGAATGAACGGGCTTTCGCTCGCCTCCTGCTCGTTCCACGGCGCGAGGAGGAGAATCGTGCCGATGCCGCCCAGGTAGAACACCAGGATGCGCCAGACCACCGAGTTCACCGCACGCGGGATGGCAGTTTCCGGGTTGTCCGCTTCGCCGGCCGCGGTGCCGATGGACATGATGCCGCCAAACGTAAACGTCACGGCCACCAGTGCGAAGAGCACGCCGGACAGTCCGTTCGGCATGAACCCGCCGTGCTCGGTGATGTTGGCAAAGCCGATCGCCGGTTCAGGCCCGAGGCCCGTCACAAGAGCGAACCCCAGCACGATCATGAGCACCAGCGCGGCCACCTTGACCAAGGACAGCCAGTATTCGGTCTCCGCGAACACGCGGACGTTCAGCACGTTGAGCCCCACCACCAACAGCAGGGTCACCAGCGCGGTGACCCAGTGCGGAAGCCCGGGAAACCAGTAGTCAAGAAACGTACCCATGGCGGTGAGCTCCAGCATGCCCACAACGACGGTGGTAAACCACCAATTCCAGCCAGTAATAAAGCCGGCAACGGGGGAGATGTATTCGCGCGAGTACGCCGCGAAGGAGCCGGAGACAGGGTGCTCCACCGCCATCTCCCCGAGCATTCGCATGAGGAAGTACACGACCGCACCGACGATGGCGAAAGAGATCAACACCGCCGGGCCCGCGTACTGGATCGAGCCCGCGGAGCCCAAAAACAAGCCCGTGCCTATCGACGAGCCAAAGGCAATCATCATCAATTGCCTACTCTTCACGCCTCGATTGAGGCCCTGTTCCTGCAGGCTCACGTTAGTTTCCTGTCGGTGGTCGGGTGGTGGTGCGGGACATGCCCCGGAATTCGGCGATGGCGGTATCGCCGTCGTAAAGCGTGACGTCCGAAAGGCCGTTACGCCCCCACGTGTGGCGCTCGCGGGCCACGCCCCGGATGGTGCGGCCGACTTTGGCGGGGGCGAGGTAGATCATTTCGGACTGTGCGCTAACTGTCGGGTCGGTGCGGCGGGAGTTGGCGGCGCCGCCGAACAGCGCGTCGGCGAACGTGAACAACACACCGCCCTGGCAGACGCCGAAGCCGTTGGCGTGCCTGGCCTCAACGGTAAATTCGCCTTCCGCTAGGCCCGGCTCCAGCCGCGTGATCGTCGCGCCGAGGTACTCCAGAGTGGCGTCGTTGTCGAACATGGCTTTCGCGTGTTCGAGGTCGGGGGTGAATTCCACCGACGGTGCGTAGCGGTCGTGCATGTGCGTCCTTCACGTATGCGCGACAGCCGGGGCAGCGGTGGAGCTGCCCCGGCTGTCGCGGCTGTCGCGATATTGCGACTTATGCCTGGCCTTCGAACAGGGTGGTCACGGAGCCATTCTCGAAGATCTCGCGAATGGTCTTGGCCAACAGTGGGGCAATGGAGAGCACCGTGAGGTTGGTCCAGCCCTCGGTGTTTTGCGGCAAGGTATCGGTCGTGATGACTTCCTCCGCGCCGCACTCGGAGAGGCGCTCGCGGGCCGGGTTCGAGAACACGCCGTGGGTGCAGGCGATGACAACGGACTTCGCGCCGGCTTCTTTCAGCACGCCCACAGCGCCGGCGATGGTGCCGCCGGTGTCGATCATGTCGTCGAGAAGAATGCAGTCCTTGCCTTCGACCTCACCGACGACGCGGTTGGACACAACCTTATTCGCGGCATCGATGTCGCGGGTCTTGTGCACGAACGCCATGGGTGCGTCGCCGAGCGCGTTGGCCCACTTTTCGGCCGTTTTCACGCGGCCAGCGTCGGGGGAGACCACGCAGAGGTTGTCCAGCGGGTACTTCGACTTGATGTAGTCCACCAAGATCGGCATGGCGTGCATGTGATCCACCGGGCCGTCGAAAAAGCCCTGGATTTGGTCGGTGTGCAGGTCCACAGACACGATGCGGTCCGCACCGGCGGTGGTGAGCAGGTCCGCGATGAGGCGGGCAGAGATCGGCTCGCGGCCGCGGTGCTTCTTGTCTTGGCGGGCGTAGGGGTAGAACGGCAGGATCGCGGTGATGCGCTTCGCGGAGCCGCGCTTGAGCGCGTCGATCATGATCAGCTGCTCCATCAACCACTTGTTCAGCGGCTGGGCGTGGGACTGCATGACAAAGCAGTCGGCGCCGCGGACGGACTCTTCGAAGCGGATGAAAATCTCGCCGTTGGCGAAGTCGCGTGCGGTGGTGGGCACGAGCTCGATGCCGAGCTCTTTCGCTACTGCCTCCGCGAGCTCCGGGTGGGCGCGGCCTGTGAAGACCTTGAGGTCTTTGTGGCTTTCGGTGGAGTAACCAGTCATGTATTAACCCTCTCGCTTCGCGTTGTTGCCGGCCTTCGCTGCCTTTGCTGCCTCGGCCGCTTCCGTGCCCGGGCGGCGTTCTTCCACCCAGCCGTCAATGTTGCGCTGGCGGCCCTCCTTGATGGCGAGCGCGCCCGGCGGCACATCTTCGGTGACCACTGTACCCGCGCCGGTGTAGGCCCCATCACCGATGGTCACGGGTGCGACAAACATGGTGTCGGAGCCGGTGCGGCAGTAGTCGCCGATGGTGGTGTGGTGCTTGTTAATGCCGTCGTAGTTAGCAAACACGGAGCTTGCGCCGATGTTGGAGTGTTTGCCCACAGTCGCATCGCCGATATAGGTCAGGTGTGGCACCTTGGAACCCTCGCCGATCTTCGCGTTCTTCGCCTCGACAAAGCCGCCGAGCTTGCCACGGGCACCGAGTTCGGTGCCCGGGCGGATGTAGGTGAACGGGCCCACCGTGGCTTCTTCACCGATGACGCCGAGCTCGCCCTGGGTGCGAACAACCTTGGCGCGGGCGCCAACCTCCATGTCGGTCAGCGTAGTGTCCGGCCCGATCTGTGCACCGTCGCCGATGACGGAAGAGCCCCACAGCTGCGTGTTCGGGTGGATGACCACGTCGCGGCCAATCTCCACCTCGACACCGATCCAGGTCGTTGCAGGATCGATGACGGTTGCGCCGTTCCGCATCGCCTTCTCCACGAGCCTCCGATTGAGCTCCTTGCCTGCCTCCGCTAACTGCACCCGGTCGTTCACGCCCGCCAGTTCGCGGGCGTCGGGGGCCGTAAACGCAGTGACCCGTAGACCGTCGCCCCGCGCAATGCCCAGCACGTCGGTGATGTAGAACTCGCCTTGGGCGTTATCCGGGGTGACGCGTTCGAGTGCGTTGCGCAATACCGCCGCGTCGAATGCGAACACGCCCGAGTTGACCTCGCGGACCTTGCGCTGCTCGTCGGTAGCGTCCTTTTCCTCCACGATCTCGAGCACGTCGCCCGCCTCGCCGCGGATGATGCGCCCGTAGCCGGTGGGGTTGTCGAACTCGAGCGAGAGCACCGTCACCGCGGCGCGCTCCGCCTCGTGCTGCTCCACGAGCGCCTGCAGCGTCTCCGGCGTGAGCAGCGGCACGTCGCCGTTGGTGACCACCACGGTGCCGTCGAAATCCGGGATGGCGGACAGACCCACCTGCACCGCGTGGCCGGTGCCGTTTTGCTCCTCCTGGACGGCCTGGCGGATCTCCACGTGCATCTGCTCGGCGATCTGCTCAACCGCAGGTGCCACCTGATCGCGCTGGTGGCCCACCACCGCGACCAAGTGCTCCGGGTGCACACCGGCTGCTGCGTGGAGGGAGTGGGACAGCAGGCTGCGGCCGCCGATTTCGTGCAGCGTTTTCTGGCGGTCGGACTTCATGCGTGTTCCTGCGCCGGCCGCGAGCACGACAACGGCACGTTCGAAGTGGGTAGGCACTCGAATGCTCCTTGGGAGTTGCGGATTTGTCGGTAACCAGCATAACGCTTAGGAGCTGGCGGCCGAGACTTCTTTCAGGTTCCGCGCGCCGACCACACCGGCGTAGCCCACGACGGCGAGAAACAGCAGCGCGGCCTGGGGGCCAAGGACGGAAATAGCCGACGAAATAGCGCCGACAACAAGGAGCACCACGCCCATAACCGTGTTGGAAGCGCCTGTGACCATCGTGCGCTTGTCGCCGTCCGCCATATCCACCAGATACGTCTTGCGGCTCACGCGAACCGCAGTGTGTGCCAAGTTGACCAGGAAGAACCCCAGCGGCATCACCCATGCGTTCACGCCGCTGGAAGCCATACGGGCGCTGAGGACAAGCAGAACGATAACGGTGGAGGCCACTCCCGCGGCCCACGCCATCGTGCGTTTCGACGACTTGTCGGACAGCTTTCCTGAAATCCTCCCGCCCAGCAGGGACGCGCCGCCCGAGGCAATGACGAAGGCGCCCAGGCCCGTCAAATCCGCGCCCTCGTTGCCGGCCATGACCACGATGAACGGGGTGGACAAAGCCGTGACCAACATGAGCGAGCGCACCATCAAGAAGCGCTGCAGGTCGTGGTCGCTTTTGACCAACGCCCACATCTCCCGCAGATTCTGCCCGTCCTTATTTTCTGGTTCTGCCTCCGGCTCGTCGATGCCGTTGAAGACAAGCGCGGCTAGCGCCCATGTGGACGCGCCCACCGCGAGGAGCGCCGCGATCGCCCACTGGGGCAAGTTATTGGGCAAGAAGGAAAGGATCAGGCCGATCGCCAGGGTGAAGCCTCCGGCCAGGGCAGTGGCGCGTCCGGTGATGTCGCCGCGACGGCCCTTGGAAATGGTGCGGCCCTGCACATCCTTGCCGGCAAGCGAGCACAGGGAGCGGAATAACGCATGGGCGGCCAACAGGATGAGGACGGCGGCGCCGAGCGAAGCTCCGTCGAGAAGCAGGGCGCTCACCGCGATCAGCGCCGCGGCGAGCGCTTGACCCCACGACCCGATGAGCCACACGCGCTTGCGCGAGCGTTGAGAAGTCACCCACGGGCTCAAAAACGCCTGCGGCAGCATTGAGCCGGATTCGCGGATTGGCACGAGGAACGATGTCAGAACTGCAGGCACGCTGGCCGCGTTGAATAGCCATGGCAGCACGGTCTTGGGGGCGACGATCTGGTCGCCGATGTTTTGCAAACCGTTCGACCAGATGAAGCGGCGTGCATTGTGTTCCTCGTTATGCATGGTTCGGATAGTAGGGTCGAAAGGGATGATCAGCGAACCTGGAGGCGCAATGAAGATGAGCAGACGAACGTTTTTCAAAGGATCCGTGTTGGCGGTAGCGGCCGCCGCTGCTGCATCTGGCGCAACGGCGTGCTCAACCCAGCCCGAACCACGTGGCGCTGATGCGGAGGCTCGGCCCCTGCCCATTCCGCCGCTGTACGAAGGCGAGCTTGACGGCAACACTCGGCGCTTCGAACTCACCGCGCAGGAGGGTGAGTTTGAGATCGTGCCTGGGACGATGACCAAGACCTGGGGTTTCAACGGCCCCTGGCTCGGGCCCACGCTGTACATGCGCCGCGGCGAGCAGATCGACATGACCGTACACAACGAGCTGCCGGAGGCGACCGTCGTGCACTGGCACGGCCTGCACCTGCCAGCCACGGCAGACGGCGGACCGGCCCTGATGTTCGATCCGGGCGAGTCGTGGTCGCCGTCGTGGACCGTCGATCAGGCTGCCGCGACCTGCTGGTACCACCCGCACCCGCACGAGAAGTCGGCGCTGCACGCCTACCGCGGGCTCGCCGGTGGCATCGTGCTTGACGACGACGATTCCGTCTTCCCCGGCCTGCCAAACGACTACGGCGTGGATGACATCCCCGTGATCATCGGCGACGCCAACTTCACCGAAGACGGCCAGCTCGACGAGGAAAGCGGCTGGGTCGGCGACACCCCGCTGATCAACGGCATTACCAAGCCCCGTTTCGAGGCCACCACCCGCCGCGTACGTCTGCGCGTGCTCAACGGCGCGGTACTGCGCTTCCGTTACCTCACCCTGGGCGCGCCGTTCCACGTGGTGGCAACGGACCAGGGCTTCCTGGAATCCCCGGTCGAAGTCGACGGCGTGCTGCTCAGCCCCGGCGAGCGAGTTGAGATCGTGGTCGACCTCGAGCCGGGCAAGGACCTCACGCTGCGCGACGACAAGCTGCCCAACTGGGGTGGGCTGCCCGATAAGGACACCGCCGAAACGTTCGGTGCCACCGACGTGTTCGACCTGCTGGAGATCGTTGCCCCGGCTGAGGATGCTCCCGCCTCGCCCGCGCTGGCGGATAAGCTCGTGCCGTTCGAGCTGCCCCAGCCCACCGGAGTGGAGCGCGAGTTCCGGATGAAGAACATGGAAATCAACGGCAAATCCATGGACATGACGCGTGTGGACTTCGCCGTCGACCACAAGGGCCCGGAGATCTGGCATGTGACGAACGAGAACGACGACATGCTGCACAACTTCCACGTGCACAACGCGCGATTCGCAGTCCAGGGCGTGGAAAACGGCGAGGTGGAGTTCACTGCAGGCTGGCACGACACAATTGAGGTGCCGCCGCTGGCAACCGTGACGCTGCTGGTAGACATCGGCTACTACCCGGATCCGACCCTTGCGTACATGTACCACTGCCACATGCTCAACCACGAGGACTCCGGCATGATGGGCCAGTTCGTGGTGGTTGAGCCGGGTCAGGAGCCCAACCTCAAACTGCCGAACATCCACGGCGAATAGGCGCCAGCCCTACGTCCGCGCCCTGGTGCATGTCAGCACCGGGGCGCCTTCTTTTGCGCGTTTTAGCCGCGGACGTTGTGGCCGATCACGGAAGGTAGCAGCAGCGGCGCGTCGCCGAGCAGTGCCTTGAGGTTGCCGTCTCGCTCCACCGCGCTAGTGACGGTGCGGACCTTCGCACTGGACTTGTCCCGCCCGCGGCTCCGGTTTGCACCCGCAGCTCCCATTGGGCCAGCCGCAACGGCGCCTCCGCGTACTCCCTGGCCGTTCTGTGCATTTCCACCGGCAGTCCCGGCCGCAGCGTACGTGCCACTGGTACCCGACGAGCCTGCACCGTGGGCACCCGCTCCAACTCCGGCGCCCGTACCAGCGCCGTGGGCACCGATGTTGCCGGACCCGCCGGTAGCGCCTGAGCCTGCGCCTAAGCCCGGCCCGGAACCGGTGTTCGCAGCGCTGCCGAATCCGGCACCGCTAAAGCCTGGTCGAGCCGGGTTCATCCCGCCGCCAGTCATTCCCGCCCCCGCTGCGCTACCCACGAGGGCACCGCCGCGCGGGGTTCCCAAGCCGCCTGCAACAGTGCCGCCACCGCGTCCGGCCCCAGGTGCAGCGCCCGTGTTGACCGTGCCCGCGCCCACACCTGTCTGCGACCTGTTGCCAAAACCCGTTCCCGACCGAGATCCCCCGCCAGTTCCCGAGGCGGATACCGAACCTGGGGTGCGGCTTGCTGCGGCGCCGACGCCGGTAGCGGCTCTGCCAGAGGAAACGTTGCCTGGGTGTGCGAGACCTGGTGCTCCTATTGCGGTGGCCGCTCCCGTGGTGCTTCCACCACCGGCCGGTTGGCTGAACCCGCCGATGGGGGCGGGGGTGAAGGGAGAAGCAGCGGCTCCGGGCCCGTTCACAGCAAAGCTGCCTGCTGCCGTTGGCGCTGGCGGTGCCAAAACCGCGGAAGCGGCCTGGGTCGGCGCTGCACCTGCAGCGATGCGCTCGAACGTCTCCGGTGTTGGGCGACCGAATTGGTGGATGACCTCTGCGGGAGTTTTCGCGTGGGCTAGGTCGCCGAGTCCGCGCTGCGTCAGTGCGTCCCGGAGTCCCGCGGGCAGGGGCGTTGGCTCGAACGAGGTAGCAGCTGGTGTGGGGACATCCGTACTCGCATACGGAAGCGTGGGGAGCGCTCCCGCGTCGGGGAGCAAGCGGTTGAAGCTGGGGATCGCCGAGCTGAGGCTGCCCGTCATCCGGGAACCATACGAGGACAGATAGTCGGACTCGATGAGCGCTTTCACCTCTGGGTCTTCCGCGGCCAAATAGGCCGACGCTGCAGCAGACGCG
Source organism: Corynebacterium wankanglinii (assembly GCA_014490595.1). Lineage (GTDB taxonomy): Bacteria > Actinomycetota > Actinomycetes > Mycobacteriales > Mycobacteriaceae > Corynebacterium > Corynebacterium wankanglinii. The sequence goes on from CP061031.1 coordinate 864,927, forward strand.
ATCATCCTTTCCGCATCTGCCGCCATGCCGAGTGCTTCGGTGTGGTTAGCCAACGAGCGTGAATTTGCCACATATTCCAGACCGGCGTTTTGGATCTGAGTGACCTTTTTCATCGCTTCCGCGATCCAGATGGTGTCAGCCGATGAACTCAACGAATGATGGACGCCGTTGAGCTCCTCCATCGCGTCCTCGATAAGCCGCGCGTTAGCCGTCCAGAATTCTGACGCCGAATACGCCAGCGCGGTGTCGGTCGATGAGAGCTTGCGGTCTGCTGACAAAAGTGAAGACTCGGACGCCCCCGACACGGCCGCGTTGTCAAAGGTGTTCGTTTTCGGGTCGGCAGTTTTCAGCTGCTGGAAGCCAGCGGAGTACAGCGGAGTGAGAGTAGCTGCAGTGTTACGCAGCGGTGACAGCATCGACCCCATCATCCCCGAGAACGATTCGTCGGTTTGCTGCGTGTTAGTCAACGCCAACCAGAGGTTATCGGCTGTGTGCTTGAGATACAGCGCAATCGCCTGGTTCGCTTCCGGTGCGCGTTCATCCCCGATCGGACTGAGCCGCTCGCCAGCTTCATCCAGGCCGCTGGCGGTGGAGAAGGTGGAGAGGGAGTACAAATTTTCAGCTCGAACACCCTTAGATAAGCGAATAGTTACTGCGCGTAGCTGATCAATCGCTGTATTCACAGCATCGGAATCAAGAAACAATTGCATTAGGCCCCCAAATTGTTGTTTTCTGCCTACGACGGTATCTGGGGTCTTGCGCTGAGAAAAGGGATTGTCCACTGAAATGGACAGCCTTATCTTGAATGAGTCAAAAGAAGTTCCTCCAGATTCCGAACTGCAATCTCACAAGTCCGCTCTTGACTGTGAACGCCGTCCCATCCAGCAACCTGAGACACAATACCGCCACGTGGGGTATCCAGTTGGGCGTAACAGCTAGAGCTATGACCACTCTTCGGCCCGAAGACGAAAATCTCGGGGACCCTTTCGGAGCGGAAGTTTGTAATCAGGGATGTTTGGGATTCGATGATCTTTTGATTCGCATTGTTGTTGCTGAAACCCTCACTAGGAACATCGTCATGTTTCGAAACATCGCAAACCTTGATACCCCGCGCCAGTCCCGCGTACTCCTCGGGGATCGGCTCCACGTTTTCGAAGCCGGCGGCAGCGAATTCCTCGGGGGAGATCTCGGTGCAGGGGTCGAAAAGGTTGTCGCCGAGGGCGTAGGGGTCAAAGTCGCCGATTTCGAGGGTGCCGCTCTTGAAGTGAAAAGCGGCAGGCGTGGTGCTGCTAGTTGAAGCGCCACCAGCGGATGTGCTGTCGGCTGCGGCTGCGGCTGCAGAACCCGGTTGGGCGGTGGGGGTTGTGGTGTGGGGGTGGGCCGAAGGTTCGTCGATAGGCGGAGGCGTAGATGCGCACCCCACGAGCAAACCGCACGACAGAAGCCAAGCAACGTGGCGTTTCATGTACCCCTCCAATAAAAAAGCTTCCCCACCAGGACTCGAACCTAGAATGACGGTACCAAAAACCGTAGTGTTGCCGATTACACCATGGGGAACAGCAAGGCTGATTGTAGACCAGACCCGTGTGCTGCCAAAGACGGGGTGGTGAAACCGACGCTCTAAGCTAGGGCGCATGGCTCGAACGCGGATGACAGCACCCCAACGCAGAGACCAATTGGTCGGAGTGGGGCGCCAAGCATTCGCAGAACGGGGTTTCGACGGCGTAACCATGGAGGAGATCGCGGCGCGCGCCGGGGTGTCCAAGCCGGTGGTGTACGAGCACTTCGGCAGCAAGGAGGGCCTGTACCAGGAGGTTGTGCGGCTGGAGATGGCGCGGCTGGAACGCACGATTACGTCGAACATCCAGACCGGCCCGTGGCGCGAGCGCATCGAGCGTGGTGTGCACGCCCTGCTCACGTACGTGGAGGAGGAAACGGATGGGTTCATCATTCTCGCCCACGGTCAGCTGCCGGGGGAGGGCAGGACGTACTCCACGATCTTGAACCGTGTTACGGCGGAGGTGTCCCACCTGCTGGCAGAAGCGTTTAAGCACCGCGGACTCGACGAGGCGATGGCGGGGCTGTACGGTCAGGCGCTTGTTGGCACTGTCTCCAACTCGCGCGCTGTGGTGGCTGGATGAGCGCACCCCGGACAAGCACACTGTCGCGGCGCACATTTCCAACTTGTGCTGGAACGGGTTGCGGGGGATGGAGGCGCAGCCACGAGTGTTCGCAGGAGACCCTTCGCCGCAAGGAACCGCGGTGTCCGCAGAAAAGGAAGTGTAAAAGGACATGACTGAAAGCACCCCTCCCGTTCTCGGCGGACTGCTCACTGCGGCGCTGACGGATCCGAAGTTGAAGGGTCTTGTCACCCATGTGGGCGAGGATTCGCTGCACGTGACTGGCATTGACCAGACCCGCTCGTGGGCTGCGGGCGCTATTGCCCGAGAGGCTCCGTTGTTGCTGGTCACGGCTACGGGCCATGAGTCGGAGGATCTGGCGGCGGAGCTCAAGGCCATCCTCGGTGAGGAGAAGGTCGCGCAGTTCCCGGCGTACGAGACGTTGCCGCACGAGCGCCTCTCACCGGCCGCGGATATTGTGGGCCGCCGGTCGAAGGTGCTGTGGGATATGCCACGGGTGGTTGTCGCCGCGGCGCGCGCGGTGTGCCAGCCGGTCTTGCCGGCGGTGGAGCCGATCCAGGTTGCCGTGGACCAGGAGCAGGACTTTGAGGCGCTGACGGAGATGCTCGTCCACTTCGCCTACAACCATGTGGACATGGTGGCCTCGCGCGGCGAGTTCGCTACCCGCGGCGGCATCATCGACGTGTTCCCGACCACCGCGCAAAACCCAGTGCGCATCGAGTTCTGGGGCGACGAGGTCACCGACATCCGCTCGTTCGCGGTCGCGGACCAGCGCACTATCGAAGAGGTCAGAGCCGTCGAGCTGCACCCCGCGAGGCAGTTGCTTATCGACGATACCGTGGCCGCCAAAGCCGACGAGCTCGTGAGAAAGTTCCCCTCGAATCCCACCCTGACCTCGCTGCTCACCCGTATTTCGGAGAAGCAGCCGGCGGACGGGATGGAGGCGCTCATCCCGGCGCTGACGGATACGCAGTATGCGGTCCTGCCTGAGCTCATGCCTGCAGGCTCCATCGTCTTGGTAACCAACCCGGAGAAGGTTCGCGCCCGCATCGCGGACTTGGAAGCCACCGACCGCGAATTCCTCGAGGCCGGTTGGGAGGCGGCCGCCATGGGCGCGGAGGGCCCCGTGGCGGTGGAAGGCCTGGACGTCTCCGCGTCGTCCTACCGCTCCTACGAATCGCTGGAAATCTCGGCGCACAAGGCCGGCAACGCTTGGTGGACGTTCGCGCCGCCCGGCATGTTCACCGCCGACGAAGCGGCAACCCTGCCGCTGGAGTTCGAGGCGGCACCCGCGCCCAAGGGCGACCCGAAAGAGATCGAGCAGCTCTACGCCACGCTGAAATTGCACATCGGGCAAAACCACGGCAAGGCGGCGTTCGTCGCCCCCGCGAAGGGCACGATCGACCGCATGGCTGAGCGGCTGCGCGAGCACGGCATCTCCGCGCGCGTGGCCACACCGGGACTCGAACCTGTCGAGGGCGCGGTCACTCTCTACCAGGCCCTGTCGCACGCGGGCCTCGTCTTTGGCGGGCCGAACCTTGTGGTGGTCACAGAAACGGACGTCACCGGTAACCGCGTGGGCGACATCGCAGGCGCTAAACGACGAGCTCCGCGCCGCCGCAACCGGGTCGACCCGCTGGCGCTGCAGCCCGGCGACTTCGTGGTACACGACACCCATGGCATCGGCAAGTTTGTGAAGATGGCGGAGCGCACCGTCAAAGCCGGCGACGAAGCTTCACGCCGCGAGTACATCGTGCTGGAGTACCAGCCGGCCAAGCGCGGCCAGCCCGGGGACCAGCTGTGGGTGCCCATGGAATCGCTGGACCTGTTGAGCAAGTACACCGGGGGCGAGAAGCCGTCGCTTAGCAAAATGGGCGGCTCGGACTGGAAATCCACCAAGCGCAAGGCGCGCGCCGCGGTGCGTGAGATCGCCGGCGAGCTGGTGGAGCTCTACGCCAAGCGCCAAGCCGCGCCGGGCCACGCGTTCGCGCCGGATACGCCGTGGCAGCACGAGATGGAAGACGCCTTCCCGTTCGTGGAGACGGAGGACCAGCTCACCGCTATCGAAGCCGTGAAAGCGGACATGGAAAAGCCGACGCCGATGGACCGCGTGATCGTGGGCGACGTGGGCTTCGGCAAAACTGAGGTGGCTGTGCGCGCCGCGTTCAAGGCGGTGCAGGACGGCAAACAGGTTGCCGTGCTCGTGCCCACGACGCTGCTAGCTCAGCAGCACTTCTCCACGTTCAACCAGCGCATGGATGGCTTCGGCGTGACCGTGCGCGAGCTGTCCCGCTTCACCTCCGCCGCTGATTCGAAGAAGATCATGGCGGGGCTGGCGGATGGTTCGGTCGACGTGGTCATTGGCACTCACCGCCTGCTGCAGACGGGTGTGCAGTGGAAGAACCTCGGCTTGATCATCGTGGACGAGGAGCAGCGCTTCGGCGTGGAGCACAAGGAGCACATCAAGGCCCTAAAGTCGCACGTGGACGTGCTCACTATGACCGCAACGCCGATCCCGCGCACCCTGGAGATGTCGTTGACCGGCATCCGTGAGATGACGTCGATTACCACCGCGCCGGAGGACCGCCACCCGGTGCTGACGTATGTCGGCCCGCAGGAGGACAAGCAGGTCGCCGCCGCGATCCGCCGCGAGCTGCTGCGCGACGGCCAGGTCTTTTACATCCACAACAAAGTCTCTGATATCGAGAAAACTGCCCGCCAGCTTCGGGAGCTTGTTCCCGAGGCCCGCATTGTGGTCGCCCACGGCCAGATGAGCGAGCAGGTCCTCGAGCAAACGGTACAGGGATTCTGGAACCGCGACTACGACGTGATGGTGTGCACCACCATCGTGGAAACGGGCCTGGACATCGCCAACGCCAACACCCTGATCGTGGAAAACGCCCAAAACATGGGCCTCAGCCAGCTTCACCAGCTGCGCGGGCGTGTGGGCCGCTCCCGCGAGCGCGCCTACGCGTACTTTTTGTACCCGAAGGACAAAACGCTCACGGAGACTTCCTACGACCGACTGGCCACCATCGCACAGAACAACGACCTGGGCTCTGGTATCGCCGTGGCGCAAAAGGATTTGGAGATGCGCGGCGCCGGCAACGTGCTCGGTGCGGAGCAGTCCGGTCACATCGCCGGCGTGGGCTTCGACATGTATGTGCGCTTGGTCAGCGAGGCCGTGGAAACCTTCAAGGGCCTGATGAGCGGCGAGCCCGTCGACGCCACCGACAAGGGCCCGAAGGAAATCCGCGTCGATCTGCCGGTGGACGCGCACATTCCGGACACCTACATCAACTCCGAGCGGTTGCGCCTGGAGGTCTACCGCAAACTCGCCGAGGCGCGTGACGACGACGCGTTGCGCGCCGCCGCCGACGACATGGTCGACCGATTCGGTGCGCTGCCCGCCGAGGTTGAGCACCTCATGGCGGTGGCGCGGCTGCGCAACCAGGCCCGGGAGGTCGGCGTGTCCGACATCCTCACCCAGGGCACCCGAATCAAACTCCACCCGGTTGAACTGCCGGACTCTAAGCAGGTCCGCCTGAAGCGGCTGTTCCCGGGGGCGAACTTCCGGGCAGCGGCAAAGACCTTGCAGGTTCCTATGCCGCGTGAGGGCGGAAACAAGCGCGCGCTGAACGCACCGAACCTGCGCGACACGGAGCTGCTGCAGTGGGTGGCCGACTTCATGACCGAAATGCTGGACGCGCCGAAGGTTTCAGTGGCGGGCTCGACAGCTGTGGAGGAGAAGCCGAAGAAGAAGGTGTTCTCGGTCAGCGAGTAGTGCCTAGAAGAACTGGGGCAGGATGAACAGCATCCCGATGCTCCAGGTCAGGTGCACCGCGATGGGGGAGTACAGCCTTCCGGTCTTCACCGCCTCGACGTAGGTCACCGCACTGAGGATGGCCGCTGCAAACACCAGCAGTGGCACGCCCATCACGCACGTGACCAGGCAGTAAATCACCGTGGACCACACGCCGGCCTGCACCACCGACTGGCCCATGGCGCGCAGCTGGCGCGGCACCGCGTCGCGGAAAATCAGCTCCTCGCCAATGCCGTTGACCACGAGCACCAGGAGTGTGAGGAAGTACCCGCCTTTGTTTGGGGTCTGCAACAGTTCCGCCGCCGGGTCGGCGAGCGCAGGAATTCGGCTGACCACCACGGCTCCCAGCACGAATACGAGCGCCAGCGCGACGCCGATGAGGGCGCCCCGGAGGACGTCGTGAAGCTTGCGGGGCCCCGCAAACGCCGTGCGGCTGCCCCACAGCCACCACGCGACCGCGTAGACCACGGCGGTAAACGCGGTGGCCCAGTAGAACCCGGCGGAACCGTCGCCGGCTCGGCGCGCGAGAAACAGGCCGAGTGCGCCGAGCGCGCAGGGAACTAAGAACAGCCACTGCCTGGTCACGTGAGAACTCCGTCCAAGTATTTCCGGCGATGCGGGAGCAAGAGTACCGGCACGAATCCCCTGCGCTTTACCGGGCTACTTCACGGAGAAGATAATCATCTCGGTGTCATCCGGCTTGCCGCGGTAGCGGCCGTCGTCGCCGGGGAAGTTGTTGTCCAACGCGGTGAGGTAGCGGCCGTCGTCGAGCTGGACGATGGTCTCGACACTGAGCAGCGCGAACTGGAACGGATCGCCAACACCGTACGCGCGGGCATCTGAAACCATGCCGATCTTGCCCGGGTTGGCAATGTCGAGCAGGTCAGCCATGAGTTGCTTGCTCAGCGTGGAGCCCGGCTCCGCGTGTGCAAAATCTTCGACCTCGAAGACCTTTTTCAGCTTGGCGTCGGAGCCGCGGAAGTCGTCGCGCTCGAGCACGAGCAGGCGCCCGTCTTTGGTAAGGAACGCATCGCCTATGAGCGCGTCCTCGCCCTCTGCGAGATAGTTCCAGGTCTTGTCGGTGTACTCACCGGTTTTGGTGTCGAACTGTGAGATCACTCGCACACGCTTGTCGGTGGCGCTGTCCAAGTAGCCTTCGAAGATCGGGTAGAGGTATCGTCCGTCAGTGGCCATCGCCTCAAAGCCCTTGGAATTGCGCAGGTTTGGCGTGTCCCCAGCGCCGAGGGTCGGGTTGGACGGGCTCTTCACCCCCGGGTACGCGTACGGTGCGTCGAGCAGGGTGCCGTCATTGTCCACGTGGAGGATGTAGGGGCCAAATTCTTCACCGATCCAGAAAGAGCCGTCCGCGGCCTGGACAAAGGACTCCGGGTCAAAGTCGGCACCGGTGAGCAAACGGTCCTTCGTGTCGTTATTGACGATGTCCCAGGAGATCTTGTGGTTCGGGTCTTTCAGGCTGAGGTAGTCCAGCACGTCGATGCCACCGACGTTCTTGGGGTCCTTTGCGGTCTCGGCGGTCTCCCAATGCGGCTTCACCGTGTAGATGCGCAGCAGAAAGTCTGAAGAGTTCTTCTTCGATCCGAAGCCGTTGTCCGGCAGGCCGTAGAAGGTACCGTCGCCCTTTTCGATCATGCCGGAAAAGCCCGGGATGACCTGGCCCTTGAACGGGTGGGTCTGTCCGTTGCCGTCGAAAGCGTCCTTGCCGGAGTCCGGGCCAGGCGCTTGGTAGAACGCAGAGAGCTTCGCGCGGCCTTCCAAGACGGGGCCTTTTACGGCAGCGGCAGTCGTGGACGGGGCAGCGGCCTGGCTGCTTGATCCAGTGCCCTCCGAGCTTCCGCCCGCAGCGGCACCGATTGCGCCGCCGATGAGACCGCCTACGACGAAGGCGCTTGCGACAGCTGCGATGATCTGTTCGAAGTTAAGGTTTTTGATCAGTTGGTCAAGCGGGGGAGGGAGCTGAATGTTCACGTGCCTCTACCTTTGCAGTGTGTACGAAACTGAGCCTCAGCTCAGGCAAAATTTAGTATTTGCACGGAAAGTGTAAGGCGGGTGGAGAAGGACCGCACGTCGGAAAATCGCCGGCCGATTCCCGCCCGGAGGCGCCGGGGAAGTACGATGTATCCCCGTCGCCCCTATAGCCCAATTGGCAGAGGCAGCGGACTTAAAATCCGCCCAGTGTCGGTTCGAGCCCGACTGGGGGCACAACTACCAATTCGGGCCTCGTCTGATACGGATGGGGGCCCTTTACCGTTGCCTCTGTCGCAGCCTCCGTCATCGACGCCCCATCCGCAGTGCGGCCTGGATGAGCGGCACCTGCAAGGGGAGGCGGCCGATTGCCAGCGCCTTCATGGGCCACGACTTGTCGCGCCACTGCCACGCCATATTGAAGTTGGCGGGCCACACTGCCGCGAGCAGCGCCGCGGCGAACGTGCCGCCGGCTGCACGCGTCTTCGGATTCGCCAGCAGCGCGGCTGCGGTGAGTTCAGCGACACCGGAGACGTAGGTGTAGGTGCGCGCCTTTCCGGGCAGCGCGTCGGGCACGATGCCGTCGAAAGGCTCGGGCTTGGCAAAATGCAGCACGCCCGCGCCGCCGAAGAGGGGGACCAGTAGTTTCTCTACAAAATTCATTGTGTATTCATCCATTCTTGTGCGATTTGCTTCGGTTCGGCCCGTTCCTTGCCTACGTTGCGTAGGTTCATGTCTACGAGGTCCTGCGTGGTCAGCTTCGCATCGATGTTGTTGATGACGTCGAGTGCGCCGTCCGGCAGTTCGCCTGCGCGGACAACCGGCACGACGTTTTGCGGCGGGATGAGGTGTTCTGGGTCATCGAGGATGACCAGGTCGGCCTCTTCGCCGTTGTCCAGCAAGGCCGGCGACGTGGTGAAGATGTTGGCCACGTTCGCTGTCCCCTGCACCAGTGCCGCCACCGTCAGCGGCCCACCGCCGTCGGAGATCGGGGTGACGCTGACCGTGGAGGCGTCGATGCCGTAGACGTCCGTAAGCCCTTTCGGGCCATAGGGGCGCTCGGCAAACTCCGGCGGCGGCGATGGTCACCGAGTCCAGCTTGGACAGATCCGCGATGCTGGAGAGTTTGTACTCGTCCGCGGTCTCGCGGGTGACGCGGTACGCGTCCTTCGACTCCGCGGGGCTGAACTCGCCGGCCTGCAGGGTGTCGGGCAAAACGTCGTTGAGCGCGTCCCGCACCTTCGCTTCATCCGCGCCTTGTTCCAGATCCCCGAAGAACTGGGTGAGGTTGCCGGCGTACTCGGGAACGACGTCGATCGCACCGTCCTGCAGGGCGGAAAGATACACCTCGCGCGAGCCGATGCCGGACTTCACGTCGACGTCGTAGCCGGCATCGCGTAGCGCCTGTGCCCATATCTGGCCAATGATTTCGGATTCTGGGAAGTTCGCGGTGCCGATGGTGACGGTTTTGTCGCGGGCATCACCGGAACCGCCCGCAGGGGCAGTGGGATCCTCGCTCGCGCAAGCCGCAAGCGTGAAAGCTGCGGCCGCGATGAGCGCTGGGGTAATGCGTTTCGTATGCATGCACACCAATGTTAGCTGCGCGAGCTCAACTTCGGCCGGGCTGCACGTTGCGCGGCTGCGAGCACCACGTCGACGACCAGCGCTACCGCGGTCACGGCGAGTGCGCCGGCGACCATGCGGGGATAGTCTTGGACCGCGAGGCCGTCGATAAGCAATCGTCCAAGGCCCCCGAGGCCGATGAACGCAAGCACGGTCGCGGTGGCGAGGATTTGCACCACGGCGGAGCGGAGCCCGCCGATCATCACTGGTGCGCCGAGGGGCAATTCAACGCGGGTGAGAATGTCGCGCTCGCTGTACCCTGCGGCCCGCGCGGAGAGCACGACCTGGCTATCCACCGAATCAAAACCTGCAACAATGCCCGCCACCATTGGAGCGACGCCGAGAAGCACCAGCGTGATCACAGCCGGGATGAGCGGCGCCGTGACGCCGAAGGGGAGAGCGACGGCGAGGAAGGTCAGCATCCCCAGCGCAGGCAGCGCTCGGAGCGCGCCAGCAGCCGCCAAGACAACGGGTGCCCCGCACTTTGTGTGCCCTACCCACATGCCCAACGGGACAGCGATGAGCGCGGTCGCAAGTACCGCTAGCGCGGTATAGCCGAGGTGTTGGGTGATGCGCGCCCCGAGACCCGCGGGGCCGGACCAGTTGGAGGGATCTGCGAGGTAGCGCAGCGCGTCGATGAGAAATTGCATGCTAGGACCGCGCCTTCGTCCACGGCATGGCAACGCGACCGAGCAGCACCAAGGCGGAATCGACGATGAGAGCGAGCGCGATCGTGCCGATCAGACCAGCGAGGATTTCGGTGGGAAAGGACCGCTGGAACCCCTCGGTAAACAGCGTGCCTAAGGATTGCACGCCGATGAGTGCGCCCACGGAAACCAGACTGATTGTAGAGGCAGCCACTACCCGAAGGCCGCTGAGCAGGCCGGGCCCCGCCAGCGGAAGCTCCACCGCGGTGACGCGCTTGAGCGGCGGGTACCCGGCCGCGTTCGCAGACTGGCGGACGTCCTTTGGCACCGCGTCAAACGCGTCCGCAGCCGACCGCACCATCAGCGCGATGCCGTAGAACACCATGGCGGCTACGACGTTCAGCGGCGAAAGGATTGACGTGCCCAACACCAGCGGCATCAGAATGAACATAGCGAGAGACGGCACGACGTAAATCAAGCTGGTCAGCACCACGAGCGCCTCCCGTGCGGAGCCCGAGCGGTGCGCGAGCCACCCGAGCGGTACCGCGATGAAAAACGCGATGGCAACCGCAGGCAGCGCTATCACCAGGTGGTCTCCAGCCAGCTGGAAAATCCGGCCGCTGTTGGCGCCGAGCCAACCCCAATTCACGACAGCATTCCTTTGACAGTGCCCGACGCGTCAACAAGTACTCGTGAGCCGTCACGGTCAACCACGGTGAGTGTGCGACCGTCGAGCCCGACAAAGTCTCTGACCCGGGCGTTGGCTGGGTGGGCCATGATGTCTTCTGGGCTGCCCGCTTGCTCTATCGCGGCATGCTCGCCCAGCACCAGCACCTGGTCGCCCATCTTGAACGCTTCGTCGATGTCGTGGGTGACCATGAGCACAGTCGTGCTGAGCCGGTCGCGGATGGCCAGAATTTCGTTTTGGAGCTTGCGGCGCACAACCGGATCCACCGCGGCGAACGGCTCGTCCATCATGATGATGTCCGGGCGGTTGACCAAGCCCCGTGCGACACCGACGCGCTGTGCCTGGCCGCCGGAGAGCTCGCCGGGGTAGCGGCCCGCCAGTGCCGGGTCAAGGTTGACAAGCTCGAGCATCTCCATGGCTCGTTGGCGGGCTTGCCGCTTGCCCGCCCCGGCGAGTCGGGCGATGTCGGCCACGTTGTCCACCGCGGTTCGGTGCGGCATGAGGCCCGAGTGTTGCATCACGTACCCGATGGAACGGCGCAGTTCAACCGGGTCTTCATCCGCGACGTCGTTGCCGCGAACGCGCACCTGCCCGGACGTCGGCGTGACCATCCGGTTGACCATGCGTAGCAGCGTCGTCTTGCCGCAGCCGGACGGGCCAACGAAAACGGTGGTGGAGCCCTCCTCGACGGTGTAGGAGAACTCCTCCACCGCAGGCGTGTGCGTCCCCGCGTAGGTCTTGGATACGCCGCAAAATTCGATCACAGTGCTCGAGCTACCTGTTCAGCGACGAATGCGGACCCGGCGCGGGAGGGGTGCAGTGCCATGTTGTACGAGGGCGTAGTGGTGTCGATCAGTCCGGCGACCCACCTGTCCGCATCCCGGGCGCAGGTGCTGTGCCCGGCGGACTGCGCCCGGATGTCAATGAAGGTTGCTCCCACCTGGTGTGCCATGGCGCGTTGGTAGTCCTGGGTGCGCTGTTCCCATTGCCGGACCCGCGGGGCGGGTACGCCGAGAGGCATATTGGGCACGACGTTCAGCAAGCAGACCGCGCCGTCGCGCCCGCCTGTGATAGCGAGCATGCCCGGGACGATGATCTTCGCCCGCGGGGCCGCCGCGCGAATCTTGGAAACCGCCTCGTTCATGTTTCGGAAGTACGCGCTCCGGATCGCGTCGACGTTGTAAGGCGTGCCGGGGGCATCGATGATAGGCCGCCAGTGGTCGTTGATCCCGATGCTGAGTGCGACTGCCCGGGTGCTTGCGTTCAGATCCCCGCTGCGGATGGCGTGGTCGACGTGCCCGGGCAGATCGATGGATCTGTGTCCGGTGCACGACCAATCCGAAACGCTCACACCAGTGCGAGCCTGAAGCTGGCGCGGCCAGTTGTCTGGGCCCTGCAGGCAGGCCGCCTGGCTGGGGTAGGAGTCGAGCACCCGCGCAGAGGAGCCAGAGGAGCCGGCTGAGCTACCGGCGATGTTGAGGAGGGAGGCTCGATACTGGTCCGGGTTGGAGGCGAACGAATCGCCGAACACTACGACATTGCCGGCCGGTTGGGCGTCTGCGGGGATTGCGGCGCCTGCGATGGCGGCCGCACACGCGGTAACGGTGACCGCGACCTTGCGCAAAAGGAACTTCACCCCGACGACCCTACCTGCTGGCCTTGATGTCGTCGTATGCAGCCAGAGCGATCTTGCGTGACGCTTTCACATCCACCATTGGCTCCGGGTAGCTGGGCAACAGGGCCTCCGGGGCCCAGCGCGAGACGTACGTGCCAGCAGGGTCGAACTTCTCCTGCTGCGTGATCGGGTTGAAGATGCGGAAGTACGGGGCAGCATCGTCGCCCGATCCAGCCACCCACTGCCAGTTGAACGGGTTCGATGCCGTGTCCGCATCGACCAACGTGTCCCAGAACCATTCCTCACCGTGACGCCAGTGGATGCCCAGGTTCTTCGTCAGCCAGGAGCCCACAACCATCCGCACTCGGTTATGCATGGAGCCGGTGCGCCACAGCTCGTGCATGCCGGCATCCACCAGCGGCACGCCCGTCTCGCCACGCTGCCACTGCGCCAGCTGGTCTAAATGCTGTGCAGCATCGCCGTCCGGCTCCATCGCGGGATCCGCAAACGCTTGAGGGTGCTCCCAGGGCTTCGCGTGTGCGCTCCAGGCCCAGTCGAAGTGGTTGAACTGCTCGCGGACGTTGTGCACGGCAAGGTCCGGCAGGTGGTAGTAGCGGTGCCAGGCAAACTCCCGCCACACCACCTGGCGCAAGAAGGCCCACGCGTGCGATGCGGCCGCCGGGTGCTGCTCTGCAAACGAGGCCGTCTCCGCCCAGACGTAGCCCGGGGAAGGCTCGCCGAACCGCAGGTGGGCGCTCAGCCCCGAGGTCGCGCCGGGGGAGAGGTCGTTGTTGTCGTACCTGCGCCCGTTGGCGAGCCCGTCCAAAAAATCGTGGAAGCGCTGGAGCGCCGCGTCTTCCCCGGGTGTGTTGTGCGCGTCTAGTTCCGCGGCCCACGCGGGGGCCTCCGGCGCGTCGAAGGCTTGTCCGCCCGGCAGCGTGGGAGCGGCCAACGGCTCTGGCGGGTGCGCGACGAGGTGCTGCCGGACCGCGTTGTAAAACGGCGTGAACACCCGGTACGGCGTGCCGGAGCCCGTGGTGATTTCCCACGGCTCCGCAAGTAGAAAGCCGGGGAAGGTGCGCGCGCCGACCCTGCGTTTGATTTCGGCGTCGAGCTCGGTTGCATCGTAGCGGCGGTTCCACACCACCTCGGCGTTGAGCTGCTGTGCCACCCGCGGCACGATCTCGCGCGGGTCGCCCGTTTCGCGGATCAGTGGGAGCTTTGCGCTAAGCGACGCAATACTGCGCTCCCGCCACCACGCCGCTGCCCGGCCGAGGGGGCGGGGGCCGGAGGTGTCGTCGATAAGCAAACCTGCAACCTCGCAGCGAGAAGCGGCGTATGCGAGGGCGGGGTTGTCGGTGGCGCGCAAATCGTCGTGGAACCACACCAGTGTTTTCGGGGTAGTGGGCACGTCTGCCTCCCTTCAGTACAGTCGGAGCCATGACTGAGCGTATGAATGTTGAATCCTTCAATCTCGACCACACCAAGGTATCCGCCCCTTTCATCCGCCTGGCGGACCGCAAGGAGCTGCCCGCGGGCGACACGTTGGTGAAATACGACATCCGCTTCAAGCAGCCCAACGTCGAGCACTTGGAAATGCCTGCGGTGCACTCGCTTGAGCACATGTTCGCAGAGCACGCCCGAAACCACGCAAGCAACGTCATCGATTTCGGCCCGATGGGCTGCCAGACCGGCTTCTATCTCATGCTTTCGGGCGACCCGTCGGAGGCTGAGGTGGCGGATCTGGTGGAGAAGACCTTGACCGACATCACCAACGCCGACGAGGTTCCGGCCGCGAACGAAAAGCAGTGCGGCTGGGGCGCAAACCACGACCTCGAGGCTGCGAAGCGCGAGGCGCAGGCTTTCCTTGACAAGCGCGATGAGTGGGGCACCGTCTTCAAGTAGTCGGGTCTAGGACGCCGGGTCGAGCACTCGGATCACGAGCGGGGCGGTGCGTAGGTGGTACGTCCCCGGCATCGCGTCGAATACCGCAAGGATCTCGTGGGCGAAAGCCTCAGTCGCGGGGACGACGATGTGGTCGTCCGCCAGCTCGGTCGTGGGGGAGTGCGGGTCCAGCAACAGCCACGTGTCGCCGCGGAGCAGGGCGAAGGGTCGGTGGTGCAGCAGGCGATGCCGTGCGGCTCGCACTAGAGCCCGCGCGGCCGCCGGATCGAGGTCCACGCGTCCGCCCGCATCCACGTCGAGGTAGCGAGCGTGCATCGCGCCTATCGACGAGCCTTCGACCCCCACCACCCGATCCAGCCAGGCGCGGTCGTCTGGATTCGCGCTCAACGCATCCCTGTTGGTGGAGGTCATGCCCAACGGAACTCGGTCGCCTACCAATTTCGCGAACTTGAGGGGATCCCACGAGAGCATGCGCTCCACGTCGTCGCCAGCCAAGCCGACGGCGTACGTGAAGCGGATCAGCCCGGTTGGGCCGTCGAGCACCCCGAGAATCGGATCGGTGACAAACACAAACCCCGTCAGCGTTCCTCGAGGGTGCTCCAGGGAGAGATAGTGGCCTGGTTCGATCTCGTCGCGCGCGGCACGGGCGAGGAGGTCTGCGGGCCATTGGTCCGGCAGCGCCGGGGATCCTGGCACCCGCATGGTCAGCTCCGCTTGCGTTCCTGCTGAGGGCTGGGACGAGGACACGCGGGATTTGCCGAAGGTGATGTAGAGGACGTGCGGGGCCGGCTGATCCAGCACGTAAGCGTGAACGTCGAGGCTGCGGTACGAGAACACGTATGCGTCGTCGCTGCCTGTCGTCTGCGTGATGTGCTCGCGCACCGCGTCTCCGCCGGTGCGGGGGCCGCGCCGCACGCTATCGAACACTCCCATGGGCCCACCATATCGCCGACGCCGGCCCGTAATCTCAGAGGTGGGAACCTTTTCGGGGGCGGTAGCGTTATAGACGGTGAAGTCTTTGGGCCCAGGTACACAATCGGGTCCGACAATGACGGTATACAAAATTTGGAAAGGAACTGTGCGTCGTGAGAAGCACTAACCCCGTTCTACGCAACCTGCCGCAGGCGGAGGCGAACAACGGCTACGGCTACCAGGCTGGCCAGACCGCCACACTGCCCGGGCAGTTGCCCGACATCGATCACTCCCGCCCGATGACAGTGGACGACGTGGTGACGAAGACGGGTATCACCCTGGCGGTCATCATCGCGTTCGCCGCCGTGAACTTCGCCATTTACGCCGGCGGCAATGTCGGCCTCGGCTCGATCCTCACCATCGTCGGTGCGATCGGGGCGTTTGTGACCACGCTCGTCCACGCGTTCCGCCGCGAGTTCGGCTCGCCGGGTGTCACCCTCACCTACGCCGCTTTCGAGGGCTTGTTCCTCGGCGGTTTCTCCCTGGTCGTCTCCGGCTGGTTCACGGTCGGCGGCGCCGACGCAGGCCAGATGATCTTCCAGGCCATCTTGGGCACGGTCGGGGTGTTCATCGGCATGCTCGTGGTGTACCGCCGTGGCGCGATCCGGGTGACCCCCCGCTTCCACCGCATCCTCACCGGAGCGATCTTCGGCATGGCCATCATGGCGATCGGCAATCTTCTGCTCGCCATCTTCACCGGGGTGTCTCCGCTGCGCGACGGCGGCACACTGTCCATTGCTTTCGGCGTGGTCTGCGTCGTGCTCGCCGCACTATCGTTCCTGCAAGATTTCGATCTCGCGGACAAGCTGGTGCGCACGGGAGCTCCTGAACGCGCCTCGTGGGGCGTTGCCCTCGGCCTCGCAGTGACCCTCGTGTGGCTCTACACCGAGATCCTGCGCCTGCTGTCTTACTTCTCCAACGACCGCTAGGAGAACACGACAAAAGTGCCTCGCCCGGAATTCCGGGCGAGGCACTTTTCACATGTACGGCTTAGTAGTTGTTCTCCGGAACTACGGGCTGGCCGTCGACGGTGACGGTGGTGAACGTCAACACACCGTTGACAATCTGCGGGCTGCCCAGGACGACCTTCACGCCCTCTTCGCGGTTGTCGGGGGAAACGACTACGCGTGTTGCAGTGCCCTCGGCGAGGTCCTCGCCCCACTGATCCCAGACGATGTCCTCGAGGAAGTCGTCCTGGTTCTTGCAGTCCACGGTAAGGCGGTCCGGGCGGAGCAGGCCGGTGGCGTCACAGTTGTTGAACGTCGGCGTGCCCTCGGCGGAAACAGCGGCGGTGCCGGTCTCCTTGTTTATCGCGTGTGCCTCGGTGACGTTGGTCGCCTCAGCAGACGAGGTGGCGCGGGCGGTGCTGGCGCCTCCGACACCCTTCAGAGAGGTCGGATCCTGGCTGGTGGCTGTGTCGACCTTCTCTGCGGAGGGGTTCTGGTGCGGCGGGGTGCAACCTGCCAGGGCGAGCGCTGCCAGTGCAGCGACGCCGGCTACTGCTTTGCGGGAAGAGGTGGCAATCACAGGAGTGTTCCTTCGGTTTCGAAAAAGAGAAAAGGTTTTGGCTACTTCGCGCGGGGCGTGGAGGCCTTGACTGAATCATACGGCTCGGCCGAGACGACCGTGACGGAAATTTCACGGCCGTTCGGCGCGGTGTACTTCCGGGTCTCGCCCTCAGCAGCACCCACCACAGCGGCGCCGAGCGGGGAGTTCTCCGAATAGGTCTCCAAATCTGCGTTGTCAGTGGACGCCGCGCGGGTGCCGATGAGGAAGGTCTCGCGGTCGTCCTCGTCGCCGTCGTAGTACACGTGAACCACGGAACCGACGTGGGCGACGCCCTCGACAATGCCAGCGCGCTCGGTGGTGGAGTTAGACAGGATCTCGGAGATCTGCTTGATGCGCGCCTCCTCCTGGTCCTGCTGCTCACGAGCCGCGTCGTAGCCCGCGTTCTCCTTGAGGTCGCCCTCCTCGCGGCGCTCGTTGATCTCGGCGGCGATCGCCGGACGGTTGTCGATGAGCTGCTGCAGCTCGGCCTCGAGCTTGGCCTTCATTTCGGGAGTAATGTACTGCTGCTGGGATTCAGCCATAGGGGTCTAAACCTTCCCTGATACGTGAAATCGGCCCGCCGCTAGCGGGCCAAAGTGTGAAGATATACGGCGAAAGATTAGCACACGCAACTCCGTCAGTTTCCCCTAGCGTGCTGCGTAGAAGCTGCTCTCCGGGTCCATGTAGAACGGCAGATTCTCCGAACACCCGTAGATGCGCCCAGACACCAGCGGTGCGCGCACAGGCAGATCCACCGCGATACGGGAGTGCTCCTCAGCACCAGCCGGAAGAATCACCTCGCGGCGGCCCACCTCGGCGTGCGAGTAGTCCACAGCGGTGACAATGCAGTACGCGGGCGTGTCCGGGTGTTTGCGTGTGACGTCGATCCACAGGCGGCCCGTCGAGTCGTCGATACGCTCCTGCGAAATGAACTCTGCCCGCACCGGCTCGTTGAAACGGTTCATGATCGTCCGGGCGCCGAAAAACAGCAGGGCAACCATCAGGATGACCGAGACTACGGCCACAATTTTTCCGCCGGTGGAACCGCCGGAACCACCCTTCGCGCCGTAGCGGTCTGCGGGGCGGGGGGAGGTTGCTGTGCTCACGGAAACGGCTCCTTGCAGGTGGTAAGGACTTCACCGCCGATGGTACTAAGATGACGCGAAGGTAAAGAACTGACCCTACGAAAGTTGGAGTGATCGAGTGACCGGGTTGCGTCTGATGGCGATTCACGCCCACCCTGACGACGAATCCTCCAAGGGTGCAGCCACCATGGCCAAGTACGCCGCCGAGGGAAACCGGGTGCTGGTGGTCACCTGCACCGACGGCAGGCGCGGCGACGTGCTCAACCCGGCGATGGACCGACCGGGAGTGCTGGACAACATCCTAGATGTGCGCCGTGAGGAGATGGCTCGGGCGGCGGCCGCGCTGGGCGTCGAGCACGTTTGGCTGGGATACGAGGACTCAGGCCTGCCTGAGGGCGACCCGCTGCCCCCGTTGCCCGAAGGCTCATTTGCGGTGCAGGACCCGGAGGAAGTGGCGGAAAAGATTGTGGAGCAAATCCGCGAGTTCCGTCCCCACGTGATCATCACGTACGACGAAAACGGCGGCTACCCGCACCCGGACCACCTGATGGTGCACGCGATCTCAATGATCGCCTGGGAGCGCGCGGGCGACCCTTCCTTCGCGCCGCAGGCGGGCGAGCCGTGGACGCCGCTGAAGCTGTACTACTCGCACGGCTTCATCTTGCAGCGGATGAAACTGCTGCAAGAACGCTTGATCGAGCGCGGCCAGAAGAGCCCGTACGAACTCATGATCAAACGCTGGGAGGAAAACGAGGGAGATGTCTTCGATCGCGTGACCACACAGGTCGAGTGCGCGGGCTATTTCCAGCAGCGCGCCGAGGCGCTCACCGCCCACGCCACACAGATCGACCCCGCTGGCGCGTTTCTGGCCAGTCCGGTGGAAGAGCAGCAGGACGTGTGGCCCACCGAGGAGTTCGAGCTCGCTGCAAGCCGGGTAGACACCACGCTGCCGGAAACGGACCTGTTCGCGGGCATCGAGGAGGGAGAGTAAATGACCACGTTCACCATCGCCGCCGCTGACGCCGCGAGCTTCATTCTTGCCCAGTCGCCGGGGGAGACACCGGTCGGCCCAGACTTTGGCAAGGCCTCGCCGATCGGGCTGCTGCTGCTGGTCATCCTCGGTGTGGTCGTGCTGTTCATCGGGTGGTCCTTCCACCGCCGCTTCTCCCGCTTCAAGCGCCGTCAAGCGTTCGCGGAGGCTCGTGGCATCGACCCGTTCGACGAGAAGGCGGTAGACGAGGCCATGGAGCAGGCGGGACTCAAGGACCAGCGCAAGAAAAACGCCTTCTAGCTGGGTAGAATTCGCACCGTGTCTGTCCTATCCAAGCTGCGCTACCCGTTGTACCCGCTCTATGAGGCACGCCTGAAGCGCGAGCTCCGCGGCAAGAAACGCCCGCAGCACATCGCCGTCATGGCAGACGGCAACCGCCGCTGGGCACGAGAATCCGGCTTCAAAGACATCTCGCACGGACACCGTGTCGGCGGCGCCAAGATCGGCGAGCTGGTCCGCTGGTCGGCGGAGATGGACATCGATGTCCTCACCATTTACCTGTTGTCCACGGAAAACCTGCAGCGGACCACAGAGGAAGTGGAGTTGCTCTTCGACATCATCTCCGGTGTCATCGAAGAACTGGCCACGGAGCACTACACCTGCCGCGTGCGGTTGGTGGGCCACCTGGAGTTGTTGCCGGAGGACGTCGCTAAGCGCATGCGCGAAAGTGCAGCGGCGACGGATGAGAAACCCGGCCTGACCGTCAACATCGCTGTCGGCTACGGCGGGCGGCAAGAGATTGTGGACGCGGTGCAATCGCTTATCGACGACAAAGCTCACGCCGGGGTCACCGCCACCGAAATGGCGGCCGAGATTACCGTCGAATCCATCTCGGAGCACCTGTACACCTCGGGCCAGCCGGACCCGGACTTGGTCATCCGCACCTCCGGCGAGCAGCGGCTGTCTGGCTTCCTGCTGTGGCAGGCGGCGTACTCGGAAATCTGGTTCACGGACATTTACTGGCCGGCGTTTCGCAAGATCGATTTCCTGCGCGCGCTGCGCGACTACTCGCAGCGTTCCCGTCGCTTCGGCAAATAGCTAGATCTTGCGCATGCGGACGCGCTGGACAGTGTGGTCGTAGTCCTTGCGCAGCACCAGTGATGCGCGCACCCGGGTGGGGAGAATGTTTTCCACGAGGTTGGGCAGGTTGATGGTTTGCCACAGCTCACGGGCCTCGTAGGTGGCTGCTGCGTCGTCCATGTCCGCGAAGTGCGCGAAGTGGTTACCGGGCTCGCGGAACGCCGTGTCGCGCAGCTTGAGAAACCGCTCGATGTACCAGCGCTCGATATCCTGAGTCTTCGCGTCCACGTAGATGGAGAAATCAAACAAGTCGGACACCATCAGCGTGGGCCCGGTCTGCAGCACGTTCAGGCCTTCGAGGATGAGGATGTCGGGCTGGCGGACCTCGATGCACTCTTCGGGCAGGATGTCGTAGGCCTCGTGCGAGTAGATAGGCGCTTTGACCACGGGATGGCCTGATTTGACCTCGGTGACAAACCGCATGAGGTTGCGGCGGTCGTAGGACTCCGGGAAGCCCTTGCGTTTCATAATGCCGCGCTCCTCCAGCACCGTCTTGGGGTAGAGGAACCCGTCGGTGGTGACAAGGTCCACCCGCGGGTGTGAGTCCCATCGTTGGAGCAGCACCTGCAGCACGCGCGCTGTGGTGGATTTTCCCACTGCCACGGAGCCAGCCAGGCCGATGATGAAGGGCACATGCCCGGGGTCGCCGCCGATAAATGTTTCGGTAGCCTTGGTGAGCTTCTGTCGCGCACGCACCTGCAGGTGAATCAGGCGCGACAGCGGCAGGTAAATATCCTCTACCTCCTGCAGGTCCAAGTTCTCGCCGATGCCGGAAAGGGCTCTCAGCTCCGTCTCCGTGAGAACCTGGGGCATGGTGGCGCGACGTTTGCGCCAGTCCTCGCGGTGGAAGTCGAGGTACGGCGACGAATCGGCTCGTGACATAGCCACCATTGTTGCACCGGAGCAAAAGTGGAATAAATCCACCGTCTTGGCCCTCAGTCTTTCCTATACTTCGAGACGTTGTAACCAACGCGAGAAGAAAGGACCCGGTCGAAGTGTCTGAAGACCTCCGCTACCAGGATCTGGCCACCTATGACCCCGAGGTGCATGCCGCAATTGTGGACGAGCTGGCGCGCCAGCGCGGCACCTTGGAGATGATCGCTTCCGAGAACTTCGTGCCGCGCTCCGTGCTGCAGGCCCAAGGCTCGGTGTTGACCAACAAGTACGCCGAGGGCTACCGGGCCGCCGCTACTACGGCGGCTGCGAGCACGTCGACGTGATCGAGGACTTGGCGCGCGACCGCGCCAAAGAGGTGTTCGGAGCAAAGTACGCGAACGTGCAGCCACACTCCGGCGCGCAGGCGAACGCTGCGGTGCTTATGGCGCTGGCGGAGCCGGGCGACACCATCCTCGGCCTCGACCTGGCGCACGGCGGCCACCTCACTCACGGCATGAAGATCAACTTCTCCGGCCGTCTTTACAACGTGGCTGCGTACCAGGTGGAAGAGGACACCCACCTGATCGACATGGCGAAGCTGCGCGAGCAGGCCCGCGAGGTGAAGCCGAAGGTGATCATCGCTGGTTGGTCCGCTTACCCGCGTCATGAGGATTTCGCGGAATTCCGCTCCATCGCCGACGAGGTCGGCGCCTACCTGTGGGTAGACATGGCCCACTTCGCGGGTCTCGTCGCCGCCGGCCTCCACCCGAACCCGGTGCCGCACGCGCACGTGGTCTCGTCCACGGTGCACAAGACCTTGGGTGGGCCGCGCTCTGGTTTCATCCTCACCAACGACCTGGAGTTGCACAAGAAGCTCAACTCCGCGGTGTTCCCGGGCCAGCAGGGCGGCCCGCTCATGCACGTGGTGGCCGCGAAGGCGACCGCGTTCAAGATTGCGGGCACCCCCGAGTTCAAGGACCGCCAGCAGCGCACCCTGGGCGGAGCGAAGGTGCTGGCGGAGCGCCTGCTTGCGGACGACGCGCGCGAGGCCGGCATCTCCGTCGTCTCCGGCGGCACGGAGGTGCACCTCGTGCTGGTGGACCTGCGCAACTCGCCGATGGACGGCCAGCAGGCTGAAGACCTGCTGCACTCCGTGGGCATTACAGTCAACCGCAACGCCGTGCCGTTCGACCCGCGCCCGCCGAAGGTGACCTCCGGCCTGCGCATCGGCACCTCCGCGCTGGCCACCCGCGGCTTCGGCGAGGAGGACTTCCGTGAGGTCGCCGAGATCATCGCAGAGACCCTGATCAAGGGCGAGGAAGCCGACATTGAGGCCCTTCGCGGCCGCGTTGAAGCCCTGGCGCGCAAATACCCGCTCTACCCGGACCTCGAGGATTGGAAGATGCTCTAGCTTTCCTCGGTTGCCGCTTCGGCTTCCCCGGCGGCGCCAGCACCGTCACCGTGTGCGCCGCTGTGCCCGCGCTGCTCCGCGAGAGTGGCGCGGGCTTTTTGCAACCACTCGGGCTGATCGTCCAGCAGCGCACGGATCTCGTCGGTGGTCATCGCCTGGTCCACGCCAGCGTTCTTCAGCGCGGTGACGGAAATGCCGAGCTTGCGCGCAACCTCGGGGCGGGGGTGCGGGCCGCGCAGGCGCAGTTCCTGCAGCCACTGCGGCGGGTTGTCCTGCAATTCGCGCAGCTCGGCGTGCGTTACCGCACCGTCTTGGAACTCTTGCGGGGTGGCGGGAAGGTAGATGCCCAGCTTCTTTGCGGCGGTTACCGGCTTCATTGCGGTGCCGGACGGGGTCTGATCAGTCATGCGCAAAACGGTAGCATTGCCGACCATGCTCACTATTGCCTTCGTCACCGGCACGGAGCCGGGTAGGTGGTTCCGCCGCTACGAGGAACTCACGGGGGACCGCCTCGAGGCGATTGCCTCCGATGACCCGTTCCCGCTCGTGGGTACGCAGGCCGTCGCGGCACTTGTGCGCCTACCGGACGAACGCGTAGGGGAGGACTACCACGTTGTGCGGCTGTACGAGGAGGCGCCCGGAGTCGCAGTGCCGAAAGATTCGGTGTACGCGGAAATCGGCGAGGTTACCCAAGAGGACCTCGCCGAGGAGATCGTCAACCACTCAGGGCCGACGCCTATCGACGACCTCCGGTCCGCCCTTCAAGTCGTCGCCGCCAACGTCGGGATCGCGTATGCCCCGCTGCCGCTTTTGAAAAATCTCGCGCGAAAGCAGGTGAAGGCTCTGCCGCTGCGCGGAGCGACCGGATCCCTGAGCCAAATCGCCCTTGTGTGGCGCAAGGCTGATGATTCGGATGCTGTGCAGGACTTTGTCGGCGTGACCAAAGGGCGAACTGCACGTTCGTCGCGTGGACAGTCTCACCCCCGATCGGGTGCAAAGAAAGCTCGCCGTTAACGCAAAGTTCATAATGGACGATGGACTTGTTCCAATGATGAAAGGTATTAATTATGTTTTCCCGTAAAATCGCTGCTTCCGCTGCTGTTTTGACCCTGGGTGCCACTGGGCTCGTTGCTTGCTCCAACGACGGTGACGCAGAACCGACCTCCACCGAGGTCGTGTCCGAGACCGCTACCGAGACCGACACCGCTACCGAGACCGCTGATGCGACCACCTCCGCGGCCGACGCTACGACTTCTGCTGCAGCAGACAACGCCGAGGCGACCGAGGAGATCACCACCGCCGACGGCGCGACCGCGATGGTTCCGGCTGGCGTCGTCGCCGCGATGGACAAGTACGCGGAGCCGGAGTGGGGTGAGCCGATGGCCGTTGAGGAGACGGACGGTGGCTGGATCGTTACCTACGACAACGAGCACTACGTCACCTGGAACGAGAACACCGGTGGCGCTCCGACTTGGGGCCAGATTGCTAACGAGTGGCTGACGGACGTCCGCCTCGACCAGAAGCTGGGCTTCCCGCTCGCTCCGGAGACCGAGAACGCTGACCAGTCCGGCTGGACCCAGGAGTTCGAGAACGGCACCATCGAGTGGACCCGCGGTGGCACCGAGGACGCGTTCACCGCAATCGTCACCGAGAAGTAGTCCGGCGACCTTTTTCAACGCCATCCCGCGTACGCGGGATGGCGTTTTCACATTGTTGCGTGCCCGAGTGACCATCTGGACAATGGAGCGCATGCAAAAATCGGACTTTTCCATCCGGCCCATTCGGCCCGAAGATTATCCGCAGGTGCGTGCGATCTACGAGATGGGGCTGCAGACCGGCAACGCCTCGTGGGAAACCCAGGGGCAGACGTGGGAGCAGTTTTCCCGAAAGAAGATCATGGAGACGGTATTCGTCGCCGTTGATGCGGAAGATGATGGAAAAGTACTCGGATGGGTGGGTGCGGCGAAAGCGTCGACACGCAGCGTGTTCTATGGGGTGGTCGAGGACTCGATCTACACCCACCCCGACGCTCGGGGCCGAGGTATTGCCGGAGCGTTGCTAGATCGCCTTATTCAGACCTGCATCGATCTACACAAGTGGTCCATCCACTCGTGGATCTTCCCGGAAAATGAAGGATCCGCGGGCCTGCACAGGTCCCGCGGATTTGAGAAGGTGGGCACGTTCCACAACATGGCCCAGATGGCGTACGGCGAGCGCAAGGGGCAGTGGCGCGACTGCGATATCTACGAGCTCATCCTGCCCATGTCGCGCCAGCCTTAGTTCAGCTCCTCCTTTAGCTTCTCTTCGCGTACCGGCAGGAGGAGCAGGAAGGCGATGACGGCCAGCGGCACCATGAGCAGGAACACCGGGGTGAGCCCGTCGTTGTAGCTGCTGAGAACCGCGTCCTGGATGGGGGCGGGCAGCTGCGCTACAAGCTCCGGGGTGAGGCTATTCGCCGCGCCGTCGCCGAATCGCTTGGCGTACTCGGCGCCTTCCGGGCCCAGGGCTGCCAAGGCTTCCGGCAAACGCTCTTCGAGGTTGCTGCGCATGTTGTGAATGAACAGCGATCCAGACAGGGAAGCACCGACAGCGGAACCGATCTGGCGGAAGAAGTTGTTCGTCGACGTCGCGGTGCCCACGTGCCGAAGTGGGAACGAGTTCTGCACGATGAGGACGAGTACCTGCATGACCAACCCCAGCCCGAAGCCGAAGATGAACATGTAGATGCCGAGCGTGGTCAGTGGCGTGCTCGTCTCTAGGCGGGAGAACAGGTACAAGCCAAGCGTGGTCACAAGCATGCCCACCAGCGGGTACGCCTTGTAGCGGCCGGTCTTGGAGATGATGAACCCAACGGTCATGCCCGTGACCAGCATGCCGACGACCATCGGCAGCATCATCAGCCCGGCCTCAGTCGGGGTGAGCTGGTGGACCATCTGCAGGTAGGTGGGGAGGTACGCCAAGCCACTGGTCATTGCCAGCCCAAGCACGGTGCCCGCGAGAGTGGTCAGCACCATGTTGCGGTTGTGGAACAGGTCCATCGGGATAAGTGGGTTGGCCGCACGGCGTTCCACAACAACGAACAGCACTGCAGCGATGAGCGCGATGGCGCAGGTGGTGATGATGGTGGGGGAGCTCCAGTCGTACTGGGTGCCGCCCCATGTGGTGGTGAGGATCAAGGAGGTCGTTGCCACCACCATCAGTGTTGTGCCCACGTAGTCGAAGTGCATGCCCTTGGCGGAGCCGCGACGCAGCTTCAGCACCCCGGCGCATACCGTCATGGCTAGCAAGCCGAGCGGGATATTCATCCACAGCGCCCAGCGCCACCCGGGCCCGTCAGTGAACCAGCCTCCGAGGACCGGGCCGAGCACGGAGGAGATACCGAATACGGCCCCCATAACGCCCATGTATTTGCCTCGCTCGCGGGCGGGGACCACCTCGGCGATGATGGACTGGGAGTTCACCATCATGCCGCCGGCACCGAGGCCCTGGACGGCGCGGCCGATGATCAGCAGTTCCATGGTGTTGGCGAAGCCGCCGATGGTGGAGCCGAGCACGAACAGCCCGATGCCGGTGATGTAGAGCCACTTGCGCCCCAAGATGTCGCCGAGTTTGCCGTTCACTGGCATAGCGATTGTCATGGTGACGAGGAAGGCAGAGATCACCCAGCTCATGTGGTTTACGCCGCCGAGCTCGCCGACGATCGTGGGAAGCGCGGTGGCGAAAATCATCTGTCCGAGCGAGCTCATCAGCATGGTGAGCAGCAGGGCGGAGAACACGATGCCGACGTTGGGGGCACCGGTCTGAGACTTCGGCGAGTCAATCTCGCGGGTTTCTACCATGGCATGTCCTTTGCGTAGTTAGAAAGATCTTGGGCGTTAGCGATGAGTTGCGCGATGGGATCGCCGCCGTCGGGCGGGTGCCACAGATACTGGGTCACGGCCCCTTGAAACAGCACGACGATGAAGTGTGTCTCCTCCTCGATTGAACCGCTGAGTCTGCGATCTTCAGGGAAGTGTTCGAAGTGCGAGTACACGGCACGTCCTATCTGGGTGAGGAAGCCGCGCCGTCGGGTTGCTTCTGCCTGCATGAGTCCGGGGTTGTTCTCGATGAGCTGCTTCCGGCACGCCGTAGCGGGGCCTTCGAAGCTGCCGGGCACGACCTCGACGGACCGGATCACCAGCTCGAGGACGTTGTCGCTCTGGGTCTCGCGGATGGTGCGCAGCGATGCATCACTGAAGGAGAACGGGAACGACCCCAAGATCGCTTCATCTTTAGAGTCCACGTAGTTGAAGAAGGTGCGCCGCGAGATGCCGGCGTCGCGGCAAATGTCGTCGACGGTGACCTTGTCGTACCCGTGCTCATCTACAAGCCGGGCGGCCTCGTCCCGTATGCGCTGGCGCGTCTCGCGGCGCTTCTGCTCCCGAATCCCTTCATTTTGCACGGGTGCAATATTACACCCAGTGCACGTTAAGGCAAGCCTGCGGAAAGATCGCCCTCTACCAGCGCACGTTCGCCCTCCACGTACGTCAGTCGCACGATGCCGGGCTCAAGCTTCTCGACGTCCCAACGGCCCTGACCCTCATTGCACCCCTTTGTCAGCGGTATGGACTGCCCGCCCTCGCCGATCAACGCCGTGCAGCCGGTCAGGGGATACGTCACCGAAGCGGTGCCGCCGCCGAACGTGGCCACCGCCGGCCAAGCCTTCACCTTCGCGTCGTCCTCGAGGCTGTTCAGGGTGCCGGTGTAGGTGCCGGTTGGGGCCGAAGGATCGTCGATAGGCAATTGCGGCTGCGCCGTGACCGTGACCGTCGCGGGGACCGCATCGGACGGCTCAGGGCGCGGGTTTGCGTACCAGTAGGTTGCCGCGAGCGCGACGCCAATCATGGCGACAATCAGTGCGAGCACGCCGCCGACTACCCACGGTTTGTTGGGGCCGCCGGCGGTGCGCAGCTCGGAAAAGGAATCAGGCATGGAAAAGCCCCCAGCTCGACGTTTTCAGTGCTGGGGGCTGATTCTAGCGGGGCGCTAGTTGCGGTCGGTGTTGGCCATCGAGAGTACGTTGAGGCGCTTGTCCAGCTCCTCCTCGGTGAGCTTCTCGCCGTCCACAAAACCCAGATCGATCGTGGCCTGGCGGATGGTGATGCCCTCCTTGACCGCGTGCTTGGCAATCTTCGCGGCGTTTTCGTAGCCGATCGCGGAGTTCAGCGGCGTCACGATGGACGGGGAGGACTCCGCGAGGGTGCGCATGCGCTCCTCGTTCGGCTCGATACCATCCACCAGCTTGGTCGCGAACTGGCGAGCAGTGTTGGCCAGCAGACGGGAGGACTCGAGCACGTTGCGGGCCATCATCGGAATGAACACGTTGAGCTCGAACTGGCCCTGCGTGCCACCGAAAGCCACTGCCGCATCATTGCCGATGACCTGCGCGGAGACCTGCGTGGCAGTCTCGCACAGCACCGGGTTGACCTTGCCCGGCATGATGGAGGAGCCCGGCTGAAGGTCCGGCAGGTGGATCTCGGCGAAGCCCGCCAGCGGGCCGGAGCCCATCAAGCGGATGTCGTTGGCGATTTTGTACAGGGACACTGCGACGGAGCGCATTGCGCCCGAGAACTCGACCAGCCCGTCCCGGTTAGCCTGTGCCTCGAAGTGGTTCTTGGCCTCGGAGAGCTGCTCGACGCCGGTGAGCTTCTTCAGCTCTTCGGTGACCTTGCCGCCGAACTCGGCCGGGGTGTTGATGCCGGTGCCCACAGCGGTGCCGCCGATAGCGAGCTCGCCCAAACGGTTCAGGGTGCCCTCGACGCGCTGGACGCCCAACTCAATCTGGCGTGCGTAGCCCGAGAACTCCTGGCCCAGGGTCACCGGGGTGGCGTCCATGAGGTGGGTGCGGCCGGACTTGACCACCTCGTGCCACTCCTTGGCCTTCTTCTCCAGCGATTCTTGGAGGACCTTCAGCGCCGGGATGAGGTCGTTCGCTGCGGCCTCGGTGGCGGCGACGTGCGTCGCGGTGGGGAAGGTGTCGTTGGAGGACTGGCCCATGTTCACGTGGTCGTTCGGGTGGACCTCGACGCCGTTTGCCTTCGCAATGGAGGCGATGACCTCGTTGGTGTTCATGTTGGAGGAGGTTCCGGAACCGGTCTGGAAGACGTCGATCGGGAACTGGTCGTTGTGCTGGCCGTCCGCGATCTCCTTCGCCGCGGCGATGATCGCATCAGCCTTCTCAGCGTCCAGGTTGCCCAGGTCCTTGTTCACCTGCGCGCAGGCTGCCTTGAGTAGGCCGAGTGCACGAATCTGCTGGGCTTCCAGGCCGCGGCCGGAGATTGGGAAGTTCTCTACCGCGCGCTGGGTCTGGGCACGCCAGAGCGCGTCGACGGGCACCTTGACCTCGCCCATCGTGTCATGTTCGATGCGGTATTCCTGATCAGCCATGATTGTCCTTTGCTACTGTCGCGTGCACGTCGCGCACGGTAAGGTGCTCGCGTGCCTGTCCACTGGACGATTATGCATCAATCGGACATTCGGAGGAGCGGATATGCCCGAACTTGACGCCAAGAAAGCCCCCACTTTGAGGGACGCGCTAGTGGCGGCGGCCGCGATGGTGTCCGTGGACGTCCTGCTTCTTGGTCAAGGGCTGCTTCTGCTGCGCGCTGACCTGCCCCGCTCGGTGGCGCTGACGGTGCTGCCGGGCGCTGTGCTTGTGGCGCTGGCGGCGCCCACGGTGATGCTCGTGCGCTACATTCGCCGCCGCGGACTGGAGCTCGGGTTCTCGCGGCTCGGGCGCCGGGGCTGGCACCTGCTGTGGCAGGCTCCAGCGGTGGTGCTCGGCTCTGCGTCAGCGACCGCTCTGGTTGCGCCGCTGTTCGGCATCGAGTCTGGCGGCGGTTCCACGGGGGAAGTCTTGGCCAGAGATTTAGATAGCGCCGCACCGGTGCTGGTGCTATTGGCCGGCTACCTGCTTATCGGGCCGTTTATTGAGGAGATCGTGTTTCGCCGCGTGCTCATGGAGTACTTCGACACGCTCATGCCAGCGGCTGCGAGCGTGGTGGTCACCTCAGCGATTTTCGGGGCGGCCCATATTGCGCCACCAGCGATCGTGTTCACTTTCTTCTCCGGCATTGGCCTGGCGCTTGTGGCGCGCTTCCATGGCAACATCACGTCCAGCTTCGTTGTGCACGCGGTGAATAACCTGCTGGCCAGCGCGGCCGTCATTGGTGCGCTGTTTTAGCTGCAGGAGAAGTTCCGGTTTGTCGATTTCGCCGTCGCGCTCGCTGTGGTGTCGGGGCTTTCTGCCGTCCAGTGGGGCACCGCCCAGCTTCTCGGTGTCTCCCCGCGCCGCCGGGCTCGAGCCGGCCGCGGCGCTGCTCGCCGCGCCCTACATCGAGCCCGCCCGAATCGCGCACGCATTCCTCGGCGGGATCGCGTTCGTGCTCGTGGCGCGGCAGCGCAAGTCGCTGCGGGCTTCGATCGTCGCCCACCTTGCCAACAACCTGGTGGGGATCATCGTGATCGCGGGGTTGTTGGCGTAGCGGCTAGTTCTTCGGGTCCGAGTAGTCCACCACGGAGTAGTCCTGCAGCTTGGACAGTTGGTGCTGCGACTCCACGAAGCGCACGGTGCCGGACTTGGAGCGCATGACCAGCGAGCGGGTGGTGGCGCCCGACTTGCGGTAGGTCACGCCGCGAAGCATGTCGCCGTTCGTCACACCGGTGGCGGCGAAGTAGCAGTTGTCGGAGGTGACCAGGTCGTTGATGCCCAGCACGCGGTCCAGGTCGTGGCCGGCGGCGAGAACCCTTTCGCGCTCGACGTCATCCTGCGGGGCGAGCATGCCCTGGATCTCGCCGCCGAGGCACTTCAGGGCGCACGCCGTGACGACGCCCTCCGGTGTGCCGCCGACACCCATCGCGATGTCGATGGAGCTGGTGTCCTGCGCCGCTGCGATGGCGCCGGCGACGTCGCCGTCCATGATGAAGCGGACTTTGGCGCCGGCGGCACGGATGTCGTCCACAAGCTGCGCGTGGCGTGGACGGTCCAGCACGACGACCGTGACATCGGAGGTGCGCAGACCCTTCGCCTTGGCAACGGCCTCGATGTTGGCCTTGACCGGTGCAGTGATGTCGATAACGCCGGCGGCCTCCGGGCCAACGGCGATCTTGTTCATGTAGAAGGCGTCCTGGGGGTTGAACATAGAACCGCGGTCCGCCGCCGCGATCACGGAGATTGCGTTCGGGCGACCCTCCGCCATTAAGCGGGTGCCGTCGACGGGGTCCACCGCCAGGTCAACGGCAGCGCCGCGGCCATTGCCCACCTGCTCACCGTTGAACAGCATCGGGGCCTCGTCCTTCTCACCCTCACCGATGACGATCACGCCGTCCATCTCAACGGAGTTGATCATTTTGCGCATGGCGTTCACCGCGGCACCGTCGCCTTCGTTCTTCTGGCCGCGGCCGACCCAGCGGCCGGAGGCAAGCGCGGCGGCCTCGGTGACGCGGACCAGCTCCATAGCGAGATTGCGGTCTGGGAAAAGATCGGACTGTTCGGTCATGGGGAGGCCTTCCTACAACGATTCAAAAAAGACCCCTCTATTGTGGCACTATCGCCTGCCGAAGTGTCCGTTCTTCCCACCTTTAAGGGGGAAACGGGGCGCATGACATACTGAAGCGCGTGGCTAGCGATAAAAAACCCCGCATTTTCCAGGACGGGCGAGACATTGCCATCAATGCCGTCCTTATCGTCGTGCTGATGCTCCTCGCCGTCGGTGCGACAGGACTGTGCTCGTTCAACCCGGGTGCGCCCGAACAGGGACCGGTGCAGGAGGTCGACGCGAAGACCTTCCTGGACTTGGAGTCGCGCGCGGTTGATTTCCCCGTCCGCTATCCGGAAATGCGGCAGGGATGGATCACCAACTCGGCCCGCCGTTCGATGCTCGGCGGGCAGCCGGCCCCGGTGGTGGGCTGGGTGACGCCGGACCGCGGGTTTATCCAGTTCACCCAGACCGGGGTAGGCACCCAAGAGGCCGCTGAGGGCGCGGATGGCAAGCAGCGAGCCCTTGATCGCACAACTGACATCGGCGGCCGCAACGTGGAGGTGTACACCTCCGAGGAGAAAGACGTGCGCGACCTGTGGGTCGTGGACGCGGGGGATTCGCGATTTGTACTCACCGGTGCGGGCGAGGACCGCGAATTTCAGGAGTTGATCTCAGCAGCGCTGGCTACTGCTCCGATTCAGAGCCCGGGGCAGTAGTTTCGCCACCCTGGCGGGCATTGATCGCCTCCTCCACGCGGCGCGACGCACCGTCGAGGAGCACTTCGCACCGTTTCGCCAGCGCCTCGCCGCGTTCCCAGTATTTGAGGGATTCGTCGAGGCTCATCTGCCCCAGCTCGAGGATCTTCACGGTTTCGACCAGCTCGTCTCGGGCCTGCTCGTAGGAGAGAGTCGTTGGGTCGGGCAAAGCGTTGTCGTTGGCCTGGCCGGAGCCGAAGGTATTTTCGGTCATGATTGTGCTTTCTTAATCAGCTTGTGCGGTGGACATTGAGGCGGCAGTGATAGAGCCGTCCCGACGCGGATGCGCAGCTGCGATCCGGGTGGGGATTGGTCGATGGAGGTGACTACCTCCGGGTCGGAACCGTCGCGTGGCAGCACTTGCACCACGGCGTAGCCTCGCGCGAGCGTGGCCGACGGGCCGAGCGCGGACACTTGGGCGCGCAAACCTCGCACGTGCTGCGATTCGCGCTGCAGCAGGTGGGTCATGTCGCGGCGGATGAGCAATGCCGCGCGCTCGATTTCGTCGCGCCGGCGGGTGATCGCCGTCATCGGGTCCGCGAGCGAGGGGCGCGTGCGCACAGACGCAAGGGCGTCCCGCTCTCGACGGACCCAGCCACGCAGGGCGGCGGCCATGCGGGCCCGCGCTTCGTCGATAAGCAAACGCTCCTGCGCAACGTCCGGAACGGCGCGTTTCGCGGCGTCGGTCGGGGTGGCGGCGCGGACATCGGCGACGTTGTCCAGTACCGGGTTGTCCGGCTCGTGGCCGATCGCGGAGATGACAGGGGTCTGCACCTTCGCGACGGCGCGTTGCAGCGCTTCCTCGGAAAAGGGCAGCAGATCCTCCACCGAGCCGCCGCCGCGGGCGACGATGATCACGTCCACATCCGGGTCCGCATCCAGCGTCTCAAGCGCCTCAATGACCGCGGGGACGGTGGTTGGCCCCTGAACCGGAGTGTTGATGATCTCGAACCGCACCTCCGGCCAGCGCCCCTGCGCCACGGTGACCACGTCGCGCTCGGCGGCGGAGCCGCGGCCGGTAATCAACCCGACCTTGGTGGGGAGGTACGGCAGCGGCTTCTTCAGAGCGGGATCGAACAGCCCTTCAGCGGCGAGCTGCTTGCGCAGCGCCTCGATGCGGGCCAGCAACTCGCCCGCACCCACGTGCCGGATCTCGGTGACCCGCATGGAAAACGTGCCGCGGCCCGGATAGAACGAAGGCTTGCCGAAGACGACGACGCGGTCGCCGTCATTGAGCGGCACCTGCATCCCGGTAAGCAGCGAGGTGTCGGCGGTGAGTTGAACGCTGGCTTGCTCCTGGGTGTCGCGCAGCGTGAGGTAGGAAAACCGCCACGTGGGCTTGGTGTTGACCTGGGTGAGCTGCCCCTCGATCCAGAGCCAGCCGAGCCGCTCGATCCAGCCCTTCACCGAGGTGTTGAGCTTAGATACCGACCACGGCGTCTCCGGCGAACTTTTCGACGGCGCGTTGTGCGGATCCGACGTTTCTGCCACCGCGTGCTCCTTTCTTCAACCCATCTGGCGAGTGCAAGGTTACCCGGCGAGCCGACATCGCCCGCCTACTGTTTTCGACGTTGATTAGTTAGTGTTGGTTCCATGACTGATCAGGGTAAAAAAGTCCTCCTCGCATCCCCCGCGGCTACTGTGCTGGCGTTGACCGTGCGGTGGAGACAGTAGAGAAGGCCCTGGAGAAATACGGTGCGCCCGTGTATGTGCGCAAAGAAATCGTGCACAACAAGTACGTGGTGGAGACGCTGCAAGAACGCGGAGTGATCTTCGTCGACGAAACCGATGAGGTACCCGAGGGTGCGCACCTTGTGTTTTCCGCCCACGGTGTTTCGCCGGCTGTGCGGGAGTCCGCCAAGGACCGCAACCTGCTGACTCTGGACGCGTCCTGCCCGCTGGTGACCAAGGTGCACAACGAGGCGAAGCGTTTCGCCCGCGACGGCTATCACATCCTTCTTGTCGGGCATGAGGGCCACGAGGAGGTGGAAGGAACCGCCGGTGAGGCGCCCGAGATCACCCATCTCGTGGACGGTGTGGACAGCGTAGACCGCCTCCCAGACTTCCCGGACGACCAGAAACTTGTGTGGCTTTCCCAGACCACCCTCTCCGTGGACGAGACCATGGTGATTGTGGACAAGCTCCACGAGCGCTACCCGAACTTGGAGAACCCGCCGAGCGACGACATCTGCTACGCCACCCAGAACCGTCAAGCGGCAGTAAAGGAGATAGCGCCGAAGTGTGAGCTGGTTATCGTGGTCGGCTCCCAAAACTCCTCGAACTCGCGGCGCCTGGTAGAGGTTGCCTTGGAGGCAGGTGCGAGGGCGTCGTATTTGGTGGACTATGCGTCCCAGATCGAGGACGCATGGTTCGAGGGCGTGAACACAGTAGGGGTAACCTCCGGCGCTTCCGTCCCGGAGATTCTGGTGAAAGAGCTGGTGGAGGAACTCGCGCGCCGCGGCTACACGGATAGCGAGGAAGTGGCCACCACCGTGGAGACCATCACGTTTGCTCTACCGCGCGACCTTCGGTTGCCGCGCCGTGAGAACCCGGCGGTGGCAGGAGGGTAACTAGCCCTTATATAGGTCCTCGCCGAGCCGGTCCGTGATTTTAGAGGAGCCGGTTCGCGGGGACCGTTTCGCGTTGCGCTCCGAATCCGCGCGGCGGAGCAATTCTTGGACGGGCACTGCTTTCGCGCGCTCGCGGGCGCGCCGGCCCTCGGAATTGGTGCGGCGGTTGCTCTGCTGCACCCTGGTCCGCTCGGCGGTTTCGTAGCGCAGCAGCTGCGCGTTATGCCGCTTGATCAGGCGGATACGCACGACGGCGATGAGGACGGAGCCCGCCGTCACTGCGAAAAGTACCGGAAACAACTCGGTCACCGGGTAAAACACCAGCAGCAGGGCCGCCTTTCCGGATGCGCCCCCAGCCGCGATCTCGGCTCGCGACATCACCCAGCCGGCCACGATAACGGCAGCCACGAAGAGGAGCGGTGCGCTGGCCACATTGAGAAACAGGCCCTTCGGGTTTACCAGCGTGGCCACCACGATGACGGCGATTGCGTAGAGGGCGAGAAACGGCCAACCGATGGCTGCCGTGGAGAGGGAAAGGAGCACGCCGGTGAACAGTGCCGCAAAAATGATGCCGATGCCAGTTCCCGTGGGCAACCCGGCAAACGTTGCGGCGGGGGATGGGGAATTGCGGCTCGAGACATGCGACACGCCAGCAGAGTTTACCCGTCGGCGTCTTCGGCAGCGTGGCGGGCACGCGTGGAGACAGGCTTCAGCTGAGGTGCGGTGCCTCGCCGGGACGGCACCTGCGCCTCTTCCAGCCTGCGAGCGGTGACCATGACGCGGGAATCCATCGACGCCAACGTGGCGTTATAGGCCTCCACCGCTTTGTCTAAGGACGCACCCACCCTGTTGTAATGCTCCGCCATGGTTGATAGGCGCTGGTGCAGTTGGGAGCCGAGGCGTTGGATCTCCCGCGCGGCCTCGTCGAGCGAGGCCTGCCGCCACCCGAGCGCCACGGTGCGCAGCAGGGCGAAAAGCGTTGTGGGGGTCGCGATGACCACGTCGCGGGCGAAGGCGTACTCGAGCAGTTCCGGATCAATCTCCAACGCCGCATCCAGGAACGGATCCGCTGGCACGAACAGCACCACGAACTCCGGTGTGGACTGAAAGGCGTCGATGTACGCCTTTGCAGACAGTGTGTCCACGTGTGCGCGCACGAGGTGCGCGTGGCGGCGCATGAACGCTTGGCGCTCTTCCGGGTCCTCTGTGCCGAGCGCGTCGAGGTAGGACTGGAAAGGCACTTTCGCATCGACCACGATGTTGCGGCCTTCGGCGAGACGGATGACCATGTCGGGGCGGACGCTTGCGCCGTCGATACGCATGTGCGCCTGGGTGTCGAAGTCGACGTGCTGGAGCATTCCACCGAGCTCGACCACCCGTTCAAGCTGCATTTCGCCCCAGCGGCCGCGGGGTTTGTGGGGAGCGTAGGGCGGTGATGAGCTGATCGGTGCGATCGCCCAGCCGCGCCGACGTCCGGCCGATGGCCTGCACCTGACCCGCCAGCGAGGAGCGGAGACGGCCTGTTGCTTGTCCATGGCATCCAGCTGCTCTCGCATGTCTTTGAGCGCGCGGGCAACGGGGCGCAAATCCTGCGGGGGAGCAGGCTGCGGGGTTGTGCGCCGCAGCCAGGCAGCCCCGAAGAACGCTCCGGCGATGAAGCCCGCGAGCAGGCCGGTGGTAAGGATGAGAACGACGGTGGCGGTGGACATGGCTGGCAGTCAACCACACCGGCCTGACACGCTAGCGTTCAGGTTCGCTCGTATGTTCGGTATCCCGGGTTGTGGTGTGACTACCAGCCTGCCTATCTCGCAGGCGTGCGATGCGCCCGCCGGAAACGCGCAGCTTTTTAAGCTCGTTGTGCCGAAGCGCTCCGGATGGCCGCCCTCCGGCTCGTCCTCGGGTGCCGGGGCTTTGACCCACTCGCGCTCCCCGCGCCACTCTTGGCGCTTGTGCACCGACTCATCTTCAATGATCTCGGCGATGATTTGGCCCTCGTGGGTGGCGAATTCGATGTCTGCTGCGCCAATCTCACCTGCGTTGATACGCAAAACCTCGAGCGAGTAACGGTAGACCACAGCGATCATTGCGGCTACCGGCACCGCGAGGAAGCCGCCGATAAGCCCGAACAAAGCGCCGCCGACGGTGACAGAGACGAGCACAATCACGGGGTGGAGGTTCATGGCGCGGGACTGCAGCAGGGGAGAGACCACGTTACCTTCGAGCTGCTGGGTGGCTAGCACGATGCCCAACACGATCAGCGCCTTCGTGAAACCGAGGGTTACCAGGGCAATTAGCACCGCCAACGCGCCGGCAACAACAGCACCGACAATGGGAATGAACCCCGCCACGAAGGTGATCAGCGCCAGCGTAAACGCCATGGGCACGCCGACGATGGCGATGCCTGTGCCGATCACAATCGCGTCGATGAGCGAGCAGACGCCTGCGCGCGAATGAAGCCGGATAGGGTGTTCCAGGCGCGGGTTAGGAGCTCAGTGAGGTAAAGGCCGGTGCGTCCGCCGGTTGCACTGCGCAGCCACGGCAAGAAAACGGTGGCCGTCTTTCAGGAAGAAGAATGTGAGGACGAACAGCACCATCAACGTCACTGATAAGCCCGCGGCAGTGTTGATGCCGGAGAAGACGCCGCCTGCGATCGCCCCTGCTTGGTTTGCACCCACTGCGTGATTTCGTCGACGCCCTCGTTCAGGCTCTCGGGGTCCAGGTTGAGCGGCGGGCCCTGCGCCCATAGCTGCAGGCGTTGCACACCTTCCAGCGCCTGGATGTAGAGCAGGCGTGACTGGCCCACCAGGTCTGGAGCGATGATCATCCCCAACGCCGCCAGCACACCGAAAAACAACAGCATGGTCAGCAGGGCGGCCAAGCCTGCGGGGACCTTGAAGCGCCGCATGGCAGCCGCGACCGGAGCGAGCACTGTGCACACAATGAGGGCGAGCACGACCGGCAAAATCCCCGACCAGAACGTGCCGATCAGCTGGCCCACCGCGTACAGAAAAACAGCGATAACAAGTATGCGGAGCGCAAACTTCGCCGTCGAGGCGAGCCAATCGTTGAAGACGATGTTGCGGTCCACACGGTCTTTCGGCGCTGCAGCTGGCTGGATCGGTTCGCTCACGCGCACTATTGTGCACCATCACACAGTGCTTTGCGACGGCCACCTCACGGCCCCCTCCGACCTTGGCCGAAGCGTCCGCTAGGATGTCTCGCCGTGAGCCTTACTCTTGGAATTGTCGGTCTGCCCAACGTTGGCAAGTCCACCCTGTTCAACGCCCTGACGCGCAATGAGGTGCTTGCCGCGAACTACCCGTTCGCCACCATCGAGCCCAACGTGGGCCTTGTGGAGCTGCCGGATCCGCGCCTGGACCGCCTGGCGGAGATCTTCGACTCCGAGCGGGTGTTGCCCGCCACCGTGTCCTTCGTGGACATCGCCGGCATTGTCAAAGGCGCATCCGAGGGCGAAGGCATGGGCAACGCGTTTCTGGCCAACATCCGCGAGGCGGATGCGATCTGCCAGGTCGTTCGCGCGTTTAGCGACGACAACGTCATCCACGTCGACGGTAAGGTGGACCCTTCCTCGGACATCGAGGTCATCAATACCGAACTGATCCTCGCCGACCTGCAGACCATTGAGAAGGCGTTGCCGCGCCTGGAAAAGGACGGCCGCAAGGACAAGGACGTCGCTGCCCAGGCCGAGGAGGCCAAGAAGGCGCAGGCCATCCTCGAGGACGGCCGCACCCTGTTCGCCGCCGCGAAGAGCGGGGACGTGGACCTCGCGCTGCTGCACCATTTACACCTGATGACGGCAAAGCCGTTCCTCTACGTGTTCAACTCCGACGAAGACGTGCTCACCGACGACGCGAAAAAGCAGGAGCTGCGCGAGCTTGTCGCACCAGCGGAGGCTGTGTTCCTGGATGCGCAGACCGAGACTGAGCTGCTCGAGCTTGACGACGAGGACGCCGCCGAGTTGCTCGCCGCAGTCGGGCAGGACGAGCCGGGCCTGCAGACCCTGGCCAAGGCCGGCTTCGACACCCTCGGCCTGCAGACCTACCTCACCGCAGGTCCGAAGGAGGCCCGCGCCTGGACGATCCGCAAAGGCGACACCGCCCCGAAGGCCGCCGGCGTGATCCACTCCGACTTTGAAAAGGGCTTTATCAAGGCCGAGATCGTCGCGTTCGACGACCTCAACGAGCTCGGCTCCATGGCCGAGGCCCGCGCCCACGGCAAGGTGCGCCAGGAGGGCAAGGACTACGTCATGGTCGACGGCGACGTCGTCGAGTTCAAGACAGGATTAACCTCTGGGGCGAAGAGATGAAGTGCGGTTCCTGCGGCCACCCGCTGGAGCCACAGAAGAAATTCTGCGGCGAGTGCGGCGCTCCCGCGCCTGGCGGGTCGGGCAACACTGCGAGTACTGGAGGCGAAGATGTCCACGGTGGCTTGTACCAAGCGGGGCGCGATGTAGTGGTTAATCCGCCGCCGGAAGCTCCACCGTTGGCAACATACGAGGCTGTCTCGAAATGGCGGAGCCCCTTCACTCAGGGGCTACTTTCCTGGGCAGGAGTGATCATCGGATTAATGAGCTTGTTCCCACTCTGGAAGCTTCTTCAGCCGGTTCTAGGACTGTTCACTTCAGAGCCCGAGGGTGATCCGGGCAGTCCCAACATCGCGTGGTTGGTCGCCTTTCTGGTTCTGGTTCTAGTTCTGACTCTGATCTTTTACCTCCGCCGTTTGACTAAGGGCCAGCTGCGCGTACCGTTGAAGTTTGGGTGGGCGGTGAGCGGTTCAGGTCGTCGTATAACGATTGAGAAAATCCGCGCTGGAAAGTGTCCTCTGTGTGGTGGCAAGATGCGGTATTACAACAAGCCGACAAAGTGGATTGATCACATTGATGCGAATGGGCGCAAACGACGCGAGGTGACGGAGCGTCTCCCTGTGCTTGAGTGCACGCGGAACCCGCGTCATTGGGTAGAGGTCGATCCAGCTGAGGAGGCAGAGTCATGAGCAGTGACGACGTGGTGGAGTTCAAGACAGGACTAACGCCTGGAGGTCGAAAATGACGGAGATCGCTTCCGAAACTGGAGACGGTAAGCCATTTAAGATTGACGCCGTCCGTATTCGGAACTTCAAGAAGCTCAAAGATGCGCGGATTGAGCTCGGTCCGATTACTTACCTAGTGGGCGGCAATAATTCCGGCAAAAGCAGCGTTCTCCAAGCTATCCATACTGCAGTGAGTTGCGCCCAAACCTCGCTAGATTTAGGGGAAAAAGTAGTGGCGGAGACAAGCCTTCGCTATTCACCGGTGGCTGACTTTGCTCTCCTTGGTCACGGCAGGCCATATGAGAATCGATCTGGCGGTCAACGTGGCGTTGTGGATTTTGAAGGGTGCGCTCTCGGGAGCGCTGACCCAGCTGATTATCACATCGAGATGTACAAAGCTCGTAACCATGGAAATGTTGGCGTGAACCGAACAGGTATTACGCCTGGATTCGGACAGTTGATAAGTGACCCTCAAAAGTTGTTCAGTGTCTATGTCCCTGGACTTGCGGGAGTTCCTCATCGAGAGGAAATGAGTGGGTACGCCGCGGTTTTCCGAAAGGCCGCCAGTGGAGATGCGAATCTCGTATTTCGGAATATTATTCGGTTGATCGATCATCGCGAT
This sequence comes from Corynebacterium wankanglinii, assembly GCA_014490595.1. GTDB lineage: Bacteria > Actinomycetota > Actinomycetes > Mycobacteriales > Mycobacteriaceae > Corynebacterium > Corynebacterium wankanglinii. Next base: position 904,890 of record CP061031.1, read on the forward strand.
CAGTTGCAGGAACTGGAGAGGTTGGTCGGTGATGTCTTGAGCATGCCGGTGAAATTCGACGTCCGGTTCAATGCCGAACGTGATCTGTACGTGAACGTGCGCATGGCGATAAGTGAGAATCCATCCGAGCTTGACTACCTACCCGTCGATCTTTGGGGGACCGGGATTCTTCAGGTGACTCAGATTTTCGCCTATGTTCTTTTGTTTTCACCCAAGCTGCTCTTGGTAGACGAACCAGATAGTCATCTTCATCCTTCGCGGCAACATAGCCTCGGTTCCGCTCTGGAGAAGGTGTCTGATCATTTTGGTTGCAAAGTTGTCGTCTCGACGCACAGTAGACACCTCCTCACGGGGGCATCTGAAAACGTGCGGGTGGTCTGGATGAAAGATGGCCGTGTTGAATCCACGGACCAGCGAGAGTTAACTGAACTTCTCTTGGACCTTGGTGCTCTAGACCAACTTGATAACTCAACCAAATGCATTATTTACACAGAAGATGGCAATCCTTCGCTGCTCCAGCGAACGCTGGATTCGCTGGGTTACGAGCAAAATGAAGTTCGAATTGCGACTTTCAATGGGATTAATAATTCATTTGCGGCCCAAGCTTTCCACGATATGGTAGAATTACTGGATTCAGCTCCGCGGGTGATCATTCACCGTGACCGAGATTTTCTAACCAGCGAAGAACTGGCGAAATGGTCTCATCCGTTCGAAGAGAAAGGCGTGGAGGTCTTTTGTCCGAAACTTTGTGACGTGGAAGCATATTATTGCACTGCAGAGCACATCGCGGAGGCGGCTGGTATCTCGCTGGATCAAGCAACCCGTGTCCGAAGTGCGGTTATCCAAGACCACAATGCAGAACTTCGGAAAAAATTTCGCAATAAAAGAGCCAATGTGAACAAAACGTACTTAGACGGTGGCTCTCCTCGGACGGAAGATCTTTGGCCTGAAAATACGTCTCCCAAAGACGACGCTATCTATGGCAAGGACTTATTGAAGTGGGTTACCGAGGAACTGAACAAACAAGAATTGAAATCCCAGCTGATCAATAAACCGAGTAAATCACTTGCAGCTGAATTAAGGAATGTCCTCCAGTCCGACGGCACCGGTGTGGAGTTTCGTTTCAATGTAACCTGAGGCGCGCTAGTGTTAGCGGCATGACAACACGTGCTGCTATTTACCTCCGTATCTCGCTCGATGCTGCCATGGACGGCCTCGCCATCGACCGGCAGCGTCAGGACTGCGAAGCCCTTGCCGAGCAACGTGGCTGGGACGTCGTGCATACCTACGTCGATCAGTCGATCTCCGCGTCGAAGAAGGACGTGGACCGCCCCGACTACGACGCCATGGTGGCGTCTTTCGAGCGCGGCGAGATCGACGCGATCATTTGCTGGGACCTCGACCGCCTCACGCGACAGCCCTGGCAGCTCGAAGAGTGGATCGACAGAGCAGAAGAGCAGGGGCTGAAACTCGTCACCGCGAACGGTGATGCTGACCTTGCCACCGACGGCGGCAGAATGTACGCGCGCATCAAAGCAGCCGTGGCGCGCGGCGAGATCGAACGTAAAAGCATGCGCCAATCCCGTGCGCAACAGCAGCGCGCCGAGCAGGGACGCTGGTACTCCGGCGGTGTGCGCCCAATCGGCTACACCTCGACCGGCGAGATCATCCCACCCGAAGCCGCCGCCGTGCTCGGTATGTTCCGGGCTGTCGAGCGGGGCAACTCCATGCGCGACATTGCACGCGCCCTATCTGGGGTCGATCAACCGGGCTTGCCGGATATCCCGACCACGCCGCGCCATATGCACACCGTGGTCACAGAGCGCAACGCTCGACGCCGCGCTGAAGGCCAGGAAGAAAAGCCAGTTCCCGACGCGCAGCCGTGGGCCTATACGTCGTTGCACTCGATTCTGCGCAACCCCGTGTATGCCGGCTATTCCACCTACAAGAAGGCCAAACGCAAAGGCGTGAAGAACAAATACCGCCGTGTCACGCATATCGTCCGCGACCCCGATACCGGCGAGCCTGTGAAAGGGCAGTGGGAGCCGATCGTCACACCCGATTTGTGGTGGCGTGTGCAGAACGTGCTCGATGATCCCGACCGGCTGACCACAAGGAGCGCCGGAACACTCGCCGCCATCTCGGCTCGGGTCTGTATGTCTGCGACGAGTGCGGCAACCCTGTGCGCACGCATGCCGACCGCTACCGCTGCGCCGCCTGTGGATTAGTGCGCACACATAGCGTCGATGATTTTGTGCTCGCCGTGATCCGCGCCCGCCTTGGCCGTGACGACCTGGCGGACCTGCTGCCGACTGTGGACGACGACGAGGTCAACGCCATCGACGACGAACTCGCTGAGCTTCGCGCAAAGCTCGCCCGCGTCCAGGCTGACTACGATGAGGAGCTTATCGAGGCCCGTGACCTCAAGCGCGCGCGAAACCGTTATGAGCCGCAGATCGAGAAACTCGAAACGCGCCGTGCCCGTCTTGCTGGCGCATCGGCGCTGCTCGACACAACCGGCTACGCCTCGCCCGTGGACGCCTTCGACAACGCAGAGCTTGCCGTGCAGCGCCGAGTCATCAACACCCTGTGCCAGGTGCGCCTGCGCCGTGGCGTGCGCGGAAGCAAGACCTTCAACCCCGAGTCAGTCCAGATCGTGTGGAACTAGGTTGCAGTGTGTGACACGTCAACAATCGCGCGCATGTGCTGCGCCTTAGGGGCGGCCTAAGCAAGCGCACGACACCGTGCGCTTGCGGCGTGCGAAACTAGGCAGGAGTTTCGCGCAGCTGACGTTGGCGAGGATGACGTCAGAAGAGAGCAAGGACGAAAGGGCGTGTTGCGGGCAACCCCACTCCGTACGGGGTGAATCCAAGACATAGCGGACCAAGGACAACCAACGCCCTCCCGAGCCTAAGGCCTGTGAAAAGTACCAATATAATTAGAAAACTGGTTCTATTCCCATTTGTATTCACTTAGGATAGTCTCCCTTTTGAGGAAATCCAGCCTCATTTCCTCTCTCAAAGGAGACTGTTATGACCCCCAAAAAGCGCACTCGGCAGTTTGCAGCGCTGCTGATTGCCTCTGCTCTGAGCGTTTCCGTATCTAACTCAGCCGTTGCTTCCGCAGAAGAATTCCAAGACCACGGCGCCAAGGGAGGCTTTGCTTCCGGTGTGATGGCCGAGCTACTCGGCGAGGCAGCACCAGCCTTCAAACCTACTGGGCATCTGTCGGCCGGAAAGTTCGCTACCCTGCAGGTGGCGGTACCTGGGAGTACGGATTCTGGGACGCTAAGGCGCGTTCTTATTTCACCGTGAATCGGTGCCATACTTCGACTGTGATCGTCAACGACAGAACGCAACGAAGCATCGACACCCGCGGCGGCCAGAAGTCGGTCGCCGAGCTTTGGGCAACGAATTTGCCGGGCACTAAGGACAGCTACTACTACGACTTCTGCTAGAACTCATGCGTATTCGACCCCTAGTACTTGGGCTTTTGAGCCTACTTCTTGCTGCAGTCATCGCGACTACTGGGTGGCTGCTGACAGCCCTGGTTGACTCCACCAAGCCCTTGTCCTTAGGGGTCGAATCAACCTTTAGTCTTGACTACGTCGAGCCTAAGACTTCACTCGCGGAGGAACTTGAGTCAGACTACGCACCGACGGTAATCCGTAACTCACTGGTTTCATTGGCCGAGCAGAACGGCTACTCCATCTACCGGCTGACTGGCACCGATGACGCAAGCGGGACTTCCCACGAGGTTTTCATCCCGCTGGAGGAAAATTATCCAGCACCGGAACGCATTCCCCGGCTCAACCGGCCGGATGCCTTGAGCCAAGCGGCCAGTGAGCTTGGGTCGCTGGATTACCACGGTGACTACGTCTTGGTTCCCAAAGCAACGGGTGGCAATGCGAACCACTTCTACGAATCGGCCAGGAATGACGGGCTCAGGCTAAGCGAAAAGACGCAGTTCCTTCACCTCATCCAATCGGTCGTATTCCGCCTGCCCGCGTTGGTGGCGATCCTGTTTCTATTTGTCGTTTCCCTTTTTGCCCTGGTATTTGTTCTTCGGGTTTCCGGTCTTAGATTGGCAGCGCTGCGCACAATAAATGGAGGGCACCGCAGTCAAAAAGGCAATTGGCGGCAATGGACCTTTGTCATCCTCCCGCACCTAGTTCTCATTGGCCTTGCGAGTACATTCCTCGCCCGCCAAGGGAGCTATTCTTTTGCCCTCCTGTTCCTCAGGTTCTACGCCGCCGGGATAGGCTTGGCCCTGGCTACCACCGGTTTGGCCGTAGCCGTCACCGCCCCATTGTTGCGCCGCGCAGTAGCGCTGCTGGGGCAGCGTGCCCCCGCAGAGAAGGCGGCGGGAAAAGCGCTGAAAGTAATTTCGGTCTTTACCTGCGTGACCTTTGTAGCAGCGGGTCTTAGCTCAGCGGCTGCGCTCCGCTCCTACCAGCAGGAATCCGAGGCCCAGCAGACCTGGAAATCTCTCGCGGAGTTTGGAGCCTTGCATTTTTCAGCCAACTTCGACGGCCCTGCTGGCCGCGTGGAAGGAGGCGAGCTCTTGCCGCCCAGTCTGCAGCAGAACTTCCGCGACTTCGCGCTCAGCTGGGAACGGGAGCACGGGGCTGTCCTCAGCCATACTTTGCCGAAAGAAGGTACCGGTGTGCCGGACTCCTGCCCCGTGGCACTTGCCAACCGCCAATGGCACGATCTGCAGGATTATCAGTTCCGTCCCGGAGACGACAACCACTCGGTCGACTATTCCGCAGCCCAAGAGCATTTCGCAGCTTCCGTGGATCTGTGGGCTCAGGAATCCGGCGACCTGCTCCTTAAATCTGCGCAAATTGGTCCGGTCAGTGCCGATCATGCGGTCGGATTCATTAGTGGAACAATGTCGGGGGAACTGGTTCCCGGCGATTGTTTTTACGTGCTTGAAACGGACGATCTATCCGGCTTCGACGCAGACTTCCTAAGCTCCACAGCTTCGAGTGAAAATTTGCTCTTCGCGGATTTCTCGGAACTGGGTCCAGAACTTACCGCTGCCGGCCTCGAAGGCTACGTCTACCCGGTACGCGCCGCCGATCGCGGTCTGGCCGAACTAGTAGCCAGCACGGCGCTGTTCTGGCTGAGTATCCTGAGCGCCCTCGGAGCTTTGCTCGCCACGCTTGCGGCCTTGATAGTCCAGGCGCGCATCCAGCTCCGAGTTCACCGTCGCCTCCTGGTACTCCTCCACAGCGCTGGGCAATCACCGGACAAAACAATGTGGCGACTATTCAAAAGCCAACTGGTCAGCCTGACAGTTGTCGTCATATTGTCCGTCCTGGCTCCGCTACTGCTTCCCAACCCGTTCCTCTACACCTTCACCGCGCTAAGCTGCCTTGTCTTAATCGTCTACCTCGGTTTTGTCCGTCTCAGTATTTCTCAGCACATGTCCGCCTCCCCTAGGAGTCACAATGTCATTGGCTAGCCCCAGTCAGTCCCCCACTCTGCCGCCGGAGATTTCCACCTCTCATCTCTGTCTCGCCGCGGAGTCGACTTTTTCTGTGGGGCGCAGCACGCGGATGGTGAAGAAGTCCCTCGTGGAAAATGCAACGTTTTCCCTACCCGGGCCAGGCTTTGTCGCCATCTGTGGAGCCAGCGGTTCCGGAAAGACTTTGCTGCTCAACACCTTGGCCGGGCTCCTGCCGCCGGCGGACGGCCTCCTCCGGATAGACGGTGAGAATGCCTCCGCGTGGAGGATGAAGCGGAGGCGGAGGTTCTGGCGAGAACGCGCAGCGATAATCCACCAAGACCACGGAATCATTCCCGAACTAAGCTGCGAAGATAACCTCACCCTCGGGCTATCCAGGAAGCAATACTCCAAAGAAGAATTGCTGCACTCCCTCGGCGAAGTCGGTCTTGATGTCCCCTTCGACGGGCCGGCAGCTATTCTCAGCGGAGGCGAGCAGCAGCGGCTGGCGATCGCCCGAGCCCTGCTCCGCGGCGCGGCTTATGTGTTCGCTGACGAGCCGACCGCCTCCCTCGACCCCACTAACCGCGACCAAGTTATCGCGCTCCTGCGGCGAGCTGCGGACGGGGGCGCACTCGTTCTGGCCGCCACGCACGATGCCGCAGTTATTGCTGCTGCTGACAGCACCTTGCGCATCAATGATCGCCAGGTCACAGTCTCCGGCTCTGCGCGGGATTAAATCGCGATGCCCGCGGCCTTGGCCACCTTCCGGTACCCGGCCGCATGGTCCGCGACGCTGGCGTGGGCGTTGAGTCCGCTGGGGTTGTCGAGCACGGGCCTGACCCCCGGAAAGTAGACACGTCGGGGGTTAGCTATGCTGCTTGGGTCAGCGTAGCTGATGTGAGTGCTTCGAAGTCATTGGGGGCTAGAACGTTGCACCAGGAGTGCCGTCTGCGGGTGTTGTAGCGCATGCACCACCGGAAGACTTCTTGGCGACTGATGTCGAAGTGGTCGAATTTCGTGCGCGGTGAACCCGCCCGCCAGGAGGTGCTTGAAGTCGCCCTCGACTGGATCGCTCAGCGTGACGGCGTGAGTATCGACAACTACATGGCTAAGCACCGCGATGACGACGACTGCAATGAACTGCAGACGTACTTCACCACCGTCATCGACTGGGCCGCAAGCGTGTTCAAGATGACGGACAGTTCCATGCGTGGAATCGCATGGAACAAGCTCTATGAGCAGTACGGCGACAAGGGCTACGACGCAACAGAGATGACCGCCGAAGCACGCGAGTTGCTTTCCGACTCGCAGGTTCAGTCGAAGAAGGGTATCTACGAGTACCTTCTCGGCGGCAAGAAAGAGACGCGGCTGCTTAGCGTGCGTGTCTTCACTGAGGCCGTCAAAAAGCGCGTGTACAAGCGCCAGACAGACGCCGCCGAGAAGAACGGTGTCTCGAACTGCTCGTATTGCGCCCTCGGTCACGAGGGGGGCAAGGCGAAGATCTGGCCGCTCAAGGATATGGACGCCGATCACGTCGCCGCCTGGTCGAAGGGCGGCAAGACCGAGGAAAGCAACTGCGAGCTGCTCTGCAAGTCCCACAACCGTGCCAAAGGTAACGCATAGGAGCAGGTGACTAACCATGCTCATCGGTTACGCCCGCGTTTCCACCTCGAAGCAGGGGCAGTCACTCGACACCCAGCGCGACGCCCTGATCGACGCTGGTTGCGACCCTCAGCACATCTACTCAGACACCATCTCCGGCACGAAATGGCAACGGCCTGGCCTCGATGACGCGCTGGCGTACATGCGCCCCGACGACACGCTCGTTGTCACACGCTTGGACAGGCTCGGCCGCAGCCTCGCGGACACCGTGAACACCATCGCTGACCTCGCCGAGCGCGACATCAACGTCAAGGTGTTGGAGCCAGCGCTGGACACGTCGAAGCCCACCGACAAGGTGGTCATCAACGTCATGGCAAGTCTTGCCGAGTGGGAGCGTGACCTGCTTGTCCAGCGCACCCGTGAAGGCGTGGCGCACGCCCGCGCACAGGGCAGGGTCGCCGGCCCGAAGCCGAAGCTCAGCGCTGAGCAGGCCCAGATCGCTAAGGAGCTTATCGAGGGCGGCAAGTCCCTCAGCGCAGTAGGCAGGACATTCAACGTCTCGCGGCCGACGATCTATCGCGCTCTCAAGCGCATCGAAGCCGACGCTTAATCACAGGCTGCGTCGCTAGCGCTCGCACCCAGCGAGCGAGCATCAGGCTGCGCTAGCGACGCTCAGCACGCTTCAGGTGCGGTGGTGCCGTGGCAGGGCGCGACCGGCAGAGCCGGACCGAATACGGGATTGACCACGTACACCCCGTATTCGTGCAAAGGAGCACTGCAATGTCCACTCATTCCCACACGCTTGCATCCCACGGCGAGATCCTCGCGAACCTCCCCGGCATCCTCGGGTTCTACCCGAACAACTCGCTGATCCTCGCGTTCTTCGTCGACGACGAGGGCGTCGACACCGTTCGCCTCGGCCCGGTCGCACGGTTCGACCTGGACGAGGCCGTGGAGAAGCTCACCGAGAGCCGCGAGCGGTTCGCAGCGTGGGTCCACCACCTCGAACTCGACGCTGTTATCGCGTACATGATCAGCGATGACATTGCGCAACCGATCTTCGACGAAACCGCCACGTATCTCACCAGCGGGGCAGTGCACCTACCGCCGCTGCTCGGGGTGGTGCAGGTGCCCGAGATCGTCACCGGGGCTGCCTGGTGGTCTGTGTACCAGCATCCGCTCATCGACGAGCCGCGCCACGGCGTTGTCGGCGAGGTCGCCGCATCGGCGGCGCTTAAGCAGATGCTAGAGCACACCGGCGAGCTGCCGGAGCCGAGCAAAGACGACATCGAGGCACGGTTGAACAGCACCGATCACGGCATCGACGCTGCCGAGCACGCGGACATCATCGAAGACGCGCTGGCGTATATCCCGCCGATGTTCTCCGACATGCTGCAGCGTGAATACGAGCAGGCGGCGGCAGGGATCACCCAGCCGAGCACTCGCGCTGTTCGATCTGCGCTGAAATGCTTCACCACGCCGCGCTTGCGGGATACGCTGCTTGCCGCGCTGCTCGATGAACCGCAGGCGGGCCTTGCGTTCATAGAGCAGGTCATGCGCGCTGTCCCGACCAGCTGGCCAGGGATGCGGGCGCAGCTCACAGCCACTGTTGCAGTGCTTGCGCACGCCACAGGCCAGCCGGGGCTAGCTGGCGTGGCTGCGCAGCGAGCCACCGAGATCGGGCCAGACGAGAACTTCCCGTCGTTGGTAGCGAAGCTAACCGATATCGGCCAAGGTGAGCGGATGGTTGAACTCGTCCGCGAAGGCGCCGAGAAGACCCGCACGATCTTGTTTGCCGAGTAACACCGCATACCCCGTTGCAGCGATGCAACGGGGTTTCTTTTTTCTCGTCGGCCGTGGCTTGCGACGACAGACACCTCAACGAGGTAGGGGAGCGACCCCTAGACAGCAGAGCTGTCTCCAACAGACGGATTGACCACCAATCCGAACAAGGAGGCACGTGATGCGCGACATCACCCACACCGACCTGGAACTGCTCTACCAGCTCGCCGACGGCATCGACGGCGAGGACGCCGATCCGGGCGCAGCACAAGAACTGCGCGACCTAGATGTGATGTCCAGGGACGTTGTTCTGGCCCCCGCCCGTAATGACACCGTGCCGATTCAAGAAGTATCTGTCCAGACCGCTTGCCATTGAAGGCATGTTAGAGTTTGGGGCATGTCGAGTCCCGAATCAGACAGGTCAGGGGTTGTCGGTCACACCGCCAGCCCCTTGAACCACTAGTTACGACGCCCACGATCTGTGTGGGCGTATGTCTGGCGTACCCGGGGCGCTGGCCGTGGTGACAAGAAGAACCATTTCTTGATCTCACACCTCGGAGTACTCGATGCCTTTTGCCCTCTACATGCTTGCCCTGGCGGTCTTCGTCATGGGCACTTCAGAATTCATGGGCTGCTCGGGCGCGGATTGCTCCCCGCGATCGCGACCGAACTTGACGTCTCGGTCGGCACTGCGGGCCTGCTGACCTCCGCATTCGCAGTCGGTATGGTCGTCGGCGCGCCAGTGATGGCGGCATTCGCTCGCCGTTGGCCACCGCGGCTCACATTGATCGTTTGCCTTCTCGTGTTCGCGGGAAGCCACGTCATCGGAGCGATGACACCAGTGTTCTCTCTCCTGCTCATCACCCGGGTGCTCAGCGCTCTCGCAAACGCAGGATTCCTCGCCGTAGCACTGAGCACGGCCACTACCCTCGTGCCAGCGAACCAGAAGGGGCGTGCACTGTCGATCCTGCTCTCCGGCACGACGATCGCAACCGTCGTGGGCGTCCCCGCCGGGGCACTGCTCGGCACAGCGCTGGGCTGGCGAACGACGTTCTGGGCGATCGCCATCCTCTGTATTCCCGCGGCCGTTGGAGTCATTCGTGGCGTCACGAACAATGTTGGTCGGAGCGAGACTAGCGCGACCTCACCAAGGCTCCGTGTCGAGCTCAGCCAGTTGGCGACGCCGCGGCTCATCCTGGCCATGGCACTCGGAGCGCTGATCAACGGAGGGACCTTTGCGGCATTCACCTTCCTGGCACCCATCGTGACCGAGACCGCGGGCTTGGCCGAAGCGTGGGTGTCCGTCGCGCTGGTGATGTTCGGCATCGGATCGTTCCTTGGCGTCACGATCGCAGGACGACTATCAGATCAACGACCTGGCCTCGTGCTCGCAGTCGGCGGACCGCTATTGCTGACAGGCTGGATCGTGTTGGCAGTGGTCGCATCTCATCCCGTTGCGCTTATCGTCCTCGTCCTCGTTCAGGGATTCCTGTCGTTCGGCGTCGGCAGTACTCTGATCACGCGTGTGCTGTATGCAGCATCGGGTGCGCCAACGATGGGCGGTTCGTACGCAACCGCAGCATTGAATATCGGAGCTGCAGCGGGGCCCGTGCTTGGTGCGCTCGGGCTCGCGACCGGGCTGGGGCTGCTCGCGCCGGTTTGGGTCGCTTCGGTGCTGACAGCGATCGCTCTCGTCATCATGCTTCTCACCAGACGCGCGCTTACGAAGACCGCGGCGGAGGCCAATTGATGACCCATCCGAACGCTCTTCTCACTCCTCGTGCCCGTCTCCGGTTAGCTCGGCTGATTGTCGAAGACGGCTATCCGGCCACGATCGCCGCAAAGATGGGGTCGTTTGCGGGAGAGGGCGAAATCCTACGCTAAGGCTTTGGCCAACGATATTCTCCGGTAAGATTGATGTGTTCCCAGGGGATAGGAGAAGTCGCTTGATATCTAGTATGACGTCTGTCGCACCTGCTTGATCGCGGCCGCGATAGCTAGATCGCGTTGCTCCTCTTCTCCATCCGCGTTCCAAGCTGCGGAAAGGCACCCATAAGCGTACGCCTGGTCGAGCAGGCGACGCGGATCGACGTCCAGCGCACGAGAGAATGCGTCCGCCATCTGTGCAATGCGTCTAGGATCGAGACAAAGGTCGTCTCTGTCAGCCGGATCGTAGAACATATTGGCGGCGCCAAAGCCCACTTCACCGACCAGACCGACGGGATCTATCACCAGCCAGCCGCGACTGGAGAACATGATGTTTTCATGATGCAGATCGCCATGTAGCCCACGCAGTTCCGAGGCATTGCTCATCATTTGATCGGCTATAATCGCCGCGTGGACGTAGTCAGTTTGACAACCTGCGTTTTGATCATCGCGCGCCCGCTGAAACAAAGCTGCAAAGCGATCCCGGATCGGGAGAAGGGCAGAAGGCAGGGGTTCCTCAGATGCGGCATACAGCTTCGCCATTAGTTCCGCTGCAATTTCGGTCGCCTGGTAGTCGCCGTGCTCGGCAACGATGTGAGAGAGCATTCGCTCCCCGGCATATTCGAGCAACATCAGATTGTTCTCACGACCGAGCAACCGGACTGCTCCCCTCCCATTGCGCCATACCAGATAGTCGGCCCCGCGCAGTTCATCAGCAATGTCTTCTATAGGTTTCAATCCCTTGACGATTGCAGGAGTCCCGTCTGGCAATGAAACTTTCCAAACGAGGCTGGAAAAGGTGTCCGCAATGAGAACAGGTTGCGAAACGTGCCAATGAGCAGGAAAAACAGGCGGCATGAACATCAACCCCAAGTCAGAGGGTCCAATCGCAGATAGAAGGCAAGGCGTTCGCGGTCGGGGGCTTCGATCCCCAATACATTGAATAGGACAGCGAAGGCGCGCTCTGCTTCATCTGGCGCTGCCCAGTTCTCTTCGGCGTTAGCAATCATGAGTGCCAAATCGGCATAGCGATCTGCTGTTCCGAGCCGCCCAAGGTCGATCAGACCCGTGCATTGAAGAGTTTTAGGGTCCACCATGAAGTTCGGCATGCAGGGATCACCATGGCAAACAACCATATCGGTGCGCTCTTGGTCGAGCCGCACCGGTAGCTCTCGTTCGACACGAGCCAAAAGATCGAGCTGCGGCGTACTCTTGTCCTCGTCCGGTAAGAAGTCGGGATTGACGGCATTGCGGGACACCACATCAACGGCGCGTCCGAACATTCGCGACAGCCTGCGCTCAAACGGACATTGATCAACCGATAGGCTGTGAACAGCGCCAAGTTGCTGCCCCATTGACGGCCACGCTTTGAGCAAATCCGCTCCAGACAGATCAGCCGCCGGTACTCCCGGAATTGCCGTTATCACCAAGCATGCACCCTCCTGTTCCTCCTGCCAGTTGATCACCTCGGGGCAAGCCACACCTCGACCTTTGAGCCAAATGAGGCGGTCACGCTCTCCAGCGAGCTCACCGCGGCGGGAAGCAGGTGCGATTTTCGCGAAGGCATGCCCGTCACCACGTCGAAAAACAAAATCACCAGATTCTCCGCCTCTGACAGGCAACCAGTCAGAATGCGATTCACCAAAAAAATATTAGTTCGATTCAATGGAGGTTCCTTCAGTTTTCTGATGAAGCGCGGAGGTGGCTCAACCTGCGAAAAGAAACGAGTTGCTACGTAAGTCCGAGAACATGCTTTCCATGGTCTCTGAGCTCGCCTTTGGGACCGACATATCGGTAGAGAGTGACGCGCTCGATGCCGAGTTCCTTGCAGAGATCGGAAACTGAAGTATCGCGCTGGGCCATGGCGGCTTGCGCGAGACGCACCTGAGCTTTGGTGAGCGCGAATTTTCGTCCGCCCTTGCGACCGCGCGCTCTCGCGGAGGCGAGACCCGCCATGGTGCGCTCTCGGATCAGATCCCGCTCGAACTCGGCCAAGGTGGCGAAGATTCCGAACACCATGCGACCGGACGCAGTCGTGGTGTCGATCTGAGCGGGCACTGTTGCAAAGTTAGCGATGAGGCAGCCTTTTGTCTTATTCAAAGGCCTTACATTTCAAAAACTCTGCTTACCAGGCGCATTTCGCCCAGGGGATCACCATAATAAAATGCTGAGGCCTGGCCTTTGCGTAGTGCACGCATCACCTCAATACCTTTGATGGTGGCGTAAGCCGTCTTCATGGATTTAAATCCCAGCGTGGCGTTGATTATCCGTTTCAGTTTGCCATGATCGCATTCAATCACGTTGTTCCGGTACTTAATCTGTCGGTGTTCAACGTCAGACGGGCACCGGCCTTCGCGTTTGAGCAGAGCAAGCGCGCGACCATAGGCGGGCGCTTTATCCGTGTTGATGAATCGTGGGATCTGCCACTTCTTCACGTTGTTGAGGATTTTACCCAGAAACCGGTATGCAGCTTTGCTGTTACGACGGGAGGAGAGATAAAAATCGACAGTGCGGCCCCGGCTGTCGACGGCCCGGTACAGATACGCCCAGCGGCCATTGACCTTCACGTAGGTTTCATCCATGTGCCACGGGCAAAGATCGGAAGGGTTACGCCAGTACCAGCGCAGCCGTTTTTCCATTTCAGGCGCATAACGCTGAACCCAGCGGTAAATCGTGGAGTGATCGACATTCACTCCGCGTTCAGCCAGCATCTCCTGCAGCTCACGGTAACTGATGCCGTATTTGCAGTACCAGCGTACGGCCCACAGAATGATGTCACGCTGAAAATGCCGGCCTTTGAATGGGTTCATGTGCAGCTCCATCAGCAAAAGGGGATGATAAGTTTATCACCACCGACTATTTGCAACAGTGCCCCGTCCGGATACTGCCAGATATCGGCGTCCAGGGAGATGTCCTGAAGCGCGGTGTCCGGAATTTCAGGTTTGTGTCTCTACAAAGACTAACTATCAGAAAAACTCATCGAGCATCAAATGAAACTGCAATTTATTCATATCAGGATTATCAATACCATATTTTTGAAAAAGCCGTTTCTGTAATGAAGGAGAAAACTCACCGAGGCAGTTCCATAGGATGGCAAGATCCTGGTATCGGTCTGCGATTCCGACTCGTCCAACATCAATACAACCTATTAATTTCCCCTCGTCAAAAATAAGGTTATCAAGTGAGAAATCACCATGAGTGACGACTGAATCCGGTGAGAATGGCAAAAGCTTATGCATTTCTTTCCAGACTTGTTCAACAGGCCAGCCATTACGCTCGTCATCAAAATCACTAGCATCAACCAAACCGTTATTCATTCGTGATTGCGCCTGAGCGAGACGAAATACGCGATCGCTGTTAAAAGGACAATTACAAACAGGAATCGAATGCAACCGGCGCAGGAACACTGCCAGCGCATCAACAATATTTTCACCTGAATCAGGATATTCTTCTAATACCTGGAATGCTGTTTTCCCGGGGATCGCAGTGGTGAGTAACCATGCATCATCAGGAGTACGGATAAAATGCTTGATGGTCGGAAGAGGCATAAATGCCGTCAGCCAGTTTAGTCTGACCATCTCATCTGTAACATCATTGGCAACGCTACCTTTGCCATGTTTCAGAAACAACTCTGGCGCATTGGGCTTCCCATACAATCGATAGATTGTCGCACCTGATTGCCCGACATTATCGCGAGCCCATCTATACCCATATAAATCAGCATCCAGGTTGGAATTTAATCGCGGCCTCGAGCAAGACGTTTCCCGTTGAATATGGCTCATAACACCCCTTGTATTACTGTTTATGTAAGCAGACAGTTTTATTGTTCATGATGATATATTTTTATCTTGTGCAATATAACATGGGTTGGCACTGTTGCAAATAGTCGGTGGTGATAAACTTATCATCCCCTTTTGCTGATGGAGCTGCACATGAACCCATTCAAAGGCCGGCATTTTCAGCGTGACATCATTCTGTGGGCCGTACGCTGGTACTGCAAATACGGCATCAGTTACCGTGAGCTGCAGGAGATGCTGGCTGAACGCGGAGTGAATGTCGATCACTCCACGATTTACCGCTGGGTTCAGCGTTATGCGCCTGAAATGGAAAAACGGCTGCGCTGGTACTGGCGTAACCCTTCCGATCTTTGCCCGTGGCACATGGATGAAACCTACGTGAAGGTCAATGGCCGCTGGGCGTATCTGTACCGGGCCGTCGACAGCCGGGGCCGCACTGTCGATTTTTATCTCTCCTCCCGTCGTAACAGCAAAGCTGCATACCGGTTTCTGGGTAAAATCCTCAACAACGTGAAGAAGTGGCAGATCCCGCGATTCATCAACACGGATAAAGCGCCCGCCTATGGTCGCGCGCTTGCTCTGCTCAAACGCGAAGGCCGGTGCCCGTCTGACGTTGAACACCGACAGATTAAGTACCGGAACAACGTGATTGAATGCGATCATGGCAAACTGAAACGGATAATCGGCGCCACGCTGGGATTTAAATCCATGAAGACGGCTTACGCCACCATCAAAGGTATTGAGGTGATGCGTGCACTACGCAAAGGCCAGGCCTCAGCATTTTATTATGGTGATCCCCTGGGCGAAATGCGCCTGGTAAGCAGAGTTTTTGAAATGTAAGGCCTTTGAATAAGACAAAAGGCTGCCTCATCGCTAACTTTGCAACAGTGCCTCTGAGCGCCCTTTCCAGTCAGAACCCGCAGGCCGATCTTGCGGTCTGACAGCTCCTTCACCGTGTTGACCAGATGGGCAAGCGATCGTCCGAGGCGATCGAGCTTCCAGACCACCAGCACATCGCCGTCACGCAATGACTTGAGGCAGGCAGTCAAGCCAGGGCGATCATCACGACCGCCGGAAGCAAGATCATCATAGATATTGTCCCGTTCGACACCTGCGGCGCGCAAGGCGTCGTGCTGCAGGTCGAGAGACTGCGAGCCATCGGCTTTGGAGACGCGGGCATATCCGATCAGCATGTATCACAAACGTTGGTTTGAGGCGGCGCTTCGGCCACGATTGCATTGACCTCTGGAAATGTATCTCAACCAGCTTCATAAACAAAGCGTCTTGAACGCTATCAGATTTTGAAAAAGGAACATGTATGCCGCGTCGCGTCACTCTAACCGATCGGCAGAAAGACGCGCTGTTGCGCTTGCCGACTTCACAGACGGATTTGCTCAAGCACTATACGCTGAGTGATGAAGACTTTGGGCATATCAGGCTGCGTCGGCGCGCTCACAACAGGTTCGGCTTCGCCCTGCAATTGTGTGTCCTGCGCTATCCCGGCCGGGTGCTGGCTCCAGGCGAACTGATCCCTGCAGAGGTCATCGAATTTATCGGAGCGCAGCTTGGCCTGGGTGCCGACGATCTCGTAGACTATGCTGCCCGCGAGGAAACACGGCACGAGCATCTTGCCGAGTTACGGGGGCTCTACGGCTTCCGCACCTTCTCCGGACGTGGTGCGAGCGAGCTGAAGGAATGGTTGTTCCGAGAAGCCGAGATGGCGGTGTCGAACGAGGATATCGCCCGTCGCTTCGTAGCCGAGTGCCGACGCACCCGCACTGTCCTTCCCGCGACATCCACGATCGAGCGGCTTTGTGCCGCGGCTCTCGTCGATGCCGAGCGACGCATCGAGACGAGGATCGCCAGTCGGCTGCCTATGTCGATCCGAGAACAGTTGCTGGCATTGCTCGAGGAGACGGCTGATGATCGGGTGACCCGTTTTGTGTGGCTGCGCCAGTTCGAGCCTGGCTCGAACTCTTCGTCGGCCAACCGGCTGCTCGACCGGCTCGAATATCTGCAACGCGTCGATCTCCCCGAGGATCTGCTTGCCGGCGTTCCTGCCCATCGGGTGACTCGTCTGCGCAGGCAGGGTGAACGGTATTATGCCGACGGCATGCGCGATCTCCCGGAGGACAGGCGGCTTGCGATCTTGGCTGTTTGCGTCTCGGAATGGCAGGCGATGTTGGCCGACGCAGTGGTCGAAACCCACGACCGGATCGTCGGCCGTCTCTACCGTGCTTCGGAGCGTATTTGCCATGCAAAGGTCGCAGACGAAGCGGGGGTGGTGCGTGACACCCTGAAATCCTTCGCCGAGATCGGGGGCGCCCTGGTCGATGCACAGGATGATGGCCAGCCGCTGGGCGATGTCATCGCGAGTGGGTCAGGGTGGGACGGCTTAAAAACCCTTGTTGCAATGGCAACCAGGCTGACCGCCACCATGGCCGACGATCCGCTCAATCATGTGCTCGACGGTTATCACCGCTTCCGCCGATACGCTCCACGCATGTTGCGCCTGCTCGATCTGCGAGCTGCGCCCGTTGCACTGCCGCTTCTGGAAGCGGTGACGGCCCTTCGTACCGGTTTGAACGATGCCGCGATGACCAGCTTCTTGCGGCCCAGCTCGAAATGGCATCGCCACCTTCGGGCCCAGAGGGCTGGCGACGCTCGCCTATGGGAGATCGCGGTGCTGTTCCATCTGCGCGATGCGTTCCGCTCCGGAGATGTCTGGCTTACTAGGTCCCGGCGCTATGGCGATCTGAAACACGCACTCGTTCCGGCACAAGCCATCGCGGAAGGCGGTCGTCTCGCTGTGCCATTGCGGCCGGAGGAATGGCTGGCAGACCGGCAAGCTCGCCTCGACATGCGGTTGCGCGAGCTTGGCCGTGCCGCTCGCGCAGGCACGATCCCGGGCGGGTCGATTGAAAACGGCGTTCTGCATATCGAGAAACTCGAAGCCGCCGCGCCGACAGGCGCCGAAGATCTGGTGCTCGATCTCTACAAGCAGATCCCGCCCACGCGCATCACCGATCTCCTGCTGGAGGTGGATGCGGCGACCGGCTTCACCGAAGCGTTCACCCATCTGCGCACAGGAGCACCCTGCGCTGACCGGATCGGGCTAATGAACGTTATCTTGGCGGAAGGGATCAACCTCGGCTTGCGCAAAATGGCGGATGCGACAAACACCCACACCTTCTGGGAATTGATCCGCATTGGACGGTGGCATGTCGAGGGCGAAGCCTATGACCGGGCGCTGGCCATGGTGGTCGAGGCACAGGCAGCGTTACCCATGGCCCGGTTCTGGGGCATGGGCACGTCGGCTTCGAGCGACGGACAGTTTTTCGTCGCTACAGAGCAAGGTGAGGCCATGAACCTGGTCAACGCGAAATATGGCAATACCCCGGGCCTGAAAGCCTATAGCCACGTCTCCGACCAATATGCGCCGTTCGCAACCCAGGTGATTCCTGCAACGGCAAGCGAAGCGCCTTACATCCTCGATGGCCTGCTGATGAACGATGCTGGACGCCATATCCGCGAGCAGTTCACCGACACGGGCGGCTTCACCGATCACGTCTTTGCCGCATGTGCCATTCTCGGCTACCGGTTCGCTCCGCGCATCCGCGACCTGCCATCCAAACGGCTCTACGCGTTCAATCCGTCGGCCGCCCCGGCGCACCTGCGAGCGTTGATCGGCGGAAAGGTCAACCAAGCCATGATCGAGCGCAATTGGCCCGACATCCTGCGCATCGCCGCCACCATTGCTGCCGGGACCGTCGCGCCAAGCCAGATTCTGCGGAAACTCGCCTCCTATCCGCGGCAGAACGAGCTCGCGACAGCCCTGCGGGAAGTCGGTCGCGTCGAGCGCACCCTGTTCATGATCGACTGGATTCTGGATGCCGAACTCCAACGGCGTGCCCAGATCGGGCTCAACAAAGGCGAAGCTCATCATGCGCTGAAGCGGGCAATCAGCTTCCACCGCCGCGGTGAAATCCGCGACCGTTCCGCCGAAGGCCAGCATTACCGCATCGCCGGCATGAATCTGCTCGCCGCCATCATCATCTTCTGGAACACCATGAAGCTCGGCGAGGTCGTTGCAAACCAGAAACGCGATGGAAAGCTGCTATCGCCCGATCTCTTGGCCCATGTTTCGCCGCTCGGATGGGAACACATCAATCTCACCGGAGAATATCGCTGGCCAAAGCCTTAGCGTAGGATTCCGCCCCCTCCCGCAAACGACCCCAAGATGTTCATGGTCTCCCCGATCACTGCCCGGAAATGGGCAGGCCGCTACCGGGAAGAGGGTGAGTTTGGGATGCAGGATCGCTCCAGCAAGCCGCACCGGATCCCAGGCAGGACGCCCGAGCATGTCAAGAAGAAGATCATCAACCTGCGCTGGCGGCTTCGACTGGGGCCAGCCCAGATCGCTGCGCGACTTGGTCTCTCGACGTCGACTGTTCACGCGGTCCTCGTCCGTTGCCGCGTGAACCGCCTCTCGCATATCGATCGTGTCACTGGCGAGCCATTGCGGCGATATGAGCATCCTCATCCGGGATCGTTGATTCATGTCGATGTCACGAAGTTCGGCAACATCCCCGACGGCGGTGGACATCGTTACGTAGGTCGGCAGCAAGGCGCACGGAACAAGCTCGCGACTCCGGGATTACCACGAGGAAAAGATCACAAGCCGCGCACCGGGACGGCGTTCGTTCACACAGTCATCGACGACCACTCCCGCGTCGCATACGCAGAAATCTGGTCGGATGAGCAGGCGAGCACAGCGGTGGGAGTTCTCGAACGCGCCGTGGCCTGGTTCGCCGAACGAGGCGTGACCGTCGAGCGAGTCCTATCCGACAACGGGTCGGCATACAGATCCCACGCATGGAGGGACTTCTGCGCTCGGCTCGGCATCCGACACAAGCGGACACGCCCCTACCGGCCGCAGACGAACGGGAAGATCGAGCGATTCCACCGCACGCTCGGGGACGGCTGGGCCTATGCCAGGTTTTACGGTTCAGAGGCCGAACGACGCCTGGCGCTGCCCGGCTGGCTCCACTTCTACAACCACCACCGACACCACTCTGCGATTGGCGGCGTACCCTTCGACCGACTCAACAACGTCCCTGGACATCACACCTAGAGGCGGCAGGCACACCGCTGCCCTGGGCAGTGCTGTAACGGCAGCGCAACCCCCGCAGCAGCAAAGCCGCTGCTGAAGTACCCAAATTGCACAGCAAATCACACTCACTCACATAAGGAGAACCATCATGTCCAACCCCTTCAACAACGGCACCATCGTCGGCAACGCAGCTCGCGCACCGAAGCTGTTCGAGCACGCAAACGGTGGTGCGACGGTGAAGCTCAGCGTCTATGCGCCGCAAACACCTTCAAGAACAAGGCCACCGGCAAGGTGGAAAGCGAGATCGTGGAGCTGACCGGCTACGTCCAGGACGCTAAGAACCCCGGCGTATTCGGCTGCATCGGCTCCGGCGATCGTGTCGCGGTGAGCTACTCGCTGAAAACCGACGTCTACACCGACAAGGACGGCCAGAAGCAGTACCCGCTGGTCGCCCGTATCGACACCGTGCAGCTGATCGACTCCAAGAAAGAGTCCGCTGCGCGCGCAGCCCGTCGCGGAGGCGAGGCGGCGAACGCCGCCCTGGCTGGCGCTGACGCCGACAACGACGAAGCACCGTTCTAACAACGACACCCCGCAGGGAAACCTGCGGGGTTATTTTTTCAACTATTTCACGGTGTTGATCCAGCTCTTTCACGGCCTTACCCAACTGAACAAAACCCAACAGCCCTAGCATCAGCTTGGCGATCGGGGTGGAGTCTTTTGAGTAGGTCTGTCCCTCCTTGAGGAACTTCACCGACACTCCTTTGCTGACTAGCTCGTCAACAATGGCGTACAGATCCGTCAGTGAACGCGCGCACCGATCCATCGACGTGACGACAAGCTGATCTCCTGCACGGACATATCGCATTGCTTCATCAAGTCCAGGGCGCTCACGCGATCCACCACTGGCCTTATCCGTGTATTAGGTGAAGACCTTCTCTGCCTTGGGTTGTTCAATCTGACGATCAAGGTTCTGATCTTTCGAACTCACCCGGGCATAGCCCACCTTTTGTCCTGAGATCGCACCCAACTGTTCAGTGATCTCCAGAGGCAGTGACGGTTCTGTTCCGTTAGTCTTGGAACTAACCCTAGCGAACAGGAAGTTTTGTCATTCACAAATTGTTCGCTTGGGGTGTACCCATTTACGCTTTTCAGCTAAAGCCTTGCAGGCTAAAGGTGAGTAAGATTGAGCCTTCCACGTACTAAGGGGGAACGGTGATCGAGACAGTCGATGATCTTAAGGTCGCTCTCAATGTAGAGGACTTGCGGCGAATGAGTAGCGACAAAGTTCTTCACCTCGTCAAGATGGTGCAGAAAGAGGGAGTTAACGAGGCGGTCCTTACGGCGTTACGATCTATCGCGCCCGACACGATGTTCCAGTTTGCCCAGGCGATGGACGATAGTGTCCAAAAGGCTGTTGCCAGCAATGACCGGAGTTCAGACAATCTTTACGCGCAAATAGACACGTCAAAAGAAATACTCCGTCAAATTATTCACAACCCCAATAGTTCTGAGCAGGAACGCCAGGATGCACTTAACCGCCTAGAGCGGTACGACGACAAACTATTTGAACATGAGTTGAACAATAAACGATTCAACTTGGAAGTGTTGAAGGTCAACAAAGAGGTAGTCCTCGGAATTGGAATTGCATTTGGCGCGGCCGGCATGGCCGCAGTTTCTCCAGAAGCCAGGAAATGGCTAGTGCAAAACGGAGGACAGATGGTTGCGAACGTAACCAGGAAAGCGCTTCCCGGCAGTTAGAGAATGTGGGAGGGTTGTCGCTCGCCGCCGGCAGAGTGAGACCACCGATAGGAGAGGGAAGCTGGTCACGCACCACAGCGCCCAAAAGTTGGGAGCGACGCTTTTGCCGAAGGCTGTTTGCCCTGTTTGTGCGGCGATGTCGCGGTTGAGGTCGGTGTACCCAATGGGACATTCGGGAAAACGCAACACTCCACCCCCTGGGGGCGGGTCGGGAATAAAATAGAGATCAAAGCGTTGAACTAGGTGTACGCCAAAATGAAGAACCGGCAAGGAAGGGGGAAGTGGTGCTGTTGCAAAGTTCGGGCGACAGGAAGACCTGCGTGAAATAATCACAGCTATGGGCATCTTCTCCGGTCGGCATTTCCCCCGTGAAATCATCCTGTGGGCGGTGCGGTGGTACTGCCGCTACGGCGTGAGCTACCGCGATCTCGAAGAGATGATGACCGAGCGGGGTGTGCCAGTCGATCACACCACGATCTACCGCTGGGTGCAGAAATACGCCCCTGAGTTGGATAAGCACACTCGGTGGTACCGGCAGGTACCCGACTGGCAGGCCCGGTCCTGGCGGGTGGATGAGACCTATATTCGGGTCGGCGGCACGTGGTGCTATCTCTACCGGGCTATTACCGCCGGTGGGCAGACCCTGGATTTTTACCTGTCCCCAAAGCGTAACGTCGCCGCAGCGAAGCGTTTCCTGGCCAAGACCCTGAGGTCGAACACGATAACCGGGTTCCCGCGGGTGATCAACACCGATAAAGCACCCTCCCTGGCCAGGGCAATCGCCGAGTTGAAGTCAGAGGGAATCTGCCCGCAGACCGTGGAACACCGGCAGGTGAAATACCTCAATAACGTCATTGAAGGAGATCATGGGCGGCTGAAACGGATCCTCGGACCGAAGGGGGCGTTCAAAAATCGGACCTCGGCGTACCGGACGTTGAAAGGGATGGAAGCGATGCACTCATTACGGAAAGGCCAGGGCGCGATGTTTGCCTACGAGCAACCGAACCCGGATGCGGTGATCGTCAGCCGGGTGTTCGAGGCTGCCTGAGAACGCCGACCCGCAGCGAGCATCAAAGGATGAAGACTGGGTCGTCACGGCTCTCCGCCTGAAGTTTGCAACAGCACCAAGGCGCCGTTCGGACGTCGTAGGGGAATAGCGGTGGTGCAGCTCTAGGTGCACTGACATTTCACGGTGCATTTCACACGCCGCTTTGTTGCACATCACCCGTGCTGTTTCGTTGTGCGGTGCAGTGGCACATTGACTGGCTCTTCTGCTGCGCAATTCACTGCGCTGCGTAGTGTCTGCGACATTTCATTAACACGTTGATTGCACTGTGTATTGGGCAGCCATTTCATCGACACGTTTACTGCGCACTCAAATGCCCTGTCACTTTAATGACACGCGAATTGGGCAATAAAGTGGCTCGCCAGTCTATTGACACCCTTACTGCGCAACAGAATGACAACGACATTCTGCCGGCCCTTCTGCGGGCGTCTCTTCTGCACAGCACATGCACCGTCGTGCACGCCGACGTGCTGCGCACTATCTCCGCCACTTAATAGGTCAATTCGCTGCGCAGCGTAGTGACACTTGGCCCCGCTTAGCCGAGATTTCTTCGATTTTCGCCGAATCTCAGCGGTTTAACCGCAGCCGATGGCCTACGACGCCGACGGCACCCTATTAGGCCCGCAGAAGGCCGTACAGGGCAGGGGAGAGCAGTGCTACAACTCCATACCGCCATCACGATCACGCTGCTGTTGCTGCTGGCGGCGCTTCTCGATGCGCTCGCGTGCACGCTGCTGCGCCCCGCCCTTCTTGCCTGAGGTCTGCGACTGCCTGAACAGCGTGTAACGCTCAAGCAACTCTGGGCTGCGATGCAGTTCTTGCACCAGGAACTTCTTATCCAAGTGCTCCAACTGTTGTCCTGACTTCACCGCTTCTTCGATGATGATGGCGGCTTCATCTTCGGCGTCCGTGTGCGCGTTGCGGCGGATCTGATCAGCCTCATCGCGGGCATCCTTGCGCGTTACTGCAGCGTCGCGTGTGGCCTCGTCGCGGATGCTCGTGGCCTCATCTCGTGCTTTGCTGCGGATCGTCTCGGCGTCGCGCTCAGCCTGCTTACGGGCCTCGTCGGTCTTGCGAGTGATCGTCTCTGCTTCGCTGCGAGCTGCGGCTGTAATATCGCCCGCCTTGGCCCGCGCAGTCTCTTCGGCTCGTTCGAGCAGCTCGTCTGCTTGCGCTTCGGCCAGGCCCAACTCCTGCTCAGCATCCTTGCGTGCTTCGCTGCGGATCTCTTCGGCTTCTTGCTCGGCCTTCTCGCGTGCTTCCTTGAGCACACGCTCGGCAACCTCGCGAGCCTGTGCTTCAGCATTCTCCTGTACGCGCTGGGCTGCTTCGCGGGCTTCTTGCGCCTGTTCAAGTTCCTTAGCAGCCTGCTCGCGGTCACGATCAATTGCGTCCATGTCGCGCTGCACGGATCGCTTCTTGACTTCCACATCATCCTCGCGCTTGGCGAGATCGCGCTCCCGGTCTTGTTGCTCGGTGTAGCGGTCGAGGTTGAGTGACTCGTCATGACGTTCGGAGACTTCTAGTTCCACCGGATAGCCGAGCGAGTGCATGTGTTCGCGCAGGCCCCGTTGCGCGTCGATGAACTTCTGGTTACCCGAGATCTGCTTGCCCTTCTTCGGGCCGGATGTGTACCGCACTGAGGTGTCAGTGTTGTACGCGATGCCGGGGCGGCAACGGAGCTTGTCGGGATCTTCGGGCTTCGGTGAGAACGTATCCGCCTGGAACTGGATGTGTGGCGTTGATTCGTCAAAGTTCATATCACCGCCAGCGACTGCGTCGATACCGCCGGGGATGAAGTTTTCTGCAAGCCAGCGCATTGACTCTTCGAGGTACTGCTTTGCTTCCTCGTAGTCGCGGGCGACATAGCGCGGACGTTTCACTTCGCGCCCGTCCACCTCACTGGTGTAGTAGTCGGGGATCTCCTTGCACATCGACTTCGGCAGATACACGACGAACAGCGACGTCTTGAAACTGTTCTTCTGCACGCGCACTCCGTCCATCCGAGGCGTCTACGGCCGCCACAGGGCCGTACAGCCGCTGCCACAAAGATGAACCAATCGAGTCGCGGCGCTACACATTTGCATCAACAGCTGCCGCTGGATCTGCTGCGAGCGGGCGCTCGCGAAACACACGTCGCTGGCGGTGCTCATCACATGCGCTGTCGCGCATATGGCCGCCGCGAGCGTGATACGTCTGCACCGATAGTGTGCTTGTGGCACGGGCCGATATGGAGTGTATTACTCGGACCCGTGTCGTTACCCCCGCAGCAGCATCAACACCGCCTTGTGGCGGATAGCTCGCTGCGGGATTTGGAACACCCTGCAATAACCGCCTGACGGCGGTGCCAGAGTGCAGGGTGTAGCTGTGCGCACCACGTAGGCGATGTCGGTCTTGCCGTTCGGTTAGACACCTTTTGCTCGCAGGCTCGCTGCAGGTGTCTCGATGACGCGGGAAGACGCCGCAAGCGGCGTTTCCACCCGTCATCGGCCCTTACTTTAAGACCGACATACAACGACTGACGCCGTATGTGGTGCGCACAGCGTGGCGACCTGCAGGTTTTGCGTAGGCACCATGTGCGCTTCGCGCATCAACGGGCCGTTTCGGGTAAGGGTCGAAGACCACGTAAAGACCCGAAACACGCAGGTCGCAGCCCCCTTCTGTGTCAAAACCCCTATATATTTGTCGTTATAGGGGTAGAAGGGGGAAAAGGGCATAAGGGGGTGCGACGCCTCCGCTGCGCTCCGGCGCTCGGCATAGCCGAGGCACTGCACCGGGTATTACTACTCGCTGGCGCTCGCATAACCCGGTGCCCGGCGCTGGCGCGCCGCCCCTTACAGCCCCAGTCTCAGACCTCGCTCGCTCGGTCTGGCTGGTGCTGTCTTGCCCTCCGCTTGCGCTCCGGTCAAGATGCCCAATAGTGCAGCTGGCGCTGCACCTTGTGTGATGACCCATGCTCCGCATCACGACACTGCTAGCAATCCGATATATCTTGTTGATATACATTCGGATATGCCAGCATCGATGTGTCGTGTTTGGGTCATCACGAAACGCTCCATAACGGCAAGCCTGCCGAGATGGATATTGGCGTTTCTACCGACGCGGCATAATGCGGCGTCCGCCGCATACCATCTGCCGTCGCGGTCACAACTTCAGCAACATGACTGTTGCTGAAATCTGCTCTGTCCGCGCTGCTGCACGCCCTCAACCCACGGCCACAGCTATCGGCATATCTCGTCGCGCACGACACCATGCCTGCTGCGGCCGCGCATCACAGCAGCGCGACACACCGCCAGCCATGTGGCGGATGATCCAGGCGACGGGGCAGGTGTGTATATGCCCCGTCGCCGATACCGGCGCAAGCATCGTGACAGTGTCACGTGTAGCGGTGCCGCAGCCACCCGCACACACGCGAAAACCCCGCCCTTGCGAGCGGGGTGTGTGGCGACATCAAACGTGACGGCTGTACGTCGTCACGCCGCGTGGCCGTACACACATGAGGTGATTGCGTGTACGGCTAAAGGGTTAGTCGGGTACAACTTCTAGATGCCGCTTCGGCTTACTGCCCTCGGTGCTCTCAGGCGTGTCGCCGTCACCGTTCTCAGGTGTATCGCTGTCCCCTTCGGTGCTGGCGGACTTGTCACCGTCCCCTTCGGTGCTGGCGGACTTGTCACCGTCGAGATTCACCTCGAACTCTTCGGCATACTTGCGCAACTGCGCAAGGCGCTCCTTTGTCGCTTTGTGTGCACGGCGCGCCTCGTTCACGGTATCTTTTGCTTGCTGCTCATCGCGCAGCGCTGCTGCGTAATCGTCTCTGAAAGACATGGTTTGTTCTCCTTGGTTGAATGAACTGTTTATTTGGACTCGGGGCACGACGGTGGAGCGCGCGCGCGTGTGTAGTAACACGGCCATCACCCATCAGCCCTCGCACTCAGTTCAAGACCCAGCCTGACTAGCTGAGCTAAGCGGCGGGATCTCGTCGTAGGCGGGTTTGTCCGCATTAGTGCTTCACACCGCCCAGCACCGTGACGAGCTGCTGGCGCTGCTCATCTGTCAGTTGGGGCGCTGCATTCACGACGGCATCGACGAAGCCGTCGAATAGCTGCGGGGCAGGGCGGCGTGCGGCCGCGAGGTAGGCGTCGAGATCGTCTTGGCGAATCCGATAGGCGGTGCCGAAACGGTGGAATGAAAGACGGCCCTCTTTAATAGCTTTTCGCAACGTGGACTCGGAGCCGACGCCGAGATCGGCGAGTTCCTGCAGCGTGTAAAAGCGTGGCGCGACGGCGGTAGTCGTGTCCTTTTCGGACATAGAAAAACGCTCCTGGGCAGATTGATCTGTCCCGGAGCGGGGTGCTTTACCGGCTTGCTATTCAGGCGGCTTGGAGTGCCGTGCTCAACTCGCTAGAACGGTGGTCTGCCGTCCCATCGCTTTACGGGAGCGCTTACTCCCTACCTGACCGCTTTTGTGGTTGGCAATGCCGTTGCCGACCGGTCTATCTCGTCGGAGGAACCGCTCCTATCACGGTCGAGAGGCTGTCTCTTTATGAATTATCCTCGGGGTTATCCCCCGTATGCGGCTGGCTAAACCAAAAACGAATTAAAACGCCACATACGGTCTGGGGGCCATCGTACGGAATTTATGCGTCGCGCACAATAGCCTGCGACCTAATCTTTACGAATCGAACCGAGCACGTTTCTACACGCCACGTGGCACGGCTGGGGTGTTGTGGTGGGGCAGCTGTTGTGTGGCGGCATGGTGACACGCAAGGGGCGCGCCTTTTTGTGACCTGTGACACGTCTATAGTGTGCTCGTTTCGTAGTTTTGACCTCGTTTCGTAATTTGCCGATCAAAATACGAAAAAATTACGAAACGCTCTACCTGCGGTTTCGTAGAACTACGAAAATCGGAAAACCAAATTACGAAACACGCGATAACGCTGTGACCTGCACAGACACGTCACATTTCGGGGATGTTTCGTAATTTTGCGGCATTTCGACCCAAACCTTTTAAGGGAGAGACACAGACACACATTACGGGCACATGTCTACGACATAGACCGTCCTCATTGAGGGCACGCTGCAGGGGTTGTAGCTATGTGACACGGCCGGGATGCTGCGTCACGGTGACACGCAAGGGGCGCGCCTTTTATGACCTGTGACACGTCTGTAGCGCGCTCGTTTCGTAGTTTTGACCTCGTTTCGTAATTTGCCGATCAAAATACGAAAAAATTACGAAACGCTCTACCTGCGGTTTCGTGATTTCCGCAAACGAAAAGAACAAAACTACGAAACACGCGATAACGCTGTGACCTGCATAGACACGTCACATTTCGGCGGTGTTTCGTAATTTTGCGGTATTTCGACCCAAACCTTTTAAGAGAGAGACACAGACACGCATTGCAGGCACATGTCTACGACACAGAGCGTCCTCGTTGAGGGCACGCTGCAGGGGTTGCAGCTATGTGACACGGGACACAATCGCAATCAAGGTGTCTCTTCTTATTTAGATTTTCTTCAAAAAGTGGAAAAATTACGAAACGAAAACCATTTACGCTGCTCAACGTATGTTTTTGTGTTTCGTAGTTTTGTTCGTTTCGTTTACGAGATTACGAAATGACCCGCAAATACCTACCGTGACCTGCGGTGATGTGTTTCGTATTTTTCTGCGTAATTTCACGTCGCCCGAAGCAGACACCCTGCCGTGTGCTTGCTGCAGGGCTGCGGCCGTCCCTCCATGTGGAGCGTCAGTGTCGATGCTGTAACTTAAACGTACATACATTTGTGGCGCTCTCGTTACGTGTCTGTGCATTGCCGAGCTCTTTACTGTTGTGTGTGGGCGCGCAGCCGTAGTGTCCGTGCCACTCCGAGTAGGGCGCGTCGTACCCCAAACCCATGTTCAATTAAATTCCAATCCAGAGAGGTCTTGCACTGTTGCGGTGCGGTTGTCTTCTTTCTCACCGTATTGGACCCTGCGAAATTAATTGGATACGATAGGCCCATGTTGATTTCAGGTTCCGTTTTCATGCGGCCGCTCACCAGCCGCTAAGGCGGTTTTCTCCCTCCCGCAGGTTAGAAACCGCTCCGGTCCTTTAGCCGGGCGGCCATTTGCCATGCCCGGCTCCGTTTCAACTCCACGGAGCACACCTGATGTCTACATACGGATACGGCCGTCACGAACATGGCCAAAATTTTCTCACAGACCACAAGATCATCAACTCCATCGTCGATCTTGTAAAACAAACCTCCGGCCCCATCATTGAGATCGGGCCAGGAAGCGGTGCCCTCACTCACCCGATATCCCACTTGGGGAGGGCAATAACGGCAGTTGAGGTAGACGCAAAACTAGCTGCCAAACTCACAAAAAGACCGCCTCGGCGTCGGTCGAAGTGGTCCATGATGATTTCCTCAACTTCCCGTTACCCGCCACTCCCTGCGTCATTGTGGGAAACATTCCCTTTCACCTCACCACTGCCATTCTTCGAAAGTTGTTGCATGCGCCGGCATGGACTGCCGCTGTACTCCTCATGCAGTGGGAAGTCGCTCGCCGCCGGGCCGGGGTAGGTGCAAGCACGATGATGACAGCTCAGTGGTCCCCATGGTTCACGTTTCACCTTGGTTCCCGAGTACCAAGGTCTGCTTTCCGGCCACAGCCAAACGTTGACGGGGGGATCTTAGTGATCCGCCGGGTGGGTGACCCGAAGATCCCGATAGAGCAACGCAAAGCCTTTCAGGCGATGGTGCACACCGTTTTCACCGCCCGGGGACGCGGGATAGGGGAAATTCTCCGAAGGGCAGGGTTGTTTTCATCACGTTCAGAGACACAATCATGGTTGCGCTCGCGAGGAATCGACCCCGCAACCCTACCTCCCAGATTGCACACCAGCGACTGGATCGATCTCTTCCAGGTGACTGGTTCCTCTTCACCGCGCCATCGGCCCATTTCACAATCGGGAAGTAGTCAACGCCCTCCTCAACGGAAAAATCGAGGCCGGCGGCGGTAATCCCCCCACCAAAACCGAAATCCACCAGTAGTAGTGAACGACCCATGTTCGTCTACCGTGAGCCGCGTTATGGCAGTGACGTGTTCTCGTCGGGCACAGTCATAGTTCCCGGCGTTGCCAGCGACAGGGTTCTACACCCAGCAGCGGGACCGATCAAAATCACCCGCACGGGGAACGACCCTGCTGGTGGTTTCGATTTTGATGAAAGCGAGGAGACATAGCCCCTCGCCAACTCCCCGTAGCTGGCGAACAGTAGCTCCTGGCGCTGGCGCTCGTTGGTGAGTTTGCGTGCCACATCGAAAGCCTTATCGACTTCCTGGTCCAAGTTGTTGTGAGCCTTGAGCAGAATTGGGTCCATCGATAACGGGTTGTAGTGCTCCGCGAGTGACCGCTGGGGGTGCCGCTCGCGTGCCCGCAGCACCAACTGTCCAGCGTCGATGATTCGCTGCTGCGCCTTCTCATCTAGTTCACACAGAGCTGGTCCGCAGTTGTAGCTCCCGATGTACTCCGAAAAACGGAAAAAATAAATAGTGGGGATACATCAACCTTCCACTTTCCATTCTTCCGGCTCAGAGTATTGAGGGGTCTGGGACCGGGTCCGTAAACCCTTTATGTTTTTCGCGCACAGCGGTTTTTAGCGACGCACCCTATAGGTTTTCCGCAGAACCTATATGTGTTTCTGTGCACCCCCATATGTTGTCTGTTTCTAGCGGTATTTCGTTGTACTTTGCGCATCGAATAGTTATTTATCGACGACACTCCGTCGAGTTCAAGTTCAACGTGTAGCTACGCGTCGGGGCTGCCCAGGTAAGACTCGTTGCCTGGGGTGGAGTCGGCCATGACAAAGGCTCCGTAGTCGGTGACGATCTGGCATCCTGTTGCGGCGGATCAGAATTCGGCGAGCTTAGAGGGATCGTTGCAGCCGAAATTTATCTGGCTGACAGCGGAGGCTGTGTCACGCATAGTTCGTATCGAACCTGTATTCCGATCAGCCGAGCAGGCTCCGATACTGCTTACGTGCCTTCATTGAAGGGATGATTGTCTCCGTTCCGTCATCCCAAAGGAGAACGACGAGCTCAAGTAAGCGCATCGAAGTGTCGAATCCAAGACGGAGCTCTCGTTGAGGATTTTCATCGTCTAGCGGAGCCTGAAAGGCGCAGCCTGAGGTCGCCGCGACTATGGAATCTTCGGGCTCGATGCCGTGCTTGGTCGCGCTCCGTCGGACTTCCATTTTTAGATTGCGTTCTTCAAAGCTTCACGGATCGCCTGCGACCGTGACCAACCGCGGGCAGCGGCATACTTGTCGAGGTTTGCAATCTCCTTGGGCGAGAGTCGGATGGAAATCACTTTTGCCGCGTCGTTGTTACGCGGCTTCCGTCCTCGTCGGCGCAGCGTTTCCACGTCGTAACCGTTTTCGGCTTCAGTTACCCACCTGTCAATTTGCGCCTCGCTCACCGGTTGACCGTTAATCGTTTTCATAGAAACTAATCGTAATACGGAAATCAATGGAACTTCTAGAGGAAGACGGGTTTTGCCTGACGTTCGGTGGAGCTCAAATTCAATGTGTGCTTCACAAATGGGCTAGCTGAATGCGGTAACCTGTCAGGCCCTAGTAATTTTGGTGACGTTCCACCGAAATCACAGCCGGGGCCGGCGTCTCGTCGACTTCAACTCCGAGCGCCGCTTCTTCGCTTCGAGACGGCGCCGCACTGAGCCGCGCGTCGGCTTCGTTTTCCGCCGCGGGGAGGCGGCGGGGCGAGCGCCTCGCGCAACAGGGCGGCCATGCGTTCCCGCGCCTCGGCGCGGTTGCGGACCTGCGAGCGCTGCGTCGACACGCTGACGGTGAGCACGGTGCCGTCCAGGCGGTGTTCGAGGTTGTGGAGGGCGCGGCGGCGTTGGTCGTCGGAAAGCGATGCGCATTCCGCGATGTCAATGGAGAGCTGAACCTTGCTGTCGGTGGTGTTGACCCTGGCCGCCCGGGCCCGACGCCTTCGCAAACCGCTCCGTCAGATCCACGGCGGCGATAACGAGGCCGCCGGGGATGCCCGGGCCGGGCGCGATGGTCAGATCCTGCATGCCGCCCACCTTACGTATGCGGGTGGTCTGCACTGAACCCGCTGGATCGGGGTAGAGCGGAGCTCGTCGCCAAGCAAACCGCTCTACCGCTGCGGCAGCACAACCTCGGGGTACTTGCGCACGTAGCCGATTGCGATGATCACGAGCGCCGCCACCGCGCCGATGACGGTTTCCGCGGTGCGGGCCAAAAGCATCGGGCCGACTGGTGCGGTGTCGACCACCTGGATCATCAGCAGCGCGGTCGGGGTGATGAAGCTGGCGGCGATGGTGTAGTTGCGGGTGACGTACATTTCGGTGAGGTACTGCAAAATAACAATCCACACCACGATCTGCCAGCCCTGCATCGGGTGGGACAACAGGAATCCGGCGACCGCGATGCCGGTGAGGGTGCCAAGCACACGCTCGATGGCCCGGTAGTACTGCACTTTGAACCGCGAGTTCACCAGCGGGGCGACAGAGGCGACCATGGCCCAGTAGGAGTGCGACAACGGGTCGAACACCGTCACCGAAATCAGCCCTAAAACACCGGCGAGCAGCGGGGAGAAGAAGAACCGGCGGGCCTCCACTCGCAGGCGTCGCCACGGCACGCGCCCCGCGTCTGGGGCGCGCTTGGGGTGCTCGGATTCCTTCGCGTCGCCGCCTGGGCCTTCTCCGATGAGGTGTGAAAGCTGGCCCAGCCCCAGGCAGAGCAACGCCGCGCTGCCGGCGATGGCGAAAGCGAGCAGCGGGTGGACCGGATTATTCAGGGAGCCGACCGCCGCCACCGAGAAGATGACGAACACCGACCCGGTCGGCTTCATGTCAGCGGCCAGCGCGGTGGTGGCCCATGCGGAAGAAACAAGGGAGGACACCACAATGAGCACCCACGGGCTGACATCCAGCCACGCCATGGTCGCACCCAGCGTCACCGACAACGTCAGCGCGACGCCCGCCAGGATTTGGTGCCTCAGGCGGGTCATGCGCGTTGTGTGCCTGCCGTAGACGCCCGTAAACGCGCCGAAGTTGGCGTAGATGGCCAAATCCAGCCGCCCGATTGCAAGCAGGGCGAACATGGGCAGCGCCACGCCGAGCGCGGTGCGGAAGGCGGGGATGTGGTCGCGCCGGGCGGGGCCCATCTGGAACAGCGGGCTGAAGTGGTGCAACCTGGTCCTCCTTTGTTCGCTTGTGCTCGCTTTGCTTTTTCGGCGCTGCTGGGCCGTGCAAGTCTATCGCGGGGCGTGCAGAAGCGAAGCGGGCGAGAGCGACACTCGTGTCCTTGATCTATCATGGCGCGGTCATCGCAGTCAGCCGAAGGAGTTTTCGCCGCAATGTCTCACCCGGGACAGTATTTTTTCGCGTCCAGGAACCAGCCCAACTACGCGTGGTGGAGGCCGCTGGCGGAAATCATCGTCGCCGCCGTGCTCACCGTCGCGTTTGTAGCGGTCATCGATTTGTCTTTGCAGGCGGCGGGGGTGGATACCACCGGCGGCGCCGCCGACAAGTACTTCGGTTACGGGTCGGTCGTGTCGAGATCTTGGCGGTGATTCTCGCGGTGCGGTTCGTCGGGCGCAGGCCGGTGGCGTCGGTGTGTTCGGGTCGCCCGGGCACCAAAGCATGGGTGCCGCTCGCCGCATACGCGCTGGCGTTCGTGGTCATCGCGGCTGTCATGGGAGCGGTCGGCGTGTTCGGGTACGGCGCGTCCTGGGGCCAGGTCTTCGGCGGGGTCGGCACCGATTTGCCGGTGGAGATGGTTGCAATTGTGCTTGCCGCGCTCGCGGAAGAAATGGCGTTTCGCGGTCTCTTTCTTCAGGCGTTCACGGCGTGGACAAAGCGCCCGGTCGCCGGTGCGCTGCTCGCGGCGCTGCCATTCGTTGCAATGCACCCGCAGGCGTACGGCTCTCCGGTCTCATTCGCGCACTATTTCCTCGACGCGCTGCTGTACGCGCTGCTGGTGTGGGCGTTCAACAGCATTTGGGTCGCGGTCGCGGTGCACGCGGCGTGGAACACGTTTGGTTCGATCCAGGCGCTCGGGATGCCTACCTCGGCCGCTGTCCTCGTGGCGAGTTTTGCAGCGTCGGCGCTAGCTACTGCAGTGGTCATCGGGGTGTTGCGGCGCGTGGCTACGCCGCAGTCGCACTTGCCCGCCTCGGCCTGACCTCGTTGTACTGTTGCTTTGCGACGCCCCTTCGGCCCACACCCCAAACAATTCCGCACCGCCGAGGGGCGCCCGGTGCGGCGGGGCTGGAAAGGGTGGTGCTGTGATTCGCAAGGCAACGGTGGGGGATGCGGAGCTCGTCGCAAAGCTATTGCGCGACTTCAACACCGAGTTCGACACCCCGGTCCCTGACAACCTGGAGCGCAGATTCGCGGCATTGCTTGCGCGCGAGGACGTGATGGTGGTCCTCGCGGGCGAGGTCGGGTTCGCCTACCTCACGCTGCGGCCCAGCCCGTACTACGACGGCCCGGTGGCCATGCTGGAGGAGCTCTACGTCGCGCCCGCGCAGCGTAACCAGGGGATCGGCACCTCCCTGATGCGGCGCGCGTTGGAGGAAATCGAGGGTGCCGGGGAGATGCAGATCAACGTCGACGAGGTAGATGCCGATGCCCGGCGGTTCTACGAGCGCCACGGGTTTACCAACATCGAGCAGGGCTCGCGCATGTTGCTCTACATCAGGGAGCTGCACGACGCCCAGGGATAGGGAATACTTAACCCTCATGACGAGTAGGAACCAGGCAGAAATAACGCAGACCGTGATCCTTCCGCAGTCGAAGGACGCGTTTTTTCTCACCCTCGGCTTCAAGGAGGGCGGGGAGCAGGCGGCGCTGGAGGCGCTTTCTAGCCTGTCCAGCCTCACCAACGGCGTGGGGTTCCGCTACCCGGAGGCGCACCTGACCGCGGTGGCCGGCATCGGCGCGAAGATGTGGGACCGCCTGTTTGCGCTGGATAAGCCGGAGCACCTGCACGAGTTCGTGGAGCTGCAGGGCGCGAAGCACCACGCCCCGTCCACCCCGGGCGATGTGTTCTTCCACATCCGCGCCGACCAGTACGACGTCGCCTTCGAGCTGGCGCGCCGCATCAACGCGATCGTGGAGGACGACATCGACTACTACGACGAGGTCCACGCCTTCCAGTACCAGGACTTCCGCGATCCGCTCGGCTTCGTCGACGGCACCGAAAGCCCCCGCGGCCGCGAGGGTGTCGAGGTGGCCATCATCCGCGACGGCATCTGGGAGGGTGGCAGCTACATCGTCGAGCAGAAGTACGTCCACAACCTGAAGTCCTGGAACGAGATGACGGTTGAGGAGCAGCAGGAGGTCATCGGCCGCACCAAGCACTCCGACTTGGAGCTGGACAACAAGGCACCGAACAGCCACGTTGCCGTCAACCAAGTCGAGGACGAGGACGGCAACGGCCTGGAGATCGTGCGCAACAATCTCTCGTTCGGTGACGCGCTGGGCAAGCAGGGCACCTTCTTCATGAGCTACGCCCGCGACCCGCGCGTGACCGAGGTGATGCTGCGGCGCATGTTCATCGGGGAGCCGGAGGGCAACTACGACCGCATCCTGGACTTCTCCGAGGCGCTGACGGGCTGCAACTTCTTCGCCCCGCCGCGTGTGTTTTTGGACCACTGCGCCGACTACGCCCACGAGCACCTGCGTTCCGAGGGCGGCGGGGAGCCGAACCAGCCTGCGATCAACCTGCCGCAGGGCAAGGCCGTCTTCCCGGACCGCGCGGACGTGCCCACCTCCCACAACGCCGAGGACGTCGCGGCCGCGAAGGCGCGTTACGACGAGGCGCTACGCGGGCAGCAGTAGCCTGACGACGAGCCCACCTTCGGTCCGCGCCGCCAACTGCAGTGAGCCGCCGTGGGCCTTTGCAACGGCTTTCACCAGCGCGAGGCCGAGCCCGTGTCCCGCTCCGGCGGTCCGGCGGGCCCGGGTAAATGGCTCGGTCCAGGTGGCCACCTCGACCGGGTCCAACACGTCGCCGCCGGAGGAAACGGTGATTTCGGCGCTGCCGGGGGTGCGCCGCAACGCGAGGTTGGCGGTGCCGGGCGCGCCGTGGACGACGGCGTTGCGCACCAGGTTGTCCACGGCCTGGCGGACCAGGGTGGGGGAGGCGACCACGGTGAGCGGCTCGGCGTCAACGGGGACGCCGTGGGCTGCGCCCGCCTCGCGGCACAGGGCGGCCAAGTCGACGGCGTCGCGGTCGCGGACCTGCACGTTGGCCAGCTGCAGGAGCGAGGACACGGTTGCGGCGTTGCGCGCGTTGACCTCGCGGATCTGGGTAACGGCGGGGCGCAGGTCTGCGTCTTCGCCGCTCAGGGCGACGTCGGCGACGGTCTGGATGGTAGCGATCGGGGTCTTCAGCTCGTGGGAAGCGTTGGCGGCGAAGCGGCGCTGGCGTTCCACGGCGTCGGCGAGCTCGTCGAGCATGGCGTTGAGGGTCTCGGCCAGCTCGCCGACTTCATCGTGTGGGCCGAGGTAGTCGATGCGGGCGGAAAGGTCGCCGCGGGTCACAGCCCGGGCATCATCCGCGATCGAGCGCAGCGGGGTGATTACAAGCCCGGCCACGAACCAGCCCACCACCCCGGCGAGCGCGGTGAGCAGCGCGAGCGCCACCAGGGAGGCGGTGAGGACGCGGCCGAGGATCTCGTCGGCCACCGGCACTGCGCCGTCGATGACCACCCCGTCTTCCGTTCCGGGAAACGACGCCACCACCGGCACCGGGGTGAGCTTCAGGTACGCGTACACCAGCCCGATGAGCGCCAAACCGACGCCGAGCACGGTGGCCACGAACATCACCGTGATGCGGGCGCGCAGACTCAGCCTCATCGCGCATCCTCCGCGACGTAGTAGCCGGCGCCGGTTACGGTGTGCACGATGCGCGGCTCGCCCAGCTTCTTACGCAGGTGGGACACCGTCACGCGCGGGGAGTTGGTGAAAGGGTCGGCGTTTTCGTCCCACGCCTCCGCGAGCAGGTCCTCGGCGGAGATCACCCCACCGCCTGCCTCCATGAGCACCCTGAGCACTGCGAACTCCTTCGGGCTCAGGCTCACCGGCTCGCCGCCGCGGGTGACCTCGCGCCGAAAGGTGTCCAGGCGCACGTCCCCGCAGCGGTACACCTCGCCTCGCGCCGGCGCGTTGCGCTTGGCCAGGGCCCGCACGCGCGCGACCAGCTCCGGCATCTCAAACGGTTTGGCCAGGTAGTCGTCGGCGCCGAGGTCGAAGCCCTCGAGGCGGTCGTCCAGGGTGCCCGAGGCGGTGAGCATGATCACCCGTGTGGCGGGCTGCGAATCCACAATCCTGCGGCACACCACGTCGCCGTGCACCCCGGGCAGGTCGCGGTCTAAGACGACGACGTCGGGCGGCAGCTCGTCGATACGCTCGAGCGCTTCGTAGCCGTCGTAGGCGACACGGGTTTGCATGCCGGCCCGCGCCAGCCCGGTGGCGATGGCGTCGGCCAAAAAGGCCTCGTCATCCACGATCAACACCCTGATTGTCATGGTGGCGATGGTAAACGCCGCGATGTTGCGGCGGCGTAAACACGCGCGTTAATGCTGGCGCAACACGGGGCTTTCTAGCTTCGAGCCCATGCAGACCAGAATCGTAGGCATCGACGCGGCCCGAGCGGTGGCGCTTGTCGCCATGATCGTCGCCCACCTCACCGCACCCACCGGGATTGCGGCGCAGCTGCTCTTCGGCTTCCCCGCGGGGCTCTTCGCGTTGCTCGCCGGGGTGTCCATGCAGCTCATGCGCGCCCGCCCGGCGGCCTTTGCGGTGCGCGGGGCGTGCCTGATTGCACTGCACATCGCGCTGG
Source organism: Corynebacterium wankanglinii (assembly GCA_014490595.1). Taxonomy (GTDB): domain Bacteria; phylum Actinomycetota; class Actinomycetes; order Mycobacteriales; family Mycobacteriaceae; genus Corynebacterium; species Corynebacterium wankanglinii. Next base: position 942,268 of record CP061031.1, read on the forward strand.
TGCCGTTCGCCGGGACCATCGAGGTGGTGCTGGGCACGATCGGGGTCTGCATGATCGCACTCGCCTGGACACCCAGGCTGGATTCGGCCTGGCTGGCCTGGCTCGTCGCGGCACTCACGCTCGGATCGGCAGCGCTAGCGCCCTCCGCCTCGCCCTACCCGCCGCTGATGTGGGCGGCGCTCATGGCCGCCGGGATGCTCTTTGCCCGGCACATGCCGCTGCGCTCCGGCGCGGTGGTGGGGCCGGCGCTGTTCGCCGCCGACGTTGCGCTGCGGTGGTGGTTCCCGCTGCCCGCGCTTCTCGACGCCTCCGGCCACACCGGCGGCCTTGTCGATGTCGTGGGTACCGGAGGGGCGTCGATAGGCATCTGCTCCCTGTGCTGCTTAGCCGGGCGCTGGCTGAGGTGGCTCGCGCCGCTGGGGCGGATGACGCTCACGCTGTACTGCCTCCACGTGCTCACCGCGCAGTGGGCGGGGCTGTGGCCGAGCCTGTTTGGCGCGGCGTTGATCGCGTACGTCTGGCTTGCGGTATTCGAGCGCGGTCCTTTGGAACATGTTGTCCGTCGCCTGGTGGCGGCGGTAGGAAAGGAAAAACCATGAAAAAGTTGGCGATTTGTGTTGCAGTTGGTGTTGCTTTGGCGGCGCAGCCCGCGTGGGCGATGGAGTCCGATCAGTTCGCCGGCGACGTCGCGGAGGCGAAGCCCGTGGTCTCGGTGCGCGTGGACGACTCCGACCCGGACGACGGCGTATGTACCGGCACCGCCATCGACCCGCACTGGGTGATCACCGCGCGCCACTGCGTGGAGGCGGCCGCCAAGGCGGGCGGCTCGGTGCGCACCGGCCAGGGCGACAACCAGAAGGTGTACAAGGTAGACCGCCACGAGGTGGCCCCGCGCGGCGACATCGCGCTTTTGCACACGGAAGAAGACATGGGACTGAACAAGTACGCCTCCGTGGCGGATTCGGTGCCGGACGGGGATGTGACCATCTACGGTTGGTCCTCCGACGGCTCCGGCGGCTCCACCCGCCTGCCTTCCGCTGAGGCCGAGGTGCGGGGCGAATCCCCGCTCGCACTGTTCGACGCACCCACCGCCCTCGACGTCGCGCTGAAACATGGCGCGCGCATTCAGCCCGGCGACTCCGGCGGCGCCATCCTCGCCGGCGGCAAGGTCGCCGGCATCATGTCGGCCGGCCTGTTCGAGGACCCGGAAAACCCCACCGAGGAGGAGATGACCTCCAACGCCGCGGTGGCGGTGGCGCCGGTGGCGGAGCAGGTGGAGTGGATCCGCGGCGTGGTGGCGGGCTCCGACGTGCCGGGCGCGGGTGCCGCCGCGTCCTCTAAGCCGAGCGCGTCGGTGCGCTACGCGGCGCTCGGCCTAAGCGCGCTGGCGCTGGTGGCGGCAGCGTTGTTCATGGCCACCCGGCGCAAGGCAGGCGCGTAGCTCGCGCCTGCCTGCGCTAGAACCACCCGCGCAGGTACTCGCCGACGACGGCGCCGCCAAGCTCGCCCAGGTCCGGCGCCACCACGCGCCCGCCCGAGCGGTTCGCCATCGCGTTGAGCAGGTTGACCAGACCGGGGTCGTCACCCAGGCGGAAGAACGTCGGGCTCGCGCCCCGCTTGGTCACCTGGTCGAGCGCCTGCACCGTCTTGGCAAGCGTGATCCGGTCGGTGGGCCAGTTGAAATAGGGCTGCCCCCAGTCGGTGATGATGGAGGTCGGTTCGCCGTCCGTGACCACCAGCAGGGTGGGGTCGTGGTTGACGTGACGCGCGAAGAACTGATCCGCCAGAAGCAGGGCGTGCTGCAGGTTGGTGCCCTTTTCCTGGATCGGCGGCAGGGCGGTGAGCTCCTCTATCGTCATCGTCTGCGCGTAGAGCCCGAACCCGATCAGCGTCAGTTCGTCGCCCCGGAACTGCGTGGAAATGAGGTGGTGCAGAGCCAGCGCCGTCTGCTTCATCGGCGCCCAACGCCCCTCCATCGCCATGGAGAAACTGGTATCCACCAACAGCGCCACCGCGTTTCTCGTGCGGGATTCGGTTTCCACCACCTCAATGTCGCTGAGCTGGATGGCTATCGACGTTCCTCCGGCCTCCCCACGCGCTGCATTCCTCTGGATCGCGTTGGTGATGGTGCGGGTGGTGTCCCAGGCAGCGGTGTCCCCGAACTCCCACGGGCGGGTGCTGCCGGTGGGCTCGCCGGTGTGGCCCGCGAGGCGGGAATCGCGCCTGCCGGGGGAGGCCAGGTGCGTGGAGACGTCGCGTAGCAGCTCCTTGCCCAGCATCCGCATCGCCTTGGGCGACAGCTGCAGGTTGCCCTGCTCGCCCTTGTTCAGCAAGCCCGATTCCCGGAGTGCTTTTTCCAGGTCGCGCAGCGTCTTCGCGCTGGTGGCCGCCTCCTTGCCCAACAGGTCGGCAACTTCGTCGAGGTCTAGATCGGGCCGGGCGGCGTTCATCGCCTCCGCGAGCTCGTCCAGTCGGCCCAGGTCGCGCATGGCGCGGGTGGCCTCGCCCAGGCCCATGCCGTCGCCGTCACCTTCGAAGGGTTCGGACCCGTACCAGTCCAGGTCCGGGCGGATCCCGCGCAGGTTCGCGTCCAGCTCGCCCATGAGGTTCATCAGCTCCTCCGAGCCGAAGGCCTGGGCGGACAGCGCCATGAGCTCGGCGCGCTGCTCCGGCGTCATGGAATTGAGCAGGCGCTGGGCAGCCGCCGAGCGCTGGGCGAGCAACTCCACCAGCTCGTCGATGCTCTGCGGGTTTTCCGGGAACTGGTCGCCGTGCTTCGACATGAACTGTTGGAAATCCTCGTCGGTGGCCATGCCCGCGCGGTGTTTGCCAAGCAGCACGTTCAAATCGCGCAGCATCTCGGCCACGGCGGCGCGGTCGGCGTCGGTGGCGTTTTCCAGCAGGTTCTTCATGCCGTCGAAGCGCTGGTCCAAAAGCTCACGCCCGATGAGGTCCCGGATCTGGTCGTATTTCTCGCGCGCCTCGTTCGACGCCCAGTCGTAGTCGCCCAGTTCTGTCACCGCCGCGGCGGGGGAGTTGGGCAGGTTTTCCAGCGTCATCTCCCGCATGGATCGGTCCAGGTCATCCATGTCCACGTCGCGTGCGAGTTGGCCGCGCTCGGCGAGCACCGCGGCGTCGAGAAGCTTGCGCACCTCGTTCAGCGTGCCCTGCAAGTTGCCCTTCTGCAGCAGCTCCTGGCGTCGCTCGGCAATGCGGGCGGCGAGCTGGTCGTATCCCTCGGAACCCTCAGTGCCCCTGCGCAGGTACTCGCGCAACGCCTGCTCGGCGGAGTAGCCGAACATCACGTCGTCCGCGATGGCGCGCACCGCCTTGGACAGATCCGGCGGGGGCGCAAGCGGGTCAGGCCCCGGGGTGTATTTCCGATAGTGCTGGTAGCGGGGTTTAACCATAGATGGTTTCGCCCTCTCCGGAGTCCTTGGAAATCTTCTGGGTGAGGTAGAGCGCCTCGACCGCCAGCTCGATTGCGGCGGCGCGCTCTCCCTCGCTGTCAGCGCCGAAGGCGCGGGCGATGTCGTCATAGAGCGGGGCCTCGAGCGGGGGCAGGCCATCCAGGAACTCTCTGGCGGTGACGTTCGCGCCGTCGGTGATGGTGGTGGTGCCGTCCAGCACCTCGATCAGCGGGGAGAAGTCGAGCCCTTTGATTCGGCTGCGGACGGAGTGAGCGACCGCGTTGCGCAGGAGATACTCCAGAATGTCCCACTCGCGGCCCTCCTCGCCGTGCTCGAATTCGACCTTGCCGCCCAGCACGTCCACCGCTGCCTCCACGTCGACCAGGCGGGCAACCGCGTGATCCTCGCCGCGCACGGCGGCGCGGCGGGCGGCGGCAGCGGCGGCGGTTTCGGCGCCGGCGATGGCGAAGCGGGCGGACACGCCGGCGCGCTGGTTCACCGCGTCGGACTCGCGCAGGGCTCTGGTGAAGCGGGCCAAGATCTCCATGATCACGTCCGGTACCTCGGCGGTGAGCTGGGACTCTTGACGGATTACGCTGATCTCGTCGTCCAGCTCGACGGGGTAGTGGGTGCGCACTTCCGCGCCGAAGCGGTCCTTGAGCGGGGTGATGATGCGCCCGCGGTTCGTGTAATCCTCCGGGTTCGCGGACGCCACCACGAGCACATCAAGGGGCAGGCGCAGCATGTAGCCACGGATTTGGATGTCCGCCTCCTCCATGACGTTGAGCATGGCCACCTGGATGCGCTCGGCCAGGTCCGGCAGCTCGTTGATGGCCACGATGCCGCGGTTCGAGCGGGGAATCAGCCCGTAGTGGATGGTCTCCGGGTCGCCCAGGCGGCGGCCCTCAGCCACGCGCATCGGGTCCACGTCGCCGATGAGGTCCGCCACCGAGGTGTCCGGGGTGGCCAGCTTCTCCGAGTAGCGGCATCGCGCGGGATCCAGGTGATGGGCAGGGTGTCGCCTTCTTCGTCGATGCGGCGTTTCGTCGCATCGAGGATGGGGTGCAGGGGGTGCTCGCGCAGCTCCGAGCCTGCGACGGCGGGCACGAAGTCGTCGAGAAGCAGAGGCAGCGTGCGTAGCAGGCGGGTTTTGCCCTGGCCGCGCTCGCCGAGCAGGACGATGTCGTGGCCGGCGATGATGGCCCGCTCGACTTGGGGCAGCACGGTGTGCTCGAGGCCGTGGAGGCCGGGCCATGGGTTCTCGCCCGCTTTCAACTTGGCCAGGAGGTTGTCGCGCAGCTCCTCGCGGACCGTCTTGTATTCGTAGCCGGCGGCCTTGAGCTCGCCGAGGGTGGCAATTGCAGGGGCGTGAGTCATGGCCGCCAGGGTACGCGTGGCGGGCACGTAGGATGGCCCGCATGGTTCAAGCCGCCATCTACCTCGTCCGTCACGGCGAAACGCCGACGACCGGCAAGATCCTGCCCGGCCGTGCCCCGGGGCTGCACCTGTCCGAGCGCGGCTGTGAACAGGCCCGGCAGGTTGCGTCGCAATTCGCTCGCGTAGACGCGGTCTACTGCTCGCCGCTCGAGCGCACCCGCGAGACCGCCGCGCCTCTGTGCGAGAAGTTCGGGCTGGAGCCCATGCTTTGCGACGGCATCCTGGAAGCCGACTTCGGATCCTGGACCGGCGCATCGTTGCAGGAGCTCTCCAGGCTGCCCGAGTGGCAGGTGGTGCAAAAGCGCCCCTCGCAGTTCCGGTTCCCGGGCGGGGAGTCCTTCGCCGAAATGCAGGCCCGGGTGGTGCTCGCGTTGGAGGGGATCGCGCGGCGCCACCCGGGCCAAACGGTGGTGTGCTTCTCCCACGCAGACCCCATCAAGGCGGCGCTGACGCACTTCGCCGGAAAACCTCTGGATGCGTTCCAGCAGGCGAAGGCGGCGCCCGGCTCGGTGACGAGGATCGAGTTGTGAAGCACCAGGAAGATGTGCTCGATCGCGGCGAGGTCCGCGTGCTGGGCCAGCTGGCCGAATCCTCAAACGCCGCGTTCCTCGTGGAGGTTTTGGCCGACGACGATTCTTGCTGGGCCATCTTCAAACCCGAGGCCGGCGAGCAGCCGCTCCACGACTTCGAGCCCGGCCTGTGGCGTCGGGAGCGCGCCGCCTACCTGCTCAGTCAGTGGCTGGGTTGGTCGGTCGTCCCGCCCACTGTGGTGCGCTCCGTGGAGCCGTTCGGGATCGGGTCGCTGCAGCGCTACATCGACAACGACGGCTCTCACTACTTCCCGCTGATGGAAACCCGCCCCGACCTGCACCCCCAATTCCTCCGCCTAGCCGTATTCGACCTGCTGGTCAACAACACGGACCGCAAGTCCGGGCACGTTGTGCTTGGCGAGGGCCCTTCCGGCCCGGAGCACGTCTGGGGCATCGACCACGGGCTGTGCTTCCACCAGGACCCGAAGCTACGCACCGTGATCTGGGATTTTGCCCATGAGGCGGTCGGTGCGGAGCTCGTTGACAGGGTGGAGCCCCTCGTGGATGCGGTGCCGGGCGGCGTCGCGGCGTTGCTTACGGAGCCGGAGGTTGCCGCGTTGCGCGCGCGGGCCTCGCGGATCGTGCGGCTGCCGTGGCTGCCGGAGCCCCGCTCGCACTACCAGTTTCCCTGGCCGCTGGTCTAGTGCTTGCGGCGGCTGCGTTCCCGCACGGTTATAGCTTGGCCACGGGCCCCAGCACCCCGTCCACCGCAAACGGGAACAGCAGCGCGAGCAGGTTGGCCAAGCCGAACACGCCGGCGATGGCCACCGGAATGATCCAGGCGAGGCCGCCCGTGCTCGAGCCGTTCGCGGCGGGGGCGGGCTTCGGCTCGTTCGGCGCGGCCGGATTTTCGGGCTTCGGCTCGCTTGGCTCGGGCTCCGCAGCGGGGGCCACTTCGACCGGGACGGTGGCTTCGGTGCCGGCGTCGGTGGTGATGCGCAGCTCTTGGGTGCCGGACAGGTCGGCGGGGACGGTGAGTTTCACGGTGGCGGTGCCGTACTCGTTAGCGGTCAGGCCCGCGGTGTCGGGGGAGATGGGGGCGTCGGCTTGAGCGTCGCCAAGCGTTGCGGTGACGGTGGTGGCGGACTCGCCCCGGTCGAAGAGCAGAGAACTTAGCTCGATGGTCGCCTCCTCGCCCGCCTTGAGGGGTGCGGTGAGGTGCACGCCGACGTTGGACTGGCTGCGGCGTGGCTTCTGGCCGGCGCTAAGCGCCTCGACGAGCGCGTTGAGGTCCACGTACCCCAGGTTCGCCGGGGCGGTGCCGCGGGTGAACGCCTTGAACTTGTCGCCGCCGCCGAGCAGGAAGGTGGAGCCGGCCACAACATAGGTTTTGTCGGGGTCGATCGGGACGCCGTCGACGGTCACGGAAGTGATCTTCGAGCCAACCGGCGCCTTCGGGTCGTAGGTGTAGGTGACATTATCGGAGATGCCCAGCGGGAACATGGGGCGCTCCGGGTCGTCGCGCCACTGCTCCTCCAGCGCGGCCACGACGTCGGAGCCCTTCAGCTCGACGTAGGTGTTCTCGCCGCCGAAGGGCTGCACGGAAAACGCCTGCTCGTACGTCACGTCGCCGGACTCGATCTCGGCGCGGACGCCGCCGGCGTTCATCACGCCGATGTCGGCGGTGACCGACGAATTGTTGGACACGCCCCGACGCGTCGCCTCGGCGATGTAGTTGTTCAGCTGGGACTCCTTGTCGCCAGCCTTGTACAGGTCTTCGCCCGCGTGGCCGATGACCTTCTTGCCCTCGGCGCCCGCCTTCTCCAGCGCGTCCTTGACCACAGCGTCGATCTCCGGCTGCGGGGTGTCGCAGGCGCGGATGGCGTCGGCGTCGAGGAGTTCCGTGTTTCTCACGGTCAGTTTCTTGGTGGCGCGGTCGAAGCTGAAGTCCACGTTGGCGAGGGTGTTGCCGTAGAAGCCGGCCTGGATAAGCAGCGGCTTCTCGCCGGCGGGGGCGATGACCTGGTGCGAGTGGCCGAGGAACGCTACGTCGACGGCGTCGGAGAACTCCTCGGCCTTGATGCCGCCTTCGTGCACGAGGGCGACCACCACGTCCGCCTCGCCGTCCTTCTTCAGTTTGTCTGCGAGCTTGTTGGTGGTTTCCACCGGGTTGTTCCAGGTGATGCCCTCGATGGACTTCGGGTTGACCAGGTTCGGCATGTCGTCGGTGACGGTGCCGACAAACGCCACCTTCGCGCCGTCTAAGTCCTTGACCACGTAGTCCTTGGTGTTCGCCACGCTTTCAGCGTTGGCGGCGAGATAGTCGAACTTCGCGGCCTTCGTCACGTTGGTGGAAAACTCCTCGGCGCCTTCATCCAGCTCGTGGTTGCCCAGCGCGGAGACCTGGAGGTTCATCAGGTTCAGGATTTCTAGGGTGGGTGCGTCGTTGAGCAGCTTGGAGGCGAAGGGGGAGGCGCCGATGTTGTCGCCCGCGGAGGTGAAGATGTGGGTCTTGCCCTCAGCGGCGTTGTCTAGGGCGCACTTGAGGTGGGCGGCGCCCGGCACCCGCTTGGTCTCCTCCCAGTAGCCGTGGAAGTCGGTGATGTTGGAGATGGTGAACTCGGAGGTCTCCGCCGCCATCGACGCGGGGGCGGCGGCGGCCGCGAGGGCGATGGCGGTGGTGGCGGAGATCAGGCGGATGCGGGCGGACACGGCGGGCCTTTCTGTGGGGGGTATGTGAGAGCAACCTTAGAATGGCCGTTTTGCCGCAAGGTTTCGTCCAGGTGAATTTTATGTTTCTGGGTAGCGCACAAGGAGGTCGTCGCCGACCACGGCGCCGTCGTTGAGTGTCGCCTCACTTATCGACGCACCTTCGGCCCCCATCCCCATCACATGCAACACCTCATCCCCGCGGGCCAGCAGGTGGTCGGCGATGATGCGCCGGTGGCAGCGCCACCACACCGCCTCGGAGCACATGACGGCGGTGGGGGTTTCGGCGGCGTGGTCGCGAAGTTCGGCGAGTGCGTCGGCGAACTCCTCGCCGAGGGCATGGTCGGCGTAGTTGTGGAAGCTGCGGTTGCGCCAGTTTCCGTTGACCTCGAAGGGCACGGTGCGCGAGACGTTGCGGCGCCCGGTCAGCCCCTCGTTTCGGCTGTACGCGATGCCGTGCTCGGGCAGGTGCGCGGCGAGGTAGTCGTCGTTGAACCAGGGGTACTTCTTAGACCCGGGTAGTTTCCGCACATCCACGATGGATTCCACACCGGCGGCGCTGATCATTTGCGCAAAGTCGTCAAATTCCAGGCTGGAGTGGCCCACGGTAAAAATTCTCATGCAAACGACGCTACGCGCCGGCGGCACAGCACAGCGCGAGCTGACAGGACAGCATGGGTTGTCACACCCGCATCGGGCTCCAGGAATCCTTCATCGGAGGATGGTCGGGCGGGTAAAAGGCAGGGTCGTGCCAGGGGTGTCTCGCGCATTCGCACCTGCCCTTGGCCGCGTAAATCCTGCTCACGGCGGAATGTTTCGCCGGGACAGATTGGTTGAACTTCATCGGGTCGTCAGGGCGCCTTCGGAACCCTGACCTGCCTGTTTGTGGGTCGAAATCCATGTACCCCTTGTTAAAGGAGCCGTCCCTGTGGTCGTTGTTGCACCTGTGATGCTCGCGGCACAGCCCGGTGAGGTTCTCGATGTCGGTGGCGCCGCCCTTGATCCACGCGAGGATGTGGTGGGCCTCGCACTCCGACATTGCCGCGGTGCATCCGAGCCAGGAACACACGCCTTGCACCGCGAACATGGCGATGCGCTGCTCCACCGATGCCAGCCGGCTGGTCCGCCCCATCCACAACGGCACGGAGGTGACGCCGTCGACCTGTAGCAAGAAGTCGGTCGTTCCGTTCATGCCCAGGCGCACCAGGTCGAAGCAGTCCACCTCGATGCCCGCGTTCGTGTCATAGAGCATGGCCGCGTCGCCGTCTGCGAGGTCGTCCAGTGTCAGCGCGAGCACGACGGACGCCGCCCCGCCGTTCGCCTTCTGGCATTCCTGCTCGTACTGCTCGAAGATGGCGAAGAACTGGTCGAAGCGGCGCTGCTGCGGCGTGCGTGGATCCACTTCGCCCTGCAGCTCCTCCGGCAGGTTCGAGTTCGGTGCGAGACCCTTGTCCATGTGCGCCTTCATCAACGCGGCGTGGCCGGCGGTGGCGTTGATGTGGATGTCCACGGTGCCGTCTGCCTTTCGACGGCCAAAGGTCGCGCTCCTCTTCTCAAACCCTGCATTCGGGTTGGAGTGGGGCGCGTGCTTCCGGTTTGCCGCGTCCACCGCCTTGCGCACGAACAGGCGCAAGTCCTCGGGGCTGCGGTTAAGTGCTTCCTCCATGGCCTCGGCGTAAATACGGGTGCGCTCGCTGGTTGCTGCCTTGAGCAGTTTGTCCAGCTCACGGCGGATAATATCTTGCTTCTCGGCGCTGACCTTCGAGGAGTTTTCACGCGCCTTCCTCTGGCGTGCGCGTTCCTCCTCGGCTGCAGCCTCCGCAGCGGCCTCGGCATCATCCCCGGCCACATCGAACAGGTCCTCGGTCTCATCCTCGGAAGGAGGGGTGGGCTCCGGTGGCGGCCCGTAGAGCAGCCGGCCGCGCTCGAGCCGGTTGTACGCCTCACCTTTGGACAGGTCCAGGCACTGCTGCAGGTACGCGTTCGGGTAGTTGGCTCCGACGACGCGTCCGGCATCGTCCCGGTCGGCGATGAAGGCGAATGCTGCGTCGATAGCCGCCTTCTTTTTACACTGCTCCTCCAAGCGCTCCATGTCGTGCCGCACGTCCTCGAACGCGAGGGTGGAGGGGTCAGTGAATAGCTCGCTCAAGCGCCGCAGCGCCGAAGAGATCTCGGCGACACACTTGGTGATCTCGCTGGTCATAGCCCCTCCTTCCACGATGAAGCGCGGTTATTCGAAAGTGATGAACTCAATCTAACAACGCGTCCGACACGGCCAGTCAAGAGGGGAACAAATGTTCGAAAGTGGCTAATTTAGCACGTCGAATGTGGCCGCATCGCCCATCCATGTGGAGCCGAGAGGCATGGTCGTGTCGGAGGGAAAATAAACGTCATCCTTGTCTTTCACGAACCTCATGCGTTTGCCGACGTACTGCTCCCACTCAGCGTGGGTCTCGCGCGGACCGCTCGGCCAGTACTCGCGGCTGCCGAGGGTGACGTACTCGATCTGCTTGGTTTCGGTGCTGATGTCCTTCTTGCCCGTCACCGACATTGGCTGGTCCAACCAGAGAAGAAAGTATTCGCTCTGCGGGTCCTGGCCATTTGGCATACCCAGCCCGCGCGGCGCCATGAGTTCTTCGCCGGTCTTGCGCACGACATTGCCCACGAACTCAACCTGCCCGGCGCCGGCGGGTGTTTCCGACGCGCCAGCACGGGCGCCGGAGACGTTGAGGACCGTGAGCGTGCCGTCGTGAAGCGGCCGTGTGTCGCTCACCGGAATCCACTCGATGAGCTGGTGGTCGGGCAGCTGGCCGTCGCTCGGGAACGTCTCCTGCGCGCCGCCGCGTAGCGACGTACCGTCCAACGTGAACAGCTCAGACACCGATTCAGGGCTGCGCGCGGAGCCGCTGATCTGATAGACACCCCGGCCACCAGCGGACGCCCACACGGCCAACCGCCCCGCGCCGTTGCCGGGCGCGCCCATCATGAGCACGTCCGTGGACGCGCGCGCCTTCCCGTCCTCCACGGTGAACACGATCACGGGCGAGGTGTCGCTGCCTCCCACCGCGAGGAGGAGCTCAGGCGCGCCGCCGCCGGTAGCCTCCACCAGCGCGTATTGGTACGTGCCGTCGGGCGTGTACTGCGCCGCGGAATTCACCGGATAGTCACCGGGGTGGGAGAGCACCTCTTCGTAGGCGCTTTGCCAATCGACGTGCTCCGCTTGGCCACCCGCAGCATCTCCCTCATCATTCGCGTCGGGCCCCTGCGCTACGGCCTCTCCGGAATCCGGATCCACCCACTGCGTCGAGGTGACCACCACGGTCTCGCGCGCATCACCCCCTGCGCAGCCAGCGAGCATGCTTACACAACCAACAACACAGAGCGCCACCGCGCGTCGCAACGTCATGGGCCAATTTTAACTGCGCCGCGCGGCGGGCACCCGCTTATTTCCCAAGCTCCTTGCGCCGCTCGGCAGCCAGCTTCAAACGCTCCGCACGCTCAGCCCTGTCCTTCTCCAGCAGCTCCTCAAGCACGTCGTCCTCCTCGTCGGAGATGTCGAAGACGGCGTACCAGGCGATCATCAGCAGGCCGGTTATGGGCCACACCACCCACGCGTAATCGAGGTCGAGCCCCATCTGCAGCACAAAGAACGCGGCCGCACCCGCCACACCCGTGATTACCTGGGCCCGGTCCATCTTCTTCTTGGCCGCGAGTTTCTCCTCCAGCTCGACCTCGGGTGGGGTGCGCTGCTCCAGCGCGACGGGGTCGGCCGGGAGGTCGTCGAAAAGCACTGAAAGCTCCCCACGTGTGCGCGCTACCGCGGCCTGACCTGTGCGTTCTTCGAACTCTCCCACATCCAGGTAGCCGTCCGCGAACAGCGTGCCCAGCCGGTCCAGCGCGTCCGAACGCTCGGCGTCGCCGACGCGGATTTCGTCCATTATTGCTCCCAACTTGCGCTTGCCCTTGCGGCAAGCTGTTCAATCGCAATCATGGCAGATGGTAACGAGTACACGATCGGCGAGGCGGCCGAGGCCCTCGGCGTGTCCACGAAGGCGTTGCGCCACTGGGAGGCGCTCGGCCTTATCGCACCAGCCCGCACCTGGGCGGATCACCGCATCTACACGGAAGCGGACCTCGAGCGCGGCGCGGCGATTGCGCTCTACCGCGGCGTAGGCGTGCCTCTTGCGCAGATCGCCACGCTTATCGACGCCTCCGGTGCCACCCTCGCCCGCGCCCTCACACACCACAGCAAGCCCTCGCTTCTCGACGTCGCACGCTGGACACCCAACTCGCATCTGTTCAGGCCCTCATCCAACAAGCAACGAAAGGATCCATTGACATGGACGCAATGAAGAAGTACCTCGGCGAAGACATGCCCGCCTACCAGGACGAAGCCGAGCTGCGCTGGGGCGACCCAGCAGAGTGGGCCCAGTCCCAGGAGAAGCTCGCGCAGATGGGCGAGGGCGAATTTCAACGCCTGCAGGAAGAACAGGAGTCGCTCGCCGCGGACCTGGTCGCCGCCCGCGACGCCGGGGTTGCTCCGGGTTCCGAGGACGCCGATGCGCTGGTGGAGCGCCACCGTGCCAGCATCGCGCAGTGGTACGACGTGACTCCGGCCCGCCAACTCATCCTCGCGCGAATGTACGTCGGCGACCCCCGCTTCCACGAGGCTTACAACGGCGCGCAGGACTACCTGCTCGAGCTGGTGACGGCCCACGCCAAGGCCGAGGGCGTGGACGTGGACAACCCGCGGTGGGGCTAGGGAAGCGCCAACCTCCGCCCGCAGCAGCTACACCGGGCACACCACCGGTACGCCTGCGTCGTCGAGCACGCGTGCACGGATGCCGTAGACCTCCTCCAGCAGGTCGGGTTGCAGCACCGCGTGCGGGGTGTCGTGGGCGACCACGTGGCCCGCTTTGAGCACGAGCAGCTCGTCGCAGTAGCGCGCGGCCAGGTTCAGGTCGTGGATGGCAACAAGGGCCAACCGGTTCGAGCCGCGCACCTCATCGCGAATGATCTGCAGCAATTCCACTTGGTGGCGCAGGTCGAGGGCGGAGGTGGGTTCGTCGAGAAGCATGATGTCGGGCTCGCGTACGAGCATCTGCGCCATGGCGACGAGCTGGCGCTGTCCGCCGGACATGTCGGACACGAGACGGCCCGCGAGGTGCGTAATACCCAGGCGCTCCATCACGGTGGCGCTGCGTTCAAGCGGATTCCACGTCGCGTCCCCTCGGCGGCGCGCGGACACCATGATGGACTCGAACGCGGTCAGCGACGCGCTGCTGAGCAGGTCCTGGGGGACGTAGCCGACGGCTTGTACTTTCTGCTTGCCGACGAGCTCCGCGCCGTCGACGCTGAGCGTCACGGACCCCTCAGCGGGCTCCTTAATCCCAGCAATGGTTTTAACCAGCGTGGACTTGCCGGCCGCGTTCGGCCCGATGAGGCCGACGACGTTTCCTGGCTCGAGGGGTCCGAACGACAGCGAGTGCAAGATGGTGACCCGGCCGTAGGAAACGGTAAGGTTATCGGCGCGAATCGTCACGGTTTACGCACTCCTTCGGCGGGCCCGGGTGAAGATGAGGAAGACGAAAAACGGTACGCCGACCAGCGAGGTGACGATGCCGATCGGGATCGCTACACCGGGAATGATGGACAGGGACACGGCGTAGGCCAACTCAACAGCATGGCTCCAGCGGCCGCGGCGGCGGGGAGGAAGAACTTCTGATCCTCGCCGACGAGCATTCGCGCGATGTGGGGGCCGACGAGCCCGATGAACCCGATGATGCCGGTGAACGCCACAGAGGCGGCGGCGAGGAACGACGCGACCAGCAGGGTAGACAGACGCAGGCGCTTGACGTCGATGCCGAGGGCGGCCGCGCGGTCGTCGCCAAGGCGCAACGCGGTGAGCCGCCATACGTTGGCGACGCAGAACGGGATCGCTGCAGCCAGCACGATGGCCAGGATGATGTTGGCGGTCCAGTTCGCGCGCTGCATGGAGCCCATAGTCCAGAAGACGATTTGCTGGAGGGCTTCCACGTTGGCGCCGTACTGCAGCAGCGACAGCAGGGCCTGGAAGAAGAAGGACAGTGCGATGCCGAGCAGGATCATTGATTCCGCGGTGGCGCCACGCCATACGGATGCGCTGGCGACGATGCCTACCGCGATCAATGCGGCCAGCGCGGCCATGAGCGCAAGGTTGAATTGCGGGTTTGCAATGAGCGTCCAGCCCATGACGATGGACACCGCCGCGCCGAATGCGGCGGCGGCGGAGATCCCGAGCGTGAATGGCTCGGCCAGCGGGTTGTCCAAAATGGTCTGCATTTGCCCGCCGGCCAGGCCAAGGGCCGCGCCGCACAGCACCGCCATGACGGCCGCCGGGAGGCGCAGATTCCGGATCACCACGCGGGTTTCTTCGTCCACCTGCTCCGGGCGGAACACAGCGTTCACAACGTCTGCTACCGAGATGTCGAGTGGGCCGACGATGACGGCGATGAGAAAGCTTGCGGCAGCCGCGGCGGTGAGCCCGACGATCGCGAACGCCTTCTTGCGCCCACGCCGGCGGTAGCTGTCGATTGCGGCTTGGCGAACATCCACAGCCACTCCAGGTTCCGCGGATACCTTTGTCGTCATGTTTTAGCTTTCCTCCGGGTTAGCCGGGTCGATGAAGAATGCGCCGCTGTAATCAAAGGGCAGCCATTCCTTGTGAAAGTCCTTGAAGTCCTGGGTGGGGTTGAGGTCTGCGAACTGCTCCGGGTGGATCCACTTCGCAAACGCTTCGAGCGCGAAGACGTTGTAGGGGTTGTCGTAGAACTGGTGGTAGACAGCGAAGTAGTTGCCGGTCTTGGTCGCGTCGAGCTGATCCATGCCGGCCTGGCTGAGCGGGCCGTCGCAGGTCTGCAACGCCAGCTCTGGGCTGGACTGGTATCCCAGCTCCACGTGGCGGATGGCATCTGTGCGGTTCGGGTCGCGCGCCCACTCGCCGCCGGTGACGATGAGCTTGTCCGGGTTGAGCTCGATGAGCTTTTCCGCCGTGATCGTCGTGTTCTCTGCGCCCAGCACCTCAGGGCCGAGGTTGTGTCCGCCGGCGGCGGTGACCAGCGTGCCCAGGTTGGAATCGCCCGCGACGGCGCAGCAGTCGTTGAATCCAGCGGCCATCCAGATGAGCACGTTGGGCCGGTCGGTGGTGTCGGCGACCCGGTCGGTGATCTCCTTGACCTTTGCGTTGTAGAACTCGTTGTATTGCTCTGCGCGCTCGCTCTGGCCCAGCAGGTCGCCCAAGAGCTGCATGGAAACCGTGGTGTTTTCCAGCGGCTTCTGGCGGAAATCAATGAATGCGTACTTCAGTCCGGCGGCGTCCATGTCGGAGAGGAACCCGCTTTCCTCCACCGCCTTTTTCTGGTCCAGCGTCATGATCACTACGTCCGGCCGTTGTGCCAGCAGGTTCTCAACCGTGACGTCGCCCTTTTGGATCATGCCGATGGTGGGCATGTCCTTGGCCTCGGGCTGCAGCTCGAAGAGTTTGTCGCGGAACGCGCCGGCCGCCTTTTCCAAGTCCTGGCCGTACGCCACGACGTTGCGCAGCGGCTCGTCCTGCAGCAGGGCAGTAGCGTAGGCGGCGCGTCCCTCCGCCAGCACGATGCGCTCCGGCAGCTCGTCGAACTGCAGCGTGCGCCCAGCGGCGTCGGTCACGGTGACGGCGCCGTCTGCGGCCTGAGTCTGCGAGGTTCCGGACTGCGAGGACGCTGCTTCGGAGGTGCTCACGTGTGTCGTGTCCGCATCGCCGCCGTTGTCAGCGCACGCGGTCAAACCGAGCGCGGTTGCAACTGCGACGCCGAAGACGCCAATGCGGTGTGAAAGCTTCACAACTTTCCCCTTTATTCATCGAGTTAGCCTGAGCTAAGTTATAGGATTGACTGCGAATGTAAGGTAAGCCTAAGCTGTAGTCAAGAAGGGGTTGCGGTGGGGGTGGCGCAGCCACGGCGCAAGCAGCGTGTATCGGCGGAAAGGCGGCCCCAGTTTTTGGGTACGATGGCGTCACTTTCGCGTCCCGCGCCCGCGGACGTCGACACAGAAGGAGGAAACCATGACCACTCCAGAGAATGATCCCCGCAACCAGGTTGCGCAGGAGCCACCGTTCGACCCAGAGTACGACCAAGCGCCGCCCGCCAACGAGCCGGCCCCGCAAGTCGACGGGCAGGAGATGCTCGGAGCGACCGGCGACGCCCAGGACGGCAACCTGGAGAAGGACCCGTCCGACTGGGTATCAGGCGATGATCCGGCGACGGAGGCGCAGAAGTCCTACATCGACGCCCTGGCCAAGCAGGCGGGGGAGCAGATCCCGGCGAACCTGACCAAAGCCGAGGCGTCCGAGCAGATCGACCGGCTGAAGAAGATCACGGGTAATTAAAACCCAGCTAGGCGCTCTTGCCGCGCTTGTCCAGCGACGCCTTGAGCGCCTCCATGAGATCCACCACGTTGTCGTCGTCGCCGTCCTCGTCGGAGTTGCCCTCCTCCCCGAAGGTGGCGTCGGTGTCCAGCGTGTCGCCCTGCTCGAACTTGGCGTCGATGAGCTTGCGCAGTTCCGCCTGGTAGTCGTCGTGGAACTCGTCCGGCGTGAAGTCAGAGGCGTAGGATTCCACGAGCTGTTTGGACAGCTTCAGCTCTTTGTCGCCAATTTTCGCGCGGGACTTGGTGCCCTTGAACTCGCCGTCGAAGTCCAGTTCACGCACCTCGTCGGCCCACATCAGCCCCTGCAGCACGATGACCTTGTTCACCACCCGAAGCACGCCCAACCTGGTCTTTTGCCGCAACGCGAAACGGACCACCGCGATCAGGTCCGAGTCTGCGAGCGTTTGGCGCAGCAGCAAGTACGACTTCGGCGTCTTGCCCTCCGGCGCCAGGTAGTAGGACTTCTCCAGCATGAGCGGGTCGATCTGGTCGGAGGGGACGAACTGGACGACCTCGATTTCGTCGTTGTCGGCCTCGGGAAGTGAGGCGAAGTCGTCGTCTGTGAGCACCACCGTGTCGCCGTCTTCTTCGAAGGCTTTGTCGATGTGCTTGTACTCCACTTTCTCCCCGCAGACCTCGCAACGCCGCTCGTAGTGGATCCGCCCGCCGTCCTTGTCGTGGACTTGGTGGAAGGACAAATCGTGGTCTTCGGTCGCCCCGAACGCCTTGACGGGGACGTTGACGAGGCCGAAGGTGACTGAGCCAGACCAGATTGCGCGCATGCGCCACACTCTACGCACGCCTCTATTGTGGGGCCATGGCGAACGACCAGAAGGTCCGCGTCGGCGGCCGTGAGCTCACCGTGAGCAACTTAGACAAGGTGATTTACCCAGCCACCGGCACCACAAAGGCCGACGTCGTGCGCTACTACCAGGCGGTGGCAGGCGTGCTCGTCCCACAGGCAAAGCGGCGGCCGGTGACGAGGAAGCGGTGGCCGGAAGGCGTCGAGAAGCAAAGCTTCTTCCGCAAAGACCTGGAGGATTTTGCGCCCGAGTGGATCCCCACGGCCACCATCCAGCACACCACCAGCGTCAACGCGTACCCGCTTATCGACGGCTCCGCCACCCTCGCGTGGCTTGCCCAAGTCGCGGCCTTAGAGCTGCACACCCCGCAGTGGCGCTTCGGCGCGGACGGCAAACCCCAACACCCGGATCGCCTGGTGCTGGACCTGGACCCAGGCCCCGGCGTCGAGCTCGCAGCCACCGCTGAGGTGGCGGCGTGGTGCCGCGAAATCCTCGAAGACATGGGGCTGACCTGTGTGCCCGTGACCTCCGGCTCGAAGGGTATCCACCTCTACGCGGGACTGGACGGCACCAGCGACGCCGACGCGGTGACCAAAGTGGCCAAAACCCTGGCCCAGCACCTGGAGCGGGCCCACCCGGACCGGGTCACCGCCACCATGGCGAAAGCGGAGCGCAAGGGCAGGGTCTTTTTGGACTGGAGCCAAAACAACGGGAAGAAGACCACTATCTGCCCCTACTCGCTGCGCGGCCGCGAACGCCCTACCGTGGCCGCGCCGCGCACGTGGGAGGAAATCCAGGACCCGGGGCTGCGCCAGCTCGAGTTCGAGGAGGTCATCGCCCGCGTCGAGCGCGGCCTCGACCCGATCGCCGTGCTGGGCGCGCCGGGCGAGGACCGGCTGGCCACCTACCGCTCGATGCGCGACAAGGACAAAACCGGCGAGCCCGTGCCGGACGCCGCACCAAGCCCGCGGGAAGGCGCGCCCATCTTCGTCATCGGCGAGCACGACGCGTCCCACCTGCACTGGGATTTCCGCCTCGAGCACGATCGCGTGCTGGTGTCCTGGGCGGTACCGAAGGGCCCGCCACTGGAAACGGACGTGAACCGTCTGGCAGTGCAGACCGAGGACCACCCAGTCGAATACGCCGAATTCGAGGGCACCATTCCCAAAGGCCAGTACGGCGCGGGGACGGTAAAGATCTGGGACATCGGCACCTGCGAGATTGAGAAATGGCGCGACCGGGAAATCATCGCCGTGCTCCACGGCCGCGAGGGCGGCGGTTTAGGCGGCATCCCGCGCCGCTTCGCGCTGATCCGCACCGACGAGCGAAACTGGCTGCTCAAACTCACACGCGACCAGCCGAGCGCGCCCGTGCCGTCCGTGCCGACCGTGCCGCCTGTGTCACTGTCGCCCATGCTTCCCACCACGGCCACCCGCGGCGACGTGGCCCTCGAGCAGCAGGATGGCGCCACGTTCGCATTCGAGATGAAGTGGGACGGCTACCGCATCCTCGCGGACGTAGACGGAAAGGTCCGCCTGCGCAGCCGGAGCGGCAAGGACTACACCCACCTGTTTCCGCACCTCGGGGAGCTCGAGCACGTGCTTCACGACGGCGGTACCGTCGACGGGGAACTCGTCGCCCTCAGCCCCGACGGCAGGCCGGACTTCTCCCTACTGCACAAGGCCGACGAAAACGGCATCGAGGCGGACCTGCGCTACATGGTGTTCGACCTGCTGCGCCTGGGGGAGCGAGACCTCACGGCCGAGACCTGGGAGACCCGCCGCAGGTTGCTGGAGGAGCTTAATGCAACCGAGCACGTGGCCATCCCGCCCGCCTACCGCGGTGCCTTCGACCACGCCTGGGGCGCGGCCGAGCAGCTGGGGCTCGAGGGCGTGGTGGCCAAGCGCACCGACTCGCCGTACGAGCCGGGGCAGCGCAGCACCGCATGGCTCAAGATCAAACGCGCCCTCCACCAGGAAGTAGTCGTAGTCGGCGTGCGCACGGGCAAGCGGGGCATAGCCTCGCTCCTCGTTGCGGTCCCGGATGCCGAAGGCGAGCTGCGCTACGCGGGCCGCGTGGGCACGGGCTTTTCCAACGCGCAGCTCGCGGACATCGGCACGAAGCTGCGACGGGTGCAGCGAAAGACCCCGCCGGTGGAGGTTCCCACCCGCGACGCGACCGACGCCTGGTGGGTCACCCCGAAGTACGTGGCCGAGGTGCAGCTCGCGGGCGCTACCGCAGACAAAAAAGTGCGCCAGGCCTCGTGGCGAGGCTGGCGCGATGACAAAGACCCCAGCGAGGTGCGCTGGGAGGTCTAGGGGCTAATCCTCCAGCGTGGGGTCCTGCGCTTCGTCGCGCTCGGAGATGTCGTAATCCAGCCGGGCTTCTTCGGCCGAGTTGTCGGCCTCCTCGCCGTACCCCAGCGCCGAGCCGGTGTCCTGCGCGAACTGGTCCTCATCGTGGTCGACGGGCTTATTCGTGCTGCCCTGGGTGGTGTAGTCGGGCTTAGCGGGATCGTTCTGCATGCGAAGCTTCCTTTCGTTAATGGGCAAGTGCCACGATGGTACGCCCAATGCCGGGTACGCTCGCTGCAATGTCGCCCGAGAACATTCTGCTGCGCCTCCCCGACGCTGAGGAACAGGCTGTCCGGGACATCTACGCGGACCTTGCTGCGCGCGGCTTTCCGCAACAACACCAGCGCCCGCACATTTCGGTGACGTTCGCGCCCACCATGCACCGCCGCGCAATCGCCCGGGCGACGGACCTGCTGCCCCCTCTGCTGCCAGTAGCTTTACGACGCTCCGGTGTCGCCGTCTTCGGCACCAAATCGAAGCAGACCGTGGCCTGGCTCCTCGAAGCCCCGGAGGCGCTGGAGCGGGCGGCCCGCGCCGTCAGCGTCGCAAATCCCGACGGGCGGGGCGAGCGATGGATCCCCCACCTGACCATGGGGCTTCGGCTACCAAAGGCGGTGGTGCCCGACTACATCGCGGCGTTGCAGGAAGTCACCTCCCCGCATTTCAAGGAGATCACTGCGCAGCGCGCGGCGTTTTACCAGCCAGGCCTGGGAACCGAGCTGGAGTTATGAGGTTGGCCGGGGTGAGTCGTGGAGGGGCGAAGCGCCGTCGATAGGCAACTGCCTCCCCGCCGCCAGGGGACGGTCGGATGCGGCGATGACCACGTTGCCGTAGCCGCGGCCGACGTAGGTGACAGCGGTATGCGCAAACACCTGGCTGAGCCCGGCGAGCTCGGCGCGAGTCTGCGGCAGGCCCTCGCGGTCACCGACGTTGGCCACAAACAGCCCGCGGGGGGATAACGCCCGGCGGGCAGCGCGGAAAAACTCCACGGTGGTCAGTGGGCGGGGCGTGTCGGGGCCGGCGAACACGTCGCGCACGATCACGTCGACCGATCCGGAGTCGAGCGCGTGCGTAAACGCGCGGGCCTCCGCAACTGCTATCTCCACTGGAGGGTCGAAGGCGTCGCGCACGAGACGGGCCAAACCGCGGTCAAGCTCCACCGCGATATTGCGGCTGCGCCACCGGTGTTGCACGTAGCTCGGCAGCGCGCACCCGGCCGCGCCAAGGTGCACCGCAGTGAAGGGCTCCGGAAGCCGCGAAGCAGCGATGTATTCTGCGATCCACCGCATATAGTCGTACTCCAGCACCTCAGGCGCGCCGGGGACAACGTAGGAGGACGGGACCCGGTTGACCTCCAATATGTACGCCCCGTCCCGTTCCGGATCGGCCACGATAGTGGCGGTACCGGTGCTGATGGGGTAGGACCCCTCGATGCGCTTCTTCGGCGTGCGTGGTTTCCGCTCGCGGTGGTGCTCCATGGAAATATGCATACCTGTTGTGTGGCCGGTATCGCACCCGAAGTCACTGTCGGGGGTGGGTGGGGTTGATATGATCACGGCATGATCTACCTGTCGCAGGACTACGTTGCGGGGCTGGAAAAGTCTCAGCCCTCGCTGGGTGAGGTTGATTTCACCTCGCTGCAGCGCGACCCCAACGTGATGTTCGCTGAATGGTTCAAAGAGGCGGTCGACGCCGGCATTCGGGACGTCACCGCGGTCACGGTTGCGACGGTGGACGACCAGGGGATGCCCGACGCGCGGATTGTGGACCTGCTCCACCTCGACTCCGACGGATTCCACTTCGGCACCGCAACCAACACGGCCAAGGTCCACCAGCTGGAGGCCGCGTGGGCCGCAGCACTGAACTTCTGGTGGCAGCCCCTGCGCCGGGCGGTGCGGGTAAAGGGAACCGCACACCGCGTCGTGGACGGGGACCGGTTCAACCTGTGGCGCGTTGAGCCGGAACACTTCGAGTTCTTCCACCTGTGGGACGACAGGATGCATTCGGACCGGCTGGCATACCAGCGCGATGAACACGGGGAATGGGAGCGCATCCGCATCATGGCGGCCGGCTAGAAACGGCCGCTCAAGCGTTCCAGGACTGTGTGCGGCGGAAACAGCAAGCGGCGACGGCGCCGGCCGCAATAACGGCGCAGGGTAGCCAGATGGAGTTGCTCATCGCCTCTGCAAACGGCACGTGCAACTCCTCCGGCAGTGGGCCGTTGGCCTGCCCAGGCGCCGCCAAACCGCCGGCACCTGTGCCGAGCTTGCCCGCCAACTGTGAAGACATCATGGCGGCGATTGCGGCGGAGCCGATCACCGCGCCGATCTGGCGGGTGGTGTTGTACACACTAGAGCCCGCGCCGGCCAGCCGGGGGTCGAGGTTGCGGGTCGCAATCATGGATAAAGGCCCCCACATCATGGAGTTAGCCACGCCGTAGACGGCGGCGATGGCGTACATCCACCTCGGGTCCACCTCGGGGGTGGTGATGGCTGCGGAGGCCGCCATCGACGCCGCCGCGAGCGTCAGGCCAGCGATGGCGAACGGCTTCGGGTCGTAATTGTTGGTGAGCTTGCCGACGAACGGCGAAAGCACGCCGGAGACGACACCGGACGGCAGGACTAGCAGGGCCGCACGGGTCGGGGTCAACCCCTGCACAGTTTGCACGTAAATCATCCAGGGAATGATGTACGTAGAGATGGCAAACCCCACCGTGGAAATGGTTGCGCCGGCGAGGGAGAAGTTACGGTCGCTGAACAGCGCGAGCGGCACGAGCGCGTTGGTGCCTTGCGTTGCCTGCCAGCGAATGAAGGCGATCATCGTGGCCGCACCTGCGGCAAGCAGGGCCCACACGCGCCAGTCCCATTCGAAGTTCTGCGCTTCCTGGATGCCGAAGACGAGACAGAACATGCTCACCGAGCTCAGCCCAACGCCGATCCAGTCGAAATGGCGGTTGGTCTTTTCCAGGCGCGGGACGTAGACCCAGGCGAGGATGAGCCCGAGGATGCCCACCGGGACGTTGACGAAAAAGATCCAGGGCCAGCCGGAGGCGTCGACAAGCACGCCGCCCAACAGCGGCCCGGTCACCGTGGCCAGGCCGGCCGTGGCGCCCCAGACGCCCATCGCTCCGCCGCGCTCCTTGGGGGAAAACGTGCGGATCATCACCGACATCGTCTGCGGCGTCACCATCGCGCCGCCCAGTCCCTGGAAGGCGCGGGCGGCGATCAGTTCCGCGGAGCTGTCAGCCAGACCACACGCGAGGGATGAGGCAGTAAACAGCGCGAGGCCTGCCAGGTACACCGTGCGGGGTCCGAAGCGGTCGCCCAAGCGCCCGGTGATCAACAGCGGCACCGCATACGCCAGCAGGTAGGCGGAGTTGATCCAGATGACCTGGTTGTACGACGCCCCCAGGCCTTCCGAAATCGAGGGGATCGCCACCGAGACGATGGTGGAGTCCACCAGGATCATGAAAAAGCCCAGCATCATCGACCAGAGGGCTGGCCACGGCGAGCGAGTCTGAGTTTGCTGCACCGGTCAGATGATACTGGGCGCCGCTTGCACCGTTGGGCGCGAGCGCCTACTAGGGCAGCAGCGCCTGAATCTGCGGCGGCAGCATGTCCCGGTAGAGCGGCAACGTCGCCGCGCCGAGCAGACCGATGCCTGCGAGAACACCGAGCACGATGCCCACGGTGCGCGCCGTGGAGTTGGCCTCGCTGCTGCTAGACGACATGAACAGCTCAGGCTTGTCCTTGACCAGGTTGTCCTCTGCATCCATGTCGGGCGTGCTCTCGGGAGTCGTCGCAAGCACCTCGACCACTGCGTCTTCGCGCACGGCGTCTGCGTCGATGCCGTAGAACTTGTCCAGGCCCTTCACGTTGAACTGGGTGGCTGTGTAGCGGCTGTTGTCCGTGGTGTTCCACTGGAGATGACAATGTCCATGTTGTCGAGGTGGGAGCCCGGAACGATGTAGCCGCCGTAGGGCTGCGACCAGTTCAGAGGGCTTTGGGGCCTCCCCCACGGGCCGTTCTTCGCAATCGTGGCAACGGGGACGTCCTCCCAGGACGTCTCCAGCTTGTCGGAGATGCGCACCTCCACCGCAAGCGTTTTCTCGTTGAACATGGCAAGTACCCAGTGGCCGTCGATGTAGCGCAGGTTGAGTTCGCCGGCCTGCACACTCTTGTCCAAGATGGCCACGGCGTTCTTCCCCCACCCTTCAGAGCTGAAGCCCTCCCACTTGCCGGGATCAGCGATGTTCTCGGGTTTTGCGCGGAACATAAACACGGGCGATTCGCGCCCAAACTTGGTGGACATGATGTAGATGTATCCGTCCGGACCCTTATCCCAAGTGAGCAGCTGAGTCATGCCGCCGAGATAGTCGCCCGGTGCTGAGCCGACAGAGGTCCAAGTCTTGCCTTGGTCGGTGGATTTCCAAACCTGAGACGACACCACGGTGCCGAACGGCACGTGCCAGGTGCCGTGCATGTACAAAACGCCGCCGACGTTGATCACATCAGAGGGAATTAGCGTCTTGTTGTTGACGCGGTGGTAGGAGATCATGTCGCTGACCTCAGACGTGTTGTCGATGGGGCGGACTATTTTGATGAAGCCGTCCTCGTCCATCTTCGCCACCACGCCGACCGGGCTCATCCATCCCTGCCCGAAATCCCAGCGGAAGGAGTCGCCGAAGATCATCGCGAACTCGCCGTCGTTGTTGATGGGGGCCATCGCACCAAGGTCGCCGGAGCGGAAGCCGGTGTGGGCGGAGTATTTGCCCAACACGTCGTCCATGATCTGGATCGTGGTGCCGTTGAGCATGCGCACCGGCTGGGAAGCGGTTTTCTTCGGCGGCTCCACGTGCACCCACGGCTTCTTCTCGGTTTTGGTCGCTGGGGTGCCGGACGAGGACGACAATGACGAGCTGCTCAGGCTGGATTCGGCGGTAGCGACGGGCACTGCCACCACGGAAAGCGCGAGCGCGCCAGCAAGGCCCGTGCCGAGGAGGGGAAGGAAGTTGCGCATGGGGTTCGCCTTCTAGACAAGTGTTGATATGACAATTCAGAACCTCCAGGCACTTTAGCACCTGAGTTTCCCCTTGGCGGGCCATAAAAACGGCCCGGGAACGTTTGTGGCGTTCCCGGGCAGTCTGCGCACTGCTTGGCGCGTTCTAGACCGCGTCAGTCTCGTTCGGGTCGTTGTCTGCATCCGCCTTGGTTTCGTGGCGGGTGCCCGGCTCGTGCTCCGCCGGGGCGTAGATGGAGTACAGCTTCGCCGGGGCGTCGGATTCGTTGACAAAATTGTGCCACTTGCCAGCCGGCACGAACGCGGCCCAATCAGCAGCGATCACTTCGTCGACCTCGAGGTCGTCCTCGGACGGGCCGATCTTCGCGTGCAGCTCGCCTTCTTCGAGGCGGAGGAACTGGTCGTGGTCATCGTGGATCTCTGCGCCGATCTCCCCGCCAACCGGAATGGTCATCACCGTCAGCTGGAGGTTCGGGCCGGTCCACAGCGTGTCGCGGAACGCCTCGTTGTCCAGCGTTGCCTGCTCGATATTTACAACGTACGGGTTCGGTCCCTTGTCTGCCATCACATCTCCTTCAGCTTCGGAATTCCTACGTCACCCAGCCTAGGAGCTTTTGCTTATCGACGGTGGCGTCCGCCCCGCTTCCGCCCCCGGTTCCTTCGCCTCAGCTGCACCTTCTCCACCTCGGTGAGAAAGCTTTCGTCGGCGTGCTGCGCCACCACAGGCGTGGTGGTTGGTCGTTCAGGCCGATCTTGCTCGGCGCCGATCCGGCCGAACATCTCGGTCGGGGCACCGAGCTCCTCCGGGCGTGCCCCGCCGCCGAGAGAAACGTACCGCGCGGTGTGCTTCGGCTTGACCTCGTCTTGGGGGTCGGTGGCGAAATCGCGCTGCACGGTAACCGCCCACCCGCCGCCGGGAAACTCGATGAGTTGCCACGGCTCCGGGCGGCGCTGCGGCGCCTCGGCCAGTGCGGGTACCGTGTCGGTGCCTTCGTCGGGTGGGGCGGCGTCTAATGCCGCCATGCCGTCGAGCAGCACCGCCCGTGCCCACAATCCGCCCTGGGCGAAGCCTCCGAGCCACGCGAGGGCGGCCTCCCCGTCTTCGCCAGCCACCGCGCCGAGTACGCGGCCGTCGAGGGTGACGAGCGCAGCGCCGTCCATAGGCACCAGTCCCACAAACCACTGACCGGGGGAGCGTGCCTCTAGCTCGGCTGCTCCGAACTCACCGACGGAGGTATCCACCACGAGCATGTCGCCGACGCGCAAAACGGCCGCGTCCTCTGGCGCGTTGTTGCGCGGCACTGCCAGCTGCGGCTCGGGCAAGACCACATGGACGTTGAAGCGGCCGGATTCCGGGTTGAGCTTCACTTCCGCCACGGTGGCAGGCTGCAGGAAAGACGAGTGCACTCGCTCGACTTCCGCGAAGTGGGCGCGCCATTCAGGCGCCACCTCGCCGAGGACGGGGCCGGGGAGGTCGCCGAGACCGCGGCGGCGCACACGCCACGAGCGGTTCAACGGGTTGGCCTCCAACACCACATCGACGTACGTGGTGCCTCTACGTCCCGCAAAGTCCGTGAATAGGGCGGCCTGCGAGACGTGGTCCACCGGGACTTCCACGCCGGTGCCCCACGTCGAGGGGGCGAGTGGGTACTGCTTGGCTGCCATGAGGCGAATTGTAGGCAGGCGCTACCGCACCTTCTTCACCAGCTGCACCACACCGAGGACAATAAATCCGGCAATCAAGCCGAATGTGAGCGAAATCCCGGTCTCCACCAGCCAGCCGAGCGCGCCGCCGCCAACGGTTTCCTGGCCCCTGGCAATGATGTCGTGCGGCCAGTGCCAGCCGACAACCTCGTCCAGACCGCGGACGATCAAGTGGCCGCCCACCCACAGCATGGCCACGGTGCCGACGATGCCGATGGCATTGAGCACGTACGGCATCCCCTTCACCAGCGCGCGGCCGAACCCGGGGGCGTTGCCACGCTCAATCATGCCACGGCCGATGTCGTCGATCTTCACCAAAAGACCCACCGCCCCGTACACCGCGATAGTGATGAAGATGCCCACAGCCACGAGCACGGCGGCTTCCATCCACACAGGCTGGTCCTTCACCTCGTCGAGCGAGATGATCATGATCTCCGCCGACAAAATCAGATCCGTGCGGATCGCGCTGTTGACCAGGTGGTCCTCGTCCTCCTCGGACTTGTTGGCGGCCTCTTCGGCGTCCTCATCGGCGTTGGACGAGAACTTCTGCGCGATCTTCTCCGCCCCTTCAAAGGCGAGATACGTGCCACCCAGCATGAGGATCGGCGTGAGCGCCCACGGCGCAAACGCGTTCAGCAGCAGTGCGATCGGGAGGATGAAAAGCAGCTTGTTGCGCAGTGAGCCCTTGGTAATACGCCAGATCATCGGCAGTTCTCGGGCCGGGGTCACCCCGGAGACGTACTGGGGGGTCACCGCAGCGTCGTCGATGACCACGCCCGCGGCTTTCGCGGAAGTTTTCGCGGTCATGCCGGCGACGTCATCGACGCTCGCTGCGGCGGTGCGCGCGATCAGCGCGACGTCGTCAAGCAGAGCAAGTAGGCCACCGGCCATGTGGGGTCCTTCCAATAAGAGCTGTGAACGCGACCATCATATGGTCAATCCTGCACATGATGTAGCATCTTTCGGGCATAACTGAACCACACACGGGTGCTGCCGCGGGAGACGCGGTGGCTGAGACGCCGAAACGCTCGGTGAACCGTAGAACCTGATCCGGGTAATGCCGGCGATAGGAAGGAATGAGCACATGACCGTGCCCGCAACCAACGCTGGGAAGAGCAATTCTTGGCGCGTCATCGACATTGTCACCGCGGCCGTACTGGGCGTCGCTTGCGGCTTGCTGTTTTGGGTGTGGAACAGCATCGGCTACGCCGGTTTCAAGGCGCTGGACGCACTTACCCCGGGCTTGGGCGGTTTGGCCGTGGGTATCTGGCTCATCGGCGGCGTGCTCGGCGGTTTGATCATCCGCAAGCCGGGTGCGGCGCTGTTCGTCGAGGTCGTCGCGGCCTCCGTTTCCGCGGTGCTGGGCAGCCAGTGGGGCCCGGAGACGCTGTACTCCGGCCTCGCGCAGGGCCTGGGTGCGGAGCTGGTCTTCCTCATCTTCGCCTACCGTCGCTTCAACCTGTCCGTGGCGGCGCTGTCCGGCATCGGCGCGGGCATCGGCGCGTTCATCCTGGAGCTGTTCACCTCCGCCAACCTGGCCATGAGCCTCCAGTTCAACCTGATCTACCTGACCTGCCTGATCATCTCCGGCGCGGTCCTCGCCGGCGTGGTGGCCTACTACCTAGTTAGGGCGCTGGCGCAGACTGGCGCACTCGACCGCTTCGGCGCCGGCCGCGAGCGCTTCAACACCACCGCGTAAATGTCGCTGGCTATCCACGCGAGGGGGCTGACTTACCAGCACGCCACCCGCCCGCAGCCCGCGTTCACTCACGTCGACCTGGATATCGCGCGCGGGGAGCGGGTGCTTATCACCGGCGATTCGGGCTCCGGCAAGTCCACGTTGCTCGCGGTGATTGCCAAGCTTATCGACGACTCCGAGGACGGCAGCCGAACCGGCACCCTCAACGTCGACGGCACCGTAGGCATGGTCCTGCAGGACCCCGAGGCGCAAACCATCCTGTCCCGGGTGGGTGACGACGTCGCCTTCGGCGCCGAAAACCTGAGCGTGCCGCGCGGGGAAATTTGGCCGCGCGTGGAAAAGGCCCTCGCCGCCGTGGGGCTGGACGTGCCGCTGGGCCACAAGACTGCGCACCTGTCCGGCGGGCAAAAGCAGCGCCTCGCGCTCGCGGGTGTGATCGCCATGGGCGCGGACATCCTCATCCTGGACGAGCCCACCGCCAACCTGGATCCGCGCGGCCGCGACGAAGTCATCGCCGCGGTGGACCGGGTCTGCCAGCTCACCGGCGCGACCTTGATCGTGGTGGAGCACCGCCCGAAGCACTGGGCGGACGTGGTGGATACGTACTACCGCCTGGAGACGGCCGGGCTGGTGCGCATCAGCGCAAGCGAATTGCCGGACGCGCCTGCGCTGCCGCCGGCGAAGACCGTGCCTCCGGGGGCACCTGTGGCCGTCGCTACGCACGAGCTGCTCACACGTTTCGGGCCGCCGCGCACCGTAGCCGCTCCAGAGGGGTTCTCCACCGTGGTCACGGGTGAAAACGGCGCAGGCAAAACTACGCTCGTGCAGGTGCTTGCCGGTCTGACGCCGCCCGAAAGGGGGCGGGTTGAGTATTCGGAGACCATCGCGCAGGGGTTGACAAGGCCGTCCATCAAGTGGTCGTCGAAGGAGCTGGCCAGTCGCATCGGCTACGTCTTCCAGGAGCCGGAGCACCAGTTTGTCACCGCCACCGTGCGCGAGGAGATGGCGCTGTCGGGCGCGCCGCAGGAGCGTATCGACGCGCTGCTGCAGCGCCTGCGCCTGGAGCACCTCGTGGACGCTAACCCGTTCACCCTCTCAGGAGGGGAGAAGCGCCGGCTGTCGGTGGCCACCGCGTGGTCAACGCGCCGCAGCTGCTCATCCTCGACGAGCCCACGTTTGGCCAGGACGACCGGACCTTTGTTGAACTCGTCGGGCTGATCCGCGAGTTGACTCAGCAAGGCGTGACCGTCATCTCCATCACCCACGACGAGGCGTTCATCGCCTCGCTGGGCGATCACATCGAGCGCGTCGTCGCACGCTCGGACGCGGAGGAAGATGGCCGATGAACCTGCTGCAAGGCATCAACCCCGTCACCCGGATCCTCGGCCTGCTGTTGTTGACCACGCCGCTGATGTTCACCATCGACTGGGTCTCCGCCACAGTAGTGCTCGCGATCACCGTGCTCATGGTGCCGGTGTGCGGGCTGAGCTACGGCCGCTTTTTCAAGCGGGCGCTGCCGATCCTCATCGTCGCGCCGCTCGCCGGCATCCCAATGGCGCTGTACGGCCAAGCTGGAGGGGAGACCTACGTCGAGTGGGGCCTGGTGCATGTGACCGAGTTGTCGTTGTCGTTGGCCTGGGCGGTGATCCTTCGTGTGCTCGCCATCGCGCTGCCCGTGGTGCTCCTCTCTGCAGACGTGGACCCGACAGACCTCGGCGACGGCCTCGCACAAGTGTTGCGCCTGCCCGAGCGCTTCGTCATCGGCACGGTCGCGGCGCTGCGCATGCTCACCCTCCTGCAAGACGATCTCGACGCGATGCGTCGCTCCCGCCGCGCCCGCGGCATCGCCGACCAAGGCAGGATCAGATACTGGTTCTCCCTCTCGTTCGGCTTGCTCGTTATGTCGCTGCGCCGCGCAGGCAAACTCGCCACCGCCATGGAGGCGCGCGGATTCGGCGGGCCGCGCACGCGAACCTGGGCCCGCGAGTCCAAGCTGCGCTCCCGCGACTGGGCGGTCATGGCCGTGTGCGTCGGCATCGCGGCCGGCGCCCTCGCCCTCGCGTGGGCGACCGGCGACCTCCGCCCGGTGTGGGCGGTGCGATGACGTACACCTTGCTTATCGACGGTCCTTCGGGCGCCGGCAAAACCACCCTGGCCAACCAAATCGGCCAGGCCCTGGGCATCCAGGTGGTGCACCTCGACGACTTCTACCCGGGCTGGGGCGGACTGGCAGAGGGCGCGCGGATGGTGGCCGACGACGTACTTGACCCGGCCACCCCCGGGTACTGGCGCTGGAACTGGGAGCAATACACGCGCGGGGAGTGGGTGCCGCTCGTGCCAGGCGCTGACCTCGTGATTGAGGGGGTGGGGGCGGTGACGGAGGCGTCGATAGGCAAGGCTAAAGCGCGCGGGGACGTGGACACGCTGCGGGTGATCGCGGCGGCGGAGACGAGGAAAGCCCGGGCCCTGACGCGGGACCCGGGCTACGCACCGTGGTGGGACATGTGGGCGGAGCAGGAAAAACTCTTGCCCGACGTGCCCGTCGACGTGGAAGTTAGGCGGGTGTGACCTCCTCCGGCTTGTACACCGTGCGCACCCTGGAGCGTTCTGCATCCGGGTCGGGGATGGGAATCGCCGACAGCAGCGCCTTGGTGTAGGGGTGCTGGGGGGTTGTCAAAGACGTCGTCATTTAGCAAAGTATTTTCCGTTTTATGTTCAGCGGATTCACAGCAAGTTCAATATGTGCGTGGTTATGGCAGTTCAGAATGCGTCACCCGCGGGGGTTGGTAAGGCGAATGAGCCATAGAAAATCTGAATTTTATCCGCGCAACGCAAAACCCCACCCGCCATTAATGCGGGAGGGGTAAACAGCAGATGAACTACCCGGCGGGCGTGAGCTCGACTTCGTCCGCCCACGTGAGTTCGATGCCCTGTGCGCGCAGCCACTCCATCGCGTCGTCTCCGTGGCGGGTGATTCCTTCTACGGCGGCAAGTGTGACGTCGATAGCCTTCTCGGCGTCTTCGGCGGTGATGTACCCGGCCGATGTCGCGGCCGCGAGCTCGTCGATGTCCACCACATCGATCGGGCTGCCGGTCAGCGACACCAGGTCCACATACAAGTCCCTGGTGCGCCAAACGTCGCCGTCGACGTCGATGTCCGCGACGTCAAAGTAGAAGTCCTGCTCCCGCTCCTCGCCGTCGCGGTAGTGAAAGATGTTGGCGCGCAGCCCAAGCTCCGGTAGGAGCCAGCTTTCGAGGTAGCCGAACTGCGGGTGGTCTGCGCCGCGGCCCATGTACAGACCGAAGTCGGTGACGCGGAACGTGTCCACTTCGCGCAGAAAGCCCTTCGGATCCGTGTTGATGTTGGCTGCGGTGTCGAAGACTTCCTGCTTGACGGGGTGCAGATCGGCGGCCATGAGTTACCTCACGTCTATAGATGCGGCTGTTGGTGCAAACGGGCAGACCCTGTCGACGGTGCGTACGCTGCCGGCAACGACTGCCAGGACCCTGCCGGAGCCCGTATCGGCGGTGGCAGACAAGGTGGCCGGTCCTGTGGGGTTTATCCCGTTGTTGCCCAGCGGCGTTACGCCAGTGCGGAAGTTGTTTACGTTGATCCAGTACACGTTCAACTGCCCTTGTTGCTTTGCGGCCGCCGGCGTCCCGAGGGCGGTGAACACGAACGTGGTCTGGCCAGCCGCCGCACCTGGCGCGGGTGAGGAGGCGGGTCCAGGTACGGCGATGGCGGAGGCAGTGGAGTGCAACCCTTCGCCGATGCAATTACCCGATACGGTCGGCCAGTAGAACTGGGTAAATCGTGGGGCGTCTGCAGGTAGCGGGGGGCCGCCGAGCTCCCCGGTCCCGGCATAGAACTGTACGGCGGTGCGAAGCGCGTTGCCGACCTCCTGCGGAACGTACGGCTGGTCTGCGAACGCGTTCACGCGTGCGACGGTCTGCGGCGTGGGTCGCCCCAGCGGGTCGAGGAACGACGATTGTGCGTGGGCGGTTTGCTTAGCGACGCCTCCGGTTGCCAGCAATCCGGCAGCGCACGCCGCGGCGACGACGGGGCGGAAGAGGGAACGATACTTGCGCACCTGCGCCACATTAGTCACATTCGTAACAACGTCAAGCGCAACTGGGGGATCGCTGGAAGAACTGTGCGTGAATTCCCGGCAAAATATCGGGTGCGTGCATCTACTCTCGGTGGTGCAGGTCACAATTCGACCCGCAAGAACGTGTGATCCGTTGTATCAGACAATGAAAGGAATGATGACCCAATGGATGCCAAGACGTTCACCACCAACCTCAGCCTGAAAGAAATCGAGGACCGCCTCTCCGGGCTGGAAAAGTTCAAGATCAAAGAGAAGACGGAGGAAGAGCTCACCGTCAATGTCGGCGACGCCTTCAAATACCGCTTCCTCGGGGTCTACCTCACCCAGGATTACCAAGCACCGATCCGGGTTGAAGCCGCCGACAACGGGGACGGCACCGCCACCGTCGAGCTGTCGGAGCGCGGGCTAGAGGGCACCCTATTCACCACCGGTAAGTCCGACCAATTCTTCGCCGCAGCGTTCGAGGAGCTCCAAGCGTCGCTCGACGGGTAGCGGGAAAATGCGATCCGGCAAGCGCAGGAGTATCGTTTAGGCGTTCTTTCCGCCAACCCCTAAAGGATCTGTCGAGTGTCGCACCCTGAATTTCGCAACGTAGCCATCGTCGCCCACGTCGACCACGGTAAAACCACCCTGGTCAACGCCATGCTGGAGCAGTCCGGTGTGTTCGGCGACCACGGCGAGCACGGCGACCGCGTGATGGACTCCGGTGAGCTTGAGTCCGAGCGCGGCATCACCATTCTGGCCAAGAACACCGCTATCCGTCGCGCCGGAAAGGGCAAGGACGGCTCGGACTTGATCATCAACGTCATCGACACCCCGGGCCACGCCGACTTCGGCGGCGAGGTGGAGCGCGGTTTGTCCATGGTCGACGGCGTCGTCCTGCTTATCGACGCATCCGAAGGCCCGCTACCGCAAACCCGCTTCGTCCTCGGCAAGGCGCTCGAGGCGAAAAAGCCGGTCATCATCTGCGTGAATAAGACCGACCGCCCGGACGCCCGCATCGACGAGGTGGTGGAGGAAGCGCAAGATCTTCTTCTTGAACTCGGCGCCGGCCTGGACGATCCGGAGGCAGCCGAGGCGGCCGAGAATCTGCTTGAGCTTCCAGTGCTCTACACCTCCGGTCGCGCAGGCCGCGCTTCCCTGGAGAACCCGGGCAGCGGCAACCTCCCAGACAACGAGGACCTGCAGCCGCTCTTCGACGTCATCTACGACGTGCTGCCGGAGCCGTCCGCAGAGGTCGACGCGCCGTTCCAGGCCCAGGTGACCAACCTGGACTCCTCCTCCTTCCTCGGCCGTATCGCGCTGATCCGCGTCTACAAGGGCTCGGTGAAGAAGGGCCAAAACGTCGCGTGGGTGCACTACGACGCCGACGGCAACCAGCAGGTCAAAAACGTCAAGATCGCCGAGCTGCTGGTCACTGAGGGCCTCGACCGCGTGCCCGCCACCGGCGATGTGGTGGCAGGCGATATCGCCGCGATTTCCGGCGTCGACGACATCATGATCGGCGACACCCTGTGCGACCCGGAGCAGATTGAGCCGCTGCCGCGCATCGCCATCGACGATCCGGCCATTTCCATGACCATCGGCGTGAACACCTCCCCGATGGCGGGCCGCAACGGCGGCGACAAGCTTACCGCCCGGATGGTGAAGGCCCGCCTGGATCAGGAGCTCATCGGTAACGTCTCCATCAAGGTTCTGCCCACCGAGCGTCCGGATGCGTGGGAAGTGCAGGGCCGCGGCGAGATGGCGCTGACCGTGCTCATTGAGACCATGCGCCGCGAAGGTTTCGAGCTCACCGTGGGCAAACCGCAGGTGGTGACTAAGGAGGTCGACGGCAAGAGGTACGAACCGTACGACCACATGGTCATCGACGTCCCCGCCGAGCACCAGGGTGCCGTCACCCAGCTCATGGCGAACCGCAAGGGCCAGATGACGTCGATGTCCAACACCGGCTCCGGCGACTGGGTCCGCATGGAGTTTGATGTGCCGTCGCGTGGCCTGATCGGCTTCCGCACCACCTTTCTCACCGAGACCCGCGGTGCGGGCATCGCCAACTCGTACTCCATCGAGCACCGTCCGTGGGCGGGCGAGATCAAGGGTCGACCGACCGGCTCCCTTGTTGCCGACCGCTCCGGCCAGGTCACCGCGTACGCGCTGCAGCAGCTGGCAGACCGCGGCGACTTCTTCGTCGAACCGGGCGCGGACGCCTACGAGGGCATGGTCGTCGGCGCGAACTCCCGCGACGAGGACATGGACGTCAACATCACCAAGGAAAAGAAGCTGACCAACATGCGCTCCGCCACCGCGGATGCCACCGTCACGCTGCAGAAGGCCCGCACCCTCTCCCTCGACGAGGCCATCGAGTTCTGCGACGAAGACGAGTGCGTCGAGGTCGCACCTGAGGCCATGCGCGTGCGCAAGATCATCCTCAACGCCACCGAGCGCGGCCGCGCCCGCTCCCGAGCAAAGCAGAAGAACAGCTAGCCTGTTCTTTCATGCCCCTTCAAAGAACACGCCGCCCAGCCACCCGTGCTGTGGCGGCGTTTTCGACGCTGTGCTTGCTTGCCTCGTGCGCGGCGGACCCCGGCCCCCCGCCCCTCGTCGAGCCGGAGGATAGGCCGAGCACCTCCACCGCGCAGAACACCGAGGCGACGGACGCAGCCACAGACCCCGCCCCCGCCCCTGCGCCAGAGCAGCCCGCCGGCCGGCCCCAGGCGCAGGTGGCCGTGGACCCGGTGCGCGGGGGGTTTAACCCGCACCTCGTTGGGGACGAATCCTCCACGGTGAGCGGCATCGCGGACCTCGTGCTGCCTAGCGCGTTCCACGCCGACGGCACGAAGGATTCCAACCTACTCGCCGGTGCCTCCGTCCTGGCGGCGTCTCCGGCCGCCTTCACCGTGCGTTACGTCATCTCACCCAACGCGCAATGGTCCGACGGCACCCCCATCACCGGAGCGGACTTTACGTACCTCTGGCGTGGCATGACCCAAACCCCGGGTGTGGTCGACCCAGCCGCGTACCGGGCTGTGGCAGGCATCCGCGTCGGCGGGCCCGGCGGGAAGGTGGTGGACGTTGATTTCGCACAGCCGGTAGGGGACTGGAGGGTGCTTTTCCGCCACCTGTTGCCGTCGCACCTGCTCGCCGCGGACGCCGCGGACTTTTCCTACGCGCTGCGCAACACGGTTCCCGCCTCCGCGGGGCGCTATCTAGTGCGCAGCGTGGACCGCGCTCACGGCACAGTCACCTTGAACCGTAACGACCGATTCTGGGGCCCAGATCCAGCCCTCATCGACATCCTCACCCTCGTGTCTGCCCGCGACACCACGCAGGTCGCCGACCAGTTGCGCAGCGGCCAGATTGCGTTTGCGGACATGGCGCCGCAGGCCACCACCGCGCAGGTGCTCGGCCTCATCCCAGGTGCGCAGACTCGGGTGTTCCCCGGCGGCCGCACCCTCGGTGTCACCGTGTCCGCCACCAGCGGCCTAGGGACGCAGGCTCGTGCGGAGGTGCGTTCGCTTATCGACGTACCCCTGCTCGCCCACATCGCCGCCCGGCGCACCACCGACGTCGATGTTGCATCGCAGACCACTCCCGGCTCCCTCGCGCTGTTGCACGCGCGCGCTGCAGAGGGGAAGGTCCTGCACGTCGCTGCCGATGCCGCGGACCCGGCGGCAGCGGCCGCCGCCCGTTCCCTTGTGGACATCCTGACTTCCGCGGGCGTGCCCGCGCAGGTGCTGTCGAATGAGCTGCCCGAAATCGCCGGTCGCGGGTTGCCCGCGGGGGAGGTGGACATCGTGGTGCACTGGCGCACCGACAACCGCGGTAATGAAGCACTGGCGAGTCGCGTCGCCTGTCCGCCGGAGTCTGGCCGGTCCGGCAACCTCTCCGGGTACTGCTCGGTCGCCGGAGAGGAGCTGGCCCGCAGCATTCTCGCAGGGGATATCCCCGCTGCCGTCGCGGCCGAGCGCGTGGAAGAGATTGAGACGCGCGAAGCGCTGTGGGTCCCGCTCCTGCACGAAACGCGGGTGGCGGCAACCGCAGGCGGGATCCGCGCGGCCACGCTGCGCCGGGGGAGTGGCCCGGCGGCCTGTCCTCGGCGGGCGCATGGACGCTGGCCGATACAGTAGGGCAGCGAACGACAACCCAGGAGGTTCCATGACCGCACGAGATCTCGCAGGCTACCGAGTTGTAGCCGTGCACGCCCACCCCGACGACGAGGCGATCACCACCGGCGGCGCCATCGCCGACCTTGCCAAGCGCGGCGCCGACGTGCTGGTGGTCACCTGCACGCTCGGGGAGGAGGGCGAGGTCATCGGCGAGCCCTACCAGCACCTGGTCGTCGACGAGGCGGATCAGCTCGGGGGGTTCCGCATCCAGGAGCTGCAGCGCTCCCTTGCGGCGCTCGGTGCGCGCGGCCAGTTCCTCGGCGGTGCAGGCAGGTTCCGGGATTCCGGCATGGAGGGCTCCCCGGCCAGCCGGAACCCCCGGGCGTTTGTGAATTCGGGCGAAGCTGGTGTCGATACGCTTGCCGCCATCTTTGAAGCCGAGCGGCCGCACCTCGTGCTCACCTACGGCCCGGACGGCGGCTACGGCCACCCCGACCACATCCGCGCCCACGAGATCACGCACGCGGCGGCCAAGCGCGTGGGCATCCCGCGCATCCTGTGGGCGGTGCGGCTCGCCACCGAAACCGCCTCGCTCATGCCAGCCGAGGCGCCCGCGGGATGGCGGCTTCCGCAGGACGGCGAGCTCGACGGCGTGGAGGCTTCCGATATCCGCGTCGAGCTCGACGAAGCCGCCTACAGCGCGAAAGTCGAGGCCATGCGCGCGCACGCCACCCAGCTGTGGATCGCCGACGGGCGCACAACCGACGTTAACCCGCACGCCGCGCTGGCGTCTGGGCCGGTGGTCTACTACGCGCTGTCCAACCTCATCGTGCAACCGATCCAGAGGGTCGAGCACTACCAGCTAGGAGCGGGCTTGCCGCTTGACGACGCCGCTTCGCTGCTGACCGGGATCGACCTGTGAGCCACCCGGTTGTCCGGGACGACTTCTCCCGCGGCGAAGCAATCGCCGGGCTGGCGTGGCTGTGCGTCGGCGCGCTCGTCTCGCTCATGCTGGAAGCGGTGTACCTGAACTGGTTCTGGGTCATCGCAGCCCTGCTGTTCAACGCCGTGTTAACTAAAACCGCGCGGCTGTGGTCCCGGCGCTACGCTTTCGCCCCACTGGTTGTCTGGGCGGCCGCGTTTTTCGTTTCATTGGCGATTCTGCCGCCAACAGGCTGGTCGTTGGCGTTACTCTTCGCCGGCGTCGCGGGTGGCGTTTCGCCCCTGTTGCGCGCGAAGTGACATACTGTGTGCCATGACTTACGTGATTGCTCAACCGTGCGTCGACATCATGGACCGCAGCTGCGTTGAAGAATGCCCCGTTGACTGCATCTACGAGGGCAAGCGCATGCTCTACATCCACCCCGACGAGTGCGTCGACTGCGGCGCCTGCGAGCCGGCATGCCCGGTCGAGGCCATCTTCTACGAGGACGACACCCCCGACGAGTGGAGCGAGTACTACGACGTCAACGTCGGCTTCTTCGACGAGCTCGGCTCCCCGGGCGGCGCCGCCAAGACCGGCCCGCAGGACTACGACCACCCGTTCGTGGCCGCCCTGCCGCCGCAGAACCAGGACTAGGCAGTTGGCACGCACCCCGCTCGGCTCTATGCTCCCCGATTTTCCGTGGGACACGATCGCAGATGTCCGCGAACGCGCCGCAGCGCATGAGGGCGGGCTGATCGACCTGTCCGTCGGCGGCCCCGTCGATCCGATCGCGCCGTCGATCCAGCTGGCCTTGACCGAAGCCGCCGCCGCGCCCGGATACCCGCAGACCGCCGGCACGCCGGAGCTGCGCACGACCATCGTGTCCGCGCTCTCGCGCCGTTTCGGCATCGCCGGGCTGACCGAGAAGTCCGTGCTTCCCGTGATCGGGTTGAAGGAAGCGGTCGCCTGGCTGCCCACGCTTCTTGGCCTGCGCGGCGAAACCGTTGTCATCCCGGAGGTGGCGTACCCAACCTACGAGGTCGGCGCGCTCATAGCCGGGTGCAACGTCGTGCGCTCCGATGAGCCTGTCGACGGCGCGGCGTTCGCCTTCGTCAACTCGCCGTCGAATCCCACCGGCGCGGTGCTCGGTGTGGACGAGCTGCGTCGCTGGGTCGAATGGTCCCGCGACACCGGAGCCATCGTCGCCTCCGACGAGTGCTACCTTTCTCTCGGCTGGTCCGCCGAGCCGGTCTCCATCCTGCACCCGCGCGTCACCGACGGAGACAACACCGGGTTGCTGGCCTTGCATTCGCTGTCGAAGACGTCGAACCTCGCGTCCTACCGCGCAGGCACCATCTCGGGCGACGAACCCCTTGTCCAGGAGCTCCTGCTGGTACGCAAGCATGCGGGCCTCATCGTCCCTGGCCCGATCCAGGCGGCCATGGTCGCGGCGCTGGCGGACGACACCCATGAAGAGATGCAGCGCGCCACCTACGCCATGCGGCGCTTGGAGCTGATGAAGGCCCTCGATGCCGCAGGGCTGACTATCGACGACTCCGAGGCGGGCCTGTACCTCTGGGTGCGCCGCGACGGTCTGGACTCGCGCGAACTGCTGTCCTGGCTTGCAGACCGCGGCATCCTCGCCGCCCCCGGGGACTTCTACGGTCCTTCCGGTGCAGGGCACGTGCGCATCTCGCTGACCGTTCCCGACGACCGCGTCGACGAAGCAGCCCGCCGCCTCGTTTCTTAGATACCGGGGCCCAGGGACTAGACTCTAGGAAGTTTGCAGTCTTTTCCCGAGGAGGTACTGGTGCTTGACAGTCAGCCCGCCGCAGTGCCGTCGCACGGTGGTAGCGCCGTGCCGTCGCACGGTGGTAGCACAGCGGTCCGCCTCGCCACAGGGCTGCGCCAGTTCGTAAAATTCGGCATCGTCGGCGGCTCCGGTGTCCTTGTCAACTTCGTTGTCTTCTACCTGGCCAACAAGGCACTCGAAAATGGCCTCGGCCTGCATGCAAACGACGTGGTCGCACAACTCGGATCCACTCGCTGGAACGTACGCTGGTACCACGTTATGTCCACCCTGGCGTTCCTCTTGGCCAACACGTGGAACTACCAGCTCAACCGCTCGTGGACGTTCCGCGGTGTGCATGCCCGCTCCTGGCTGCGTGGGTTTTTCCCGTTTTTGGCCACGGGCCTGCTCGCCTTTGCGGTGTCGCTGACCTGCATGACGTTGCTGATGAACCCCACCACGCCCGTTGGTCTGCCCGACAGTGTCTTCGACGACTCTACCGGTCTGCGCACCAAGTCCTACTGGGCGCAGGCTATCTCGACGTTTATAGCGATGCCTGTGAACTTCATCATCAACAAGCTCTGGACTTTCGGGAAACCGAGAACGGTCGCCAAAGATCAGCCAAACGCTTCACTTTAGCGCGTTGTGGCCCGATTCTTTCGACGGTGAACTTGAGGCTGTGGATAGAGCGCAGCCGGCGCTGGTGTTATCCACAGATTTTATCGAGCGGGTATGCAGCGTGTGCGCTTCTCCCTAGCGTGCAGGGCATGACTCCATTCCAGCAGTTTCTCGATACCCAGCCGTCCGTCGACGTGCTCGTTGGCTTTGACAAACGGTCCGCAGTAGCGGCCGGCATCATGCCGAACTTGGCGAGCAAGTGGGCGGCCGTCCACGACGTCTATTACGGCGCCACCCGGTGGGCCAAGCAGCAACGTCTGGGCCTAGAGGCTGCCCAAGAATTCCCCTTGAGCCAGCTCGTCTACATCGAAGATCGGCTCAAAGAAATCCCCAACGAAGCGGAACGCTGGCGCGTACGACGAAAACTCCTCAAGACTGCATCCACCCACCAGGCACTGAAGGCCAAGGCGGACCGGCTCATTGTCAAACCTGCGCGGACCCGGCCGAAGCTGCAGGTCACGGTATCGAAATCCGTGCACGGCACCCGCGCTCTCAGGGTCACCGCCGACGAGCACGACATCGCCGACATCGAGCACTACCTGCGCGAGGGGCTCGACCCGTCCAAGCCACCGGGGCCCCAGATGCTTCGCCGCTTCCTCGACCTCATTCGCGGCAGCGGCAGCGTACCCAGTAGTATCCGACGACCCATCGTGGTAGTGGGATTGGACCAGCACATACAAATCCTTCGCGGCGAGGGCAACGACATTATTCTGGGGCTGACAGACGGCACGACCATCACCGGAGCCCAATACCTCGAGATGCATCCCGGTATCGAAGAAATAGGGCTCTTCCACCCGGCCGAGGGGGCAGTGAACCTCTACCAAACCCAGCGGTACGCCAACACCAAGCAGCGCGATCTTGCTCGAATGGCGCTCACCGTGTGCCCGTGGCCGGGCTGCCGCCACGGATCCGACAACTGCGAGATCCACCATATACAAGCCTGGTCCCAGGGCGGTGCCACCAATTTGGCCAACCTAGCGCCGGTGTGTCACTACCACAACCAAATCAACCACGACGACGCGACGTTCGCCAACACCCGTGGCGGCGTGCAGCGGCGCGACGGCGTCCCGGTGTGGGTATCTCCCAACGGGATCCCCGCGGCGAACACCTACCATCCCTATGGCGCGATGGAGGTGCTCTTCGGGGAAGCTGCGTCTCCCGCGAACCGCACG
This sequence comes from Corynebacterium wankanglinii, assembly GCA_014490595.1. Taxonomy (GTDB): domain Bacteria; phylum Actinomycetota; class Actinomycetes; order Mycobacteriales; family Mycobacteriaceae; genus Corynebacterium; species Corynebacterium wankanglinii. The sequence continues at coordinate 983,160 of CP061031.1, forward strand.
TAGCGGGCCAATTCGTCCAGATGACCGCGCGGGTCTACCGGTTCGGGAAGGAGCCCGTCGTAGGTGTAGCCGGCTTTCACCGCGGCGCTTGCCCACGGGGCAGTGGAGTACCCGAGGATCGCCGCGGGGTGACTGTTCTCCGCGCGGAGCTCGACGTTGCCCGCGTAGGATTCGACGAGGTCCTCCCGCACCCCAGGGCGGTGAGCTCACCTCGCTCTAAGGGAGCAGGGTGAGGTCGGCACTTCCTAGTTTGGGCATCGGAATTGACCAGAACTTCACGCTGTCGCTTTAGCTCCGAGTGGCCGAACGAGGATGGGTCAGGGGTGACGGTCCCTGCTAGTTGGCGTGCAGGACGTCGTTGAGTGCAATGCCCTTCGCGGGCACGGCTTCCACCGCCCCGGTGATGGAGTTGCGGCGGAACTGCAGCCCGTTGGCACCGGACAGCTCAAGCGCCTTCACTTCGGTGCCGGCGTCCTTGCCCAGGGCCTCGGCAACCGGCGCGGTCAGCACAACCTTGGTGCCGGCGGTGACGTAGAGGCCGGCTTCGACAATGCAGTCGTCGCCAAGCGAGATGCCCACGCCCGCGTTCGCCCCGAGCAAGCAGCGCTCGCCGAGCGAGATGACTTCCTTGCCGCCGCCGGACAGTGTGCCCATGATGGAGGCGCCGCCGCCGATGTCGGTGCCGTCACCAACCACGACACCCGCGGAGATGCGGCCCTCGACCATGGAAGCGCCGAGCGTGCCAGCGTTGAAGTTCACAAACCCCTCGTGCATGACGGTCGTGCCCTCGGCGAGGTGCGCGCCGAGGCGGATTCGGTCCGCGTCGCCGATGCGCACTCCCGACGGTACGACGTAGTCCACCATGCGCGGGAACTTATCTACGGAGAACACCACCACAGGGCCCTTGGCGGCGAGCCGGCCGCGCGTCATCTGGAAATCAGCGACCGCGCACGGCCCATAGTTCGTCCACACCACGTTGGACAACAGGCCGAAGACGCCGTCCATGTTCGCGCCGTGCGGGCGGATCAGCCGGTGCGACAGCAGGTGCAAGCGCAGGTAAACGTCGTAGGCGTCAACCGCTGGCTCCGACAGGTCGGCGATGGTGGTCTCCACGGCCACGCGTGCGACGCCGCGCGCTTCGTCTGGCCCGACGAGCTCCGCGAAGCGTGCGTCTGGCTCATCCAGCCGACGCGTCCCGGTTTCCCCCGTGGCCTCGTCGATCTTCGGTGCCGGGTACCAGACGTCGAGGACGGTGCCGTCGTGGGTGATGGTGGCTACGCCACGCGCGTGTGCGGAGGTTGGGGAAGTCATGTGAGCTACCTTACGGCACCCCGGTTACGGGTGAGGAACGAGCACGCCCACCAGCACCAGCGAGAGGATGGTCACGCTGATGACTTGGGAGCGCGAAGCGTCGTCAAAAAGCATGAGCACCGTCAGCCCCAGCAGTGCCGCAAGCGTCACCCACGGCACCCACGACGCGCCGCGCACGCGCACGGCGGAGCTGCGGATGCGCGGGTGCAGCTTGATGAAGCTCAGCGTGATCATGATCCAAGTGACGATGAGGCAGCCGCCTGTTGCGGACATGATGAAGTCGATCATTCCCGGCGGGTTCCACCACTGCAGGCCGACGGCCACAAACGCGAAAAATACCGACACGAGCACGGAGTTGCGCGGCACGCCAGCGGCGTTAGTCGTGGCCATCCAGCGCGGGGCGTCGCCTTCCAGCGCCTGCTGGTAGCCGAGGCGGGAGGTGCCGTAGATCTGCGCGTTAAAGGCGGAGAGCAACGCCAGCACGATCACCACCTCCATGAGCCCGGCCGCGCCCGGGATGTTGGCCATCTCCAAAACGGCGGTGAAGGGGGAGTCTGCGGCGGAATCGGCGCCGTCGATGGCGGCGTAGGGCAGCAGGAGGATGATTACCGCGACGGAGCCGATGTAGAACAGGCGATGCGCCAGATGATGGAGTTCACGGCGCGCTTGACGTTCTCCGACGGGTTTTCGGACTCGGCCGCGGCGATGGTGACCACTTCGATGCCGCCGAACGCGAACGCGACGGCAAGCAGCCCCGCCGCGATACCGCTGATGCCGTTGGGGGCGAACCCGGATTCGCGGACGTTGCCGAAGCCGACAAAATCGCTCGCGGGCAGCACACCGGACCAGAGCAGGACGCCGATGACCAAAAAGCCCAGAATCACGGCGATTTTGATCATGGCGAACCAGTACTCGAACTCGCCGAAGCCCTTGACTTGCGCGAGGTTCACGGCGGTGAGGATGGCCACGACAATGAGCCCTGGGATCCACTGGGGCACGCCGAACCAGCCGGCCATCATCGCGGAGGCGCCGGTGAGCTCCGCGCCGCACGCCATGATGAGGAGGAAGTAGTAGATCCACCCGAGCAGGAATCCGGCCCAGTGGCCGAACGCCATGCGTCCGTAGGTGGCGAATGAGCCGGATGAGGGGTGCGCTGCGGCCATCTCGCCGAGCATGCGCATCACGGCGATGACGATCAGCCCGGCGATGACGTACGCGATGAGGATCGCGGGCCCGGCTGCGCGGATGCCCACGCCGACGCCGAGGAAGAGGCCGGCACCGACTGCGGTGCCCAAGCCCATGAGTGTGAGGTGACGCGATTTCAGGCCGGAGCCCAGATCGCCTCTGCTTATCGACGTTCCTTCGGCCATTTACCTGTTTCCCTTTCCATGCACCGCACTGGCGAGTGCGATGACTCCAACAACGACGGCGACAGCAAGCATCTGGAACCGGCCGTCGGGGTTTGCGAGCATGAGCGCGATCACGCCGCCGGCGAGCGCGATCATCACCCACGGCAGGACGTTCGGAGCCCACATTCGCACCTCCGTGATCTCGCCGGTGGCTACCAGCTTGGGGTGGATGCGCACAAAGGACAGCGCGACCACGATCCACAGCACGATCAGGCAGCCGCCGACCGCGTTGAGGAGGAAGGCGAGTAGCCCGGGCGGGTTCCAGTACTGCAGAGCCACCGCGGCGAATCCGAAGACGACGGAGACGATGACGGCGCGCACGGGCACGCCGCGGGCGTCGGTGCGCGCGAAGGAGGCGGGTGCGTCGCCGCGTACTGCGAGGTTCTGCAGGAAGCGCGATGAGCCGTAGATTTGCGTGTTGCAGGCGGAAAGCAGGGCCACCACGATCACGGCTTCCATGATGCCCACGGCACCCGGGATGTTGGCCATTTCGAGCACGGCCGTAAACGGCGAGTCAGCCGCGGAGTCGGCGCCGCCGATCTGGTCGAAGGGCAAAAGCAGCACGATCAGCAGCACGGAGCCGATGTAGAACACCGAGATGCGCCAGATGATGGAGCGGATGGCGGAGTGCACGCCCGCCTGCGGGTCCTCGGATTCCGCGGCGGCGACGGTGACCAGCTCGATGCCGCCGAACGCGAACGCGACGGCGAGGAGGGCAGTAGCGACGCCGGACCAGCCATTGGGCATGAACCCGACCTCGTTGACGTTGTGCAAACCCACGAAGCCGCCGGCGGGCAACAGCCCGAGCCACAGCGCCACGCCGATGGCAAGGAATGCGATGATGACGGCGACCTTGATCAGGGCGAACCAGAATTCGAACTCGCCGAAATTCTTCACTGCTGAGAAGTTGATCACCGTAAAGATGACGATTGCGGCTAACGCGGGGAGCCACGGCGAGATGCCGAACCAAGCTGCCACGATGGCGGAGGCACCGGTGATCTCCACGGCCATGATCATGATCATCATGAACCAGTACAGCCAGCCGATGGTGAACCCGGCCCACGGCCCGAACGCCTGCGCGGCGTAGGTGGAAAACGTGCCGGAAGAAGGCCGCGCGGCCACCATCTCCGCGAGCATCTGCATGAAGCAGACGGTGATGAACCCGGCGATCACGTAGGCGATCAGCACTGCGGGACCGGCTGCGGCGATGCCCACGCCGGTGCCCAGGAACAGGCCCGCGCCGATGGCTGAGCCGAGGCCCATCATGGTGAGGTGGCGCGTTTTCAGCCCGCGCGCGAGCGCCGTGGAGTCCGCGACAGGGGAAACAGGTGTTGACATGCTCAACACCTTAAACGCACACTTTTAGGCCGACGGCATTATATGCCGTTTTCTCCGCGCCGCCGCACCACGGGAGAGGTGGAAAACGGCTCGTGCTCGATGCGCAGGTCGCTGCGCCCAGCGATCGCGCTCGCGGGCACTTGGGTGCCGGACTCCACATCGAAGACCATCGTCTCCGGCTCGAGCATGACACCGACGCCGATCTCGCACCGGTCGCCAAGATCCACCCCGATCACGCCCGCCGAGGGATGCAGCCGGCAATCCCGCCCCATCCGCATCGGACGGCGCTCGAATTCGCTGACCCGCGAGGCCATGAGTGTGGAGGACAGCGAAAGGTCTGTGCCGCCGCCTACTACTACCGCAGAGGACACCCGGCCCTCGATGCGCGCCGGTCCAAGTGAGCCCGCGTTATAGGACACGTAGCCCTCGCGCATCACCGAGGTTCCCTCGGCCAGGTAGGCGCCCAGCCGCACGCGCTCGGCCTCCGCGATCGTTACGCCCGAAGGCACCACGTAGTCCACCATGCGCGGCAGGCGGTCGATGCCGTAGACGTGGATCAGCCCGCGCGCCCGCAAGTTCATGCGCACGGTTTCGAAGTTGTCGGCCAGGCACGGTCCCTTGTTCGTCCACACCACAGGTACCAGCAGCTCCAGCGCGCCCTCCAGGTTGATGGTGAGAGGCTCGACCATGCGGTGCGACAGCAGGTGCAGGCGCAAAAAGACGTCGTGGGCGTCCACCGGTGGCGCGTTCAAATCAGCGATCGTGGTGCGCACTGGCACAAGCTCCACCAACCTGTCGTGGTCCGATCCGATGAGTTTGAGGAACTTCGGGGAGAGTTCGTGGGCGGAGACGCGGTGGGTGGCCGAAGGTTCGTCGATAGGCACAAGCTCCGGCGACGGGAACCAGGTGTCCAGCACAGTCCCGTCCATGGCGATGTTGGCAATTCCGACGGCGCGCGCTCCAGCAGACATGCCTGGGAGTGTAAACGTAGGATCGCCGTGTGACTTCCTTAGATCTCTTCGCTGACCCTGTCGAGCTGACCGCGGCGCTCGTGGACATCGAGTCGCCCTCGCACCACGAGGAGGCGATCGCGGACGCCATTGAGGAGGCGCTGCGCGGCCTCGAGCACGCCGAGGTGCAGCGCTTCGGCAACACGGTGGTCGCCCGCACGACCTTCGGGCTGGACAGCCGCGTCGTGCTCGCCGGCCACATTGACACGGTGCCGCTGGCCGATAACACGCCGCATCGGCTCGCCGACGGCATTCTCCACGGCTGCGGCTCCGTGGACATGAAATCCGGCATGGCGTGCTACCTCAACGCCTTCGCGCGGCTTGCGCAGCCCGGCAAGACCGCACACGACCTCACCCTCATTGCCTACGAGGCCGAGGAGGTGGCGCAGGAGTACAACGGCTTGTTCCACCTGGAACGCGACCACCCTGAGCTGCTGGCCGGTGACATCGCCCTGCTCGGCGAGCCGTCCGGCGGGATCATCGAGGCCGGTTGCCAGGGCTCCATCCGGGTCTTCGTGGACGCGTCCGGCACCCGCGCTCACTCCGCGCGCAGCTGGCTCGGCCACAACGCGGCGCACGACCTCGCCGGGGTGCTCACCCGCATCGCCGCCTACGAGCCGCGGAGCGTGGTCATCGACGGCTGCGAGTACCGCGAGGGCCTCAACGTGGTGGGCCTGGAGGGCTTCGTGGCCACGAACACCATCCCCGACCACGCGCGGCTCATCGTGAACTTCCGGTACGCGCCGGACCGCTCGGTGGAAGATGCCAAGGCGCACCTGGAGGAGGCGCTTCAGCTTGACGACGAGCTGACGCTGACCTACGACGACATCTCCCCGGCCGCCCTTCCTGGGCTCGGCGACCCGGTTGCAGCCGGCTTGGTCAAGGCTGTGGGCGGGAACTTCCGGGCGAAGTTTGGGTGGACGGACGTGTCGCGTTTTTCCAGCCTGGGTGTGCCCGCGGTGAATTTCGGGCCCGGTGACCCGGGGTTCGCCCACAAGAAGGACGAGCAATGCCCGGTCGACCAGATCCGCCAAGTGTCAACGCAACTGCTGGATTACCTCAGCGCTGAAAGCGAGTAAACCCCATGGCCCCGCTGAACATTCCCCGCCCGGACCGCGACCGCAAGTTACGTGGCCCCATCGCACTACGCGGCGAGGACCACCAGGCGTCCACCCACGACCAACGACTGCTTGAATCCGCCGGCCACGCCGACGGGCAGTGGAAGCACGAAGATCCCTGGCGCGTGATGCGCATCCAGTCCGAGTTCGTCGCTGGCTTCGATGCGCTGTCCGACATGCCCAAGGCCGTGACGGTTTTTGGTTCCGCCCGCCTGGGGGAGGGTACCCCGGAGTACGAGCAGGCCTACGAGGTCGGCCGCGCGCTGGCGGACTCGGGGTACGCAGTGATCACCGGCGGCGGGCCGGGCCTGATGGAGGGGCCGAACCGCGGCGCCCACAACGCGGGCGGCCTGTCGGTCGGCTTGGGCATCGAGCTGCCCTTTGAGCAGGGGTTGAACGACTGGGTCGACCTCGGCCTGAACTTCCGCTACTTCTTCGCTCGCAAGACCATGTTTTTGAAGTACTCGCAGGCCTTCGTCGCGTTGCCGGGCGGCTTCGGCACCATGGACGAGGTCTTCGAGGTGCTGTGCATGGTGCAAACGGGCAAGGTGACCAACTTCCCGATCGTGCTCATCGGCACCGAGTTCTGGTCCGGCCTGGCGGCGTGGATCGAAGACCAGCTGCTCGCCCGTGGCTTGATCTCGCCGGGCGACGAGAAGCTTTACCTGGTCACCGACTCGGTGGATGAGGCCGTCGCCCACATCGTGGAGGCGCACAGGGTGATGACGGATCAGCGTCTGCACAATGCCTAAGCCGCTCGCCCAGGTCATGGCGATTGTCAATCGCACGCCCGATTCCTTCTACGACAAAGGCGCCACGTTCGCCGCGGACAAAGCGCTTTTGCGTATCGACGACGCCGTGGCCGCCGGCGCCACCATCATCGACATCGGCGGCGTCAAGGCAGGCCCCGGCGACGAGGTTACGGTTGCCGAGGAAACGGAGCGCGTCGTTCCTCTCATCGCCGCCGCCCGCTCCCGGCACCCCGATGTGACTATTAGCGTGGACACATGGCGCGCGCAGGTGGCCGAGGCCGCGATCGACGCCGGGGCCGACTTGATCAACGATACGTGGGCGGGTTCGACCCGGAGCTCGTTGAGGTGGCGGGGCATCACCGCGTGGGGTACGTGTGCTCGCATACCGGCGGGGTGACCCCGCGCACGCGCCCGCACCGGGTGCACTACGACGACGTGGTCGCCGACGTGATCGCGGAGACCACCGCACTCGCGGAGCGCGCCGTAGCCGCGGGCGTGCCGGAGGAGCGGATCTTCATCGACCCCACCCACGACTTCGGCAAAAACACCTACCACGGTCTCGAACTGCTGCGCCGCGTGGACGAGCTCGTGGACACCGGCTGGCCGGTGCTGATGGCGCTGTCGAATAAGGACTTCGTGGGGGAGACACTGCACCGTGGCCTGTACGGCGCGGACATCACCGAGCGTGTTCCCGGCACCCTCGCCGCCACCGCGTGGGCCGCCGCACGCGGGGTAGCGGCCTTCCGCGCCCATGAGGTCGCCGCCACCGTAGACGTGATCCGCATGACCGCCGCCATCCAGGGCGACATGGCCCCCATGCACACCGTGCGGGGGCTGGCGTGAAGGTCAGCGTGGTCATCCCGGCGCTCAACGAGCAGGACACGGTCGCAGGCGTGGTGGAGCAGTGCCTCGCGTCCGCGGCCGACGAGGTGCTCGTCGTCGACCCGGATTCCACCGACGCCACCGCGGAGCGTGCCGCCGCCGCGGGGGCAAGGGTGGTGCCGTGGCGCGAGGTGGACCCGCGCGAGCCCTGGGAGGGCAAGGGCGAGGCGCTGTGGCGCGGGGTGAAGGCGGCCAGCGGCGACGCGGTGGTGTTTGTGGACGCGGATGTGACCTCGCTTCAACCGTGGTGGGTCGACGCGCTTGCCACTCCGCTGCAAGACAGCACCGTCCACCTAGTCAAAGCCTCCTACGACCGCACCCGCGCCGGCGGCCGCGTCACCGAGCTGACCGCCAAGCCCTTGCTGCGCGCATGTTTCCCGGAACTCGCGCACATACGTCAGCCGCTTGCGGGCGAATACGCCATTCGCCGATCCACCGCGCTGCGGTTGCCGTTCGTTTCCGGCTACGGCGTGGAAGCAGGATTGCTTATCGACGTCGCATCCGCCCACACCCCCGCATCCATCCAACAAGCCCAACTGAGCCCCCGCGAGCACCGCAACCGCCCGTTGACGCAGCTGGCCCCCATGGCCGACGTGGTCGCCCGCACCATACTCGCGCGCGCCGGGGTGGCGGACATCGAGGTCCGCGAGCGGCCTGCCTGGGTAGACGGTTAAACTGGCCGTCATGCTTTCCTGGATCATCCTCATCCTTATCCTCGCGTTGTTGAGCATCATCGGCGTGCGCGTGTTCGCCTCCGTCTTCGGCCGCGGGGAGGCGCTGCCCCCCATGCCGCCGACCAGCGAGGTCAAGGAGGCCAACCGCCGCGCGGTGGAGGAGGGCAACTTCGGCGACATCCAGCTCGAGGTGGTGCACCGCGGGTACCGCATGGATCAGGTGGATGCGCTGCTGGAGCAGTTGGCGGGTGACAACCTTGGGCCCGTCGATAGGCGTGGCGCTCAGGTAGAATCTTCTGCACAACCCCATCACGAAGTTTAAGGAGCGTAGACGAATGGCAGCAATGAAGCCGCGTACCGGCAGTGGGCCTATGGAAGCGGTGGAGGAATCCCGCAAGATCGTGATGCGCATCCCGTCCGACGGCGGTGGCCGCCTCGTCGTGGAGCTGACCAAGGAAGAGGCCGGCGAGCTCGGCCGGTTGCTCACGGAGGCCGCAGAAGCCTAACGCGGTAGTATCGCCACATGCTCAACGACATTGTGGACGTGCTGGCCGACCCGGCAGATCTCACCCCGCTTCGGGGCGCAGACGATTTCACCCGTCTCGTCTCCGAATCGGGGCATTCTTATGACGTGGCCAAACAGGGCTACGTCACCCTCGCCGCAGGCAAGGGGATCGGCCACGAGGGCGACTCGTTGGAGATGGTCAACTCCCGTGAAACCTTCCTGTCCAACGGCCACTTTGCGCCGTTCGTGGAGTCTGTGTCCGACGCGCTCGCCGACGTTGTGGAGGGCGTGGCGGGGGATGCGGATCCCGTCATCCTCGAGGCCGGCGCTGGCACCGGCTACTACCTCGCCCATACCTTGGACCTGATTCAGGGGGCGCGCGGCGTGGGGCTGGACGTGTCCGTCCCGGCGGCGAAGCACCTGGCTAAGTCGCACCCGCGCGTGGGTGCCGTGGTGGCGGACGTGTGGGAACAGCTGCCAATACGCACCGGCTCCATCCACGCCTTGGCCGTGGTGTTCGCTCCGCGAAACCCGGCCGAGTTCGCGCGCGTGCTCGTTGAGGGCGGCGAGGCCGTCATGCTCGTCGCAGACCAGGGCCACCTCGACGAGCTGCGCGAGCCGCTGGGCATCCTCGGTGTGGAGGACGGCAAGATCGAACGCCTCATTGCCCAATCCGAGGGACACTTGGTGCCCGCGGCGGCCCCGGAACTCATCGAGTACCCCATGCAGCTGGGCCGCGACGCCATCGCCGCCCAGGTAGGTATGAGCCCGTCGGCGCGCCACCTCGACGCGGACGTGTTACAGGCCCGCCTGGCGGAATTGCCCGAGCAGATGGAGGTCACCGCCCGCGCGCAGCTGATCCGCATGCGCAAGGCCTAACCGCCGAAAACGCTGCCGCCCCAACCAGCGCGTGGGTGGGGCGGCAGCGTCGTGTCGTCGGGAGGCGGACTAGCGCACGTAGCCGCGGCGCCACTCGCTGTGGATCTCTGCGCCGTCGTGGGCGCGGGTGCGGATGCCGGAGCAGTTGCCCTCCAGCCACACGCGCGAGGACATGACCACGCTGCCGCCGCCGGCGTAGACCTCGATGGTGGAGCCGTCGACGATGACGGTGATGTTGTCCTCGTCCTCGTCGTGCAGCTCGGCGGTGGTGGGGGTGCCGTCCAAGCGGTCCAGGGTGAGCCTGTCTCCGGAGTGGGTGATCACCACTCCCGGCTCACCGTTGCCGTCGAGCACCTCCACTGTGACCGACGAGCCCGGAGCGATCTCGCACAAGCCCGCCCACATGCGGGCTCGGTCGGTGCTGTCCACCGCGTCCGGCAGCCCCACGGCCGGCACCTGGTACAGGCGCCCGCCTTGCAACGTGACGCGGCGCGGGAGGGTGAGCGCGTTGGCCCAGCCCTCGGCGTCCCAGTTGGGCTCGCGGGTGGGGTCGCCGTTGCGGTCCGTGTTGGTCATGAACCCGTAAAGGTAGGCGCGTTCGTACAGGTTGGCGGTTTCCGACAAGCTGTAGGTGGTGTTGCGGGGGCGGGTGAAGTCGTGCCCGTGGTCCAGGATGGTGAAGGGGGTGTCTACGCGGAATACGGTGCCCCGCAGCTCGCCCACGGCGTAGACGGCGGTGTCTTTGCCGTCGCGTTCGAGGGTGATGAACAAAACGTCGCGGATCTCGCCGTCAACCTCGTCGCGCAGGCGGATGATGCGCGGCGCGACGAGGGAGGCATCCAGGTCGATGCCGGTTTCGCCGTCGAACTCGAGCGGCCCCTCCAGTTTCCAGTCGCGCCCGTCGTCGGAGGTGAGGACGACCGGCCTGGGCGTGGTTTCCGGACCGGAGACGGCGAGCATCAGCCAGCCGTCGTGCGCGTCCTCGCGGTCGGTGCCGGCCTCCCAGTCTGGCACGACGCAGGGGGAGCGGAAGTTGGCCGCGCCGGCGGTGTCCTCGACTACCGCGCCGAGACGGGTGGCGACCTTGGTCACCTCCAGTTCTTCCTCCTCGTCCAAGTCGGCGCACAGGTGGTCAACGTGGGCCACGTGCGCGATCTGGATGGTGTTGCCGGCAGCGGTGGCGGAGGTGAAGAAGAGGTCTAGCCCGTCGTCGGCGGAGGCGAGGGTGCCGGCGCGCACGGCGGTTTCGCCACCGACGGGCACGATCACGTCGTTGCAGTCGAGCCAGCTGAACGGGTCGCCCTCGCTCATCTCGTGGCCCCAGCGGCTGGGGGCGTCGGGGGTGGGGCGGTACTGGTAGAACATGTGCCAGATACGCTCCTGCGCCGCGCCGGTGCGGTAAATGCCGGCGGGGCCTTCGAGGATGCCGTGCTCGGCGGTCACGTGCAGCTCCGGACGGTAGACGGTCATCACATCAGCCCCTTGTAGATTTCGACGGTGTCCCGCGCAATAGTTGCCCAGGAGAATTCGGTTTTCGCACGATCGAGCCCGGCGGCGCCCATGGCGGCGGCGCGGCCAGAATCGCCCGCGACAGCGTTGACGGCTTCGGCGAGGCGTTGTTCGAAGCCGTCCGCGTCGTCCGCGTCGTAGTCCACGAGCACGCCTGTTTCGCCGTCCACAACAACTTCGGGGATGCCGCCGACGCGCGAGGCCACCACGGCGGTGCCGCACGCCATGGCCTCGAGGTTCACAATGCCCAGCGGCTCGTAGATGGAGGGGCACACGAATACGTCGGCCAGTGAGTACACCTGGCGCACCTTCTCCGGCGGCATCATTTCCTGCACCCAGAAGATCCCGCCGCGCTGAGCCTTCAGCTTATCGACGAGCCCTTCGGTCTCCGCCGCAATCTCCTTGGTGTCCGGGGCGCCGGCGCAGAGAATGATCTGGATGTCCTCGTCGAAGGATTGGGCCGCCTTGAGCAGGTGTGGCACCCCCTTTTGGCGTGTGATGCGGCCGACGAACGCCACGACGGGTTTGTCAGGGTCCACGCCCAGCTCTTCGCCGATATTCCCGGTGTCGGGGTACCACTTCTGCGGGTCGATGCCGTTTAAGACGGTGTGGACTTTAGCGTCGTCGATACGCGGGTAGGCGCGCAGCACCGCCTCCTTCATGCCCGCGGAGACCGCGATGACCGCGTCCGCGTACTCGAATGCGTTCTTCTCCGACCAGGAGGAGACGTTGTAGCCGCCGCCGAGCTGCTCGCGCTTCCAGGGGCGGTCCGGTTCCAGCGAGTGGGCGGTAACGACGTGGGGGATCTCGTGCAGCTGGCCGGCGAGGTGGCCACCCAAGCCTGCGTACCAGGTGTGGGAGTGCACCACGTCCAGCCCGCCGGCGGCGTCCGCCATGCGCAGGCCGGTGGACAGCGTTTTGATTGCGCCGTTGGCATCCTCTAGGGCCGGGTCGACGCCGTGGACGTACACGCCCTGCTCGTTGCGGGGGGCGCCCATGCAGTGCACGTCCACGTCGACGATCTCGCGCATGAAGCGCGTTAGCTCTGTGACGTGCACGCCGGCGCCACCGTAGACCTCCGGCGGGTATTCGCGGGTGAACATTCCGACTTTCATGCCCGCCGAGCCTACTGACGCGCGCGAATCCCTGCAGGAGCGAACAATTCTCATTAGCCTTACGGTTATGAAAAGCCAGCCACGAGTTCTCGCCATCGTCTTGGCCGGCGGGGAGGGCAAGCGCCTGTTCCCCCTCACCGCCGACCGCGCCAAACCCGCCGTGCCGTTCGGCGGAAACTACCGCCTCATCGACTTTGTCCTGTCTAACCTTGTCAACGCGGGCTACATGCGCATCGCGGTGCTCACGCAGTACAAGTCCCACTCGCTTGACCGCCATGTGGCCACCGCATGGAACGTCTCCGGGCCCACCCAGCAGTACATCGCCTCCGTGCCGGCGCAGCAGCGCCGCGGCAAGCGCTGGTACTCGGGCTCGGCGGACGCGATCGTGCAGTCGTTGAACCTCATCTACGACGACGCGCCGGATTACGTCCTCGTGCTGGGCGCGGACCACGTCTACCGCATGGACCCCTCGCAGATGGTGGAGGACCACATCGCCTCCGGCAAGGCCGCTACAGTGGCCGGCATCCGCGTGCCGCGCTCGGAGGCGCACGCGTTCGGCTGCATCCAGGCGGACGACGACGGCACGATCACCGAGTTCCTGGAAAAGCCGTCAGACCCACCAGGTACCCCGGACGACCCGGACGTGACCTACGCGTCCATGGGCAACTACTGCTTCTCCACCGAGGCGCTGATCAAGGCGCTTCTAGAGGACGAACAGAACGAGGACTCCGCCCACGACATGGGCGGCGACATCATCCCGTTCTTCGTTGCCCAGGGCGAGGCGAACGTGTACGACTTCTCCCGCAACGAGGTCCCCGGCGCCACCGAGCGCGACCACGGTTACTGGCGTGACGTGGGCACGATCGACTCGTTCTACGAGGCCCACATGGACCTCATCTCGTCCCACCCGGTGTTCAACCTCTACAACAAGGCGTGGCCGATCCACGCCACCGAGGACGGCAACTTGCCGCCGGCGAAGTTCGTCATGGGCGGTATCGCGCAGGAGTCCATCGTCGCGTCCGGTTCCATCATCTCGGGCGCCACGGTGCGCAACTCGGTGCTGTCTACCGACGTCCGCGTGGAAGAGGGGGCCACCGTGGAAGGCTCCGTCCTCATGCCGGGCGTGCGTGTGGGCAAGGGCGCGGTGGTACGCCACTGCATCTTGGACAAGAACGTCTACGTCTCCGACGGGGAGATCATCGGCGTCGACACCGAGCGCGACCGCCAGCGCTTCACCGTCTCCGACAACGGCGTGGTCTGCGTGGGCAAGAGCGAGGTGATTTAGCCCCGTTTGGTGATGAGCGTCAGCCCGCCGTCGAGAGGCAGGCGCGCCACCGCCGCGTCGTCGAGCGCTAGCGTATCGACGAAAGCGTCCGCCTCCCTCGCCGCTTCCGTCTCACGGTCGCGGCGGGTGGGGTCGGCCACGGTGCCGTCGAGAAGCGAGCCCGCAATGACCAGCGTGCCGCCGGGGGCGAGGAGGGGCCACGCCGCGTCGATGAGCGGCCGAAGCTGTACGGCCGCGACGTCGGCGTAGATGAGTTGGTACGCGCCGGTTGCCAGCCGCCCCATGACCTCCAGGGGGCGGGAGGTGAGGAAACGCACGCGAGAGGGCGCGAAGCCTGCCGCGCGGAACGCCTCTTTCGCGCCCGCCTGCAGCGCAGCTTCCGGCTCGATGCAGGTCAGGGTGGCTTTCTCTCGCAAGCCCACAAGGATGTGCAAGCCAGCGACGCCCGCCGCGGGCGTGACGGCCACGGCGCCCTGGGATGCCTGGCTGCCAGCCGCGAGCACCGTGAGCAGATCACCCACGATGGGGCTCGGTGTGGGCACGCCGTTTTCCTCCGCGTCCTCGCGGGCCTGGCGCAGCGCGTCGGCCACCGCTTCCGGAATGTGGTCCCGGCGCGCGGTGATGTAGGTGCTCAATTGAGAAAAAGCCGTCTCACTCACACGAGCAATCATAGCGGGGTGCCGCATCCCCAGGCAGCTCCCAGGTGCACAGCTGGCAAACGGGGTCCCGGTCTGCCAAAATGACCCCCATGACCGTCGAGGAAACCCCGCTGTCCGGCACCGCCGCGTTCGACGCGGGCGAGGGGGCCATGCCCACATGGGCGGAGCTGGTGCAGGAGCACGCGGACAGCGTCTACCGCCTCGCGTACCGCCTCTCCGGCAATCAGCACGACGCCGAAGACCTCACGCAGGAGACGTTCATGCGTGTCTTCCGCAGCGTGAAGCGCTACCAGCCCGGCACCTTCGAGGGCTGGCTGCACCGCATTACCACCAACCTGTTCTTGGACATGGTGCGGCGCCGCGCCAAGATCCGCATGGAGGCCCTGCCGGAAGATTACGAGCGCGTCCCGGGCACTGACATGACCCCGGAGGAGGCGTACAACGTCGCCAACCTCGACCCGGCGCTGCAGCGCGCGTTGGATGACCTCGCCCCGGATTTCCGTGTTGCGGTCGTGCTCTGCGACGTGGTGGGCATGACCTACGAGGAGATCGGAGAAACCCTCGGGCTGAAAATGGGCACCGTGCGCTCCCGCATTCACCGAGGCCGTGCGCAGCTGCGCGAATCCCTCGAACATCAAGCGCTTGAAGACGCGAACGCGCTGGAACTCATCCGCGCCCGCTAAGAAGCGACGTGATCAGCATGGCCCGACGCGAGTTCAACTCCACCGACCATCTCAACCCCGAAGCGGTCGCCGCCTTTGTGGACGGGGAGCTGTCGGATTCCGCATTTCACCGCGCGGCGAAGCACTTGGCGGACTGCGACGAGTGCCGCGCGGAGGTGGACTGCCAGCGCAAGGCCGCGAACAGGCTGCGGGTGGTGGACGACTCCGGCGTGCACGCCCCAGCGTCACTCGTGGAGCGGCTTGCCGGATTGTGTGCGGACGACCTCGCGGGTGATGCCGAGGGGGACAGCGCGCGCCGTGGGGAGGCCGCGCGGGAGAAACTAGGCAGGCTCGGCAATGCGCTGCAGTCGTCTGTCCAGTCCTCCCTGAGCGCGCTGAAGCGGCGCGGGGAGTAGGGTGACGTAGGTGTTTTCCAACATCGGCTGGGGCGAGATCTTTTTCCTCCTGATCATCGGGCTCATCGTGATCGGGCCCGAACGCCTGCCCGCCGTCGTTGAGGATGTGCGTGCGGCGATCTACGCGGCAAAAAAGGCGATCAACAACGCAAAGGCGGAGCTCAACGGCGAGCTCGAGGGCTTTGACGAGTTTAAAAAGCCGATAGACACCGTCTCCCAGTACGCCGCGATGGGGCCGCGCCGCGCCATGGCCAAGGTGCTGTTCGAAGACGAGGCGGTGGACGGCCCCGCACCCGCAGGCCCGTCAGAACCCGCGAAGTCGGGGCCCCGTCCGCAGACCGGTTCCACCAAGGTCGCCGGTGCGAAGCCGGATGATGGTGGGCGGGCGGAGCGGCCGTCGCAAAGCAAGGGCTTTTCCTGGGAGGATATTACTTAACCTGCGGGTTTAAGCTCTTGCCGGCGAGCGAATCGCGCCGCACCTTGAGCTGGTCCGCCACCGCCTGGATGGCTTTGGCGGCGGGGGAGTCCGGCTCGGAGATGACCACCGGTGTCCCGCTATCGCCGTGTTCGCGCAGCTTCGGGTCCAGGGGGATGGAGCCGAGCAGCTTCACGTCCGAATCCGTCAGCTGAGTCAGCCGCTCTGCGACCTGCTCGCCGCCGCCCTCGCCGAAGATGTTCATCACGGTGCCGTCGGGCATGGTCATGCCGGCCATGTTCTCAATCACGCCGGCGATCTTCTGGTCCGTCTGCTGCGCGATGGTGCCTGCGCGCTCAGCGACCTCGGCGGCCGCGGCCTGCGGGGTGGTCACGATGAGCAGCTCCGCGTTGGGCACCAGCTGGGCCACGGTGATGGCCACGTCGCCGGTGCCGGGCGGAAGGTCCATGAACAGCACGTCAAGATCGCCCCAGTACACGTCGGCGAGGAACTGCTGGATCGCGCGAGTGAGCATGGGCCCGCGCCACACGATGGGCGCGTTGCCCTCCACGAACTGCCCCACGGAGATGTGACGCACGCCGTTTGCGATGGGGGGCATGATCATCTCGTCTACTACAGTTGGCCCCTTGTCGTCGGAGCCCATGAGCCCCGGCACCGAGTGGCCGTAGATGTCCGCGTCAACGATGCCCACAGTGAGTCCTTGTGCCGCGAGTGCGGTAGCCAGGTTCACCGTCATGGAGGACTTGCCCACGCCACCCTTGCCGGACGCCACGGCGTAGATGCGCGTGCGCGTGTCCGGGTCCGCGAAAGGAATCACGGGGCCGGTCTGCTCGCCGCGCAGCTTCAGCGCCAGCGCCCGGCGCTGCTCGTCGCTCATGGTGTGCAGGGTGACGGAGACGTTACCGATACCGTCGAGCTCTTCGAGCACCGCGCGCGTGTTGCCTTCGATGGTGTCTCGCATCGGGCAGCCCGCGATGGTGAGGTAGATGCCCACCGCAACGTCTGCGCCGCTCACGCGCACGGATTCCACCATGCCCAGCTCAGTGATGGGCTTGCCAATCTCGGGATCCTCTACGCGCGCGAGCGCGGCGTGGACGTCCGCTTCTGTAATCACATGTTCAATAGCCATCTCGCCCAGCAGTATAACGGGGCGCGGCGCGGATACCGATACACTAGGGCGCATGACAAATCCCATGAACAACACTGGCCGCGGCCTTGCGCGCGAGGTGCCCACGGGCTGGCCTGTCGGCAGCTTCAAAACGTATGCGGAGGCGCAGCGGGCCGTGGATGCGCTGTCGGACCAGCAGTTCCCGGTGGAGAAGCTTTCCATCGTCGGCGTGGATCTCATGCAGGTGGAGAAGATCACCGGCCGTCTGACGTGGGGCAAGGTGCTTGGCACCGGCGCGTTGTCCGGCCTGTGGATGGGCCTGTTTCTGGGCCTGATCCTGTCGGTGTTCACGGAGCCTGGCTCGGGCTGGGTCACGTTCACCACCACGCTGGTTGTCGGTGCGGTGTTCGGTCTCGTGTTCGCGGCGGTCGCGTACGCGTTCACGGGTGGCAAGCGCGATTTCTCTTCCGCTACCACGATCGTGGCTGGCCACTACGACGTCTTGTGCGAGGCGGACGCGGCACCGCGGGCGCGGGATCTCATCGCGGGGCAGCAGCCTATCGACGGCGCTTCGCACCCCAACCCCGATGCGTAACACCCACCGCGCGCTGGCCGTGCTGGCGGGGTCGGCGCTTGCGCTGGCGGGTTGCGCACCAGCGGGCCTGCAGAGCAACGGCAAAGACCCGGTGGCCATCGGGGTCGACGCCGACGACCCGGAGCAGTTGGTGCTGGGCGAGATTTATAGCCGCGTTCTGCAGCAGCTCGGGCGGCCGACGAGCGTGACCGCCACCGACTTCTCCGCCGGGGACACCCTTCGGGTGCTGAAGGAAACCCCGATTGATTTCGTGGTGACGTGCACAGGCAAGCTGGTCGAGGAGACGGACCCGGCCGCCGCGAAGGCCTTGGGCGGCGAAGCGAAGACGGGTGCGGAGGGGATGTCGGACACGGTTTACGATGCCGCGGTTGCCGCGCTGCCCGGCAGCGTGCGCACCGTCGACCCCTCCCCGGCGCAGGGCTGCGGGGGCGCGGGAGCACTACCGCAAAACGTCATTCCGCTGTTTTCCGCGTCAGTCTTCGACCGTGGGGAGATCAACCGCCTGAACTTCATCACCCGCGTCATGTCCACCAAGGCGATCGGGGAGATGGCTGAGGAGGTCGCAGACGGCGCGGACATGGAGGACACGCTGGCGGCGTGGATGATGGAGTACGCACACATCGACGTCTACGCCAACGAGCTGGCCGACCCCGATGAGGGCGCCGCGGCGGGGGATTCCGCGGATAGCGCCGGAGCGCGCTAGAACCCGCGGACACGAAGAAGGGCCCCGGGGTTTCCCGGGGCCCTGGCGCTGTAGCGGGGCGTCCGTCAGGACGTCGCTAGGCTACTTCGCAAACGCGTCCTCGAGCAGCTGCTTCTCTTCCTGCTGGTGCACCTTGGCCACACCGGTTGCGGTGGTGGACTGGGCGCGGCGGGAGACCCGAACCATCTCCGGCATGTCCGGGATGAGGGTGCGCAGGTGTTCGTTGTAGAACGGCCACGCGCCCTGGTTTGCTGGCTCGTCCTGGACCCAACGGATCTGCTTGGCGTTCGGGTAGTTCTTGAACGCGTCGGACAGGCGGTTGTAGGGGATGGGGTGGAGCATCTCCACGCGGACGATGGCGACGTCGTCGCGGCCGTCCTCTTCCTTCTTCTTCGCCAGCTCCCAGTAGATCTTGCCGGAGCACAGCAGGATGGTCTCCACCTTGTCGGTGTCGCCGACGACCTTGTTGCCGCGCTCGACGAAGTTCGGGTCGTCGATGACGGACTGGAAGCGGTCCACCTCGATGAAGTCAGCCGGCTGGGACACAGCCGCCTTGTTGCGCAGCATGGACTTCGGGGTGAACACGACCAGCGGGCGCTTCATCTCGCCGAGAGCCTGGCGGCGCAGCAGGTGGAAGTGGTTAGCCGGGGTGGACGGCTGGGCGATGGTCATGGAGCCCTCCGCCACGAGCTGCAGGTAGCGCTCGATGCGGGCGGAGGAGTGGTCCGGGCCCTGGCCCTCGTAGCCGTGCGGCAGCAGCGAGATCAGCGACGACAGCTCGCCCCACTTGGTCTCGGAGGAGGACAGGTACTCGTCGATGACGGTCTGGGCGCCGTTGGCGAAGTCGCCGAACTGCGCCTCCCAGGCCACCACGGCGTCCTTGTTGCCCAGGGTGTAGCCGTACTCGAAGCCCATGCCCGCGTACTCGGTCAGCGCGGAGTTGAACACCTGGAAGTGGCCGCCGCTGCCGTTCTCCTGCGCGTTGTGGTCCAGCGGGTTGTACGGCTCGGCGTTGTCCGGGTTGTACAGCACCGCGTGGCGCTGGGTGAAGGTGCCGCGCTGAGAGTCCTCGCCGGCGAGGCGGACAAACTTGCCCTGCTCAGCCAGCGAGCCGAACGCGAGGAGTTCGCCCCAGCCCCAGTCGATGTCGCCCTCGGTGAACGAGCCGCCGCGCTTCTTCAGCACGGATTTCAGGCGCTTGTTCGGCGTGAAGTCCTCCGGCAGGTTGGCGTACGCGTCGGCGAGGCGCTTGAACTGCTCCTCCGAAATGGAGGTGTCCAGACCGTGCGTGAGCTTCTGCGAGTCGGTGATGCCGGTCTGCTCGCTCGGCTTGCCCTTTTCCGCCTTGACGTCGGAGAAGACGGAATCCAGCTGGTCGTGGAAGTCCTGTGCGGCCTTCTCCGCGTCTTCCTCGGTGATGTCGCCGCGGCCGATGAGGTCCTGGGTGTAGCGGGTACGCACGGACGGGTGGGACTGGATGCGGTCGTACATGACCGGCTGGGTCACCGTCGGGTCGTCCGCCTCGTTGTGGCCGCGCAGGCGGTAGCAAATGAGGTCGATGAAGACGTCTTTGCCAAACTCGCGACGGTATTCGGTGGCCAGCTGGGCAACCCAAGCGGCTGCCTCCGGGTCGTCGCCGTTGACGTGGAATACCGGGCAGTCGAAGCCCTTGGCCAGGTCGGTGGCGTAGAAGGAGGAACGGCCGGAATCCGGCGTGGTGGTGAAGCCGATCTGGTTGTTCACCACGATGTGGATGGTGCCGCCGACGGTGTAGCCCGGCAGGCGGGACAGGTTCAGCGTCTCCTGGACAATGCCCAGGCCGGCAAAGGAGGCGTCGCCATGGAGCATGAGCGGCACGACCGGGTGGTCTTCGCGGCCCTTCTCAAACTTGATCTGGTCGGCCTTGGCGCGCGCCATACCTACCAGCACCGGGTCGACGGCCTCGAGGTGGGACGGGTTGGCGGCAAGGGAGACCTTGATCTCGCCGTCGCCGAACATCTGGATGTGCTCGCCCTCGAAGCCGAGGTGGTACTTCACGTCGCCGGAGCCGCCCTGCTGGGCCGCGCGCATGTTGCCCTCAAACTCGTTGAAGATGGTGGCAACGGGCTTGCCCACGATGTTGAACAAGACGTTGAGGCGGCCGCGGTGCGGCATGCCGATGACGACCTCTTCCAGGCCCTGGCCCGCGGCGGTGTCGATGATGGCGTCCATCAGCGGGATCAGCGTCTCGGCGCCCTCGAGGGAGAAGCGCTTCTGGCCCAGGTACTTGGTTTGCAGGAAGTTCTCGAAGGCCTCAGCGGCGTTGAGCTTCTGCAGAATGTACTTCTGTTCGGGGCCGGTCGGCTTGGGCATTCCGGCCTCGACGCGGTCGCGCAGCCACTCGCGCTCGTCGCGATCCATGATGTGGGAGTACTCGGTACCCACCTTCAGGGTGTAGGCGGCGCGCAGGCGCGACATCACCTCGCGCAGCGTCATCTGCTCCTTGCCGCCGAAGCCGCCGACGTGGAACACGCGGTCCAGGTCCCACAAGGTCAGCCCGTGGGTTTCCATGAGCAGATCGCGGGAATCCGGCTTCGCCAGGCCCGGCTGGTGCCAGTGCAGCGGGTTGGTGTCGGCGATGAGGTGGCCGCGGGAGCGGTACGCCTCGATGAGCTGCATGACGCGGGTGTCTTTGTTGATGCCGGTGTTCGGCTCGTCCTGCGCCCAACGCAGCGGAGAGAACGGGATCTCCAGGGAGCGGAAGATTTCGTCCCAGAACTTGTCGTCGATGAGTAGCTGGGAGATGTCGCGCAGGAACTCGCCGGACTCCGCGCCCTGGATCACCCGGTGATCGTACGTGGAGGTCAGGGTGACCAGCTTGCCCACGCCCAGTTCGGCGAGGCGGTCCTCGGAAGCACCGGCGAACTCGGCCGGGTAGTCCATCGCGCCGACACCGACGATGGTGCCCTGGCCCTTGGTCAGGCGGGGGATGGAGTGACGGGTGCCGATGCCGCCCGGGTTGGTCAGCTGGATGGTCACGCCGGAGAAGTCGTCCATTGTGAGCTTGCCGTCGCGGGCGCGCGCCACAATGTCTTCGTACGCGGAAACGAACTCGGCAAAAGTCTTGGTCTCGCACTCCTTGATCGCGGCGACGACCAGGGACCGGGAACCGTTCTTGCCAGGCAGGTCGATGGCGAGGCCGAGGTTGATGTGCTCCGGCTGCACCGCGAAGGACTTGTTGCCGTCCTCCTTGTAGTTCTTGTTCATGTCCGGGTGCAGCTTCGTGGCCTGGACAATCGCGTAGCCGAGGATGTGGGTGAAGGAGACCTTGCCGCCGCGGGTGCGCTTGAGGTGGTCGTTGATCAGCGCGCGGTTTTCAAACATGAGCTTGACCGGCATGTCGCGCACGGTGGTGGCGGTGGGCACCTCAAGGGACTCGTTCATGTTCTTGGCGATGGCCTTGAACGCGCCCTTGAGCTGGACCTCGCCCGGCTCGGTCTCCACTTGGGCGATCTTGTCCAGCGGGGAGGACTTCGCGGGGGCGGTGGAGCGCTTCGGCTTAGCGTCGACCTTCGCTGCGGCCTCGTCGACCTTGGTCTCGCGGCCGTCCTGGCTTGGTGCGCCGGTCGTGCGGGCGACCTTGGGGTCGGTCTTCGGAGTGCTTGCGCCCTCGTCGGAAGGGGTGACGGTGGGGGTGCCCTTCGCGGTCTTCGGAGCGCCCTTGTTCTCAAAAAGCTCGCGCCATTCGGCGTCCACCGAATTCGGGTCGTCCTTGTACTGCTGGAACATCTCGTCAACCAGCCAGCTGTTCTGGCCGAACGTGTTTTCGCTGCTCACGGCAGGTTCTCGCCTTCCTTCTACATTGATTTCGCGGAACGTCTCTTTGACTGTAATCGTCGGCGCTGGTAACGCGCTAACTTGGGTTGTTCCACTCCACGGGGTCCCCGTGATTCACCCCCGTTATCGGTTGGCAGTCCACATATGGGCATACCTTCCGCCTGCGGAGATGAGGGACTCGTGGCAGCCGTCTTCTATGATACGTCCTTCATCCACGACGAGTATGCGGTCTGCGCGCGCTGCCGTCGCCAGCCGGTGCGCCACCACCACGGAGGTGCGTCCAACCATGGCGCGGTCGGAGGCGTCCAGCACCGCGCGTTCGGTGGCGGGGTCGAGGGTGGCCGTGGCTTCGTCGAGAAGCAGCACGCTCGGCTCGAGCATCTCGGCGCGGGCGAGTGCGATGATCTGCCTCTGTCCGGAGCTCAAGCCGCGCCCGCGCTCGCCCACGCGGGCGTTGAACCCGCCGGGGATAGTGGCGATTACGCCGAGCGCGCCGATGCGTTCCACCGCCGCTTGCACCTGCGCGTCGGTGGCGCCTGGTGTGCCGTAGGCGATGTTGTCGGCGACGGTGCCGGGGAAGAGGTAGGACTCCTGCGGCACCTGCGCGAGTGCCCGGCGCCACTGCGCGAGGGGGAACTCGGCGATGTTCGTCCCCGAGGCGCGCACTTCGCCTTCCACAGGGTCGTAAAAGCGGGCCAAAAGCTTCACGACGGTCGACTTGCCCGCCCCGGTCGGACCCACCAGCGCGACGGTGGAGCCCGGCTCGAGGACGAGGTCCATGTCGGCGACGACGGGGGAATCGGGGGAGTAGCCGAAGGTGACGTCGATAAGCGAAAGCTCGCCGGCGGCCGCCTCGGAGGCACCGGCGCGGGTGCCGGTGTCGGGGACGGTGGTGCGCTCGGCCAGCAGCTCGCGGATGCGGTCGAAGCTGACGGTGGCCTGCTGCCAGGAGTCGAAGATTTGCCCGAGCTGCTGGATGGGGCCGTAGAGCTGGCCCAGGTACATGGTGAAGGCAACGAGCACGCCGACGGACAGGGTGCCGTCTGTGACGCGGGAGGCGCCGACGCCGATGATCACCGCCGTCATCACCTGAGAGACGAATTGCATGCCGGGGAAGTACAGGCCCACCAGGCGTGCGGAGCGCATGCGCAGGCGGCGGTACGTGTCGCTCATGTCGGTGAACCGAGACTCGAAGTGGGCCTGCGCGAGATGGGTCTGGGTGACGCGGATGCCGCCGATGAGTTCCGCAAATTCGCCGTTGACGGCGGAGATCTGCGCGCGGGCCTCCGCGTAGAAACGTTTGGAAAAGTGCCGGAACACCCACGTTGCCGCAACGATGACAGGCACCGCGGCGAAAGCGACAAGCGCGAGCTCGCCGTCGGTGGCCACCAGCATGACGGTCACGCCCGCGAGGGAGCCGACCGCGACGATGGCCTGGGCGAGACCCGTTTGCAGGAAGCTGGAGAGCGTATCGATGTCGGTGGTCATGCGCGTCATGATCTTGCCGGACAACCGCGACTCGAAGTATCTCAGACCCAGCTGCTGCAGGTGCGCGTAGGAGCGCAGGCGCAGCCCGTAGAGCAGCCGCTCGCCGGAGCGGGAAGACAGCACGGTCATGGCGGCCATGGACGCCCACGCCACAACCACCACGGCCAGGGCGATGAGACCGGTGCGGACCAGGCTGGCCTGGTCCGATTGCGCGATACCGCGGTCCACGGCGGCACGCACCAGGGTGGGGAACGCAAGGTCCGCCACCACGCCCACCACCAGCAGCGCGACCGTGCCGGCGATGAGCCAGCGCACCGCGCGGAACAGGTCGCGCACGTGGAACGCGCTCGACGGGGTGCGCAGCTGCTTCAGGCGGTCTTCGCTCAGCCCCGGTTGCTCCGTGGCGGCGGGGAGCCTGTCCACGCGCGCGAGCAACTCCGGGGTGGCGTTGACCGTGGACGCGCGCCCGGAGGTGGGCACGATCACCCGCTCTTGCGCCGGCGCGGTCACCTCGGGCCACAGGTCCGCCTGTGCCGGGGCTGCGGGGAGCTCCGCGGGCGCATCCGCGGACATGGTCGCGCGGTACTCGCCGCTCGCTGTCACCTCGTCGCGGGGGCCATGTTTCACGACGGCTCCGCCACGCACCACGGCCACCGTATCCGCGTGGTCCACGGTGGATTGCCGGTGCGCGACGGTCAGCACCGCGATGTCGGCCAGCGCCTCGCGCAGGTTGGCCAGGATCTGGGATTCGGTGACGGCGTCGATGGCGCTTGTCGCGTCGTCAAGCACGAGCACCTTGGGCCGCGCCATGAGCGCGCGGGCGAGTGCGATGCGCTGGCGTTGACCGCCGGACAGCGTCAGGCCGCGCTCGCCGACCTCGGTGTCGTAGCCGGCCGGCAACCGTTGGATGAACTCGTCGGCGCAGGCCAGACGAGCCGCCTCGCGCACCGCCGCGTCGAGCTCCCCGGGTGGCAGGGACGAGCCCATGGCGATGTTGTCCCGCACGGAGGAGGAGAACAAAAACGCGTCGTCGAAGACACAGACAACGTGTTCGCGAAGGGCGTGGACGCCTGGGGCGCCGCCGAGGAGCGTGACGCTGCCCGTGTCCGGCTCGTAGAAGCCGCCGGCGAGCTGCACCGCCATCGTTTTGCCCGCCCCCGGCGGGCCGACCAGCGCGACCGTCTCGCCCGGCCGGACGGTCAAGGAAAAGCCGTCGAGGACGAGGTTGCCGCCGGAGGAAAAAGAGACGTCGTTGAAGCGCAGGCCCACCGGGCCGGTGGGCGCCGGCGCAGGGGAGCCGGCAACCTCTGGGGCGAGTTTGAGCACCTCGTCCAAGCGGTCGAAGGAACTCATGCCCATCTGCAGGCGCACGTACTGGTTAGTCAGCATGGAAAGCGTCGACGTCATAGAGGTCAGGTACGCGGTAAACGCCACGAACTGGCCGATGGTGATTTGCCCGCGGATAGCCAGCGTGCCGCCGGCGATGATGGTCACCACCAGCGCCACCTTCGGCAGCTGAGAAAGCACCGGTTGGAATCGCGCGGTGAGCTTCGCGGCGCGCATCTTCACCGCGTACAGGTAGCGGCCGAGGTGATCCAACTGGTCGATCTCGCGCTGTTCTTGGCCGAACGCCTTGACCACCCGCACCCCGGAGACGGTTTGCTCCACGTGCTCCGCCAGCTCTGCGGTGGCATGCTGGTTCACCCACGTCGCCGCGTACAGCGTCTTGCGGGAGCGGTTGGCCTCCCACAGGATCAGCGGCAGCAGCGCCAGGGACATCACCGTCAGTGGCACGTCCATGCTCACCATCACCGCAAGGGTGGCTATTAGCTGCACCACCCGTGTGAGCAGCATGGGCAGGTTGGACAGCACCATCTGGTACTGGTTGAGGTCCGAGATGGAGCGGGAGACGATCTGGCCGGTGACAATCTCGTCTTGGCCTGGACCGTCCAGCCGGTGCAGGGTGCGCAGAATCTCTGTGCGCAGCCAGTGCTGCGAGGTGGTGCCGAGCCGCCCGGCTGTCACGCGGCGGATGAAGCTCAGCGCGTAGGTGGCCGCAGCGACCGCGACCATCCACCACGCAATCGAACTCACCGACCCCTCGGCGTTGCCGGTGGCGACGTCCACCGCACGGCCGGTCAGCGCCGGCACGGCTACCTGGAATACTGCGGCAAGCGCCGCCGCGATAAACGCTGCCGCCGCCGGTGCGCGGTTCGCGGCGAGGGATCGGGTGAGCAGGGAGTTAATTGTCGCTGCCGCCCTTGTCGCCGTCTTTATCCCCGTCCTTGAACACGCCGAGGATCCAGGCCGCGAACTCCTTCGGGTTCAGGCTCAGGCCCTTGCCGTCTTCGTCCTCGCCGTCCGGCTCCGGCAGCGGGGTAGCAAACCCCGCCGGTACCGCGCCCAAGCCCGACTGGACGTTGTCGATCACGCCGTCGGCAAGTTTACGGTTCGCGGTGGTGCCGGCGACGGCACCGATGCCCAGCGGCATGAGCTTGCCCAGCCAGGCACGGCGAAGGCTCTTCTGCATGGAGCGCATCGCGACGCGCTGCAACACGTTGTTGGTGTTGGCCAGCGTGGGGCCGGAGAACTTCGCCAGGGTGGATTTGCCGGGGATCTTGCCTGCGTCGTCGCCCAGCATCGCGTCCACAATCGCCAGCCCCTTCGAGCCCATCAGCAGCGACAGCACGAGCGCGCGGCGGCGCTCCGGGTCGGAGACGTCCTCGCCGCGCAGGTACGCCGACGCCACGGCGTAGAACGCCGCGAGATCCAAAAACAGCACGGATTCCCCGGCCACCGCGGCAGCACCGGTGATCAGGCCGATGCCCGGCACAGCGGCGGTTGCGCCCACACCCGCACCGGTGCCGGTGACGGTGTTTTTCAGGTGCTTATCCATGATCTGCTGGATCTCGGCGGGGGACGCGTCGGGATTCTGGCGGCGCAGCCAGTTCACATAGGTGCGGATAGTGGAGGTCTGCAGCTGCACCGCTTTATCCACGGCGTTGATGAACGCGTGGCCCAGCGGGCCAGCGTCCTTTTCCAGCTGCGACGGGTCTTCGCGCAGCGCCTGCTCGATCTCTCGGCGGACCGCGAGATCCTGGTCTTTCTTCTTCTTGCCAAACATGGTTGCCACTTTCGCTAACACAATTCGTCGATGTTTTTTACGCCGGTTCAGCATAGTTGGGTCGCGCGCTCATCCGTCTACGCTGGGTGCCATGACTGCTGCCGAGCACCCTGTCGCAGACACCACCACGGGCACGGTCCGCGGCGTGGTGGATGAGCGCTCCGGTATGCGCACGTGGCGCGGAGTGCCGTTCGGCGCCTCCACCGCCAGCACCGGCCGCTTCCGCGCACCCCAGCCTGCGGAGAGGTGGCAGGGGCTTTACGACGCCTCAAGCTTCGCCCCGCCCGCCATGCAGGGCACCTTCGGCTGGCGCGACATGGTGATCGGCACCGAAGACTGCCTGACGCTGGACATTGTGCGCCCCGATACCGACGACGAGCTACCGGTGGTGGTCTACTTCCACGGCGGCACCTTCGTCACCGGTGCAAGCCACGAGAAAGTGCTCCAAGGCCATCTGCTCAGCCGCGCCACCGACGTGGTCTACGTGTCGGTGAACTTCCGCTTGGGCGTGTTGGGGTATTTGGATTTCCGGTCCCTCGGGCACGACTGCGTGGCCACGCCCGCGCTGCTGGACCAGATCCTGGCGCTGGAGTGGGTGCGAGACAACATCGCAAACTTCGGCGGCAACCCCAACCGTGTGACCATCATGGGTGAATCCGCCGGCGGGGCGGCCGTGGTGCACCTGATGTGCGCCCCCGGCGCGCGTGGGCTGTTCCACGGCGCCGTCGCCCAGTCGCCGCCGCCCGCCAGTGTGCACTCCCGCCTGCAAGCCGCCATGTGGGTGCGAGAGTTAGTCACCCGGATGGGGCTTCCGCGCACCACTACTGTGGAGGACTTGCGCGCCACCAGCGCTGCGGAGCTAGTCCGCGCAGGCCAGTCGATGCTGCTTAACAGCAAGGAGCTCGTGCAGCTCAACACCAGCTTCATGCCCACGGTGGACGGGGAAACGCTCACCGCGCACCCGATTGACACGTTCGAGGCCGGCGAGCAGGCCGCCGTGCCGCTGATAGTGGGCACGAACTCCGACGAAGCCAGCTTCGCAAAAGCCATCTACCAAACGGCGAAGTCCCGCCAACGCGCCGCGCGCCGGGCGCTGGAGGCCTTCGATCCTGACAACGCCCAGGCGGTCCTGCGCGCCTACGGGTACGCGGGCGGGCGAGGGGACTACGCGGACCTCATCGCCGATGCCGTCTTCTGGGCCCCAACGGTTATTGTGGCCACCGCGCATCGCAGGAAGGCGCGCACGTGGATGTACCGCTTCGATTACGCCTCCGCTGCCATGCGGTGGCTTGGCCTCGGCGCGATGCACACCGCGGACCTGGGGGCGGTATTCGGCGAGCCGAACTCCACCAAGGCCTCCCGCTGGGACGTCTTCGGCGGGACCGAGGCCTTCGAGGAAGTCAGCCGCGTCATGCAGTACCACTGGGGCCGGTTTTTCCACACGGGTTCGCCGGGCGATGAGTGGCCCGTGTACGGGTTCCGTTCCGACGACAGGCCTGGGCGGGCGACCGCTGTGTTCGACAACGGTATGCATGTGGAGTGGGACCCGAAGGCGTCGCAACGCAGGGCGTGGGAGGGCTTTGACATGCGCGAGTGGGGCACCCACCGCCAGGATCTGATGGACTCCGCGGCGTCGCTGCTCGGCGCCGCGCACCCGGCGTGGGGTGACGGCTAAATCTCACGCGTGCGGGAGGATTCATAGCTAGGCTTGGGCGCGTCGTGGCCGAGCTCACCCGGAGCGCGGACACACAGCCCGACGGCGCGAAGTGGAAGGAACCACCGACATGAGCTTTTTCGAAGACATTGCTGCGGCGTTGGACCGCGACGGCATCGAGTCCCGCGTAGGCGGCGACACCATGTTTGTGCCCTTGACCGCGGAGCTGGAGATCCAGTTCGTGGAAATTGATCCGCACTTGCCCGCCGCGAATGTCTACATCGCCGCCGCAGACGTGGACGAAGACGACGAGGATTTCGAGGCCGTGCTGGTCGCGGTGGTCTTCTCCTTGGAGGACGCAGTGGCCGCGGTGGCCGAGCACATGGCCACAGACCAGGTCATCACCGTGCTGCGCGATCTGCTCGAGGGCACCGATGAGCGCATCGGCGACCTGGAGTTTTTCCAGGATCACCTCAACCCGCAGCAGGTGCGCGCCGAGGTGGGGGAGAACGCCGAGCTGCAGGTGACGATCGAGACCGTGGACGGCACACCGAGCGCCAAGGTCACCTTCGTGGCCCTGCCGGACGATTACGACGACGTGCTGGACGACGCCGAGGGTGAACTGTGGGAATCCGACGGCGATGCCGAGCTAACGGACGAGGACCGGGCCCGGCTTTTCGACGTCATCCACGACGAGGCCCTCACTGATGCCGAGCGGCTTGAGCTGGGCAGCTTCACCGACTTCGACCGGCTTTTCGACGTGCTCTCGCTCGCCGCCGACCAGGCCGAGGACTGGGAATCGCAGCTCCTGCCCGTCGACGACGACTTCGACGAGCCGGAGGTCTACGACCTGTTTGGCCAGGACGACGAAGACGATGATGACGATGAGGACGATGAAGAGGACGGCCAGGAGGGCGAGGACGACGAGGACTTCAACCTCGATCTCGCTGGCGATACGGATGCGGCCTCGTTCGACGGCGACAATTTGGATGACTTCGGCGACGAGGACTTCGCACACGACATCGTCACAAACTCCGCCACCAACTCCGACACCAGCGCCGCCGGTAACGATGGCGGCAACGAAGGCGGCACCGAAGGCGTGCCGGGCATTGACGAGGACGACAGCAGCGACGCCGCCCGGGGCTAGCCGCACATCCTGGCGTTACGCCGCGCTGAGTCCCTCGAACATGGAGGACGGTGACGCGATCGGTGCGAACGTCCCGTCCACCAGCCACACGTAGTTCGCCGCGTGGGTGCCGGCCAGTTCGTGCACCGCGTGCGTGCAATCCTCTGGAATGAGGGCCCGCACCCACGCCTCAGTGAGCGCGGAATCCATGACCGCGCCGGTGGCGTCGGCGATGCGGACCTCAATCAGGTACGCCGGAACCTGCTCTTCGCCATACCCCTGTATCCGCGCCCGAGCCCGCGGGCCGACCCGCCTGCGTGTTACAGCCAGGGTGAGCTGCGGCCCGTTGGCCACGCGTGGGAGGGTGAGCACCGGGGGACGCCAGGCGGCCGTCGGCCGCGACAGCGAGCGCGGGTGGTGCATGACAGCGTGCACGGACGCGATGGCCTCCGGGTGCTCCTCGCGAATTACGTGAGCCAGGGATTCCGGGGTGGAGGGATAGGACTGGGGGTGGCGGCTGACACTGCGCAGTGGATTCTTCGTGGTGAACTTCATGGCGCTCACACTATGAAGCCCTCCGACACCAACGCCCGCCCATTCGAACACACAAACGAATAGGTGTGCGCTGCCTGGCGCTTTACAGGCCACTCCGGTGGGGAGGTACCCTGGCCAGCAATGAACGCCGACACCCCAGCTCAACCAGCAGTACAACCGAACAGTGAGCCGAAGATTCCACGCGCAATCTGGGTGCTCGTCGGCGCAGCATTCATCATCGCCCTAGGGTATGGGTTGATCGCCCCGGTGCTTCCACAGTTCGCAGGAAGCTTCGGGGTGTCCATGGCCGCGGCGGGAGCGGTGATCTCGGCCTTTGCGCTGGCCAGACTTCTGGGTGCGCCGGGTGCTGGTGTGCTGGTGGATAAGCTCGGCTCCCGTCCGATCTACCTCACGGGTTTGCTCATCGTCGCGGTGTCCACCTTCTTCGTCGCGTTCGCGCAGGCCTACTGGCAGATTCTCACGCTTCGCTTCATCGCCGGTTTCGGCTCAACCATGTTCACGTTGTCGGCCCAAGCCCTGATCGTCCGCGTAACCACCCGAGCATCCGCGGCCGGGCCAACGCGTTGTACGCCTCCGCGTTTTTGGTGGGCAACATTGTCGGCCCCGTCATCGGCGCCGCGTTGTCCTTCCTCGGTTTCCGCGCGCCATTTGTCATCTACGGCCTGGCCGTGGCGGCCGCCGCCGTCGCCGTCGGCGTGCTCACCCAGCCGAAACCCGGCGGCGAAGCGCTCCCCGCCGCGAAGCCGAAGATGCACCTGCGCCAGGCGTGGCGCGCTCCTACGTACCGGGCGCTGCTGGTCGCTGGCTTCACCAACGGCTTCGTCAACATGGGCGCGCGCGTGGCAATCCTGCCGCTGTTCGCCGCCTCCGTCTTTGCCCGCGGCGGCGCGGCCGCCGGCTTTGCGCTCACCGCGTTCGCCTTCGGAATGGCCGTCACGCTGCAGTTCTCCGGCCGCCTCGCTGACAGCCTCGGCCGCCGCCCGCTCGTTGCCGCAGGCCTAGCCACCTCCGGCGTGTTTACCGCGCTGCTGGGTAGTGCCACCAGTGTGTGGCCGCTGATCATCCTCTCGGTGGCAGCGGGCATCGGCTCTGGTCTGATGAGCCCTGCCACCCAGGCCTCACTCGCGGATATCATCGGCAACGAGCGCTCCGGCGGTACAGTGCTGTCCACCTACCAAATGACCCAGGATGCCGGTACGATCCTCGCACCGCTGCTCATCGGCGCGGTTGCGGAGGCAGCAGGCTTCCAGGCCGCGTTCGGCGTGTGTGGGGCCGTGTGCGCCGCCGCCTTGATCGTCTGGCTCACCGCCGGGAAGGAAACGAAGCTATGAGAGTCATCTTGGACTGCGACCCGGGCATCGACGACACCTACGCCATCATCTTCCTCACCGCCGCGGCACAGGCAGGGCTGATCGAGCTCGATTGCGTAACGACGACCTCCGGCAACGCCCCCGCCGACCAATGCGCCCGCAACGCAGCGTGGGTCCTGGGGCTGTGCGGGCTGCCCATCATTCCGCTCGCCGCGGGTGTGCCGGAGCCGCTTGAGGTGGATCTGACCACCACGCCGGAAACCCACGGCGACACGGGCCTGGGCTATGCCACCGCCCCCGAGCGGCACGTGGAGCACGACTGGGACGCGCTGTGGATCGACTCCATCGCGCGCGGCACCGACGACCTGCACCTCATTGTCACCGGCCCTTTGACCAGCCTGGCCGCCTTTGCGCACACCCACCCGGAGCACTTTGCCAAGCTCAAGCACATCACCGTGATGGGTGGGGCGGTGCACTACCCGGGTAACACCACGCCGAGTGCGGAGTGGAACTTCTGGGTGGACCCGCACGCCGCTGCGGACGTGTTCGCGCTGACGCCCACCCCGATCACCCTGTGCTCGCTGGGTGTGACTGAGAAGATGGTGCTTAAACCGGAAGCGTTGGCGGAGCTCGTCGATAGGCTAGGCGGCTCGCCTGTTGCCGAGCATTTGGAGGCGATCACCCGCTTCTACTTCGAGTTTCACCAGGACGTCGGGGAGGGGTACCAGGCGCAGATCCATGACCTGCTCACTGTGCTCATCGCCTTGGACTTGGTGGACTACCAGTCCACGGAGACCACCGTGGCCGTCGAGGCTGATTCGGAACTCATGCGCGGCACGTCCGTGGCAGACCTGCGCGGCATCTGGGAGCGCGAGCCCAACGCGTGCCTGGTCACCGAGGCTGACGTCGAGGCCGCCTGGGAACGCTTCGGGTGGGCCTGCGACGTGCACGCGAAGGTCGCCGCCGGCGACGCCGAGATCGAGGAGCTGCGCCACCTGCGCGCGGATGACTAGGACGTGGTGGTAGCGCACCGCCTGCTACACTGCCCAACCGATAGCCCAGCCGAGGTGACATAGGCGCGGGCTGAATTTTCCTGTTTCCCGCGCACCACTCGGAGCACCTATGTCGCACACCACCAACCCGGCCCTTCAGAAGGCCGAATGGACCCCCGCCCGCCGCGCACTCGCTATCGCGGGCGCCGTATGTATCGCCGCTACCTGGCTGTACTTCGTCCTCGTTCACCCGGCGGACTGGGACCAGGTCACCGGCTCCGGGGCCGGTATTGCGCTGCTGGCCGGTTACGGCATCGGCACCGCGCTGCTGCTCGCCGCCGTGATCCCCGTGCTGCCGGCGCGCACGCTGGGGCTGATCCCGATCGCGATCATCATCAACTCCGTCGTTGGGGAGATCGTCGGCTCCATCGGCCTGCCGCTGTACCTGGACTCCGTGGGCACAGTGCTGGTCGCCGCGCTCGCCGGGCCAGTCGCCGGCATGGCCACTGGCGCGCT
This sequence comes from Corynebacterium wankanglinii, assembly GCA_014490595.1. Taxonomy (GTDB): domain Bacteria; phylum Actinomycetota; class Actinomycetes; order Mycobacteriales; family Mycobacteriaceae; genus Corynebacterium; species Corynebacterium wankanglinii. Next base: position 1,016,107 of record CP061031.1, read on the forward strand.
CAACAACGTGGTGTGGGGCCTGCTTAACCCGGCGGCCCTGCCGTTCGCGGCCGGTGCCGCACTCGTGGGTTGGCTCGCCGGTGTGTTCATCCATCGCTTCAACGCGTTCCGCAACTTGGCCACCGTGATCGGCTTCGGCATCGTTTTGGGCATCGTCGGCGGCATGGTTGCCGCACCTGTGGCCGCCTATGTCTACGGCGGCACCGCTGGTGTGGGCACCGGTGCGCTGGTCAGCCTGTTCCGCGAGATGGGCGGCTCGCTCATTGCGTCCGTGACCACCCAGGCGTTCATCTCGGACCCGGTGGACAAGGTGATTGTCATGCTGGTGGCGTACTTCACCGTAAAGGCGTTGCCGAACCGCACCGTCGCCGCTTTCGCGCCGAAGACGGCCAACCAGGCCAACGCGGCGAAGGCAACCGCACCCACCACCGCCGCGTAACCCGTGTCCCGCATCCAGCCGCGACTGAACCCGCTGACCGCGTTGGTCATCGGCGCGTCCGGCTGGATTCTCGTGCTAGGGCTGAACTCGCCTGCAGCATCGCTGACCGTGCTCGTAATTGCCCTGCTCGCGGGCACCTGGCGTACGCGCAACCCATCTCTTGTGGCAGCGACCGCATTACTCGCCGCGCCCCGTCGCTGCGTCGATGTTGCTCATCCACGCCCCGTATGGTGAGCACCGCATCGCCCCGCTGCTCACCTCCGACGGGCTCGCGGATGCCGCCCACCTCACCGCCCGCTTCACCGCGCTCATCGCCTGCCTCATGGCCGCCGTGGCCTGGATGCGTACGCCGGACCTGGCCAAGGCGCTCCAAGCAACCCGGGGCGGCAACCGGATCGGCTACATCGCGGGCACCACGCTCCAGCTCGGACCGCAGGGTGCCCAGCGCATCCGCGCCACTCGGGACGCGAACCGTCTGAAGCAGCGTTCGATCACGGCCAAAACGGTCGTTCCGAACCTCATCATGCCCGTGCTCACTGAATTGCTCACCCAAGCGGGCGCCCGCGGCCAGGCGCTGGAGACCGCGGGGTACGACCTCACCGGGCGTCGCACCGTCCTGCGCCCGGTGCACGACAGCTCGGCACAACGCGCCGCGCGCATCCTTACCCCGCTTGCCTGCCTGGCGGTGGTCGTATGGATCTAACGCTGCTACGCACAACGCTCGAGCAACACCGCACGGTCCAGGTCATCGGCAACTCTGGCGCGGGCCTGACCACGCTCGCCGCTCAGGTCCACCGCGAGTGGCCCGGTGCCGCCGTGGTGCAACAAGACGCAACCGCGCACGTGTCCTATCTTCGCGACACCGTGATAGAAGAGGTCGCGCTCGGCCTCGAACAGCGCGGCACGCCCGTCCCCGAGATGCGGCGCCGCTGCGAAGCCGTCCTGCAAGCCGCAGGCCTGGCCCCGCTCGCCGAGCGTCACCCCGCGCAACTGTCCGGCGGCCAGACTCGTCGATTAGCAATCGCGTCCGTCGCCGTCTTAGAACCGGAGCTGCTGCTTCTCGACGACCCCTTCGCCGGCCTCGATCCCACCTCCGCACGCTCCATTATCCGCCTCCTCGACGCACTTCCGTCGCGCATCGTGGTCCTGGGCAATCGCCCCCGTTTCGACTCAGCCAAGCTCTCGCTTATCGACGGCATCCTGTCTCCCACGCCCCTTCCCACCCACGAACCCAGCCATCCCCCACGCGTGGAAGCGTCCGGCGATCCCATCGACCTCGGCGAAATTACCGCCACCCGCGGCGGCGCGCCCCGCAAGTGGTGGCAGTTTCGTGCCACCGAGCAGCCCACCTTCACCGCTGGTCCGATCCATTTGACCGTGCGGCCCGGCGCAGCATTGTGGCTGCGCGGCGACAACGGCGCCGGCAAGACCACACTCCTGCGTGCCATGGCCGGCCTGGACGGCAACCCCGGTCTGGAGCAGACCCGCGGCCTGCCGGTCTCACTGGCCCTGCAGCGCGCCGCCGACCAACTCGCCGAGTCCACGGTGGGGCAGTTCGTCGGCGACGCGGATGCCGCAGCCGCCCTCGGCCTCGACCCGGAGACCCACCCCCTCGACCTGCCCGCCGCGCACCTGCGCCTTGCTCAGCTCGCCCAGGTGTTCGCCCCAAACCGTCCGCTCGTGCTTCTCGACGAACCCGACGTCGGCCTCGACGCCCCCTCCCGCGACCGTGCGCACGCGCTGATCGCCGCGGGTCTACATCGCGGACAGGCTGTGATCTTCACCTGCCACGACACCTCCTTCGCCGCGGAGGTGGGGGAGTACGCGGTGATGAGTAACTCGGAGCTGAGGTCATTTCCTCTATTTCGGCAGTTCTGAGTCCTTCTTCGCGTTCTTCCGGACGACGTGGCCAGGGGATCGGTGGAGCTCTGCATTCTTCTCAGCGTTGGTCGAATCCTCGAGGCTTGAACGCTTGTTGGCCGTCAGCGCCTTAAAAAGCTGTGGTGCAACCGGCTCATCCAAGGTTAAATTCATGACGACGACGTCGAGCAGGTCGTTGTTGTTGCCCGGCATGTGGCGTTCCTTCGCGTGCGTCGCTTTAGCCTGTCCGAGGTAGTAGAACTCCAGACCGTCCGCGTCCTCTCGTTTTACGAATAGATGTAATTCTGCTGAACCGTTGAGTATTGGTTGGAGTTCCTTGCTTTCGAGCGTCCGATTGTTCCTGGAGAACCATTGCATTGTGGATTGATCGATGAAGGTGTCCTCGTACCGGTGGCTCGCTACGACGTCTGCATCCTTGTGGTAAGTAACAAAGATTGGGCAGGTGTGAGTCGCCGCGTCGACAGCGTATCCGTAAATGGTGGATTCTCTGTTGCGTTGCCAGTTGAGCAGACGGGCAGCGTCTTTGCGGGTGTAAGTCTTTCCACGGACGAAGCTATCCGCCCTGGCGTACTGACGTCTGTTAATATGCAGCCCGGTTTCGATGAGATCGTCAACATGAGATCTAAAGCTGGTGGCCGGATGCGGGTGGTCTGCATCGTAGGAGTAGTACAGTTCCGCAAACCGGTTACCAAGCCGGAAGATGTCGTCTACGCGAACGACGAGAGGTCTGCCGCCATAACGCTCAGCAGTCGTGTCCTGGAACCAATGCAGATTCAAAACGAGCTCCACCGAGCGCAACACCGTGTTTGAGGTATCGAGGTTGCTGGAATACTCGTTGAGCGCCGTGCTGTACTCGTCGGCAGAAACCTTCCCCTGTGGGCCGCGTTTTAAAAGCTCGTTAAGCAGGAGTAGTTCCTGCGGCCGTTTTCCATTCAGCAGCTCCGCGGCTATAAATGAGAGGAATCCATCCTCGTCGGGCGAGGGAGCGACGTCTACCTCTTTCAGCTTGTGCAGCAACGCCCAGTAATTCCGTGTGTACTGGTCTGTCGCACAGAGCACCGTTGGATCGAGGAGTTCGTGGTGGAAGAAGTCAATCAGCCGCGGAATTCGACCAAGCCGATACTTCAACTCCGCGATCGATTCACGCTTGGCCTTCACGCCGGTGATGCGAGCCTTGCGGAGAGATTCGAGAATTCTGTTCGCAGAAACCCTGTCAAAGCTCACTGTTGAGGCGCCGGCTTTGGGCCGCGGATCGTTCACGTCGTCGAGAATTTTTGGTTTATGCCCTGACCTGTTTCCTGTTAATGCAATCGCGATCAGGTAGTTATTTGCGTAATTGCCAATGAAGTCGATCACTCGTAGGGAATGTTTTCCAGCCGATTTCCGTAGCCCCCTGCCCAACTGTTGCGTAAAGATGATGGAGGATTCGGTGCTGCGGAGCAGGACAATCACATTTACGGATGGAATGTCGATGCCCTCATTGAAAATATCCACGGTGAAGATGTAGTCCAGTTCGCCGTTTTCCAACTGCGCTACTACCGTTTCACGTTCCTCAACCGTGTCTGCACCGGACAGGCTACGTGTTCGCAACCGCCGCCCGTGCACCTCGCGTGTCGACAGTGACTCCGCGAGAATTCGAGACTCCTCATTGCTGCTGCAGAACACGAGGCCTTTGGTCCCCTCTGCGAAGGAATACTTCTGTAGAGCGTCCGCAATATGGTCGACGCGACTGTCGGCGGTCAGATCTTTGAGTTTGGATTTATCACCGATCGACCCCTGCGCCGATTCGTAATCGGCAATGCCGTAGTAATCGAACGGCACGAGCATTCGATTCTCTAGGGCGCCTTCGAGGCGAATCTCGTAAGGAACGTTGTATTCGAAAAGCTCGAAGACGTTAAAGCCGTCAGTTCTCTCGGGTGTAGCTGTCAGCCCCAGCGCGAACTGGGGGCGGAAGTGATTTAAAACAGAGCGATATGATTCAGCGCCTGAGCGGTGCACTTCATCAATGATGATCATGTCGAACTGCAGAGGAGAGATTTCCGCTAGGTTCTCTTTTCGCGAGAGTGATTGAATCGTTGCAAACACGAGCGGCTTGTGAACTTCTCGACGTTGCCCTACGTAGAAACCGATCTGAGACTCATCAATTTCCAGGACTCTAGAGAATTCCTCAGCGGCCTTCTTAAGAATCTGTTCTCGGTGCGCGATGAACAGGGTTCTCATCGGCTTCAGTTGACGCGTTGCAAGAGCCGCGAGAATGGTTTTACCTGTGCCGGTAGCCGAGATGATCAGCGCACGTTTCTCTCCTGAATCAACTACTTGTTGGAGCTGTTCTAGGGCTTCTACCTGCATCAGATTCGGCAGAATCTTCTCGCCCTCGGGTGAGACTTCGAGGGGCTGCGTCTCAGTGAAAACAATTGTGCGGGTGGCGCGCCTCTGCTCGTATTGGCGGATCCACTCTTCGGTCAGCGGAATAGCTTTCTCGATGTGCTTGACTACCCCATCGTGAAACTGCATCGCGATGTTGCCGTTACGGTGCGAGGAAACCCGAATGTTCCACTCTTGATTCTCCGTTAATGCGTATCGCGTCAGATTCGAGCTCCCGACGAGGGCAGTGACGTGGTCACCGTGACTGAAAATGTATCCCTTCGCGTGGTGCACGTAGTCCGCCATGACGTAGGCATCAACGTTTTCCAGGGTGAGCAGCTCTCTGAGCGCTGCTGGCTCATTAAAGTCTTGGTAGGAGGACGTGATGATTGTTCCTCTGCCCTGGAACTCAATGAGCTGCTGCTTTAATGCCCCAATGCCGTCGGCTGTTACGAATGCGACGGAAAAGACGTAGCTGTCTGCGAACTCAAGCTCGTTTTTTAGCGCCTCGTACATCGAGTTTGAGTCGCTATTGGTGATGAGCTCCGGGTTTTCTAGCTTGTTCGCCAGAACGGTTTCGTCAATAAACCCGTATTCGAGATCACGTTGAAGCGATGAGAGCGCTGATTTCATTTATCTTGCCGCACGCGTTGGACCGTTTCGATGTCCGCTGGCGCCCACTCCAGCGCGTCAAGCTCAGACCTGGGCACCCAGCGGACTTGCTCATGCTCGAAGAGCGTTGGAGTGCCAGAGCGTAGCTTGCAGTAGTAGGTGGTCAGGTTGATGACTGCAGACCCGGTATCGTGCTTGCTTGTCACGATCTTGTCGAGAACCTCGACCTCAATGCTGAGCTCTTCAACGAGTTCGCGCTTCAGCGCTTGTTCCGGTGTTTCTCCGGACTCGATTTTGCCGCCGGGAAACTCCCACAAGCCGCCCATCGACCTGCCTGGCCCACGTTGTGCGGTGAACACCAGGTCACCATCTAGGATCACTGCTCCCACCACATCGATGATTTTGGTCATGTAGATATCCTAAACGGCAGCCCCGCGAAGCTGCCGTCGATAAGCAGATGCCTAGAACTCGGAGCGGTCGATGACGTCGCGGAGGGTAGCGGCTGAGTGGCGGAACTTTTCCAGCTCGTCGGTGTCGAGGCGCAGCTCGACTACGTTGCGCACGCCCTGGCGGTTGAGCACGGTGGGGGTGCCGATGTAGAGGTCGTTGAGGCCGTACTCGCCCTGGAGGAGGGAAGAGACGGGCAGGACCACGTCCTCGTTGCGCAGGATCGCACGGGTGATACGCGCGAGTGCGTTGCCGACGCCGAAGGAGGTGTTGCCCTTGCGCTTAATGATGTCGTAAGCCGCGTCGCGGGTGCGGACGAACATCTCGTCTATCTGGGCGTAGATGTCCGGGTTGGTCTCGGCCTCAGTTTCGAGCATCGCGCGCAGCGGCACACCGCCGACGGAGCCGGTGGAGAGCACGGGCAGCTCGGTATCGCCGTGCTCGCCGATGATGTGGGTGTGGACGGCGGAGGGGGCGATGTCGAAAAACTGGCCCAGGTTGTGGCGCCAGCGGGCGGTGTCGAGCACGGTGCCGGAGCCGATGACCTGGCTCGATGGTAGGCCGGTCTGCTTCCAGGTGATGTAGGACAGCACATCTACGGGGTTGGTGGCAACCAGGTAGATGCCGTTGAAGCCGTTGGCCATCACTTGGGAGTTGATGGAGTCGAAGATCTTGGCGTTGCGGGCGATCAGGTCGATGCGCGTCTCGCCGTCGCGCTGGGCAACGCCCGCGCAGTTGACGATGAGGGCGGCGTCGCGGCAGTCCTCGTACGTGCCGGCCGTGACGTCCATGTGCTGGCCGGAAAAGGGGATGGCGTGGTTGAGGTCCTCCACTTGGGCCCACACGAGGTCCTCGTTGAGATCGATGATGGCCAGGTGATCTGCCAAGCCCTGGTTGAGTACTGCGTATGCGTAGGCGGTGCCGACTGCGCCAGCACCGATGAGGACAACTTTGTTGCCATGCGTCACGGTCATGCGGACAAGTGTGGCAGAGGGGAAGCAGTCGCGCACGGTGGGGTGGCCTGTTGTGGGAACAGAGAAACGCCGCCCCCTGTGAGGGCGGCGTTTTTTAGGTGCGCAACTGCGCCTGGGATAGCTGCGGCTGCGATACCTGCGAGCGAGCTACTGCTGTGCGTACTCCTCGTCGGCCTGCTCCAATACCTGTGGGCGGCCGGTGGCGAAGTACAGCACGGTCATGATCACCGTGAAGGCCACACCGATTCCCAGGGCCAGGCGGAAGTCCGGCAGCCAAGCCATGATGCCGAAGGTGCACAGGATGAACGCGATGGCGAAGTACTGTCCGTACGGCCAGAAGGGGACGGCAAACTTCAGCGCGCGCTGCTCCTCGGCGGTCATCTGCTTGCGCATAGCAACCTGCGCCAGCAGGATCATCAACCAGACAAACACGGTGGCGAAGGTGGCCAGCGCGGCGATGGTTTCGAAGACGTCCGGGTAGCGGGCGTTGAGGAACACGCCGATGATCAACACGCCGAGCAGCGTGACAATGGTCATCACCGGCACGTCGCGGTAGGTCTTGGCCATCTTGCGGGGCGCGAGATTCTCCTTGGCCAGACCGGTGAGCACCCGGCCGGTGCCGAACAGGTCGGCGTTGATCGCGGACAGGGCCGCGGTGATGACCACGAAGTTGAGCAAACCAGCGGCCCAGTTCACGCCGAGCGTGTTGAAGATCTGCACGAAGGGGGATTCCTCGCCAGTGATGGTGCGCCACGGGTTGAGGATCAGGATGATCGAGATCGCCAGCACGTAGAAGATGAGGATGCGCGCCGGGACGGTGTTGACTGCGTTGGGGATGGAGCGCTCCGGGTCCTCGGCCTCCGCACCTGCCACGCCGATGATCTCGGTGCCGCCGAACGCGAAGAGCACGAGGATGAATGACGCGATCATGCCCTGGACGCCGTTGGGGAAGAAACCGCCGTCGTTCCACAGGTTGCTCACCTGCGCTACCTCCGGCTGCTGCCCAAGGTTGAAGATCAAAATCGCCGCGCCGCCAACGATCATCGCCACCACTGCGGTGACCTTAATAATTGTGAACGCGAATTCCAGCTCGCCGAACCAGCGCACCGTAGCCAAGTTGGCCGCACCGATGATCAGCAAGGTCACGGCAATCCACACCCATGCCGCGGTGTCCGGGAACCAAAACTTCATGTAGATGCCAATCGCGGTGAGGTCCGCCAGACACACGATCATCATCTCGAACGCGAACATCCAGCCGGTGATGTAGCCGCCCCAGCCGCCGAGGTACTTGCGGCAGTACACGGCAAACGAGCCGCGCACGGGGTTGCGCACGCTCATCTCGCCCAGCGCGCGGAGCATGAAGTACACCACCGCGCCGCCGAGCAGGTACACCAGCAGGACGGAGGGGCCCGCCGCCTGGATCGCACGGCTGAGCCGTAGAACAGGCCGGTGCCGATGGCGGAGCCGAGGGCGATGAAGTGGATGTGGCGGGCGTTCAGGCCGGAGCGTTTCGGTGTGGGCTGGGATGCGGTTTCTGAGGGTGCAGTCATAACGGACATTAACTGTGCTCTTTCGGGAAGCGATGCGCGAATCGGTGCGCAGAGGGGGATTGGTGTGATGCCCTGTGCGGGCGGCGTCTTCCCGGTTTGCCGTCGCGATTGGCCCGAGTGCGACCGCGCGGACGGATCCGGGGGCGCGGTGCGATCAACCTGAGCCTGACCAGCTGGCGCTAACGTAAAACCCCCTGCGCTAGGAGCAGCAGAGGCTGTTAGCGCAGGGGGCGAAGGAAAGCCGGCACCGCGCTACAGATGATGATGCAGGCGGGCCGGCTGGGTATTCAGCAACACAAAACGCTCGGCCTGAGCGGCCGAGGCGTTGAGAGCGTTGCTGTTCATCACGTTGCTGACCATACACGCTGTTTCGTTTGATGTGTGCGGAACAGGGAAAAATATTCAAAAAGCGTGGGGCTGCGGAGCTCGTCGATAAGCACATGCCTGAAATAGCAGAATACGGGGTGTGTGCCGTAGGGTTGGCAGGCGATGAGCATTTCCGAAAACGCCACCGGCGGCGAGAATGAGCCGGACATGAATGTGTCGGAAAATCAGGATAACCCGCAGGATGTCGCGGCCGAGATCGTTGAGGCCGTAGTAGAGGACACCAGGGATGCGGGCGTTTCTGACAAGACCGGCGCCGCGGAGGACACCGTGGCCATTGAAGAAGACAAAGATGTGCTGAAGCTTAGCGACGAACCTTCGGCCGACCCCGAGACTGAAGCAGACGCCGAGGACGCGGAAAAAGAATCTGAACCGGAAAAGCCGGAAAACGGCTTTGAAACCCTCGGCCTGCCCGACAAGGTCGTGGAGGCGGTCAAGCGCGTGGGCTTCGAGCAGCCCTCGCCGATTCAGGCACAGACCATCCCGCTGCTGATGCAGGGACGCGACGTGGTGGGCCTGGCCCAGACGGGTACGGGTAAGACCGCGGCGTTCGCGCTGCCGGTGCTCTCTCAGATTGACCCGAACAAGCGCTACCCGCAGGCGCTCGTGCTCGCACCCACCCGTGAGCTGGCGCTGCAGGTGTCGGACTCGTTCCAGTCCTTCGCGGACCACCTAGGCGGCGTGCACATCCTGCCCATCTACGGTGGCCAGGCGTACGGCATCCAGCTCTCCGGCCTGCGCCGCGGCGCGCAGGTGATCGTGGGCACCCCGGGGCGTGTGATCGACCACCTGGAGAAGGGCTCGCTGGACATCTCCAACCTGGAGTTCCTCGTGCTCGACGAGGCGGACGAGATGCTGAACATGGGCTTCCAGGAAGACGTGGAGCGCATCCTGGAGGACACCCCGGACAGCAAGCAGGTGGCGCTGTTCTCGGCGACGATGCCGAACGCGATCCGCCGCATCTCCCGCGACTACCTGAACGACCCGGAAGAGGTCACCGTTAAGTCGGAGACCCGCACCAACACCAACATCACGCAGCGCTACCTGTTTACGGCGCACCGCAACAAGCTCGACGCGATCACCCGCATCCTCGAGGTGACGGAGTTCGAGGCGATGATCGTGTTCGTGCGCACCAAGAACGAGACGGAAGAGATCGCCGAAAAGCTGCGCGCCCGCGGATTCTCCGCCGCCGCCATCAACGGCGATATTGCCCAGCAGCAGCGTGAGCGAACCGTGGACCAGCTCCGCGACGGTCGTCTGGACATCCTCGTGGCCACCGACGTCGCCGCCCGCGGCCTGGACGTGGAGCGCATCTCCCACGTGCTCAACTACGACATCCCGAACGACACGGAGTCCTACGTCCACCGCATCGGCCGCACCGGCCGCGCGGGCCGCACCGGCGAGGCGATCCTGTTTGTCACCCCGCGCGAGCGCCGCATGCTGCGCTCCATCGAGCGGGTGACCAACGCGACCATTGAAGAGATGGATCTGCCCACTGTGGACGAGGTCAACGAGTCGCGCAAGTCCAAGTTCATGGACTCCATCACCGAGTCCCTCGAGGCCTCCGACCTGCAGGTGTTCAAGACCATGGTGCGCGAGTACTGCGCGGCGAACAATGTGCCTATGGACGACATTGCCGCCGCACTTGCCACCCAGGCGCTTGCCGGCGACGAGTTCTTGATGAAGGAGCCGCCCCGAGACAAGCGCGACCGCCGCGACCGTTTCGACCGGGACGACCGCCGTGACCGCGGCGGGCGTGGCCGCGACCGCTTTGACCGGGACGACCGCGGGGATCGCCGGGGCGGACGCCGCTTCGACGACTCCGGCAACTTCGACACCTACCGCCTGGACGTGGGCAAGCGCCATCACGTACGCCCCGGCGCCATCGTCGGTGCGCTCGCCAACGAGGGCGGCCTGAACTCCAAGGACTTCGGCCGCATCACCATCGGCGGCGACTTTACGCTGGTGGAGCTGCCGAAGAACCTGGACCGGGCCGTGCTGGACCGCCTGGAGGACACCCGTATCTCCGGCCAGCTGATCAACATCCAGCGCGACCACGGTGCGCCGCCGCGTGAACGTGGCGGGCGCGGTGATCGCGGTGGTTACCGCGGCGGCCGAGGTGGTTACCGCGGCGGACGCGGACGTGACGACAGGGACGATCGGGGTGGCCGTGGTGGACGTGGCGGCTACCGCGGCGGACGCGGACGCTACGACCGCGACTAGGGCGTTTCCGTGAGAACAGCCGGCGTATTCGTCGGCTGTTTTTGCTGTTGAGGGGTGACCGTTGGACGTCGATAGGCCAACGCGCGCCTATGTACGAACGCCAGTTGCGAGCGGGGTAGGTTAAACCGCATGTTGTCCCACCGCGCGCACGTTATCTTCCGTACCTTCCTGGCCACAGCCGTGGCGCTGGGGTTGCAGGCCGCGCCGGCGCAGGCGCAAATGCGAGCGGTGGAGCAGGGGGCAGCGGTACACGTTCATGGCACCGGTATTTGCACCGTTGGGTTCAACGAACCGGGCCGGCAGCGTAGCCTGGTCGCGGCGCACTGCGGGCGGGAGGGCGCGCGAGTGGAGCTCGTTGGTGGCGGCGGCGCTGGCACGCTGTACCGCTCGAAGGTATACGACGGGCACTTGAGCAACGACTGGGCCGCCATCCAGTGGGACCCCGGCGTGCGGGTGGGCGGGAACCGGTTGACCGGCGACGCCCGGGTCCACCCAAGAGACGTCCGCCTCGGCGAGACGGTCTGCTACTTTTCCCAGGCGCGTGGCGCACAGACCTGCGGGCGCTTTTCTGGTGCGGCCGACGGCACGTTCTTCGTCGACGCGCCCCTGAGCCGCCCCGGCGACTCCGGAGGCCCCATGTGGGTGCCGGGCCGCGGGTTCATCGGCGTGGTGTCCAGCATGTGGACATCGAACCCCCTGCCGTTTCTGCGCGGCGGGGACTTCATAATCGGCATGGTGCCCCAAGACGGCCCAGCGGTCCCCGAAGCTAGGCTAGTGGGCGTGTGGGGCCAAAACGCCCTGTTCAACGGCCTGACCGGACCCGTGGCGGAGGCGCTGCGCGTGGTGGTGGACGGCGTGTTCCGCTTCTTTGCCAGCCTGGGTGTGCAGGGGCCATCGGCGCTGCGGTACTCCTAGGGGTTGAGGTGGAGGGGGTGCGCGTTGTTTGCTCGCTTGTGGCTGGGCACCCGTTTCGCAAACCCTGGGAACGCATCAGGAGGGCTTCTTTTCAGTGAGTAAGGTCCAGCTGATGGCGAGGAGATCGCCAACAGCTGGGCCCAACTAGCCGGACTTGCCGCTTACGCCGGGGACGGCAAGAACATCAGGATGAGGGTGAGCATCCAGAGCAGGTTGAAGATGCCAGCGCCGGCAGTAGCCTTCGCCTTGGACTTCTCGAAGTTTTCGGTCAAGTCCGACGGGTCTGCGTCGGAGGCAGGCAGGGCGCCCAGGGAGCCCATCATCTTGCGCTGCTGCGGGATCACCATGGCCAGCAGCAGCGCCCATGCGATCACGGAGAGCACAATCGCGGTGTGGAACCAGTAGTTGGACTTGTACGCATCCCAGTCGAAGGCCAGCACAGCTGCACCGAGAAGGGGCACCAGCAGGGACAGCATGCCGTAGGTCTTGGTGATGCGGTAGAGCACCGAGGCGCGGCCAGTGGCCTCCTCGCCGCCAGCGCGAGACTCAGCGGCCTGGCGCGGGAACATGGAGGTGGACACGACAACTGGGCCGAGCAGCAGGATAGCTGCAGCGACGTGCAGGAAAATCAGGAACGTAGTCATGTGCGCTCACCTTACGGCATGGTGGGAAAATCCTCACAGCTCGCGGCGCGCGATAAGGCCCGCGACACCGGAGCACGACCTCCTGATCGCGCGCATGTCCGCACGGGGAAGCGGCAGCGCATAGTGTTTGGCCACGTTCACCATCCGGTGCCCATACGCACAGCGTGAACGCCTCGCTTCCGGCATCCACTCCGACGGCAGTTTGTCCCCCTTGGCCTGGTTGGCGGCAGAGGACACTGCGATGAGGTTGGCGGGGTCGTTGTAAAACCTCTCGCGTGTTGCGGCGTCCCAGCGGTGCGCGCCGAGGTCCCACGCAGCGGAGACGGGCAGGATGTGGTCAATCTCAACGTCGTGGGGCAGCAGGGGAGAGCCGGTGTAGGGATCGGGCACGGCCTCAACATCCCACTGCGGCCACGGCTGGGCGCAGTCCGCGCTGGAGACACTGGAGGCACTGAAGGCACTGGCCATGACACGGCTGCGGGTGTCGCATCGGTCCGGCCCGGTGGCCCAGCCGGGGCCGAACTCGGCCCTGTTGTAGCCGAGGATGGTGGTGCGGTGGGCGACCGTAGGGACGTCGATAGGCAATCGCCCCGTGGGAAACGGCACAACGAGCAGGGTCAGTGCCGTCAGGAGCGTGAGGTAGGTGCGCATACCCCCTTAGACGGCGGATGCGCCTCCGCGGTTCCGCAGCGCTTCGGTGAACGGCTCGTCCGGGTGGGCCAGGGCGTAGTCGGTGGCGGCTGCGGCTCGGTCGAATTCCTCGGCAACGCCGGGCTTCGGACGAGTGAGCAGGGAGACCACGACCATGGCCAGGCCGGCCAGGATGACGCCAGGGACAATCTCGTAGATCGCACCCGAAAGCGCGTCCACGGAACCCCAGACAAACACGGTTACGGCGCCGACGATCATGCCCGCGATCGCGCCGGGAGCGGTGAGCCGCTTCCAGTACAGCGACGCGACGACCACAGGCCCGAACGCTGCGCCGAATCCAGCCCAGGCAAAACCGACGAGGCCAAGGATGGTGTCCGACGGGTTGATCGCCAGCGCCATGCCAACGAGCGCGACTGCAATCACCATGGCGCGGGAGAGCACCAGCAGCGTGGTGTGGTTCGGGTTCTTGTTGAAGATGCGGTAGAGGTCCTCGATCAGCGCCGACGAGGTGATCAACAGCTGCGAGGACATGGTGGACATGATCGCGGCGAGCACCGCGGTGAGCACGATGCCGGCGATCAGCGGGTGGAACATGATGCGTGCCAGGTCCAAAAAGACGGTTTCAAAGCCGGTTTGGTCGGTCACGGACGCGGACTTTTGGCCGAAGTAGACGGTGGCGACCAGCGCGGTGAAGATGGCACCCAAGTAGCAGATGGCCACCCAGACGGTGCTGGTGCGGCGGGCGGACTTCGCCTCAGACGGGGAGCGCAGCGCCATGAACCGGGTGACAATGTGCGGCCGGCCGAAGTACCCCAGGCCCCACGCCAGGTTGCCCACGATGGTGGCGGCGGAGACCCCGGCGATCATGTTGAAGTAGGTCGGGTTGCCCTCTTCCCACGGTCCGTAGGGGTTTGAGGTGGCCCAGGAGAAGATATCGGCGGGGTTATCCAGCGCGAACAGCGCCATCAGCGGCACGGTGACGAGTGCGAGAAACATGAGCCCTCCCTGCACCACGTCGGTGTAGCTGACGGCGAGGAAGCCGCCGATGAAGGTGTAGAGCACCGTGATGGAACCGACGATGAGCACGCCGTGCAGGTAATCCCCGCCGAAAGTGGACTCGTAGTAGCGCCCGCCGGAGACCATGCCGGAGGAGACGTAAAACGTGAAGAAGAAAATGATGATCACGGCCGCGGTAAACCGAAGCATGCGGGAGGTGTCGTGGGTGCGGTTTTCAAAGAAGCTGGGCAGCGTGATCGAGTTCTTCGCCACCTCCGTATACGCACGCAGACGCGGGGCAATCCACTTCCAGTTCGCCCAGGTGCCGACGAAGAGGCCGATGACAATCCACAGCTCGCTCATGCCGGCAACGAACAGGGCTCCGGGCAAGCCCATGAGCAGCCAGCCGGACATGTCGGACGCACCTGCGGACAGTCCTGCAACGAGGGGGCTCAAACCGCGGTCGCCGAGCACGTAGTCGTCGTACTTCTCCGTCTTGCGCCACGAATAGAAACCGATGGCGACCATCAGCCCGAAGTACAGGACAATAGCCAAGACCAGCCAGAAATTGTCGGACATGAGCTCCCTCACATTCTCGTCAGCTCCCGCACACTTTAAACCATGCCCCGACACAGCTATCGCCAACTCCGCCAATCGCCGTGTGCAGGGCGAAACGGGCTGTACGAAAACGAGCCGGGGGTGTGTCGGCGCGGGTGGTATAAGGGTGGGTATGCCTGAATACCTCCTCCACGGCCTGTGGCTAGCAGAGTCCGGGCTGACGGTGTGGGTTGAGCGCGTACAGGGCCACCGGATTGTGACCATGGATGACGTGCCGCCCGGCACGTTCCCGCCGATCGTGCATTCGCTTATCGACGGCCAACGGTTCCGCCACCGCCATACCATCGGCGTCCAAACGCCAAAGGGGCGGCAAGTGTGGCTGAAGGCACCTGTGGCGAAGTTCGCGCCGGAGGACGCGGTGCGTTTCCTGGAAAACCTGGCGCACTTGGACGGGGACTCCCCTGCCGCCACCCCGGCCCAGCGCGACGCTATCGCCCCGGACATGTACTGGCTGCTGCGCATGTATAACGGCTTGACGCAGTTCGTCCGCGCCGGGCGGGTGAGCATCCATGTTCCGTACAAGGACGGGCAGTGGTACGCGCAATGGCAGTTGGGCACCGGCGTGGAGGAGCGCAGTTGGTTGGCTGAAATGGTCGCGGCGTCTCCCGGGGTACTCACGGTGAACAACCCGAATTTGAGCGAGGACTGTGCCCAGACGTTTACGCACTGGATAGCTTCGTCGCGCTTGCAGGGCGCGGTGGCGAAATCGGCGACGAGGCCCTACCCGTGGCACGACTTTGTGAAGTCCCTGCTGCACAGCCTTCCCCTGCGCCGCGGCGGAGCCAGCCTTGCCCGGCAGGTGGGGGACTGGAACGGCACGATCACCGCCGTCAACCTGCAACTGGTTTTTATTGCGGAGTCGCCGGACCAGGCGGACGAATCCGGGGACAACACCCAGTGGCCCGTCCGCGTGCAGGTGCGCTCGACGACGGATTCGCCCCGTCCCGTGCGGCTGGGCGAGTTCGATTCGGCCACCGCGGACGCTTTGCGCAAGCAACTCAACCGCGCGATTCAGGTGACGTCTCTTGTGGATCCGGCGGAGCGCGGCAGGTTCCGCTCCGTGGTGGACTACGGCGTGGACCCGGACGCGGGCGATTGGGACTTGTACCTGCGCGGCGAGGAGATTGTCACCTTCGTGCGCGAGGCCGCGCCGCTGCTGCGCGCGAAGGGGTTTGTGGTGATGCTCCCACGGGCGTGGGCGACAGCGGAGACAGCCTCGAAGCTGAAGGTGAGCGAGCACAAGGATCCCCACGATTCGTCCACGGTGACCATGATGGGCTTCGACACTCTGGTCAAGTACGACTGGCGCTTGTCTGTGGGCGGCGTGGAACTCACGGATGAGGAAATGGCGCAGCTGGTGAAGTCCAAGTCGGGGCTGGTGAAGCTGCGCGGCGAGTGGGTGCTGGCGGACACACGCGAGGTTGCAAAAACGGCGAAGTACCTAGAGTCGCTGCACGACACCTCAGTGGACAACGCCAAGCGCGAGGCGGAGGCCGCGATCAAACGCGCCCGGATCGCACAGGCCGCAGGCTCCGACGATGCCGAAGAGCTGCAGGCCATAGCCCAGTCGGCCCAGGAGGAGTACGAGCGCCTCAAGGCGGCCGAAGGAGAGGGTGTCGTCTCCGCCGCGGAGCTACGCCAGCTCGCCCTGGAAGCGGGAGCGGACAGCCCGATCGAGTTCACAGGTTCGCCGTGGTTCACCTCGCTCGTCGGGGGCACAGACCGCCCCGCGCCCGAACGAGTGGAGGTGCCAGAAACCGTCACCGCCGATCTGCGCGAATACCAGCGGCGCGGGGTGGACTGGCTCTACTTCATGTCCCGCAACAACCTCGGCGCTGTCCTGGCGGACGACATGGGCCTGGGCAAGACGCTGCAGCTACTGACGCTGCTCGCGGTGGAACAGGCCCAAGGCGTCCGGCGTGGGCCCACGCTTATCGTCGCGCCGACCTCGGTGGTGGGCAACTGGGCGCGCGAGGCTGCCCGCTTCGTGCCCGACATGCGGGTGCGAGTCCACCACGGCAGTGGCAGGCTCAAAGGCGACGAGCTCTTCGAAGCAGCGGACGGCGCCGACATCGTTGTCACCTCCTACGGCACGGTTGCACGCGACGCCAAGGACTTGGCAGCGGTGCAGTGGGACCACGTGGTGCTGGATGAGGCGCAGGCGATCAAGAACGCGGGCACGCAGGCGTCGAAAAGCGTGCGCGCGATCCCCGCCCGCCACCGCATCGCGCTCACCGGCACACCGATTGAAAACAAGCTCTCTGAGCTGCGCAGCATCCTGGACTTTGTCAACCCCGGCATGCTCGGATCGCAATCGTTCTTTCGCAACCACTTCGCCAAAGCCATCGAGTCGCGCCGGGACCCGGAGATGGCGGACGAGATGGGGGAGCGCCTCCAGCGCCTTACCGCGCCGTTCATTTTGCGCAGGCTGAAAACGGACACCGCGATCATCTCGGATCTGCCGGAAAAGGCCGAGCACGTGATCGCCGTTGATATGACTCCAGAGCAGGCGGCGCTATACAAGGCGTTGGTGGACGGCATGCAGGCCGAACTCGAGCAGCGCAAGGGTATCGCGCGTAAGGGGCTGGTGCTGGCCACGATCACCCGCATTAAGCAGATCTGCAACCACCCTGCTCACTTCCTAGGCGACGGTTCTCCGGTGACTGACAAGGGTCGCCACCGCTCCGGCAAGGTGGAAAAGCTCATGGAGCTGCTTGAGGAAGCCGCGCGCACCGACCAGCGCGTGCTCATCTTTACCCAGTACAAGGCGTTCGGAGACATCTTGAAGCCGTATTTGAGCGACCGCCTGGGCGAGGACGTGCCGTTCCTGCACGGCGGCGTTGGGAAGGCGGCGCGCGACGCGATGGTGGAGCGCTTCCAGCAACCGGACGGTCCGCGCGCGATGATCCTCAGCCTGAAAGCGGGCGGCACGGGGCTGAACCTCACCGCCGCGTCGATGGTGATCCACCTGGACCGCTGGTGGAACCCGCAGTGGAAAACCAGGCCACTGACCGCGCCTTCCGCATCGGCCAAGACAAGAACGTCACCGTCTACAAGATCATCACCCGCGGCACGATGGAGGAGTCCATCCAGGACATCTTGGACGGCAAAACCCAACTCGCTGGGGCAGTAGTGGGCCAGGGTGAGGGCTGGATTACCGAGCTTGGCACCGACGAACTCGCGCAACTGATCAGCTACAGGGGGCAGAAGTGAGCCAGCGACCGAAAAAAGACAACGTCATCTACGCCAACTTTGGTGCCCGAAAACGAGTGTCCAGCGCCGCGGAGACGGGCGGGGATGCGCTGCAACCGTCCCCGACACGCGCGCTGTCGCCTGCGGCGATGCGCGTGTACAACGCGGCGGTGCGCCAAACCGACATCGGCCGCGCCAGACGTGGGGCGGAATACGCGGCCCGCGGCCACGTTGTGGCGCTGCGTGCGGTGATGCAAGGGGTTCGCGGGGAGGTCGTGGGGAGCCAGAACGAGCCGTTTCGGGTGGCCATGTATCTCCCGCAGCGCTCAAGTGAGGCGATTCGCAGCGCAACCAGCACCCTCGTTCGCTCGCCCGGTTCCATCGCCGCGGCTAAAGCCGGCACCATCGCCGAGGACGTCTTGGACGTGTTGCTTTGCGACGCCCCGGCGGAGGTCACCTTCTCTTGCGATTGCCCCGACGGGGCAGATGTGTGCAAGCACGCCGTCGCGCTCGCGCAACGCGCCGCGGAGCTGATCGATTCCGACCCGGCGGTCGTCTTTGCCATGCGGGGGCTCACGCTGGATGAGCTGGAGAATCGCAAACGCAACCAGGCCGACGACCTCGCGCGGGAGAACGCGGCGCCGGGCTCTCAGTACTTCTGGTCCGGCCGCGACATGCCGGAGCTGCCGCGGCCGAAAGTTGCGCCGATGATCGAGGACTCCGACCTTGACCTGCTCCACCGCGCGATGCAGACCGTTTCTTTCACCAACATCGACCAGCTGCGAGCGGTGGCGGACATTGAGGATCTTTACGACGAGCTGACGCGATAGCACGCATGTTCGAATATATCGTGCCGGGTGTCGGCAGGGGTGGTAGGTGTATATGACATGACGCGGACCACGTTCATCCACACCTCAGACTTGCAGTTGGGCATGCGCAGAAAGTTCCTCTCGCCGGAAGCGCAGTCGCGTTTCGACGACGCACGGTTGCGCTCCGTCACCCGCCTCGGCGAGCTCGCTCAAGAGCGCGGCGCGGAGTTCATCGTCGTCGCGGCGATGTCTTCGAACACAACTCCCTTGAACCGACCACCGTCGGCCGCGCGCTTGAGGTGCTGCGTAAGCTGCCGGTGCCGGTCTACCTGCTGCCGGGCAACCACGACCCACTAGTGGCAGACAGCATCTTCCATCGCACCGAGGGGATTGAGGGGGTCACGGTGTTGGCAGACTCTGAGCCGGTAGTGGTGCGCCAAGGCGTGGAGATCGTCGGTGCCCCGCTGCTGACCAAGCACGCTTCCGAAGATCTGTGCGCGAAGGCGATCCGCGGCCTCGAACCCACGGAGGCAATCCGCATCCTCGTCGGCCACGGCGCGGTTGAAGGTTTCGGGGAAGAGGACGCACAGGCGCTCATCGACGTGGTGCACCTCGACGCCGCCATCGAACAGGGGGTGATTGACTACGTCGCGCTCGGCGACACCCACTCCACTGCGTCACTGTCCGCCTCGAAACGCGTCTGGTTCTCTGGTGCGCCCGAGACCACCGATTACTTTGACCGCACCCCAGGCGTAGCTGGCGGCGAGGTGGACTCCGGCAACGCCTTGCTGGTCACGGTGGACAAGGACGGTTTGCACGCACAGGTCGAGGTGGAAAAGGTCCCTGTCGGCACGTGGACGTTTGAGGCCCGGTCTTGGGAGGTAACTGGTGCAGACGACGTGGCGGATGTCGTTGCGGACCTTAAGGCGTACCCGGAAAAAGACCGCACGGTAATTAAATACGCGCTGACTGGAACGCTCGGTTTGGAAGACACCCGCACGCTCGAGCGCGAGTTGGCGGATTTGGAGCCTGTGTTTGCGGCGCTGTACCCGCGGGAGCGGTTGATGAGCTTGCACCTTGAACCCGGAGACGAAGAGATGGAAAACTTGCCCCTTACCGGGTTTGCCAAAGAGGCGATGCGCGAGCTCGTGGGGCAAGCTGCGGGCGACAGTGCGGCGTCCGACGCGCAGCGGGCGACAGCGCGTGATGCCGTGAACCTGCTGTTCCGCCTGTCCAGGGAGGTGGACTAGGCCATGCGCATCCACGACCTTGTCATCGATAACTTCCGCGCCATCGAGCACCTGGAGCTGCACGACCTGCCGGACACCGGCGTCATTGTCATTCATGGCCAGAACGAGGCAGGCAAGTCCACCATCCTGGACGCCATCGACACCGTGTTGCAAGAACGCCACTCTGCCGGAGGCAAGAAAATCAAGGTTTTTGCGCCCGTTGGCCGCGACGCATCACCCGAGGTCACCATGACTGCGACGGTGGGGGAGACCAGGTTTACCATCCGCAAGCGATGGCTCAAGGGCAAGCTTTCGGAGCTGGAGATTTCCTCGCCGGTGCACAAGAACTTCACCGGGCGCCAGGCCGACGACGAGCTGGCGCGCATCATCGCCGGGGAAATAGACGGTAGCTTGGCTAAAACGCTGTTTCTGCGCCAGGGGGATTTGGAGCCCGGCATCGCGGCTGCCGGTATCCCGTCGATCTCGCAGGCTCTAGACACGGAGTCCGGAACCGGGCACTCAGGCGAGGAAGACACCGAGCTCATGCAGGTGATTGAGGCGGAGTACTCCCGGTACTGGACGGCTGCGTCCCCGCCCAAGAAAAAGGCCTCTTTCGCCGCGAAATCTGACGCTGTGGATGCGGCCCGCGAGGCGCTGCGCGCCGCTGAGGCGGAGGTGGAGCATCTCTCCGCCTACGTGGACGAGGTTGCCCGCCGTGAAGACGAGATCCGCGCCGTTGATGCGGAGCTTCCGCAGGCACATGAGGAGCTCGCTGAGCGGGAGGAGGCTTATGCGCAGGCGAGCCAATTGCAGGACAAGGCCACCTCCGCGTCCGAGGAGCTGGACCGGGCCACCGTGGCCCGCCAGCGAGCGGAACAGGATTGCGCGGAGCGATCCGCCCTCACCGAGCGAGTGGAGGCGTTGCGCGACGAGGAGCGTACTCTGCGTGGCAAGCTCGCTCCCGCCCAAGAGGCGCGCGACGCCGAACGTGCGAAGATTTCGCAGATCACCGAAGATATCGACGCGGCGAAGGCCCGCGTTGCAGAGCTCCGCGCGGGCCTCCGCCAGGCCGAACACGCTCGTGATGCGGTGCGTGCTTCTCGGCGCCTGACGGCCGTCACCGATCAGCTCAAACTCATCCGCGAGGCGGAGGAGGCGTACGCAGGCCTGCTCAAAACGGCTCCGACCCCAGTGGTCACGGACGCCGACGTCCGAGCGCTTGAAAAGGCGGAGGGCGAATTGACTCTGCAGCGCCGCCTGCGTGAGGCCGCGTCCGCCAAGCTGGAGATCACCGCCGCCGGCAAGACGATTCAAGTCGACGGCGAAGAGATCGCGGTGGACGGCACCGAAGCCATCGCGGTGTTCGAGGGTACGCAGATTGCCCTGGGCGACTTCGACATGGTTTTTCGCGCAGCCCAAGGTGCTGAGGATCCGCACCGGGCCGTGGAGCAAGCCGAGGACGCGTTGGAGCGCGCGTTGGAGAAGCTCGGCTGCGCGGATGTAGACGCGGCGCGCGCCGCCCGCGATGCGTGCAAGGCGCACGAGGCCGACGTGAAATCCGCCCGCCAGCGCCGCGATGACGCGCTGGCGGGCACCGATGCGGACGAGCTGGAAGCCGAATGCGTCCGTTTGGCGGGGCAGGTGGAGGAGCTTGCCGTCGATAGCCTTGAGCTCCCCGAAAAAACACGAGGCGGAGCTCGCCGTCAAAGGTGCTCAAAAAGCCCTCGACCGTGCCGAAAAAGACGTAGATGCGGCCGAAGCGGCGTTGAAACCGTACGCAGACCGCAGCGCAGCCAGCGAACTGACCATCGTGCAAACCAGGCTCGAGTCCAAACAGTCCGAAGCAAGCCACGCCGCCGCCGAGCTGGAGCAGGCGGAGCAGGCCGCCCCGAAAGAGACCCTGGACCGTGCCGTCGAACACTCTCGTGAACAGGAGCGTGCCGCCAAAGACACGCACGCAGCGCTTGCAGCGGAGCTCGCTGCTGCGGATCCGGAGACAGCGCAGCACATGCTCGAGGGCGCTCAAGTCAGGGTGGACAACCTGGAAAAGCGCCGCAGTGAAGCCAGAAACCGTATTACCGAACTGACTGGCCGCATCGAGATCGCTGCTGGCGCCGCTGAACAGGCCGACCGGGCCGCCGCAGTGTTGGACGCTGCGGAGACCGAGCTGGCCCGAACTACCCGCCGCGCCGACGCCGTCAAGCTGCTGCGAGAAACCATGTATGAGTACCGCGATGCCGCCCGCGCCCGTTATTCCGCCCCGTTCAACGACGCGATCCGCGCCCGTGCCCGCGTGCTCTTCGGCCCGACCGTGGATTTCAACCTGACGGACGATCTCACGGTCAGCGAACGCACCGTCGACGGAGTGAGCGTGCCTCTGGATCAGCTTTCCGGCGGCACCAAGGAGCAGCTGGCCATTCTCACCCGTTTCGCCATCGCGGATCTGGTCACCGCCAGCGGCTCGACCTCGCCGGTGCCGGTGGTGGTGGACGACGCGCTGGGGGCCACCGATCCCGACCGTCTTGCTCGCATGAACTCCTTGTTCACGCAGGTGGGTAAAACCGCCCAGGTGATTGTGTTGACGTGTTTTCCGCAACGCTTCGACCGCGTCGCTGCCGCGCGGACATATTCGATGGACGAACTGAAAGCTCCGCAGTCAACGATCAACTAACATCGCTTGGTATGACTACACAACCGCAATGGCTTGAAGAGGACGAGCAGGAGCTCTGGCGGTTGATGATTTCCGGTTTCACCGCCATCTCCCGCACCATCGACGACCGGCTGCAGGCAGGAAGCGATCTGTCGTCGTCGGAGTACGCGGTGCTCGTTGTGCTTTCAGAAGCGCAGGAGCGCACGCTGCGCCTGCGTGAGCTGTGCGCGGAATTGGGCTGGGACCGGTCCCGGGCCTCGCACCAAGTCACCCGCATGGCGAAGCGGGGGTTGCTCGCGAAGGAAAAATGCCCTGGGGACGCTCGTGGTGTGCTGATAGCGCTGACCGAGGAGGGGATGCGGCGGCTCCAAGACGCCGTGCCCGACCATGTGGAGACAGTGCGCCGCCTCGTTTTCGATCACCTGGACGAGGACCGGTCCGCACAGCTCCGCGGGTTCTTCACCGACGTCCTCGAGGCGGACGTATCGCATCCTGACCAGCGCTAGACGGGCTCCACCGGGGTAGGCAGCCTTGCAGGACAGTGCTTACAGGGGTTTGATTGGCACCACGAGTCCTAACAACGAAAGGATTGTGCAATGTCTAGCCCGTACACCCCGCAGAACTTCACCCCGGATAACTCCCCGAAGCGCCTTGAGCGTTCCATGTCCGACAAATACATCGCCGGCGTGTGTGGTGGAGTGGCCAAGTACCTTAATGTCGATGCCACTGTCGTACGCGTTATTTTCGTGCTTCTGGCTCTTGCCGGTATCTGGCCCGGCCTTCTGGCTTACGGCATCGCCTGGATGATCATGCCCGCCGAATATTAGGGCAACGTTCCGTCCAGGAACGTAAAGCGCACGGCTTCTCCCCGCAGGTGTTCGAGCGCTCGGCGCACCCCATCAGCTGTGCCCGAATGGGGGTGGTTCATGTGCGCGAGCACGATCGCCCCGTCGGGCGCATCCACGATTGAGGTTGCTACTTGGGATGGGGTGGCCGTCGCACCAAAGTCGGCGTTGACGGTGTAGCCCGCGATGCGCACATCGCGCCCTCGGGCTATTTCCACGGCTACGTCGTCATAGTGCGCAGTCCCCGCGCGGAACCAGTTGGATTCAACCCCGTATTCGGCCAATAACGCCCGGTTGCCGTCTATCTCCCCGATGGCCTCTGCCGGGCTTGCCGTGCCAGGGATGCCGTACGCCGCAGCCCCGTTGATTGTCAGCGGCAGATGGCGCGTGCCGTGGTTTTCTAACCGGAACAGGGGATCGGCCGCCAAGCGCCGTGTCACATCGGGGTTCGCTCTCATCCAACTCGCGCTGAGGAACAGCGTCGCGGCCACTGAATGCTGCCGAAGCGTGTCCACCAGTTGTTGGTCTACTCCGGATCCGTGGGGTCCACCGCAGGCGTCAAATGTCAGCGCGATGGTGCGCCTGCCCGGAACGGTAGGCACTGTTTCCACAATGCCGGGCAACGACGAGCCGAACAAAACAGGCGCCCGCCCGGCATACCGTTCGGGGCCGGCGTAGGCCGTAACTGTTTCGCGGGAGGTGGAGGTGATGGTGGCGGTCTCCGTCACTGCTGTCTCGCGCGAAGACGCGCACCCAGCCAGCGCAGACACGCCCGCCGCAGCGGCGACGGACATGAAAGATCTCCTGTTCAGCATGCTCCGTCAGTGTAGTGCTGAACCGGTGCATGCGCGCCCGGGGAAAGCGGGAGCCGCACTGTTCGGCTGGCGGACGGTGAAACAACAGGGGTGACAACACATCCCGCGTTGGCAATCAGCGCCGGCAGCCGCGATGAGACACTCACCGACGGTATAGGTCGCGTTGCCGTTTCATCCACGAAGCGGCCGGCCCCCTGTCGAGGGTCGGCCGCTTCGCTGTCATTGTTTCCCGTGTCACGCCCCTCCTTGGCGTGCAAGACAAGTATGGGACGCGCACGTTTGAAGAGGGTGACGTGCAGCTGAGTGTTCGTCTAGAGGTGCGTTGGAGAACGCAGCCGCTACTGCTTGATTGCGGAACCCTCGATCTCAATGGCAACCTTCTCGCTGACCAGCATGTCGCCGGAGTTCAGCGGTGCCTGGAAGTCGATGCCGAAGTCGAGGCGGTTGATCGTGGTGCGCGCTTCGAAGCCGATGCGGGTGTTGCCGAACGGGTCTTCCTCTACGCCGAAGGTCTCCGCCTCGAACGTGACGGGCTTGGTGGTGGACTTGATGGTCAAGTCGCCCGTCACCGTGCCGTTGCCGGCCTCGTCGATATCGAAGCTGGTAGAGGCGAACGTCATCTCCGGGTACTGATCTACCGCGAAGAAGTCTTCACCGCGTACGTGGGCGTCGCGGTCCTCGTTGTTGGTGTCGACGCTTGCCGTGCGCACGGTGCCGGAGGCAGGCTGCTACGGGTCTGCTGCCGTCCCCGCTCGGCCGCGCCGCCATGCAAAACGCGGGTATTGACCGCATGAGCGCGCTCTACACCGCCATTGATGCTGTGCGGCGCGGTGGAACCATCTCGCTGAGCGGCATCTACGGCGGTATGAAGGA
Organism: Corynebacterium wankanglinii; assembly: GCA_014490595.1. Classification (GTDB taxonomy): domain Bacteria; phylum Actinomycetota; class Actinomycetes; order Mycobacteriales; family Mycobacteriaceae; genus Corynebacterium; species Corynebacterium wankanglinii. Next base: position 1,041,218 of record CP061031.1, read on the forward strand.
CCCGATGCCGATGATGACGTTGTTTGACAAGCAGGTGCAGATGCGGATGGGCCAGTGCAACGTGCGCAACTGGACCGACGATATCCTCCCGCTGGTCGACGACCCGTCCGACCCGCTCGGCGTACTCGACCTGAAGACGCACACCGCGTCGCTCGACGAGGCTCCCGAGATGTACGAGAAGTTCCAGAAGAAGGAAGACGGCTGCATCAAGGTCGTACTGAAGTCGTAAAGCCCCTGGTCGGCACACAAATATAAAGTCTCGAGACACCGTAGGAACGATGTCTCGAGACTTTAGGGGCTTTCATGAAACCTCCTGACCAGCTATATCAGGTCCTCGGCTATACCCCGGTTACACCGGGTTCCGCCTCCGGTTACACGACAGTAGTAAATTTATGACGTGAGCAGGAGCGCTCTTGAGAACGGGAAGTCAGGAAATTCCGCTTCCGACTTTTCCTGCCTCTCGGCAAGCTCCACGCTCCACAGTGAACGTTCGACAAGTTCGTCAAAGGTGAGCACCTCCGGTGACTTATGGTTCGAGCGGAAACTTTCAACGCTACGGAACTTCGAGCCAATTCGGTTGCCTGCGGCACGGCACAAATCGCACATGGGCCGATCATCAGAAACGAGCGTGGTTCAGCTGTTTTCGCAACTTTGCCGGAATCTGCGCCATCTCTGCTACTTTCACTGTCTCTTGAGCAGCGCACACAGCTGCACCGCTACCCGGAACTTGACTAGTTCAGTGCTCGCTGTATAGTTCAGTGCATGCTGACTATTGCTTCGCGTCTCGACGTGATGAACCGCCTGGGTCGTGCACTGGCCGACCCCACTCGATCCCGGATCATCTTGACCCTGCTCGATCATCCCGCCTACCCGGCGGAACTATCCCGAGATCTGGACCTGACACGCCCGAACGTGTCCAACCACCTGGCATGCCTGCGCGATTGTGGGATTGTCGTCTCCGAGCCCGAGGGGCGTCGGACACGATACGAGATCGCCGATCCGCACCTGGCACAGGCACTGGCGGCACTGGTCGATGCAACCCTGGCAGTAGACGAAGACGCCCCGTGCATGGATCCCGCCTGCACGCTTCCCGGGTGCTACGCAGCTGGGGAGGGTGCGTAATGCTCACCACGGTCTTGCAGGCGATAGGCCTGTTCGCAGCTACCAACATCGACGACATCATCGTGCTCGCCCTCTTCTTCGCGCGAGGGGCAGGCCAGAGTGGCACCACCGCGCGTATTCTGGCCGGCCAGTACCTCGGATTTGCCGGCATCCTCGTCGCCGCGATCCTTGTGACCATCGGCGCCGGAGCATTTCTGCCCCCGGCAGCCATTCCATACTTTGGTCTCATCCCTCTGGGCATCGGCCTCTGGGCCGCATGGGAGGCCTGGCGCGGAGACGATGACGACGATGACGAGGCTAAGGTTGCCGGCAAGAAGGTCGGCGTGGGGACGGTCGCAGGCGTCACCTTTGCCAACGGTGGCGACAATATCGGCGTCTACACCCCTGTATTCCTCAGCGTGGAACCTCTCGCAGTAGTCGCCTACTGCGTTATCTTCCTCGTGCTCGTTGCGGTCCTGGTGGCCCTGGCAAAGTTCGTCGCAACCCGCCCCCGATCGCGGAAGTGCTCGAACGCTTTGAGCACATCCTCTTTCCCATCGTTCTCATCGGCCTCGGCATCGTGATCCTCGTCAGCGGCGGAGCCTTCGGGCTCTGACGTAGCGGCAGCGTTCCAAACGGCCCCGACCGGGCGTTATCGGTGGCTCCTATAACGCCTGGAAGGCCTTTTTGAAGCGCTGTCGGGGCGTGTGAATCTAATCACACAGAGTTTACAGAATCCCAGCAATTAAACTTTCGGCTACGCAATTTCACCCGCGGACGCAATGAGACTAGCACCGACGCTTTCCCCAACGCGCCACCGCTTGCGGCGTAGCCCGACCAAGGCCACCGGCTGGTTCTCAAACGAGAACGAAGCCCGTGGCCTAGAGCTCGTTGTCGAGAGCCGAAATTCGGCCTAAAACCGCGTTTAGACAAAGAAAAATGACCCCTCCGAGCGAGCGGAGCGGGTCATTTTTGTGTTCGCGGCCGTTTTCCTTCGGCCGGCAAGAGGTTTCGTGAAAAGATTGGAACAGTTTCGTGAAACCCCCCTTAAGGGACATTCAGTAAACTCCCCAACCTCTAGACTCGCCGCCGCTTCCGCGGCGGCTTACACGTTTTCCACCGCTTCCTTACACACCCCGCAACGACCCCCGTTCCGGAAACCCCCGAGTCTCGAAGCGAAACCCCTACCGATCCTCGCGCGGGAATCATTCTGCCACGCGGGCGGGCCAAGAAACTGGACAGGCTGTAAGCAATATACGGTTCCCCGTGCGCTAGCACGGGAGCATTTACTTATGCTTCGCAAGATAGCCGAAAAGTTAACAAAATTAATGGTGGGATGATGTCCCGTTCTGGTTCACACCCCGAGAACTTAACCTAATGTTCACAGCTTTTTCATCCCCCATTCCCATCCCCCACGATCAGCATCAGGAGAGGGGGGAGCGTAGCAATGGGAAATCTTTGAAGCGTGAAGGTAGTCCGTGAACGGCTTTTGCTCAAGATGCACACATTCCTCAGAGTCCCATTCGAACGATGCCAATTCATGCCAGACCTCAAATTGTAGCCGCAAACAATGCAGATCCTTAAGGCCAAAAAAGCTGCATAGCTCTGAAATCGTAAACTCCGCAACGACTTCATCTTTGTACAGCTTAATCCGAACAACATGATGGTCAACGTCTACCGGTTCGCCACCCTCTAGGTTCCAGAGTGGGGTTTTTAACAATTTCATTAGAGCCTCCTTATTTGGACTCCCCTGTAAAGTCTCCCTGGCACCGTTCCAAGTTAAAGGAATGGGGATGGTGGTGCCACGTTCTATCCAGCGCAACCTCTTGTGGCCAACACACTTCACTCACGTTCCCTTTCAATCAGGGTACGGCCGCCGCAACACCATTGAGTCTCGCAACGCCATGCTCAAGAACGGTTCCTACCAGGGTGCCGGAGACGTGACGACCCGTCTTATGCGCGGTTGGGCAGCACAAATGCTGTGCATGGCCATGGCCGCAGTGGGGTGAACCTTGCCATGCTCGACGCTGCTGCCTGGTCGCGTACAAATACGTCCCAGAAGCCGACTCCGCCACCGCCACGGGGTGGCCGCAAGCCTGACGCTGACGACATTGAGCAGTGGAAGTTGGGCGACAACGCGCCACCGAAGGCGGCGTAACAACCACAGGCCACCGGCTGGAGTTTTCGAGGACTTCACGCCGAGTGGCCTACAGGTCGTGCAGCAACACCAGTTTCAACACAAAAAACCGGCCGGCAAAGCCTTGTAAGGCTCAAAAACCGGCTGGTTTTCGCGTTGTCGGGGATAGGTTCTGACAAAGTTACCGAATTTTGAAAACCGGGTTTAACCTGGAAGGAGTTTCCTGAATTGAACGGAAAAGTTAACCGAAACCCCCCTTAAGGGGCTTTCACGAAACCTCTTGACCAGTTATATCAGGTCCGCGGTTGCACCCCGGTTACACCGGGTTTCGCCTCCGGTTACACGACACATGACCACTAACCCTGTCGTCCAGCGGCTTCCTCGGCGGGCACGAGCACAACAAGCGGCAACGCCCAGTCATCGTCCCGGTCCCAGTCGAGCGTGAACTTCTCCTCAATGTCTCGCACCGTGCCCCAGGGCAAGTCCTCCCTCTTGAACACGCCCAGAATGTTTAGGTCGAGGAACCAGGCTTCAGGGTGCTTTTCCGCCCACTGCTGAACTTCTTCTTTCGTGGTGAGCCACCGCGGTTCGGCACCGTCTGCAATGGCTTCCGCAATTCCTTTGGCTCCACCAAAGTCTTGGTGGCCGGTGGTCCAACTGTCCCCGTCTCGGGGCTCGTCGCGGTATTCGTAACGGAAACCGTCCTCGTTAAGCGGAATGGACCCCGCGACGGCTTGCTTTTCGACGGTCCAGGAGCCGTTTTCGTTCTGGCTTGCCAGGACTGCTTTCGGAAGGGCGTTGTGGTTTCGGTAGTAGATCTTCTTCATGGTTTGGTCATTCTCCTTGTGCTCTGCGTTGTCCGGGCTAGGCGTTCGCTTCACGTTTTTCTCGCTCGTTCTCATGCCGTTCGAGCTCCTTCTCCAACTTCTCGTTGAGCTCAGCGAATTTGTTGACGTAAGCGGTCACCAAGCCGAGCGAGACCACCTCCGAGTGGAACAGGTCGCCTAGCGTTTTCGTCTTGCCCGCGTCCCATTCGGCGGCCAGCGCTTGCATTTCGTCGTTGTTCATAGGCTTCCGTTTCGTGACCCGAGACGTGCGCGAGATCCGCCAGTACCAGGCGTGACGCTCTTTCAGCTCGTCGGAAGCAATTTCTTCTCCAACCAGCCAGTCGCCGTGAACAAGGAGGTTGCGACGGTCCAAAGGGTCTTTGGCCTCTTTAGCGAGCTCGCTGCAAGTGGCGCATTTCTTCTGGTCCTCTAGGGTTTGTCGCATGTTTCCTACTCGCTGCTGGGCGGCAACGCTGGCGCCGTGGAGGTGCTTCTTGCCGAGGTGTATTTCGCACAGGTCAGCGACGAGGTTTTCGAGACGGCCGGCCGCGAGCACGAGCGAGGCGTACAAGACGAGGAAGTCGTTGTGGAACTGCTCCAAGTACGGCAGCGGGTCTTCTTTGGTGCCAAGCGGTGCAACGAGGTCGGCGTACTGTTTGGAAACTTGCTGTGCTTCTTTGAGGGCCGAGGTGTCCACAACGCCAAGGCCGGCAAGAGACTTCGCAATGTCTGCGTAGGTCTTGTCGAGTGAGCGCTGGAATTGCTCTCCCAGTTTGAGCGCGCCGTTGAACGCAAGCAGCTTTTGGGCGTCTATGACCGGGCCGTAGAACTTTTTCATGTCCACGGTTGGTGCGAACGCCGCGGCCGCGTCTACGGCGTGTTGGCGAAGGCCAAGGGTGGCCGGGTTCGACGGGTCGAGGTGTATGCCGGTGAACGTCTTGGCGACTTCTGGTTGCAGCAGCGGAGTAAGGCGGGGCGTTTCAAGACCTGCGAGCGACTTCCATGCGTCGGCTGTCAACGCGGAGGCGAACTTCGAGGTGTCAATGACGTGGTGAAAAGGCGGCATGTCGATCTTCTTGAACAGTGAGCCGAGCGCTTTGCGGGCATTCTCTTGGAACTTGGCGTAACCCTCAGGGTCGTGTTTGCGCCAGAGGTCATCGAGTTCACCGTCCTTGAAGTCGGATATGGGACGGTCGAGGAAGTCGGGCTCGGGGGTGCTTTCGTCGGTGCCGTCGCCGGAGTTCTCGGGGTGGTTGTTGTCGTCTGGCTGGTCGGGGGTTTCGTCGTGCTCGTGAGGTGTGGTCATGGGCCCAGTGTGCATGACGGGCCGACACGGGGGCAGGGGACTAGAACAAACCTCCTAAAAGGTCGGTTCGAGGGTTGAGTTGAATGAACTGGCCGTATATGCGGAGTGGCCTGCGCAAACACGGCCGGGTGTACAAAAACTTTAAGTTCAATATTTTTGTCGCTGTTTTTGGTCTCGTCGACTTAGTCTGAAAGAAACCGCCTGGTCAGAAGTCCAGGACTGGTCCAATCTGAACAGTATGAGGAGTGTGAAACCTGATGGGTTTTCTCTTTGGTCGAAAAGGCCGTAATGAAACAGATGGTCGACGAAACGATGTCGCAAAGAAGTCCGCGGCGATGCTCGCTGCGGTAGCCGTTGCGGGTGGCGCGGCGGTTGCGGGGATGCCGCTGGCGGAGGCGGCCTTCTCAGATACTCTGGTCTACTTCGAAAAGGTCGATGAGAGCGGTCAGCACATTGGAGGCTCTGAGTGGGAGCTAGAATTCGTCACACCGTCGCGTGAGAAACTTGCTGAGAACCTTTCCTATGGCTCCCTCTCGGCCGAGGAGAAAGCCGCGACGTTGGAAAAAATGCGGATTATCGACAACTGGAGTCCCCGGAGTAACGGCCAGGGCGGTCTGCCGGAGTTTGACTATTGGAAATCTGATTTGTACGAAGGCCGGTTTATCGACCGCGAGAGCGGAAGGTTTATTTTCGAGGATATGGACCCTCGTCCAGGACATTTTGCGTTCATATTCCCTTACGAGGGGGCGGGACCTGGTTGGAACGTTCGCCTCACTGAGGCGAAGACCCCCGACGGCTACACTAGCTGTGGCAATTCACCTACACATATGGATTTCTCTTCCGTGGAAGAGTACGAAGTCACAGGTCCGGAGAGTGATCCGACCTACGTGTTGCGCGAGGACGCAAACGTAAAATTTACGCAACTCGAAGGGCGATTCACCCCAGTCGCGGACAGGCGTTTTGCCCCCGGAAACTACTATCGGCCAAGTCGCAACAACTTCCAGACTATCGACTGGGAAGAGAAAGGCGATAACCCGCTCGCTGACACTCCTTTTGGAAAGATGCGAAACGACTTCGTGATACCTGAAAAATCGTACAGCGGGAAACCATATCCAACTTACTATTATTACTCAGATGGTAGCGAGGTTGAAGGCGGAGGTTTTCAGTCTATCTACTCATTGAAAGCCGCGGTTAACTGCAAAATCCCCGAGCCGACAACCGTCACCGAAACGGTAACCGAAACGCCTGAGCCGTCAACGACCACCGTCACGCCGCCGACAACAACTGTCACCCTGCCGTCTACCGTGACCACCACCGTCACCCCTCCGGCTACGACGGTAACGGAAACCCCGAAGACGGAGACCACGACGGCGACAACTACGGAGTCCGCAACGACTACCGTGACGCAGAGCCCGACTACTGAAACCGTCACGGAAACCCCGCAGCGTGAGACGGTCACGCTCACTCCTGAAAAGGAGACTGAGACTGTAACGGAGACCCCGCAGAAGGAGACGGTGACCGAAACTCCGAAGACCGAGACGGTCACCCACACCCCGGACAAGGAAACCGTGACGGAGACGCCGAAGGCGTCCACCAAGACCTCGACGGTGACTGCTCCGCAAGTGACGGTCACGGAGACCCCGAAGCAGGTCACTGAGACCACTACGTTGCCGCAGAAGACCGTGACCCAACAGGTTCCGACCACCGTGGTCGAGAACAAGACGGAGACCGTCAAGGTCCCGCCAGTGACTGTGACCACAACCGAGAAGCAGGAACCGACCACGGTAACTGCCACTCCGGAGAAGGTCACCGAGACCGTCAAGATCCCGGGCGAAAAGACCACTGTGGTTGAGACCAAGCCGGGTGAGCCGACCACCGTCCGCGAGACCGTAACCGAGACCCCGGACGTGCCGGCCGTCGTTGAGCAGCCGACCCCGAACGCTCCGGTCGTTGACACCCCGAACACCCCGGTCATTCCGGGAGCCTTCTCCGGCACCGTGGTCTGGGACGAGGACCGATCCAAGCACGTCAATGACGGCGACGAGCGTATTCCGGGCCTGACCGTTGTGGCCTACAAGGACGGCAAGGAAATTGCCCGCACCACTACGGACGAGAACGGCTTCTACAAGTTCGACGGGCTTGAGCCCGGTGAGTACGGCATTGCCGTCTACGGTCCCGACGGCGGCGAGCTGTTCTTCGAGGACAAGGCGGCCACCGTGGTTGCCGGCCAAGAAGACACCGGCAATGACTGGGGCTTCGTCCGAGAGGACGCGCCAGCTCCGGTCGAGGAAGGCAAGCCTGCCACCCCGGTTGAGACCGTGCGCCAGACGCTCGCCACCACTGGCGCGAACTCGTACGCACTGGCTGGCCTGGGCGCGGTCCTCGCGGCTCTGGTCGCGTTGGCTGTGGTGAGCCGCCGCAAGACAGCGATCCAGTAAAAGAACCTCCAGGGCGCGTTTTCACACTCCTCCGCGCCCTGGTGGACAACTACATAAAAGAGCCCGTCTAGGTGAACTCACTCCTCGTTCACCTAGACGGGCTTTGTGTTTACCAACTAGACCGGGTAGACGGTTCGGACCGTCCTGCTTAACTGCGCCGGCACTCCTTCGTCCCGGAAGGACTGGGTTATGCGCCTAGCCTCCTCAAAGTCGTTGCAACGGGCCAGGAATTCTATGCCTTCCGCGGTCCAGACTTCCCAGGTGTCCTGACAAAACATTGCGTCCAGGAGCTCGCGGGGCGCGTCCTCTTTCGGTACGTCGTCGGCCGCCAGCTCTTTCTGGTCGAACTGGTCGGCGGGCACGAGGTTGTCCCGCTCGTAGTACGTCAGGTGACGCGGGTTTGCGTCGGCCTCCAGTGTGAGCATGCCGTTGTCCTGGTCGGAGTATTTGACCAGCGTGGTCAGAAACTTCATGGCCTGGAACACGTCGAGGTGAACGTGCTCACCGTCAGCTCCGACAACGCGGACGCTGTCGGGGTGGCGGCGGAGGAACCGGTTCATTGTGACCAGTTCGTCCCGGTTGAAGAACACGTCAAGCGAGAGCAACACCTCCTTCTGCGCGCGTGGGGTCGTAGTTTTCTTTTCTTCGGTACAGCGGTGTGGTGTCGCTGCTTTTGCGTTGTGGTGGGGCATGGAAGGTAGCCTGCCTACCTCTCGCCGGCACCCGCTAGTCCAGGGGCAGGCAGTTCGGTGCAGGTTAGGACGTCTCCTTCAGCCGCGGGTCGCCCTCGGACTCAATACGGTCCCAGCGGGCAAGGTATGCCGCGGCCTGTTCACCGCGGGCGAGACGCTCGCCGACTTCCTTGAGCGCCAGCGCCGCCGACCAGTGGACGGACAGCAGTGTGAAGTCCCCGTCTCGCACCTCGACTCGGACAGCGGTGTATGGGTACGTGTCGGAAGCCGAGTGCATTTTCTTGGCGTAGAACGTGTCCGGGGCGGCCTCCTGCGACCACGCCGAACTACGCCCGCGACCGCTGTTTTCATGTCGTTGTGCAGTCATGGGCGGGCATTGTGCCGTCCAGATTCATGCACCGCTACAGCGGGGGTTCAAGATTCTCGCGAAGCCGGGGCACCGACGATCTACCCCGTGCCACCTAACCGGAGCCGCTCTGGGCGGGCCGGACTCACAGTGGAGCAGGTAAACCGTTTAGAGTTAGGCAATACATTCGGCGTAGAACCAATGCGATAGAGGTAGTGACATGACGATGCGGATGACCGGTCTTTTCGCCGGAATCGGAGGTATCGAACTCGGCTTTAAGCAGGGCTTGGGCGACAACATCGAAACAGATCTGCTCTGCGAGAACTGGCCTGAAGCCCAGACAGTGCTGCGCCGACAGTTCCCGAACGCCGAGCTGCACTCGGATGTCACAGACCTCCCGAGTCTCCCGGGCAACGTGGACATTCTGTCGGCGGGCTTCCCTTGCACGGACCTTTCACAGGCAGGGCGAACCGCAGGCATTACCGGAGAGCAGTCAGGGTTGGTAGTCCACCTGTTCAAACTGCTTAACCAGCACCGGGACAAAGGCCTAACGCTGCCGACGCTGATTATCGAGAACGTCCCGAACATGCTGTCGCTCGACAAGGGCACGGCCATGCACTTTCTCACCAGCGAGCTTGAGTCGTTGGGCTATGCCTGGGCATACAGGGTCGTGGACTCGCGTTTCACCGGTGTCCCGCAGCGGCGCCGTCGCGTGATCCTCGTGGCATCGAACGAGCTCGACCCGAAGCGGGTGCTCTTCGCCGACGAAACGGGCGGACGCAGCGACTCCGACTACGCAATGGACGCCTTCGGTTTTTATTGGACGGAGGGCAGGGGAGGCCTTGGGTGGGCACCTGATGCCGTACCTACGCTTAAGGGTGGCTCGGGGCTCGGCATTGCTTCGCCTCCAGCGGTGTGGGTTCCCAGCGAGGAAGACCCGGTACGCGCGTTTGTGACCCCCACGGTCAGTGACATGGAGTCGTTGCAGGGGTTTCCGCGGGGCTGGACCGATTTCGACTATGGACTGCCCCCGGCTCGCACTCGTGGGGCAAGAGGAAAAATGGTCGGAAACGCTGTCACCACCCGAGTCGCGGCGTGGGTCGCTGGCCGGATTGGTAACCCCGGTGACGTGGTGTGTCCGACGGTCGACTGGGGCAAGCCAAGCGCTGGCCGAACGCCGCTGCCGGCTTCGACGGCACCAGGGAGCGCATCGAAGCGAGCGAGTTCCCGGTGCTGGCACCTTACGAGCACCTGCTTGAACACATTGATGTCTCGACTGCCCCGAACTTGAGCGCGAGGGCGATAGCCGGGTTCCACTCGCGCCTCCAACAGGGCAATTTGGGCTGGCACCCGGGTTTCCGCGAGGCGGTGGCTCAGGCCGAAGATGCGCACCTGCTCGGCAACGCTTTAGGCAAGGTGAATAAGTAATGTTCGGACCGGCAATCCTCGCCAGAACGCTCTCCGAATACGGTCCGCCAACCTCTGGCGGTCTGCGCTGGCAATACCACTCGCGCTCGGACCGCCACAGTAAGGTCGCGAGCTGGGGTGTCGCGTTTGATCTCATGCTTGCCAGCAGCCTGCTGCGCGAGCATGCCAAGCAGGACAAGGTGGTCCTCGGTATTAACCACACGATGTCCGACTTCGTTTCGAAACGAAGCAAAGACCTTGACCTGGTGATCGCCAGGCCCGCAGGCCCGATTGAGGATGCAAACCCGCAGACGCTGGTGTCCTTGGTGGATAAGTACGGCATTGAACTTTTGCCCGAGGAAGCCGACGCGCTACAGTCGCTACCCGAATTGACGGTCGGCCCCGTGGGGTCGGTACTGGTGGCAATGGAGGCGAAGGCCGCGATGACCGCGCACGGCAAGGCACAGCCACGTCTCTACGACGAGTTGAGTAGCTCCCACTTGTGTATCCACGGCGAGAGCCAGACCGCACTGGCCATCGGATATGTGCAGGTGAACGTTTCGGACCAGTTCATTTCCTCGAATCCCAAGAACGTCGGCTTGATGACCCGCGGTCTTGAACCGGACGTGAGCATCCACAAGCAGCCTGCCGACACACTGTCGATGATGAACAAACTGTCACAGCTCCGCACCCGAGCTGATAGTTCAGGTGTCGGTTTCGACGCGCTCGGTGTCACGGTGCTCAAGATGGTCAATGACGGAACCCCGGTGGAAATCGTGAACGACCCGCCTGCACCCGCACCTGGAGCACCGTTCCATTACGCGACGATGATCATGCGCATGGCTACTCGCTACGACACGCAGTTCCGGGGGATCTAGCGCCACCGTTTAGGAAGAATTTCTAGTAAACGTCCACGTCGTAGTCGACGAGGTTGCCAGACGGATCGACGGCGCACACAAACTGATAAGAGTGCCGAACCGGAACCCCAAACCCATTGGGAAAGTCAACTTTTCCCGACTTTCGGTAACTGCGGTAGTTGGGGTCTAGCGGGTTGAAACGGACCCCGAGCCGACGAAAACGACCATGATTTCCAGCGAATACACTGGGCACCATGTTCGACCCCTCCGAGCCCACCGAAGAAGAACTCCTCGCTGCCCGCGACGTGCCTCTGGAAGAACTGCGGGCGAAAGCCAAGAAGCGCGCTGACGAAATGGGAGATGACCCATTTCAGGACGCTTCGGGGCTCATCATGGCGGTGCATGCGGAGAAGGTCTACCAATACGAGTTGCAGCGACGGCGTGAGGCGCTGTAACCAGCACGTTTGGGGTCCGGTGTCCACTAAAGTGGACATTTGCTCGTTTTACGCTGCACGCCTGTCACCTCTAGGCCATAATGAGCATGTCCCGCCCAACACCCCCCCCCCCCGAGGGTTGGGACGCCCCCGAGCGGCCCCGCGGTTGCAGCGCTAAACCACCCCCAAGCGCTCCTGCGGGGTCGCGTCTTTGTGTTACCTGGTCGCACACACTCTCTGCTACGAGGCGGTTACCGAGACGGGGGCAATGCGAAATGTAGGGTCCGAGCGTTATTGTTGTCGCCTATAACGCCTAGAAAGCCTCTCTAGAGCACCGTCTAGAAGTGTGAAACGCGTCACACGAGCTTTACAAAACCCCAGCAACCAAACTTTCGGTTACCCAATTCGGTGGTCAGTCAAAAGTTGGTCCAATTTCGCCACCCGTCGACATGTCGACCACCCTAACACGCCGCCATGGTCATAGCGTCGACGCAATAGCCTCGACCTATCGGAACGTTTCCACCCTAGACCCCTCCTTTTCGGGGTATGCCACCATTTTTAGCCATGGAAACAAACGCAAATCAACACCCGCAATTACCCCCGTTCGTGCTCCAACGGTGGGAAGTCGTAGTCGCCTCCAAGCGGCCTGCGTCGGTCTTCGCGGCAACCTGCCGCGGCCACAGTGGCGCTTGGGTGGCGTATTCGACGCGCTGCACGAGCCACGTCGCCGGCCACTTCGAACCGGACAGCCATGTGCTCAGCGCCGAGTGCGACACACCGCACCTGTTCGCGAAGTCGCTTTGCGAGCTCGCCCAGCCGTTAGCAATGAACCGCTCAATAGTCCTCGCCAGGTTGTCTCGCAGCGTCCATGCACGCGCATAGGCCTCCGGCAGGCCGGTGGGGTCAATGTCCGGCCAGTCGGGGAAAGCGTCTCTAGGTGCAAGTGGGAAAGCCACAGGGTCGACGCTACTGGCTCTGCGCTTGCGAAGCACTCCGGGGGTAGCACCTCGTCTGCCTCTCCGGTACAGGGTGGGAGGTCCAAGTGAAGCGAGAAGTATTCGAGCCCTTCGTGGCAGACGTTGTGAGGGAGCAACTGGATGCCCTCGTCCCGCACCCCGCTTCGGACTCCTTAGCGCCGTTCGTCACCGACGTCGTGACGGAAGCCATGCGCGGTAAAAGCGACGAGAAGATCACCGGCAAGGGCACACTCTCGACAGCGGGCGTGGCGAAAACGGTCATTCAGGCAGCACACCGCACCTACCTCCAGGGTAGAGACCTCACGCCGGAAACCGTGTTCACCATGGACAACATCGAGGCTGTGGCTCCGAAGCGTGGCAAGGACGCTGGCGCGAAACGCCTGTCGCTCGTCAGGGCCGCGGAGATGTTCCTCGGCGAAAGCCTGGGTCCCAAGGCGCGCGAGGTGGAAAAGACTTACGACAAGCCGTATCTGCCGAAAGACTTCCCGAAGATCAAGCACTGGGCGGTCTCACGGACAACCCAGTTTCAGCGCGAGCACGCCGAGGGGGTTTTGGCGCTCTGTCTCGGCGCGGGCTGTACCGGTGCTGCCGCGTCGTACCTCCGTGCGGAGGACGTCACCCGAGACGACAACGGAACGGTGTGGGTGAAGCGCTACGACATGGTGCATGCCGTTCCGGTGTCGGCGGTGTTTTCGGACGTGGTGGAAGAACTCGCGGCCAGGAAAGCTCTGCACGAATACGTGCTTGGCCGCGGAGAAAAACCGGTGTGGCACCAGGGTCTCAACGTTGGGCGGGACTTCCATGTTCTTCCGAGCCGACTCCGCGCGACGTGGGCCGTTGCGGTGTGCGCTGCGGTGCGAAGGGAGGTCGCCGTCAGTGCCATTGGCGTTGCCAACGTCGCCTTCTTCGAGCGTCACCTACGCACCAATTACGACCGCACGGACCCGCTAAGCGACCACGTCGAGGAGTTGACTGACCCGTTCACTGACTGGCCGGAACTGAGGGCGGGACAGCGGTGGCAACCGACCCCGTCACCCTCGGCGCCTGTCGCGAAAAAAACGGGTTCTGGGGACAAGGCCAAGCGCATGAATGCGACCGACGTACCTGTTCAGCAGCAAGAACAGTACCCCCGCTCGGGTGTAACTGACGAGCTGGCACGGAAACAACGTTCCATGTTTGAAGTTATCGACGGAGGCAAGAAATGAGTGTCATGGCGTGCGGTTATGCGCCGCGTCGCATGCGTCGCAAGCGCTTCCATGGGCGCCGACTTGTCGCTGTAGCGACAGTATGGACCTTGACGACCTCACGGTGTCGACCCAGGCTTGTGTTCAATTCCACCACCACGGAACAAGACCAGGCGACCACCACCTGCCTGGTCGGACAGGGCAAATTGAACATGAACACCACGAAACGCACCGACCCGTTCGAGGTCATTGCTGCCTATACACCCAAAGTTGTCACTGAGGAGCGCTGGAGTGAACTCTCCGGTTTCGTCCGTGCCGCTGTCGGCAACACCGTCGAGGACACTTGGACCGCAGACCGGACCCGCAACGCTCTGCGACTGGTGACAAAACTCTGCAACTTCGTCCTTCGCACTGGCCGCGACCTGTCGGTCGAGGCCGTCTTTACCGACGACATGGTGTCGGCCTTCTCGCACAACGAGCTGGCCTCCGACACCACCCACGTCCGCGGTTCCTCGCGCGCTGTGCTTCGCAAGGTCGGTCTCGCCAACAACCCGGACTTCGACGCACCGCGTCTTCGCCCCGAATACGGCTCCGACTCTGGCTCGGCTCCGTACACCGAGGGCGAGGTCACGGCACTGCGCGTCTGGGCGAACGGGGAGCGCACCGAGGAGCGTCGTCGGCAGGCGCACCTGCTCCTGGCACTCACACTCGGTGCTGGGCTTCGCTCCTGCGAGGTCGCGGGGCTGACGGCAAGCGACGTGTCCCAGGACAACCTGGGCCTCACGCTCGTGGCCTCCGGCTACCGGGGCGCAAGTGAGCGCGTCGTGCCCGTCGAACACGAGTGGGCAAACACCATTGCAGAGGCGGTCGAGCACGCTGCGGGCGAAGGCTCCTGGCTTTTTCGTCCCCGGCGCACGACGGCGGGTCACGGCACGGTCGCAACCTTTACCAAGCGCTCGTTCCACCCAACCGAAGCGGTAGACGTGGCGCGGGCCAGAACGACCTGGGTGGTCAACCAGATCCACAAGGGCGTGCCGGAGACCGCGGTGCTTCAGGCCGCAGGACTTCACGACTTACAGCATTACAGGCGGTTTATCTCCGCCCCGGAGCACAGTGAGGACCACGTCCGAGCACTACTGCACGGCACCCGCGCAAGCGAAACACACGGCGGACTGACCCTCATTCAGGGCGCACTCTAAACCAACACTATTTCCCCTGGTGGCGACACCAGGCTGGCCTTTCATTGCCAAAAACAACCCACACGAGGAGGTGACAACGACATGGCGAACCTGTACCCGAAAACGCAAGAGAACTTCTCCCAACTCAAGTACGCCGCCGACCTCGTTGACACCTCCGGTGTGGTTGAACTGGTAGAGCGCTGGCGTATTGAGGACGGGCTCCAAGTAGGCCGCGGTGGCCGCCCGCCTTACGTGACCATTCGCACCGCCATTGTGTTGTGGGTCCACATGGCGCTGACCAAGCGCGCGCAACTGGTCGCCCGCATGTCCGAGGTAGTTGCCTTCGGCATGAAGCCCTACATGCGCGACTACTTCTCGCTCGTCAACGAGGACGTTGACCTCTCCACCGTCGACGGGCGTCTCAACTACAATAACGACTGGTATCACCGCATTTGGCGTGGGCTTGACCGCGTGCGGGCGACTATGGAGCCGTACCCGCAGGTCTCCCGTCACGGCCGCCACACCGTCGACGAGTGGCTTGAGTTCATGGACCTCTTTGGCCTGGACTCGAAGAAAACCTCCAAGAAGGGCTATGAGCCAACCGAGGAAGAATTGCTCGCAGAAAAACGCATGGCGCGCTGCGACGAGTTCTCCAACCGCCTGCTGTGGGCGACGGTCGAGAAGTTCGGCGACAAACTCGGCACCTGGAACGGCGACGTGGCCGTGGACGGCACCGCGTTTAAGGTCTCCGCCAACGGCAACCCGAACAAGCAGGACATGCTGGCGGGCAAGGTGCCCGGTCACCGCAAGGTTGCGTCCACGCCGACGCTCGGCAACTACTCGAAGGGCGCGGACGACCACAACGGCGACGCGAAGCCCTCGAAGGGCGACAACATGTGGGCAGGCGAAGCCACCTTCGCCACTATGGAGGGCGACGGAGTCGGCAAGGAGGGTGGCTTGCCGTCGCTCATTCTCGGCATGTCCTTCCACCGCCCGGGTGCGCGGCCGTGGCAGCGTGCGCTTCGCTCGCTGACCAACATATTTGCACGTCCTGAACTGCCCCGTGGACGCTTCTTGGGCGACCGCCTGTACCTGCCGGGTCAGAAGGCGGAGAACCTTCAGGTTCCGCTGCGTAAGGCCGGCTACGACCTCATTGGCGACTACAAGAAAAACGAGCTGGGACTCCAGACCGAGCTCGCCTCTGGCGCTGTCGTGGTGGACGGGCAGCTCTACTGCCCGGTAATGAAAGCGCGTCAGCGCCTGGTCAACGCCACCGCAGACTTCCAGAACGGCCGCATTGACGAGGACGAGTATTACGCGCTGCTAGACGAGCGTAAGAAGTTGCAGTTGACACCGCTCGGCAAGCCCGTCAAGGGCGACGGCAAGCAGCGGTTCCAGTGCCCCGCACGCTCCAAGAACGCGAAGGTCACCTGCCCGCTGGTGAAGCGCTCGCAGGAGAAGCACCCGAACCGCGCGAAGGAGCCTCTGCTGGAAAGCGAGGTGCCCACGTCCGGCATGTGCGGTGCTGTGTGCAAGCAGGCCTCCATTACCGTGCAGAACACGCCCGAAGACGGCGCGAAGTTCCTCAACCAGGGCGCTCCATACGGCACGAAGGAGTGGCAGGAGCAGTACCACCGTCGCAACACCATTGAGTCGCGCAACGACCGCGTGAAGTCGTCGCGCCACCAGGGCCACGGCGACCCCACCATGCGCCTCATGCGTGGCTGGGCAGCACAAGCCATTTCGGCTGTCATGTCCGCCGTCGCAGCCAACATTGGTCTGCTCTCGGCAGAGTCTCGCTGGCGCTTCCCGAAGAAGCCCACGCCTCCCACGACCCCTCCGGACGGCCGCAAGACCCGCGGCCGCGACGAGACTGGCGCTGACGCCTTCCCCAACGCGCCACCGCTTGCGGCATAGACCGACCAAGGCCACGGCTGGTCCTCAAAACAACGAGGACGAAGCCCGTGGCCTAGAGGTCGTGGGCGAGTGCCGAAATTCGGCCCAAAACGGCGCTCACGCAAAGAAAAATGACCCCTCCGAACGAACGGAGCGGGTCATTTTTGTGTTCGCGGCCGTTTTCCTTCGGCCGGCGGGAGGTTTCGTGAAAAGATTGGAACAGTTTCGTGAAACCCCCCTTAACTTTGGTGTCCCCGACAGGATTCGAACCTGCGACCTTCGGTACCGGAAACCGATGCTCTAATCCACTGAGCTACGAAGACAATGCCGACAAGGTTAGCACTTGGGCCCGCGGCTGTAGAAATTGAGCCGGGTGGGGGAGGCCCTTACAAGACAACGACCAAACCCTAGGCCGACTCTCAGCCATGCTTCATGGTTTCTCAACCCCCTCGCCCCATAATGATCCTTGCGCGCCGCGGGAACGGCGTGACACGGGAAACAATGACAGCGAAACGGCCGGCCCCGCAAGGGACCGGCCGTTTCGCTACGCCAGGGAAGCGGCTACTTCACAACCATCACGATGAGGTCGCGCGGGCCGTGCACGCCTTCGACGCGCACGAGCTCGATGTCGGAGGTAGCGGACGGGCCAGAGATCATGGTCGCCGGGCGCTCCGGGTTGATGCGGGAGATCATCTCCGGCACGCCGTAGACCACGGTGTCCGGGCGCACGATGCAGATGTGGCGGTCCGGAACCAGGGAGAGGGCGCGGCGGCCGCACACGTCGCCAGACTCGAGCACGATCGTACCGGTCTGCGCGGAGGTGACGTGAGAGTCGGTGATGACCGCATCCACGTTGCCAAGCTCGCGCGGATCGGAGTCGTTGGAGTCCGGGCGGGCGGTGCCGGCGAAGCCGTCGAAAAGCGAGGCGTCGAGGCCGGGTGCGTAGACGATCTCGTTGCACTTGCGGTCTGCAAGCACCTTGAGGATGTCCTCGCCCAGCGTCTCCTCCGTGGTTTCAACTACGTCGGCCTTGTAATCCACCAGGCGGTCGATGAGGATCTCACGGAGCTTGTCGCCCTTGATGTCGGAGGAGGTGTGGTAGTTCCGCACAACCTCGACGTGCTCGGGGGTGTTGGACAGCTGCTGCGCGTCGTGGATGCGCTTGAGAATCTCGCGCTTTGCGTCCTCGTTGCGGGTGTCGCGTGCGGAGTTACCGGATACACGAGTAGTCATTTACTTGTCCTCCTCAAAACGCTCGCCATCGACCTTCTGGTCGCGCGGGATGCCCTGCTCGCGGGCCTCTGCCAGCAAGCGCTCTGCTTCCTCGGAGCCCCACCACTGGCGGAAGGACTTCTTTGGCGGCACAGCCACGTCGCGGTACTCCGTCCAGCCGGAGATCGGCGGCGGCATGGTCTCGATCTTGCCGTTGAACCCGCCGAGTACTCGCCCTAGGGCGACCATGCGGACGAGCTTGTCCCAGACACCGCTGTGGCCCCACACCTGCGCCAGGGAAGCGAAAGCTGTGCGCTCCACCTGGTTCGGCTCGTTCTTGGCCTTCTGGTAGCGCAGCTCGAGCAGGATGTCGGTGATCGGGATCTTCACCGGGCAGACCTCGTTGCAGCGGCCGCACAGGGATGAAGCGTACGGCAGGGAGCCGTTGGGATCGTCGGAGGACTCGATGCCGGTCAACTGCGGGGAAAGGATTGCGCCGATCGGGCCCGGGTAGGTGGAGCCGTAGGAGTGACCGCCGGCGCGCTCGTAGACCGGGCAGACGTTCAAGCAAGCGGAGCAGCGGATGCACTTCAGGGCTTCACGGCCAATCTCGTTGGACATGGCGGCAGTGCGGCCGTTGTCCAACAGGATGATGTGGAAGTTCTGCGGCCCGTCGCCCTCGGTCACGCCGGACCACAGGGAGGTGTACGGGTTCATGCGCTCACCGGTGGAGGAGCGCGGCAGCAACTGCAGGAAGACGCCGAGGTCGTCAAAGCTGGGCAGCAGCTTCTCAATGCCCATGACGGTGATCAGGGTCTCCGGCAGTGTCAGGCACATACGGCCGTTGCCCTCAGACTCGACGATGGAGACGGTGCCAGTGTCAGCGCAACCGAAGTTGCAGCCGGAGATGGCGACCTTGGCCTCCATGAACTGCTGGCGCAGGAACTTGCGGGCTGCCTCGGCGAGCTCAGCCGGATCCTGGGTCAGGGTCTCGTCGGTGTTGGGCATCTTCGCAGCGAAGATGTCGCGGATCTCCGCGCGGTTGCGGTGGATGGCCGGAACGAGGATGTGGGAAGGGAAGTCCTCGCCGAGCTGCACGATCAGCTCTGCCAGGTCGGTCTCCTGTGCGAAGATACCGGCCTTTTCCAGCTCTTCGTTCAGTGCGATTTCCTGGGTGGCCATGGACTTGATCTTGACAACTTTGTCCTCGCCGGTTGCCTTCACCAGATCCTGGATGATCTCGTTGGCTTCCTTGGAGTCGCGCGCCCAGTGAACGTGGCCGCCACGCTCCGTGACGTTTCGCTCAAACTGCTCCAGCAGCTCAGGCATGCGGGCAGCGACGTCGCGCTTGATGGTGGAGCCAGCCTCGCGCAGATCCTGCCAATCGTCCACCTCGTCCACCACAGCCTGGCGCTTCACGCGGATGGTGGTGGTGGCGTACTGGTAGTTGCGGCGCTTGGTTACGTCGTAGAGCTCGTGGTGCGCAGCCTTCTGGAACTTTTCCTTGCCGCGCAGGTGGGACGGGCCGTTGGCGAACGGCGGCATCGTGGGTTGGCCGAGTGCAACCTTCACAGCATCTTCTCCTTCTTGTACGCTGCGGACGTCGGGGTCAGCGGGTGCTCCTTGGTGGAGGCGAGGATCTCAGCCATGTGCACAGCGCGGATGCCCTGGTGCTGGCGGGAGAGAGCGCCACCGATATTCATCAGGCAGGAGGAGTCACCGGCAGTGACGTACTCGGCCTGGGTGTCCTTGATGTGGCGGACCTTGTCGGAAACCATCGCGGAGGAAACCTCCGGCATCTTCACGGAGAAGGTGCCGCCGAATCCGCAGCACTCTTCCACGTTGGCCAGATCCACCAGCTCCAGGCCCTCGACGTGGCGCAGCAACTCGGTCGGACGGTCGCCCACCTTGATGAAGCGCTTGGAGTGGCAGGATGCGTGGTAGGTCACGCGGTGCGGGAAGAACGCGCCTACGTCGTAGGTGCCAGCGACGTCAACGATGAACTCAGACAGGTCGTAGGTCTTCTTTGCGGCGGTCTTCGCGCCGTCAACCAGAGCCTTGGAGCCGAAGCGCTCCGCGAGCTCGACGTGCTGCTCGCGCACGGCGCCGGTGCAGGAACCCGAGGGAGCGACCACGTAGTCGATCGAGGGGTCCGAGAATGCGTCAACGTAGGTTTCGATGATCGGGATGGCCTGCTCTTTGTAGCCGGTATTCACGTGCATTTGGCCGCAGCAGGTCTGTTGGTCGGGGAAGACAACGTCGTATCCCAGGCGGGAAAGCACGATGGCCGAGGCCTTGTGCGCGTCAGGGAAGAGGGCGTCGCCGATACAAGTAGAAAACAGCGCTACTCGCATGTTCGGACTCCTAAAATTCTGTGATCACAGGGAAAACGAAAAGCCCTCGCAGGCTGTGATTGACCTCGAGGGCTCCAATATTCGGTTGTCAGTTACGGAACGACCGGCGCAAGCGCGCTTAGAACGTTCGACTGAAGGAAGACTATCACGCACACCACAATCAAGAAGCCGAAGCTCCAGCCGACGACCTTCTTGAAGATTTCGGACTCCTTGCCCTCCATGTTCACCGCAGTCGCGGCGATGGCGAGGGACTGCGGGGAGATCATCTTGCCCACGACGCCGCCGGTGGTGTTCGCAGCGAGCATGAGGTCCGGGTTGAGGCCTAGGTTGTTCGCGGCGGTGACCTGCAGGTTTGCGAATAGGGCGTTGGCGGAGGTGTCGGAGCCGGTGACTGCGACGCCGACCCAGCCGAGTACCGGGGAGAAGAAAGCGAACGCCGGGCCGAGGTTGGCGAAGAACTCGCCGATGGTCACGGTCTGGCCGGAGTAGTTCATCACGTACGCCAGGGCCAGCACCAGCACGATGGTCACTGCGGACCAGCGCATCTTCCACACCGTGTCCGTGAACTCCTTGCCCACCTGACCCCAGGTGAGGCTGTAGCGGCCGTTTTCGTTAAACACCATGTAGGCGATGGACACGATCAAAGCGGAAATGACAGCAGCGTGCCCGGGTTGTTGATCCAGGCGAAGCTGTAGTCGCTGTTGACGGCTTCGCCGGAGGCGTCGAGAAGCTTGCCCTCCAAGCCCGGCCATGCGAAGGAGATCTTGAACTTGTTCAGCCACTCAGGGATGGTGCTGCCGAGGTTGGCCAAGCCGAAGATGACCACCACAACCGCGTACGGCATGAGCGCCATCCACACACGGTGGCCAGGCAGCTCCGCATCCGCGGTGCGCTCCGGCAGCTCAAGGCGTCGGCGCATCTCTTCAATGCCCTTCGGCTGCCAGAAACGTAGCAGCAGGAACGCCGCACCCAGTGCGACGATGCAGGCGACGACGTCGGTGAGCTGGTAGGCGAAGTAGTGGGAGGTCCACCACTTGGCCACCGCAAAGGTGAGGCCGATAGTGAACGCCGCCGGGGCGGTCTCGCGCACGCCGCGCCTGCCGTCGATGATCAGGGCGATGATGAACGGCACGAAGAAACGACAGAATCGGGGTCTGGTTACCAATGATCGCCGCGATGTTTTCGGTCTGCTCGACCGTGCGGCCGCCGACCTCGCCGGCGGTGGTGATCGGGATGCCCACGGCGCCGAAGGCAACCGGAGCGGTGTTGGCAAGCAGGACCACGGTTGCGGCCTTGAGCGGCGGGATGCCCAGCGCCAGGATCATGGTGGCGGTGATGGCCACCGGCGCGCCAAAGCCTGCGAGCGCCTCGAGCAGGCCGCCGAAGCAGAATGCGATAAGCATGGCCTGGATGCGCACGTCGCCGTTGCCCATCTTGTCAAAGACGAGGCGCAGGTCCTCGAAGCGGCCGGAGGCCACCGTGATCTGGTAGAACCAGATGGCTGTCAGGATCACGAAGACGATGGGGAACAGGCCAAACAGGCCGCCGCGGAATGCGGAGGAGATGGCCATGGCGGTGGGCATGTTAAAGCCCAGGATGGCGACGAGGATGGCCACAACGAGTGCGACTGCTCCGGATGTGTGCGCGCGGGCCTTGAAGCCGAGCAGCATGATGAAGAATGTGAGCAACGGCAGGGTAGACACCAGTGCCGAGAGGCCCACGCTGCCACCGATCGCATCGGTGAAGACTTGGTATTGGTCCATGAAAGGCTCTTTCGAGTCAGGAACGGGCAATGACTGGGAAAACAATATGCCACTAGGGGGCTATAGGTGACGAATCGGAGGAGTTTAATTTGGTGTGACCTATGGCACTATGCTGGTAGCGGGCACGCTGCGTGCCGTGTCGGCGGGTGTTTTAAACTTGTGCCCCATGACGCCAGCTGAACTCGCAACCACCGTGAAAGAGGCCGCGACGCGCGTGCTCGCCGCCCACGACCTCGACGCATCCGTCGTCCCCGACACAGTCACCGTGGAGCGCCCCCGCAACCCCGAGCACGGTGACTACGCCACCAATATCGCGCTGCAGGTGGCGAAGAAGGCAGGTACTAATCCGCGTGAGCTTGCCGGCTGGCTTAGCGACGACCTTTCGGCGAACCCCGCGATTGAGTCCGCCGAAATCGCCGGCCCGGGCTTTATCAACCTGCGCCTAGCGGCAGACGCCCAGGGGCAGCTGGTTGCAAAGGTGCTTTCCGAGGGAGAGAAGTTCGGCCACTCGGACCTTTATGCCGGCGAGAAGGTCAACCTCGAGTTTGTTTCCGCCAACCCCACCGGGCCGATCCACCTCGGCGGCACCCGTTGGGCTGCGGTAGGCGACTCCCTTGGCCGGGTGCTGGAGGCGTCCGGCGCCGAGGTCACCCGCGAGTACTACTTCAACGACCACGGTGGGCAGATCGACCGCTTCTCGCGCTCGCTCGTCGCTGCGGCGAAGGGTGAGCCGACCCGGAAGGACGGCTACGGCGGCGATTACATCCGCGATATCGCGCAGGCCGTCGTTGAGACGCACCCGCACGCCCTTGAGGGCACGGACGCGGAGGTGCAGGAGACGTTCCGCGCGGTCGGTGTGGAGATGATGTTCGCGCAGATCAAGGCGTCCCTGCACGACTTCGGAGTGGACTTCGACGTCTACTTCCACGAAAACTCGCTGTTCGAGTCCGGCGCGGTGGACAAGGCCATTGCCACTTTGAAGGACAACGGCAACCTGTACGAGGCAGAAGGCGCTTGGTGGCTGCGCTCCACCGACTTCGGCGACGACAAAGACCGCGTTGTGCTGAAATCCGACGGTGACGCCGCCTACATCGCCGGCGACATCGCATACGTAGCTGACAAATTTGACCGTGGCCACACGTTGGCGATCTACATGCTCGGGGCCGACCACCACGGCTACATCGCGCGACTGCGGGCGGCGGCGCAGGCGTTGGGCTACAACGCCGACGCCGTGGAAGTGCTCATCGGCCAGATGGTCAATCTGGTGCGCGACGGCCAGGCTGTGAAGATGTCCAAGCGGGCCGGCACGGTGATTACGCTCGAGGATCTCGTAGACGCCATCGGCGTGGACGGCGCCCGCTACTCGCTGGTGCGCTCCTCCGTGGACTCGACGCTGGACATCGACCTTGATCTGTGGACGAAGCAGTCCTCCGACAACCCCGTCTACTACGTGCAGTACGCACACGCGCGGCTGTGCTCCATCGAGCGCAAGGCCATCGACGCCGGCATGAGCCCCAATACTGCGGCGGACGACATCGACCTATCGCTGCTCACCCACGACAGGGAGGGAGATTTGATCCGCACTCTCGGAGAGTTCCCGGCCGTGGTCCGGGCCGCAGCCGAGCTGCGGGAGCCCCACCGCATCGCCCGCTACACCGAAGAGTTGGCCAGCGCCTTCCACAAGTTTTACGACGCCTGCCAGATCCTGCCGAAGGCGGGGGAGACGCCGGAGCCGATCCACACCGCCCGCTTGGCGCTGGCGATGGCGTCCCGTCAGGTCGTCGCGAACGCGCTCGGCATGATCGGCGTGAGCGCACCGGAGCGGATGTAATGACCGTCTTCATCTCCACGCCGTATGAGAAAGACAGCGGCGACTTCAACGAACTGCCCGCCCACGTCTGGCCCCGCTGCGCGAAGCGCGAGGAGGACGGCGTGGTCACCATCGCGGGTGTGCCCCTGCCGGAGATCGCCGCGGACTATGGCACGCCCGTCGTAGTCATTGACGAAGACGACTTCCGCTCCAGGTGCCGCGACATGGCCGATGCGTTCCGCGCGCCGGAAAACGTGCATTACGCGTCCAAGGCGTTTTTAACCCGCCGGGTGGCGCGCTGGGTAGACGAGGAAGGTCTCGCCTTAGATGTGGCCAGCGAGAACGAGTTGCGCATCGCGCTGGCGGCGAACTTCCCGCCGCAGCGGATAACAGTGCACGGCAACAACAAGTCCGACGCGTTTTTGCGCCTGTGCGTGGAGTCCGAGGTCGGCCACGTGGTCATCGACTCGCATCAGGAGCTGGAGCAACTGGAAGCCGTCGCGAAGCAGGCAGGCGTGAAGCAGGACGTCTTCGTCCGCGTTAAGCCCGGCGTGGACGCGCACACGCACGAATTCATCGCCACAAGCCACGAGGACCAGAAATTCGGCATCTCTCTGGCAACGGGCGATGCGCTCGCGGCCGCTGTGGCCGCGATCCAGTCCGAATCACTGGAACTGACCGGCTTGCACTGCCACGTCGGCTCCCAGGTCTTCGACGCGGAGGGATTCAAGCTGGCCGCCGAGCGCGTGCTAGGCCTCTACGCGGAGATTTGGAAGACGCAGGGCGTCGCATTGGGCTATCTCGATCTCGGCGGAGGCTACGGCATCGCCTATAGGGGAGAAGCCGCTGGACGTCGCCGCAGTGGCCGCGGACCTGCTGGCGGCGGTGCAGGAGGTTGCGGACGATCTTGGGATCGCCGCGCCGACAGTAGTGGTCGAGCCGGGCAGAGCTATCGCCGGCCCGTCCGCGGTAACCGTCTACACCGCCGGCGTGATCAAGGACGTGGACACATCGTTTACCACCTCACGGCGCTACATCGCCGTCGACGGGGGCATGAGCGACAACATCCGCCCCTCGCTCTACGGCGCGCTGTACGACGCCCGGGTAGTCAACCGGTTTACCGACGGCAGCTCCACGGACACCCGGTTGGTCGGCTCCCACTGCGAGTCCGGGGACATCCTCGTCGAAGATGCGAGGTGGCCCGACGACATTGCGCCGGGAGACCTCATCGCTTTGGCGGCCACGGGTGCGTACTGCTACTCCATGGCCTCGAACTACAACGCGTTCGGCCGCCCGGCGGTGGTGTCGGTGCGCGGCGGGGAAGTGACGCCCATGGTGCGCCGGGAGACCGTCGAGGATCTCCTCGCGCGCGAATATTAATTGACCATCTGCGGAGCGCTACGCAATAGTAGACAAAGCGGTTCACCACAGATCCCCGCCACGCACGACGAAGGAGCACAACGCACATGACTTCTGCCACCGCCGAGGGGTACAACGGCAACTACCCGGGCAAGGGCATCGGCACCCCAGTTGGTGTCGCGGTGCTGGGCAAAGGCACCGTCGGCACCGAGGTGCTGCGCCTGATCGCTGAGTTCTCATCGAGTCTGGAGCACCGAATCGGCGGCCCGATCGAAGTGAGGGGGGTTGCGGTATCGGACGTCGATAAGCACAAGGACGCCCCTGAGATCCAGAGTGTGTACTTGACCGACAATGCCAGGGAGCTCGTCACCCGCGACGACGTGGATATCGTAGTCGAGCTCATCGGTGGAATCGACTACCCGCGTGAGCTCGTTCTTGAAGCCCTCAACGCCGGCAAGTCCGTCGTCACCGCCAATAAGGCTCTCGTGGCAGCGCACAGCGCTGAGCTTGCAGACGCCGCCAACGCCGCCGGAGTGGACCTGTACTACGAGGCTGCCGTCGCCGCCGCAATCCCCGTTGTGGGCATGCTGCGCCGCTCCCTCGCCGGGGACCAAGTGCAGCGCATCTCCGGCATCGTCAACGGCACCACCAACTTCATCCTCGACGCGATGACGACCACCGGAGCCAGCTATGAAGAGGCTTTGGCGGAGGCCACTCGCCTCGGCTACGCGGAGGCGGATCCAACCGCCGACGTTGAAGGGCACGACGCCGCTTCAAAGGCTGCGATCCTCGCGTCCATGGGTTTCCATACCCGCGTGACGTTCGACGACGTGTATTGCGAGGGCATTACTAAGGTCACCGCCGACGACATCGAGGCGGCTAAACAGTCCGACCAGACCATCAAGTTGCTAGCCATCTGCGAGCGCCTGGTGGACGAGGCCGGTAACACTACCGGCGTCAACGCCCGGGTCCACCCGACGCTCGTGCCAAACGAGCACCCGCTGGCCACGGTGGACAAGTCCTACAACGCGATCTTCGTTGAGGCCGAGGCTGCCGGCCGTCTGATGTTCTACGGCAACGGTGCCGGTGGCGCGCCGACTGCCTCGGCGGTGCTCGGCGACCTCGTCGGTGCCGCCCGCAACAAGGTCCACGGCGGACGTGCGCCGGCAGAGAACCCGTACGCCGACTACCCGGTCGTCGCCTTCGACGAGGTGAATACCCGCTACCACATCAATATGACGGTCAACGACCGCGTGGGTGTTTTGGCCGACCTCACCGCCCGCTTTGCCAAGGCCGGTATTTCCCTGTCGGCGGTGCGCCAGGAGGAGTCCGGCGACGAAGCCCACCTCATCGTTGTCACCCACGCTGCCCGGGAAGAGGATTTGCACGCGATTGTGGAGCAGCTCACGGGCCACGACGACGTGCAGACCGTCAATTCCGTCATCCGTCTGGATTCCTAAAAGGACTGCGATATGGCAATCGATCTGCAACCGGGCCTCAAGGTCAAGGTTACCGTCCCCGGATCTTCCGCGAACCTCGGTCCTGGCTTTGACACGCTCGGTCTCGCGCTGAGCATCTACGACACCGTGGAGGTCGAGGTCACTGAATCCGGCCTTGAGGTGGAGATTTTCGGCGAAGGAGCAGACGACCTTCCTCGAGACAGCTCCCACCTGGTGGTCAAGGCTATCCACTCCGGGCTCTCCGCCGCGGATGTCTCCGCGCCAGGGCTGCGCGTGGTGTGCCACAACTCCATCCCGCAGTCTCGCGGCCTCGGCTCGTCGGCAGCCGCAGCTGTCGCGGGTGTTGTCGCAGCTAACGCGCTAGCCGGCTCTCCGCTGGACCACGACGCGATCGTGCAGCTCTCGTCCGAGTTCGAGGGGCACCCCGACAACGCCGGCGCATCCGCCCTCGGCGGGGCAGTGGTGTCCTGGACGGACATCCCAGTCGACGGCCAGTCCAAGCCGTCGTACCGCGCGGTGCGCATTCCAGTCGACGATTCCATCAGGGCCGTCGCCCTGGTGCCGAATTTCCACGCGTCTACCAATGCGGTGCGCAAGGTGCTGCCCAGCCACGTCACGCACACGGACGCGCGCTTCAACGTCTCGCGCACCGCGGTGATGACGGCGGCCATCCAGCACCATCCTGAGCTGCTGTTCGAAGGCACCCGCGACCGCCTGCACCAGCCGTACCGCGCCGACGTGCTGCCGGTGACCGCGGAGTGGGTCAACCGCCTACGCAACCGCGGCCACGCCGCGTACCTTTCCGGTGCCGGTCCGACGGCGCTGGTGCTGACCACCAGCGCGGTTGAGCCGGCGCTTCTCGACGAAGCCCGCGAGGCCGGCCTCCGCGTCATTGAACTCGACGTCGCAGGACCCGCGACCGCGGAGCTGGTGCGCGACTGATTGTTGCAGCTCGTGCCCTGCGGCACTCGGGTCACCGGGGCCTGTGAAGTTGCGTTAGGGCGTCTTCCTCGGTCGGCTGCCCGGGCCGGGCAGGGCAATGATGTCGAACTCTTCGCGCTCGAGGTGCTTACGCAAATCCTTCTTGTCAAACTTGCCCACTGAGGTCTTGTCGATGCTGTCTACGAACGTCCAGTACTCCGGCGCCATCCACTTGGGCAGGACGTCGGCCAAGCTGGCGCGGAGGTGGGCGGCCGTCTCCTTCGTCGGCTCGACATCGGCGGTGAGTTTGGTAACTGCGAGGGGGCGCTCCCCCCACTTCTTGTCGGGGATGCCGATGACGGCGCATTCGATGACGTCGTCGGATTCCATGATCAGGTTTTCCACCTGGGCCGAGTAGATCCACTCGCCACCGGACCGGATCACGTCGCGCGCACGGTCGTAGAGGGTGAGGAAGCCGGCGTTGGTCACGGTGCCCACGTCGCCGGTACGGAGCCAGCCGTCGGCGGTGAAGTGGGCGCTGACGTCGTCGACGTCCTCGCCGCGGAACGAGGAGGCGAGCTCGCCCGGTTCCTGGGTTGGTGAGTGGTAGTAGCTGGCCGCCACCATGTTGCCGCGCACCTGGATTTCGCCCTGGGTGAGGTCGTTGGGGGCCATCACCCGGCCGTCGTTGACCACGCGATACTCGATCGTGGGCGCAAAACGACCCTGGGAGATGCGGTACGCCCAGCGTGCCTCACCCGATGCGCCGGACGGAGGCCTCGCGACGGTTCCCACGGTGGACGTCTCCGTCATGCCCCAGACGTGCACGACGTCGACGCCGTAGCGCTCCTCCCAGACCTTGATCAAGGCGGGTGGAGCGGGGGAGCCGCCCACGAAGATCTCCTGCAAACTCATCCGCTCCGGCGGATTGTGCAGGTAATGCACCATCAGCTGAATCCACAGCGTAGGCACGCCGTGGGCCACACGCGGGTGGGTGTTGGCGATCAGTTTGGCCAGGGTAGGGGCAGACATGTCGGAATCGGGCAGCACCAATGGCGTCCCGGCCAGGAAAGCGGCAAGGGGAACGCCCCAGCTGAGCACGTGATATATGGGGATGCAGCACAGGAATGTCTCACCGTGGGCCACGGCCAACGAGTCGGTTGCGCGCAAACCGGTCGCCTCCAACCACAAGGAGCGGTGCGAATACGCCACGCCTTTCGGTGCGCCTGTGGTGGCGGTGGAGTACACCAAGGCGGCGGCAGTGTTTTCGGGCAGCTCGGGCCAGGGGTAGGCCGTGGGGCGCCCGTCGAGAAGCTGCTCGTAGCTGTGCACCTCCACCGAGGGCGGCAGGTGCGAAGCGACGTCTTCAAGCGGGGCGACGCCCGTGAATGCGACCGCGCGCACGGAGGGGCACGACGGCAAAATCTTGCCGAGCTTTTCGGCGAGACGGGGATCGGCGACAATGACCTCGGACTCCGCGTGGTTGACCACGTACGCGATCTGGTCCGCCATGAGCTGGACGTTCAGGGGGTTGAACACCGCGCCTTTGGCCGCGACGGCAAACATGACCTCGATGTGTTCGGCGCAGTTGTATAGCAGTGTTGAAACTCGCTGGTCGCCGTCGATGCCGAGGTCGTTGTGCAGCGCGTTGGCAAAGGCGGCAGCACGGGCACCGATCTCTGCAAAGGTGGTTTCCTCCGCGCCGGATGCGCGCCACGTCGTGCACTTGGTGTTGGCGTGGGCGGTGGTACCGAACTCCAGAATTCTGGCGACGGAGAACGGCACCTCCTGCATCGTAGAAAGCATGCAGGCCATGTTAGCGCGGCGTTAGCGCGACCCCGATTAGCACAGGGCCTGGTATGCGCTACACTTTTGCGTGGATCGTGCGAATTGCACCCGCCCGGGGATTCCGGTTGAGGGTGCTGGCGGCGCAACCGGGAGGATCGTTTCCCCGGGCCCGCGAGATCCGGCCGGGCGTTGCAGCCCACCCCGAAAGACCGCACACGACCGCTACCGGCGTATGCACCCACCACACTGTTGGGCGCGATTTAGCGTTGGCTTAGCGACGAAAGGACACACGTGACCGATACCGGCACCACGGCAGACCTTGCCAAAATGAAGCTTCCGGAACTGCGAAAGCTCGCCGCCGAGCAGGGACTCAAGGGGATCTCTGGGCTCCGCAAGGGGGAACTCATCCAGGCCATCACCACCGGGCAAGTGCCGCGTAAGGCTGCGCCCGAGCAAAGAGCCGAGCAGGCGGCCCCACAGAAGGCCGAGCAAACGGCCGACGCCAAGGGTGAGGGCAGGGTTGAGAAGACTGATGAGACTGGGGAGTCTGGGGCCGCCGAGTCGGGCGATGACGAGGATTCCCGCGGCGGCTCCCGCTCCGCGGCCCGGCGCGCACGCCGTAACCGCGCACGCTCGCAGCACGACGAGCAAGATCAGCAGCGCGACCACAACCGCTCGGAGCAGGCAGGCCAGGACGATGAGCGTCGCGATGACGCTCAGGGTGATGGCGAGCGCGGCGACGAGCAGCGAGGTGGGCGTAACCGGGGCGGCCAGCGCAACCAGAACCGCGACAACCAGCACCACGACAACAACCACCACCACGATGACGACGGTCAGGGTGGCGGCCGTCGTGGACGTCGGGGGCGCCGGAACAGGAACCGGAACCGGGATAACAACCACAACAACGGCGGTAACAACAACGACCAGCACTTCGACCCGGAAGACCTACAGGAGGTCGCCGGCATCGCGGACGTGCAGGACAACGGCTCGGCGTTCATCCGCACGACCGGCTACCGCCAGTCCAACGCGGACGTGTACGTGCCGCAGAAGCTGGTGCGCCAGTCCGGCCTGCGCTCCGGTGACGCGGTGATGGGCCAAGTTCGCGCAAACGGCCAGTCCCACCAACAGGGCAACGGGCGCAACCGCCGCAGCTACAACCAGGTTGTGCGGGTGGACTCCATCAACGGCCAGACGCCGGAGGCTGCGAAGGGGCGCAAAGAGTTCCACAAGCTCACGCCGCTGTACCCGAACCGTCGCCTGCGTTTGGAGACGGAGCCGAAGATCCTGACCACCCGCGTGATCGACTTGGTCATGCCGATTGGTAAGGGCCAGCGCGCGCTGATTGTCTCCCCGCCGAAGGCCGGCAAGACGACCATTCTGCAGAACATCGCCAACGCGATCGCCACGAACAACCCGGAGTGCTACCTCATGGTCGTGCTTGTGGACGAGCGCCCTGAGGAAGTCACGGACATGCAGCGCAGTGTCAACGGCGAGGTCATTGCCTCGACGTTCGACCGCCCGCCGTCAGAGCACACTGCGGTGGCCGAGCTGGCCATCGAGCGCGCCAAGCGTCTGGTGGAAATGGGCCAGGATGTGGTGGTCCTACTCGATTCCATTACCCGCCTGGGCCGCGCGTACAACAACTCGTCGCCGGCGTCGGGGCGCATTCTTTCCGGCGGTGTGGACTCCAACGCGCTCTACCCGCCGAAGCGGTTCTTGGGTGCGGCACGCAATATCGAGGAGGGCGGCTCGCTCACCATCATCGCCACCGCCATGGTGGAGACCGGTTCGGCAGGCGACACCGTGATCTTCGAGGAGTTCAAGGGCACCGGCAACGCGGAGCTGAAGCTGGACCGCAAGATAGCGGAGCGCCGCGTGTTCCCGGCCGTGGACGTCAACCCGTCTGGCACGCGAAAGGACGAGCTGCTGATGAGCCCGGAGGAGGCGCGCGTGATGCATAAGCTGCGCCGCATCCTCTCTGCGCTGGATCCGCAGCAATCCATCGACATGCTGATCAAGCAGCTGAAGAAGACGAAGTCCAACGGCGAGTTCCTCATGGGCGTGGCCAACTCCGCGCCGATGGCGCAGACCGAGACCGAGGAGGAGTACTCCTAATGGCAGAGAAATCGCAGGTTTCGCTTGTCGACGACTACGTGGCCGAGTACCAGGGCATCCAGGCCCAGATGGGCGACCCGGAAGTCGCCGGCGACCAGGACCAGTTCCGCAAGCTGTCCAAGCGCTACGCGGAGCTGCAGCCGATCATCAACGTCTACAACGACCTGACTCAGGCGCAGGACGACCACGAGGCCGCAGCCGAGATGGCGTCTGAGGACAAGGAGTTCGCCGACGAGGCGCAGCGCCTTGAAGGCGAGATCGTGCGCCTCGAGGAGGAGCTTGCAGATTTGCTCGCTCCCCGCGACGAGCACGACGGCGACGACGTGATCATGGAGCTCAAGGCCGGTGCAGGTGGCGAAGAGGCCGCCTTGTTCGCCGGCGACCTTGCCCGCATGTACCAGAAGTACTGCGAAAAGCACTCGCTGACCTGGGAGGTCCTGGACGTTGCGGAGTCTGATCTCGGCGGCGTGAAGGACATGACTGTGGCGGTGAAGTCCAAGAATCCGTCGCGTGACGGTGCGTGGTCGAAGCTGAAGTTCGAGGGTGGCGTGCACCGCGTGCAGCGTATCCCCGTCACCGAGTCGCAGGGGCGTATCCAAACGTCTGCGGCCGGTGTCTACGTCTTCCCGGAGGCGGACGAGATCGAAAGCGTCAACATCGACGAGAAGGACCTGCGCGTCGATGTCTACCGTTCCTCCGGTAAGGGCGGCCAGGGTGTGAACACCACCGACTCCGCCGTGCGCATCACGCACCTGCCCACCGGTATTGTGGTGACCTGCCAGAATGAGCGTTCTCAAATTCAGAACCGCGCCCGCGCTATGCAGGTGCTGCAGGCCCGCCTGGACCAGCTGGAGCGGGAGAAGGCGGAGGCCGAGGAGGCAGAAGGCCGCGCGTCCCAAGTGCGTACCATGGACCGCTCGGAGCGCATCCGCACGTACAACTGGCCGGAAAACCGCATCTCGGACCACCGCATCAACTACAAGTCCAACAACCTTGATTCGGTGTTGGACGGCAACATGGATGACCTGATCTCCGCGCTGCAGACCCATGAGCGCCAGGAACGCCTTGAAGCGGAGTAGCCTCCGCGACATCATCGCCCGCGCCGCGCACACCCTTGCCGGCGCGGGTGTCGCGTCGCCGGAGGTGGACGCGCGAATCCTTGCGGCCCAGCTTCTCGGCGTTGCGCCGATGGAGCTCATGTTCGCGGACGCACCGGCGAGCTTCGAGCGGGACTACGACGAACTCGTAAGCCGCCGCGCGACGCGAGAGCCCCTGCAACACATCATCGGCTCCGCACCGTTTTACGGTGTCGACCTCGCCGTCGGGCCGGGTGTGTTCATCCCGAGGCCCGAAACCGAGGTGCTGGCAGATTGGGCGGTGCGTTTGCTTCACGACGCACCTACGGCCCCCACCGTTGTCGATCTCGGATCCGGTTCTGGTGCCCTGGCCATTGCGGTGGCCCGGGCGATACCGGCTGCCTCTGTTTACGCTGTCGAACGATCCGCGGCCGCACGCGCTTTCCTAGACCGCAACGTGGCCAAGTATGCCCCCCAGGTAACCGTGGTGCCGGGCGACATGACTGACGCAAAACTCCTGCCTGGTCTCGACGGGGCGGTGGACCTTGTGGTGACAAACCCGCCTTACGTGCCGGAGACGCCAACGCTGCAGGCGGAGGTGTACGCAGATCCGCGCGAAGCAGTCTTTTCGGGCGCGGATGGGATGGATGCGATTCGGGACCTTCTGCCCGTGGCGAACCGGTTGCTGCGCAGCGGGGGAGCGATCGGCGTAGAACACGATGACACGACCTCGGCGGCCGTGCAGGACGCTTTCAAGTCCGCCGGATTTGGCGATGTCCGAGTGAAGGAGGATCTGGCGGGGCGGGCCAGGTTTGTCACGGCGAGTAAGCTAGCCCGGTAACTGCCAGCCTGCCGCAAGGAGCGATCATGAGGGAAACGTTCGACTGCCTCGACCCGCAGAGGCGCGAGGACGGCATTCGCGCCGCCGCCGATGCGGTTCGCGCTGGCCACTGCGTCGTGTTGCCCACGGATACGGTGTACGGCATCGGCTGCGACGCGTTCAACAACGACGCGGTGGCGACACTGCTTGCCACGAAACACCGGGGTCCGGATATGCCGGTGCCGGTACTTGTCGGATCCTGGGTGACCATTCAGGGTCTGGTGCGGGAATTTACTGAGACAGCAAAGACCCTCGTGGAGGCGTTCTGGCCGGGCGGCCTGTCCATCGTGGTGCCGGAGGCGCCGAGCTTGCCATGGAACCTCGGAGACACCCGTGGCACCGTCTTGCTGCGCATGCCCAACCAGCCACTCGCACTCGAGCTCTTGCAGGAGACCGGGCCCATGGCGGTGTCTTCCGCCAACATCTCAGGAAATCCGCCGGCAACTACTGCAACCGAAGCTCGTCAGCAGTTCGGCGATGCCGTGGGGATCTACCTCGATGGGGGCACTGCGGAGGTGGGGGAGCCGTCAACGATCATCGACTTATCCCGTCCTAATCCTGTGATTCTGCGCGAGGGGGCGATTCCCTCCGAGCGCATTGGTGAAGTCCTTGGACTTGACCCGGAGAGTATGCGGAGGAAGTAGTCGCCGATGAACGCCTCCGGTGTTCCCCTTCGAGAATTGGGCCTCGTGCTCCTCGTCGCTGCGGCGGTGACGTATCTGGCCACCGGCCCGGTGCGATCCCTCCTCGTGCGTACGGGCCGCGTAGCGGAAATCCGCACCCGGGACGTGCACACCCAGCCGACCCCGTCGCTAGGCGGATTAGCCATGTTCACCGGGTTCCTTGCCGCGTACGCCCTAGCACAGCAACTGCCGGCGCTGACACGCGGCTTTGCGCCCGTGACACCGGAGATGACGGCAGTGCTCGTTGGTGGCCTAGCTATTGTGCTGGGGGGGTGGTAGACGACCTCTATGAGCTGCGGGCCTTGACCAAATTGATCGGGCAGTTTGCGGCCGCCATCCTGATGACCGCGCTGGGCATCGTATTCACGGTGTTCTACGTGCCATTCGGCGAGGGCACGACGCTGATTCTGGATCAAGCCCAGGGCATGGTCTTCAGTGCGCTGTTTACGGTGCTGTTGATCAACGCAGTGAACTTCGTCGATGGCATCGACGGATTAGCGGCTGGCCTGGGAATGATCGCCGGTTCCGCAATCTTGCTCTACTCGCTAGC
Source organism: Corynebacterium wankanglinii (assembly GCA_014490595.1). Taxonomy (GTDB): domain Bacteria; phylum Actinomycetota; class Actinomycetes; order Mycobacteriales; family Mycobacteriaceae; genus Corynebacterium; species Corynebacterium wankanglinii. Next base: position 1,075,969 of record CP061031.1, read on the forward strand.
GGTGCTGCACGACCAAGGCGGGGCAGTGTCGGCCTACCCGCCAGCAATCATCTGCGCCATCCTGGTGGGCATCTGTGCGGGCTTTCTCCCCCATAACTTTGAACCGGCGAGGATTTTCATGGGGGACTCCGGGGCGATGCTGATCGGGCTGCTGCTGGCCGCCGCATCAGTGTCCGCCTCGGGCAAGATCAACATGTCCCTCTACGGTGCTGCAGACCTTGTGGCGCTGGTCAGCCCGATCATCGTCGTGCTCGCGGCAATCGCCCTGCCAGTGCTCGATTTGGTGTGGGCCGTAGTGCGGCGCACAGCAAAGGGGCAGAGCCCATTCGCCGCCGATGCCGGCCACATTCATCACCGGCTTCTGCGTCTCGGCCATACGCACCGGCGCACCGTGCTCGTGCTCTATATGTGGGTCTCGGCCGTCGCGTTTGGCGCTGTGAGTTTCTCCATCGTGCCCGTGAAGGTGGCTATGGCGCTCAGCGCGACCGCGCTCGTGTTGGCGTTCCTGCTCACCCTCGTGCCGCTTGCCAAAGGCAAGATTGGGCCGTCAGGTGTGACGTCGCCAAGCAAAAGCTAGTATGAGCCAGCGTGAAACCGCTTGAAGTAAACGACACCTCCTCGATGTCTGACCACCGCCGACCGCTTGTCCGTGCGCTGAAGGTGGCGGGCTGGGCGCTCGTCGCGCTCACCGTCGTGTCACTGATGGCGTGGGGTGCAGCCCGAGAGATCCCCGGGATCTGGGCGGTGCTGATGGGCGTCGCGGTGGGCGGCAGCTTTGTCTTGTTAACGGCGGTGTCGGTGCTGGTTACCTCGAACTCCTCACCCAGCGCCACAATGGCCGTCGTGCTCGGCGGGTGGCTTCTGAAGATGGGTGTGCTCGTACTGTTTTTACTGTGGATTCGCGGCTTCAACTTTTACGACCACAAGGCGTTTGGCGTGACCACCATCGCCGCGCTGGTGGTCGCTCTGGCAGCGGAGACCTGGGGCGTAATCACCACCCGCACCACGTACCTGGACTAGGTGTCCGCGTTCTCTGTGACAGACCTAACAACCAGCCGAAAATGCGCCGGAGCTGGGTAGTTGCGGTAGCCAGTGGGCTGGGGTGGCATGTCGGGGGGACAACCACACAGGTAAAACCTACTTTGCTCGCATGGCCTGTTAGGATAACCGCTGGGTTTGTTCCGAGTCGATATCAACCCTGATAAGCAGGGGAAACCGGCGTGGGAACGACATCCCCTGTCCCCGCGGAAGCAGATGTGCGACGGAGTCCGCCGCGGAGGCAGTCTATGTTGAAAACGTCCATCGCACCGCGCGCCGGTCAAACCGGCGTGCGGCCCGAGAACGGGAGAGAACGCTGAGCGTTACAACTTTGGCCATGAAGGGTGAATTCCACGCACCTTCGCTTGGTCCAGAATTTTTCCCGGGGCAGACGTTCGGCCAGCTCATTGGTGAAGATTTTGCCAATGGATGGTTCGCACTCGACCGCATCATGCTCGTCCGCCTGTTCATGGCGGCGATCCTGGTGCTCCTCTTTGTTATTGCCTTCCGGAACCCGAAGCTGGTTCCCAAGGGCCTGCAGAATGTCGCCGAGATCGGTGTCGATTTCGTCCGCGTCCAAATCGCGGAGGACACGCTGGGGAAGAAGGACGGCAAGCGGTTCCTGCCGCTGCTGTGCACCATCTTCTTCACCACGCTGTTCATGAACGTGGCCACGATCATCCCGGGCCTGAACATCTCGCCTAACGCGCGCATCGGTATGCCGATCGTTATGGCGGTTGCGGCCTATATCGCAATGATCTACGCCGGTGTGAAGCGTTACGGCATCGCATACTTCAAGCACTCGACGGTGATTCCCGGCCTTCCGCCGCTGCTCCACCTCCTGGTGGTGCCGATCGAGTTCTTCTCGACGTTCATTCTGCGTCCGGTCACCCTGGCTCTTCGTCTTATGGCGAACTTCCTGGCTGGCCACATCATTCTCGTCCTGCTGTACTCCGCCACGAACTTCTTCTTCTGGCAGCTGAACGCATGGACGGCAGTGAGTGGCCTGACCCTCATCGCAGCGTTGCTGTTCACCGCGTACGAGTTGATCATCATCTTCCTGCAGGCGTATATCTTCGCCCTGCTGACTGCGGTGTACATCGAGCTGTCGCTGCACGCGGATGCGCACTAACAAAGCGCGACCACACGGCCAACTGAATAACCCCACCATCTGTCACTTGCTCGCCCGCAGCCCGCGGGGGAGCGCCTAGAAAGGGAACGACTTTCACATGAACGACATCATTCTTGCCCAGGCAGCGGAGACCGTGAACCGTTACGAGGGTCTCGGCACCATCGGCTACGGCCTCGCAACCATCGGCCCGGGCATCGGTATCGGCATGCTCGTCGGCAAGACCGTCGAGGGCATGGCTCGCCAGCCGGAGATGGCTGGTCAGCTGCGCACCACCATGTTCCTGGGTATCGCCTTCGTTGAGGCACTTGCCCTGATCGGCCTCGTTGCCGGCTTCCTGTTCTAAAAACGAGAACGACTAACCCCGTACATTTTTTAGATCAGGAGCATCCAATGACTAACGTCACTGCATTCCTCGTGGCCGCTGAGGGCCACGAGACGCTGCCGGGGGAGAGTGAACCCTCCATTCTTCTGCCGGCCGCGTACGACGTGGTTTGGTCTCTTGTCGTTTTCATCATCGTCGGCCTACTTTTTGCGAAGTATGTCATTCCGAAGTTCCAGGAAGTGCTGGCGGAGCGCGAGGACCGAATCAAGGGCGGCATCGAGCGTGCTGAGGTCGCCCAAAAGGAAGCCAAGGCTGCCCTGGAGAAGAACAACGCCGAGCTTGCGGAGGCGCGCCACGAGGCCGCTGAGATCCGTGAAGCTGCCCGCGCCCGCGGCAAGGAAATCGAGGCCGAGTCTCGTGCCCGCGCTGAGGAGGAGGCCCGCCGCATCATCGACTCCGGTGAGAAGCAGCTGCAGGCATCCCGCGAGCAGGTTGTCGCTGAACTGCGCAACGAGATGGGCCAGAACTCCATCTCGCTTGCGGAGCGTTTGCTGGGCACCGAGCTGTCGGATTCGACCCGCCGCTCGAACACGATCGACGAGTTCCTGAGCGAACTCGACCACGTGTCGACGAGGAAGTAGGCGAGATGAAGGCAGCTAGTCGCGAAGCACAGTCGCACGTTACGGGCAAGCTCGATGAGCTGATCCGGAACGCCGACAATTCCGTCGCCGTGGCTGCGCAGATCGGCACCGAGCTGTTCCTCATCGTGGATCAGCTCGACACCGAGCGCGCACTGCGAGTCGCCGTTGCTGACACGTCGCTTGAAGCATCCCAGCGGGAAGGCATCATCCGCGACGTTTTTGGCAGCAAGGTTGCGGAGCCCACCTTGAACATCCTGACGGCTGCAGCGCAGCAGGAGTGGTCGACCCCACGCGAGTTCCGCGCTGGTTTGGTCAACCTCGGCCGGCACGCACTGGAGCTGGGAGCCAAGGAACAGGGTCAGCTGGAGCAGGTGGAGGACGAACTCTACGAGCTCTCCGTACTGCTGGAGGGGGAGAAGGAGCTTACCCAGCTGCTCTCCGACCGCACCGCGACCCCGGCGCAGAAGCGCGGACTGTTGGCTAGCGTGATTTACGGCAAGGTGACGATGTTCACCGAGGCACTGGCCCTGCAGGTCATCGGACGCCCGAACCACAACCCCGTCGACGACTTGGCCGAGTTGGCTGCTGGCGTGGCGGAGCTGCGTGGTAAGGCTGTCGCACGCGTGAAGGTCGCTGAGGCTCTCAGCGATACCCAGCGCGATGCATTGGCCCGCAAGCTGGAGCAGATTTACGGTCGCGAGATGGCCATCCACTCTGAGGTTGACCCCAGCCTCCTCGGCGGAATGGTTGTCCGTGTGGGCGATGAAGTCATCGACGGTTCGACGCGCGGCAAGATTAACCGCCTTCGCACCGACATGGCGGCTCAGGCGACCAAATAGAAAACAACATGCTGGAAGAAACTACCGAGAGCAGGAAGAACATGGCGGAGCTGACGATCTCCTCCGATGAGATCCGTAGCGCGATAGCGAACTACACCTCGAGCTACTCCGCGGAGGCCTCCCGTGAGGAGGTCGGCGTGGTGACTTCGGCTGCAGATGGTATTGCCCAGGTTTCCGGGCTGCCAGGCTGCATGACGAACGAGCTGCTCGAGTTCCCGAACGGCGTCATCGGCGTCGCACAAAACCTCGAGACCGATTCCATCGGTGTCGTGGTGCTGGGTAATTTTGAGACCCTTTCCGAGGGCGATGAAGTCAAGCGGACGGGCGAGGTTCTCTCGATCCCGGTCGGCGAGAACTTCCTCGGCCGCGTGATCAACCCCCTGGGCCAGCCGATCGACGGCCTGGGGCCCATCGAGTCCAATGAAGAGCGTGCCCTGGAGCTCCAGGCCGCAGGCGTGCTCGACCGCCAGCCGGTCGAGGAGCCGCTGCAGACCGGTATGAAGGCGATCGACGCCATGACGCCGATCGGCCGCGGCCAGCGCCAGCTCATCATCGGCGACCGCAAGACCGGTAAGACCGCAGTCTGCATCGACACCATCCTTAACCAGAAGGAATACTGGGAGACCGGTGACCCGTCGAAGCAGGTCCGCTGCATCTACGTCGCCGTCGGCCAGAAGGGCTCCACCATCGCCGGTGTACGCCAGACACTGGAGGAGAACGGCGCGCTGGAGTACACCACCATCGTGGCTGCGCCGGCGTCTGACTCCGCCGGTTTCAAGTGGCTGGCGCCGTTCTCTGGTGCAGCCCTTGGCCAGCACTGGATGTACCAGGGCAAGCACGTCCTGGTCATTTATGATGACCTGACCAAGCAGGCCGAGGCATACCGTGCCATCTCCCTGCTGCTTCGCCGCCCGCCGGGCCGTGAGGCTTACCCGGGCGACGTGTTCTACCTGCACTCCCGCCTGCTCGAGCGCGCAGCGAAGCTCAACGACGAGCTCGGTGCGGGCTCCCTGACCGCTCTGCCGATCATCGAGACGAAGGCGAACGACGTGGGTGCCTTCATTCCGACCAACGTCATCTCGATTACCGACGGCCAGGTTTTCCTGCAGTCTGACCTCTTCAACCAGGGTGTCCGCCCGGCTATCGACGTAGGTATCTCCGTGTCCCGCGTCGGTGGCGCCGCGCAGACCAAGGGCATGAAGAAGGTCGCCGGTAACCTCCGTCTCGATCTCGCCGCGTACCGCGACCTGGAGGCGTTCGCCGCCTTCGCGTCCGACCTCGACGCCGCTTCCAAGAAGCAGCTCGAGCGCGGCCAGCGTCTGGTCGAGCTGCTGAAGCAGTCCGAGCACGCGCCACAGCCCGTTGAGTTCCAGATCATTTCGATCTGGGCCGCGAACCAGGGCGTCTTCGACGTCGTTCCCGTCGAGGACGTTCGCCGCTACGAGACCGAGCTGCACGAGTCCATCCGTGCCAATGCACCGCAGGTCTACGACCAGATTGCGGGCGGCAAGCAGCTCGACGACGAGTCGCAGTCCGCGATCCTGCGCGTCAACGAGGATCTGGCTCGCAACTTCCAGGCTTCGTCGGGCGAGCGCATCGTCCGTGAGGCCGAGGCAGAGCCGCTGGATTCCAAGGCCGTCGACAAGAACCAGCTCAACGTCAGCCGCTCCTAGATCGCGATAGCGCTTCTAGGACTACTACTTAAAGGAAGGGAGGAAACACCATGGCAACGCTTCGCGAATTGCGCGACCGCATCCGGTCCGTCAACTCAACGAAGAAGATCACTAAGGCCCAGGAACTGATCGCTACTGCGCAGATCACCAAGGCCCAGCAGCGCGTCGAGGCGGCCAAGCCGTACGCCGACGAGCTGAAAGAAGTCATGGAACGCCTCGCGTCCGCGAGCTCCCTGGCCCACCCCATGCTCCACGAGCGTGAGAACGGCCGGGTCGCGGCAATCCTCGTGGTCACTTCTGACCGCGGTATGGCCGGCGGTTACAACCACAACGTCTTGAAGAAGGCGGCGCAGCTGGAGCGCATGCTCACCGACGCCGGGTACGAGGTAGTTCGCTACGTCACCGGCAACAAGGGTGTCACGCACTTCAAGTTCCGCGACATGGACGTTGCTGGCGCTTGGACCGGGTTCTCGCAGCAGCCGTCGTGGGATGATACCCACGGTGTCCGCCACCAGATCATCGAAGGCTACATGGCTGGCTCCGAAGGCACCGTGCCGCTGCACGTTGACGGAGCCGAAGGCGCCACCGTTCGCGGTTTTGACGTCGTGCACGTGGTCTACACCGAGTTCGTCTCCATGCTCTCGCAGGAGGCCCGCGTCACCCAGCTTCTGCCCATTGAGCCGGTTCTGGAGGAGTTCAAGTACGAGCAGCAGGACATGCTGACCACCTCCGGCGAGGTGGCCCCGGACATGAACTTCGAGCCCGACGCGGACACGCTGATGGACGAGTTGCTCCCGGTGTACGTCTCTAGGTTGCTCTACTCGATCTTCCTGGAGTCTGCCGCCGCGGAGTCGGCTTCGCGCCGCACGGCCATGAAGAATGCGACGGATAACGCTACGGAGCTGGCTAACGACCTGTCCCGTGAAGCTAACCAAGCCCGTCAGGCAAAGATCACCCAGGAAATCACCGAGATTATCGGCGGCGCTGATGCGTTGTCCGGTAGTGGAGAAAGTGACTAAATCATGACAACTGCTCACTCTTTTGATGAGCGCAACGACGAGCTGGCGGGTGCGGAGCTTACCGAGTCCGACGCACAGGCCGCTGCTCCGGCCGAGAACACTCAGAACCCGCGCGGTTCCGAGAACGGCCGAGTCGTGCGCGTCATTGGCGCAGTCGTCGACGTGGAGTTCCCGCGTGGCGAGCTGCCCGCTCTGTACAACGCGCTCGAGGTTGACATCGACCTCGGCGAAATGTCCAAGACCATCGTGCTCGAGGTCGCCCAGTTCCTGGGCGACAACCTCGTGCGCACCATCGCCATGGCTCCGACGGACGGCCTCGTCCGCGGCGCCAAGGTGGCAGACTCCGGCAACCCGATCTCCGTGCCAGTGGGCGACCAGGTGAAGGGCCACGTGTTCAACGCGCTCGGCCAGTGCCTTGACGACCCGTCGGTGGGCCAGACCGGTGAGCGCTGGGGCATCCACCGCGAGCCGCCGGCGTTCAAGGACCTCGAGGGTAAGACCGAGATCCTGGAGACCGGTATCAAGGTCATCGACCTGCTCACCCCGTACGTGAAGGGCGGCAAGATCGGCCTGTTCGGCGGTGCTGGTGTGGGCAAGACCGTGCTGATCCAGGAGATGATTACGCGTATCGCTCGCGAGTTCTCCGGTACCTCGGTCTTTGCCGGCGTCGGCGAGCGTACCCGTGAGGGCACCGACCTCTTCCTCGAGATGGAAGACATGGGCGTGCTGCCCGATACCGCGCTTGTTTTCGGCCAGATGGACGAGCCGCCGGGGGTCCGCATGCGCGTGGCCCTGTCCGGCCTGACCATGGCGGAGTACTTCCGCGATGTGCAGAACCAGGACGTGCTGCTGTTCATCGACAACATCTTCCGTTTCACCCAGGCGGGTTCTGAGGTGTCGACCCTGTTGGGCCGCATGCCTTCTGCCGTGGGTTACCAGCCGACCCTTGCGGACGAGATGGGTGTGCTCCAGGAGCGCATTACCTCGACGAAGGGCCGCTCGATTACCTCGCTGCAGGCTGTCTACGTGCCGGCGGACGACTACACTGACCCGGCCCCGGCGACCACCTTCGCCCACCTGGATGCGACCACCGAGCTGTCTCGTTCGATCGCGTCGAAGGGTATTTACCCGGCGGTGGATCCGCTGACTTCCACGTCCCGCATTCTCGAGCCGGGCATCGTGGGCGAGCGCCACTACGCCGTCGCGCAGAAGGTCATCGGCATCCTGCAGAAGAACAAGGAGCTGCAGGACATCATCGCCATTCTTGGTATGGACGAGCTGTCCGAGGAAGACAAGATCACCGTGCAGCGCGCGCGTAAGATCCAGCGCTTCCTGGGCCAGAACTTCTTCGTGGCGAAGAAGTTCACCGGCGACGAGGGCTCCTACGTTCCGCTGGAGGAGACGATCGACGCGTTCGATCGCCTCTGCGAGGGCGAGTTCGACCACTACCCGGAGCAGGCCTTCAATGGTCTCGGCGGTCTGGACGACGTCGAGGCTGCGTACAAGAAGCTGCAGGCGTAGGAGGGTAGAACATGGCTGAACTTACCGCTCAACTGGTCGCGGTCGACCGCATGCTCTGGAAAGGGCAAGCGAGCATCGTCACCGCCCAGACCACGGAGGGTGAGATCGGCATCCTTCCTGGCCACGAGCCGCTCCTTGGCCAGCTCAAGGACAACGGTGTGGTGACCATCCGCCCGGTGGACGGCGAGCGCATCGTTGCCGCCGTCCAGGGTGGCTTCCTGTCCGTTGTGGGCGACAAGGTGACCATTCTGGCGGACTTTGCCATCTTCGCCGACGAGGTGGACACTGCTGACGCGGAGTCCCACCTCAACGACGAGGACAGCACCGTCAAGGCGCGGTCCGAGGCACAGCTTGCCGCGGTTCGCCGCAAGGGCCAGTAAACGGTCTGGTAGGGAAGGCACAAACGCCGACCGCCACGCATTCACCCCCTCCCGGAAAATCGGGAGGGGGTTTTTGCTTCCGTGAGATATGATCATCCACGAAGTCTATCCAGCGTGGTCGAGGAGGTTGGGCCGGGATGATTGTGGTGGCAAGCAGCGCAGCGCTCGTCCTGGTCGTCCTCGCCGCGGCTGCGGCGTGGCGCTTCGCGATGGTGCGTAACTCTGGTGCCCGGGCGATGATGCGCGAGCTACCGGCGGAGGGGGTCCATGGGTGGCGCCACGGTGTCTTGCGCTACGACGGGGAGCGGCTGCTGTTTTTCAAGCTGCGATCTTTGACGTTCCATCACGACATCGAGCTTGATCGGCGGGGAGTCGCATTCGAGGGTTTTAGGAACGTGACCGAGGATGAAAGCGAGTTCATGCCAGAAATCGGTCACGTCCTCCGTTTCTCCGGCCCGATGGGCGATTTTGAGTTCGCCGCTGATCGCCACAGCGAGATGGGCCTGATCTCCTGGGTGGAGGCCGCACCCGATGCGCGCAAGGAGCGTATCGACGTGCATTCGCTCGCCCAGCGCGCCCAGCGCGATTCCGGGCAGCGGTAACCCAGCTGTACCCTGAGCTGCATGCGTCTCGTCATTGCTCGTTGCTCCGTGGATTACGTCGGCCGCCTTGATGCGCACCTGCCGGAAGCCATGCGCCTCATCATGGTGAAAGCTGACGGCTCGGTGTCTGTCCACGCGGACGACCGCGCCTATAAGCCCTTGAACTGGATGACCCCGCCGTGCACGACTCGCGTCGAAAATGTGGTGGACGTGGATGGGGAAGACACGGGCGAGCAGGTGTGGATCGTGGAGAACCCGAAGGGGGAGCAGCTACGCATCACGCTGTCCGAGGTGCTGCTGGATGAGACGAGGGAACTCGGTGTGGACCCTGGCTTGGTCAAAGATGGTGTGGAGTCCCACCTGCAGGAGCTGCTGGCTGAGCACATCACGACCCTGGGTGAGGGGGTGACCTTGGTGCGTCGCGAGTACCCCACGGCCATCGGCCCGGTCGATATCCTCGCCCGCGACCCCGAAGGCGGAACCCTTGCTGTGGAGGTGAAGCGGCGGGGCGGTATCGACGGCGTTGAGCAGCTGTCGCGCTATGTGGAGCTGCTCAACCGCGACGAGTTGCTGCGGCCTGTGCGGGGGGTCTTTGCCGCCCAGGAGATCAAGCCGCAGGCGCGCACGCTGGCCGGGGACCGCGGCTTCGAGTGCGTGACGCTAGATTACGACGAGCTGCGCGGCATCGAGTCGGCAGAGCTGCGGCTGTTCTAATGCCCAGGAAGAACCGGCGCCAGTATCAAGCCCCTCGCTACGTGCTGCCGCGAGACGGCTCAACGTTCATCGGCACCCAGGAGATGGAAGGGCCGAGGTGGACCCACGGCGAGATTTTTAAGGTCCGCCAGATCGGGTCCGCGGCGGCTACGAAGTACTACGTGTGCCCGGGCTGCAACCAGAACATCCCGCCGGGTGTGGCGCACGTCGTGGCCTGGCCGCGCGATACCGGGCGGGGCGCGGACGACCGCAGGCACTGGCACGAGCACTGCTGGGAGCGGCGCTAGACTTGGTCGCATGATTGCAGCGTTTTCTGTGGCTCCGACCATGACACACAATTCCAATGCGGAGATGTCCGACATTGTCGCTAGGGCTGTGAAGGTGGTTCGTGAGTCGGGCCTTCCGCACGAGACCACGGCGATGTTCACCACCATTGAGGGGGAGTGGGACGAGGTGATGGACGTGATCAAGCGGGCCACCCAGGCGGTGGAGGAGGTCTCTCCGCGAGTGTCTTTGGTAGTCAAGGCGGATATTCGCCCGGGGTACGAGAATATGCTGCACCAGAAGGTGGAGTCTTTGAACAAGCACTTGGAGGCGTAGAACATGACGAACCCGCAGTTCACCGGCGGCGCAATCGATCTCGGGGCTCTGGTTGACCGCAACGGAGCGGGCAGCGCTGGCAAGGAGCAGGGCTCTAGCGGTTTCGAGCCGTTTATCTCCGTGGATGAGGCAAGCGTGGAGCAGCAGGTGTTTGAGCGCTCCATGCAAATACCCGTCGTGATGCTGATTGGCACCTCGCGCAGCACGGATTCGGAGTCGCTCAAGGCGCAGTTTGAGAAGCTCTCTGCAGGCCAGCGATCGTTCATGGTGGCCTACCTCGACGCCGACACCGCCCCGCAGGTTGCCCAGGCGATGGGTGTGCGAGTGCTACCCACGGTGGTCGCCCTCGCGGGCGGGCGCCCGGTGGCCAATTTTGAGGGCAACCAGCCGGCGAACGAGCTCGAGCAGTGGGTCGGCGCTCTGGTCAGCCAGATAGGCCCGCAGCTGCAGGGCCTGCCTGACGACGGCGTTCCGGAGGCACCCGCCGAGGATCCCCGCCTGGATCAGGCCACCGAGGCGCTCAACGCCGGCGACTTCGACCGCGCTACGGCGGTCTACGACGAGATCCTCGCCGACGATCCCGCAAATGCGGATATCAAACAGGCGAAGGCCACCGTCGCTGTGCTCAAGCGCGTACAGGGGCAGGGGGAGCCGGAGGATGACGTCGATAGGCAGCTGCACCTCGCGGATAGGGAATTTGTCGCGGACGACCCGGAGGCGGCGTTCGACCGGCTGCTCAGGCTGGTCAAGGCCGAGCCGCGCGCCAAGGAGCGGCTACTGGAGCTGCTGTCGCTGCTGGAGCCGGGCGACCCGCGGGTGATCGCGGCGCGCACCCGGCTGGCCAGCACGCTGTTCTAGCGGCGCAGGATGTAGTACTGCGCGCTCATTGCGGGCACGTGCAGTGCAACGGACTGCTCGAAGCGGTCCCACTCGGTGGGCTCCGCGCGTAGCACACGCGGCAGGTCGTTGCCGGCGCCGCCGTAGACGGCGTCGTCGGTGTTGATCAGCATCTCCCACTCGCCGGCCTCGGGCAGGCCGAGGCGGTAGTTGGGCTGGGAGGTGCCAGAGAGGTTCACCACCGCGAGCACCGGGGTGGCGTCTACGCCCCAACGGACGTAGGCGAGGATGTTGTTCGCGGAATCGTCCCCCTTGACCCACTGAAAGCCCATGGGCGTGTTGTCCTGGGAGTACAGTGCGGGGGTTTCCCGGTAGACCAGGTTTAAATCGCGCACAAGGCGCTGCACGCCGCGGTGGTAATCGTGCCCCCAGCTATCGGCGAGGTTGTCCCAATTCACCGAATTCGCCTCGTCCCACTCGGTGGTCTGGCCCCACTCGCAGCCCATGAATAGCAGCTGCTTGCCGGGGTGGGAAAACATGTAGCCGTAGAGGGCACGCAGGCCGGCTGCCTTGTTCCAGTCGTCGCCGGGCATGCGCTGCCACAACGACCCCTTGCCGTGGACGACCTCGTCGTGGCTAAACGGCAGGACGTAGCGCTCGGAGAAGGCGTATACGAGGGAGAATGTGATCTCGTTGTGGTGGTGGGAGCGGTGGATGGGATCGAGGGAGAAGTACTCCAACGTGTCGTTCATCCAGCCCATGTTCCACTTCAGGGAGAACCCCAGGCCGTCCGCATCGGTCTGTGCGGTCACGCCCGGCCAGGCGGTGGATTCCTCCTCCGATGGTGAGCACGCCGGGGTGCTCGCGGTGCACGGTGGCGTTCATTTCCTGGAGGAACTGTACAGCTTCCCAGTGCTCCCGGCCGCCGTACTGGTTGGGTAGCCACTCGCCGGGCTCGCGGGAGTAGTCCAGGTAGAGCATGGAGGCCACGGCGTCCACGCGCAGGCCGTCAAGGTGGAACTCCTCGCACCAGTACAGCGCGTTGGCAACCAGGAAGTTTCGCACCTCGCGGCGACCGAAGTCGAAGACGTAGGTGCCCCAGTCTTTCTGCTCGCCGCGGCGCCAGTCTGGGTGCTCGTAGAGGGCGGTGCCGTCGAAGCGGGCCAGGGCAAAGGCGTCTTTGGGGAAGTGGGCGGGCACCCAGTCCACCAACACGCCGATGCCGTTGGCGTGGAGGGTGTCCACAAGCTTGCGGAACTCATCGGGCGTGCCCCACCGGGCGGTGGGCGCGTAGTAGCCGGTGACTTGGTAGCCCCAGGAGCCGCCAAAGGGGTGTTCAGCCACGGGCAGGAACTCCACGTGTGTGAAACCGTTGTCCACCAGGTACGGCACGAGTTCCTCGGTGAGCGTTGCGTAGGTGGAGCCCTGTTTCCAGGAGCCGATGTGGCACTCGTAGACGCTCATCGCGGAATTGGTGGTGTCGAGCCCGGCGCGGGCGCTGATCCACTCGTTGTCGGTCCACTGGAACTCGCTGGGTGCTGCAACCACTGACACGGTTTCCGGCGGGGTGAGCGTGCGCTTCGCTAGCGGGTCAGCCTTGTCCACGCGCACTCCGTCGGGGGTCTGGATGGCGTACTTGTACGCGTCGCCGTCGCCGACGCCGGGGATGAAGATCTCCCAGACGCCGGACGCGCCGAGAGAGCGCATGGGGTACTGGTTTGGGTTCCACCCGCAGAACTCGCCGATGACGGCCACGCCTTGGGCGTTGGGCGCCCAGACGGCAAAGGAGGTTCCGCGGACTTCTCCGAGGGAAGTTTCGTAGGAGCGCACGTTCGCCCCGAGGACCTCCCAGAGGCGCTCGTGGCGGCCTTCTCCGATGAGGTGCAGGTCCAGGGAGCCGAGGGTGGGAAGGAAGTGGTACGCATCCGCCACGATGCGTGGCTCGGCGCCGGGGTAGGTGACGCGGAGGCGGTAGTCGGGCGAATGCTCGTCGTCAAGCGCGATTACCCAGATGTCGTCGCCGATGGGCTCCATGGGGTGCGCGGCGTTGTGGATGAGCAGCTCGACGTTGTCCGCGCCGAGGAAGCGGGTGCGCACCACGGACCCCGTCTCCACGCGGTGCCAGCCGTAAAAGTCGTGGGGCGCGTGGTGCTTGCACTCGATGAGGCGTTGGCGGTCGCCGTCTGGGATGAGCAGGTCGGTGTTCATAGCGTTCCTTTAAGGGCGGTAATCGTGGTCTGAGATCTGACGGTACGCAAGTGCTTCTCGACGTTGTCTCGGCACCTCCGGCAACCGGAAAATGTGCGCCACGTTTTTCTCCGGCGCGAGCCGGATGAAGTTACCGGTCTCGGTGGCGGTCCAGGTGTAAGTCTCTCCCGTGATGAGATCGTGCACCTCGAAGGCGGCGCCGTCGCCCAGGCCCACCGCGGAGGCGTCGAAGCGCAGCATGCCCTCCTGTGTGGACGTGGGATCCAGGTTGATGACCACCAGCACGGCGTTGCCGGTAATCGCGTCCACCTTGGAGTAGGCGATGATCTGGTCGTTGGCGATGTCGTGGAAGCGGATCTGGCGCAGCTGTTGCAGCGCTGGGTTGGTTCGTCGGATGGTGTTGAGCAGCGTCAGGTACGGCTCGAGGGACTCTCCGCTTTCCAGCTTCGCGGCGAAATCGCGGTGGCGGAGCTGGTACTTCTCGCTGTCGTGGTACTCCTCGCTGCCCTCGGCAACGGGGCGGTCCTCGTAGAGCTCGTAGCCGGAGTACACGCCCCACAGCGGGCTCATCGTGGCCGCGAGGGTAGCGCGCAGTGCGAAGGCTGCCGGGCCGCCCTGCTGCAGCGACGCGTGGAGGATGTCGGGGGTGTTGACGAAGAGGTTGGGCCGGGACACGTCGGCCACGTCCACCAGGAGCTGGGCGAAGTCCGTCAGCTCCGCCTTGGTGGTCTTCCACGTGAAGTGGGTGTAGGACTGCGAAAAGCCCGCCTTAGACAGGCCGTACATGCGCGGCGGGCGGGTAAACGCCTCGGCCAGGAAGATCACGTCCGGGTCCGTCTCATGCACCTTGGCAATGAGCCAGTGCCAGAAATCCACCGGCTTCGTGTGGGGGTTATCCACGCGGAACGTCGTAATGCCGAGGTCAACCCAGTACATGATCACGCGGTAAATCTCCGCGTAGAGCTTCTCCGGGGCGTTGTCGAAGTTCAGCGGGTAAATGTCCTGGTACTTCTTCGGCGGGTTTTCCGCGTAGGCGATGGTGCCGTCCGCCAGCACGGTGAAAAACTCCGGGTGTTCGCTCGCCCACGGGTGGTCGGGCGCAGCCTGCAGCGCAAAGTCGAGGGCGATTTCCAGGCCTAGCTCGTTGGCGTGGTCCATCATGTCCAGGAACTCGTCCTCGCCGCCCAGGTTGGGGTCGAAGGCGTCGTGGCCGCCGTGCTTCGAACCGATTGCCCACGGCGAGCCGACGTCCCCGTCCTCTGGGGTCAGAGTGTTGTTGCGGCCTTTGCGGTTGACCTCGCCGATGGGGTGGATAGGTGGGAAATAGACGGTGTCGAAGCCCATGTCGGCGACGCGCTCGAGTTGGGCGGCGGTGGTGGCCCAGGTGCCGTGAACAGGGTTGCCGTCCGCGTCCACGCCGCCGGTGGAGCGGGGAAACAGTTCGTACCAGGAGTTCACCAGCGCTTCGCGGCGCTCCACCAGGATGTCGGCAACCGGGCCGCGGGTGACGAGTTCGCGCAGCGGGTGCTGCTCCAGCACGTCTCGCACGTCCTGGGAGACGCCCGCAGCGATGCGGTCGGCGAGCGGAATCGTGTCGTCGAGAAGCGCCGTGCGAGCCTGCTCCAGCACCTCCGGCGACGGGGTCTGGGCGATCGCTGCGGCGAACAGGTCCGCGCCATGGGCAATGTCGTTGGCCAACTCGGCTTCCGTCTGCCCCGCGGCGAGCTTCTTCTCCACCGCGTTGCGCCAGGTCGCCATGACGTCGCTCCATGCATCCACCCGGTAGCGCCACAGGCCCTGCTCGTGGGGGACGAAGACGCCATGGACGTAGTCCGGGCGGTAGACCTCCTGGTGCATGGGTACCGCGAACTGCTCGCCGGAAGGGGAAACCAACACCAGCGTGGCGGCAACCGCGTCGTGGCCCTCGCGCCACACCAGCGCAGAGACCGGCACCACCTCGCCGACCACCGCCTTTGCGGGCAACGTGCGGCCAGAGACCTGAGGACGCACATCGTCGATTCCAAAGCGAGCAACCATTATTCCGGACCCTCTCAACCTGCCTGCATTCCGTATGCCAGGGTAGCGCGGGCCTCCCACACACGCGGGCTGAAATAGGTAAAGATGGGGTGCGTGAACACGAACGAGGAAAACGCTCAACCATTGACGCCGCCGACCACGGACCCAGACCTACTGGTGGACATGCGCGACGTGGAGTTTGTCCGCGGAGGCCGCACCTTGGTGGGGCCCGTGACGTGGCAGGTGGAACTGGATGAGCGCTGGGTGGTCATCGGCCCCAACGGCGCCGGCAAGACCACCCTGATCCGCATGGCTTCGGCGCAAGAGTTCCCCTCGGCGGGCACCGTCTTCATCCTCGGCGAGCGCGTCGGAGCGACCGACATGCGGGACCTGCGGGCAGCCATCGGCGTGACGTCCTCAGCCGTGGCCCAGCGGGTGCCGGAAGACGAGAAGGTGGGCGACCTAGTTGTCTCGGCTGGGTACGCCATTCTCGGCCGCTGGCGTGAAGATTACGACGAGATGGACTACCAGCAGGCACTCGAGGTCCTGGAGCAGGTCGGCGCGATCCACCTGATGGACCGGCGCTGGGGCACCTTGTCCAACGGCGAGAAGAAGCGTGTGCTCGTCGCGCGCGCGGTGATGACCAACCCGGAGCTGCTGATCCTGGACGAGCCGGCCGCCGGCATGGATCTTGGCGGGCGCGAGGACTTGCTGGGTTACCTGGGGGATTTGGCCATGGACCCGGATGCCCCGGCCATTGTCATGATCACCCACCACTTGGAGGAGATCCCCGCAGGCTTCACGCACGCGATGCTGTTGGACGAGGGCGAAGTGGTCGCCCAGGGCCTCATCGACGATGTGCTGACCTCCGAAAACGTCTCCCGCGCCTACCACCAGCCCATTGAGGTCACCAACGACGACGGGCGCTACTTCGCGCGCCGGGCTCGGGCCGCACGCGGGGGTGCGCACCGGGCGTAAGCCTGGGGGAGCCGTCATGCCCACGGAGAGGAACAACACGCCGGGCGTACATACGCACGACGTCGCCGACAGCATCGACGTCAGTGAGCAGAGCGGGTTCCAGGGTGCCCGCCTCTCAGCGACGGTGATGCTGCTGCGCGACGGCGCAGACGGCCTCGAGGTGTGGATGCAAGAGCGGGTGCTCTCCATGCCGAACTACCCGGGCATTACGGTGTTTCCCGGCGGCGGGGTGGACTCCCGCGACTTTCCACCGCGGGCGTGGGATGACGGCGAGCTATGGCTGGGCCGCTCCGCGATTGCTCTGGCCCGCCAACTGGGCGTGACTAAGTACAAGGCGCACGCGCTGATGTTCGCGGCGGTGCGCGAGCTGTTCGAGGAGACCGGCACGCTGCTCGCTGTAGACGACGATTGTGTTCTGCTCGACGACGCGCGGCCGTTCCACGACAGCAGGCTGCAGTTGGAGTCGCACGAGCTGTCGCTTACCGACGTGCTCCGCGAATCCAACCTCAATGTCTGCGGCGACCTACTGAAGCCCTTCGCGCGGTGGGTGGGCCGTTCTGAAAGCGGGAACTGGTTCGACACCTTCACCTTCGTCGCCGCCCAGCCTGAAGGACAGGAGCCGGACGCGGACACCGACGAGGCCGACGACGCGAACTGGTTTCCACCCCGGCTACTTCTCGACGGCTGGCGCCACGGCCTGGTTCGTCTCGCCCCGTCCACGTGGGCGCAACTTTCGGAGATCACGAGGTTTGAAGACACTGCCGAAGTACTCGCAGCTGCGGACACCTCCATCCTGTCGCCGGTGCTGGGAGACCCGGTTGACGACGAGCGCTACCGCGACTTCTACACCTTCATCCCCGTAGACAGGATTGGACGCCGCAGTGGGATTTAGCGTTGAGGAAGCGAGGTTCTTGTCCGCTCACGCCGCCGAAATCGCGGACGTGGCCCCGGATATTGCGCTCACCACATCGTCGGTGTTCGCTGACCGGGCGGTGTTAGACCGCCGCTTCGGCGACTACGCACGCGCGGTGAGCGTCCTCATCGCCTCCCGGCGCGCGGCCGCCGGCAAATTCCCGGGCCACTGGCTTACCGACGCCGACGCCGCCCAGCAGGCCACCCCTGCGCGCGTTGCCCGCGTAAGAGCTCAGCGCATCGCCGCCGCTGGGGCCGAGTTCGTCCACGACGTGACCTGCTCCATCGGTTCGGAGGCGCCAGCATTTTTGCGCGCTGGCATGCAATGGTTCGGATCCGACCTAGACGCGGCACGGCTGATCATGGCGCGCCACAACCTAGGCCCCACCGCGTGGCTTGCGCGCGCCGACGCGCTCGCGCCCGTAAGCACCGGCGGCGTTGTGGTGGCGGACCCCGCCAGACGCGCGGGCGGCAAGCGCATCACCGATCCCGCCAAACTCCTGCCGCCGCTGCCGGACGTGTTGGAGGCGCACAGCGGCCGCGAGCTGGCAGTCAAATGCGCGCCGGGCATCGACTACTCCGGGTGGGAAGGCCTGGTCAGCGTTGTCTCCGTCGACGGCGGCGTGAAGGAGGCGTGCCTGTACACGCCGGGGCTGGCGGGCGGAACGCGCAGGGAAGCGGTCGTGCTCAGGGACGTCGAGGAGCGTGTGAGCGACACCGAGCCCGACGAGGTAGAGGTCACCGCGCCACGGCAGTGGATCATCGAGCCGGACGGGGCCGTTGTGCGCGCCGGGCTGGTGCGGCAGTGGGCGGCACGGCACAGCCTCAGCATGCTCGACGAGCACATCGCGTACACCACGGGCGAGGCAATTCCAGCGGGCTACAGCGGCTTCGAGTTCATCGAGGCGGTGCCGCTACGCGCACTGAAGAGGGCGCTTGCCGCCCATGGGGCGGGCAGCGCGGAGATCCTCGTTCGCGGCGTGGACGTGGATCCGGACCAGCTGCGCAAGAAGCTCAAGCTGCGAGGGAGCAGGCAGATGGGTGTGGTCATCGCGCGCATCGGCAACGACGCGGTGGCGCATGTGTGCGGCCCGCGCGTGCACGCCTAACCTGTCCTGCATGGTCTACCTCGATCACGCAGCCACCACTCCCATGCGCCAAAGCGCCATCGACGCATGGGTCGAACACGCCGGTGCACTGAACGCCGGCAGCCAACACGCGGCGGGTCGCCGCGCCAACGCGGTGCTTGCCGATGCCCGCGAGCGCATCGCTTCGGCGCTGGGAGCCGATCCAGTCGAGGTTGTGTTTACTGGCTCGGGTACGGAGGCGAACAACATCGGTGTGCGCGGGTTGTGGGACGCCGCTGGAGGCGGTCGCGTCGTCTCCACCCCGATAGAGCACCCGGCAGTGCTGGAGGTGGTCAAGTCTCTCGGCCAGACTAGTTGGCTGCCCGTGGGGCGCGACGGTGTCGTGGAGGACCTGAGCGCCCTGGATGCCCCGGCCGCGGTGGCGGCCGTGATGTGGGCGAACAACGAAACCGGCGCGATCCAGCCGGTGCGCGAGGCGGTGTTGCGCGCGGGTGCCGCCGGCACACCCGTGCACGTCGACGCCGTGCAGGCGGTGGGGCACGTGCCGGTCGATTTTCACGCACTCGGGGCTGCAACGCTTGCGGCCAGCGCGCACAAGTTCGGCGGGCCGCGCGGCACGGGGATCCTCCTCGCCCGGCGCTCGCCCGCGCCCAAGCCGGTGATCCTGGGCGGCGGGCAGGAGCGCGGCATCCGCTCCGGCACGGTGGACGTGGCCAGCGCGGCGGCAACGGCGGCCGCGCTGGAGGAGGCCGTCGCCGAGATGGGGCAGGAGCAGGCGCGGATCCGGGGCCTGCGCGATGCGGTGATCGCGGGGGTGGAGGCGGCGGTGCCGGAGGTGATCGTCGTGAAGCCGGAGCCCCGCTTGCCCGGGCACGCGCACTTCATGTTTCCCGGCGCGAACGCGGATGCTCTGATCATGCTGCTGGACGTGCAGGGAATTGAGGTCTCGGCCGGGTCCGCGTGCGCAAGCGGTGTGGTGCGCTTAAGCCACGTGCTGGAGGCGATGGGGTACTCCGAGCGCGAGGCGATGGGGGCGCTTCGCGTGACGGTGGGGCGGACCAATACGCGCGCGGACGTGGATGCGTTCCTCGCGGCGATCCCGGAAGTGGTGGTGCGGGCTCGGGCGGCGGGCGCGCTGTGAGGCGCGTGTCGCGTGTGGTTTGTGTGACTTGAGTGCTTTAGTGTGTCTGCCATGCAGATCTCCCGCCGCATTCGTTCCGCTGCCGCCGCAGTGACCGCCATTGCCTTGGGGCTAAGCGCGGTCAACCCCCTGTCTGAGCCCGCCGACGCCCAGTCCTTCCCCGGCCTTGTGTCCGGTGTGGACGTGGCGGGCCACCAGCGCCCGGGCGGCGCCGCCATCGACTGGCGCTCCGTGCGCACTATTGGCGGGCAGGACTTCGCATTCGTCAAAGCCTCTGAGGGCGACGGCTGGAAAAACGACTTCTACGACGAGGACGCCAAGACCGCCGCAGACGCGGGTCTGAAGGTGGGCGCCTACCACTACGCCCGTCCGGCGGAGGATCCGATCGCGCAGGCGCGCTACTTCGCTTCCGTGGTCAACGCGGGCCCGGCGACCCAGCTTCCGCCGGTGCTCGACTTGGAGGTGGACGAAGGACTTGGCCCAGTGCAGCTGGCCGGGTGGACGCAGGCCTTCCTTTCCGAAGTGGAGGCACGTACCGGCAAGCGCCCGATGATCTACACCTACCGCTACTTCTGGTACGAACGGATGAACAACACCAACGCGTTCACCTCGTACCCGCTGTGGCTAGCGGCGTACCAGAACCAGCCGCCGGCCCCGGTGGGCGGCTGGGACAAGATCAGCATCTGGCAGCGCAGCGAGTCCGGCCGCGTGGTGGGCATCAACACGCCCGTAGACATGAACATTTTCAACGGCAACGCCGGCCAGCTGGGCCAGTTCGCGGCCGGCGACCTGCGCGCCGGCGGCGGAGTGCTCGAGGCGTTCCAGGCCCCGGACTCGGGCGAGTTGAAGGTGCTCGAGCAGGACAATACGGCGCTGATTGTGGCCATCCTCGCGCTCGCCGCGGGCGGCATGGGTGCGCAGCAGCTTATCGACGCCGCCCGTCTCGCCGGGTTCGACCCGACTGATGCGGACAACATCTCGGGCCTGGTCCGCGCGCTAGCAGGCCAAGGCGAGCTGCCCGTTGAGGACCTGCGCAAGATGATGATCGGCAACTATCAAATCGGTGACCTGCTCATCCTGCTCGACAACGCCGCGAAGGAAGCGAACAAGGGGTAGCGTCCAGCGCCGCCGGGAGCTGGAAAGTCTCTGAGAGGCGGGGCATAACACGCCGAAGAGGGTGGGGCGCACGTTAGGGGAGGAGTAAACCTACTCCCTGTGCAAATGATCTGGTCGTTGCCCGTGGTGGGTGGGCCCGCTGCAATCGCCATCGCAGTGGCCCTCGCCGCCTGTACCGCGGCGGCGGTGTTTCTGCTCGGGGAATACGCTGTGGGGCCCGGCGTATTCTTGTGGCCGTCGCCTTAGCGGCGGTGGCTGTGGCGGCTGCGGTGTTCGCCAGACAGTGTGGCCGAAGCCGTTCCCGGACGTGGTGCCGTGGTTCGTCTACGCAGGCACAGGTGTCGCGGTGTTCGTGGCGCTGTGCGCCGTACTTGCGTGGCTGCCGCTTCGCGTGCTGGGTCCGCGCCGGCCGTGGTGGGCCAACTTGGCCCTCACCCTGATCGTGGCGCCGGCCGTGCTGCTCGGATACCTCTGCGTCAACCTGGAATACCAGCAGTATCCGACGGTGGGATCGTTCAAACGCACACCGGTTGCAGTGACGATGACACTTGAGCAGTTCCAGCAGAGCGATCAGGCGCCCACGTTGGACGGGCGTGAAGTTGGCGCGCTGGTGACGGTCCCGGCGCCACCGATGCGCGACGCCATCGCTTACGTCCCGCCCGCCTACTGGCACGGCGCCACATTGCCGGTGATGGTGCTGCTGGGCGGCAGTCCGGGCTACCCCATGGGGTGGTTCACCGACGGGCAGGCGGACGAGACCGCAGACGCCTACCAAGTTGAGCACGGCGGGGTCTCGCCCATCGTCGTCGGCGTGGACGGCACAGGCTCCACCACCGGCAACCCGGCATGCGTGGACGGACCGCAGCTGCAGATGCAGACCTACCTGGCTGAAGACATTCCGGCGCTGCTCAAGGACACATTTCGGGTGAACCCGGACCAGCATTCCTGGACGATCGGAGGGTTGAGCTACGGCGGCACCTGCTCGCTGCAGGTGGTGGCCAACGCGCCGGACGCCTACGGAACCTTCCTCGATTTCTCTGGAGAGCCCGAGCCTTCCGTTGGCAACCACGACAAAACCGTCAACGAGCTGTTCGGCGGAGACGAAGAAGCGTTTCGCGCCGTCAACCCGGCGTCGGTGTTGACCAGGGCGGTAGGCACTGGTAGGTACGCGGACATTGCGGGGCGGTTCGTTTCCGGCGAGCGCGACCCCATGGCGACGAAGGCGCTGCCGCACCTGAACTTCCTGGCGAGGCAGGCGGGTATGAGCACGGAGTACTCCACGCTGCCCGGCGCGCATAGCTACCAGGTGTGGCGTGCGGCGCTGCGCGACAACTTCGCTTTCGCGGCGAAACGTGGAGGGCTGCAGTGAAACGGTTCCCGGTAACCATCGCGCTGACCATCACCATGTGGGCCGGGTACGCGGTGTGTGCGTTGGCGGGATTGCACCCGCGTGAGGCGCTCGGCTACAACCTGCCTGCGGACGCGCACATGTGGCACTTCATCACGGCCGGGCTCACCGCCGCGCATCCGTGGACTCTCGTGGTGTTTACCGTGGGCGCGGCGATGTTTGCCCTGCCCGCCGAGCACGTGCTCGGCTCCCGCCGGTTCGCCGTCGCGGCCGCCGCAGCGCAGGGCGTGGTGATGCCGGCGGCGTGCATTCTCGGCGCGGCGGTGGAGCGTGCTGGATTTAACCTGTGGGGCCCGGATTTGGTCAACGAGGTGTATCTTTCCCCGGCCGCCTGGGTGTTTGGCCCTGCGTCGTTTGCCACCGCGATGATGAACGTGCTGTGGCGCCGCCGCCTGCGCCTGCTCATGGTTGCCCTGTCCGCCACGCTCGTGCTCTACGCCGGCACGTTATCGGCTGTCGCCGCGTTGACTGCTGTGCTGGTGGGGTGGTTCGCCGGTGTCCTCGCCGTCGGGTTTACCCGTCCCAACCGCAGGGTCTCGCTGCGTGAATCACGTGTGCTTGTTGCCGCGCTGTTTACCTCGGTCTGCGTCGGCCCCGTTGTGACCGCATTGAACCCGGGGGCGCAGGGCCCGTTTGCCGGGGTGAGCGCGTTGATGTGGGAGCCGGCGGTGGCTGCCAGGGAAGTTGCGCAAGCGTGCGTCGATCCGGCGAGTACTGCGTGCCGCCAGGCGGTTGCCGTCAACCAGCAGCACGGCGTGGGACCGTTGCTGTTGAACTTGGTGCCGCTTGCGCTCGCGCTGGTGTTGGCGTTCGGGCTCGTTCGGGGCCGGAGGTTGGCCTGGGGCGCTGCGGTGGTGTTCTCGGCCGCGTCCATCGCGGTCATCGCCTGGCAGGCGCTTTTCGACGCCCCTTCGGTCAGCCCCAACCTCGCCATCAACACCGCATTGATCGTGCTGCCCTGGACGGTTGCGTTGGTGGTGCTCGGCTGGAACCGCCGTCGGTTCACCGTGGCGTCCTCCTGGCGCCCGGGCCTCCGCCCGCTCATCGCCGCCTTTGTGGCAACTGCCGCGGCGTGGATTGGCGGGGCGTTTGTACTGCGCGACGGGTTCATGGCCGAGCCGACTGTCGCGGCGGTCTTGGCCGAGCTTGTGTACCGGTACGCGCCGCCTGCCGTGTCCGTCCAGCTTACGCACCATGTGTTTCCGCAGTCGGCCGCTGCATGGGCGTTGTACGAGTGGGTCGGGATCGTGTTTTGGGCTGTCGCCCTGTGGGCGGCGGTCCGGGTCCTTACTTCCGCCCCGTCTGCGGCGCACGAGCGCGACCGTGAGCGTGCCCGGCGGATTTTTCACTCCGGCACCGGCGACCACCTCGCGGCGATGGGACTGTGGGACGCCAACTCCTACTTTTTCACTGAAGTGCCAGGCGGTGAAGGGTACGTGGCCTACCGCGTTGCGCAGGGTGTCGCGGTGACCGTGGGCGGGCCGGTGTACGCCGGGCCCGTGTCGTGTGATGCTGTCGCGGAGGCGTTTGAGCAGTTCGCCGCGACGCAGGGCTGGCGCGTTGCGTGGTACTCGGTGGACGATTCATTCCAGCGCCCGGGTTTCAAGCGCATCCACGTCGCCGAGGAGTCTGTGCTGTCTGCGCAGAATGTGGAGTTTAGGGGCAAAAAATTCCAGAACATCCGCACCGCGCGCAACCGCGCCGAGAAGGAAGGCGTGCAGGCGGTGTGGACGAGCTGGGCCGAGGCCGACCTTGACGTCCGCGAGAAGATCGCGGCGCTTTCAGAGGACTGGGTGGCGGATAAAGCCTTACCCGAGATGGGATTCACGTTAGGCACCGTCGAGGAGCTGCGTGATCCCGACACCAAGCTCCTGCTCGCCGTGGGCGAGGACGGCCGCCTGCATGGGGTGACCAGCTGGCTGCCGGTCTACGAGGACGGCACGCTCGTCGGCTACACGCTCGATTTCATGCGCCGGGATGCAGACGGGTTCCGCCCTGTCATCGAGTTTCTCCTGGCTGAGGCGGCGGTGATCGCCAGTGAGCAGGGCCTTTCCTGGGTGTCGTTGTCGGGTGCACCCTTGGCGCGCAGCGATGAAGCGACCGACTTTCTGGAGATCCTGCTGGACAAAGCCGGGGCGACGATCGAGCCGCTCTACGGTTTCCGCTCGCTGGCTGCCAGCAAGTACAAGTTTCACCCTGAGCACCGCGGCTGGTACCTGGCCTACGACGACGAGCTGGCACTTCCCGCCATCGGCCTGGCGGTGGTGCACTGCTACCTGCCGGACATGAAAGCCGCTGACGCCGCGGCCGTTGTCAGGGAGTTCCTGGGCCGTCGAAACGCGCCGACGCCTGAGCAGCCAGTTTCCGGCACCACACCTCGTCCTTAAACTGCGCCGGCACCGCACCCATGAGTAGGTTGCGGGTGAGCACGTCGCTCGCCTCAAGCGGAGTTCCAGCGCCGATGAGTACGATGTTGCCGTATCGCCGGCCTTTGAGCATCGGCGGGTCCGCGATGGCTGCGACGTGCGGAAACACCTTGCACATGCCGGCAAGCTCGTCTTTCGCCTCCTTCAGGTCCGCGTGCGAGCCGCAGTTGGCCACGTAGAGGCCGCCTTCGCTTAGCGACGTCCACGCAGCCGCATAAAACTCCACCGTGGTCAGGCTCCGCGGCGTGGTGGCCGAAGAAAACACGTCCCGGATGATCACGTCGCGGGTCCCGGCTTGAACCCATCGGTGACCTCCCGGGCGTCGCCGACGCGGATCTTGACGGTGGGGGACCTTGGGACGTCGAAAAGCTCGCGTGCAAGCACGGCAAGCTCCGAATCGATCTCCACGACCGTGCTGCGCGAGCCTGGCCACGCCGCGGCGAAGTAGCGCGCCAGCGTGCATGCGCCGCCGCCGAGGTGAGTCACGCGCGACTTCGGCTTCGCCTCGTCCGGGTAGGAAGCATCGAGGAAGTCCGCAATCCACCGCATGTACTCGAAGTCGAGACGGGTGGGCTCGCCGGGAACGATGTGGGAGCTGGGCACACCGTTGATCAAGAGAACCATGGAGCCGTCCGGCTCGTGGAGGATCTCGGCGACACCAGTGTCGATCTCGTAAAACTCGCTTTTTGCGGCCATGGCAGGTGAGAGTACTAGAGGCGCGCGTCGGTCCCTCGCAGGTAGGCCACAGAGGCGGCCCACGCGGCTGTCGTGAGCGCGGCCGAGGCGAGGATCACGCTCAGGACAGTCCCGAAGTCGAGTGCGCCGGCATTGGCGACGGCCGTGCTGCCCAGCCACAGCGTTTCCGACAGCAGCGCCGGCGCCGAGACGAACCGCACGCCGGGCATGCCGGATGCGAGCGCGCCGAAGGAGATGAGACTGGCCATCACGGCAATGCCGATGGGGGCCGCGAAGCTGCGGATGACCATGGAGAGAAGCGACTGCCAGGCCGCCACCGCCACTATCGGTGCCAGGGACAGCGCAGCGGCGGCGAGGAGGTGGACGGGTAACGCGCCCGGTACGCCCAGGGCGAAACCGGCAACGAGCGCGAGGATCACCAGCACCGCGTGCATCGTCGCGGCCGCGATGCTGATCGCCGCAATCTTTGCGGCCACCAGGCTGCCGGTGCCGCGGGTGGAGGTGAGCATGGTCAACCAGTTGTGTCCCCGGTGCTCCACGCGCCAGGCGTAGGCGGCCAGCACCGCGATGCCGGCGGTGCAGAACAGAATGCCGTAGAAGAGCATGATCTGGGAGAAGTAGCTGTCCCAGCCCACGGACAGTGTCTCGGCATTGGCGGAGTAGTTGCCGGCGCCGATGCCGACGGCGATAAGCGGCACGAGGACCACCACCGCCCACATGTGGGAGCGCTTGAACTTCAGCAGGTCGTTTGTGATCAGGTGCATGGTTTAGATTTCCTTCCGGTTCAGGGCCCTCGAACCTGCGATGAACACTGCGGCGGCGAGGACAAGGTATGCGGCCCACAGCCACCAGCCGGGCTGGGTTGGAGCGACGCCCGACTCGGTGAATCCGAACGGCAGCAGCACGGCGTAGTAGCCGAAGGGGTTCAGCGCTGCGAGCCAGGCGGGGGACAGCAGCGCGGCGACGCCCAAGAACCCGCCGACGATGCCGACGCCCAACACGACGATCTGTGAATCGACCACCGCCGCGAGCAGCAGCATCACGGCCAACAGGGCGATGCTGGTGCCCAAGGCCCCGAGCCCGAAGCGCAGCCATGTGGAAACCATTGCCCCGCTAGGCGCGGGCGCGCCCAAAGCGACGGGCAGGGCGAGGGCTGCGGCGAATTCGAGCGCGGTGAACAAGACCACGATCAGGCTGGCCACGGCGAACTTCCGGGAAAGCAGCGTCCCGGCCTCGTGCCGGCAATGGCGTTGAGCCGCCACCCGCCGCTTGCGTGTTCCGCGTCGACAATGCGGCTGGCCACCAGCGCCAGCAGCAGGGGAGTAAGAAACGCCAGGGCCATGCCCAGCCCGACGAGGTGGCTGGCCCACTGGGTGTGCGGGTCGGCCTGGAAATCTGCGATGGGATCGCCCGCGAACAGGTTCATGTTGGAAAACAGCACGTTGCCCGCGCACATGAGCAGGCACAGCCAGACGATCTTGGTGCGCTTGAGCTTGGCAAACTCGACCATCATGCGCCCATCGCCTCCTTGCCCGTCAGGCCGATGAAGACGTCTTCCAGGGTGCGCCGCTTGCGCACCACCTGGTGCAGCGGCACGCCGTGGGAGACGAGATGGGCGCAAGTCTCGGCGACCTGGGCGTCGCTAAGCCCGGAAAGCTCCAGGCCGCCCTCGACGAAGGTGGGGTGAAGCGCCCGCAGCACCTCGGCGGCCGCATCCGGGTGAGGGGTTTGGATGAACACGTCCGGCAGCTGCGCGCTGTAGAGCTCGTCCTGCGGGCCCTGAAACACCAGCTCGCCGTGGTTGATGATGGTCAGATCCGAAGCCATCTTCTCAATCTCGGACAACAGGTGGCTGGACACCAGCACGGTGCGGCCGTGGTCGCGGGCGAGGCTGATGATCAGCTCGCGGATCTCCTCGATGCCGGCAGGGTCGAGGCCGTTGGTGGGCTCGTCCAGGATCAGAAGCTGCGGGTCACGTGCCAGCGCCATCGCGATGCCGAGACGCTGCTTCATGCCCAGCGAGTAGTTCTTCACCAGCTTATCCATGTGGTTTTCAAGGCGCACAAGCCGTACCGCGCGGCGCGCCCGTTCTTTGTCGGCGCCGAGCAGGCGGGTGACGATGCGCATGTTCTCCCCGCCGGTCAGGTGCGGGTAGGCGGCCGGCGCCTCAATGAGCGAACCGACGCCGGAGAGCACCTTCGCCCGGTTGGCGCGGGTGATCGGCTGGCCCAGCATCGTGATCTCGCCGCCGGTCGGCGCGATCAGCCCGAGCAGCATCTTCATGGTGGTGGACTTGCCGGAGCCGTTCGGCCCGAGTAACCCGTGCACCACGCCCGGCTGGACTTCGAGGTTGAGGTCGTGGACAACGTCTGTGTTTCCGTAGGTCTTGGTCAGACCCCGGGTGTAAATGATTGGTGTTTCCATGCGTTCAAGGTTCGCGCATAGCACGGGTCTTCCGCGTCGGCGCGGGGCACGATTTTGGGCGTGATACCCAGGTATGACGCGGCTTAGGAATCCAGCAGGTCCGCGCGCGAGACCAACCCGGTCCGGTACGCGAAAAGTGCCGCGTGCACCCGGTCGCGCGACTGCGTCTTCGCCAGCACCCGGCCCACGTGGGTCTTCACCGTGGGCATGGAGATGAACATCCGCTCGGCGATCTCGCCGTTGCTCCAGCCCCGGGCAATCGCGATGAGTACTTCGCGCTCGCGCTCGGTGAGCTCACCCAGCGCGAGGCGGTCCGCGCGGGACAGGGCTACAGCCTCCTCTGTCGGAGCAGCAAGCTTTGCGACGATCTGGTTCGTCGCCCTCGGCGAAATCACCGCGTCACCGCCTGCAACCGTGCGGATCGCGTCCAGCAGCGCCTCCGGTTCCGTGTCCTTGAGCAGGAACCCGCTCGCGCCCGCGCCAATCCCGCCGAGCACGTAGTCCTCGTCGTCGAACGTGGTCAGCACGATCACCTTGGTGTCCGGATGGTGCTGGGTGATACGCCGGGTGGCGGCGATGCCGTCGAGGACGGGCATTTGCACGTCCATAAGCACAATGCCCACCGGATCGCTGTCGCACGCCTGCACTGCCTCCTCGCCGTTCGCGGCGAGCCAGCGGACCTCCATGTCCGGCTGGGAGTCCAGCACGTTGCGGATGCCGTGGAGAAACAACGCTTGGTCGTCTGTGAGTCCGAGAGTGATCATGAGTTCAGCGGGATCCTTGCCGTTGTGGTCCAGGTGCCGGCGGGGGTGGCGGATGCGGTCACCGTGCCG
This sequence comes from Corynebacterium wankanglinii, assembly GCA_014490595.1. Classification (GTDB taxonomy): domain Bacteria; phylum Actinomycetota; class Actinomycetes; order Mycobacteriales; family Mycobacteriaceae; genus Corynebacterium; species Corynebacterium wankanglinii. The sequence continues at coordinate 1,104,533 of CP061031.1, forward strand.
CTGGAAAGCGCCGCGCGCTGCCGCATGCCCTCCACTCCGTGGCCCGGACGAGTGGTCGCGCCGGGAGCGACCGGGTTCGTCGTTTCTACCACGACGTTATCTGCGCCCCAGCGCACCGCGAGGTCGGCGCGGCCGGTGCCGTGCTTCATGGCGTTGGTCAGGGACTCCTGCACGATGCGCTGGACGGTAAGCGCGGTGGCCGGGGCCAGGTGCTCGGGAGGGGTGCCCTCGGCGGTGTATGCGACGTTAAGCCCGCCCGCATGGCTGGTGGCGACCAGGCCGTCGATGTCCAGTTGCGTTGCTGGTTCAAGGGGGCGCTGTTCAGCGTCGCGGAGCAGCTCCACCACGCCGCGCATCTGGCGCAGCGAGTCGCGGCCGACGTTGCCGATGGTGCGCAGCGCCTCGTCCTTCGCCTCCGGGGTGGCGGCAAAGCGCGCGCCGTCGGCCTGCGCGACGATGACGGTCAGCGAGTGGGTGACAATGTCGTGGATCTCTCGCGCGAGGTGGGCGCGCTGCTCCTGGGCATCGCGCTCGAACTGCTCACGCTGTCGGGCCAGATCCTTCTCCGCGGTCTCCTCGGCACGGCGGCGCAGCTCGCCGAACAGCAGCGCCACGGTCAGCAGAATGATGCTCCAGAAGACGTAGGGGAGTCGCTCGGCAGGCTCGAGCGCGGTAAGCGCGGGGATGACGAACGCGGTGGCTGCGGCGTCGCCAAGCAGCAGTGCACCCGTGGCGATGTCGCGGTGCGGGGCGGGCAGGTGGCGCCTGGCGATGTAGGCGGCGAACGGCGCCACGGCGATTGCGCCGACGGGGAGCGTGTTGCATAACGCCGCGGGAATGAGCACCGTAAGGATCGCAGCGAACGTTTCCAGCGGCCAGCGCCAGCGGGTAAACGGGGCCGCAACGGCGCAGGCCAGCAGTGCGAGCCCGACGACCAACTGCCGCGAATCCGGCAGCAGCCCAACTAGGCAGGCGACCAGCATGAACGCTGCCATGCCCGCATTGCGGATCCGCACTGCGCGGGTAGTGGAAAAGTTCATGGCCGTCCACGCTACTTGCCGCCGCGGGCAGCCGCGTCGTACTGCGGTATGACGATTAGGATTTCACCAGTCGAGCGATAGCGGCGGACGCCTCTTCGATCTTGGCGTCAGCATCTTGCCCGTCGCTGATCGCACCGGCAACGCAGTGCCTCAAGTGGTCCTCCAACAAACCCAATGCCACGCCCTTCAGCGCCGCGTTTACGGCACTGATCTGGGTGAGGATGTCAATGCAGTAGGCGTTTTCGTCGATCATGCGGTGAATACCGCGGGTTTGCCCCTCGATACGTTTGAGCCGGGCGAGGTAGCGGTCTTTATCGCCGATGTAGCCGTGGTCGTTCATCATGGGCCTCCTGGATGGTGTGAGCGGTGTCGGGTCACTTGGATCGGTTGAGCATACGGTCGGCGCTGCCCTGTGGGGTGAGGTCGAGACGGCGGAGCAACTGCGCATTGAGGGCGACGACGACGGTCGAGGCCGACATCAGGATTGCGCCGACGCTCATCGGCATCACGAACCCGATTGGGGCGAGGATACCGGCGGCCAGCGGCACGGACAGCAGGTTGTAGCCTGCCGCCCACCACAGGTTCTGCTTCATCTTCCGGTAGGTCGCACGGGAGAGCTCGATGACCGAAAGCACCGAACGCGGGTCGGAGCTTGCCAGGACGACGCCCGCCGAGCCGATGGCCACGTCTGTGCCGGCACCGATCGCGATGCCGACATCGGCCTGGGCCAGCGCGGGGGCGTCGTTGACGCCGTCGCCGACCATGGCGACCTTGTGGCCCTCGCCCTGCAGTTCCTTGACTTTCGCGGCTTTGTGCTCGGGACGCACACCCCGAAGACCCGGTCAATGCCCAGGTCCTTGGCTACGGTGTCCGCGACGGCCTGCGCATCGCCGGTGATCATCACGACCTGGGCGCCCGCAGAGTGCAGTGCGTCGACGGCGTCGCGGGACTCGGGACGGATCTCGTCGGCAAGCCGCAAGGCTCCGATCACCTCGCCGTCGGCGAGAACGTGCAAGATGATCGCACCTTCCTCGCGCCACTGGTCGGCGACCGGAAGCTCGTCTACGGAGTGCTGCTCAAGCAGGTAGGGGCCGCCGACTTCGACCGTTCTTGCCTCGACCGTCGCTTTCACGCCCACGGCTGGCGACGAGGAGAAGTCGCTGGCACTCGGCACAGCCACGTCACGGGTCTCCGCTGCACCGGTGATGGCGCGAGCGAGTGGGTGCTCACTGTCCGCCTCGGCGGCCGCTGCCAGCGCGAGCACGTCTGCTTCCTCATATCCGCTGACGGGGTCGATCGCGGTGACGGTCGGTTCGCCTTTGGTGAGGGTGCCGGTCTTGTCGAACAGCACGGCGTCGACGTTGCGCATGGATTCAAGCGCGAGCCGGTCCTTAATCAGCACCCCGCCGCGGGCGGCGCGTTCCGTCGCGATTGAAACAACCAGCGGGATCGCGAGACCTAAGGCGTGGGGGCAGGCGATGACGAGCACGGTGATGGTACGCACGACCGCGTCGTTCGGTACCCCGGCGATCGTCCAGACTACGGCAGTCAGAATGGCCGCGCCGAGGGTGAACCAGAACAACCACGCGGCAGCCTTGTCTGCGAGGCGCTGCGCCCGCGATGACGATTCTTGCGCATCGGTGACGAGCTTTTGAATGCCGGCCAACGCGGTGTCGCCACCCGTGGCCGTGACCTCGATGCGCAGACCCGAGTCTGCCGCGATGGTGCCAGCGACCACGTGCTCGCCTTCACCGCGGCGCACCGTTTTCGACTCACCGGTGACCATCGACTCGTCCATGCTGGCGCTGCCGTCGACAATCGTGCCGTCGGCAGGCACGGACGCGCCGGGCCTCACAATCACGACATCGCCGACCTCGAGGTCCGCCGGGGTAACCTTCACAACCTCGTCGCCGTCGACCTTCTCCGCCTCGTCGGGCAGGAGTGCCGCGAGCGAGTCCAGGGCGGAGGTGGTCTGCGCAAGGGAGCGCATCTCGATCCAGTGCCCCAGCAGCATAATGACCACCAGCAGCGCCAGTTCCCACCAGAAATTCAGCCCGTGGTCCAGCAAGTTCAGGCTCGCACCCCAAGAGGAGACGAAGGCGACCGTGATCGCGAGCGCGATCAGCAGCATCATGCCGGGTTTGCGGGAGCGGATCTCGGAGACAGCACCCGTCAAGAACGGGCGACCTCCCCAGAAGTAGATGACCGTGCCCAAAAGCGGCGAGATCCACCGGACCCATTCCGCGTCAGGCAGCTGGTAGCCGATGAGATGGGCGAAGGTTTCGTTAAATCCGACGACCGGGATCGCGAGAACCAGCATGATCCAGAAGAGCCTGCGGAACTGGGCAACGTGGTCCCCGTGACCACCGTGACCACCGTGACCACCGTGACCACCGTGACCACCGTGACCACCGTGACCACCGTGACCACCGTGACCACCGTGACCACCGTGACCACCGTGATCTGTGTGACCTGCGTGGTCATGACTGCCGTGGGCCTCGTGAGTATCGTGTTCGTGGTGGCTGGCGTGCCCACCGGGTTGGGTGCCGGAGTGGGCGTGTCTGTCGTTCATGGTTCTGTCCTCTCGTTGCAGTTCATCGTTGTGGTCGGTTCGGCCGTGCCGGGGCCTAGCACGACGGCCATCCCCCACGTTAATACCCCAGGGGGGTACATGTCTAGGGTGTCCCGATCCGAACGACCTGACGTTTCACCTTTCGCACTCACGGGACTACACTGCGCCGACATGCGAGTATTGGCGGCCATGAGCGGGGGAGTCGACTCCTCTGTCGCGGCCGCGCGCCTGGTGGAAGCCGGGCACGACGTCGTCGGTGTGCACCTTGCGCTGAGCAAGGACGCGCAGCAGACGCGCGAGTCTGCCCGCGGCTGCTGTTCCCTGGAGGACTCCGCCGACGCGCGCCGCGTGTGTGATCACCTGGGCATCCCGTTTTACGTGTGGGATTTCTCCGACCGCTTCAAAGAAGAGGTCATTGACGATTTCGTCTGGTCCTACGAGCACGGCGAGACCCCGAACCCGTGCCTGCGCTGCAACGAGAAGATCAAGTTCGCGGCGCTGCTGGACCGGGCGGTGACCCTGGGCTTCGACGCGATCGCCACCGGGCACTACGCAATTATCGACGACGCCGGCAACCTCCGCCGCTCCACCGACCCGAAGAAGGACCAGTCCTACGTCTTGGGCGTGCTCACCCGCGACGAGCTCGACCGTTGCATTTTCCCGGTCGGCGACACGGAAAAGCCGCAGATCCGCGAGGAGGCCGCCCGCCACGGGTTCGCCACCGCGTCCAAGCCGGATTCTTACGACATCTGCTTCATCCCCGACGGCAATACGCAGGCGTTTCTGGGCCGCTCCATCGGCATGCGCCCAGGCATGATCAAGGACACCGAGGGCCGCGAGCTGAAGGAGCACGACGGCGCGTTCCAGTACACCATCGGCCAGCGCAAGGGACTGAACATCCGCGTGCCTGCTGAAGACGGCAAGCCGCGCTACGTCACCGACGTGGACACCTCCACCGGCACGGTCACCGTCGGCCCGCGCGAGGCGCTGCGCGTCACGGAGATCACCGCGGACCGGCTCAAGGTGCTGCACCCGGCGATGAAGGGCGAGCTCACCGCCAACGTGCAGATCCGCGCCCACGGCGGGGTGGTGGCCTGCACCGCGCGCATCGAAGACGACCAGATGACGCTCGCTCTCCACGAGCCACTCGAGGGCGTCGCTCGCGGCCAGGCAGCCGTGCTCTACCTGCCGGACCCGGACGGGCAGGGCGACATCGTGCTCGGCTCCGGCACCATCTGCGCGACGGCATGATCGCGCCAACTGCCTTCGGCCTCGGACCGCTGCCCGGTACCGATCTCGCAGCCGCCGCCGACGTGGTGCTGTCCGAGTCGCCGCTGCCGCACATCCCGCAGCTGCCGGACCGCGGTGTCGGCTCCGATCTCGTCGGCCGCACCGCCGCAATGCTGGAGATTCCCGTCGCTCGCGGTCCCCGCGGCTGGCGCGTGGCGGCACGTGCGAGCAGGGACGCCGACCGGATGGAGCGCGACCTCGACCAGCTGGAGGAGCTCTGGCACGGCAAAGTGGACACCGTCAAGGTTCAGCTCGTCGGCCCGTTCACGCTGGCGGCCGAGATCGAGATGCCCAACGGCCACCGCATGATCACCGACTCCGGCGCGCTGCGTGACCTCACGGACGCGCTGCTTGAGGTGTGCGTGGGGCACCGGAGGGACGTCGAGAAGCGATTTGGCAAAAGTGTGCTGCAGCTGGACGAGCCGCGCCTACCCGAGGTTGTCGCAGGCACGCTCAAAGGCGCGACCGATTACGAAACCATCGCGGCGATCTCGGAGCCGCAGGAAACGTTCGAACGCTTCGGCGAGCACCTGCTCAATACGTCAGTGCTTCTCGACGACACCCCGTGGCTGACCTGCGACCCTCGCACCTGCAACCGTGACGCGCTGGCGAAACTGCTCGACCAGGGTGCCCGCATCGCGATCCCGACGATGCAGGCCCGCGAGCTCTACCGGGTGTTCGACGAGTTGCAGATCGACCCCGCCGAAACGACCGTGGACGTCTACACCGAGTCGGCCGCGACACTGGTGGGAACCGCGGCGAACTACCGTGCGGCCCGGGAGATGGCCGAAGCGCTTACAGTGGAGGTATGACTACGCCGCTGCACTGGGACAAAAAGAAGGCTGACTTCTCTATGGGAATCGTCTTCGGTGTGATGTTCTTTGTCGTGTTCGGCCTCATGATGGATGACATGCTCCTCGGCGCCGGAATCGGCGTTGCGTTCTTCGTCGCGTTTGGGCTCTTGCCAGATAAACGCGCGGCCGATTTTGACGGGCAGACACTGCGTCTCGTGGACAAGAAGGAAACCACAGAGCTCGACGCCGCCAGCATCGCCGACGTGATCATCAGTGAGTCGGGCGCGATGGTGGTGAAGACCGAGTTGGGGGAGAGCTATTCGGTCGAATCTGAAGGCGACAACCGGGGGTTGCAGGACTTCGCGGAAAAGCTGCGCGCGGAGCTGGCGCTCAACTAGCCCAGAACTAACCCAGCATCGGCCAGCCGGGCAGCACGTTGGAGGCGTCCCGGCCCTGGGACTCGAAATAGCGCTTGCGGTCTTCTTGCAGGGTGAAGTACTCCACGGCCTGGTACTCCATGAGCTCGCCCGCATCCATCTGGGCGAGCTCCGGGTAGAGCTTGCGCACCTGCATCCACGCCACGCGCGCAGCGGCAAACGCGTCGGCGGTGGCCTCGTGCGCGTTGTCCAGCCGCACCCCGTAGTGCTCGCACATGGAGGTCAGGTTGCGCGGGCCCTTGCGGTAGCGGTCCTTCGCGCGGTCGATCAACAGTGGGTCGTACACCGGCCCCGTGACGGTGAAGTCGCCGGTGAGCTGGCGCAACACGGTCAGATCGTAGGGGGCGTTGAACACCACCAGGGTCAGGCCGTCTTCCCAGCCCTGCTTGATCGCCTCGACGGTTTCGCGCACCACCTCGTCGTGGTCGCGGCCCTCTGCACGAGCCTTCTCGGTGGTGATGCCGTGCACCTTGGCCGCCTCTTCCGGGATCTCCACCCCGGGGTCGGCGAGAGTCTCCTTGGCGTCGACCTCGGAGCCGTCGATACGCACGAGCGCCGACGTGACCACTCGCGCCTCGCGCGGGTTCGCGGACGTGGTCTCCAAGTCAAAAGAGAGCATGCGGGAGGCGTCGAAAGTGGCCATGCGGGACATTGTAATGAGCGAGCCGACGCGGGCCCGACGAGCGCTAGACGCCACACTAGACTCAGTGCCCGTGAGTGAAATTTCCGCTGATCTGCACCGCGAATGGGACGAGCTAGCCGCCGAGGTGCGCCGCCACCGGGACCTCTACTACAACGGCCAACCGGTCATCACTGACGGAGAGTTCGACGAGCTGTTCCGCCGCCTGCAAACGCTGGAGGAGGAGCACCCGGAGCTCGCAGTGCCGGATTCGCCGACGAAGGAAGTCGGCACCCCCGCCACCGACACCGCGTTCGCCGACGTCACACACCCCGAGCGCATGATGAGCCTGGACAACGTCTTCAACGAAGACGAGATGCGCGAGTGGTTGGCCAAAGCCCCGGGGCCGTACCTGACCGAGTTGAAGATCGATGGTTTGTCCATCGACCTTGTCTACGAAAACGGCGAGCTGACACGCGCCGCCACGCGTGGCGACGGCACCACCGGCGAAGACATCACCGCCAACGCTCGGGTGATCGAGGACATCCCGCAAAAGCTCACCGGCGACGCCCCGGCGTTTCTGGAAGTCCGCGGCGAGGTGTTCATCCGCCCCGAGGACTTCCCGGAGCTCAACGAGCTGCGCCAGAAAGAGGGCGGCAAACCGTTCGCGAACCCGCGCAACACTGCCGCCGGAGGCCTGCGGCAGAAGAACCCGGAGGACGTGAAGAAGCGCAAGCTGCACATGATCTGCCACGGCATCGGCGCCCGCGAGGGCTTCGCCCCGAAGAGCCAGCACGAAGCCTACGAAAAGCTCGCCGAGTGGGGGCTGCCGGTCAGCGAGTACACGCGCCGGGCGGAGACTGCCGACGATGTCATCGAGGCCGTGCAGTACTGGGGTGAGCACCGAAACGACGCTATCCACGAGATGGACGGCCTGGTGGTCAAGGTCGATTCGGTGGCTGAGCAGCGTCAGCTTGGCGCCACCTCCCGAGCGCCGCGCTGGGCGATCGCGTACAAGTACCCGCCTCAGGAGGTCACCACCAAGCTCAACGACATCGCCGTCTCCGTGGGCCGCACCGGCCGCGCCACACCCTTTGCTGTGTTGGAGCCAGTGTTCGTCTCCGGGTCCACGGTGTCCATGGCCACCCTGCATAACCAGCACGAAGTCAAGCGAAAGGGCGTGATGATCGGCGACACAGTGGTGGTGCGTAAGGCGGGCGAGATCATCCCAGAGGTGCTCGGCCCTGTTGCGGACCTGCGCGACGGCACGGAGCGAGAGTTCGTCTACCCAGAACTCTGCCCGGTCTGCGGCACCAAGCTGGCACCGGCCAAGGAGGGCGACGCGGATTGGCGCTGCCCGAACACCCGCTCGTGCCCCGCGCAGTTGTCGGCGCGGTTGGAGTACATCGCTTCGCGCGGCGTGTTCGACATCGAGGCGCTCGGCGAGAAGGGCGCGCAGGACTTGATCGCATCCGGCGTGCTCGAGGACGAGGCGTGCCTGTTCGACCTCACCGAGGACGACCTGAAAAAGTCTTCCGCTTACACGCGCAAGGACGGGCAGGTCAACGCCGCGGGTACGAAGCTGCTGGCCAACCTTGAAACTGCCCGGCAAGCCGATCTGTGGCGCGTGATCACCGCGCTATCCATCCGCCATGTCGGCCCCACCGCGGCCCGCGCGCTCGCGTCGCGCTTCCACTCCATGCAGGCGCTTATCGACGCACCTACGGCCGCCCTCGCCGAAACCGACGGCGTCGGTGACGTGATCGCCGAGAGCTTCAAAGAGTGGTTCACCGTGGACTGGCACAAAAACATCGTGGATAGCTGGGCCAAAGCCGGCGTGACCATGGAGTCCGCCGAGGAAGACCGGGCACCGCAGACCCTAGAGGGGCTAACCATCGTCGCCACCGGCACGCTTGAGGGCTTCAGCCGCGACGAGGTGAAGGAGGCGATCCTGTCGCGCGGCGGCAAAGCGGCCGGGTCGGTGTCGAAGAAGACCGACTACGTGGTGGTGGGCGACAACGCCGGCTCCAAGGCCGCGAAGGCGGAGGAGTTGGGCCGGCCGATCCTCAACGAGGAGCAGTTTGTGCGGCTGCTCGAGGGCGGCCCCGACGCGCTCTGACAGATCACGCAGGGGGTGCGAGCGCGACCTGGGGAGAATGACGGATGTCGCACGGGGCAGGGAAGATCCGTCATTGGGGGTGCGAGCTAGCGCAGCATCGCGCCGACGATGCAGCCCAGGTCGCCGATCTCGCGTACCTCGGAGGCCAAAAAGTCCGGCCCGCCCACGCGGCCTACCACCACCACCATGTCGGTGCCGTGCAGCGGCGTCATGGTCAAAGCGGTACCCAGCTGAAACCATGCATCGGGAGCCCAACCGTCGAAGTCGGGCTGGAGGATGCGCGCACTGTCAATCGGCGGCATCTGCGGGTGGGAGCCATCGTCTTCCGGCGCGGCGGGGGAGGCGGCGGCGCGGGTCAGCCCGTCGTCGTTATTGCGCAGCACCACCGCCCATGAGGAGGTCACCGCGCTCGGCATGACGCGCACGAGCTCCCCCAGCGTGTCCGAGAGGTTGCCCGAATGCTCGGCGATCTTGGCCAGCATCTCTATCTGGCCGCGGCGGTCGACGCGCCCCGTGAACGGGCGGATCGAATCCACCTCGGCGCCGTCGACGGAGGCCACGGCTGTGATCAGGGTGTCCACCATCACGCCGGTGGGCAGGGTGACCACGATGTCGTCGGTCACCGTGCCGTCGGTGGAGGTCTCGACGATGTCTACCGAATTGATGTCGGCGTCGACCATGCCGAACGCCTCGGCGAGCTGACCGAGGCTGCCAGGGACGTCCGGAAGGGAAACGCGGATGAGGTACGACATGGCCTTATTTATAGCAACCGGGGGTGGCCGGGCGGTGTCACGGCGTGACGTAAGATAAGCCGCGTTACACGCCCACGTGATGCGGAAGGGATGGGACTGTGGCTGAGATTTCACGCGACGAGGTGTCGCGCATCGCACGCCTGGCGCGGATTGCGCTGAAAGACGAGGAGCTGGACGACATTGCCCAGCAGCTGGACACGATCGTGGACGCGGTCTCGAAGGTGCAGAGCGTGGACACCGAGGGTGTGACCCCGATGAGCCACCCGCACTCCATCGACGCGGGTATGCGCGAAGACGTGGTGAAAAAAACGTTGACGCAGGCTGAGGCGCTGGACCAGGCGCCGGCTGTGGAGGACGACCGTTTCGTGGTGCCTCAGATTCTGGGAGAGGGAGACTAAGCAGACATGACGCAGTACACGATTCCGGCCGAAGGTCTCGTCGCAAAGCCAGCGCACGAGCTCGCAGCCATGATCCAGTCCGGCGAGGTTACCTCCCGCGAGGTCACGCAGGCGTTTTTGGACCGCATCGCTGAGGTCGACGGCGAGCTCGGCGCCTTCTTGCACGTCGGTGCCGAGGAGGCGCTGGCGGCTGCGGACAAGGTCGACGAGCAGGTGAAGAACGGCGAAACGCCGGCCTCTGCGCTCGCGGGAGTGCCGCTGGCGCTCAAGGATCTGCTGGTCACCACCGATGCGCCGACGACGGCCGCGTCCAAGATGCTCGAGGGCTACATGAGCCCCTATGACGCCACGGTGGTGTCGAAGCTGCGCGCAGCAGGCATCCCGATTCTGGGCAAGACCAACCTGGACGAGTTCGCCATGGGGTCTTCGACGGAAAATTCGGCGTACAAGCCGACCAAGAACCCGCACGACCTCGAGCGGGTGCCGGGCGGCTCCGGCGGCGGCACAGCGGCGGCGCTCGCGTCCGGCGAGGCACCGCTGGGCATCGGCACTGACACCGGCGGCTCGATCCGCCAGCCGGCGTCCCTGACCGGCACCGTGGGCGTGAAGCCGACCTACGGTGGCGTGTCCCGCTACGGCGTGATCGCGTGCGCGTCCTCCCTGGATCAGGTGGGCCCCTGCGCGAACAACGTGCTGGACACTGCACTTTTGCACGAGATCATCGGCGGCCACGACGAATTCGACGCCACCTCCGTGGACCGCGAGGTGGCGTCCTGCGCCGACGCCGCCCGAGGGGGCCTCCGGCGACCTTGCAGGCGTGACAATCGGCCGCGTGAAGCAGTTCGAGCGCCCCGGCACCCAAGAAGGCGTGAAGGAAGCCATCGACGCCGCCTACGCGCAGCTGGAGCGCCAGGGCGCAACTGTCGTCGAGGTGGATTGCCCAAGCTTCGAGGATGTTATGGGCGCGTACTACCTCATCCAGACCTCTGAGGTGAGCTCCAACCTCGCACGCTTCGACGGCATGCGCTACGGCCAGCGCGCCGGCGACGACGGCACGCGTTCCGCCGAAGAGGTTATGGCCGCTACCCGCGGCGAGGGCTTCGGCGCCGAGGTCAAACGCCGCATCATCCTGGGCACCTACGCGCTGTCCGTGGGGTACTACGACGCGTACTACCTGCAGGCTCAGCGCGTGCGCACCCTGGTGGCGCAGGACTTTGCCAAGGCTTTCGAGGCGTGCGACGTCATCGCGGCGCCGTCCACGCCGACGACCGCCTTCAAGCTGGGCGACAAGGTGGACGACCCGCTGGCGATGTACAACTTCGACCTGTTTACCCTGCCGCTGAACCTGGCTGGTCTGCCCGGCATGTCGGTGCCGGCGGGCGAGGCCTCCGACACCAACCTGCCGGTGGGCCTGCAGCTGATCGCCCCGGCGTTCGAGGATGCGCGGCTGTACCGCGTGGGTGCCGCTTTTGAAGCCGGCCGTTAACCCCTGGAATACCCTCGCAGCTTTGGCTGCGGGGTATTTTCTTGTCCTGATCGACCAGGGCTTTATGCCCGTGATCACGCCGCTGCTGCCTTTCGACGTCGGCTCCGCCGTGTGGCTCACCAGCATCTACCTGCTGTGCACGGTCGCGCCCATGCCGGCGACAGGCAAGTTCGGCGACGCATTCGGGCAACGCCGCATTTTCCTCATCGGCCTCACCATCTACGTCGCCGCCCTGGTGTTTGCGGGTGCGTCCTGGTCCTTCGGCTCGTTGGTGGTGGCCCGCGGCCTGCAGGGGCTGGGCGCGGCGGTGTTTTTGCCTCAGGCATTCGGACTGATCCCGCGCGTGTTCGCCGACGACAAGCAGGGCCGCGCCTTCGCGGCGTGGGGCGTGATCGGTTCCGTCGCCTCGCTGATCGGACCTGTGGTCGGCGGGGCAGTGGCGCAGCACTTCGGGTGGCGCGCCGCGTTTTTCGCTCAGGCCGCGCTTGGCGCGGTGGCGCTGCTCGCCGGCCTGTTAGCCCTGCCGCGTCTGCCCCGCAGCGGCGAGCGGGTCAGTCTGCTGCCGGTGCTGCTGTCCTTCGGCGGGCTGGGTCTGCTTGTGTACGGCATCCAGTTCGGGCAGTGGCCCTCAATCCTCTTTGGCGCGCTGCTGATCGGCGTGTTGGTGCTGTCGGCCCGCAACGGCACGGACGACGGCTTTTTGCCCGTGGATCTGCTGGCGGACCGCTCGTTCGCCCTTGGTGCGCTCGGTGTGGCGGCGATGGGTTTCACGGTGGCGTCCATGTTCATCCCGATGATGTACTGGCTGCAGGCGGTCGGGGGCGCCACGCCCACCGCCTCCGGGGCCATCACTGCGCCGATGTCGGTGTTCGCCCTCGTGCTTACCCCGGTTGCCGGGTACCTCACGGACAGGCGCGACCCGGGCAGACTCTGCGCCGCCGGATTCGCCGTCTCCGGCGTGGGGCTCGCGCTCGCCATCTGGCTCATCCACTCCGGCGCCGGGGTGTGGTGGTTCACGGCTGTGACGTCGCTGCTGGGCATCGGCGGGGCATTCGTGTGGGCACCCAACGCGGCGGTGACCATGCGCGGTATCGCCGAGCACGAAACCGGTGCGGCCTCCGGGTTGTACAACACGGCGCGCCAGGTCGGCAGCGTGCTCGGCGTCGCGCTGGTGGGCGTGGTGCTCGCCTCCGGCGCGATCGAATCCACCGCGGGCTGGGCGCTCGCTTTGCCGCTCGGAGCGATGTTGCTCGGGGCGGTGTCGTCTCTGCGGCTTCGGGGGTAGCCTGGCTGGCATGCGACTTGCCACTTTGACCTCCGGCGGCGACTGCCCCGGCCTCAACGCCGTCATCCGCGGCATCGTCCGCACGGCCAACACCGAGTACGGCTCTACCGTCGTGGGCTACCGCGACGGCTGGGTGGGCCTGATGGAAGACCGTCGTGTCGATCTTTACGACGACGCCTACATGGATTCCCTGCTGCTGCGCGGCGGCACGATCCTGGGCACCGGCCGGCTGCACCCGGACAAGTTCAAGGCGGGCCTGGACCAGATCAAGTTCAACCTCGACGACGCGGGGGTGGATGCTCTCATCGCCATCGGCGGCGAGGGCACACTCAAGGGCGCGAAGTGGCTCTCCGATAACGGTATCCCGGTGGTGGGTGTGCCCAAGACCATCGACAACGACGTCGCCGCCACCGACTACACCTTCGGGTTCGACACGGCCGTCTCGGTGGCCACCGACGCGATCGACCGGCTCCACACCACCGCCGAGTCCCACAACCGCATCCTCATCGTCGAGGTGATGGGCCGCCACGTCGGCTGGATCGCGTTGCACGCGGGCATGGCTGGCGGAGCGCACTACACCGTGATACCGGAGGAGCCCTTCGACATTGCGGAAATCTGTAAGGCCATGGAGCGCCGCTTCCAGATGGGGGAGAAGTACGGCATCATCGTCGTCGCCGAGGGTGCCGTACCCAAGGAAGGCACTATGGACGCAGGTCTCGGCGAGAAAGACGAGTTCGGCCACACCACCTTCAACGGCATGGGCCAGATCATCGGCGACGAGGTGAAAAAGCGCCTGGGCTACGACGTACGCACCACCGTGCTCGGCCACACCCAGCGCGGCGGCACGCCGACCGCCTACGACCGCGTGCTGGCCACCCGCTACGGGGTGCACGCCACCCGCGCCGCGCACGAGGGCAACTTTGGCAGCTGCGTCGCCCTGCACGGCGAGAACATCGACCTTGTCGAGCTTGAAGACGCCGTGGCGCAGTTGAAGACAGTCCCGGAAGGCCGCTACGCCACCGCGAAGGCGATGTTCACTTAATCTCGGCGTCCGATTTTTCGGCTGCGCGCGTACAGCCAAATGCCGCCTATCCAAGAAAAGGCGATAACCGCGAAGAAGGCCACGACGGCAGCGACCTCGCCGGGCAGCTCCGCCGCGGAGTTGAACGCGGCGTGGGCAGCGTAGCCGACGACGTACCAGCCGACGAGCCGGCCTACGCGCCATTGGAGGGGCTTGTCCGGCCGGCACAGGAAACAGCCGAGGCCCCACGCACTTAACCCGGTGTATAGCGCATGTGCCCATGGTGCGGCCGCGGTGCGCACGCCGATGGCGGTGAGCGCACCTTCGACGTCAGAGTTGAGGTGTTCCAACGCGCCTTGCAGGATGTAGATCGTGTTTTCCGCTGCGGCGAAACCGAACCCGACGGCGATAGCGACGGTGACTGCCTCGATCGGTCGACGGATGCGGAATACCATCGTGCACAGTACGAAGACTGCGGTGAACTTCAGTAGCTCCTCTGCGGTCGGCGAGAGCAGCCCGAAAACGAGGTCGTCGAAGCCGAGCCGGCTCTGCAACACTTTGACGGTGTTGTTTGCGAAAACCGTGGGGGACAGCAGTGCCGCGCCGGCGAAAAAGCCCGCGAAGATGAATGCTGGAGTGGCGCTGTCAATCCTGCCGGGGTGGTTGCGCAGTGCGAGCCAGGCGATGAGCAACCAGCAGGCGCCGATCAGTGCGCTGATACCTGCAGTAGTGGGGTTGAACGGCATGTCGGAGAGGTAGAACGCCGTCCATCCTGCGGCGGCGAGGAAAAGGGCCGCCGCGATAAGGCGCAGTATGGGTGTGGATTTCATGGTTACTGTGCCTCCTTCAAGTTTTCAGCTGGGGCGGCATCAACGAGCCGCGCGGCGAGATCGTGGGCATCCGGTCCGCCGATTGTGAAAAAGCGGGTGGAGGCGCCGTCGGCGACGGATACAGCGACAAGCGCGTATTCCCCGGTCTCCTCGCTGCGTTTCACCCATACGCCGTCGCGTGGGTTCTCGACACCGTCGGGGTCTACCGAGGGCGCAAGCTTTGCGGCGCGGTAGACGCGGGCGATCGCGTTTTCCTGGTCGTCCGGGGTGGCCTCGGTGCGGGCCATGACCCGGGTGTCAGCGCAGTCCCAGACGCGGGTGCGGCTCGTGAAATTAGACGAGCTCGCGCACTTCAGCGTGCCGTCGCCGTCCGGGATGGCGAGGCCGCCGATTTCGACGGGCTGTTCCGACGCGCCCGATGGGTCAGTGGCATCGCCAACGGCACGCGGCACGACCAGGACGATCGTTACAAAGACAAAAAGAATAACTCCGAGCACGACCGGTGCCCGGGAAACGTTTAACTCACTCATAGTGGCGCATACGATACAACCCAAGCGTTCCGTCCGCAGGGGTGGCTAGGCTCGTGTGCATGCGCGATCGAATCCCCAATCCCTGCCGCCTGCTTATCGTCGGCATCAACCCCGGCCGCCTCACCGAAGAGGTTGACGCGCCATTCGCGTACCCGGGCAACCGGTTCTGGCCGGCGCTCGAGGCAGCCGGCATCACTCCGCACCGCGTCCACGCCGACAAAGGCTTGCGTGACGACGACGCCACCATGCTTGCCGATCTCGGCATCGGTTTTACCAACCTGGTGAACCGGATGACACCGCGTGCGTCCGACCTGACCCGCGAGGAACTGCGGGATGGGGGAGAACGGCTGCGTGGGGTCGTCGTCAAGCATCGCCCCAAAGCGCTCATGTTTGCAGGTATCGGCGCATATCGCGACGCGTATCGACGACCCAAAGCAACCCGCGGGCTCCAACCCGAAACCATCGAGGGTGTGCCGGTGTGGGTGGTGGGAAACCCGAGCGGGCTGAACGCGCACGAATCGGTGGCGTCCCTGGCGGAGAGCTACGGCGAGGTGTGGGAGGCGACCGGTTCCTGACGGCCGATCGCACGGGAGCGGCGGTAGAGCCAGATCAGCAGCACCCACAGCAGGATCGTCATCGCGGCTGAGGCGACAAGGCTTGCGACGCCGGGGAGCTCGTGGGAGGCGTTGAACGCGCCGTGGATGGTGGCCGCTATAAGGAACCAGCCGAACAGCCGCGATAGACGCCAGCCGAGCGGCTGGTCCGTGCGGCAGAGGAAGACCCCAAGGCCCCACGCCGCCAGTCCGGTGTACACGGCGTGCGCGAATGGGGACAAAACCATGAGCGCGATCATCGACGCGACGCCGTCGAAGTAGTCCGACTGAAGGTCGCGTACTGCCGCGATCGCCGAGTTATTCACGGTTTCCCCAATGGTGTAGCCGGCACCGACTGCCATGCCGACCACGGCGGCCTCGACGGGAGTGCGTACGGGTGCGAAAACCACGATGACAAATAGCGCGGCGAGCAGCTTGGCCGTCTCCTCCGGGAAGGAGGAGAACAGGTACGTCACGGCATCCGGTAGTTCAGCGGCGGCATTGAGATAGGCAGTGTTGACGGGGGCGATAACTCCGCACAGGCCAACCCCAGCGAGCGCGGCGGCAGGCAGCCACCACGGCGCGGCGGGTCGCCCGGGGTGACGGCGCAATAGCAGCCACGCGATAGCGGCGACGGCAAGGGTGAACCCCGCTGCTGCAGCACCGAATATGGGCCGCCACGGCAAGGAGGCGAGCACGTAGAGGTAGCGCCCCACACATGCGAGAATGATCAAGCTGCAGACGATCTGCATAATGCGGGTGCGTGGCATTACCGGGCCTCCTTTGCAACAAAACGGTCGATGATCTCCCGGCCAGCCGTGTGGCTCGCCGCGACGTACGCGGTGAGATCCCCTCGCTCAGCAGCGGCGACAGACACATCATTGAGGTGCGCAACATACACACCTGGCGCCGGGTGCTCGATTTCGTCCGGGCGTATCTGCTCCCCACCGGTGAACTGCCAGTACATACGTGCGACTGAGTCGGCCCGCTCTGCCTCGTCGGTCATGGTGTAGTCGGCGCGGATCTGGATGTCTGTGTCCGCACAGTCCCAACTCCACGTGCCGGTGCCGTCGCCCAGACCATCGTCGGCGGATGTTTGGGTGCACTGCAGGGCATCGCCGTTGGCGTCGTGAAGCGTGATGCCTCCTGCTGTGACCTCCGTGGTGGCGGGCTCATCTGTTTTGGCTACCGCCTGGGCCGCGAACGGGGCCGCCAAGATGATCGCTCCGGCGGCCACGATTCCCAGGGTCCCGGATCGGGTATTTCTGTCAGCAAAATCGGGATATTCCACTCGCGGCAGCATAATGGCAACCTCTGACGTGTGCAGCGCGTGCCTATAAGTGCGCCATTTGATGCGACGTGGAAGGCGATGATCACCTAGGTTGACAGCTAGGGCGCTCTCCTCGCCCGTGGTTCACTATTTCCGGAGGCACTGTTGAATTTCTGCGACAACCCCGCCTTGAGCGATGAGTGGGTCACTCTGCAGCCGCTCGGCCTGCCTCGTGCGCGACACGTGCGTCTACTCCATCCTGGACATTGAATGGCCGGAGGCGAAGACGTCGCTTGAGGCCCGCCTGCACGGTTGATCCGCCGGCTCGGGTCACGGCAGTGCGTCGAGACCGATATCCAGGATGGTCACCGAGTGCGTGAGCGCGCCGACGGCGAGGAAGTCAACGCCTGTGTCCGCGTATGCGCGTGCGCGATTAAGCGACAAGCCGCCGGAAGACTCGAGCAGCGTCGCTGGGGACAGGGCATCTCGCCGGACGACGGCTTCCCGCGTATCTTCCACCCCGAAATTGTCCAGCATGACCAGATTCGGCTTCAATGCAAGAACTTCCGTAAGCTGAGCTAGGTCATCCACTTCGACTTCGATGGGGAGGTCCGGGAACGTTTTGGTCGCGCGCCGATATGCGCCGGCTGCGCTGCCGACACTCGCGACGTGGTTGTCCTTGATCAGTACCGCGTCACCCAGACTCATGCGGTGGTTGACACCGCCGCCGCAACGCACCGCATATTTCGCCAAATCGCGGTAACCGGGCAGTGTCTTACGGGAATCCCTCACCCGCGCCCGGGTACCGGAAAGAACTTTCGTCCACGCATACGTCCCGGTCGCGATGCCACTGGCGTAGGTAAGCAGATTCAGAGCAGTCCGCTCCGCTGACAGAATGGCGCGCGCCGGGCCAGACACCGTAGCAAGACAGCCACCGGCCGTAACTTGATCGCCGTCGGCGGCGTGTACCGACACGTCGACGGCGGGGGAAATCTCGTGCATAGTCCATCCCAAAACGTCGAGTCCCGCGACGGTTCCAGCCTGGCGCGGAACCACCTGCGCAGTAAGAACCGCGTCCTCGTCGATCGCCGCCTGAGATGTGGCGTCGGTTCCATGAGCGAAGTCCTCCGCGAGACCGAGACGGATGAGCCGCAGCGTGGCCTCTCTATTCAACGGAGGGTGAATCGGCTGAGCGGGCGTTGTCATCGGTATCTACTCACCGCTTCCCGGTGTGCCGATGGCGATCATCCGCTCCAATGACTGGCGCGCCTTCGCCGCGACGTCCTCGGGCACGGTTATCTCGTCGCGGACGTCCCGCAGACTGCGAACCAGCTTTTCTGGAGTAATCATTTTCATGTACCGGCAGTTAGCCTGGGGGTTCACCGGCTGGAAGTCCGCCAGTGGAGACCGCTTCCGCAGCTGGTGCAGCATTCCCACCTCGGTGGCCACGAGGACTGTTCCTTCGGTGTCGCGGTCGGCTCGGTCCAGCATCCCGCCGGTGGACAGCATGTGCACACGCTCCGGCTGGATGACTCCTTCGCCGGCAAGAAAAATCGCGGAATTCGCGCAACCGCATTCTGGGTGGATGTAGAGCGGTGCATCAGGGTGCGCCGCCGCTTGCTCCGCTAGTTCCTTGCCGTTTATTCCTGCGTGGACGTGGCATTCGCCCGCCCAGATACGAATGTTCTCGCGACCGGTCAGACGCTTCACGTGGGCACCGAGGAACTGGTCGGGGCAAAAGAGGATCTCGCGGTCTGGATCGATGGAATTGACCACCTCAACGGCGTTTGAGGAGGTGCAGCAGACGTCCGTGAGGGCCTTGACATCAGCGGTGGTGTTCACATAACTGACGACGACCGCGTCAGGGTGCTCGTCCTTCCATCCCTGAAGCTGCTCAGCGGTGATGGAGTCCGCCAGCGAGCATCCAGCGTTTTGGTCCGGGATGAGCACCGTTTTGTCGGGGCTGAGGATCTTGGCGCTTTCAGCCATAAAATGCACACCGCAAAACACAATCACATCTGCATCGGTATCGGCGGCGATACGAGATAGCGCGAGTGAATCGCCGGTGAAGTCGGCAATGTCCTGGATCTCCGGGGTCTGATAATTATGCGCCAGAATGACGGCGTTTCGTTCGCGCTTCAGTTTTCGCACTTCATCGGCCCACATACACCCAATGTAGTCCGGCACGCCTGCTGAATAGTCGGTTTCAGCCGATAAAATGCACGACCAGCCGGCCGGCCCCGGCGGCTACTCATCGTGCGCATCAACGCCGTACGCCGCGGGCTACGTATTGCCATGCGGGCACTACAGATCACAATATGAAATCACAGCAGCTCGCGCGAACAGCACATGCGGAGGAACGTTCAGCGTTCGTCGCTCCGATTTTCACCCCGCTTCTTTCATTTTGGCTAGCCGGTGAGCACGTGCACGTCAGTGCAGGGCCAATGGCGTGGTCGATCGTGAAAATGGTGATTCTGCCCGTCGACCTCGGCCTGCTGGCGCGCGTCGCCACGCCACGGGCCAGGCGGAGACGACTTCGCGCACAATGGCCGTGGGGGTGGGCATGCAAAACTCCGGTCTGGCCGCCACACTTGCCGCCAGTTACCTAAGCCCGATCGCCGTGCTCCCGGGCGCGGTGTTCTCCGTTTGGCACAACATCTCCGGTGTTGTCCTGGCGCTCTTATTCCATGCGCGCGATAGTCGTTCACAGGGAATACCGGAGCTGCCGGGACGATAGAAAGAGCTCTACGTCGGGTACGGGAATGATGGCACTACACTTAGCAACCATGACTGCCTACGACCTGATGGATTACGACGAAGTACTGAAAAAGTACGACCCAGTAATGGGCCTTGAGGTGCACGTCGAGCTGGCCACCGAGACGAAGATGTTCTCCACCTCCTCCGCCCACTTCGGCGCGGAGCCGAACACGAACATCGACCCGGTCTCGCTCGGGCTTCCCGGCGCGCTGCCGGTAGTCAACGCCAAGGGCGTGGAGTGGGCCATCAAGATCGGGCTGGCGCTGAACTGCAAGATCGCCGAGAGCTCCCGGTTTGCGCGCAAGAACTACTTCTACCCGGACCAGCCGAAGAACTACCAGATCTCGCAGTACGACGAGCCGATCGCTTACGACGGCTACCTCGACGTCGTGCTCGAGGACGGCACCGAGTGGCGCGTGGAAATCGAGCGCGCGCACATGGAGGAAGACACCGGCAAGCTCACCCACCTAGGCTCCGCCTCCGGCCGCATCACCGGCGCGACCGCATCGCTCGTGGACTGCAACCGCGCAGGCATCCCGCTGATCGAGATCGTGACCAAGCCGATCATCGGCGCCGGCGAGCGCGCGCCTGAAGTGGCCAAGGCTTATGTCGGTGCGCTGCGAGAGCTGGTCAAGGCCCTCGGCGTCTCCGACGCGCGCATGGATCAGGGCAGCATGCGTTGCGACGCGAACGTGTCCCTGCGCCCGGTGGGCCAGGAGAAGTTCGGCACCCGTACCGAGACGAAGAACATCAACTCGCTGAAGTCCGTCGAGCAGGCCGTGCGCTTCGAGATGCAGCGCCAGGCCGCCGTTTTGGAAGACGGCGGGGAAATCGTCCAGGAGACCCGCCACTACCAGGAGAAGGACGGCACGACCTCCAAGGGCCGCCCCAAGGAGGAGGCGTCCGACTACCGCTACTTCAACGACCCGGATCTGCCGCCGGTGATTGCGAAGCCGGAGTGGGTCGAGGAAATCCGTGCGACCCTGCCGGAGCTGCCGTGGGTGCGCCGCGCTCGCATCCAGGAGGAGTGGCAGCTGCCGGAAAAGGAGTTCCGCGACCTGGTCAACGCCGGTGCGCTCGATCTCATCGTGGACACCGTCGAGGCCGGTGCTACCCCGGATGAGGCGCGTGCCTGGTGGGTCTCCTACATCAACGGCAAGGCCAACGAGGCCGGCAAGGACCTCGACGCCCTCGGCGTCACCCCGGCCGATGTCGCCCGCGTGGTGGAGCTGGTCAAGGAAGGCAAGCTGACCACCAAGCTAGGCCGCCAGGCAATCGACGGCGTCATCGCCGGCGAAGGCTCTGTCGACGAGGTCGTCGCCGCCCGCGGCCTGGAGGTCGTGCGCGATGACGGCGCGATTGAGAAGGCCGTCGACGAGGCGCTGGCCGCCAACCCGGACATCGTGGAGAAGTACCGGGCCGGCAACACAAAGGTCACCGGTGCCATCGTTGGTGCCGTGATGAAGGCGACGCAGGGTAAGGCCGACCCGGGGCAGGTCAACCAGCTCATTGCGAAGAAGCTCGCGGAGTAGTGCTAGGGCGGCGGTTGTAGCCACAAATGGTGAAGGGCAAATGGTGAATATCTTCGGTTGAGCCGGGAGTTGTCAGTGGGTGAATGCGCCACCTCGACTTGGAGGTTGTTGTGGCTGGCCGTTGGACTCCGAAGGATGTGAAGGCTGCTTCTGTGGCGCGGCTTGTTGCAGGCGATGATGTCGGCGAGATTGCTCGTGATGCCGGTGTGGCAGAGGGCACGGTTTATGAATGGGTCAAGCAAGCAGGTGCGCTCCCACCGATGAAGGCGTTGGCACGTGCACGCGACCAGCTCATCGACGACGCGGTGGCGTTGGTGGCTTCAGGTATGTCGGTACCGGATGCGGCTGCAACGTTAGGTCTTTCTGCGGCTGCGTTGTACTCGCGGTTGGCGAAAGTCGGTGTGCGGACCGAACTGCAGCAAAAGCCCCGTATCACCCCGCAGCAGAAAGCTGACGCGGTCGAGCGAGTACTAGCGGGTGAACCGGTTGAAAAGGTCGCGGCGGCGTTCGACAGGTCTGTGAATTCGGTGTATCGCTGGGTGCAACAAGCACGCCAGGAGAAGGCGGGCGGAAACCGTGATGCGGTGCAGCCCGCCAACACGCCGGAGGCTTGTGCGGTAACAACCCCTGCACACAGCAAAGTTGATTCCGTGCCAGCACCAATGAAAACACAGGCAGGCCACGCGCCTGCCGACCACGCCGAGGACCGTGTGAAAGTCGGCCGCGGGGTCCAACTGTCGTTTGAAGACCGCCTGACGATCCAACATGGGTGCAGCCAGGGAATGTCAGCCAGACAGATCGCAACGCTTCTGGGGCGCCACCATAGCGTGATCAGCCGGGAAATTGCCCGCAACGGATGGGAAATCATCGACGATGACGGCGAAAAGAAGGTCTTCTACAACGCCCGGCGTGCCCACACGGGTGCTAAGGCGCGTGCGTGCCGGCCGAAGGTGCGCAAGCTTGACGACAACCCGGTGCTTCGTGCTGTGGTGGTGGCGTGTCTTGCCCGCCGGTGGTCGCCCGGGCGCATCAGTGTGTGGCTTCAGCACGCTTTCGCCGATGATGAAAGCATGCGTATTTCCCACGAAGCGATCTACAGTGCCTTGTACATCCAGAGCAAAGGCAGCTTGCGCGCCGAGCTTGAAGCGGTGATGAAGACCCAAGATGTGCTCATCCGCGGCGGCAAGCGGCGAAAAACCCGGCCCCGTAATGCCGGTGTGTTAACGGGTAAGCCGTGGATCAAAGGCGCTGAAATCACCAAGCGCAGCCCGGAGGTTGACGACCGGGCAATCCCTGGGCACTGGGAAGGTGATCTTGTCATCGGCAAGGGCGGCAAAAGCGCGCTGATTACCCTGGTGGAGCGCACCAGCCGCTACACCCTGCTTGGTCATCTGCCCACCGAACACACATCGATGACGGTGATTGAAACGATCCAGCAGATGGTCAAAGACCTCAATGCCGAACAGCTCAAGACCATCACCTGGGATCAAGGCGTGGAAATGGCTCAAACCGCACGTGTGCGCATCAAAGACGGCTGCGAGGTGTACTTTTGCGATCCACACTCACCGTGGCAGCGGCCGACCAACGAGAACACCAACGGTGAGATCCGCCGCCGCTTCTACAAGAAAGGCACCGACTTCGCCGAAGTCACCCCCGAGCACGTCGCCTGGGTGCAAGACGAACTCAACGACACACCCCGACAAGTCCTCGGCGGAGCAACCCCACGTGAGATACTCCAGCAAATATTCAAACGTGGCGCATTAACCGCTTGATCCCGCCCCGGGGCTTCACCATTTGCCTTTCACCATTTGTGCCCCCGGCAACGAAAAACTCCCGGGCACCAAACGGTGACCGGGAGAGCGTTTTTTCAACCGGGCTTACTTGCCCTCGGGTTTCACAGCGGGGAATTCGCCGGTCTTGTACATTTCCTCGTACGACTCCCAGTGGATGTTTTCTCCCGGGGTGTCGGGAGCGCCAGTGTAGGAATCAGACTCTGGGTCGAGCGCTGGTACCGACTTGATGTCGAAGTCGCTGGAGGAGTCGGTGTGCATGTCAGCGGCGACCTCCTCCTGCACGGACTGCCACAGGTCCTGGCCGCCCACATGGGAGTCCGAGGTCAGCTCGTCCACCTCGGCGCGCTCGGCGCCGGTGAGGTTGTCAGATTCCGGGTTCAGCTGTGTCTCGGCCAGCTCCGCCAGGCGCTCACGGCGGCTGGTCTCATCCTGGATGTTCTTGCGGTCGCGGAACCAGGCGACACCCATGACCACACCGAGTACGAGGCCCAGGTAGCCCAGAACCGGGTAGACCCAGCCGACTAGGTCGGCGAAGCCGATGAAGGACAGGGCGAAGCCGATGAGCACCACGATGCCGTAGTACGGGCGGAACTTCTTCGGGTTGTCATGGCTCAGGCGGCGGCCCAGGGCGTAGAAGAGGCCGACGGCCGTGTTGTAAATCATCAGGTAGATCACGATGGACACGAACACGCCGACAGTGGGGTGCATGTTGTCGAACACCTTGAGCAGCGGCAGGTCCGCGCCCATGACGTTTTCCATGTTCATGAACAGGACGAACGTCAGGATGAGCAGCAGGACGGCGAACATGATGCCGCCGAGCAGGCCGCCCTTGCCGGCTTGTGCCGGGTTCATGTGGGAGCCGGCGAAGACGAGCATCATGGAGGTGTCCATGATCATCACCAGCGTGGCGTAGTTCAATGCCGTGATCAGCCAGTTGCCAAAGGTGCCGGAGGCGTGAGGATTGGTCTGGGCAATCTCGTTGATCTGCCCGATGTTGTCCGGCATGTTCGTCAGCGTGATCACGAATGCTCCGAGCAGGCACACGATCAGCAGCGGCGTGATGAAGGAGATCACGCTGGTCAGCTTGTCCACGTCGAGAAGCCCCGACAGCAAAAGCAGCACGACCATGATGGCGGAGCCGGCCCATGTGGGCAGGCCGAATTGCTGGTTCAGGTTCGCGCCGGCGCCGGCGACCATAACGAAGCCGATGCAAAACAGCGTGAACATGGTGGTGATGTCCATGTATTTGGCATCCACGGACGTGACACGCTTTTAAATACGGCACTATGGTCGTCGGCCAGGTAGTAGGAGCCCAGCTGGTAGACCCAGCCACTGAACACGGCGATGCTGATGCCTGCGACGGCCGCACCGACGATGCCCCAGTAGCCGAAGGACAGGAAGTACTGGATCACCTCCTGGCCGGAGGCGAAACCCGCGCCGACGGTAAGGCCCCCGCGCAAGGGCAACTTTGAACGTTTTACCCATAATGATCCTCATGAAAGTAACAGTAAAAAGAGCGGAACCGACGGTAACAGCATTACTGAGCCATTGCTAACCGACGTCCACAGGTTCCCGCCGCCAACACCGCAGCGCACGGGGCTGCGTTTGCTGCTCGAACGGCGCGTTACCAGGAATAGGCAGCGATCTCGCATACATTGTTGGACATGGCTAACAACCCACGCGACCTCACGCCCAAAGAACAAAACGACCTGTCCAACTTGGACACCCGGATGTTCCTGAGTACTCCGGCGGCACCACTGCTGCCTCTGAGGGTCTCTACACGCGGACCGGCAAAGCGGCGCCGACGGAGATCTTCCCGGCGGCGAGCAGCAGTCCGGCCCGTTAATCCCCGAGTCGCCGGCGCCGGCCACGACCGCGTTCGAGACAGCTTCTGTGGAACGAGAGCCGGTATACGTGCCCCGGCCGAGCAAAGCGCGGTGACGAGAGCGTAGAGCCCACCTACACCGAGTCCGCAGAGCCGGTCGTGGTGGAGGAGGAGACCCGCCGTGGCACCACCGACTTCGGACTGTTCCTGCTGCGGCTGGCGCTGGGGCGTTTCTCATCATCGATTCGGTGGGAACCTTCTTCCGCCTCGGCGGCAACGAAGGCATCTCCGGGCTCGAGACGGCTTACGCCAACTACCCGTACGGCAACGGCCTCGCCGTAGTAGTGCCCACGCTCGAACTCGCGGCCGGCGTCTTCCTCGTCCTAGGTCTGCTCACACCGTCGCGGCGATGGTGGCAATCGCGGTGACCGGATTCATGGCGCTCGACGCCTTCAACGCGCAGTCGGACGGGTTCAACGTGTTTCGCCTGGACTCCGGAGACCTGGGTTCCAGTGATGTTGCTCGCCGCATCACTTGCGGTGCAGTTCACCGGACCGGGCCGCTACGGCATCGACGCCTCCCGCGGCTGGGCCAAGCGCCCGCTGGCCTCCAGCTGGGTCGGCGCGCTGGTCGGGCTTGCGGCCGCCGGGCTGATCTGGTGGTTCGGCACTGAGATCAACCCATTCGCGTAATTTAATCCACCTTGCGCACCGCGCCCTTGTCGGCGCTGGTGGCCATGGAGGCGTACGCACGCAGAGCCTTCGACACCTCGCGGACACGATTCGGCGTCCAGGGCTGTCGGAGGCTTCCATTGTTTCGCGGCGGCGCGAAGCTCGTCGTCCAGGCACGTCCAGCTTGAGTTCGCGGTTGGGACACGGAGATGGAGACGGTGTCGCCGTTTTCGATCAAACCGATCAGCCCGCCGGCCGCAGCCTCGGGGGAGATGTGGCCGATGGATAGCCCGGAGGTGCCGCCCGAGAAGCGACCGTCCGTGATCAGCGCGCACTTCTTGCCCAGGCCTGCGCCTTTCAGAAACGACGTCGGGTGCAACATCTCCTGCATCCCTGGCCCGCCCGCTGGGCCTTCGTAGCGGATCACCACGACCTCGCCCTCGAGGACCTCGCGGTTGAGGATCATGCTTACCGCCTGCTCCTGCGAATCCACACGCGCGCGGGGCCGGAGAACTCCCACAGCCCTTCTTCTACACCCGCGGTCTTCAAGATCGCCCCGTCGGGCGCGAGGTTGCCGCGCAGCACAACCAGGCCGCCATCGGACGTAAACGGGTGCTCGACGTCGTGGATGACGCCGTTGCGCGCGTCAGTGTCCAGCTCGGACCAGCGTGCACTCTGGGAGAATGCCTTCGTGGTGCGCTCGCCGCCGGGGGCCGCGTGGTAGAGCTCGAGCGCCTCATCGGTGGCGGAACCGCCACGGATGTCCCAGTCGGCGAGCCATTCGCTGAGCGACGGGTACGCGATGGAGTGCACATCGTCATGCAAAAGGCCGGCGCGGTTGAGCTCGCCCAGGATGGCGGGGATGCCGCCGGCGCGGTGGACGTCTTCGACGTGCGCCTCGCCGTTCGGGGCGACCTTGGACAGGCACGGGATCTGGTGGGAAAGCTCGTCGATGTCGGACAGGTCGAAGTCGATGTCGCCTTCCTGCGCCGCGGCGAGGATGTGCAGGATGGTGTTGGTGGAGCCGCCCATCGCCATGTCCAGCGCCATCGCGTTGCGGAACGCGTGGACGTTTGCCACGTTGCGCGGCAGGACCGACTCGTCGCCCTGGCCGTAGTAGCGCTCGCACAGCTCCATGACCGTGCGGCCGGCCTTCTCAAACAGCTCCCGGCGCGCGGTGTGGGTGGCCAGGGTGGTGCCGTTGCCGGGCAGGGAAAGCCCCAGCGCCTCGGTGAGGCAGTTCATGGAGTTCGCGGTGAACATGCCCGAGCAGGAGCCGCAAGTGGGGCAGGCGTTGTTCGCGATGTCGTCCAACTCGGCGTCGCTGACGTCGTCGTTTGCAGACAGCGCGATGGCGTCGATGAGGTCGGACTTTGGCTTAGTCACCCCGCCGACGGAGAACGCCTTGCCGGCCTCCATCGGACCGCCGGAGACGAACACGGCCGGGATGTTTAGGCGCATCGCGGCGTTGAGCATGCCAGGGGTGATCTTGTCGCAGTTGGAGATGCACACCATCGCGTCCACGGTGTGGGCGTTGACCATGTACTCCACCGAGTCGGTGATGATCTCGCGGGAGGGCAGCGAGTACAACATGCCGGCGTGGCCCATGGCGATGCCGTCATCGACGGCGATGGTGTTGAACTCTTTCGGCACCCCGCCGGCCGCGCGCACGGCCTCGGCAACGATGTCGCCGACTTCCTTGAGGTGCACGTGGCCGGGCACGAACTGGGTGTAGGAGTTCACGATGGCCACAATGGGCTTGCCAAACTCGTTTTCGCCTGTGCCGGTGGCGCGCCACAGGGCGCGGGCGCCAGCGGCCTGACGGCCGACGGTGGTGACTCGTGAGCGAAGCGGGATCACGGTATTACTCCTTTGTTTCGGGTGCTGCCTCGGTTACGGCGGGGCGCGGGCCGGGCAGGTCTGGGTGCTCGGCGACGTAAGCGTCATACTCTTCTCGGTTGAGCAAAACTTTGTGCCCGCCCCTGTCGATGATCTCGAACTTGCCGTCCGCCGCCTCCTGGGCTGACGTAATTACATCGGTGATGCGCCCGTTCGAAGCCTCCGCGAGGTCGGGCAAAGAATTAAAGGTCACGCCGGGCAGTGGATGTTTCGCGCCACCGGTGGTGACAGCGGAGACGGAGGAGCCCTGAAACGCCAGGCCTTCCAGGTCCTGCCACGGCAGGGTGACATTCTTCCGGAAGAGGTACTTCGCGGTGATGCCGCGCTCGCTCACAGTGGTGGAGGAGGCCAGTACCCATGCCAGCCAGAGTGCTGGGAAGATGAGCAGCCACGCCAGGTACTTGGGCGCCCAGAGGATGCCCATGAGCGCGATACCGGTTGCAATCACGATGGCGAGGATGTGTTCTCGCGTCGGTCTGAAAACGTGCGGGGTGTGCTCCGGCGTGTCAGTCATAGTTGGGGATGGTAGTCACCTTTGGGACGTCGATAAGCAATAGCCCGCAATTTAAATATCTGAATAAAAACCTGCGCACGGTACGGGTGCGCGCTAGTCTTTTTCACGTGATCAACGAGCGACTTGTAATTATCGTATCCCGACGGCGCTTGCCGTAGCGGGTGCGTTTTACTACGCCGCTCACAGACCAAGCGCCCTCGAGAGCACGACGCTCGTCGGGGGCTTTTGTTGTATGAGATCGCGACGCAGAGAAGATTGCAGAGAACAATTGAGCGAGCAAGGAGCCTTCAACCGTGGCAGCTTCAGAAAAACGAAAGCCCGAACGCATGACAGGCGCGGATGCCGTCGTTCGCAGTCTTGAGGAGCTGGGCACCGAGATTGTGTTCGGCCTGCCCGGTGGTGCGGTGCTCCCGCTGTATGACGCGCTGTTTCGCGCCGAGAAACTCCGCCACGTGCTCGTGCGTCACGAGCAGGGGGCGGGCCATGCCGCGGAGGGCTACGCGGTGGCGTCCGGCAAGGTCGGCGTCTGTATCGCCACCTCCGGTCCTGGCGCGACGAACCTGGTCACGCCAATCGCGGACGCGTACCTCGACTCCGTGCCGATGGTTGCGATCACCGGCCAGGTCGGCTCGCCGCTGCTGGGCACCGACGCGTTCCAGGAGGCGGATATCCGCGGCATCACCATGCCGATTACTAAGCACAACGTCATGGTGACTAAGGCGGAAGATATACCGCGAGCTATCGCTTCGGCTTTCCACATCGCTTCTACTGGACGCCCGGGTCCGGTGCTGGTGGATATTCCAAAAGATGTGCAAAACGCTGAGATAGAGTTCAACTGGCCGCCGAAGGTGGATTTGCCTGGGTACAAGCCGAACACGAAGCCCCACAACCGTCAGATCGCACAAGCGGCGAAGATGATTTCTAAGGCGGAGCGCCCAGTGCTCTACATCGGTGGCGGTGTGGTGAAGGCGAACGCGCACAAGCAACTTGCAGAATTCGTGGAAGCAACGGGCGTCCCGGTGGTGACCACGCTGATGGCGCTCGGTGCCTTCCCTCAGTCGCACCCGCTGTACTTGGGCATGCCCGGTATGCACGGCACGGTTCCGGCCGTCGGCGCGTTCCAGGAATCCGACCTGCTCATCGCAATCGGCGCGCGTTTCGACGACCGCGTGACCGGCGACACCGATACGTTCGCACCCCACGCGAAGATCATCCACGCGGACATCGACCCGGCGGAGGTGGGCAAGATCCGCGCGGTTGACGTCCCCATTGTCGGCGATGCAAAACGGGTGCTTTCCGAACTCACGGACCACTTTGCCGGGAAGGGGGCCGAGAAAGGCGCCGAGAAGGGGAAGGTCAAGGCGCCGAGCATCGACCCGTGGATTGCGCGCCTGCAGGACCTCAAGGAGCGCTTCCCGCGCGGCTACGAGCCGCACACCGACGGCACGCTGGCTCCGCAGTTTGTGTTGGAGACGCTGTCAAAGGTTGCCGGGCCTGAGACGATTTACGTCTCCGGCGTGGGCCAGCACCAGATGTGGTCCGCCCAGTTCATCGACTACGAGGAGCCCCGGCACTGGATCAACTCCGGCGGCGCGGGCACGATGGGCTTTTCCATCCCCGCGGCAATGGGCGCGAAGGCGGCCATGCCGGATGCGGAAGTGTGGGCCATTGACGGCGACGGCTGTTTCCAAATGACCAATCAGGAGATCACTACCGCCGCACTCGAGGGCTTCCCCATCAAGGTGGCGCTGATCAACAACGGCAACCTGGGCATGGTGCGCCAATGGCAGACCCTGTTCTACGAGGGCAACTACTCCCACACCAAGCTTGGCGGCGAGGTGTACGTGCCTGATTTTGTGAAGCTCTCGGAGGCGTTGGGTGCGGTGTCCTTCCGGGTCACGTCTGCTGACGACGTCGAAACGGCCATCCAGCGCGCCCGGGAGATCAACGACCGCCCCGTCGTGGTCGAGTTCGTGGTCGGCGAGGACGCGCAGGTATGGCCGATGATCGCGGCCGGCACCTCCAACTCCGACATCGAGTATGCGCGCGGCATGCGGCCGTTCTTCGGCGAGGAGGAGTCCGCGGCTGAAACACCCGAGGCAATCAACGAGACCATCGCATCGCTCGAGCAGGAGGAGAACTAAGCATGGCCCAGCAAGAACCCATCACCCGCCACACGCTGTCGGTGCTTGTTGACGATGTCGACGGCATTATCACCCGTGTCACCGCGCTATTCACCCGTCGCGGCTACAACTTGGTCTCGCTGGTTTCGGCCAAGACGGCGACAGACGGCATAAACCGGCTGACCGTCGTTGTCGACGCCACGGAGCACGCCGTTGAGCAGATCACCAAACAGCTCTACAAGCTCATCCAGGTGCACAAGGTGCTCGAGCTTGACGACGGCACGTCGGTCGGCCGCCAGCTGCTCTTGGTGAAGGTAACGGCAGATAACCTCACCCGCCCCCAAGTGGTGGATGCGGCGAATCTCTTCCGCGCCCGAGTGATTGACGTCGGGGTGGATTCCGTGATCATCGAGGCCACCGGTAACTCCGCCAAATTGAAGGCGTTTCTCGAGGTGATGGAAACCTTCGGCATCCGAGAACTCGCACGGTCGGGTTCGGTGGCGCTCTCGCGCGGATCCAAGACGATGGCGAAGGCCGACTGAATTCTCAACCCCCGTAGGCGGTTGTGTCATAATGTGAAATGACCGTCTCATAAATTGAAGGAAGTGACGTACACATGGCAATCGACGTGCTCTATGACAACGACGCAGACCTGTCCCTGATCCAGGGCAAGAAGGTCGCCATCATCGGCTACGGCTCCCAGGGCCACGCCCACGCGCAGAATCTGCGCGAATCCGGTGTCGAGGTCGTCGTGGGCCTGCGTGATGGCTCCAAGTCCGCGGAGAAGGCGCGCGAGGCTGGCTTTGAGGTCAAGACCAACGCGGATGCCGCCGAGTGGGCCGACGTGATCATGCTGCTCGCGCCGGACACCTCCCAGGCGCAGATCTTCACCGAAGACATCGAGCCGAACCTGAAGGACGGCGACGCGCTGTTCTTCGGCCACGGCCTGAACATCCACTTCGGCCTGATCAAGCCGGCCGACAACATCACCGTCGCCATGGTTGCGCCGAAGGGGCCGGGGCACCTGGTCCGCCGTACCTTCGCAGACGGCAAGGGCGTGCCCTGCCTCATCGCGGTGGAACAGGACCCGCAGGGCAACGGACGCGACCTCGCTCTGTCATACGCGGCCGCTATCGGCGGCGCCCGCGCCGGAGTCATCCCCACCACCTTCGAAGCGGAGACGGTGACTGACCTCTTCGGCGAGCAGGCAGTGCTCTGCGGCGGCCTGGAGTACCTGATCATGAACGGCTTCGAGGTGCTCGTTGAGGCGGGCTACGAGCCGGAGATGGCCTACTTCGAGTGCCTGCACGAAATGAAGCTGATCGTCGACCTGATCTACGAAGGCGGCATCGCCAACATGAACTACTCGGTGTCCGACACTGCGGAGTTCGGTGGCTACCTCTCCGGCCCGCGCGTCATCGACGAAGGCGCGAAGGACCGCATGCGTGAGATCCTCAAGGACATCCAAGACGGGACGTTCACCAAGCGCCTCGTCGCTAACGTCGAGGGTGGCAACAAGGAGCTCGAGGGCCTGCGCGACAAGGTGGCGCAGCACCCGATTGAGAAGACCGGTGCCCAGCTGCGGGACATGATGAGCTGGGTGAAGGCGCCACTCAACGATACCGCGCGCTAGAGCTATCAGCGACGACGCAAACGCGGCAGGGCTCCATCAGCCCTGCCGCGTTCTTCGTTCTTGCGCCCAGCGCTTGTCGTCGAGCTAGCCTTCAAACCCTCGCGGAGGCAAAGCAAAAACCCCGCGTCCCCTGACCGGGGATGCGGGGTGCACTCTCTGCGGTGAGAGAAGCGGCTAGTTGGTCGCCGGAGCCTCGGACGGTGCGAGGGTCTCGGTCACCTCGTCGACGATCTCGGTCTGGGTAACCGTGTCGTCAGCGGCGTTGTCGCCGGTTGCCGCAGCGGACTCGGAGGTGGCGGCGGACTCGGTAGCGCCGTTGTCAACGGTGGTGGTCTCGGAGACGACCTCGGTTGCGGCGGTGGTGGTGGAGGTAACGGTCGTGCCCTCGTCGTCGTTGCCGGAGAACAGGAGCCACAGCAGCCACAGCAGCAGCAGTGCTACGAAGATGCCCAGCAGCCACTTCCACCAGCCGCCACCGTTGTTCTCCTCGGTCACGGCAGTGGAGCCGGCGGTGCTACGTGCCGGGGTAGCGGTCGTGCGCTCGGTGGTGGTGCGCTCAACACGGACATCCTTGGACGGATCAACGTTGGCGTCCTTAACGTCCTTGGTGCCACGAAGGTCGTTGACCTTGTCCTTGCCCAAGTTCTTCGCGTCCTCGATCTTGCCCTCGCCAAAGTCCTTGGGGTTGCGGTTCGGGTCATTCGGGTTGGTCATTGTAAATTCCTTTCGTGCTAACACAAGTGCTGGCATACCGTTCGCGTGGATCGCGTGGACGTGCCAGCATCCTCCGTGAACGACCGCCCACTCTAACAAATATTCGCACCGCATTCTGGTACCCGTGTGGCTCGCGTCGATCCCGTCGCATCATTTTCCCAGCGCCTTAGGGGCGCAGGTGCAGCGCCGTAACGATTTTCAGTTAGTTGTCAATAAGGAATCGGGCGGATACCGTTGGTCGTCGGTAAGCATTGTGAAAGGAACCAGGATGCAAAGCATTGTGAAAGGAACCAGGATGCACGACCACGCGCACGAGCACCATCACCATGAGCACGGGGGCGCGAACCGGCGCCGCGCCGCGCGTTGATGATCGCGCTCGCCATTACAGGGGTCGTTTTCGTGGCGGAGGTCGCCGGCGGCCTTATCTCCGGCTCGATGGCGCTGCTTGCGGATGCGATGCACATGCTTTCGGATGCCGCAGGGTTGATCATCTCCCTGGTGGCCGTCGTTGTCGGGCAGCGGGCTGCGTCGGCGACGGCGACGTTCGGCCACCGTCGTGTGGAGGTGCTCGCCGCGCTCATCAACGCGGTGGCTGTGCTGAGTATTTCGGTCTGGATTGTGGTGGAAGCCGTACGCAGGGTGCGCGACCCCCAGCCGGTGGAGACAGGGCCGATGATGGTGATCGCCGCCATCGGCCTAGTGGCCAACGCCGCCTCGGCATGGGTGCTCGCGCGCCACCGGGAGGGATCCATCAACGTGCAGGGCGCGTACCTGCACGTGCTGGTGGACATGTTCGGTTCCGTTGCGGTCCTGGCAGCAGGTGCAGTGATTGCGGTGACAGGGGTTGCAGCTGCCGACGTTGTTGCGTCCCTGCTTATCGCTGCACTTGTGTTGCCGCGGGCGTGGCAGCTCATGGTCGGTTCGGCCCGCGTGATGCTGGAGCAGGTTCCGGAGGGGTTCGACGTTGAGGTGGTGGAGCGGACGCTGGGCGAGGTCGACGGTGCGGTAGATACCCATGATCTTCACCTCTGGTCGCTTGATGGAGTGAGCGTGCTGGCCACCGTCCACGTGGTTGCCGCATCTGGCGTAGACCGCGACCAGCTTCTAGATAGGGTCCAGCAGGCGCTGGCTGGCCTGGGGGTGGAGCACGCCACTGTGCAGATCGAGCGGCCCGAGCACATCTCCCACGAGAAGGTGTGCTGAAACTGATCTACCCTTGGGCCCATGGGTTTCACCACGCCAAGTTACTCGCTCAAGGATCTGTTCTCCCGCGCAGAGAAAGGGGAGTTGCAGCTGCCCGATTTTCAGCGGGAGTACCTATGGGACGTCGATAGGATACGCACTCTGGTCACTTCGGTGCTGCGCGGCTACCCGGTGGGAGCGTTGCTGGCGCTGGACACTCGCAACACGCAGCAGCGGTTTAAGCCGCGCCCGCTCGAAGGGGTGGAGGCGTCAGGCGTTTCCCCGGGGCTGCTGTTGCTGGACGGCCAGCAGCGGTTGACCTCGCTCTACCAGGCATTCACGCACAGCGGCGAGGTGCGCACCGTCGATTATTTGGGAAGGCCTATCCGGCGCCGCTTCCTCGTGGACGTGCGTGCCGCAGTGGCGGCGGAAACCATGCCGGTGGAGGCGCTATTCGCCGTTGATGACAGTGGCCGCGTCCGCTCCCACTTCGGGCCGAGCGTGGATGAGCCACTCGACACACGTGAAGCGTATATCCGCCACGGCGTGATTCCGGTGAGCATGCTGTTGTGGAAATGCGGCAACGAACTACTCGTGGATATGGCGGCGCACGCGCAGGATGACACGCTGCGGGATGCGGTGAAGCGGTTTATCAACCAGGTCATGCGGGGGCTTCCGGCGTACGACGTGCCGGTGATCCGCGTCGACCGCGATACCACGCAGGCCGGCGTGGGCCAGATCTTCGCTTTCGCCAACTCTGCGGGTGTGCAGATGGACGTCTTCGAGCTCCTTACCGCGGTCTACGCGGCCGAAGACCCGGGCTTTGCGCTCGCCGATGATTGGGGCGGTATCGAGGCGCAGCTGAGGGCTCACCCGGTGCTGGACAGCGTGGGCCGCGTGGAGTTCTTGCGCGCGCTGTCACTGCTGCTGACAAGTCGTCAGGGCCCGGCGCTGGGCCACCGCGGCGACATCTTGAACATCACTCTCGAGGAGTATCAGGCGCATGGCCCTGAAATGGCGGCAGGGTTTCTCGCCGCCGCCGAGTTCCTGGAACAGCGGCGCGTCGTTGCCGCCGACCAAGTGCCATATCCCGCACAGTTGATCCCCCTCGCCGTCATCCTTGCGCGCTTGGCGGAGCAGCCGGACGCGCTAGCGGCGGACGGCGCAGCCGACCGCCTGAACCGCTGGTTCTGGTGCGGCGTTTTCGGCGAGCTCTACGGTGCGCACGCGCCGACGATCCGGATCGGGCTGGACGTCACGGAGGTCACCCCGTGGGTCCGGGGAGACACCCAGGATCTGCCGCGCACCGTCGCAGACGCCCGGTTCCACGAATCGCGCCTGCGCAGCGCGGGGCCAAGTAGCGGCGTTTACCGCGGTTTGTACTCGCTGCTGATGGCGCGGGAGCGCGCGACTGGCGCACCGCAGAGCCGTTTACTGCAGACACGGTCGCTGAGTTGCAGCCGAGGTTCCGCCAGGTTCCCACGGCAATTCTTGGCCATGACTGGAGCTTTGGATGCGGACCCGGAACTGGCCGACTCGGTATTAAACCGGACGCCAATGGGTCGACGCACCGATGTGGTGATAGAGCACAATGAGCCAAAGCGCTACCTTCCACGCCTGCAGTCCAAATCGCTTTTGGAGGACGACGAATTTGATGCTGTGCTCGCCGGCCATGAGATGAACCCGGAGCTGCTGCTGGCATCCGACTGGGAGGGATTCGTTGCAGACAGACGCGAGCGCTTCGTCGGCATGATCGAGTACGCGATGGACCGGCAGGCGGTTCGCGACTGGGACCGAAGCGAGGCCGAGTGCGACGAGCGATAGTTACCGCAGTCGCCGTCGCCGTAACTGCCGTGCTCGCGGGATGCGCGCCGGAGGCGCAGCTCAGCCCCCTCGAGAGGGCGAAGAGCGTCAACCAGTCCAAACATGTCGCGCAGCTGTTCGCCGACAGGCCGGAGGTGGTGGACGATGTTCTCGGTATCAAAACCACG
Source organism: Corynebacterium wankanglinii (assembly GCA_014490595.1). Taxonomy (GTDB): domain Bacteria; phylum Actinomycetota; class Actinomycetes; order Mycobacteriales; family Mycobacteriaceae; genus Corynebacterium; species Corynebacterium wankanglinii. Next base: position 1,140,203 of record CP061031.1, read on the forward strand.
CGGCTGTTCTTCCCCGCGTCGGAGACGCTGGTGCTCAGCGACGCCACGGTTGAGGCCCAGTTGCGCGCCGCCTCGATCGCTGTGGCAACCAACGCCCCGATGATGGTTTACGACCCCGGCCGGCACGCGGAATACGCGCGCATGATAGCGGACATGCACACTGTCACCGTGCTCACAGTTGGGGACGTCTCTATCGCTCCTTCATCAGGCGCGGTTCGCGTGCGCAGGGACCCAGGGGGTTGCGTGCGCTCGAGGAAATGACGGCGCTGCGCTTCGTGGAACGCACTGTGGACGAGCCGGGGGATGCAGTGCGCGAGGTCGCATCGTTGGACCAGCGCGAGCCCACGTGGATTCGAGCCGCGTGGGCGGATCCGGTGGTGCTGCCAGCCGCAAAACCCGAGCCGCTTCCCATCCAGTCTCGGCGCGACGCCAACATGGCCCCGCGCGTTGTGGCCACCTGGGAATCATCGATCCCTTCAGTGGCAAATGCGCGCAGCTACGGCGCGACCGTCTCAGTGGTTCCGCTGCCGGACCCACGAAAAAGTGAAGAGACGCTCTTCGCCATGGCTGGCCTGTCAGATCTGCCGCTCGTGGCGTTGGGGAGCCAGTTCGGCACGTCCGAAGTACTTGCGCACCGCATCCGGCAGGCGGAAGCTGCCTATTAACACGCTAAAATAAGCCCTGGCTTATTGTTTCATGCAGAAGGAGATCCAGTGCCACCACGCACACCGATTGTGCTGATCGCCGACCCGCTCGCGTCGGAGGCCGAGCAAGCACTGGGATCTGGGGTAGAGATCCGCCGAGTCGCCGGGCCTCGTCGCTCCGACTTGCTCAGGGCGGTACGCGATGCCGACGCGCTCATTGTCCGCTCGGCCACCACAGTCGACCGGGAGGTTCTTGATGCCGCCGCGCACCTGAAAGTCATCGGTCGCGCCGGGGTCGGTATTGACAACATCGACGTCGAGGCCGCCGCCGAGCGGGGAATTGTCGTGGCGAACACTCCTACCGCGAACATCCACTCCGCCTGCGAACACGCCATTGCCCTCCTGCTAGCGGCCGCCCGCACCATTCCGGCGGCAAATGCCTGCGTGCATGAGGGGAGCTGGGAGCGCTCCCGGTTTCACGGTACGGAGATCTACGGCAAAACCGTTGGCGTTGTCGGTTTCGGCCGAGTAGGCCAGCTTTTCGCTGAGCGCATGAGCGCCTTTGGCACCCGCATTCTCGCATACGACCCGTACCCGGACCAGGCGGCCGTCGACCGTCTCGACGTCGAGCTGGCGGATCTTGACGCGCTGGTGGCTCGGGCGGATTTCGTTTCCATCCACGTGCCGAAAACCGCCGAGACGCACGAGCTTTTCGACGAGCGACTGCTTCGCTCAGCCAAGCCGGGGCAGATCCTGATCAATACCTCCCGCGGTGGGGTGGTGGATGAGCGCGCTCTCGCCGCCGTATTGCGCGAGGGGCCGATTTCTGCCGCCGGGATTGATGTCTTTGAGCAGGAGCCGCCCCACGAATCACCCTTGTTTGGGCTGGACAACGCTGTGCTCACCCCGCACCTGGGCGCGCAGACCCGGGAGGCGCAGGCGCGGGCCGGTGTGGATGTGGCCCGTGCGGTGCTGAGCGCGCTTACCGGAGAGCCGGTCCCGGCGCCGTAAACAGGTGACACCCTGGATCTGTTTTCTACGATGTGAGAAAAGGATTCCAGATTATGAAAATTGCAGTGCTTGCGGGCGACGGTATCGGCCAAGAAATAATGGCGGAAGGGCTGAAGGTGCTCAACGCAGTTCGCAACGACGTGGAAACCACGGAGTTCGACCTCGGCGCACGCCGCTACCTGCGCAATGGGGAGCTTCTCACCGACGCGGACCTGGATGCGCTCAAGGAGCACGACGCGATCTTGCTCGGTGCCATCGGCGATCCGGAGCGGGTGCCGGCGGGCGTGCTGGAGCGTGGTTTACTGCTGCCCCTCCGGTTCAAACTGGACCACTACGTCAACCTGCGGCCGTCGCGCCTCTACCCGTCCTCGGTCAGCCCCCTGGCGAACCCGGGCGACATCGACTTTGTGGTGGTGCGCGAGGGCACCGAAGGCCTGTACGCCGGTAACGGCGGCACCCTGCGGCAAGGCACCGAGCACGAGGTGGCCTGCGAAGTTTCCCAGAACACCTATCACGGGGTGGAGCGCGTGGTGCGCTACGCCTTCGAGCTGGCTATGACGCGCCGGCAGAAGCTCACCCTCGTGCACAAGACGAACGTGCTGGTCAACGCCGGCGGGTTGTGGCAGCGCGTCGTCGACGAAATCAGTCCTGAATTCCCCGAGGTCGAAGTGGACTACAACCACATCGATGCCGCCACCATTTACATGGTGCAAGACCCTGGCCGTTACGACGTCATCGTCACAGACAACCTCTTCGGCGATATCCTCACCGACCTCGCCGGTGCCGTCGCCGGCGGCGTGGGCCAGGCGTGCTCCGGCAACATCAACGCCGCGAAAGCGTTTCCGTCGATGTTCGAGCCGGTGCACGGATCCGCCCCGGATATCGCGGGTCAGGGCATCGCGGACCCCACTGCAATGATCTTGTCGGTGGCGATGATGCTGCGTTTCCTCGGCGACGACGACAACGCCTCACGCATCGAGGACGCTGTCGAACGCGACGTTGCAACGCGTGGCGATGCCAAGGTGCGAACCGCCGAAGTGGGTGACCGGATCGCAGCTGCGCTGAAGTAGGGTTGATCGCATGTATGTGACCCGCACGATTCCCGCCGTACTCGCAGCAACCGCGCTGGTGCTCACCAGCTGCAGCAGCACTGAAGAGGGGAATACCGGGTCACGGCCCGGCGAAAAGGCGGTCCTGCAAACACATGGCGACGAGGTGATCCAGGACGCAGACGGCACTGGGGTCGAGGTGTCGCGCCGACTGTTTGACGCGGCCGACACCGTTGTCGTCGCCGCCAAGGAGCGCGATCAGCAGCTGAAAGCGGCGGCCATCGCCGTCAAACTTGGCGCTCCAATGCTGACGCGTCTCGACGGCGCCGATGCCGCCGTCGATGCGGAGATTGCGCGACTCGGCGCGACCCATGTGATTACCGTGCCTGGCGACGACGGCGAGGTCGCTGCCACCGACGCGGTTGACTCAAACGCACCGGCGGAGGATGCGGCCGCGATCGCGGCCTTGGAACCCCAACACCCGTCGGAGCTCGCAATGCCTCCGGTCTTTGCTACTGCCGTGTCGTCCCGCGCTTCGGTGGCCACAGCACGCGCTGCCGGGGCAGAGGTGGAGGTCCTCCCCGCAGCGGACCCGCGCGCAACGGCGGAGAGCATGCGCACGGTCACCGATCAGGACACCCTGGCGCTTGGGCGCCAGTGGGGCTCGAACGACAACTTCCAAGCACGTGCCGCGTTAGCAGGAAACGGCGAGCTGCCCGGCGGCGGCGGGTTGGTATTCCCGGGACGCCGCATGGTGGCGCTCTACGGGCACCCGTACGGGCCGGACTTGGGTGTGATGGGCGAGCAGGATCCAGCCGCCTCCGTCGAGATGGCGAAGCGCTTCGCTGCCGATTACCAGCCGTTCAGCGATCAGCCCGTTATTCCGGCCTTCGAAATCATCGCTTCTGTCGCGTCGGAATTCCCGGGTGACGACGGCAATTATTCAAATGAGACGCCGATGGAGGACCTTGTGCCCTACGTCGACGCGATTGTGGACGCGGGTGGTTACGCCGTTATCGACCTTCAGCCCGGTCAGGGCAGCTTCCTCGAGCAAGCGAAGTTGTATCAGGACCTGCTCACCCGTCCAAACGTCGGGCTGGCGCTAGACGCCGAGTGGAAGCTCAACCCCGGCGAGGCGCCGCTGTCCCGGATCGGCAGCGCCACGGCTGCCGAGATCAACGAGGTAGCCGACTGGCTCGCTCAACTTGTCCGGGAAAGGAATCTCCCCCAGAAGGCGCTGGTTATCCACCAGTTCAACGTCGCCATGTTCCCCGATCGGGAAAATATCGTCACCGGTCAACCGGAGCTGGCGTGGATCCTGCACGCCGACGGACATGGGGTGCCTGAGCAAAAGTTCGAGACTTGGGATGTGCTGCGTCAGGGGTTGGACCCGAACTTCTATATGGCGTGGAAGAACTTCTTCGACGAGGACTTTCCCACATTCACCCCGGAGCAGACGTACCGGGACGTCCACCCGACCCCCTGGTTTGTGAGCTACCAGTAGAAAGTGCCGCGAGCATGCGGTCGGTCACGCTTGGCTCGCTCCATGAGTGTGGAGCTAGATGAGGTCTACGGTTTCCCGCGGCGAAGTAGCGCAAGCTTATCCACGGCGCACTGCTCGCCGTGGATGTTGAAACTACGGGACTCAAGCCCGAACGTGCCCAGCTTGTGTCGGTTGGCTGGGTCCCGGTCGATGGCCGGGTCATCGATCTCGCCGGTGCCCAATACTTCGTTCTGCGGGGGGACACGAGTGGGGGAGTCCGCCACGCAGATGTGCGGGGTTCGAGATGCGCCGAGCTCTATCTCGCGCTAACGGTACAATAGCGGTCGCGGGATAACGCCACTTGTGCCGCCGGGTTGTATGCTCGGTCACATGCGTTTTGGACGAATTGCAACACCCGAAGGCATGACCTTCGCCGTCATTGACGATCAAGGGGCAACGGCGAAGGCCATTGCCGGAACTCCGTTCACGGACCCGGAATACACCGGAAAAGAGTATTCCTTGCAGGATGTGCGCCTCCTCGCGCCAACGCTGCCTTCAAAGGTAGTTGCTGTCGGCCGCAACTACGCCGATCACGTAGCAGAGGTGTTCAAGCAGTCCGCCGAGCACCTTCCGCCCACCATCTTCATCAAACCCTCCACCGCAGTGGTCGGACCAGGTGCCCCAATTAAGATCCCGGAGTACGCAACCCGGGTCGAGTTCGAAGGCGAGCTTGCTCTCGTTGTCGGCGTGCCGTGCAAGAACGTCAAGGCTGCAGACTGGAAATCGGTCATCCGCGGCGTCACCATCATCAACGACGTGTCCTCGCGCGACCTGCAGTTCGCCGACGGGCAGTGGGCACGGGCGAAAGGTATTGACACGTTCGGACCCATTGGCCCGTGGATTGAGACGGACCTGGAGAAGTTCGACTTTTCCAACCTGCCCATTAAGGCCCACCACACTCACGACGGGGTGACGGAGACGAAGCAGGACTCCAACTCCAACCAGATGATCAAATCCGTCGGCGAGATGGTCGAGTGGGTATCGGAGTCGTTCACGTTGCTGCCGGGCGACGTGATTGCCACCGGCTCGCCTGCAGGAACCGCGGAAATGGTTCCCGGAGACTACATCGAGGTGGAAATTCCCGGCATCGGCAAACTGGGCAATCCAGTCGAGCGCGCCTAGCTTGCGTGCTGTAGGCCGAGCGCGCGCATGATGGTGCGCAGCTTGGCCGTCGTTTCGTCGAGCTCGGCTTGGGGGTCCGAGTCTGCGGTCAAGCCCCCGCCCGCCCAAGCACGGGCCTTCGTGCCGTCGCCATTGACCTCGGCGCAGCGGATGGCCACCATGTATTCGCCGTCCCCCAGAGCGTCGGTGTAGCCCACGGCACCGGCATAAAAGCCGCGGTCCGATTCTGCGGTGGTGATCAGCGCCTCCGCCGCTGCCTGCGGGGTACCGCAAACAGCGGGTGTGGGATACAGGCTGAGGGCAAGGTCTAAGGCGCTCGGCGCGGGAGCTTTCAGCACACCCTCGATAGGGGTTGCTAAGTGCCACATCTCGCTGGTCTTCTCAAGTTTTGGTCGATCCGGAATATGTAATTCGCTGCAGAGCGGGCGCAATACCCTGCGGATGTGATCGACCACGAATCGGTGCTCGTCGAGATCTTTGGCCGAGGAGTACAGCGCCTCAGCCGCGGCGGTATCTGCTGCATGGTCATCGGGAACTCGTGCCGCAGAGCCGGCCAAGGGGAAGGACCAGACGCGGTTGCCGCGCCGGCGTACGAGGACTTCCGGAGACGACCCAACGAGGAAATGGCCGACTCGTCCGGAAGGGGTGAGGTCTGCGATGAAGCCGTCGTGCGTGAAGGAGAGGTCTATCAGCCGTGCCGCGACCAGACGCGGATCAACCGGGGGGTCGAAGGCGATGTCCACTGCGCGGGCGAGCACGACCTTATCCAACGCCGAACTTTGGATGGTTGAAATCGCGGCTTCGACTCTGCGGTAGTGCTCCTCCGGGGACGGGTCGACGTCGATAAGCATTGCGTTGAGCGTGGAGCCCGGGCCGATCCGGTAGTACGGGTGCGGTTCCAGAGGGCCCGGCTCGCGGATAATGTGCTCAGGCACCGTCAAGGCGGCAGCGCAGTCCTGATCGAAGGGGAGAGCGCCAACAACCATTTCCACTTCGCCCCGGGCGACCGCGTCCGCGGCCTCCCACGCGTCGTCGAACGTGCGCAATGATCCTTGTGTGCGCACGGAGCCGTCGCCGCGCGAGAGCAGGAAGTCGGGTGCGCTTTCGGGTCTGGAGGTGGGCATGTGGCGTAACTTTATCGCCCCATCGATATTCCCCCTACTCCCGCGGCGCTTGCAGGGCCTTAAAAGTGCGTTTATTGTTGCCTGTGTGAAAATTGTTAAGACCCTTGCGGGCGGTCTTGCCGCTCTGCTTCTTGCTGGTAGCGCGGTAGCTCCGGTTCAGGCTGATGCCCAGGATCTTTCCTCCCAGATCAATAACCAAGTCAACAGTGCGGTCAACGAAGCAAACCGCGCCGTCGCGGATGCGGCCAACCAGGCAAACGCCGAATGGAACAAATTTGTGCAGATGGCCAACGAGTCCCTGCCAAACGGCTCGTCGCTGCCTCGCAATCCCTTCCCGGCGCCGCAGGTTGCTCCTGTGCCCGCGCCCGCGCCTGGTCCCGCTGCTGTCGGTCCGTGGTCGCCGCAGGCGCCCGCACCCGTTGCCAACGGAACCAACGGTGAAATCCATGCTGCTGGACGCAGCTACCTCATCTGGGTGCCGCGCAATTACAACCCGTCGAAACCGACGCCCGTGATGGTTGGATACTCGGCGTACCAGGACTCGACGGAAAACTTCCGCAACTATTCGCGTCTGCGAGAGTCCTCCGTCGGCCGCGACGCCATCATCGTGTACCCGCGCGCTATTGGTGCTTCCTGGGAAGGCTCGCCGACAGCCGCGACCCGCCCGGGGCAAGACATCGCGTACGTCCGCGCCATGATCAACGACGTCCAGCGTTACTACAACATTGACCGCCGGCGTATCTTCGCCACCGGCATGTCCACCGGCGGCGGTATGGCGGCGGTCTCCGCCTGCCACATGGCTGACCTGTTTGCAGGCGTGGCCGGTGTCTCCGGCGCCTACTACGCTCCGGTCAACCAGGGTTGCCAAAACATCCCCATCGCATTTATGGCCTTGCACGGGACGAACGACACGCTCACGCCGTACCACGGCACGATCCGTCGCGGTCAGCGCGTCCTGCCTGTGCCGGAGCTGTTCGGTTCCTACGCAGCCCGCAACGGCTGCGGCCCCGGCCTCGACCGCGCGCCGCTGCCCAACGCCACTCGCGTTTCCGCCCGCGGCTGCCGCAAGGGCGTTGAGGTTATCCAGGTCCACGGCTCCAACCACTTCTGGTGGTACTCGCCGTCCGCCGCCGACGAGATGTGGGCGTTTCTCATGCGCAACCCGAAGTAGGGGTTGGAAGGAGGAAAACGCGCCGCAAAGAATGCCGGTTGCCTTCGGGCAGCCGGCTTTTTCGGTGCGTTCGTAGGCCTGGGTCTCGAGTTGGGGTTGAGGAGGTTCTGCAACTGCGGAATTGCGGGAGGGTGGGGGCCGGAGGACGTCGATAGGCACATCGCACCTCGCGCTACGATTGCGGACATGACTGACTCTTCAATGCGCGTACGTTTTTGCCCTTCACCGACCGGGACCCCGCACGTGGGCATGGTGCGCACGGCACTGTTTAACTGGGCGCAGGCCCGCCACTGCGGCGGCACCTTCGTCTTCCGTATCGAGGACACGGACGCCGCGCGCGATTCTGAGGAGAGCTACCAGGCGATCATTGATTCGCTGGAGTGGCTCGGACTCGCCTGGGACGAGGGGATCAACGTTGGCGGCCCACACGAGCCGTACCGCCAGTCTCAGCGCAGTGAGATCTACAAAGATGTGCTGAACAAGCTCATTGAGGCCGGTGAGGTCTACCCGGCGTACTCCACGAACGAAGAGGTTGTAGAGCGCCACAAGGCCGCCGGCCGCGACCCCCAGCTGGGCTACGACAACTTCGACCGCGACCTCACCCAGGAGCAGATCGACGCGTTCGAGGCGGAAGGCCGCAAGCCCGTGTGGCGCCTACGCATGCCGGACCAGGACTGGACCTGGAACGACCTGGTGCGCGGCGAGGTGACGTTCAAGTCCGAGACGCAGCCGGACTTCGTGGTGGCGCGATCCAACGGCGCGCCGCTGTACACGCTGGTGAACCCGGTGGACGACGCGCTGATGGGAATTACCCACGTTCTGCGCGGCGAGGACCTGCTGTCTTCCACCCCGCGCCAGATGGCGCTGTACGAGGCGCTCAAGCGCATCGGCGTGGCCGAACGCACGCCCGAGTTTGGCCACCTGCCGTTCGTGATGGGGCAGGGCAACAAGAAGCTGTCCAAGCGCGACCCGGAGTCGAACCTGTTCAACCACCGCGATAACGGCATCATCCCGGAGGGCATGATCAACTACCTCGCGCTGCTGGGGTGGTCGCTGTCAGCGGATAAGGACATCTTCAGCGTGGACGAGCTGGTCGAGGCCTTCAATGTCAACGACGTGCTGGGTAACCCCGCCCGCTTCGACCAGAAGAAGCTAGAAGCCATCAACGCCGACCACATCCGCTTGCTGGAGCCGGAAGATTTCCGCGACCGCCTTCGTGCGTACCTCACCGAATACACCGAGTTCCCGGCGGACTACCCGGCGGACAAGTTCGCTGTGGCCGCCGAGCTGGTGCAGACGCGCATCAAGGTGCTTTCGGACGCGTGGGGCTTGCTGAAGTTCTTGGTCATCGCGGACGACGACCTCGAGCTGGACGAGAAGAGCGCTAAGAAGAACCTCAAGGACACCGCCGTGGAGCCGCTGGACGCCGGCATCGCCGCGCTGGAGGCACTCGGCGAAGGGGAGTGGACCACGGCCAACATCGAGGCCGCGTTGAACACCGCGCTTATCGACGACCTCGGGTTGAAGCCGCGCGTCGCATTCGGTGCCCTGCGTGTGGGCGTCACCGGCGCTGCCGTGTCGCCGCCGCTGTTCGAGTCCATGGAGCTGCTCGGCCGCGAGTCCACCCTGAAGCGCTTGCGCGCCGCGCGGGCCGTAACGCCGTACCAGGCAGCAGAGTAGCTCGCGGAGTAGTTACAGCGCTGTTGTTTCTCCGTCCCCAGGTCGCCGGTTTGTGTGCGGTGGCCTGGGGATTTGGTGGCTTAAGCGCTTCATGGTTATAGTAATCCACGTTGTTCAGCCGGGCAGGCGCGGAACCCAGAGTGGGAAAGCGCAGGTCAGAACTGAAAACAATGGCCTATGGTGTAATTGGCAACACTACGGTTTCTGGTACCGTCATTCTAGGTTCGAGTCCTGGTAGGCCAGCTGCAGAGCTTTGAAAGTTCTGTGTCCTAATGCCCCGTTCGTCTAGTGGCCTAGGACGTCGCCCTCTCACGGCGGTAACACGGGTTCAAATCCCGTACGGGGTACAACGTTGAACCTCCGATCCAGTTGTTGGGTCGGAGGTTTTTCACGTTGGGAGTACATTGTCCGCATGGTGTGGAAGTTGTCGTCGCTGCTCAGCGGCAGGGTTCAGCAAAGCGGTTCCAGTCTCATTGACGCGTCCAGTGTTCCAGTCGCGGCATCGAGTCTGTTCTCCGCGATCCCGCTCCTGGCAGTCCCGGCGCTGTTCCTGGCCACGCTGGGTGGGGGAGTGTTCGGCTCTTCGTTGTACGAGGGGGCGAGTAGCCATGGGTCGTCGTTACGCAACGGCTCGAGCAACGTCGGCGAGACCTTCCCGGATGAGGATGCCCGCCCAGCGACGCTGCAGTCTGTCACACACATTGAAAACGACATTTACGAGGTCACCGTGTATTCCCACGCCATGGGTAGGGAAGTCAAAAACGAGGTGATCCTGCCCGGCGGCCCGGATAACGAGACCCCGCGGCCAACGTTCTACCTGCTCATGGGGGCCGACGGGGCGGCGAACGGCTGGTCCTGGCGCAACTCTTCGGACTATCAGGAGTTCTTCCAAGACAAGCTGGTCAACGTTGTCACTCCTATAGGTTCCGTGTCCTCTATGCAGGCAGACTGGTACCGCGAGGACGAGGCGACGGGGCGCAACAAGTGGCTCACCTACTTCACCAACGAGCTGCCGCCGCTTATGGACGAGTATTTCCACGGCAACGGCCGCGACGCAATCGCAGGAATTTCTATGTCCGGCGGGCCAGCCCTGCACATCGCGTCTTTGGAACCGGGGCGGTTCCGTGCCGCGGCGTCTTACTCGGGTTGTCCGGCCACCTCCGGCGTGCTGGGTGACACCTACGTGCGCCAAGCGTTGAATCTCAACGGGGCGGACGCAGCCAAGATGTGGGGCATGTCCAGTGATCCTGCGTGGGTAGCGCACTCGCCCGTGCTTCACCTGGATGCGCTGCGAAATACAGCGTTGTTCGTCTCCGCGGCGCAAGGGGTTCCGGGAGCGATTGATGGCACCGAGACATCATCAGAACGGATAGGCCCGCCTCTGGCCATCGAGGCTGCCTCCTACGCCTGCTCCTCTTATTTCGTGGACCAGGCCCAGCGTGCTGGCCTGGATGTGGAGTGGTACCCGCAAGTGGAGGGCACGCACAGTTGGGGCCTGTTTGAGAAGTCCATGCGAAAAAGCTGGGGCGTGATCGGGCCCGCCCTCGACGTGCAGCGCTTCGAACGGACAATCCCGGTGACTAAGTCGCCGCTGCCGGAGGAGGCGCCGCAGCCGGTCGGGGGTTCTGTCGGTTCAAGTAGGTAGGTGAACTCTGGTTCTACCTGGTGATTTGTAGGTAAACACAGCCATGCTTTATCTTTAACAAGTCGCAAACAAGCGAGCGCGCCCCGTTCGTCTAGCGGCCTAGGACGTCGCCCTCTCACGGCGGTAACACGGGTTCAAATCCCGTACGGGGTACAACGCAAAACCTCCGATCCGGTTGTCGGGTCGGAGGTTTTTGCATTGGTAGCGTAGGGCGGATGAGCCCCCTGGATTTCTTCGAAATTGATGTCTTCGCAACCGGCGCATTCACCGGCAACCCGCTCGCCGTCATCTGTGGCGCGGATGCCCTCACGGATGCGCAGATGCAGGCTATCGCCTCCTGGACAAACTTTTCCGAGACGACGTTCCTGCTCGAACCGTCCAACCCTGAGGCTGACTATCGCGTGCGTATCTTCACACCGACTGAAGAGTTCGACTTCGCTGGTCACCCCACGCTCGGCACCGCGCGGGCGTGGTTGGAGCTGGGCAACACGCCCGGCACCGCAGGTCGCGTGATCCAGGAGTGCGGTGTGGGCAACGTTGAGGTGCGCGTCCACGGCGACACGCTCGCCTTTGCCACCCCGCCCCTCAAGCGGGAGGGCCCGTTGTCTGCGCAGGAAAAAGATGAGGTGTGTGCGACCTTCGGCGTCGATAGGCAGGTGCTTATCGACGCCTCATTCGGCGACAACGGCCCAGGGTGGAAGCTAGCGCTGCTGGACGACCTGGACGCGCTGCGCGCGCTCGAGCGGCCCGAAGGCAGCCGGCTAAAGGTGGCGTTCGCCGCGTTGACCGGCGGCGATGACCCTGCTTACGAGCTGCGCGCGTTTACCCCGTCCTTCGAGGATCCGGTCACCGGCAGCGCGAACGGAGCAATGGCGCAGTGGTTGCGAGGGCGCGGGGATGTGCCGCCGCGGTACACGGTCTCGCAAGGGACAGCGCTGGGGCGTGACGGGCAGGTGGATATTGCCGACGACGGGGAGGACATCTGGGTGGGCGGCCGAGCTGTGGTGCGGGTTCGCGGCACACTAGACGTGGAGTAGAAGCGCTTGGAGAGCCGGAGCGCATAAGGTGGAGCGCATGCATGCGTCCTCTGATTCTGACCTTCTCTCCGCTATCGGCAACACACCCCTCGTGGACGTGTCCGCTGGATTCGCTGGCCAATCCCGAGTGTGGGGCAAGCTTGAATCTTTCAACCCGGGCGGGAGTGCGAAGGACCGCACGGCGCGCGCGATGGTTGCAGACGCTACCGCGAAGGGGCTGCTGCACCCTGGGGCGGTGGCTGTGGAGTCCAGCAGCGGCAACCTGGGCATCGCGCTCGCACGCGAAGCTGTTGTCGGCGGCTGGGAGTTCCACTGTGTGGTTGACCCCCGCACGAACCAGGCGACACTCTCGATGATTTCCGCGCTCGGGGCCGTGCTGCACCCGGTGCGCGAGCCTGACCCGGAAACAGGAGACTGGCTCACGGCGCGGCGCAACCTCGTGGCACAGCTCAAGGAGGATCTCGGCGCGGTGAACCTGGATCAGTATTCGAACCGGGCGGCCTTTGACGCCCACGACCAGGGCACCATGCGAGAAATTGCGGAGCAGCTCGGTCATGCACCGGAGCTGCTGGCGGTAGCGGTGAGTACCACCGGCACGGTTGGCGGATGCCTGCGGCATATCCGCGAACATGGCTACGCAACGAAGGTTGTCGCGGTAGACGCGGAGGGGTCGGTGCTGTTCGACGGCGACCGGGGTGAGCGCATCCTTCCTGGATATGGCGCTGGTGTTGTCACGGAACTGTCAACAGCGGTTTCGCCGGACCGGGTGGTTCGGGTTCCGGCAGCAGCTGCGGTCAGCGCTGCGCGTGGCCTGGCTCGAGCCACAGGATTCGTGCCCGGGGCGTCTGGCGGGGCAGTGGCGTACGCGGTTGAGCAGCTCATAGCGGAAGGGGCAGCTGAAGAGGTTGTGGCGGTGTTCCACGATGACGGGCGGGCCTACCTGGACACCGTCTACAACGATGAGTGGGTTGCTGAAAACATCGGAGGTGCGCTGTGAAGGTAGCAATTATCGGGGCGGGCCCGCGAGGGTTGTGGGCCGCAGAAGCCCTCATGGAGCGCGCACGGCAGCGCGGGGCCGCTATTGAGCTGACAGTGTTTAACGAGCGCCCGCTTTCGGAAGCATCGGCACCGGGGGCGTTCGGTGTGTCTGTGCCGCAGGAGTGGATTCTGAACGCACCCAAAACCATTGTGCGGACTCAGCTCGGCGCACTAGATCCTCAAAGCGAGCTCGCTGGTGACTTCCCCAGCCGGCGGCATGTAGGGGAGCACCTCGTCGCATCCTGGCGCGCGCTGGAGCAGCATCTGCCGCCGCGGTGCAGCGTCGCACACCGAATGAAGCGAGTGGACATGGTCGAACCGACCGCTGGAGGAGTCAAGGTGAGCGGCGAGCACTTCGACGAGGTGCTGCTGGCCACCGGCCATGCCCACGACTGGCCGGGATCACTCGCTCACGAGGATCTCGGCGACTTGAAAGTGGTTGCGCCGCCGTACCCTGCGACGAATCTTGACGTGGTCAGCACGAACGACATCGCGGTAGTGCGCGGGGCAGCGCTGACGTTCATCGACGTAGTGAAGTACGCGAATGCCAAGGCGTTTTACCCGGTCACCCGTTCCGGCCGGTTCATGGAGGTGAAGGCGTACCTGCCAAGCGACGCCGAGCGACAAGCCCGGCCCGTCATTCAGGCGGCATCGCAGGCAATCCTCGAGTGCGAGCACTTGGATCATCTCGTAGAGATCCTCACGGCCTGTGCAACGGAGATTTTGCGCATTGTCGAGGGCGACGGCGGCGAAGTAGAGGTCCGCGACGTCTTTCTGGGAAAGGACTTCACTGGGGACCCGGTTGCAGAATTACGGGCGTCGCTTGAAGCAGCGCTCGGCGAGCGGCCGTGGACGCCGGCACTTGCGGCGCAGGTCGCCTTCCGGGAAACGTACGACGCACTGATAGAGCGGTCCTCATTCGGCGGCCAGGAAACGCTCGGCGGCAAGGATTTCCACGACTTCACCCGAACCATGGAGCGCGTCGCCTTCGGCCCGCCGGCTGAATCCGCATCGGCGCTGCTTGACCTCATCGGCCAAGACCGCGTGCGCACCGATCTGATCGGCCGTGGTGAGGAAGATCTCCGCACACTCGCACAGGAGGTGGACGCAACCGTTGTCATCGACGCGGTGCTTGCGCCGCCTGGGGTGATTGACGGCACGTTGGTTGGCAACCTTGTGGCCGCCGGCATCGGCATCCGCGACGGTGATACCGGCGCCCTCGAAGTCGAGCGCGACGGCACACTCGTCGGCCAGATGCACATCGCTGCGACAGGACGCATGAACGAGGGGCGCATCCTCGGACACGACACACTCAAGCGGACACAGCACGACGTCGTCGACCGCTGGGCGGACCGTGTCAGTGCTTCGGCCATGGACACACCAGATCGCGTCCACGGCCTGCCGCCGCTTGAACCAACACATGTCGCGTGGTCCGACAGCCTGCTCGCAGACTCGGATGCGTGCCACCGCTTGCTCGATGAGTACGGCAGTCCAGTCAACGTGCTGCATCCGGGCCCGATGCAGGCCAATATCGACGAATTGGTCAAGGCCGGTCGTGACTGCGGCGTTGAGACGAAGGTGTTCTACGCGCGTAAGGCCAACAAAGCGTTAGTGTTCGCCGATACCGCGCGCGATACGGGCAACGGCGTTGACGTGGCCAGCGAGAACGAGCTGCGCCAGGTTCTCGCCCACAACGTCCCCGGCGATCGCATCATTCTCTCGGCAGCGATCAAGCCGGATTGCCTCCTGCAGCTCGCCATTGACAACGGGGTGGTTATCTCCGCTGACAACCGCGCGGAGTACGACCGGATTGATGCCCTCGCCGCTGCGTCCGGTCTCACCGCCCGCGTTGCCCCGCGCCTAGCTCCGGACCCCGACACTATGCCGCCGACCCGGTTCGGCGAGCGGCTGGGGGACTGGGCGTGGCATCTGCGCGAGCCGTCGTCAAGCGTGCGCATCGTCGGTGTCCACGCCCACCTCCACGGGTACGCAGCCGCCGACCGTTCCGCGGCGCTGCGCGAATGCTTGCAGCTTATCGACGTCCTCACGGCGGCCGGCCACACTCCCGAGTTCATCGACATCGGTGGGGGCGTGCCGATGCGTTACCTCGCCCATGAGGAGCAGTGGCGCAACTACCAGCAAGCTATTGCAGCGCAGCGCGCCGGTTACGCGGAGCCGTTCACGTGGAAATCGGACCCGCTCACCAACACCTACCCTTACTGGCAGGAACCCACGCGGGGAACCTGGCTCAAAGAGGTGCTCGCGAACGGCGTGGCACAAGGCCTGCGCGAGCGGGGCCTTCGGCTGCACCTGGAACCGGGCGGTCCCTACTGGACGGCTGTGGTGTCATTTTGGCCCGTGTGGCTTTTGTGAAAACGCGCTCGGATGGGCTGCCCTTGGTGGGCTTGGAGATGAACCGCACGCAGTGCCGCACGACGTCGGACGATTACCTCACCGACCCAAAACTGGTGAAGCGGACGCCCGACGGTGAGCCCCTCGAAGCGTTCCTGGTGGGTGCGTACTGCATCGAGGACGAGATTATTCTTCGGCGCAAGATCCGCTTCCCGCGGGGCGTAGCCGCCGGCGATATCGTTGCGATCCCGAATGCGGCCGGGTACTTCATGCACATCCTTGAAAGCGCCTCCCACCAGATACCGCTTGCCAAAAACGTGGTGTGGCCTGCGGGAGAGCTCGACGCCATAGACCGCGGTTAATCCCGCGGGATGGTTGAGGCCCCGGCACCGCTGCTGCGCGGTGTCGGGGCCTTCTCTTGGCTGGTGCTTCGGCGTTAGATGTTGAACTGGTTGCGGATGTCCTCAACCCACTGCGGGTTCACGCGGACAAGGACAGCGAAGATGGACGCCAGCAGCCCAACAAGGATGGCCAGCACGGTGAGGATGATGCCGCCAGTGCTGCTGCCGGAGGTGCTGCTGCCGGAGGCACTGCCCTCAGTGTCAACGCCATGAGGCTTCTCGGCTGCGGACGTGGAAGACGGGGTCGCAGCCGGCTCGGCGCCCTTGGTCACCGTTGTCGGCACAGCGACCGTCGTGGTCTTCACCACGGTCGCCGTTACCGTGGTGGGCACCGTCTTGGTCTTTTCCACAACCTTGGTGGACGGCGAGGTTTGCGTCGAGGTTTCAGTCACGGTGGCCTTGCCGGTAGAGGTGGTGGTCTCGGTGAGGACCTTCTCAGACGTTTCCGTGGCGGTCACGACCTGGGGTTCGGCGTTCTTGGTGATCGTGGTCGGGACCTTCACCGTCTCAGTTTGGACAACGGTTTCCTTCACCGTGGTGGGCACCGTCTTGGTCTTTTCAACAACCTTGGTGGACGGCGAGGTCTGCGTGACCGTCTCAGTGACGGTGGCCTTGCCAACCAACGTCTTGGTGGTGGTCACGAGTTTCTCGGACGTCTGCGTGGTGGTGATCGTTACCGGCTTTGACTTCTCGGTCTCCGGCGCAGGCTCGGTTGCAGTCTCGGCCGTGGTGGCGGTTTCGCCTTGGGTCGGGGCAGCGGCAGAGGACTCCTCCGTCGGGGTCTGCGTCGAGGTTTGCTCGGTCGAGGTCTCCTGCGGCTTTTCGTCGTCCTTCTTGCGAAGCGTCACCTGGTCCACCACGTACGGAGTGTTGATGTTGTAGGTGGTCAGCTTCAGCTCGGTCGGCGAGACGTCGATGCTAGTGTAGTCCGGGTTATAGTCTTGGCGCCAGCGAGCGGTGGAGTCGTGCGCCAGATCGCGGGCGCGTTCCTCACGGATGTTCGGGTGCTTCTCGCCGTTCTTGTCCTGGAAGTCGTAGTACTTGCCGCCAGTCGCGGTGGTGGAGGTGACGTAGAGTACTTCGCCGTCTTCTGGGATCAGAATGTCGCCGGACTTGGAGGCGCCCTCGGGGATGACCGGGGTAAACCCGTTCATCAGGTGGGTGCGGGTGTAGATGTGGTCGTGGCCGCTGAGCACGAGGTCGACGCCAGCCTCCGAGAGCTTCGGAGTCAGGGAGTCCCGCAGCGCGGTGACATCCGGGTCCGTGTAGTGGGTGCCCTGCGAGAACGGGGCCTGGTGGATGCCAACGATCACCCAATCCGCGTCAGCGCCGTGCTCCGCAATGGTGTCGTTGACAAACTTGGCGTGCGTGTCAATGTCGGCGGCGCTGGCACGGTTGCCGTCGAGGCCGATGAACAGCACGTTGTTGTAGTTGAAGAAGTAATTCGCGGTGCTGCCCACCTCGTTTGGCAGGAAGTAGGTGTCCCGGAAGTGGCTGTCGGGTGCGTAGGTTTCGTGGTTGCCCTTCAGCACAGCGAGGCGATATTTCTGCAGCTGCTCCGGTGCGGTAAACGCCTCAAGCTGCGCGACGGGGGCGCCCCAGCCTTCAGCTTGATCGCCCAGGTGCATGATGAAGGCGGAATCCGGGTGCTCGCCTGTAGCAACGTTGACGGCTTTGTCCCAGGCGGCGGCTTGTTCCTTGATCTTCGCGTCCACACCGATCTGAGCGTCCGCCATTGCGAGGAAGTTCCAGGAATCAGCATCAGCGCCGGTGGTAAACGAGCGCTGCCCACTCCAGCCGCGCCTTTCATCCCCAACGCGGTAGACATACTCGGTTTCCGGCTGGAGCCCGGTCATCTTCGCCTCGTGCGGGTAAAAAACGGCGGCGTTGTACGGCCCGGCGGGCGATTCAACGCGGGTGACGTCCGCCGGCTCGCCGGCAGGCCAGTATTCGAGGAACTGCGTCCCGGACCGCCTGGACTGCCAGGCCAGGTTTGCCTCGGTGGCGTCGGAGCCGATGCCGAGCACGATGCGGCTGATCTTGGTGTTGATCGCATCGTCCTGCGCGTCGGCGGAAACGGCGGTGGTGAGCGGCGCGAACAGGGAGATGACAACCGCGGTGGCGGCTGCACGGCGGTGCACGGAGTACATGCGGGGAGAATGCGTGAGGGTCATGGTTGCTCACTTAAATCACGCGGTTTTAACAGCCGGTTACAAGCACTGCGTCACCTTGGTGAATTGAAAGTGAATTTTGGGCAACTAGGCATTGCCCTTGTTGCGAGCGATTCGCACCTAGTTGAGAGTTACCTGTATGAGCGCAAAATTCAGTGTGAACCGCCGTGTGTTCCTGCAATCTGCCGCTGCGGCTGCCGCCGTTACCGCCATCGGCACGGGCGGTGCCTACGCTGCCCGTCGCAACACTGTTTCCACGCCGGAGGAGCCCACCCCGGCTGAGAACTGGGATCTGCCGTTCCTGCATGGGGTTGCCTCCGGCGACCCGCTGTCGGACCGTGTGGTGCTGTGGACACGCGTTACTCCGTCGCGTGAGGCGCTGCCTGGCTCCGGCCTCGGCGAGGATGTGCAGCTGGAGTGGCAGATTGACACGTCGGAGGATTTCTCCAGCCCGACGACGGGCACCGTGACCACGTCTGCGGATTCGGACCACACGGTGCACGTTGATCCGGCCGGGCTCACGCCGGATACCGAATACTTCTACCGCTTTATCGTGCGAAGCGGCGCGTTCGAGGGGTCTGTTTCGCCGGTTGGCCGGACGCTGACCGCGCCTGCGGCGGACGCGGACCTCGACCAGCTCAACCTCGCCATCGCATCGTGCGCGAACTGGGAATCCGGCTTCTTCGCGGCGTACGGGGATATGGCGCAGCGTGCCCGGTCCGGCGAAATCGACCATGTGGTCTTTCTGGGCGATTACATCTACGAATATCCCACTGGCGAGTACGCGGGCAAAAGTGGCGTGGCGCGTATGCACCACCCGGAGTGGGAGATTTCCACGCTGGAGGATTACCGCCAGCGCCACGGCCGCTACCGCACTGATCTCAACCTGCAGGCAGCGCACGCTGCCTGCCCGTGGATTGTGGTGTGGGACGACCACGAGTCCGCGAACGACAGCTGGCTGGACGGTGCGGAGAACCACACCGACGGTCGTGTGGAGGGCCAGTGGCACGAGCGTCTGGGCAACGCCGAGCAAGCGTACTTCGAGTGGCTTCCGGTGCGAGCGCGTTCTGCGGAAGACGACGACCAGCTGCTCTACCGTAGCTTCACTTTCGGCACACTGGCGCAGTTGATCATGATGGATCTGCGTTCGTACCGCAGTGAGCAGACCACCGGCGATCAATCAGTGGACGCTGAGCGCACGATGCTGGGCAAGAAACAATTCAACTGGCTCGCACAGCAGCTGCAGGATTCTGACGCGCGCTGGGATGTGCTGGGCAATTCGGTGATGATCTCCCCGATGCGTTTTGTCACCGTCCAAAACAACGATAAAGCCAATGTTGCTTCGGGGTACATGCAAGAACGCGCAACGGGCATCACCGTCAACTCGGACCAGTGGGACGGTTACGCTGCGGAGCGCGACCGCGTGCTCACCATGTTGGACGAGCAAGAGTCCAACGCGTTGTTCCTTACTGGCGACATCCACTCGGAGTGGGCGAACTCTATCGTTTCGCCTTCCGGCTTCGGGAGATCGGGTGCGAGATGGTGACAACGTCGATCTCCGCTCCGAATGTGGACGACATTCTCACAGACGTCTTCGGCACTTACCACAGGGAGGACAACTCCACCTCGCTGCTGGTGGAGCGGATGATCCGCGAGTACAACCCGTGGGTCAACCACATCGACTTTGACGCGCACGGCTACGGCATCGCAAGCATCCACTACGACTACGTGGACATGCTGTACTACCGCGTTTCAGACGTGGAGGACCCGGATGCCGCAGTCAGCCTCGGCACGAAGCGTCAGTGGCGCATCGGCGAGGGGTTCGTCGAAGCATAATCTGCTTATCGACGACGGCCGCGACATCTGGGTGGGCGGTCACCGCGCGCGTGCGCGGCACCATCGAGCTGTAGGCGGGCGGCCTACGTCATCATCACCTTGGTCTGGGCGACCGCCTCGTCCATGCGGCTGATCGCGTGGTGCAGACGGTGGCGCAGCCAGAGGCCGAGGAAGAGGAAGGGCAGCGCGAAGAGGACGAGGATGCCGAGGGCTCGCCAGAAGTCCCAGCCGTAGGTGCCGAAGACCGCGGCGCGCATAGCGCGGATCGAGTAAGTCGCGGGCAGCCAGGGGCTGATCGCCTGCGCCCAGCCCGGCAGCAGCTGCAGCGGGTAGGCGCCGCCCGCCGCCGAGACCTGGAGCACCAGGATGAGCACGCCCACGGCCTTGCCGGCGTTGCTCAGGGAGAGCACCAGCGTGTAGCAGATCAGGTGGAAGACCAGGCTCGAGACCCACCCCGCCACGAAGAGGAGGAAGGGGTGCGCGGGCTCGATGCCCACGTAGACGATGAGCCCCGCCATGAGGAGCGTGGATTGGGCCAGGCCGGTGGTCACGAACGTCAGGTAGCGGCCGAAGTACTTCTGGCCCGCGGTGACGCGGCCGGGATCGACCACGTTCTGTTCGATGGAGCGGTCGTCCGTGCGCACGGCCACCGACGTCAACAGGGCGCCTACCCACAGGGCGAGCACCGTGTAGAGCGGGCCATGCCGGCGCCGAAGCTGACGCGGGGGAAGACCTCCTTGCGCTCCACCTTGACTGGGTCGACGAGGGCGTCGGCGAGCACTTCCGGGTGGCTGGAGACGAGGTCGGCCAGATTCGTCAGGTCCCCGCTCGAGCGCGCCTGCGCGATCGACTGCTGCGCCTCCTGCATCCTCGCCGCGTTGGCGCGCAGGGATTCCGCCGTGTCGCGCAGGTTCGCACCGGACGCTGCGAGGGTGTCGCGCAGCGAGCCGGGCCGGTTGACCAGGGCAGAGGAGACGCCGTCCATGTCCGAGCGGGCCTTGTCGACGTTCGCCCGGACGTTGTCCAGCGAGCCCGACAGCGCCTCGAGGCGCGGGCGGATCCCGGTGTCGTAGGAATTCTTGGCCGAGTCCATCGCCTCGCGGGCCCGGGCGATCGAGTCCTCGATCTCCTGCCGGTCCGCGTTCTTCCCGTCCCGGCCGCCCTGCCCGGCGGTGAGGCGCGCGGCGGCGTCGTTGAGTCCGTCGCGCACGGCCGTCTGGCGGGCAATGGCGTCGTTGAGGTCGCCGACCACCGCGCGCACCCCCGGCTGGGCGTCGGGGGGAAGCACCGGGGCGACATGCCCGTTGATGGTGTCGCGCAGGGCCGTGTACTGCTTCACCTGGACATCGATGCGCGCGGCGATGTCCGTCAGGCTCGCGGCGGTGGCCTGGGAGGTGGCGGAGGAGTCCGCCAGCAGCTGGTCGACACGGTCGCTCACGGCGGCGAAGCTTACCGACGTCGCCCCCAGCGCCGCCGCAAGCGCCGCGCCGCCTCCGCCGAGGCTCGCCCCGGTGACCCCGAGGTCGACGGGGCGGACCTGCCCGAGAGAGTCGCCCAGCGCCCCGGAGATCCGCTCGGCGCTGTCGACGAGCGGCACGCTCGACTCTGTGAGCGAGGCGAGCGCGTCCACGGTGCTAGCGCTGGAGAGCAGCTGGTCGCGGGCGCTGGCGGTGCGCGTCCCGATGGAGTCGAGCGCCTGCTTGGTCTCCGCCTCGTTGAAGAAGTCCGAGGCCGTCTCGATCAACCCGAATGACACCTCGGCGAGGGCCCTGGTGAACGACGCGCTGATCTGGGCGCTGACGCCCTGCGTGCCGTTGGAGATGAGCAGCGGGGAGATGGGGTTCTTCTTCTCGTTGATGTAGAGGTCGATGCGGCTGGGTTCGGCGTCGCCGGCGTAGAAGGTGAACATGTCGTCGCTCAGCGTGGGAGGCAGGACGATGGCGGCGTAGTACTCGCCGGATTTCGCGCCCTCGATGGCGTCGTCGGCGTCGGTGATGACCCAGTCCATCGAGTCGTCGCGGTAGAGCTGGGAGAGTACCATGTCGCCGACGTTGACGGTCAGCGGGGTGAGGTCGCTCGTGTGGCCGCGGTCGGTGCTGGCCACCGCCACCTCGAGGCGCTCGGTGTTGCCGAATGGGTCCCACGTGGCCAGCACGTTGAACCAGGCGAAGAGGCAGGGGATGGCGATCAGGCCGACCATGACGATGCCCGCCATGACGTTGGTGTAGAGCCGGCGCAGGTCGTTGTAGGCGATGGAGAAGACGGTTCTCACTTGGTGTCCTCGCTTTCGGCGTCAGCGGGCCCGATGGTGACGCTGGTGCCGGCGGAGTCGTGGCGGTGGATCACGGCGTCGCGCAGCTCGGCCTCGCCGAGGCGCGAGACCTGTTCGGCGTCGACGAGGCTCTGCGTGAAGTACTCCACTGCGCCGAGGTAGAGGATGACCAGCAGCGACCAGCCGACAACGATGGAGAGCATGATCGTCTTGTCGGTGGGCAGGAGCGTGGTGAGCAGGGTGATGATGGCGATGCCGACAACGCCCGCGCCGATCCCGCCGAAGATAAGGGTGCGGTAGTTCTCCCGCAGCATCCGCGCCCGCTTCTCGACGCCACCGCGGAACTCATCCCGGTCCGACAGGGCGGCCATCATGTCGGACGCGCGGTAGGGCGAGCCCATGACCTCCACCTTCTCGTTGGTGATCAGGTTCGTGCGCGCGAGCTGGCGGTTGAACAGGAGGTTGGCGTGCGAGGAGGTGAGTCGGAACAGCCACCCCAGCGCGAAGGCCGCGGCGGACATGGCGAGAAGCGCCGCCATGAAGCGGAGGTAGTGATGGTCGTAGAACCCGGCGATGGTCTCGCGCATCGCGTCGATGCCGTAGCGGAAGGGGAGGAAGGGGTAGATGCGGCGGAAGAAGTCGGGCATGAGCTCGATGGGGTAGAGGCCCGACGCGCCCGGGATCTGGATGACGACGAGGAAGACGGCGATGCCGCGGCCAATGTGGCCGAGTGCGGAGACGATGGAGTAGATGATCCCCGTGTAGGCGACCCCGATGGCGATTGCGGTGGCGAGAAAGGCCGTGACGGACTGCATCTGCACCCCGAAGGCCACGTTGCCGAGCGTCACCACGACGGCCTGGAGCACCGAGAGCGTGGCGAAGAGGAGGAAGCGGCCGAGGTAGGCCTGGCCGACGGTGAGGCGGCGGAAGCCCTCAGTGTCGACCTCGACGCGGAAGATGATCGTCAGCACGAACGCGCCGATCCACAGGGCCAGGTTGGTGAAGAAGGAGGCCATGGAGCTGCCGTAGTTCTCCGTGGGGAAGACGGCCTGCTGCTCGACGGTGACGGGCGAGGAGATGTACTCGCCGATCTTCGCGGAGTTGAGGTTCGTGACAGTGTTGAGGGCCTTCGAGTCGGAGGTGGCCAGGAGGGCGTTGATGTCGGACTGGGCGGAGCGAGCGCCGTCGGCAAGCGTGCCGAGGTTGCCCGAGACCTCGTCGAGGATGCCGAGGCTGGCCGCGAGCTGGTTGTCCACCCCGGCGAGCAGGGAGGTCGTTTCCTCGCGCAGGGCACGCTGGCTGCTCAGCGCGCCGCGCACGGAGGCGACGCTGCCGGAGGCCTGCGCGAGCGATGCGTTGATCGCGGGCACGGACTCGCCGAGCTGCGTGCTCGCGTCGCGCGCTGCGGCGTTGGAGTCGGCGGTCGCGGCCTCGAGGGAGTCGCCGAGCTCGCCTATCGACGCCAGCGCGGCACTCGCGCTGCGGTCCACGTTGTTCAGGCTGTCGAGGACGGCGCGGGAGGCGGCGGTACGCTCCTCCAGCGCGCTGGCCGCGGCGTCGAGCTGAGCGCGGACCTCGGGCGATAGGGCGGCCCCGGCCGATATGGCGCGCAGCTGCGCGACGGCGGATTCGCCCTGCTTGACCACGCCGTCGACCTCGCCGACGGCGGAGCGCACCCGCCCCTGGGCGGTGCCGAGCTGGTCCGTCGCCTCCGCGATGGAGGCGTTGGCGGAGGCGGCGCCGAGGCTGAGCGCGTTGGTGGACTCGACGAGCGCGGTCGACGTGTCGGCGCTGAAACCGGCGGAGGACTTCTGCAGCTCGGCGATGATCCCCTCGGCCTCGCCAAGGGAGGAGTCCACGGACACGAGGGTGTCGTCGACGGAGCCGACGAGGGTGTTCAGCTCGGCGACGACCGGGCGCGCCCCGCTGATGCTCTGTTTCATCGTGGCCACCCGCCCCTGGGAGGCGTCGAGGTCGGCGGCGATCTGGCCGAAGCTCCCGGAGGCCTTGCCTCGGACCTCTTCGGCGACATCGCGCGACGCGAACCCTTTATTGCGCAGCTCGGTCGCCGCGGCCTCGCCGACCTTCTTCTTGAAGGCTTCGGACACGGCCGTGTCGACGGCGGAGGCGCCGGCGTCGGTGATCGAGGGGGCGACGCCGTTGCTCTTCTCGTTGACGTAGTACTCCAGCACCGGCTGCGTGTAGGTGCCGCTGACCAGGCTCAGCATGTCCTCGCTGAACTCGGGCGGGATGAGGAACATGGCGTAGTAGTCGCCGCGCATGAGCCCGTCGCGGGCCTCGTCCTCGGGGAGGAACACCCACCCGATCTTGTCGTTGCCCTTGAGCTGCTCGGTGATCTGCTCGCCGATGTCGACCTCGCCGACGCGCTCGGCGGATGCGCCACGGTCGTTGTTGACCACCGCGATGCGGATGTTCTGGGTGTGGGCGTAGGGGTCCCAGAAGGCGTTGATGTTGAACCACGCGTAGAGCGCGGGGATGATGAGCACGCCGACGATGATGATGAAGGCCCGGGGAACGCGCAGTAGGCGACGTATGTCCCGTCCAAGAATCTGCCCGCTCTTTCTCACGTGGCGAGCGTACCCTCCAATGGGCGTTAGGGGAAACGCCGCGGGTCTGGGCCAAACTCGAGTCCTTCAACCGCGGCGGCAGTGCCAAGGACCGCACAGCCCGCGCCCTCGGCGCGCACATCCACCCGGTCGAGGCGCCCGACCCTGAGACGGGGGGTGAGCGGTTCGTTGTCGAGGCTGGCCTGCAGGCCTGGGTTAAACGCGTGGGTGGTGATGAGCAGGCGGTCCTGGTCGGCGGGCGCGATTGCGTCGCCGATTACCGGCTCCCACGCCGACAACGAAGCCGCAGGCTTGGGCCCGCGCCGCAGCGTGATCGTTTCGGCGTCGGTGACTAGGTCGTGGCGCCCGGCGGGAAGGAAGACGGTGTTGGTGGCGGAGGAGCCGTCGATAAGAGCGGGAGGAGAGTTCCAATTCGGCGGCTTCGGCGGTGGTGAAGGCGCGCTGCAGCGTGGTGGTTTCGGGCATGAGGCGTTGGAAGAAGTAAGTGTCGGCGGTGCCGGGGACGTCGACGATGCGGTGGATGCCGGCGTCGATTTCTGTGATGCCGACGGGTTCGGTGAGGGCGAGCGTGGTTTCGCCGCGCACGCTGATGGTGCGGGGTTGCCCTGCGACGAGGCTGAGCGTGCGCTCGCCTGATGAGTCGGTGACCTGCACTTTCGTGTTGGCGGTGGCGGTGATGGTGGCGGTGTTGGCGTTGGGGGTGAAGCGCAGCCACGGGTGGGGGTCTTGGGCGGCGGGCCACCAGGCGGTGTCGTCGAGGCCGTCGAAGGCGGCGGTCAGCGACCGGGATGCGGGCGCGCCGCCGAAGGCGGTGGCGTCGGCGGCGGAGGAGGATGCGGAGGCATTACCTTCCATCGCAACGCCCACCGGTGTGCCCGCGGAGGGGTAGTCCGGCACCAGGTTGCGCACGTCCTTGCCTTCAGCGGCGGTAGCGAGGTGCGCGGACTGTGCGCGTTGCACGGCGCCGTAGTTGGGCTACAGTCCTGGCATCATCGGCTTGTCTGGCCATGGCTGTGGCGCCAGTGGCAGTCCATGCTCAGGAATCATTCATCGGAGAAGAAGCTGAAACCACTGTCGGAGTAATTAACCCGAATGATCAGTCGACTAGATCAGTTTCCTCGGAGATGACGCTGGATGAGTATTGGACACTGGATCGCATGTCGAGAGCCACTCCTGTTGATGCAACCCTCGACTTGCCATTTGCAGCGGACCAAGCAACGTCAAACAGCAAAGAGGTTGTCGTTTCCCCTGAAGTGCCAGAACGTGAACAAGAAGCATCAGAGCCTATTGAACCGTTCTCCTCATCATCTCAAACCGCCAGTGAGGCGCACTCTCGAATCGGCAATTCCGGTGCTGCGAATGGAAAAGTATTTTTCTCAAAGAAAGTCAATGGCAGATATAAAGATCACGTCTGCTCCGCATCTGCCGTAAACTCAGACAACAAAAAGTACCGTAATTACTGCCGGTCACTGCGTTCATAGCGGGAGCGGAGGTGAGTTTCATAAAAACTGGGTATTCGTCCCAGAATATACGATCGGTGTTGCACCCCATGGGAGATTCAAAGCCAATTTTATGACCACAACTACTGACTGGGCAAACTATGGAACTACACCTCGTGGGTTTGCTGCTGACTTCGGGTTTGTCACTGTCAACCCAGAAAGAGGGAAACGTCTCGTCGATGCGGTTGGTGGCCATGGACTGCGCTCCGGAAATGCAGGCTCGTTCAAAGCTGACATAATTGGATATCCCGCCAACCGTTTCCTGGGTTCCTCTATGTTTCGGTGCACGGTACCGGTGAAAAACGAAAATAGGTCGTCCTATAACTTCTACATGTCATATGGGTGCAACTTTGGAGGTGGTGCATCCGGCGGTGCATGGCTAGAAGACTTCAACGGAACTCTGGGACATATCCGCTCCGTGAGTTCGTTTGGTCCGGCAAACGGTGCGGCGTATCTCGGTTCGCCGATTATAACCTCCAAGATTTGGGACATGTTTGATTCAACGGCAAGTCGGCCAGTGAAGTAAGGAGCGAATATGTCTGGCATGCTATCTAAATTCGGCATAAACGTGGGGCTGAACGCACAAAATGTACATTTGATCGGCGCTATTTTAGCGGTGTTGGTGGAGGTGGGTAGTGCGGTAGGAATAGTCTCAGCCACCCCTGTCGGCGACGAACTCAGCAGCGCAATGGGGATCGTCCACAAAACGCGGCAACAACCCTCCGACGTGGAGGCGCGCAACGATCTCAAAAATGAGCGTCAAGTCAAATGGTCGGGCTACCAAGTAATCAGCCCCACACAAATACGCGTGTTCTTCCCCGCCGGAACCGAAACTTGCTACGGATACCGCGCAGAGACATCGGAAACCGCAACATCAGTAAAAGTTCGGGTGTACGAAGGGAATATTCCAGGATCGCCTGACGAGTGCATCCTGATCAGTTCCACTTCCTCCATGAAGGTGACGTTGCAGTCGCCACTAGGGGCCCGCTTGCTCCAGAACTGGTAGATCACACGCTTGTTGCGTGAGAGTTTTCCAGCGTAATTTGATCAGTGCCCTCATGGGCACGGGTCAAATTACGTGTGGAGCCCAATGAATTTCAGATTCACCTTGCGTACCCCACGCCGTCATTGACCTGTGTGGTCGGGCGGTTTTGTTCCGGTCGAGGTGTTTAAAGCGTGCGATGCTGGTCGCCGGAAATCGGCGGGTCGGTTGAAAATGCGCGACCTGCATCGCTCGCTTCTAAGCGCACGCTTTAAACGGTTTTGAGGCGTGATGGTAGGCCGGGCGCACACCAAATTCCTGCATGAGGTTTGCGCGACCTGAGGTTTTTGCAAACCCGCTCGCCGAAAACCTGGAATCTGGTGCGAAGAGGCGGTGGTCTTGGGAACTTTCTTCGTAGACAGCGGTCGCGACCTGGGGAAACGCCATGTCGGTCGACCGGAACCGGCCGAAGCCCCAAAATGGTTCCCGGGCGGGGGCAGCCAAACCTAGCCCGGCCAGGCGAGGCAGGCCACCGCAACGCACCCGGCCACGAGCATGAGGGCGGCGTCGCCGGCGTACCCGGCGGAAGGCCAGGGCGCGCGGGCCAGCCACAATCCCATGGCGGTGATGGCGCCGGCGGCAATGTATCGGCTGGCCAGGAGGGTAAAGCGGCGCACCGCCCAGACACCGATGGCGCTGACGATCCCGAGTGCCGGGCTGATTCACAGCGCGGCTGCCAGCGGCAACGCCGCCACTATCCCGCTAGGGATGGGGCGGGTCGGGGCGTCGACGCCGCGGCGTCGACACGCAAACCACAGCAACACCAGCGCGCTGACCAGGCTGAGCGTCGCCCCGCCGAACAGGCTGAGGCGGTAGGGGCGCTCGCCTGCGAAGGAGAACGTGAGGGTGCCGCCGTGGCCGGCGGGGATGCGGAAGGCGAGTTGGCCGGCGTCGATACGCTGGGGGGCTGGGTCAGGTTCCTATTAGCAGTCTGGAGTATGTCACTGCCTTCGGCGGCATCACCTCCCCGGGTCATTTTCAGACAGGGACGAAAACAAGCCATACCGAAGCCAGCGACTAGTTCCACTGCCACAAGGGCAGAAGGAACGCAGATAAACATAGCCTGCCCCAGCATGGGGCTAGGAGTTACGAATCCTGGGCTCCTTCAAGCGGAACTGCTAACAACGTAATGGGACTGGCTCACCGAGGTACTCTCCGGCGGCGTCGCAGAGGCGCTGCGCGAGCGCGGGTTGCGTCTGCATCTTGAGCCGGGGCGCTCGCTTGTCGACGGCTGCGGGCTACCCTTGCCGAAGTCGCCTTCACCAAGACCCGTTCCGACGGCGTGCCCCTGGTGGGCCTAGCCATGAACCGCACCCAGTGCCGCACGACCTCGGATGACTTCCTCATCGACCCCTACCTGGTCAAGCGGACCCCGCCGAGCGAGGAGATCGAGGCGTTCTTGGTCGGCGCCTACTGCATTGAGGACGAACTGATTCTGCGGCGGAAGATCCGCTTCCCCCGCGGTGTGGCGGCGGGAGACCTCGTCGCGATCCCGAACACCGCTGGGTACTTCATGCACATCCTGGAGAGCGCGTCGCACCAGATCCCGCTGGCCAAGAATGTGGTGTGGCCGGATGGGGAGCTCGACGCGATCGACCGCGGGTAAAGTCGGCGAAACGCTCGCGCGCATGGCGGTGACGTCTACAGGGCGCCCTCGAGTTGGTTCCTCGCCGCGAGCAGCTCTTGCTTCCACTTCGCGGCGGGTGACGGCTTGAGCCTCTCCGCCGGGCCGGAGATGGACAACACCGCCACGAGGGCGCCGTCCGGCAAGAACACCGGGGCGGACACAGACGCCAAGCCGACCTCGCGCTCGGCGATGGATTCTGCGTAGCCATCCGCTCGCACCTGGTCGAGGTCGGCGGCGTCGAACGGAGCGTCGATAAGCGAATGCGCTGCGAACACGCGAGCGGCAGAGCCCGCAGATAGCGACAGGCGGGAGCCCACCGGCACCACATTGTGCAAGCCGCTTTCCGGCTCCTCCGCCGCAATGCAGGTGCGGGTGGAGCCTGTGAGTTGGTAGAGCTGGGCGGACTCGCCTGTCGCGGCAACCAGATCGCGCATCACCGGTGCGGCGGCCGCGAGCAGCTTCGGTGAGGGCCCGGCGGCGTAGCCGGAGAGCGCGGGCCCGAGCGACCATTCCCCGCGCTCGGTGCGGGCCAGGACGTGGTGGACCTCGAGCGCGGTGGCGATGCGGTGGGCGGTGGCGCGGGGGAGTTCAGTGGCGTCGCTGAGTTCCGCGAGGGATTTGTCGCCGCCGGCGACGGCGGTCACAATGGCGACCGCGCGGTCGAGCACTTTGATGCCGGAGCCTTCGTTATACTGTCTCACAGTTCGAATCCTAACATCTCATTATGTGGGACTGTAGGGAAGAAGTGCGAAGGAGATTCCTATGGCGGAGAAACCGTTGACGTTGGCGGAGAAGGTGTGGCGCGACCACGTGGTCACCAAAGGTGAAAACGGTCAGCCCGACCTGATCTTCATCGATTTCCAGCTGCTGCACGAGGTGACCTCGCCGCAGGCCTTCGACGGGTTGCGCATGGCCGGTCGAGAAATGCGCCACCCCGAGCTGCACCTGGCTACGGAAGACCACAACGTGCCCACGGAGGGCATCACTTCCGGCGACCTCATCGAGATCGCGGAACCCACCTCGCGCACCCAGGTGGCCACCCTGCGCAAGAACTGCGAGGAGTTTGGCGTCACCTTGCACCCGATGGGTGACATCAAGCAGGGCATCGTGCACACGGTAGGCCCCCAGCTCGGAATTACGCAGCCCGGTATGACTATCGTGTGCGGCGATTCCCACACCTCCACCCACGGCGCCTTCGGCTCGATCGCCATGGGCATCGGCACCTCCGAGGTGGAGCACGTCATGGCCACCCAGACGCTGCCCCTGAAGCCGTTCAAAACGATGGCAATCGAGGTCACGGGGGAGTTGCAGGAGGGGGTGACCGCGAAAGATCTCATTCTGGCCATCATCGCCAAGATCGGCACCGGCGGCGGCCAGGGCCACATCATCGAGTACCGCGGCGAGGCCATCGAGAAGATGTCCATGGAAGCGCGGATGACCATCTGCAACATGTCCATCGAGGCCGGTGCGCGCGCCGGGATGGTCGCACCGGACCAAAAGACCTTCGACTACGTCGAGGGACGCGAGTACGCCCCCACAGGCGCGGAATGGGACGCCGCGGTGGAGTACTGGAAGACGCTGCCCACAGACGACGGTGCTGAGTTCGACACCGTCGTGGAAATCGACGGTGCGGCTCTGACACCGTTTGTTACCTGGGGCACCAACCCCGGGCAGGGCCTGCCGCTCGCGGAGAACGTTCCCGACCCGGAGGACTGCACCGACGAGACCTCCAAGCAGGCAGCGGCAAAAGCCATCGACTACATGGGTCTCACTCCGGGAACCCCCCTGCGAGACATCGCGATCGACACCGTCTTTTTGGGGTCGTGCACGAACGCGCGCATTGAGGACCTGCGTGCGGCCGCCGAGGTGGTCAAGGGCCGCACCATCGCGGAGAACACCCGCATGTTGGTGGTGCCCAGTTCCACGTTGGTGAAGCAGCAGGCGGAGGAGGAAGGCCTGGACAAAATCTTCACGGACTTCGGTGCGGAATGGCGCACCGCGGGCTGCTCGATGTGCCTGGGAATGAACCCGGACCAGTTGCGTCCGGGGGAGCGGAGCGCGTCGACAAGCAACCGCAACTTCGAGGGCCGCCAAGGACCGGGAGGACGCACCCACCTCGTCTCCCCGCTGGTCGCTGCGGCGACCGCAGTCACCGGCCACCTCGCAAGCCCCGCAGACCTGTAAAGGAGCACACCCATGGAGAAGTTCACCACCCACACGGGCGTCGCCGTGCCGCTGACGCGCTCGAACGTGGACACCGACCAGATCATCCCGGCGCGGTACCTCAAGCGCGTGTCCCGCACTGGCTTTGAAGACGGCCTGTTTTCCAACTGGCGAGAGACGGAGCCGGGCTTCGTGCTCAACCAGGACGCGTACAGGAACGGTTCCGTGCTGTTTGCTGGCCCGGACTTCGGCACCGGCTCGTCGCGCGAGCATGCGGTGTGGGCGCTGATGGATTACGGCTTCCGCGCTGTGTTCAGCCCCCGGTTCGCTGACATCTTCCGCGGCAACTCGGGCAAGGCGGGGCTTCTGGCCGCAACCTTGCCGGAGTCGGACATCGAGCTGATTTGGAAGCACTTGGACCAGCACCCAGGCGATACCGCAACCGTGTCCTTAGAGGACCGCACCGTGACGGTCGGGGACAACACCTTTGCGTTCGAGGTGGACGACTACACGCGCTGGCGGCTCATGGAGGGCCTGGACGATATCGGGCTCACGCTGCGCGACGAGGGCGCCATCGAGGCCTTTGAAGCACAACGGCCGGCGTTCAAGCCGGCCGTGCGATAGCGCTGGGGATTAGCGCTGCTGCGCCATCGCGTCGAGCTGCTGGATCACCTGCGGCGCGAACGCGGTGAGGAAGTCGCGCGATGCGGCCACGACCCCCTGGATGCCGGTGAGCAGGTGGGACTCGAACTGCGTATCCGTGTATCCCCAGTGCCCCGGCAGACTGTACGCCGCCCCGAGGGCGGTGATGCCGCGGTTGTCGTCCTTCAGGGCGGTCACAGTCGGGTAGGCCTTGGTGTAGTTGTACTGCTCTACCCACTCGCGAATCTCCGCGTACCGGTCAGTTCCGATAGCGTCTACGGCCACTGTGGAGATGACGTTCACGTTCGGCTCGATGTGCGCTACCTCTAAGCCGATGCCGGCAAAGCCGGAGCGGATGGTGAACTCTCCGGCCTCATCGAATTGCCAGCCTTGCTGAGCGAACACATCCTTGACACGTTGGATGGACAGGGGCTGCAAAGTGTTGGTGGTGCCCATTGGTTACGCCTCCTTAGCGCCGTCGGTGAAGGATTCTTCGCGGCCGGGAAAGGCCTCACGTAGCTTGCCAGCAACGTGGTGAATTGCGGAGAAGAAATACTCGCACATTTCCCGCAGTTGTTCATCGGCGAAGCCGTCGCCGGAGAAAAACGGTGCCTCGACGATTGCGATCGCGGTGCCGTCTGCCCGCTGCACCGGGTGTACCCGCACGAGCGGTAGGGAGCGGTTGAGGGTGTTTGCAAGCTCGCGTAGCCGCTCTGTGTCCTCGGGGCCGTCCACCACTGCCATCCAGCGTGACGTCGCTTTAAACCCTTCGTTTTCCACTTCAAAGAAGACAACTAAGCCTGGAAACGCGGTGCGGACCTCGCCGTTGTCCTCGCGGTAGAACTTTAGGTCGAGCGCCTCCAGGGTAGCGGCGATGCGGTCTTGGGTGACCAGGGGGAATGCGGTCGCGGATGGAGAAGTCATGGGAAACCGTTCCTTTCTTCTTACAGCACCGGTAGTGCGGAGGGGATGTAGTCGGCTCCGGTGAGCTGGCCGTTACTGAAGCTCAGCACCCACACGGAACCTTTCTTGGCGTGGATGTCGGTGTCGATCGGCAACGTGCCTTGCGCGGAGAGCCAAGCGAGCATGCCGGGAATCACGTCGCCCTGTGCGCACACCACGCTGGTGCCACCTTGGTCTACCACGTCCGTGAACGCGCGCTGGGCGCCGACCATATCGGTCAACCACGCCTCGTCGCCGAAGCGCTCGTCAACCGCGACTTCGTATCCGAGCTCGTCGGCCAACGGTGCGACGGTGGTCTGGCAACGCTCCGGGGCGGCCGAGAAAATCCGCTCGGGGGCGAAGGCGCTGAGCAGTGGCACGAGCATCTCCGATTGCCGGCGGCCTTTCTTGTCCAGCGGCCGGAGATTATCGTCGCCCGACCATTTCTCGCGGTCATGGGCGCGGGCGTGCCGCACGTACAGGACGCGCGCATCTGCTGGGGTACGGAAACGCTTCTGCGCCTTGCGTAGCACCTGGCGGTCCAGGTCGTACGTCATCAGCTCGACGGCCTGGTCGAAGGGGAGCCAGCGGATCTCGTCGACCTCGTCGTTTGGGACGAACTCGCCGCCGGTGACCTCGCCCGTCCAGTAGTAGACCACCTTCGTGGTCTTCTTCACCGGGTAGACGGTCTTGCCCAGCATTTTGCCCAGGCGTACGTCGAACCCTGTTTCTTCCTTGATCTCGCGCACCGCGGTTTGGATCAGGGATTCGTCTGGATCGACCTTGCCTTTCGCAAGGGACCAGTCGTCGTAGTGGGGGCGGTGGATGCAGGCAACTTCCACGGATTCCGGAGCGCGTAAGTCCCCGCGCCACAGCACCGCGCCGGCGGCGAGGGTGGTGCGCTTGAACTCGTTGTGCGGACGGTTCGGGATCTCCTGTAAACGCCCGGTGAGAAACATCTCGCCGTGAGTGTCCTTGTCCTGCTCGTGCAGATGGCCGTTGTTATTAGGCATAGGTTCCATTGTGTCGCACAGTTGGCGGGCGCGCTACGTCCGGGCGGGGTGGTACGTTGTAGCGGTTGAAAACGCTGGGAGGTCGCACGCATGGTCAACGTGACAGTTCTGGGCGCTGGTTCTTGGGGGACCACTCTTGCAAAAGTCTTCGCAGACGCAGGCAACCCCGTTGCCCTCTGGGCGCGTAGGGAAAGCCTCGCACGAACCATCCAAGACACCGGTGAGAACCCCGAGTACCTGCCCGGTATCACCCTCCCGCCGGCGGTTCGCGCCACCTCCGACGCTGCAGACGCGCTCCGCGGTGCCGCCATTGCAGTCTTTGGCGTGCCCAGCCAAACTATGCGCGACAACCTCATGGATTGGGCGCCGCACCTGCCGGGCGACGCCACGCTCGTTTCTATCTCCAAGGGCGTGGAAACTGGCACGCACATGCGCATGAGCGAGATCATCGCCGAGGTCACAGGGGCGGAGAATGAGCGCATTGCGGTGCTGAGTGGGCCCAACCTGTCGCGCGAGATTGCTGAGGAGCAGCCCGCAGCCACGGTCATCGCCTGCGCCAACGAAAACCGCGCCAAGCTCGTCCAAGCTGCCTGCGCGACGGGCTACCTGCGCCCGTACACCAATACCGACGTGGTGGGCTGCGAGATCGGCGGCGCCATCAAAAACGTCATCGCACTCGCGTGCGGCATGGCGGCCGGACAGGGGCTGGGCGACAACACCCTGGCAACGCTTATCACCCGGGGTCTCGCGGAAACGACGCGCCTCGGTACTGCGCTCGGCGCAGATTCCCGCACGTTCGCTGGGCTCGCCGGAATGGGCGACCTCGTGGCCACCTGCGCCTCACCGCTGTCGCGCAACCGCACGTTCGGTGCCGCGCTGGGCCAAGGCGCAACCATCGACGAGGCCCGCGCCGCCACAAAGGGGCAGGTGGCGGAGGGCGTCGTGTCGTCGCGCAGCATCTTCCAGCTGGCGGCGGAACACGCGGTGGAGGTGCCGATCACCCAGGCCGTCTACGCGGTGTGCCACGAAGGCATGCGCGTCTCCGACGCCGTCGCGGCGCTGATGGGGCGCAGCAAGAAAGCAGAGTAGCGGGCTGTAGGCTGTCCCTCCGTGATCCGCATTGCTGTTTTGTACGGTGGCATGTCCACCGAGCACTCCATTTCCTGCATCTCCGCCGACTCGGTGATGGCGCATATGCCCAGCGAGTACGAGGTGTTTCCCATCGGCATCACGCAAGACGGCGTGTGGGTTGAGGGTGCGACCAACCCGGCGGAGGGGGCGGAGCTGCCCGTCGTCACGCATGGGCGCGAAGTCGCACTTTCACTCAACCCGCAGCGCAGGGGCGTGCTTTACGACGTCACCTCCGGCGAGACCCTCACCACCGTCGACGCAGTCTTCCCGGTGCTGCACGGCAAGTACGGCGAGGACGGCACGGTGCAGGGTCTGCTGGAGCTGGCCGGAGTGCCGTACGTGGGACCGGGTGTGCTGGCGTCCGCGTGCGGGATGGATAAGGAATACACCAAGAAGCTCGTGGCCGCGGCGGGGATACCCGTCACCCGCGAGGTGATTGTTGACCACGCCCGGGACCTCACAGAGGTTGAACGCGAGCACCTTGGCCTGCCGGTGTTTGTCAAGCCCGCGAACGGTGGCTCTTCCATCGGCGTGTCCAAGGTGACTAGCTGGGATGATCTTCCGGCCGCGGTGGAGCTGGCGCTGGAGTCCGACGGCAAGGTCATCGTCGAGGCGGAGCTCGTCGGCGACGAGGTGGAGGTCGGCGTGCTGGAGCGGCCCGACGGCACCGTGGCAGCGTCCGTGCCCGCCAAACTCAACGGCACCGAGGACTCCGCGGAGGGATTCTACGGGTTTGAAACGAAGTACCTGGAAGAAGGCGTGACCGCCACCATCCCTGCGCCGTACTCGGACGAGCTGATTGGGCAGTTGCAGGACATGGCCGTGACCTGCTTCAATGCGCTTAACTGCAAGTCGCTGGCGCGGGTGGATTTCTTCGTCACCGACAACGGGCCGGTGCTCAACGAGGTCAACACCATGCCCGGGTTCACTGCGATTTCCATGTACCCGCAGGTGTGGGGGGCCACCGGGGTGGAGTACCCGGAGCTTTTAGACACGCTGATCCGCACCGCGCTGCGGTAGGTATCGCGCTCCCGCCCGGGAGCGGGCGAGAGCGTCGGGAGGCGCCGCTACTGTTCCGCGGTGTGCTCAGCGACGAGGTTGGTCAGATTGGTAATCGCCTCGTTACTCTCCACCTGGGGAGGGACGCCGCCACCTGCACGTCGCGCCCCATGGCGTACCAGGTGGACGCGGTGGTGCCGTTGGCCAGCTTGACGTCTTCGAACCAGGGGATGCCGTTGACCTGGTCGAGGCGCGCGCCGGGGCCGTAGTTCTCTGGCGCGGCCACGCCGCAGCGCAGCACAATTGCGTCTTGGCCAGGCGCGGACCACGCGACGGTGTGCGGGCTGCGCGCATCGACGCGGGTGTAGCCGTCAGCGATGGAATCGGGGGCCGCGGCGATGAGCGCGTCGCACGTGCCAGCATCACCGGCCGGTGCCAGGTCAGCTAGCGGCGCGGGGCGCTGTTGCGGGGCGGGCCCGGTGAGAGTGCCGGTGGGCAGCGCAGAGAGCGGTGGGATACCGTCAGCCAGCTGGGTCACATCCGCAGTGACGGCCAAAATCGGCGAGCGGTCCACCGTGTACCACGTGGCAAGGGAGGAGCCGGGGGTCAAATCGTTCACCTGCAGCCAGCGGGTACCGTCCGCATCTTCAGTGGACGCGTATGGGGTGTACTGGGCGGGAGCGTCCACCCCGCAGCGCAGGGTGATGCGCTCGGTGGAGGAGGCCTGCCACGCGGCGGCTCCCGCTGGCGCCGGCTCGGCCAACTCGGCGCGCTTGAGCCCGGCGAGGGTGGCCGGGAGGTCGTCGATAAGCTGCGCGCACTCTGGTGTTTGCGCGTCTGGTGCCGGAAGCTCCGTCATCGCGACCGGCTGCAGGGCGACGCGGTTGAAATACACGCGGGCGCCTACCAGCACGCCGAGGACCAGCAGCACCGCCAGCCCAAGGCTTACGTAGATGGTGGTGCGGTTAATCTGTGGGTCGTGCGCCGTGGAACTCATGGCGGCAACTGTAGTGAAAGGGCTGGCGAGGACGTGATTGAGACAGGCTTTCCCACCGGCGGGCCGACGCTGCGCGAGCTCGGCGAACGCGACGTAATCAAGCGCATCCGCGCCCAAGCCCCGTCCGCGGTGAATGGCGACGACGCGGCAGTGCTGGCACCTCCAACCCCGAACTCGCGAGTCGTGGCGGCCACCGACATGCTCGTGCAGGGCCGCCACTTCACCTCCGACACAAGCACGCCGTACTTCGTTGGGCGCAAAGCCGCGCTGCAGAACTTCGCCGACATCGAGGCTATGGGTGCACGCCCAATCGCAGCGCTGTTGGCGGTATCCGCCCACCCTGACATGCCGGTTGTAGTGATGGAGGAGATCGCCCGGGGAGTAGGCGACATGGCCTCGGACTACGCCTGCGAGCTCGTCGGCGGGGATGTGACCAGCGGCGATGAGTTGGTTTTGTCGGTGACCGCCATCGGCGCGCTCGGCGGCAATCGTCCGCCGCTGACCCTTGCTGGTGCGCGCCCGGGCCACCGCGTCATCGCCCACGGACGCATCGGCTACTCCGCCGCTGGCCTCGCGCTGCTGCAGGCGGGAGTTGCGGTCCCGCCAGCCTTAGAGCCGCTGGTAGCAGCCCACCAGGTACCGCAGCTGACCCCGGGCCGGGGAGTGGTCGCGCGCGCTGCCGGGGCGTGTTCCATGACGGACAATTCCGATGGCTTGATCCGCGATATCTCCCAGATCGCGGAAGTATCCGGCGTTGGGATAGATCTCGCCTCCAACGCCCTAACGCCCGATGCGCTGCTGCGCGAAGCGGGCGAACTCCTCCACATCGACCCGTGGGAGTGGGTGCTCGGCGGCGGGGAGGACCACACGCTGGTGGGCACTATCGAGGGGTCTGCGCCAGTGGGCTTTCGCTCCATCGGCACGGTTTCGCGGAAACAGGGAGTGCGTATCGACGGCGCGGAGCCCGCCACCGCCCGCGGATGGGAGAGCTTCTGATGCTGCCGGTGCACGATTCGTGGCAGGAACCGCTCGCCCCTGTAGAAGACCAGATTCACGCGATGGGGGATTTCCTCCGCGCGCAGGGGGAGTACCTGCCGCGCGGCCACGACATCCTGCGCGCGTTCGCCGACCCCTTCGACGATGTGCGGGTGCTCATCGTTGGCCAGGACCCGTACCCCACCCCGGGCCACCCGATGGGTTTGGCGTTTTCCACACAACCTGGTGTTGCGCCGCCGCGCTCGCTGGTGAACATCTACAAAGAGCTCGAGGCGGACATCGGCGTGCCGCCGCGCGCAGACGGGGACTTAAGCTCCTGGTCGAAACAGGGGATTCTCCTGCTCAACCGGGTGCTTACCGTGCGTCCAGGCAAACCCGCCTC
The DNA here is from genome assembly GCA_014490595.1 of Corynebacterium wankanglinii. Taxonomy (GTDB): domain Bacteria; phylum Actinomycetota; class Actinomycetes; order Mycobacteriales; family Mycobacteriaceae; genus Corynebacterium; species Corynebacterium wankanglinii. The sequence continues at coordinate 1,178,320 of CP061031.1, forward strand.
ACACCGCGGCAAGGGGTGGGAGGCGGTCACGCAGGCCGCCATCGAAGCGCTCGTGCTTCGCGACGCTCCGTTGGTGGCCATCCTCTGGGGCCGCGACGCGCAGACTGCCGCGAAATTTCTGGGCGATACACCGCGCATTGAGTCAGCCCACCCCTCGCCACTGTCAGCGTCCCGAGGGTTCTTCGGCTCCCGGCCGTTCTCGCGGGCGAACCAGGCACTGGAGGCCATGGGTGCCCAGCCAGTGAACTGGGCGCTGTAAGCAGACCCTGTAAACTCTCCCAGCATGTCTGTATCTCCGCTCGCTGACGGCCCAAGCCTTCTCGCTTGGGCTCGTCGCGCAGCTGGCGAGCTGGAACGCAAGCGGGCTGAGATCAACGAACTCAACGTGTTCCCGGTGCCCGACGGCGATACGGGCTCCAACATGGCGCACACCATGGCCGCGGCGGTGGAGGAAGCATCCGCACTCCCCGCAGAAGCGGGCCTGGCCGACGTCGCCGAAGCACTGGCCGTCGGTGCTGTTCGCGGCGCGCGCGGCAACTCCGGCGTGGTGCTATCCCAGGTGCTCCGCGGGTTCGCTCAGGCCGCCCACTACGGCGAGTCTGAAGGGGAGATGCTCGCCATAGCCCTGACCAACGCAGTCGGTTTTGTGGACCGCGCGATTGCAGATCCGGTCGAGGGCACCATCATCTCCGTGCTGCGCGCCGCAGCCGACGCTGCGCGGGGTGCCGTCGGGAGCCGCGTGGGCAGCGTCGCCGCGGCCGCGACGCAAGCTGCGCGCGAGGCATTGGAGATGACGCGGACACAGCTGCCAGCGTTGCGCGAGGCAGGCGTCGTGGACGCGGGTGGCGCAGGTCTCCTCGCGGTACTGGAGACGTTGACGGACGGGCAACCGGGGGAGAGGGAACCGAAGGACGTCGATTGGCATGGTGCCGAAAGCCACGGCACGGAGGCCGAACTGGAAGTGATGTTTGACTTCCGCGGCGACCTCGACGCACTCCAAGGACGGCTCGAAGACATGGGCGACAGCCTGATCATCGCGCGCATCAGCGATACCGACGGCAGAGTGCACATCCACTCCCGCGAAGCCGGAAACGTTATCGAGGAAGCCTTCGCCTCCGGCGCGGTGTCGCACCTCCGCTTAGAAGTCCTGCCGAGCCTGCTACCGGCAGGCCAACCCGAGCGGCTCATCATCGCAGTCACACCCCCGGCTCCGTAACCTCGCTTTACGCCGCGTCTGGCGCAGTCACTGTCGCGCCGGGCCGGAATGTGGCCGCCACGATGCTCGACGCGATTACCCGCTCCGGCAGCGATGAGGTCATTGTGCTGCCCAACGGCCAGCTGAGCAACGCCGAGCTGGCCGAAGTGGAGCACGCTGTCCGCGCTGTCGAACAAACCATCACCATCTTGCCCACGGTGCGGCTGGTTTCCGGGATCGCGGCGCTGTCCGTCCACGATCCCGCGCAGCCGCTAGCCACAGCGGCATTCACCATGTCTGAGGCGGCCGGGGAGATGCGCACCGCGTTGGCGTTTCGGGCGCAAAAGGGAGCGCTCACACTCAGCGGCGCCGTGGCGAAGGGAGATGTGGTGGTCACCTCCCGCGGCGAGCACATGCTGGTGGCGGACGAGCCGATGGAAGCTGTTGAGCGCGCCTGCCGCCGTCTATTAGAGCACGGTGGCGAGCAGGTGAGCATCCTCTTCGATCCCGGCGAGCTGCAGGCGGACCAGCTCGAAAATCTTGCGGAGAGGCTGGGTGTCGACGTCATGGTTTATCCTGCGGACGGACTGCAAGCCTGCGCGGAGATTGGGGTGGAGTAAATGCTGGGGTTCGAGGACACTCGTCCGCTCAACCTGGTCATTCCGCTGAAACAGGACAAGGCGATAGGCAAGCACCTCGACATCCACACCTGCGGCGAACTGCTGCGCCACTACCCGCGCCGCTACCTCCACTACGGCACCGGTGCCGACCTGTCTGGGGTGAAACCGGGAGACACGCTGAACATCGTTGGAACCGTCACCGCCACCGAGCAGTTTTACACGAATAAACAGCCAAAACGGCCGATTTACAAGGTCTACGTTGACGACGGCCGCCAAGTGTTTCAGGCCACCTTCTTCGGCTCCCACTACGCCCAGCGTGTGCTCAAAGAGGGGCGCCGGGTGATGTTCACCGGCAAGTACGACGTCTTCCGCAACCAGCCGCAGCTTTCACACCCTGATTTCGTGCTCCTCGACGGGCCCACGGAAGCCACCGGCTCCCTCAAACAGCTGGGTCACTTCGGCGACATCGAGCAGATCATGAGCGGGCGGGAATGGTTGCCCATCTACCCGGCGGTGAAAAATGTGAGCACCTGGACCATCATGGGCGCGGTGCACGCGGTGCTGAAAACGCTGCCGCCTATCGACGAGCCTTTGGGGTTCACCCCCATCGGCTTTTTGCCGTTGAACTCTGCCATCCATCAGATCCACGAGCCCGGCCCGGAGGGGCCCTCGCGTGCTCTGCAGCGGTTGAAGTACGACGAAGCGCTCTCGGTGGCGCTAGCGATGGGCGTGCGCCGGGCGGATGCGGAAGCACGTTCGGCACCAGCCCTCCCGCGGGTAGTCGGCCGAGACCAGGACCTGTTAGTGCAGCGCTTGCCGTTCCCGCTCACATCGGGCCAGGACGAGGTCGTCGCGGAGATCACCCGAGACATGTCGCAGACTGTGCCCATGAGCCGGCTGCTCCAGGGGGAGGTGGGCTCCGGTAAGACGATCGTGGCGCTGATTGCCATGCTGCAGGCGGTGGACAACGGCGCGCAGTGCGCGTTCCTCGCTCCCACTGAGGTGCTGGTGCTGCAGCACGCCCGGTCTATGACCCGGGTGCTGATGAACGCAGGACTGCCTACCCGCGTCGTGGCGCTCACCGGATCTATGACCGTGGCGCAGAAACAAGACGCGCTGCTCAAGATCGTCTCCGGCGAGGCCGACATCGTTGTGGGCACCCATGCGCTTATCCAAGATGGCGTGGAGTTTTTCCGCCTCGGGCTGGTGGTGGTGGATGAACAACACCGCTTCGGCGTGGAGCAGCGCGACGCCTTACGCGCCAAGGCGGGGGAGACCACCCCCCACTTGCTGGTGATGACGGCAACCCCGATCCCGCGCACGATCGCGATGACCGTCTTCGGCGACCTCGCGGTCTCCACCCTGCGCGAGTTGCCGGGTGGGCGCAAACCCATCCAGTCCGCCGTGGTGCCGGAGTTCAAGCCGCGCTGGGTGGCGCGTGCGTGGGAGAAGATCCGGGAGGAGGTCGCCGCCGGCCACCAGGCCTACGTGGTGTGCCCGCGCATCGAGGGCGAGGGTGGCGTGCTCGAAGTGTTCGCTGAGCTGTCCGCCACCGAGTTCGCGGGCCTCAACGTGGCTGTGCTGCATGGGCGCATGAAGGGTGAGGAGAAGGACGGCGTGATGGCGGACTTCGCTGCTGGCGGGGTGGACGTGCTTATCGCCACCACCGTGATCGAGGTGGGCGTCGACGTGCCAAACACCACCGTGATGATGGTGCGCGAGTCCGAGCACTTCGGTGTGTCCCAGCTGCACCAGCTGCGCGGTCGTGTGGGCCGCGGCGGCAACCAGTCGCTGTGCCTGTTCCACACGTTGGCGGAAGAGAATTCCCCGTCTTTCGAGCGCGTGTCCCAGGTCGCTGCCACCACCGATGGCTTTGCTCTGGCGGAACTGGATCTGCTGAACAGGCGCGAAGGTGACGTACTCGGCACCGAACAGTCGGGCCAGCACCGCACGCTGAAGCTGCTGAACCTCGTAGAGGATTACGAGCTGGTCCGGCGCGCCTACGACGACGCCGAGCGACTGGTCACCGACAACCTGGAATACGCCCGCGCGGCCACCGCGCACTTTGTCGCTGAAGACTTCGAGTATTTGGATAAGAGCTAGCGCGTTAAAGTTGTCCGCATGAACCGCATCATTTCCGGCGAAGCCAGAGGCCGCAAGATCAAGGTGCCGCCAGAGGGCACGCGACCCACTTCGGACCGAGCCCGCGAGGGACTGTTTTCCTCCCTCCAGGTCCGCTTCGGGTTCGTGGACATGAATGTGCTCGACCTTTTCGCGGGCTCTGGGGCGCTCGGACTCGAGGCGGCCTCTCGCGGTGCTGCGGAGGTGGTGCTGGTGGAAAACAATCCCGAAGCCGTGCGGGTCATTGAATACAACGCTAGCGTGGTCGGCCATCCCAACACGCGAGTTGAGCCGGTTAAGGCGTCGACCTACCTGGCCCGGGCCCCGCGCAAGCACTTCGACATGGTTCTCGCTGATCCGCCGTACGAGCTTATCGACGAAGCCGTTACCGAGATGGTCGAGGCGCTCAAGCCCACGCTTCGCGACGGCGCTGTGGTTGTTGTCGAACGCCACCGTGAAAGCCCCGAAACGGCATGGCCTGCAGAGTTCACCCCGACCGGCCAGAAGCTGAAGAAGCGTCTGTACGGCATCGCGCGTATGGACATGGCCGTCTACGCGGACCCCGAAGCAGAGGTGGAGGACTAGATGACTACTGCAGTGTGCCCCGGTTCGTTTGATCCGATCACGAACGGCCATCTTGATATTGTCACCCGCGCCTCACGTCACTTCGATGAGGTTGTGGTGCTAGTGACCGGCAACCCGACGAAGACTTCAGGGTTGTTCACCGTCGAGGAACGTGTGGAGCTGATCCGCGAGGCCACCGGCCACCTGCCCGGTGTGCGCGTGGATAGCTGGGGCGGGCTGCTGGTGGACTACACCTCCGCCCACCACATCACTGCCCTGGTCAAGGGACTGCGCTCCTCGCTGGACTACGAGTACGAGCTGCCGATGGCGCAGATGAACCGCCGTCTCACCGGCGTGGATACGTACTTCTTACTCACCGACGAAAAATACGGATACATTTCCTCGTCGCTGACCAAAGAGGTGGCAAAGTACGGCGGGGACGTCACCGGCTTGGTCCCGGACACCGTCCGCGAGGCGATGCTGGAAAAGTACCGGTAGCGCCGTCTGGATCAGCGCTGGGCACCGCACTGTTCTGGCGGCGCCTTTCTTCCTGCTAGAACAGGGTGGACACGAACGCCTTAGTGCGTTCGTGCTGCGGGTTGTCGAGTACTTCTTCAGGGGTGCCGTACTCGATGATCTGGCCGCCGTCCATAAACGCGACCTTGTCCGCCACCTCGCGGGCGAAAGCCAGCTCATGGGTGACCACCAGCATGGTCATGCCCTGCTCTGCCAGTTCACGCATCACGCGTAGCACTTCGCCGACGAGCTCGGGGTCGAGGGCCGAGGTCGGTTCGTCGAAAAGCATGAGCTTCGGATCCATCGCAACGGCGCGCGCGATGGCGACGCGCTGCTGCTGGCCGCCGGAAAGCTGAATGGGGTACGCATCCGCTTTGGAGCCGAGGCCGACCATCTCGAGCAGCTCCATCGCACGAGCACGGGCTTGCTCCACCGGCTCGCCTTTCACGTGGACGGGAGCCTCGATGATGTTGTCCATCACAGTGCGGTGTCCGAAAAGGTTGAAGTTCTGGAACACCATGCCGATGTCGCGGCGCTGTTTCGCGGCATCTTTCTCGCTCATCTCGTGCAGCACGCCGTCGCGCTCCTTGTAGCCGATCAGCTCGCCGTCCACGTACAGTCGGCCCGCGTTCACCTTCTCAAGGTGGTTCACGCAGCGCAACAGCGTCGATTTGCCGGAGCCGGAGGGGCCGATCAGGCACGCGACCTCGCCGGGGTAGACCTCCATGTCGATGCCTTTGAGCACGTCGAGGTTGCCGAAGGATTTCCACACGTCCACGGCTTGGATCATTGGCGTTTGCTTGATGGTCATTAGCGCTGCCCCTTCTTCTGCGGGTCTTCGACGATCTCAACGTTGTTGGGAATGGTGCCCTCGGCGTCCGCAAGGCTTGCCAGCTGGCGGGCGGTGAGCTGGCGGGTGGCGCCACGGTCGAAGTAGCGCTCCAAGTAGTGCTGGGCGACCATGAGTACCGAGGTGATCACCAGGTACCACGTTGCGGCTACGAGCAGCAGTGGCACCGGCTCAAACAGCGCTGCGGCGATGTCCATGGAGCGGCCGTAGAGCTCGAGGGAGTAGGGGACTGCCACGACGAGGGATGAGGTCTTCAGCAGCGAGATGAACTCGTTGCCGGTCGGCGGGATGATGATGCGCATGGCCTGCGGCAGCACCGTCCTGCGCATGGTTTGGCCCCAGCTCATGCCGAGTGCCTTGGACGCCTCTACCTGTCCCTCCGGTACGGCAGAAACGCCGGAGCGGACAATTTCAGCCATGTACGCGGCCTCGTTCAGCCCCAAGCCCACCACGGCGAGTGCGAAGGCGGAGGACGTGAACGGGTCGAGCGGAATCTCGGTGAAGCCGAGGTTGATCGTGTCGTAGATCGCTCCCACGAGCCCCCAGAACATCAGCTGCACGTACACCGGCGTTCCTCGGAAGACCCAAAGAAACACCCAAGAGACGGTCTTGAACACCGGGTTCGGGCTCATGCGCATCACGGCGAGCAGCACGCCGCCCACGACGCCAAAAACCATGGCGAGAACAGTGATGGCGATCGTGTGCAGCGCCGCGGTGGCTATCCGGCTATCCAGGAGGTAGGTGAAGTAGGTGTCCCACCCGTAGGCGTCGTTGCGCGCGGCACCGATGATGAACCACACCACGAGCGCGACGAGCACCGCCGCAAGCGCCCAGCGTCCGGGGTGGCGCAGGGGTTTCGCCTCAATGCGCTCGGGACGGGTGCGCTCGCCCTGCTGCGCGTTTTTAGCGGCATATTCGGAATAGGGGGTGCTCATGCTCACTGTCCTCCCAAGGGTTGTTCGTTGATCAAGGCGCGGTCGAGTAAGCCCGTGTCGATGTTCCATTGGTCAAGAATGCGCGCATATTCGCCGTTCTCGATGAGGTGCTGCATCGCCGCGGCCATGGCGGGCGCAAGCGGCGAGCCTTTCGGCACGGCGAAACCGTAGGGTGCGGCGTCAAACATCTCGTCGATCATCTCCAGCTCGCCGTCGGAGCGCTCTACAGCCCACGCAGAGACGGGGGAGTCCGCGCTGTACGCGTCTGCGCGCCCCACCAGCGCGGCAAGGGCGGCGTTATCGGCGGTGTCGAACGCGAGCACGGTGATCGGTTCTTTGCCCGCTGCCTCGCAGGCTTCAGATTTGGGGCGCACGTCGTCAGTGTCGGAGACCGTGGTGCGCTGGACCGACACGGTCAGGCCGCAGGCGTCGTTGGGGTCCACATCGTTGCCCGGCTGCGCGGCCCACTGCACGCCGGCGTAGAGGAAATTGACAAAGTCGTAGGACTGGCGGCGCTCCTCGTTGTCCGTGAACCCGGACGCGCCGGCATCCAAACTGCCCGCGGATACAGCGGGCAGGATCATGGCGAAGTCCATGTCCTCGGCTTGAAAATCCAGCCCCATGACGCCGGCGACGGCGCGGGCGAGGTCCATCTCTACCCCTATGATCTGGCCGTGTGAATCTTTGAACTCGAACGGGGCGAACGGCGGGTTGGTGCCAACGTTGAGCACGCCGTCCGCGGCGATCTCGGGTGGCACCATGGCCGCGATTTCAGGCACAGCGTCGGGGACGATCGGTTCCCAGCCGTCCGGGTTGCCGCCCTCCTCGTTGGTTACGCAACCCGCGAGCAGCGTCGTCGCGGCCAAGCACGCGGCGACGCGCAGGGAGGTGGTGTGTTGCATACCGGCTCCAATACACGATGAATATTTACAATGCATCGTATATTACACCGGGGGTGCAAATGCGTAACGACGGCCCAAGGGCACCCCTGTGGCCGTCGATACGCAAACGATTCGGCTACTGCTGCACCATGCGAATACCGCGCATAACCAGCTCAATCAGCGAGCCGATTACCAGCACACCCAGGAAAACAGGGATGAGCACCGAGGTGGCCTGGCTGGAACCCGCAGAAGACTGCGCGAAATCCCCAGTAAACAAGCCAGATGACATCATCGCCGAGCCCTGAGCCTCCTGCTTCCACAGCTCCACAGGGTTTGCGGTGTCCGGGACGGAGGAGTTGCGCGCCCACGCCTGGACGAAATCCTTGCCCTCACCTTCCTCCATGCCATCGGTCCACTCGAGGAACATGTCGGAAGAAGAGATCTCCTTCAGCGGGTTCTTCTCCGGGTCGATGTAGAGCGGGTCGTTTTCCGGATCACGGTCAAGCCACTCCAGGCTCTCAGCAGGGTCCCCAGGCTTCCTGGGGGTGTTGTCCGTCGTGGCAGCACCCTTATCGTTGCTGCTGGAGGAGTTTTCCTGCGCCGAGAGCTTCCCGAAAGCGTCGGCAGTGGTCTCCAACGACGCTGCGAGATCGCCCGCTTGGTCGTTGCCTACTTGGTTACGGGTTGGCTCACTCTGGGCTGGCTCTGCAGCCGAGGATGGAACCTGGAGGCCTGCGAGGACGAGTGCTCCGGCGGTAACGCCGGCGATGAGAGACTTGCGCATGGGCCGTATCTTATCCAATCCGTGAATATTGGCGAAGTGGTTAGGAAGTCTTGACACAATGTTGTATTTAGACAACAATTTGCCCTATGCCCCTAAAAAAGTCTGCAACTGAGCCCATTTTCAACCGGGTGAGACTGCTGCGGGTTGAAAGGGACATGTCGCGACAGCAACTCGCTGACGCGGTTGATGTCAATGTGCAAACGATCGGCGCCTTGGAGCGCGGCGACCACAACCCGAGCCTGAGTCTCGCGTTTCGGGTGTGCGAGGTGTTCAACCTCCCAGTGGAAGCGGTCTTCTCCAGAACCGAGTTCAGCCCAATGTCGACCGAGATGTACCGGAAGGACACGAAATGACCACCTCCTCGATCCCTGGAACAGTCTCCCAGCGCAAACGTGCGATGCGGATAGGCGACGGTGCGGTCGCCGCCCTCGTAATGGCGGCTGCGCTGCACTTCCCAGCGCAAGGCGTGTCGAACCTGCTGTGGATGCTCGGCAGCCTTGCGGCAGCGCTCGGCATCTACGCACTGAGGAAGTCGATCGGCCACTCCGATCTTCCGGAGGCGGAGCTTGACGAGTACGAGCTGAAGCGTCATCTCGAGGCCCGGGAGGACGGATTGCGCTGGTCGCTCGGCCTTTCGCTGGCGACGTTCGTCCTCAGCGGGGTGGTGGCGTTTGCGACGCGTTTCTGGGTGGAACCAGATGGGCTTTCCGTCGCACTCTTCTTCGCGAAGGTCGTTTACTGCCAGATGATCTGGGTGCCGTTCATTGTGGCGCGTTCCCTCGCGGGGAAAATCAACCGCGACGAGCTCATCGCCCGCGATTGAGTGCACCGCCGAACGTCCGGTCAGCGTCTCCCGAAAGTTTTCTGAAACCCCCGTAATGGTTTGTGCCCCAGGTGAGACTCGAACTCACACTGGACGGGTTTTGAATCCGTTGCCTCTGCCAATTGGGCTACTGGGGCGTCGGGCGAAAGTGTATCCCAGCGCAGTCCCGGCTGCGAAATCCCCTAGCAAATGCGCGACTCAGGGCGTGTCGGGGCGGCCGCTAGACTGGCCAACCGTGAGCACTACACCCGAGAACCAGAAGCGATTGCTGCTTATCGACGGCCACTCGATGGCCTTCCGCGCTTTCTACGCGCTGCCTGCGGAGAACTTCTCCACTTCAGGAGGCCAGCACACGAACGCGGTCTACGGGTTCCTCTCCATGTTTGCCAACATCGTGGCGGATGAGCAGCCGACGCACGCTGCCGTGGCCTTCGATGTGGGGCGGAAGACGTTCCGTACGGAGCGCTTCCCGGAGTACAAGGCGCAGCGCGAATCGGCCCCGCCGGAATTTAAGGGCCAGGTTCCGATCATCGAGGACGTGCTGGGGGATCTTGGCATAACCACGCTGAGCAAGGAGAACTTCGAGGCGGATGACATTGTTGCCACGCTGGTCACTCAGGCGCGTGCTGAGGGTGATTTCGAGATCGTCTTGGTCAGCGGCGACCGTGACTACATCCAGCTCGTGGACGAGAACACGACGCTGCTGTACCCGACGCGCGGTGTATCCACCATCACCCGTTTCACCCCGGAAGAGGTAGAGAACAAGTATGGCCTCACTCCACTGCAGTACCCGGATTTCGCGGCGCTGCGCGGGGACCCGTCGGACAACCTGCCAAGCATCCCCAAAGTGGGAGAGAAGACAGCCACGAAATGGATTTCGCAGTACGGCACCCTCGACGGCCTCATTGAGCACGCCGACGAGCTCAAGGGCATGGCCGCGAACAATTTCCGGGAGCGCATCGAGCAGGTCAGGCTCAACCGCGAGCTCACGCAGATGGTCACGGACGTGGAGCTACCGGTCGCGCCGCGTGATCTCGAGCTCAAACCGGCGGATGTCACCAAGGTTGCCTCACGCTTCGACGACCTGGAGTTCGGCGTCAATCTCCGCGAGCGCGTTCTCGCTGCGGTGCCTACCGAAGGTGCCGCGCCCGAGTCCGAGGTGGTCGAACTCGAGGACATCACGCTTGATGACGAACCTTTGGACACCTGGCTCAAGGAGCGGGCAGCTGACGGCCTGGCTGTCTACATCACCGGCAGCGCCACGCCGGGGCAGGGTGATGTGGTGGCGCTGGCGATCGTCGATAAGCAGAGGCACGCGGTGAGCAAGCTGGCGGCGGACCTGAGCGCCGACGAAGACGCGGCGCTGAAGCGCTGGCTCGAGTCCGACGCGCCGAAGTTCATGCACGAAGCGAAGGCCGCGTACCACATGCTGCGCGGTCGGGGCATAAAGCTGCGCGGCATTGCGCACGACACCGCTATTGCCGCGTACCTGTTGCGCCCGGGCCAGCGGACGTACGCCCTGGAGGACATTTACCAACGCCACCTGCAGCGGCAGCTTAGCGTCGGGTCTGATCAAATGAGCCTGCTCGGCGACACTGCGGACGCGGACGCGGCGGCCGCCATCCTCGAGCTTTCTGCCGAGTTGGCGAAAGAGCTGCGGGAGATGTCCTCCTACGAGCTGTACGCCGACCTGGAGCTTCCGCTGGTGACGGTGCTGGCGGACATGGAACACACCGGTATCGCCGTGGATGTGGACGTCCTGGAGAATCAGCGTAAGGAGTTCACGCTCAAGGTGGAGCAGATCGAGCAGGAGGCGCGCCAGCTTGTGGACGAGCCGTCGTTGAACCTCTCCAGCCCGAAGCAGCTGTCCACGGTGCTCTTCGACAAACTGGAGCTGCCGAAGACGAAGAAGACAAAAACCGGTTACTCCACGGCCGCCGGTGAGATCGAGGCGTTGGCGGAAAAGCACCCGCACCCGTTTCTGGATCACCTGCTTGCGCACCGTGAAATTCAGAAGCTGAAGTCCACCATCGAGGGGCTTATCAAGACCGTGCAGCCGGACGGCCGCATCCACACCACGTTTAACCAGACCGTCGCGTCCACCGGGCGGTTGAGCTCTGCGGAGCCGAACCTGCAGAACATTCCTGTCCGCACCGAGGCGGGTCGCACGATCCGCTCCGCGTTTGTCGTTGGGCAGGGCTACGAGTGCCTGCTCACAGCGGATTACTCGCAGATTGAGATGCGCGTCATGGCACACCTGAGCCAGGATGAGGGATTGATTGAGGCGTACCGGGCAGGGGAGGACCTGCACAACTTCGTCGGCTCCCGCGTGTTCGATGTGCCCATTGATCAGGTCACCCCGGAGCTGCGTCGCCGCGTGAAGGCGATGTCGTATGGCCTCGTCTACGGCCTCTCCGCGTACGGCTTATCCAACCAGCTCTCCATTTCCGCCGGCGAGGCGAAAGACATTATGGAAAGCTACTTTGAGCGGTTCGGCGGTGTGAAGCGCTATCTGGACGAGGTTGTGGAACAAGCGCGCCGAGACGGCTACACCTCCACCTTGTTCGGGCGCCGGCGATACCTACCGGAACTGACCAGCGACAACCGCGTGGCGAGGGAGAACGCCGAGCGCGCGGCGTTGAACGCTCCCATTCAGGGAACCGCGGCCGACATCATTAAGGTGGCGATGCTGCGGGTGGATGCCGCCTTGGCCGATAAGCAATCCCGGGTTCTGCTGCAGGTCCACGACGAGCTTGTTGTGGAAGTAGCGCCGGGGGAGTTGGACCAGGTGCGCGACATCGTGGAGCGGGAGATGGACGAGGCGATCGACTTGCTTGTTCCGCTCGAAGTCTCCGCTGGCACCGGCGGTAACTGGGACGAGGCCGCCCACTAGCGCGCGACGTCTCAGGCGGTGAGCAGAGGCGGGTAGGAACACAGTGAAAGTGTTCCTACCCGCCTTGCCCCACGGCACCCTCCCCAGTTGCCGTGCCCCCAGTTGGGGCCTCCCCCAGCAGCCCCGTCACTATTTAGTTGTCTACCTCCCCTTGGGGGAAGGGGCCGCCAGGGGTGCGCGGGACCCAGCTGAGGCTTAGATTTCACCCCTGGCCAGGTCGTCCCCCGAAAGCCATGTGTTACCTTACCGATGGTTAAGGACTCGCTCAACGAATGCACAGTAAAAGTTCAGGGGCGCCGTTTTAGACATCCGAGACGCGCGCATAGTTGGACGCGTGACCAGCTACGAAACGAGGCCAGTTACCAGCAGTTCACCTGCTGGTAACTGGCCATTTCACCCCCAACGCGTCCCCCCGGTCCGCTAGAGCAGATCGTTGAGCGAGCGCTTCTGATCTTTTTCGTCAGCGTCGTCGACTTCATCCTGCAGTGCATCCTTGAACTCTTCGTCCTCCAGGTTGGAGTCGCTCGCAAGTTCGTCGACATCGCTCTCACCCTCCACGGCCTCGGCGCGTCGCTCACCTTCTTCCTTTAGCTCGCTCCTGTGGCGGAGGTACATCACGGTCATTACCGCCATGACGAACAGCCCGAGGTAACCCAGGATGGGGTAGAGGCTGCTTACCAGCGGCTGGAAACCTGCAAATGACAATCCAAAGCCCACTACGCAGGCGATGGCGTAGACGGGGTAGAAGCGCTCCGGCTTCTTGCGGGTGAGGCGCTTCGCCAGTGCGTAGAACATGCCCAAGCACGTATTGAAGACCATGAGGAAGATGACCCAGGTCATCACCAAGCCAAGTACGGGGTCGACGTTTTCGATCACGGAGAGCAGCGGCATGTCGTCGCCGTTGACGGATTCGACTTGAAGGAGCAGAGACGCCACCAGGAGAGCCAGCATGACTGCGTAAATCACACCGCCCAGGACGCCTCCGATGCGCGAACTCTTCGTGTCGAACTCGTCGCCGGCCATCACCAACGCCATGGAGACGCCGCAAAGTGCGTTTAGGCCGGTGTGGTTGAGCGCGCCCAGCCACCAGTACGGAGTGCCGTCGGCGCGGCTGACCTCATGTTGCGCGTAATCGTTTACCTCGGTCCAGCTCACATCCACCTGGGTGAAGGAATAGATGGAGCCGATGAGCACAAACACCACGAGTAGCGGGGTGGCCCATCCGATAACGGAAGAGACCTTGTCAACGTCGAATCGCCCGACAATAAGCATGAGGGCCAGCATGGCAACAGCACCGACCCAAACTTGCCACCCGAATGCCTGATTGAGGTTGGACCCGGCACCGGCGAACATGACAAATCCGACTGAAAACATACAGGCCACCGCGGACCAGTCCATGATGAACGCGGCGGGTTTGGACGTGACGTTGTAGAACACTTCATTATGCTCACTGGCGAGGAAGTATGAGCCGAACGACATGAACGCCGTCGCGGCGAACAGCATTGTCACGCTGGCGAGGATGACGCCGTAAAACCCGTTCGTCCCGTAGGCAACGAAGTATTGCAGCGCCTCCATGCCAGAGGCGAAACCGGCACCGACAACGATGCCTACAAAAGAGGCAGCGACTGCGAGGCTGCGTTTGAACATAAAAATTTCTCCGAAAAATCGATTAATGGTGATCTGTATCGGCCGTACTTTATGGTAGCTGCCGCCTCGTGAGGGCGGTGCGTGCGCGCGATCTGACAATCTGGACGAGCGTTCTGGTATTCCACCGCAGGTCAGGGACTTATCATTGGAAGCTAATGTCAAATCGTGCGTAAACGGCGCGGGCAGGCTACCCAACTAGCAGGCCCGCCGTCCGGGTGGCATCCCAAAGCCGCCCCTTTTATTTGCTCTAGCTGGGCAAAGTGTTTAAGCTTGCTCGGGCGTGTCTATGCGCGAGGGTGGTGCCCACCGTAATAGGAGGGTGCGGTGACCAGCTCGGCGCGAGATCGGCGGACGCGAACCCCATCATCTGGCGTGGTGTTTACTCTGCTGAGAGAGACGCCTCTGTCCAATCACGATCTCCTATTTTTTCGGAGCACATACTACTTATGCGCACTTCCAACGCACCCCAGGTTGCCATCAACGACATCGGTGGCCCTGAGGAATTTCTCGCCGCAGTAGACAAGTCCATCAAGTACTTCAACGATGGCGACATTGTCACCGGCACCGTGGTCAAGGTCGACCACGACGAGGTCCTGCTCGACATCGGTTACAAAACCGAGGGCGTCATCCTCACCCGCGAGCTGTCCATCAAGCACGACGTTGACCCGGAAGACGTGGTCGAGGTCGGCGATGAGATTGATGCGCTTGTCCTGACCAAGGAGGACAAGGAAGGCCGCCTGATGCTGTCCAAGAAGCGTGCGCAGTACGAGCGCGCGTGGGGCACCATCGAGGAGCTGCAGGCCAACGACCAGCCGGTTACCGGTACGGTCATCGAGGTCGTCAAGGGCGGCCTCATCCTCGACATCGGTCTGCGCGGCTTCCTGCCGGCATCGCTGGTCGAGATGCGCCGCGTGCGCGACCTGGATCCGTACATCGGCCAGGAGCTCGAGGCGAAGATCATCGAGCTGGACAAGCATCGTAACAACGTGGTCCTGTCCCGCCGCGCTTACCTGGAGGAGACCCAGTCTGCGGTCCGCTCCGACTTCCTGCACCAGCTGCAGAAGGGCCAGGTCCGCAAGGGTGTCGTGTCCTCCATCGTCAACTTCGGTGCGTTCGTTGATCTCGGCGGCGTTGACGGCCTCGTGCACGTCTCTGAGCTGTCGTGGAAGCACATCGACCACCCGTCCGAGGTTGTCGCAGTTGGCGACGAGGTCACCGTCGAGGTGCTCGACGTCGACCTGGACCGCGAGCGTGTTTCCCTGTCGCTGAAGGCGACCCAGGAGGATCCGTGGCGCGTGTTCGCCCGCACCCACGCTGTGGGCCAGATCGTCCCGGGCAAGGTCACCAAGCTCGTTCCGTTCGGCGCGTTCGTTCGCGTGGAGGAGGGCATCGAGGGCCTCGTTCACATCTCCGAGCTGGCTCAGCGCCACGTGGAGGTTCCGGACCAGGTTGTGGGCGTCGGCGAAGAGGTCATGGTCAAGGTCATCGACATCGACCTGGACCGTCGCCGTATCTCCCTGTCCCTCAAGCAGGCCGACGAGGATTACGTCGAGGAGTTCGACCCGTCCCGCTACGGCATGGCCGACTCCTACGACGAGCAGGGCAACTACATCTTCCCGGAGGGCTTCGACCCGGAGACCAACGAGTGGATGGAAGGCTACGACGAGGCTCGCCAGGAGTGGGAGGCACGCTACGCCGAGGCAGAGCGTCGCCACCAGGCCCACACTGCTCAGATCGAGCGCCACCGCGCTGCAGCCGCCGAGGCGGCGGAGCAGGAGGGCGAGCAGGCTAACTACTCCTCTGAGTCTGCAGCTGCAGCTCCGGCGGCTGACCAGGCTGAGGAGAACATCGGCTCGCTGGCTTCCGACGAGCAGCTTGCCGCTCTGCGCGACAAGCTCGCCGGCAACTAGTCGCAGCTAGCGTAGCGACGTCACGTCCCGCCCCCACCGCACCGGTGGAGGTGGGGCGTTTTGCTATCTTCGGGCCCATGAAGAAAGTGGGCCTAACAGGCGGCATCGGCAGCGGCAAATCGACGGTAGCGCGGATGCTCGCCGACGAAGGTTTCGTCGTGGTGGACGCGGACCAAATCGCGCGGGAAATAATGGAGCCAGGCTCGCCCGTTTTAGAGGAGGTGGCGGAGGTCTTCGGTGCCGACCTCATCGGTGAGGACGGTCAGCTTGACCGTGCGGAGCTGGCGCGCCGCGCCTTTGCCTCAAAGGAATCCACCGAGCGACTGAACGGGATCACGCATCCTGCCATCCGCGCGGAATCCGAGCGCCGGTTTGCGGCGGCCGAGCAGGCGGGGGAGCAGGCCGTGATATACGACATGCCGCTTTTAGTGGACCTCGGTTTGCACACGACGATGGATCTCACCGTTGTGGTTGGTGTGGATGTGGATGAGAGGGTCCGAAGGCTCGTCGATAAGCGTGGGCTCGATGTAGCGGACGCGCGGGCGCGGGTGGCGCAACAGGTGGACGACTCGACGCGCCTTGCGGCAGCGGACGTCGTGATCGACAACAACGGGGCCGCTCGATGCACTCGCACCACAGGTCGCGGCGCTAGTTGAGAAAATCAAAGATTTGTAAGTTATACCGGCGAAATTTACCGGTGTGACACGTTCCATTTACTTTGTGCGCCTACGTTGCTCTGGCATGGGTACGTGGAACACGGGGCCGTTCGATAACGACTCTGCAAATGACGCTGTGGCTGCGCTGGTCAACGGCACGTTCCGCATGGATCAATTCCGCTTTGAGTGCGGTCTCGGTGCGCTGGGCACGGATGAGGCGGAGTCCGTTATTGCCCTAGCCGCGGTGCTGAACGGCCACATGCCTGAGGGGTACGCGGGCGAGGTGGTTGAGTACCCGTTCACCATGGACGACAAGCGGTGGATCCGCCGGCGCGCGCAGGCCGCGGTGCGCCCAGGAGGTTCCGCGTTGTACTCGATGTGGGAGGAAGCGGGCGAGCTGGACGAATGGCTCGCCGCCGCCCGGAGATACGCCGTTTAGGATTCAGCGGAGAGTTCCCCGCAGAACCGCCAGAGCAACGCACCGGCCTCGGTGAGGTTGGCGGTGAACTCGTTCGGCCGCTCCGCGGTGAACGCGTTGAACGACACGCAGAATTCGCCGTCGTCCGTCAGCGGGGTGTAGGCGATGCCGAAGCCCTCTGGCACCGACGGCGCAAAGCAATAGCGCACCACTTGGTCCGCACCGCCGATCGAGGTGGTGGACAAGAAGTCGCGGCGCGCCGCGGTCGCGAGGGGATCGGTGAAAAACGGGTGCGAGTCGTCAATTGTCGCCATCATCTGGATGTGGCGGTCGAAGCCGTTGCCGGATTTACAGCGCTTGACCCACGCACGGTGGGCGTCGACGGCAGCTTCGAGGTCGGATTGCTGTGCTGACCCGGCGACGAGTTTGCGTGCGAACGAGACTGCTTCCGGCGTTGCGGCGCGGAGGCACTCTGTGCGTCCGGCACGGTATTCGCGCATGTCCACCGCCTCGTAAACGGCGCGAACCCTGCCGTAAGTCAGCTGCTGGGTGATCGTCATCGTGAGCTGCGCGGAGGCGTCGCGGCTGAACTTGAACGGCAGGTCTGCTGGAAGATCGTGCGGCACAGCGAGAATTTCAGTGTGGAGCTCCCCGGCCTGCTGCGCCACATCGGCGACGCCGGCCGCGATGCGCTCCGACAGATCTTCGCCGAAATTCCAGGCGAGCTCTTCGGGCCGGCGGCCAAATCCACTCCAGCCGGGATCGTTGCGTTCTGCATGCGGGTTACCGCGGTAACAAGTGTGGCGCCGTCCTGACAGGAGTGTTCGACGTGCACCGCGGCCCATTCGTCAGCCAGGCTGAACTGGTAGCTCAGCGGCTTGTATACCCACGCTCCGCGAGGCAGGAACGTCAAGCGCTCGATGCGCTGGGCGTCGGTCTCCTGCGACCGCCCGTGCACGTCGATGAGGTCGACGGTGAACAGCATGTCGCGAAGCCGGTCGTAGACGGCCTCGTTTTCACCGCGCAACAGCAGCTCTGGCAGCAGCTCACCCAGCGCACCCGACCCGAGCAGCGACGGCGCATTGAAATCGAGCTCGCCGGTGCGGGCACCGGGCTCAGCATCGCGTTGGAGGACCGCTTCCAGCGCGGCGCGCAGCGATGCGGCAGATATTGGTGCGCCGGAATCGTCCGTGACCTTGAGCGCGAATAGGCGCCCGCTGAGGAAGATGCCGATTTCGCGGTTGGCGGCGCCCGCTGTCGAAGCGATGATCTCGTCTTCGCCGGGCCGCGGGTGGCGGAGTCCGCCTGCATAGACGAACCACTGGTTTTGCGTAATCCGGTTGCCGCGCGCATCCACGTTCTCCGGTAGGTCACCGGAGGCGGACTGCAAGTGCACAGCAATTGCGCGCTGAATACGTTCGACGACGCGGTCGAGGCCGGTTGCGCCCGTCGGCAGCGAGAGCTGGAAGCCAACGTTGGTTGTCAGCGGCAAAGGGCCGCGGGTGGTCAGATACGCAGAGTACCACTCGTCGGACAGCCAGTTCGTGCCCTGCGATTCGCGCTGCGCCGCGCGTGTTCGCAGCGCGTCGTCGAGACGCGGGCCCTGTTCTTCCGCGAAGTCCGCGGTGATCTCGTGTGCACGCTCAAGATCAGGGCCATCGAGCACCGCCTCGAGAGCGCGCTGGTAGCCCTCCAACGTGTTGTTGAGGTCTGGGACGGGCAGAGGCTTCAGGTCGCGGGTCTCTGGGTGCGGTGTAATCGGCACGTCGGCCGCCTTTCTTCAAGTAGGTGTTCGCTGCGTGAGATGAACGGCGCTAGAGCTCCGGGATGTTGGCGAGGAGCGCCTTGGTGTAGTCGTGCGTCGGATGCTCGAGCACCTCATCAACCGGCCCCTCGTCCACGATAAAGCCCTTGTTCAGCACCGCGATGCGTGTGGCCGTGTGCCGGGCAAGCGCGATGTTGTGGGTGACAAACAGCAGCGACAGGTCGCGCTCGGCCCGAAGATCCGCGAGCAGGCTCAAGATAGACGCCTGGACGGAGACGTCTAGAGCGGATGTGATCTCGTCGCAGACGAGCACATCCGGGGCGTTGACCAGTGCGCGTCCAATGGCGGCACGCTGGCGTTCGCCGCCCGAGAGATCGCCTGGCCGGCGGTCGTAAAAGCTCCGGTCGAGCTGCACAGCCTCAAGAATTTCCTCGACGGCTTTGCGCTGGTCGTGACGCGACAGCCTGCCCGACATGATCAACGGCACACTCAGCGATTCACCAATAGTGCGCCGAGGATTCAGCGAAGAAAACGGCGATTGGAAGATGTACTGGATGTACTGGCGCTGATCCAGCGAGCGTTTACGGCTGCTGTGCTCGAGCACCTCGCCGCGCAGGCGGACGTCGCCGGTGTAGCCGGGGTTGAGCCCAGCGATCGAGCGCGCCAGTGTTGTCTTGCCTGAGCCGGACTCACCGAGCAGGAGGATCGATTCGCCTTGCTCGAGCGTGAGGTCGATCCCGTGGAGCACAGTGTTGTCGCCGTAGGCCATCTTGAGTTCCCGCACTTCGAGCAGCGGGGCAGCGCTGCCGGGTTTCTCGGTGGCAACCGAGCTGGCCTGGCCGTGGCCAGTAATATTCTTGTGTCCCGGCAGGTCTGGGATGGCAGCGAGCAGCTTCTTGGTGTACGGGTGCTTCGGGTTGTAGAGCACACCGTTTGCAGGGCCCTCTTCCACGATGTCGCCGCGCAGCATCACCACAACCCGGTCCGCCAGCTCGGCGACGACTGCGAGGTCGTGGGTGATGTAGAGCGAGGCGATGTCGTTGTTGCGCGTCATCTCGCGCACCGTGTCCAAAACGTGAGCCTGCGTGGACACATCCAGGCCGGTCGTCGGCTCGTCGAGGATAAGCACGTCCGGCCGCATGGCGAACGCCATAGCGATGCCGACGCGCTGCTGCTGGCCTCCAGAGAGCTGTGGGGCCAACGAGCGAGATATTCGTCGGTGTCCGGCAGGTCGACATCGCGCATTACTTCGCGCACGCGCGCGGTGCGGTCGCCGTCGTAGCCGTGGACGTCGAGCACCTCACGGATCTGCTCGCCAATGCGCATGGTCGGTTGAGACTCAGCGCCGGATCTTGTGGCACGTAGGCGATGCGGCTGCCGCGCAACTCACGCAGCTCGTCTTTGCCCAAATTCAGCACGTCGTAATCGCTGCCGTTGGAGGAATGCAAGTGCACGGTGCCGTCAAAGAGCCGTAGCCCCGGACGAAGGTGCCCCATCGCGGCAAGGCCCGCGGTGGTTTTGCCGGAGCCGGACTCGCCGACGAGGCACACGATCTCACCGCGGCCGAGCTCGTAGTCCACTCCGTGGAGAATCTCTGCCCCTTCTATCGTGCCCAGACGCAGATTGCGCACACTGAGCACGGTATCGTCGGCCGCCGCGTATGTGCCGGGCTGCCCAGCGGATATCGAGGTCGTCATAATCCGATCGCCTTTCTGTCTACCCGTCGTGGCGGATGGGGTCGTGCTTCGGCTGAAGCTGGGGCTCTGCATCTCTGTCCTTGCCCCTCTTTGCCACAGTGGCGGTGGTTGCCGTGGCCCGTGCGGTGGCGTCGGCAAGCATGTTGGTGCCGATCGTGAGCACCGCGACGGCTGCGACCGGGAGCAGCACGCCCCACGGCTCGAGGGAAAGCGCGATGCGGTTTTCGTTGATCATCAGGCCCCAGTCCGCGGCCGGCGGCTGGATGCCCAGGCCGAGGAACGACAGTGACGCGATCGAACCGATCGAGTACGTCAAGCGCAGGCCTGCCTCCACCGCGAGTGGCCCGGTGATGTTCGGCGCGACTTCTTGGGTGAGGATTCGCCGGTGCGGCACGGAGTACATCTGGGCGGCGAGGATGTAGTCCTCGTTGGTCACGTCCAGCGTCGCAGCTCGGGCGACGCGGGCGATGCGGGGCGCGTGCGTCAGACCGATAACGAGCACGAGCACCGTGGCGGACGGCCCGAAGATCACGATCGCCAGCATGGCGAAAATGAGTTGCGGGAAGGCCAGCAGCACGTCGTTGAGCCGCATGAGCACGGCGTCGGTCTTGCCGCCTGCGTAACCGGCGATCATGCCGATGACGGTGCCAACGATCATGCCGAGAAGCGTCGCCAAAAACGCCGTGACAAGCAAGATGAGACCGCCGGCGACGAACCGGGAGAACACGGAGCGGCCGAGGTTGTCCGTGCCAAAAAGCCCGGTGTCTGTGAACGCAGACCGATGAACTCGGTGGTGCTGTGGCCCGTAATCTGCTCCGCGAACAGATACCCCAACACGGTCAGCAGCACGACGGCCGACGTGAGGATGAGACCGACCTTGCCTTCCGTCTGTGCCCAAATGCGAGCCAGCAGTGGGTCAGGCTTGGATACGGAGGTCTTGAGCGCCGCATCGTGCTCAGGCTCCGCGTTACTCCGGCTTCCTGGGGTTGGACTGGTGCGGACATCAGTTACTCCTCAATTTCGGGTTGGCTGCAAGGCTCACCAGGTCCGCCAACAGGTTCACTACGACGTACACCGCGGCGATAAGCAGCGAGACCGCCTGCACGACCTGCACATCGCGGTAGTTCACGGCGTCGATGAGCGCTACACCGAGACCGGGGTAGCGGAACAGGTACTCCACGACCACGATGCCGCCCGCCAGCCAGGCCAGCTGGATCGCCACCACTTGTGCGATCGGCCGACGGCGTGCGGAAGCGCGTGGCGGAACACCACTCGTCGCTCCGGCACACCTTTGAGGCGGGCCATTTCGACATAACCGGACTCTAATGTCTCGATCATGGTCGCGCGGGTCATTCGTGCGATGTAAGGCGTGACCACGAACGCGAGGGTCAACGTCGGCAGTACCAGCTGGGACGGGAACTGCCACACGTGGCTATCCGGCGGCGACATGGTTACAGCAGGAGGACCTTGAACACCGAAGTAGCGAACAGGGTCACCAGGGCGATACCAATGACGAATTCCGGCAGCGCGGCGAGGATGAGCGTAACCCAGGTGATCACCTGGTCGCGCTTGTAGCCGCGGCACCAGGCAGCGTAAACGCCGAGCACCACCCCGAGCGGGATCGAAATCAGGGCCGCCAGCAGCATGAGCACCAGCGAATTCACCAGCGGCTCACCGAGCAACGCAGAGACTGGGCCCCGGTGGACGTCGAGGTCCCGAAGTCTCCGGTGAACACCCCGCCGAGCCACAGCAGTAGCGCCTCAGTGGTGGTTGGTCAGGTTCATTTCGGCTTCCAACGCCGCGATGCGCTCCGGTGGCCTGTTGGCCCAGAATTGCCGTGGCAGGCGAGCCCGGCAGGAGCAATGTGGCGCAGAAAATGATGACGGATACGGCGAACAGGATGAAGATGCTCACCCCGAGCCTGCGAAGAATGAATTTGCCCATCTGTTCCTATGCCTCCGCTATCCAAACGCGCTCGAACAATGCCTGACTAGCGGATACCGCCCGGATGCGTTTCAAGCCCACTACGTAATTCTGGTACGCGTCGATCTGGTTGGCGAAGCCCAGATGATGTATCCGCCGTCGTCGTAGAGTTGCCGCTGCAATTCACGGATCATTTCGCGGCGGGTGCCGTCGTCGACAATCGTGCGGGCCTTGTTCGCTTTTGCGGTGAACGCATCGTCCGACCAGTGTGTCTCGTTGAATGGCGATGCTGCGGTCGCGCACTGGTTGACCTGCTGCAAGAAGTTGCGCGTGTAGTAGAACGTCAACGCGAACGGGTACTCCAAGTAGTTGCCGTCAGCGAAGAAGGTCGAGGAATCAACCTGGTTGATGTGCACGTGAATGCCCGCAGCGCTGGCTTGCTCTGCGAAGACCTGGGCGCTGCGCAGCGCGCCGGTCTGGATCTCCGCCGCATTCAGCGTGACGTCGAGCCCGTCCGGGTAGCCGGCTTCGGCCAGCAGACGCTTTGCCTCTTCGATGTTTTGCTCGCGTTGCGGGAATCCTTCGGATAGGCGGGGTCGTAGAGCGAGAACATGTCGTTGCCCAGCTGGCCCTCCCCGGAGTAGACCTGATCGACCAGCTGGGTGCGGTCCGCCACGAGGCGCATGGCGCGGCGTACTCGCACGTCATCGAAGGGGGCGACATCCACTCGCATTGTCAGCGGCAGCCACATGCCGGTTTCGGAGACGAGGGTGGACAAACGCGGATCTGCTTCGATCACGCGCGCCAGCGAGTGGTTGAGATTGCCGATTGCATCGACCTGGGAGGAGAGCAGCGCATTGAGCATCGCGTCCTCTTCCTGGAAGTCGATGATTTCCACACTGTCCAACAGTGGTGCCTTGCCCCAGTAGTTGTCGTTGCGCACTAGCGTGGTCGACTGGCCGGGGAGAAGTACTCCAGCTTGAACGGGCCGGAGCCGACCGGGTTTTTCGGGTCGTAGCCTTCCGGCACAATGCCCATTTGGTACTCAGCGAGACTATCGACGAGCGTTGCATCCGCCTCGCTGAGCACTATCCGCAGCTCGCGCGGTCCGGTCGCCTCCATGTAGTCGATATGGTTGATCGACGCCGCGCCGGATTTCGGGTCGTCCGGGTCGCGGATGCGGTCGTAGGAGAAGATGACGTCTTCGGGCGGACCGGGCGTCCATCTGAGAACTGCACTCCCTCACGTAGGGTGACGGTCCACTCGGTAGCGTCGGGGGATGGTTCGACGGCGGTTGCCAGGCGGTACTCCAGGTCGTAGTTCTCATCGCGCCGGACCAAGGAGTCGTACATGTTGATCAACCTGGTGGCATCTGAGGAACTCGTGGGGATGTGGGCGTCGACTGTGTCTGTGGAGGATCCGCCTACGAGTCCCACACGCAACGTTCCGCCGCGCTTGGGTGGGCCTTCGACGTCGAAGTGCTCGACCGGGGACGGCGAGCAGGATGCTAAGGCGAACGTCGCGCCGCCGAGTGCCGTCGCCCGCAGCAGCTGTCTTCGCGTCATTTGCACCATCGCTTCACCTGCACATTCTGTGATCGCGCGCGTGAACGCGCTCAGCAAATATTAAGTACAAACGTATTGTCTTTTTTGGGTCCAGGCAAATGAAAGGTATTCCGTCTGGGGGTGGGTGGGGGCGTGAACAAGCGTTGCCCTCCGGAAACTGGCTGAGAGTTTGCGATACACTGGCCGGCATGGCTTTTGCTGCAGAACACCCCGTCCTCGCGCAGTCCGAATTTCGCCCCGTGGGCGAGATCGAACGGCGCGAGAAGCCCTTTGAAGTCGTCTCCGAGTTCCAGCCTCCGGCGACCAGCCCACCGCGATTGCGCAGTTGGATGAGCGACTCAACCGCGGCGAGCGCGACGTGGTGCTCATGGGCGCGACCGGAACCGGCAAGTCCGCCACGGCGGCGTGGCTGATTGAAAAGCAGCAGCGCCCCACCTTGGTCATGGCGCCGAACAAGACGCTCGCCGCACAGCTGGCTAACGAGCTGCGTCAGCTGCTGCCAAACAACGCGGTGGAGTACTTCGTGTCCTACTACGACTACTACCAACCCGAGGCCTACATCGCACAGACGGACACCTACATCGAGAAAGACTCGTCCATCAACGACGATGTGGAGCGCCTCCGGCACTCGGCAACGTCCGCGCTGCTGTCCCGTCGAGACGTGGTGGTTGTGTCCTCAGTGTCCTGTATCTACGGTCTTGGCACCCCGCAGTCGTACCTGGACCGCTCGATCGTCCTTCGCACAGGGGAGGAGGTGGAGCGAGACCGCTTCCTGCGGCTGCTGGTGGACGTGCAGTACGAGCGCAACGACATCGATTTCAAGCGCGGCACTTTCCGCGTCAAGGGCGACACGGTGGACATCATTCCCGCCTACGAGGAGGTCGCGGTGCGGGTGGAGTTCTTCGGCGACGAGGTGGACTCGCTGTACTACATCCATCCGCTTACAGGCGATGTGATCAGCCAGGAGGACGAGGTGCGCATCTTCCCGGCTACCCACTACGTGGCCACGGACGAGCGCATGGAAAAGGCCATCGAGGCCATCAAACTCGAGCTCGCGGACCGGCTGGAGGATCTGGAGAGCAAGGGCAAGCTGCTTGAGGCTCAGCGTCTGCGCATGCGCACGGAGTACGACTTGGAGATGATCCAGCAGGTCGGTTTCTGCTCCGGCATCGAGAACTACTCCCGCCACATGGACGGCCGCCCCGCAGGCTCCGCGCCGGCGACGCTCATCGACTACTTCCCGGAGGACTTCCTCACCATCATCGACGAGTCCCACGTCACCGTGCCGCAGATCGGCGGCATGTTCGAGGGCGACATGTCGCGCAAGCGCAACCTGGTCGAATTCGGATTCCGCCTCCCTCGGCGGTGGACAACCGCCCCCTCACGTTCGACGAATTCGAGGCTCGCGTGGGCCAGACTGTGTACATGTCCGCCACCCCGGGCGACTATGAGCTGGCCGCCTCGCAGGGCGAATTCGTCGAACAGGTCATTCGTCCGACCGGCCTGGTGACCCGAAGGTCACCGTCAAGCCCACCAAGGGGCAGATTGACGATCTCATCGACGAAATTCGCCAGCGCACGGAGAAGGACGAGCGAGTCCTGGTAACCACCTTGACCAAGCGCATGGCGGAAGACCTCACGGACTACCTCCTGGACAACGGCATCAAGGTCCGCTACCTGCACTCTGACATCGACACACTGCAGCGCGTCGAGCTGTTGCGGCAGCTCCGCCTCGGTGAGTACGACGTGCTGGTGGGCATCAACCTCCTGCGCGAGGGCTTGGACTGCCGGAGGTATCGCTAGTGGCCATCTTGGATGCTGACAAGGAGGGCTTCCTTCGCTCCACCAAGTCGCTCATTCAGACCATCGGCCGCGCAGCCCGCAACGTCTCGGGCGAAGTGATCATGTACGCGGACCAAGTCACCGAGTCCATGCAGGAGGCTATCGATGAAACGGAGCGCCGCCGCGAGAAGCAAATCGCCTACAATAAGGAGCACGGCATCGACCCGCAGCCGCTGCGCAAAGCGATTGCGGACATCTTGGACCAGGTCTACGAGAACGCCGACGCGGACGCTTCCGCAAGTCTGAGCTCAGAGCGGCGGTGGCGGAGCGGCCGGACGTGTCCAACATGGCCTCCGACGAGGTGCAGAAGCTTATCGACGACCTGACGGTCCAAATGCGCGACGCCGCCGAGAGCTGAAGTTCGAGCTGGCCGGCCGACTGCGCGACGAGATTGCGGATCTGAAGCGCGAGCTGCGTGGTATTAAAGACACAGGCAATTAGCGAAAGGACCCTGCCTTGCACACCTACAACTCCATCGCTGTCGGCACCGACGGCTCAGCCACCTCGATGGTTGCGGTACGAGCAGCAGCCAGCTTGGCCCGCGTCTACGGCGCCGACCTGACCATCATCTGCGCGCACTACACCGCCTCCGGCTCGATGTTGAATTCCACGAACGCCGAGCTGTCACGGGTGGACATTGTTACTGCCACGAACGCGCGCGACATCCTGAGCAAGGCGGAGACGATTGCGAAGGAGGAGCAGGCCGGCACGGTCAACCTGGTGTCCAAGGGCGGCCAACCGGCGAACGTGCTGCTAGAAGCGGTCGAGGAATACGGCGTCGACCTCCTGGTGGTGGGCAACAAGGGCATGCGCTCCATGGCGGGCCGAATCTTCGGCAACATCCCCGGCAATGTGGCCAAGAAGGCGCCGGTGGACGTCATGCTCGTGGATACCAGGGCAGAGGGACACGACTAAAACAACCGAGGGGTACACTAGTCCTGCCCCAAAAGCTTTGAAAGGTGATCACCATGGCCGATACCCCATACAAGACCATCGTCGTCGGCTCCGACGGTTCCAAGTCCTCGCTGCTGGCCGTTGAGCGCGCCGCAAGGATTGCTGCAGCCTTCGGCTCCACCCTCGTCATCGGCACCGCCTACTACGAGAACGAGGAAGAAGCTGCAAAGACGCTGCGCCAGGATTCTGTGACCATCCTCGGCGACCAGAAGGCGCTGGAGAACCTCGAGGGTGCAGCTGATCACGCCCGTGCGGTAGGCCGCCGGACGTGCAGACCGCGACCCGTCCGGGAACCCCGGTGCAGGCCCTCATGGCCATCGTCAACGACAACCACGCTGATCTGCTTGTTGTTGGCAACCGCGGGATCAACTCGCTGACCCCGCCTGCTGGGCTCCGTGCCGGCGGACGTCGCCCGTCAGTCTGACTGCGACGTCATGATCGTCCACACGGTCAACTAGTTATTCGCCAACCACCGTCAGCGTCTGTGTGGCGCGGGTGACGGCGACGTAGAGGTCTTGCCACCCCTGTGGCGAGGCCTCTTTTATTTCTCCGGGGTTACTACTACGACGTGGTCGAACTCCAGGCCTTTCATCTCGCCGACATTGGTCGCATCGATCACCCTGGTCAAGCCGTTTCGCTTTTCGACGTCCTCCGGCCGCCCCACAAACTGCACCGGCTCCCCAGACGCGCGGATAGCCTCCGGGACCGTTGCGTGCGGGTCGATCTCGGCAGAATCTCTGCCGCGTAGTCTGCGATCTCTTTTGGTGTGCGGTAATTCACCGTGAGCTCGTGGAGGCGGAACCTGCCGCCCACAAACGGCTCAAGGGCGGCCGTCCAATCATCGACGCCAGCGGGGGAAGAGGTCTGGGCGGTATCGCCCACCAGGGTCATCCAACGCGACGGGCAGCGCCGAAACACCATCCGCCACTCCATAGGCGACAACTCTTGCGCCTCGTCCACGATCACATGGCCGTACGCCCACGTCTGATCGGCCCTGGCACGCTGAGCGGTGGAGCGGGTGTCCGTTTCGCGCTGACGGCTGGCCAGCGTCTCCGCGTCGATGACGTCTGCGGCGGAGAGGATCTCGGCGTCGAACTGGTCGTCGTCGTTGTCCGTGGATTCAGAGGAAGCCAGCACATCAAGCGCCCCCTCGGCCTCGGCGACTAGCTCGCGCCACTCCTGTTCTTCCTTGCGCCGCTGCTCCTCCGGGTCAACGGTACCGATGAGCACCGCCAACTCATCTACCAAAGCCGTGTCCGACCGGGTAAACGCGGAGCCGGGCTCGCGGTACAACGCAGCGCGGGTGTAATCGTCATAGTCGTATGCAACCGCAGCGATGGCCTCAGGGTCGGTCAACAGCGCCTCCAACACCTCCACTGGGTCGAGCTCGGGGAAGTGTGCGTCGATGAGCTGCTGCACTTGGGGGTCTTCCGAAAGGTCGTCGTGAAGCTGATCCACGTCCGCATCGGAGAGCAAGTTTTCGCCACCCAGCGGATCTTCGCCGATTCTCTGCGCCAGCGTCTCGGCGAGCAACTGAGTCAGGTGCTCTGCGAAATGCGCGCGGGCCTGGTTGTGGGGGCGCCGCGAGCGGCGCGCCCGGGTCCGCGCAGCCTTGATCATCTGCGGTGTCGCTTCTACCGGCACGGAGTCGAAGGTCAGCTTCACTGGTGTGTCGGGCACGGTTTCGTATGCCTGCACTGCTCGTTTGAGCACAGTCACCATCTCGACCGATCCCTTCACCTCGCGGGCTGCGATCGAGTCGTCACCGGCTGGCGCGAACCCCGGCACCAGTTGGTCGGCGGTGGAGAGCACGACCCCGGTCTCGCCGAGCTCCGGCAGCACCCGCGAGATGTACTCCAAAAATGTCGCGTTGGGGCCAACCACGAGTACGCCGGTACGGGTCAGCTGCTCGCGCCAGGTGTAGAGCAAGTAGGCGATCCGGTGGAGCGCAACTGCCGTCTTCCCTGTGCCCGGCCCGCCTTGCACCACCATGACACCGCGAGTTGGGTCACGGATGATCTCGTCCTGCTCTCTCTGGATTGTTTCCACGATGGAGCGCATGTGTCCCGTGCGGGCCTCGTTCATCGTGCGGCGCAGCGCCGCCTCGGAGCCGACGCCTGCGGCGGAGGTCTCAGCCCCGTCGCCGGAGAGCACCTCGTCGTCGACTGCGGTGACCGTTCGCCCCCGCATACGAATGTTGCGCCGGGTCTCCACACCCTCCGGGTGGGCCGTAGTGGCCAAGTAGTAGGGGCGAGCGAGGGGAGCACGCCAGTCCAGCAGGAGTGTCCGGTAGTTATCCTCCCGGTCGTCCATCCCCATGCGGCCGATGTACCTGCGCTCTAGGCCACTACGGCCCGGTACCGGATTCTCGGGGTCCTGGTCGGCCACGTCGATACGGCCGAACACTAAGCCGGTCTCCGCCACATTGAGGGCATCAAGTTTCGCGTTCAGGCCGTGGTACTCCGTCTCGCGGCGCACCAGTGCGTCCGAGTCAGGGTTATCCGGGTCCACATCACGCTGCACCTGCTCAAGCCTTGCCTGAGCTCGTGCTACCTCAGCGTCGAGGTGCGCGAAGAGTGTGTCCACATACGCTTGCTCTGTTTCCTGCATCCCCACAACAAACGGCCCCGGGCCGGGGATTATTCCCAGCCCGGGGCCATGAATTCACGAAAGGGTTACGCGAACTTCTTCTGCGCCTTCTTCACCAGCTTCTGCGCCTTCTTCTCAGCCTTCTTGGCCTTGCGCTTCCACCTCAGCTTGGTAATCCAGGACGGGTCTGCGTCCAGCTTGTCCCAAGCCTTCTGCAGCGAGTCCACCGCATCTTGGGCCTTGCCCTGTGCCTTTGCGGAGGCCTTGTTCACCTTGCGCTTCGCCTTGAACTTATCCAGGGTGGAGGGCTGGAGGTCGTCCAGCTGGTCCTGCAAGTCACCAACGATGCCGTTGACCTTGCGCTTCGCCTTAAACTTCTGGACCTTGGACGGCTTGAGGTCGTCGTAGGTGTCCTCCGCCTTGTCAGCGGCCTTATCTGTGGCGTCGTCCAGCCATTCGCCTGCGTCGGACAGGAAGTGGGACGCCTGCTTCTTGGCGTCTCCGAACCAGTCGTTCGCCGCGCCACCCGCCTTGGCGGCGGCCTTCTTCCAATCACCCTTGTTGTCGTCAACGTAGTCGGTGACCTGGTCGGTAGCGTCGGAGAACCAGTCAGACGCCTTGTTCCACGCCTTCTCCGTTTCAGACTTCGTGGGCAGCGCCTGCTTGACGTTCTTCTGCGCGGCCTGAGCGGCGTGCTGGGCGCGCCACTTCAAATCCGGCTTGCCGTCATTGTCAACGGTGGCCAGCAGCACACCGCCCGCGAGGCCGAGGTCGGTCAGCGCGCCGGTGCGGCGGCGGGACTTCTCGTCGTCGTCCTCGGCCTCCCAGAATGCGTGGCGGCCGACGATGGTTGGCAGGGCGGTGGCGGCCAGCAGCGTCGCGGACAAGCGCGGGAACTTGCCGATAGCGAAGGACGCGCCTGCACCGGCCTTGGTAGCGGCAACAATCTGAGCGGCGGTCTCCGGGCTCTTCGGCAGGAAGCCGCGGTACTCGCGCGGGGTCAGCGCGCGCACCTTCTTCAAAACGCTGTCCGCGGCTTCCTTGTGGCCCGCCGGGTTCAGCAGGGTCTCGACGCCGTCGATCACGTAGACCGAAGCGAGCATCGGGCGTGCGATTTTACGGATCATACTCTTACCCAATCCTTACTTTTTGTAGCTGAATGTGCTTCCGCCGAGTGTAGCGATTTTGTGCTCCACTAGTGGCTGCTTTTGGCCTTACCAACGACGGTCCCACCAGTCGTCCAGGTCCGGACGCTCGTTGCCGAGCGTGGTGGGTTTGCCGTGGCCAGGCCACACGATGCTGTCATCAGGGTAGATGTCGAAAACCCTTTCTTTGACGTCGTTGAACAGGCGCACGAAATCGCCCTCAGATTGGGTCTTACCCAAACCCCCAGGGAACAAGGAGTCGCCCACGAAGAGGTTTGTGGTGCCGTCGATCTCCGCAACAAGACATGCTCCGCCCGGAGTGTGGCCGCGCAGGACGCACACGGGGAAGGAGTGGCCCGCAAACTCGATGGTGTCCCCGTCGCGCAATTCCACATCGGCGGGGGCGGGGATCGCGGGGGCGTCGAGGAACGGTGCGTAGTGCTTGGCCCCGGTGTGCTTCAGCACCTCCGCCAAGGCCCTCGTGTGGTCGTAGTGGCGGTGGGTTGTCAACACGGCGGTGATCTTCACGCCGGCCTCGTCGGCCATTGCGAGGATGTCGGTGGCGTGCGAAGCGGCGTCGATAAGCAGCCCCTGCCCATCCTCGCAGAGGAGGTAGCAATTGTTGTCCATGTCTGAGACGGAAATGTGGCGCAGTTCAAGCATGCGCCCCAGGCTAGTCAGGAATGTTTCACCCGTCGCCGACGTTGGTAGCGTCTTGGGAGTACCAACCGACGAAAGCGAGAGTGACGTGGCCGAAAAGCTGACAGTGCGTGGCGCGCGCGAGCACAACCTCAAGGGCGTAGACATCGAGCTGCCCCGCGACAAGATGGCGGTGTTCACCGGCCTGTCCGGCTCCGGCAAATCCTCGCTCGCATTCGACACCATCTTCGCTGAGGGGCAGCGGCGCTATGTGGAATCGCTGTCCTCGTACGCGCGTATGTTCCTCGGCCAGATGGACAAACCGGACGTGGACTACATCGACGGGCTGAGCCCGGCAGTATCAATCGACCAGAAGTCCACAAACCGCAACCCGCGCTCGACCGTAGGCACGATCACGGAGATCTACGATTACCTGCGCCTGCTGTACTCGCGCGCCGGCACGCCGCACTGCCCGGTGTGCGACGCGGTGATCGAGCGGCAGACGCCGCAGCAGATCGTCGACCGCGTGCTGAAGTTGGAAGAGCGCACAAAGTTCCAGGTGCTCGCGCCCATCGTGCGCAAGCGCAAAGGCGAGTTCCAGGACCTCTTCGCGGATCTGTCTGCGCAGGGATATTCGCGTGTGAACGTCGACGGGGAGACCTACCAACTGTCGGATCCGCCGAAGCTGGAAAAGCAAATCAAGCACAATATCGACGTGGTGGTGGACCGCCTCACCGTCAAAGCCAGCCAAAAGCAGCGTCTGACTGACTCGGTGGAAACCGCGCTGAAGCTTGCCGACGGCCTAGTCGGTTTTGACTTTGTGGAGCTGGACGCGGATGACCCGGAGCGCGTGCAGATTTTTTCGGAGAAGATGGCGTGCCCGAACGGGCACAAGCTCAACGTGGAGGAGTACGAGCCGCGCGCGTTTTCCTTCAACTCTCCGTTTGGCGCATGCCCGGCCTGCGACGGCTTGGGCGTACGCAAGGAGATCGACGTGGACCTGGTCATCCCGGACCCCGACGCGCCCGCGGTAGACGCGTTCCAGCCGTGGAACTCCAGCCCCAACAAGAAGTACTTCACCAAACTCATCGAGGCGCTGGCGAAAGAAGAGAAGTTCGACGCGAACGCGCCGTTGAGCTCGCTGACCAAGACGCAACAGAAGCACCTCATCCACGGTTCCTCCACCCAGGTCAATGTGCGGTACAAGAACCGCTACGGACGCCAACGCTCGTACACCGCGGCCTATGAGGGGATCGTCGGCTACTTGGAACGCAAGTTGGAGCAGGCGGAATCCGATACGCAAAAGGAACGCCTGCTGGCCTACACCCGCGAGGTGCCGTGCCCGACGTGCAACGGTGCCCGCCTGAAGCCGGAGATTCTGGCGGTGCGGTTGGCATCCACCACGCACGGTGAAAAGTCCATCGCGGGCCTGACGGAGCTCTCCATCGAAGAAGCGTCGCAGTACTTGGACAACCTGGTGCTCGGCTACCGCGAAGAGATGATCGCCGGTGCCGTGCTGCGGGAGATCCAGGCTCGCCTGCACTTCCTCCTCGACGTGGGCCTGAACTACCTCACGCTCGCTCGCTCCGCCGGCACGCTGTCCGGCGGTGAGGCGCAGCGCATTCGCTTGGCCACTCAGATCGGATCCGGTCTCGCCGGCGTGCTCTACGTCCTGGACGAGCCGTCAATCGGCCTGCACCAGCGCGACAACCAGCGCCTGATCACCACCTTGAAGAAGCTGCGCGACCTCGGCAACACACTCGTGGTGGTGGAGCACGACGAGGACACCATTCGCGAGGCGGACTGGCTCATTGACATCGGCCCGCGCGCCGGCGAGTACGGCGGCGAAGTGGTCTACCAGGGCAAGCCGGAGGGCATTCTGAAGGCCAAGGGCTCGCTCACGGGCGACTATCTGGCCGGCCGGAAGGTGATCGAGGTGCCGGAAGAGCGAAGGCCCGTCGATAAGCAGCGCCAGCTCAAGGTGGTCGGCGCCCGCGAGAACAATCTGGACAACGTCAGCGTCAACATCCCGCTCGGCGTGCTTGTGGCGGTGACGGGTGTCTCCGGTTCCGGCAAATCCACGTTGGTGAACCAGATCCTTGCCAAGACGCTGCAGAACCAACTCAACGGCGCGCGGCAAGTGCCGGGCCGTGTGAAGAAGGTTGAAGGGTTGGAACACCTGGACAAGCTCGTGCAGGTGGACCAGAGTCCAATCGGGCGCACCCCGCGCTCCAACCCGGCGACGTACACCGGCGTGTTCGACAAAATCCGCAACCTCTTCGCGGAGACGCAGGAGGCAAAGGTGCGCGGCTACAAGGCCGGCCGCTTCTCCTTCAACGTCAAGGGCGGACGCTGCGAGGCGTGCCACGGCGACGGCACCATCAAGATCGAGATGAACTTCCTGCCGGACGTGTACGTGCCGTGCGAGGTCTGCCACGGCGCGCGCTACAACCGAGAGACGCTTGAGGTGCGCTACAAGGGCAAGAACATTGCCGAGGTGCTGGAGATGCCGATCTCGGAGGCCGCGGAATTCTTCGAGCCCATCACCTCTATCCATCGCTATCTTCAAACGCTTGTCGACGTCGGGCTCGGCTACGTCCGCCTCGGGCAAAGCGCGACCACGTTGTCTGGCGGTGAGGCGCAGCGCGTGAAGCTGGCATCCGAGCTGCAGAAGCGCTCCAACGGGCGCACGATCTACATCTTGGACGAGCCGACGACGGGGCTGCACTTCGAGGACATCCGCAAACTCATGCTCGTGCTCAACGGGCTCGTGGAGAAGGGCAACACCGTGTTGGTCATCGAGCACAACCTGGACGTGATCAAGTCTGCGGACTGGATCATCGACATGGGTCCGGAGGGCGGCTCAGGCGGAGGTACGGTGGTGGCACAGGGCACGCCGGAGGACGTCGCCAAGGTGGATGGATCGTTTACCGGTGAGTTCCTCCGAGACATTTTGGCCAAGGCGTAGGCGCGCCGATTTGGTTTATGCGGGCGCATCCGAGTACAGTGCCTGTCACACCGCCCAGCGTGTCCGTGTTACGCGGATGCGCGGGCCGCAAGAGGAGTGAATCCCACCCCAAGCCGCTTACATAGGTGAGTTGGATACGGGTCAAACGGTGAGCCGAGGTAGTTACCTGCCGTTCGGTTCGCTATGGACGATCTCCCGCCACCTGCCAGGGTGCGCGGGTTTTTCGTGTGGGATGGGTTCGACTGCGGCTCGAGTGCGGCACACATTGTTTCTCACGTCTCTAGGAGTTCTCATCAGCGCTGAAGCTCGGATCAATGAACGAATCCGCGTCCCTGAAGTTCGTCTCGTCGGCCCGTCCGGCGAGCAGGTGGGCATTGTCCGTACGGACGACGCCCGCAAGCTGGCGTATGAGGCAGACCTCGACCTGGTCGAGGTTGCCCCGAACGCGAAGCCGCCCGTGGCCAAGATCATGGACTACGGCAAGTTCAAGTACGAGCAGGATCAGAAGGCCCGCGAGGCCCGCAAGAACCAGCAGCAGACGGTGGTCAAGGAGCAGAAGTTCCGCCCCAAGATCGATGAGCACGACTACCAGACAAAGAAGGGCAATGTTGAGCGCTTCCTGGAGAAGGGCAACAAGGTCAAGGTCACCATCATGTTCCGCGGCCGCGAGCAGGCCCGCCCCGAGCTGGGGTACCGCCTGCTGGAGCGCCTGGCTGAGGATATCGGGGAGCTCGGCGTGGTCGAGTCCCGTCCTAAACAGGACGGCCGAAACATGACGATGGTCTTCGGACCGGCTCGCAAGGGCAAAAAGTAGTTCCAACAATCGACACTCTGAAGGGCTTTCACCATGAAGCAGAAGACCCACAAGGGCACCGCAAAGCGCATCAAGGTCAACGGCAAGGGCAAGCTGCGCCGCGAGCAGGCTGGTAAGCGCCACCTGAATGAGAAGCTCTCTTCGAAGCGCCGCCGCAAGCTGTCCGGCACCACCGACGTCGCGCCGGCTGACGTCAAGCGCGCTAAGCGCCTCCTCGGCATGTCCTAAGCACTGCCCGATCAACCAACCGACTACGAGATAAGACAAGGAAGTTTGACTCATGGCACGTGTGAAGCGTTCAGTCAATGCTAAGAAGAAGCGCCGCGCAATCCTCAAGTCCGCGAAAGGCTACCGCGGCCAGCGCTCCCGCCTGTACCGCAAGGCCAAGGAGCAGTGGCTGCACTCCCAGACCTATGCTTACCGCGACCGCCGTAAGCGCAAGAGCGAGTTCCGCAAGCTGTGGATTCAGCGCATCAATGCGGCCGCCCGCATGAACGACATCACCTACAACCGCCTCATCCACGGCCTGAAGCTGGCTGAGGTCGAGGTGGACCGCAAGATCCTCGCCGACCTGGCGGTCAACGATTTTGCCGCGTTCTCTGCGATCTGCGAGATTGCCAAGAACGCTCTGCCGGAGGACGTCAACGCCCCCAAGGCCGCTTAAGCACTTCTTGCTTAGCGACGAAAGCTCCCGCCCAACCCCGAACAATCGGGTGAGGCGGGAGCTTTTTCGTGCGTGACAACGAATTGGGGCTGTTTTAGAAGATGCCCTCGTTCTCGCGGCCGAAGTCGTCGAGCGTGACGTCGCGGGAGTCGACGTCTTGGTCGTTGTACTCGGAGTCGTCACCGTCGAGACGGCCAGTCTGGGTGACGGTGATGTAGTTGGTCAGTCGACCTTCCTTGGTGTTGCCGTCGCCGAAGGAGAAGGACACGAGGTCTGCTTCCTCACCCGGGTTGATCGGGTTGGACAGAGTGACCTCGAAGATGCGCGCCTGCTCGTCCTCGTCCCAACCCAGGTCGCGGGCGTAGCCGCCCTCGCGGGTGGTGGTGGTGATCAGACGGTCAACGCCCTCCGGGCCGTCCTCGGTGCGGACTGCGACGCGGAAGGTCACAGCCGGGAACTCACCCCAGTAGCGCTCGTTGCCGACGTTCTTCACGCGCAGCGCGGTGGAACCGGCGAAGCCTTGTGCCTTCGCGGAGGAAACGGTGAAGTACGGCTCGAGGTCCAGGTCGTACTCGGCCTGCTCGGAGTCAGCGTCTGCCTCCGTGGCAGCTTCCTTCTTGTCGGATACTGCTTCAACCTCGATGGCGCCCTCGGTATTGTCGTCAGCCTTTTCGGATTCCTCCTTGGCCGCGTTTTCGTTGTCGGCGGCGAGGTTGACGTCCTCGTTGCTGATGTCGGCGGTCTTGTTGTCGTCGACCTTCTCCACGTCGTCGATGTTGTCGCCCTTGTTCAGGGTGTCAACGTCGTTGTCGTACTCAGCGTTCGGCTCGTCCTTGACCTCGGTGGTCTGCGCACCCTTGTTGGGAGCCCAGGAATCAGCCGGGGTGTCGAAGTTCTTCACGCGAACCTCGTTTTTCACCGGCATGTTTGCAACCCAGGCAGTGGGGGTTGCCCAAGTGCCGTTAGGGCGGCAACGCTGCTGGGTGCCGGTCATGGTGACGGTGCGGAAGCCGTAGGTGGCCTCACCGGTGTTGCCTGCCGGCACGTCGTACGGGCCCACGGTCTGGCCGACGTTCCAGGACAGCTCTGCGGAAACATCCCAGCCGAGTGACTTGGCAAGGGAGTAGCCGATGTTGCCCTCGATGCCCTTCTTGGAGCCGGAGCCGCCGAGATCCAGGGTCTCGGTCTTGGAGCCGTTCACGGAAGCGGAGACCGTCTGAGTGCGGGAGAGATCCTGCTGCAGCGGGATTGCCTCGTCGGAAAGGTTCGTGGTGGAGATGGTGCCCACCGGCAGGAAGTTGTCCTTCACCTTGTACACGACGGTGCGGTAGTCCTCGGTGGAGTTGCACACCGGGCGCGGGTTGAGCACGTTCGCCTTCAGGTGGTTGGAGCCACGGTATGTGTGAACGATCGGGAGCTTGTCGTTGTTCGCCGGGGTCTCGGGAGCGGACTCCTCGATGGTGGTTGCGTTCGCGGGAGCGATGGCAGCGCCGGCCATCAGAGCGCCGAGAAGCGCAGTGGTAATGCGTCGGGTCTTGCGGGTCATACGTTGTCCTTTCCTGTGAAGCTACCGCCAGCGTCGCTAGCAGGTGGGGTGATTACTTACAGGGGTCAATGTAAGGACGCAGTTGTCGCGTGACAAGAGAAAATCGGGTGCTTGGAACCTTCGTTCCCGAAGCCGATACCTTCGTTCAGCGCGGAGGAAGCGGCTACTGCACTTGCGGTCCGCGGCCGTTGAGCACAGTGACCACGAGGTCGAGGCGGGAGGAGACTCCGTAGGCCGAGAGCAGCTTGGAGACCATCTTCTTCACCGTGGACTCCGAGTAGTTCAGTTGCTTTGCAATGTCAGCGTTGCTCAAGCCGTCGCAAAGCAGCTCAAGCACCTTTTGCTCGGTATCGGAAACACCAGATGGGACATCGATGGCGGTCTTTGGGCGCGCTCCGCGATCACTTTGTGGAGCTTGCGGCTCCCGCTGCGAAAGGTGGGGAAGCAGCTTGTTCATCGCGGCAGGCGAGATCACGGTGCCGCCTGCGACAGCCTGCCGCACGGAAAGAATGATCTCCTCACGCGGCTGGCTCTTGAGAATGTAGCCGCGCCCGCCGTGGTCGAGGATGTCCAGCATCGCGGTGTCGTTGTCCAACGAGCTAATCGCCAAAAACGCGGGGGCGGACCCGCGCGCGACCAGGTTACGCAACAACTCGGCGCCGCCCATGTGCTGCATGTAGACGTCCGAGAGCACCACATCCACGTCTAATTGGGGGATGCGCTCCAGTGCTTCGGATCCGTCCGAAGCGGTTTCGACGACGGTGATCCCTTCGGCGCTGTCGAGATAGCTTTTCAGCACCTCGCGGACGAGCGGATCATCGTCGACGAGGAAAACCCGGATTGGGTGATCAGGTGTTGTCATCTCGGTGCGATTAGCACCACAGACGGCCGAGCATGCCGCCGCACTCGAAGGTGTCGCCGATGGCACCAGCTGCGTAGGGGGTTGCCACAGTCTGTGCGTCTGCAGATGCTGCAGGGGCGACGGCGATGAGGCCGGTTGCAACCAGGGCGGAGGCGGCGAGGCGAGCAAACTTGCGCATTTGCTTGTCCTTTCGTGAACTAAAGCTGTAAATCGCTACATCGAATTATGGGTGCATACGGTAACAATGTGCAATTAATTCGGGCGCTTAGGGGACAAGTTGGTACGAAAGTATCCTTCATGCCCACGTGGCAATCTACTTTCGTTCCTTCGGCACGGTGAGGTGGTAGCGGAACGCATCGCCGTGATAGCCCGCATCGAGAGTGGCACCGTCTTCTGCCAACAGTGATGCGACCTCCCCCAAGCCGACGCCGGTGCTCATCTCAACTTTCTGCTTTTGCGGGGCGCCGAAGTTCTGCACCAAGATCTGCACGTCGTGGTCGTCTTCGACCGCGGCCACGATCACTGGACGGTGCTTATCTGCGTACTTGATCACGTTGGTCTGGATCTCACGGAACGCGCTTGGAGCGTGGCGCAAGGCAATTGAGTTCAGCCCCTCGCCGTGCATGCCGCTTTCCGTGACCGTGTAGCCGTGACTGCGCAAGGTGTCCGAAAAGGTCCGCAAGCAGTCATCCAATGTGGGTGTGCTCATGGCGTTGTTCTCGCTGAAGTCCGCGGGATCGTCGGAACGCATAAACCGGATGAGCTGACGGACTTCCTGCATGGAACGTCGAGCGTCCTCGGCGATGAGTTTCGCCGCCTTTGCTGTTTGGTCGTCACCTGACATCGCCAAGGCCTCGCTTCGGAGCACAACTGAAGTAAGGGAGGACGCCACTGACCCGTGCAAGGCCTTCACAGTACGCTCCCGTTCACGCTCGAGTTCTGCCTTTAACCGCTCGGCTTGCCGTTCACGAGTAATAAGGAAAGCTCGAAAAATCCAGCCCACTGTCCACGCGACAAGGAGCAACACGAACAAAAAGATTGCCGTTTCAAAGGAAATGGGGAAATAGACGCCGGAGGGAAAGTCTGTCTGTGCGAGATACCAGAGATAGGCCAGTAGTGGCAGGCTATAGCGCGCAGGAATACGTAGCCCCACAACAGTGGCGATCGCGAACATGCCGATGATGATGATCGCGCTGCGGAACTCGGGTGCTACCGCGGAAAATTGCAGCAGAAACCCGTATCCCAGCCCTGCCGCGATTGGTGCGAAGAAGGCGGCGACGATGAGAAATGCCGCGTACAGCGCCACCGCGAAGCGAGACCATTCAACGGCAATCGATGCTCCAGGCAGCGCCATAAGCCCAAGCGCAAAACAGAAAACTACGAGCGTAAAACCGATGCGCAAGCACGCCGCCGGTGAGAGAAGGCGGGCGCGCACGAGCTCCGGAAACGTAGGCACGGCAAACAGCGTAGCGCCCGCAACGTAGTCTGGAGCTATGCCATTGGATTTCCAGCAGCCGTTTACAGAGCGCACTCCGCGTGTGGTTAATGCGGGAAAGTTGAAGAGGGCGCAAGCTCGTCGCAAAGCAAAGGCTTTCCTGGCGGAAGGCGAGAACGCTGTGGAAGCCGCCGTGGCAACGGGTGCGGCAACCGACCTCTTTGTCACCGAAGCTGCCGCCGAACGCTTCGAAGAAATCGTGCGGGCGGCGGGCTACATGGGCGTCTACACGCACGCGATCACGGACAAGGCCGCGGACTCGCTCGCGGACGCGGTGACGTCCACAGGCATTTTTGCGGTGTGCCGCCCTGTGCTGTGGACCGTGCCGAAGATTCTCAAGGGCCGTCCGAAGCTGGTGGCGGTGTGCGTGGAAACCAACGATCCCGGCAACGCCGGCACGATTATCCGCATTGCAGATGCGGTGGGCGCGGACGCGGTGATTTTTGCTGGTGACACCGTCGACCCGGAGGCACCCAAGGTGGTGCGCTCCACCGCGGGCTCGCTGTTTCACATCCCCGTCGCGCGCGACCGCGACGTGCGCCGCGTCATCGGGCAGCTCGAAGACGCTGGCCTTTCAACTTTCGCCACCACCATGAACGGCGAGGTGGACCTGGCGGCCCCGGGGGAGACGCTCACGCAACCGACCGCCTGGCTGTTTGGCAACGAGGCGCACGGGCTGGACCCGGAGGTGCTGGACGCAGCCACGGCGCGGGTGTCCATTCCGATCCACGGGAATGCGGAGTCCTTGAACCTCGCCACCGCCGCCGCGATCTGCCTCTGGGAATCGTCGAAGGCCCTCGGGGACGGCTAATCTTGCGGGGTGAACTTGGCCCCGCCGAGGGTGTCGGTGTCGGGGAAGTCTTCGCTGGGAGTGGGCTGGGAGTGGGAAGGACGTGGTTAGAGACCGTCCTTCCTAAGCGCGGATAGGTGGTCGGGGAGGTCGCGTTCAAGCAGTCCTCGACGGTTCTTTCCTCGGTGGCGCGTTTAAGGAAGAGCCCGTTGGCGTCGGCAAGCGACTGTGCCAGGCGTTCTTCTTCGGGGCCGAGGCCGAAGAAAAGGACGTCGCAGCCGCCGCGCAGCGTGATCAGAATGCCCCGGCTTTCGATGTAGAGGTTTGTCGTGTGCGGCCCTTCGTTGAGCAGCGTGCTGCGGACGAGATTGTCAATGTCCTTGACGTCGCTGGAGTGGGTGCCGTCGTCTTCGATAACCGTCGGAAGGTATTCGTTGCGGCCGCGCTTACCTGGCACGATGCGCACGTGATCGGCCCAGGTGTACAGAAGTACCAGCACCACCAACGCGTAACGGTCGAGGAAACGCGGGAGGTAGTGCTCTTCCAGGTAAGCGTCGAGGTCTAAGAAGGACTCCGCCATCACCCGGTGGGGGACGTAGCCGATGGCGTGGGAGGTTGGCTCGCAGAGCAGACGGTCAATGGCGTTCATCTGTTCTTCCGTGAGACGATTCTTGCGCACCCTGTATGTTCCTCCTGCCTGTTGAGGCGTTCGGCCACACCATACAGGTCACATACCAGGCGTGACGATGAGCGGTATCGCCGGCCGGCATCACCATTGCGCACAAGCGAGCGGGAGGATGGCGCGAACGAGCTGTAGTGATTCTGCCAATTTCTAAGAAAGAAATGGCATGTGAATCGCCATGACCTCGCACTCCCTGTAGGGGCTTATGTAAATCTCAGGTGTATCTAAGTAGCGGCTTGGGTTTATCAAGTCCCGACCAGATTCGTTGTTTACGCTTCCGCCACCGTTCCGTTACACGCGGGCGGTAGGCGACGAAGAGATTCCTAGCACCGGGCGGTGCAAATGCTGAGACGAGTGAGAAGATCGAGTACATCGACGAAGACGTTCGCATGTAACCGATGGTGGTCAATGACCCGCAATTCCGCCAGCAGTGGGCCCTGAATGGTTCCGCCGGTCCCAGCATTGAAACCGCTTGGGCTAACGCTCCGAAGCGTGGTGCCGGGCCGGGAGGGCCGTTCACCATTCTCGGTTAGACCTCACGACGTCGCAAATGACAGTATGCTGTCGGATATGTCGAAACGAATCGCGGTGTATGCAACCGACACGATGGCTGATTGGGAATATGCCTACCTGACCACGCATGTTGAACGAGCTCGGCAGGCGAGACCGGAAAGTAGTGAACTGCAGTTTGTCGGGGATGGGATGGAAGCAGTGCGCACCTTGGGTGGGATGCGCATAGAGCCGGACGAGGATCTGCAGAACCTTGAGCTGGAGGGTCTGAGCATCCTGGTCATCCCCGGCGGCGACACGTACGACACGGGCCACGGCCGGCTTCTGGAGCTCGCGCGCGAGTGCGAAACCCGCCAGATTCCGGTAGCGGCGATCTGCGGCGGCACGCTCGTGCTCGCGCGGGCCGGTTTGCTCGATCACCATCAGCACACTTCGAACGCGCCCATTGTTCTCGATTCCACCGGTTACAAGGGGCAGCACCTCTACCAAGACACGCCCGCAGTTAACGACGGCGGGGTGATCACCGCCTCCGGGATCTATCCGGTCCAGTTCACTGCAGCCGTACTGCGGGAGATCGAACTGTTCCCTGATGACCTCACGGACGCATGGGAAGAGCTTTACCTCGGCAACCCCGAGGCATTCCCGCGGCTGATGGAGGAGTTGGATGCCTGGCAGAACTCCTGAGGGTGAGGCGCTCACCGGCCTAGTCATGCCGGTATTCGAGCTGGCGGCGGCCCTCGACAAAGCCGCCGGCTCAATCACCGAAGGCTCTGAGATCACGCCCGCCATGTGGCAGGTACTCGGTTTGCTTATCGACGATCCCTTGTCGGTCGCCGAGATTGCCCGGCGTCTGGGTCACGCGAGGCAAAGCGTTCAGCGCCTAGCCAACGTTGCCGTTGAGACGGGTATCGCCGAGTGGCGCGAGAACCCGGAGCACAAACGCTCTCAGCTACTGGCGCTCACCAAGCACGGATACGCGGAACTCGCTGCCCTCAGACCTCGCCAGCATAAATGGGCCAACGCCGTGGCAGCAAAGTTGGGGGAGCAGGACCTGCTGCACCTTTCGCAGTCGGTAAAAGAACTCACCGAAGCCATTCGCGACGAAGCGAACTGAGCCGGGTTGTTGGCTCGGAGGGGTCGGCATGCCGGCTGGCGGAGCGCCACCCGGTCCACCCGGCCCGGAGCGGCACCTGACTAGACGCCCGACAGGTCGCAGGCCCATATCGTGGGGGTAGGTAAGCTAGATACCGTTTTGATCGGACGGGGTTCAACAACCCGATTGGGTAAAGGTTTGACGTGACTGACACAGACAAGAACGCTCACAATGACTCGGCGATGGCCGTCGAACTGACGGAGGAAGCACTCGATTCCGCGGCGCAGAATGCGATCGCCGCCTTCGATGCTGCTGCGGATTTGCCAGCGCTTGAAGATGCGTATCGAGCTCATCTCGGCGAGAAGTCGCCAATCTCCCTGGCACGCCGCTCGCTGGGTACGCTGCCGAAGGATCAGCGAAAGGATGCCGGCCGCTTCGTCAACGTAGCCCGCGGCAAGGCGGAGAAGCACTACGCCGGTGTGCACCAGGTGCGCGAGGCTGAGTACCGCGAGCGTCAGCTGCGCGAGGAGAAGGTGGACGTCACCCTGCCCACCTCCCGCACGCAGGCTGGCGCGATGCACCCGATCACCACGCTTTCCGAGCACATCGCGGACATCTTCATCGGCATGGGCTGGGAAGTCGCGGAGGGCCCGGAGGTGGAGGCGGAGTACTTCAACTTCGACGCACTGAACTTCATCCCGGACCACCCGGCCCGCACGCTGCAGGACACCTTCTACATCGGCGAGGAAGGCTCCAAGCAGGTCATGCGTACCCACACTTCGCC
Source organism: Corynebacterium wankanglinii (assembly GCA_014490595.1). Lineage (GTDB taxonomy): Bacteria > Actinomycetota > Actinomycetes > Mycobacteriales > Mycobacteriaceae > Corynebacterium > Corynebacterium wankanglinii. The sequence continues at coordinate 1,221,459 of CP061031.1, forward strand.
GGTGCAGGTGCGCACCATGCTTGAGCGCGACGTGCCCATCTACATCGCATGCCCAGGGCGTGTGTTCCGCACCGACGAGCTAGACGCCACCCACACTCCGGTGTTCCACCAGGTGGAGGGCTTGGCCGTGGACAAGGGCCTGACCATGGCGCACCTGCGCGGCACACTCGACCACCTGGCCAAGGTGCTGTTCGGCCCGGAGACGAAAACCCGCATGCGCACGAACTACTTCCCGTTCACCGAGCCGTCCGCGGAGGTGGACGTGTGGTTCCCCAACAAGAAGGGCGGCGCCGGCTGGATCGAGTGGGGTGGCTGCGGCATGGTCAACCCGAACGTGCTGCGTGCCGTAGGTATCGACCCGGAGGTCTACTCCGGCTTCGCATTCGGCATGGGTTTGGAGCGCACCCTGCAGTTCCGCAATGGTCTGTCGGACATGCGCGACATGGTCGAAGGCGACGTCCGTTTCACCATCCCGTTCGGCGTGCAGGCGTAAAGGAGACTCTCATAATGCTCATTTCCAAAAACTGGATCGTCCGCCTGCTGCAAAACGCGGGTAATGAACACTTCAATCCCACCGACGAAGAGCTTGACGCGGGCTTCGTCCGTGTCGGGTTTGAAACCGAGGGCTACCAGCCGCTGCCGGAGATTACCGGCCCGCTGGTCATCGGCCGTGTCGCCGAAATTGAGGAGCTCACCGGTTTTAAAAAGCCGATCCGCTACTGCCAGGTGGACGTGGGCCAGGCCAACGGCACCGGCGAGCCGCAGGGCATCATCTGCGGCGCACGCAACTTCGCGGAGGGCGACCTTGTGGTCGTCTCCCTACCGGGCGCCGTGCTCCCTGGCGGCTTCGAGATCGCGGCGCGTGAAACCTACGACCACATCTCGAATGGCATGATGGCCTCCGCAGCGGAGCTTGGGCTCACCGCGAAAAGTGAGGGCATCATCACGCTTCACGACGGCTCCGCGACCCCAGGCCAGGATGCGCGCGACATCCTCGGCTCGGACGACACCGTCTTCGAGGTCAACGTCACGCCTGATCGGGGCTACGCACTATCCGCACGCGGCCTCACGCGCGAGATTGCATCCGCTTTCGATCTCGAGTTCACAGATGTGGCCGAAGATCCGTCCATTGCAAACATTGACCTGTCGAGCGTACCCGCGGCCTCAGGTGAATCCATCGCGGTGTCCGTGGATGAATCGACGAAAGCGCAGCGCTTCGGCATCCGCACCGTCGAGGGCATTGACCCGAAAGCCACGGCGCCGTTTTGGATGCAGCGCGAGCTGATGCTTTCGGGGGTTCGTTCCGTTAACGCGGCGACCGACGTGACCAATTACGTCATGTTGCTGACCGGGCAGCCAATGCACGCTTTCGACGCTGACAAGATCGACGGAGGCCTGCACGTGCGCAACGCTGCGGATGGCGAGACCTTTGAGACGCTTGATCACGTCGAACGCACGCTGACCACCGGGGACGTGGTGATCACCGACGACGAGGGCGTCCAGTCCTTGGCCGGCGTGATGGGCGGGACCACCTCAGAGATTTCTGAGGAGACCGTGAACGTGCACTTCGAGGCCGCAACGTGGGACCCGTTGACGGTGGCGCGTACAGCGCGCCGCCTCAAACTCAGCTCTGAGGCCTCGCGCCGTTTCGAGCGAGGCGTGGATCCGCAGCTAGTGGAGGTTGCGCTCGACATCGCGTGCGCCTTGCTGGTGGACATCGCCGGCGGTGCCATTACCGCAGGCAGGACGCTCGTAGGCGGCGTAGTCGCCCGCGACGCGATTGCCATGCGTGCCTCACGCCCGGCTGCGTTGATCGGGGTGGATTACAGCCGCGAGGCGGTTGTGCGCCGTTTGGAGGAGGTCGGGTGCGAAGTCGCTGGCGAAGGTGATAATTTGCTGGTGACGCCGCCGACGTGGCGCACGGACATCACCGTGCCGGTGGAGCTGGTCGAGGAGGTTGTCCGTCTCGAGGGGTTGGACGCCATCCCGTCGATCCTGCCCACTCCTCGCGGTGGTCGGGGGCTGAGCCCGCTGCAGCGCCGCCGCCGTGCCGTGACGCACGCGCTGGCGTACTCGGGCTACGCGGAGATTATCCCCACGCCGTTCATTGCCAACGACACCTTCGACACATGGGGTCTGAGCGCCGAGGATCCGCGTCGTAACACCGTGAAGGTGCAAAACCCCCTGGATGCGGACTACGGCATCTTGGGCAGCACGCTGCTGCCGCCGATGCTTGAGGCAGCGGGCCGCAACGTCGCACGTGGCCGCAGCGATCTGGCTCTCTACTCTGTAGCTCAGACTGCTGAGAAGCGCGCGGATGCGTCACCCTTGCCGGATGTGTCGCAGCGTCCTGATGACGAGGTAGTGGCCGAACTTGTCGCGTCCCTGCCCAAGCAACATCTCCACGCCGCGACCGTGGCGCTGGGCAATACCGAGTTGGAGGGCCCCTGGGGGCGGGGGCGCGTCTACGAATGGTCGGACGCGATCGAAGCTGCCCAGGTAGTGGCCCGCGCCTGCGGCGTGGAGTTGGGTGTGGAATCAGCGGAGCACCTCCCGTGGCACCCGGGGCGTTGCGCGGCACTCAAGGTGGACGGAGCGACCGTCGGCCACGCAGGTGAACTGCACCCCCAGGTCTTGGAGAAGCTCGGCCTGCCCGTCCGCACCTGCGCCATGGAGATCGATCTGACGGCGATCCCGCTCGCCGAACGCCTCCCGGCACCGCGTTTGTCGGCGTTCCCTCTGCTCAACCAGGACATTGCGCTTGTCGTGGACGAGGCTGTCGCAGCCGAAGATGTGCGCAGGGCTGTGCAGGAGGGCGCCGGGGAGCTCGTTGAGGCGGTGACGCTTTTCGACGTCTACCGCTCCGAAGCCCTCGGGCGGGGCAAGAAGTCTCTCGCCTTCGGGCTGGCGTTCCGCGCCGCGGACCGCACCCTGACTGAGGAAGAAGCTTCCGAGGCCCGCCTGAAGGCCGCCGAGTTAGCAAAGGAACGGTTCGGCGCGGAGATGCGTGGGTAATTTCCGTGTGAATAACTTCCAGCCGAATGCATAACTGATACACTGGCGGTTATGTCAGACGGCAAGGTTGTGAACGTAGCGGTTGCGGGGGCCACAGGGTATGCGGGCGGTGAGATCCTCCGCCTGCTAGTTGGTCACCCTGCCTATCAGGCTGGGAACTTACGCATAGGTGCGCTGACTGGGGCTTCGAATGCCGGCGAGCCGGTCAGCGAACTCATGCCGCACTTGCCGGAACTAGGTGACCGTGTCATAGAACCAACTACGGTCGACGTTCTCGATGGCCATGATGTGGTGTTTTTGGGCCTTCCGCACGGGCACTCCGCAAAGATCGGTGCGGCACTGGGGGAGGACGACGTCGTCATTGACTGCGCTGCAGATTTCCGCTTGCGTGACTCCCACGCGTGGCAGCGGTACTACGGTTCTGAGCACGCGGGGGCGTGGCCGTATGGCTTGCCGGAGTTGCCGGGCCACAGAGAGGAGGTGGCGGCCTCGTCGCGTATCGCAGTGCCAGGTTGTTTCCCCACCGGTGCAACGTTGGCGGCATGGCCTGCGCTGCGGGCGGGGGTCGTGGAACCGGATCTCGCCATTGTCGCGGTAACCGGGGTGTCGGGTGCGGGCAAGAAGGCCAAGGTGGAAATGCTTGGGGCAGAAACCATGGGCTCGCTGAAGGCGTATAGCGTCGCTGGTGCCCACAGGCATACCCCGGAGATCGCCCAGAACCTGGAGGAGGTCGCGGGCAGGCCGGTGAATGTGAGTTTCACCCCTGTGCTCGCGCCGCTTCCGCGGGCATTCTCACCACGGTGACCGCGCCGCTGGCAGAAGGCGCGGATTTGAAAACAGTGCGCGGGGCATACGAGCAGGCGTACGCCGAGGAGCCCTTTGTCCTCCTGCTCCCGGCCGGGCAACAGCCGCAAACGCAGCACGTCGTCGGATCGAACATGTGCCACCTCCAGGTTGAGGTAGACGAGGGGGCGCGGAGGGTTGTAGCCACGAGCGCGATCGACAATCTGACCAAGGGCACCGGGGGAGCGGCTGTCCAGTGCATGAATCTCGCGCTCGGGTTCGACGAGGGAGCGGGTCTGTCCCGAGCAGCGGTGGCTCCGTAACCGCCGGCTCAACGACCCATCCGCTGATCCAATTCCTGGAAGGACCACTCATCATGAGCACAATTGGAGTTACCGCGCCCCAAGGATTTTCAGCTGCCGCCGCGAAGGCTGGCATCAAACCGTCTGGCAAAACTGATCTCGCTGTCGTGGTCAACGACGGTCCGGATAGCGCTGCGGCAGCGGTATTTACACGCAACAAAGTGTTCGCCGCACCCGTGAAGGTCAGCCGCGCAGCCGTCGCCGCTGGTCAGTTGCGGGCCATCGTCTTCAACTCAGGAAACGCCAACGCCTGCACCGGCGAGCAGGGGCTGCAGGACGCGCAAACCATGCAGCGGCTGACGGCCGAGGGGATCGGGGCTGAGCCAGCGCAGGTCGCAGTGTGCTCCACCGGCATCATCGGCGATCAGCTGCCGATGCAGAAAGTGGCTGGCGGAATCGCGGACGTCGTCCAGTGCTTGGGAGACCACGGTGCGGATGCTGCGTCAGCAATCATGACCACTGACACCATCGCAAAGGAAGTCCTGGTCAAAGGCGACGGCTGGACGCTTGGAGGCATGGGGAAAGGCGCCGGGATGATGGCGCCGTCGCTGGCGACGATGTTGGTGTGCCTTACCACCGACGCGAAGGTGGACAGCAACGCATTGCAAACCGCACTCGAGCGCGCCACCGCCACCACCTTCGACACCCTGGACATCGACGGCTCTACTTCCACCAACGACACCGTTATCGCCATGGCTAGCGGCGCTAGCGGGGTGAGCCCGGAGCAGGAGGAACTCGATGCAGCCGTGCGTGAGGCGTGCGCCGAGCTCGCTGCGATGATGCAATCCGACGCCGAAGGCGTGACCAAGCGGGTGACCATCACTGTCGAAGGGGCGGTGGACAACATGCAGGCGCTCAACGCGGCGCGCACGATCGGTCGCGACAACCTGGTAAAGACGGCGATGTTTGGCTCCGATCCGAACTGGGGCCGCGTGCTCGCCGCCGTGGGCATGGCGGACGCGGAAATGGACGCGGAAGATATCTCGGTGACGTTTAACGGGCAGACCGTCTGCGAACACTCCACGGGTGCGCCCGGCGCGCGCGAGGTGGACCTCAGCGGTGCCGACATCGACGTGGTGGTGGACTTGGGCACCGGCGGTGCGGGCCGGGCCATGGTGCGCACTACCGACCTGTCGCATTCGTACGTCGAGATCAACTCGGCCTACACAAGCTAGGGAGGTGGCCGATAATGATGCCGAATCTGACCAATGAGCAGCGAGCCACCGTGCTGGCGGAAGCGCTGCCCTGGCTGCAGCACTACCGCGACAAGATTGTGGTGGTGAAATACGGCGGCAACGCAATGATCGACGAGGATCTCAAGGCCGCCTTCGCCGCAGACATGGTGTTTCTGCGCACCATCGGAGCGAAACCCGTGGTGGTGCACGGCGGCGGGCCCCAGATCAGTGCGATGCTTGCGCGGCTGGGCTTAGACGGCGGCGAGTTCGTCGGCGGGTTCCGGGTGACAACTCCGGAGATCCTTGACGTTGTACGCATGGTGCTTTTCGGCCAGGTAGGTCGCGACCTGTTGGGCAAAATCAACTCGCACGGGCCGTACGCGGTGGGTACCTCGGGCGAGGATGCCGGCCTGTTCACCGCCAAGCGGCGCACGGTGGAGGTGGATGGACAAGCCCAGGACGTCGGTTTGGTCGGCACGATTACTGATGTGAACCCGGCGGCAGTGATGGACATCATCGAGGCCGGCAGGATTCCCGTCGTTTCCGGCATCGCCCCGGGGGCTGATGGGGAGGTCTATAACATCAACGCAGACGAGGCAGCTGGCGCGCTTGCCGCGGCCATTGGCGCCGAGCGCCTTGTGGTGCTGACCAACGTTGAGGGCCTGTACACGGACTGGCCGAATAAGGATTCGCTGCTATCCAAGATCGAAACGGGGGAGCTGGAACGGATGCTGCCCGATCTGGCTACCGGCATGATCCCAAAGATGGAGGCCTGCCTCGCAGCGGTGCAAGGGGGAGTCAAGGCCGCCCATGTCATTGACGGGCGGGTGGCGCACTCTGTGCTGCTCGAGCTACTGACTATGGGTGGAGTGGGCACGATGGTGCTCCCGGATGACTACGACCGCAACCACTACCCGGATGGGACCATCTTTAGAAAGGATGACGCATGAGCGACTTCGCTGCGCGCTGGTCAGGCGCGCTCCTAGACACGTACCCGGCACCGCCTGTGGAGCTGGTGTCCGGCGCAGGCGCCACCGTGACCGACGCGGACGGCAACACGTACATCGATATGCTCGCGGGCATAGCGGTCAACGCCCTAGGCCACGGGCACCCGGCTGTGGTGGAAGCGGTGAGCAGCCAGATTTCCACCCTCGGCCACGTGTCCAACCTGTTCGGCTCCCGCCCCGTAGTCGAGCTCGCGGAAGCGCTACGAGCCCGAGTAGGAGATGAGACCGCTCGCGTGTTCTTCTCCAATTCTGGAGCCGAAGCAAACGAGGCCGCGTTCAAACTCGCCCGCCTGACCGGGCGCCGTCGCATCCTCGCCGCAGAGCGTGGCTTCCATGGGCGCACCATGGGGGCGCTGGCGCTGACCGGGCAGCCGGATAAACAGGCGGCGTTTGAACCGCTCCCTGCAGGGGTGGAGTACTACCCCTACGGCGATGTCGAAGCTTTGCGGGAACTGGTGTTGGAAGATCCGGACGATACTGCGGCAATCATCCTTGAGCCGATCCAGGGGGAAACCGGCGTTATCCCCGCCCCGGAGGGTTTTTTGCCGGCGGTGCGTGAGCTATGTGACGCCAATGGCATCCTCCTCATCGCGGACGAGGTGCAAACCGGAGTGGGCCGCACCGGGGACTTCTTCGCCTTCCAACACGACGGCATCTTGCCGGACGTGATCACCATGGCGAAAGGTCTGGGTGGCGGGCTGCCCATCGGCGCCACCATCGCTCGCGGGGCCGCAGCTGGCCTGTTCTCCCCGGGCAGCCACGGCACCACGTTCGGCGGCAACCCGGTCGCTTGTGCGGCGGCCGGTGCGGTCCTCGGCACCATCGATGGCGAGTTTCTTGCCGAGGTGCGCCGTAAAGGCCGGCTGCTTATGGACGAAGCTTCGCACCTGCCCGGGGTTGCGTCCGTGCGCGGACGTGGCCTGATGGTCGGGGTGGTGCTGGATGCGCCGGTGGCGAAGCTCGTCGTCAAGCATGGGCTCGAGCGCGGGATCATCGTGAACGCGCCGGCAGACGACGTCATTCGCCTCACACCGCCCCTGGTTATAAGCGATGATGAAATCCGTGCCGCGGTTGCGCGTCTTTCCGAGGCGATCGCGGACGCGAAAGAAGGGAGCTAGATTATGGCCAGACATTTCCTTGCCGATGACGATCTCACCCCGTCCGAACAGGCGGAGGTTCTCGCCCTTGCGGCCGAGCTGAAGGAGCACCCGTTCTCGCACCGGCCCCTGGAAGGCCCCAGATCCGTCGCCGTGTTATTCGACAAAACCTCAACGCGTACGCGGTTTTCTTTTGACGCGGGCATCGCGCAGTTGGGCGGGCATGCAATTGTCACGGAGACCGGCAACTCCCAAATGGGTGCGAAGGAGAGCTACCAGGACACCGGTGCCGTTCTGTCGCGGTTTGTGGAGGCCATCGTGTGGCGTACCTATGCACACCAGAATTTGCTGGACATGGCCGAAACGGCGACAGTGCCTATCGTCAACGCACTGTCTGACGACCTCCACCCGTGCCAGATCCTGGCAGACCTGCAAACCGTAGTGGAGAACTTTTGTCCGGACGACGGGCCAGCGGGCCTGCGTGGGCTGAACGCCGTTTACCTCGGCGACGGCGACAACAACATGGCAAATTCCTACCTCATCGGGTTTGCCACGGCGGGCGTGGACATCACCGTCATTGCCCCGGAAGGATTCCAACCACGCAATGAATTCGTCGAGCGTGCCCGTCGTCGTGCCCGAGACACCGGCGCCACCGTCGCTGTAACTTCGGATGTAGCCGCAGTGGAGGGGGCCAACGTGGTGATCACGGACACCTGGGTGTCCATGGGCATGGAGGATGACGGCAAGGATCGGCGCACGCCGTTTTTGCCGTACGGGGTAGACACGGACCTGATGTCGCGTGCGGCGGAGAATGCAATATTCTTGCACTGCCTTCCCGCGTACCGCGGGAGCGAAGTGGCGGCAGAAGTCATCGACGGGCCACAGTCGCGCGTCTTCGACGAGGCGGAAAACCGCCTGCACGCCCAAAAAGCGTTGCTGGCCTGGCTTTTGGAGCACCAAGAATGACCCAACCTGTATCCCGTACCGCGCGGCAGGCGAGAATCCTCGAGCTGCTGGAGACGACTCGGGTGTCCTCCCAAGTGCAGCTCTCGGAGCTGCTCCTGGGCGAAGGCATTGACATCACCCAGGCCACGCTGTCGCGCGACCTGGATGAGTTGGGTGCCAAGAAGGTCCGGCCGCGCGCCGGAGGTCGTGCCTACTACACCGTGGGATCTGAAGCGGACTCGCTGGAATCCGCGCACTCCGGTCCGCGGGAAAAACTGCGCCGGATGATCGAGGAACTTGTGGTATCCGTCGATTTCTCCGGTCAGATCGCGGTAGTGCGCACCCCACCTGGGGCTGCGCAGTACCTGGCCAGCTACATTGACCGCGTAGGTCTCGAGCAGGTGGTCGGCTCCATCGCCGGCGACGACACGGTCTTCGTGCTCGGGCGAGAACCGCTGACTGGCAAGGACCTGGCGCACCAGCTCTTTGGGCTGCAGACGACTGCCGGCGAATAAGCGCCGCGACCTCAATAATTTTTTCAACTTCTATAAGGAGAATCTGCAAACATGACTAACCGCGTTGTGCTCGCGTACTCGGGCGGCCTGGACACCTCCGTGGCCATCCCTTACCTCGGGGAGATGACCGGCGGCGAGGTTATCGCCGTCTCGCTCGACCTGGGCCAGGGTGGCGAGGACATGGAGTCAGTGCGCCAGCGCGCCCTTGACTGCGGCGCCGTGGAGTCCATCGTCGTCGACGCCAAAGACGAATTCGCCGAGGAGTACTGCCTGCCCACCATCAAGGCCAACGGCATGTACCAGGGCGAGTACCCGCTGGTTTCCGCCATCTCTCGCCCGTTGATTGTCAAGCACCTGGTGGAGGCCGGCCACAAGTACGGCGGCACCCACGTCGCCCACGGCTGCACCGGCAAGGGCAACGACCAGGTTCGCTTCGAGGTCGGCTTCCTCAACCAGGACCCGGACCTGGAAATCATCGCGCCGGCGCGCGACTACGCCTGGACCCGTGACAAGGCAATCGAGTACGCGGAGGGCAAGGATCTGCCGATCGAGCAGTCTGCGGCATCGCCGTTTTCCATCGACCAAAACGTGTGGGGCCGCGCGGTTGAGACCGGCTTTTTGGAGGATCTGTGGAACCCGCCGACAAAGGACCTCTACGCATACACCGAGGACCCGGCGCTGGGCAACGCACCGGACGAGGTAATCATCTCGTTTGAGGCGGGCAAGCCGGTAGCCATCGACGGCCGCAAGGTCAGCGTCCTGGAAGCAATCGAGGAGATGAACCGCCGCGCCGGCGCCCAGGGCATCGGCCGCCTGGACATGGTGGAGGACCGCCTGGTGGGCATCAAGTCCCGCGAGGTCTATGAGGCACCGGGTGCGGTCGCGCTGATCACCGCACACAAGGCTCTGGAGGACGTCACCGTCGAGCGCGAGCTGGCACGCTACAAGCGGCTCATCGACGCTCGCTGGTCCGAGGAGGTCTACGACGGCCTCTGGTTCGGCCCGCTCAAGCGCTCCCTGGATGCCTTCATCGAGTCCACGCAGGAGCACGTCACCGGCGACATCCGCATGGTGCTGCACGCCGGAAGCTGCACCGTCAACGGCCGCCGCTCCAACCACTCGCTGTACGACTTCAACCTGGCCACCTACGACACCGGCGATTCCTTCGACCAGACGCTAGCGAAGGGCTTCGTGCGCCTACACGGCCTGTCCTCTCAGATCGCCAACAAGCGCGACAGGGCGGCTGCCGCCACCCAGGAGAACTAATGCAGCAGCACAAGACCAACGAGGGCGCACTCTGGGGCGGCCGCTTCTCCGGCGGCCCGTCGGAGGCCATGTTCGCCCTTTCCGTGTCCACCCACTTCGACTGGGTGCTCGCGCCCTACGACGTCCTTGCTTCCAAAGCTCACGCGAAGGTGCTCAACAAAGCAGGGCTGCTTGGCGACGAGGACCTGACGGTGATGCTCGACGGCCTGGATCAACTCGGCCGCGACGTCGCAGACGGATCCTTCGGACCGCTTCCCTCCGACGAGGACGTCCACGGCGCTATGGAACGCGGCCTGATCGACCGCGTCGGCCCCGAGATCGGCGGCCGCCTGCGCGCTGGTCGATCCCGCAACGACCAGGTTGCGGCGATGTTCCGCATGTGGCTGCGCGACGCGCTGCGTGGAGTAGCCCAGGACGTGTCCGATCTGATCGACGCGATTGTGGAGCAGGCAGAAGCCCACCCGGACGCGATCATGCCGGGCAAGACCCACTTCCAGGCGGCCCAGCCGATCCTGCTGGCGCACTCGCTGCTCGCGCACGCGCAGCCGCTGTTGCGCGATCTCGAGCGCATCCAGGACGCGGACAAGCGCCTGGCGGTCTCGCCGTACGGCTCGGGCGCGCTTGCCGGATCTTCGCTGCACCTCGACCCGGAGGCGATTGCCGAGGAGCTGGGCTTCGATTCGGCGACGGACAACTCCCTCGACGGCACCGCTTCGCGCGACTTCGCTGCCGAGGCAGCCTACGTACTGGCGCAGATCGCTATCGACGTCTCCCGTTTCGCCGAGGAGATCATCGCGTGGTCAACCCCGGAGTTCGGCTACGTGACACTGCACGACGCGTGGTCCACCGGTTCGTCGATCATGCCGCAGAAGAAGAACCCGGACGTGCCCGAGCTCGCCCGCGGCAAGGCGGGGCGCTTGATTGGCAACCTCACCGGCCTTCTGGCCACGTTAAAGGCGATGCCGCTGGCGTACAACCGCGACCTGCAAGAGGACAAAGAGCCGTTGGTGGACTCGGTTACCCAGCTTTCCATCCTCCTACCGGCGTTCACCGGGCTCGTCTCCACCCTGACGTTCCACGAGGACCGCATGCGTGAGCTTGCGCCGGCTGGCTTCACGCTGGCGACGGACCTTGCCGAGTGGATGGTGCGTCAAGGCGTGCCGTTCCGTGAGGCGCACGAGGCCTCCGGCGCATGCGTGCGCATCGCTGAGTCCCGCGGCGTGGATCTCGTGGATTTGACGGATGAGGAACTGGCGAGCGTCGATCAGCGCCTGCGTCCTGAGGTCCGTGAGGTGCTCACCGTCGACGGCGCAGTCGCCTCTCGCGATACCCGCGGCGGAACCGCGAAACCGCGGGTCGTCGAACAGCGGGAGCGCGTGCGAGAGGCGAACGCCGCAGCGCGCGCGTGGGCGACGACACCAGTTCGCCCGAACTAAACCGCCGTTAGCGGCGCCAAACCTTTAACCCCACAGGGCCCCAGTGGTCTTGTGGGGTGAGTTGTTGCTGCAGGCGGAGCACTTGGTCTTTCCAAGACGCGACGGCCGGTTTACTACCGGCTGCAGGTACGATCCCAAACTATGAGTCTTGACCCGAAGCTTCTCAATGTCCTCGCGTGCCCTCAAGACAAGGGGCCGCTCGAGTACGACGAGGACCGGCAGCTGCTGGTCAATGAGCGCCTCGGCATCGCCTATCGCATCGACGACGGCATTCCGGTCCTGCTTATCGACGAAGCAGAGCCCCACACCCCGGCGAACTAGAAGAAAGTAACCATGACTTCCACCAACATCATCGACGAGCTGACGTGGCGCGGTTTGATCAACCAGTCCACAGATCTAGACAACCTGCGTGACGCTACCGCAGAGCCCATCACCCTGTACTGCGGCTTTGATCCAACCGGGCCGTCACTGCACGCCGGGCACCTCGTGCCGCTGCTCATGCTCCGACGCTTCCAAGAAGCGGGGCACACTCCTATCGTGTTGGCTGGCGGCGCAACCGGGATGATCGGTGACCCGCGAGAGGTCGGGGAGCGCTCGATGAATTCTGAAGACACGGTGAAAGATTGGGCCGCGCGCATTTCCGGTCAGCTCAAGCGGTTCGTGCATTTCGAGGGTGACAATGCCGCGAAACTAGTCAACAACAACGACTGGACCCGCGATCTCAGCGCCATCGAATTCCTGAGGGACATCGGTAAGCATTTCTCCCTTTCCACCATGCTCGGCCGCGAGACGGTCAAGCGGCGCCTGGAAAACGATGGCATCTCGTACACCGAGTTCTCCTACATGCTCCTGCAGGCTAACGACTTCGTGCAGTTGCGTCGCGAGCACAACTGCATTCTGCAGATCGGAGGCGGGGATCAGTGGGGCAATCTCGTAGCAGGTGTGGATCTGAACCGCCGTATCGACGGCGCCCAGACCCACGCGCTGACCGTCCCGCTAGTCACGGACTCTGAAGGCAAGAAGTTTGGCAAATCTACCGGCGGCGGATCCCTCTGGCTCGACCCGGAAATGACCAGCCCGTACACGTGGTACCAGTACTTCGTGAACACGGCCGACGCAGACGTAATCCGATACCTGCGCTGGTTTACTTTCCTCGATCAGGAGGAGCTTGCGCGTCTCGAAGTAGAGGTTGAGGAGCGTCCCTTCAAACGCGAGGCCCAACGACGGCTGGCCCAGGAAATGACCGACCTGGTTCACGGCGTTGAGGCACGCGAAGCCGTTGAACTGGCTTCGCAGGCACTCTTCGGTCGCGCTGAACTTAGTGATTTGGATGAAGCAACGTTGGCGGCATCCGTTTCCGAAACGGACGTCTTCGAGTTCTCCGGCGCAGATGGAGTAACCATTGTCGACTTGCTGGTAGGCGCCGGTCTATCCGACTCCAAGGGTGCAGCTCGTCGCGCTGTGAAGGAAGGTGGCGCGTACGTGAACAACGCCCGCATCGAAGACGAAACCTGGTCCCCGTCGGAGGAGGACTACCTGCACGGGGCGTGGCTGGTCCTGCGCCGAGGCAAGAAAAACTTCGCTGGGGCGAAGCGCGTGTAACTAGTCGCTTGCCACTGCGTACACCCAGGCTGAAACACTGCTTCTGCCTGGGTGTTTGTGTTGGTTGTTGGTTCGTGGTTATATATCCATCCGTTGCTTCCGAGCGGTTCGGCTGGTCGGAGGGAATGGTTTTAAGTGAATAGGGGTTACCGTCTGGTTAACCGGGGTTTAACGTGAGTTTGACTTTTGGTTGCCTGGTTGTGTAGCTTCTAGCGAAGTCGCTTTGCTGGCTGGGACGGTGTGTTCTGGTTGGTGGGGTGTGCTGGTGTTGTTTGAGAACTCGATAGTGTGCCAATGTACTTTTGTTGCGTGGGTGTGTTTGCCTGCCTTGTTGTGCACTGTGTTGGTGTGTGCCTGTGTTTGGGTGTGTGCCGGTGGTGGCGTGGTTGAATTCCAATAACTAATCGCGTCATTGTTTTGGTTCAGTGTGCGTGGGGTGTGGTTGAACATGTTTCACGTATATGTTTTTTGATCGGCCCTGTTTTGCCCCGTCGGGTTGGGGTCGGTTGTGTTTGAACCTTTGTAATTTTTGGATTGTGCCAGTCCGGCACTGCGTTGTGTGGTGTTGGTTGGTTTGTTTTTGGTTGGGTTTTGGGCTTTTCACGGCCTGTTTCTGCTGAAACGTTTTTGTGGAGAGTTTGATCCTGGCTCAGGATGAACGCTGGCGGCGTGCTTAACACATGCAAGTCGAACGGAAAGGATCCCTTCGGGGATTACTCGAGTGGCGAACGGGTGAGTAACACGTGGGTGATCTGCCCTGCACTTCGGGATAAGCCTGGGAAACTGGGTCTAATACCGGATAGGACGATGGTTTGGATGCCGTTGTGGAAAGTTTTTTCGGTGTGGGATGAGCTCGCGGCCTATCAGCTTGTTGGTGGGGTAATGGCCTACCAAGGCGTCGACGGGTAGCCGGCCTGAGAGGGTGTACGGCCACATTGGGACTGAGATACGGCCCAGACTCCTACGGGAGGCAGCAGTGGGGAATATTGCACAATGGGCGCAAGCCTGATGCAGCGACGCCGCGTGGGGGATGACGGCCTTCGGGTTGTAAACTCCTTTCGCTAGGGACGAAGCGTTTTTGTGACGGTACCTGGAGAAGAAGCACCGGCTAACTACGTGCCAGCAGCCGCGGTAATACGTAGGGTGCGAGCGTTGTCCGGAATTACTGGGCGTAAAGAGCTCGTAGGTGGTTTGTCGCGTCGTTTGTGTAAGCCCGCAGCTTAACTGCGGGACTGCAGGCGATACGGGCATAACTTGAGTGCTGTAGGGGAGACTGGAATTCCTGGTGTAGCGGTGGAATGCGCAGATATCAGGAGGAACACCGATGGCGAAGGCAGGTCTCTGGGCAGTAACTGACGCTGAGGAGCGAAAGCATGGGTAGCGAACAGGATTAGATACCCTGGTAGTCCATGCCGTAAACGGTGGGCGCTAGGTGTGAGTCCCTTCCACGGGGTTCGTGCCGTAGCTAACGCATTAAGCGCCCCGCCTGGGGAGTACGGCCGCAAGGCTAAAACTCAAAGGAATTGACGGGGGCCCGCACAAGCGGCGGAGCATGTGGATTAATTCGATGCAACGCGAAGAACCTTACCTGGGCTTGACATACACCAGATCGCCGTAGAGATATGGTTTCCCTTTATGGTTGGTGTACAGGTGGTGCATGGTTGTCGTCAGCTCGTGTCGTGAGATGTTGGGTTAAGTCCCGCAACGAGCGCAACCCTTGTCTTATGTTGCCAGCAATTCGGTTGGGGACTCATAAGAGACTGCCGGGGTTAACTCGGAGGAAGGTGGGGATGACGTCAAATCATCATGCCCCTTATGTCCAGGGCTTCACACATGCTACAATGGTCGGTACAACGCGTTTGCGAGCCTGTGAGGGTGTGCTAATCGCTGAAAGCCGGTCGTAGTTCGGATTGGGGTCTGCAACTCGACCCCATGAAGTCGGAGTCGCTAGTAATCGCAGATCAGCAACGCTGCGGTGAATACGTTCCCGGGCCTTGTACACACCGCCCGTCACGTCATGAAAGTTGGTAACACCCGAAGCCAGTGGCCTGTTAAAAGGAGCTGTCGAAGGTGGGATCGGCGATTGGGACGAAGTCGTAACAAGGTAGCCGTACCGGAAGGTGCGGCTGGATCACCTCCTTTCTAAGGAGTTTTTGTTTGTGCCCACAGTTGTGGGTCGTTGGTGGTTGAGTCGCCGTGTGTGCGGCTGCCACTGTGTTGTTTTTTTACCGGGTGGTCATGCATCTGTGTGTGGGTGGGTGCGGCTTGGATGGTTGTGCTTGTGCTGCGCGGTGGGTGTGCATTTGCGTGGTGTTGGTGGGTTAGACCATGTGCGTGATGGGAGTATGTTGGTGCGCTGTTGGGTGTCTGGGGCAGCATTGGTTTGTCCTTGGGCCCTGCTTTTTACTGGTGTGCACTGTTGTGTTTTTCGCTGGTGGGGTGGGGTTGTGTTGTGTGAGAACTGTATAGTGGACGCGAGTATCTTTCTTTTTTGTGTTTTGGTGTTTGTACCTTGATTGTTTGTGTGTCCGTGTGTTTTGTTACGGGCGTATGGTGGATGCCTTGGCATGCTGAGCCGATGAAGGACGTGTGAGGCTGCGTTATGCCTCGGGGAGTTGCCCAACAAAGCGTTGATCCGAGGATGTCCGAATGGGGAAACCCAGCACCAGTTGTGTGGTGTTACCTGCAGGTGAATTCATAGTCTGTGTGGGGGTTGACGCGGGGAAGTGAAACATCTCAGTACCCGTAGGAGAAGAAAACAATTGTGATTCCGTGTGTAGTGGCGAGCGATAGCGGATGAGGCTAAACCGTGTGCGTGTGATACCTGGCAGGGGTTGCGTGTGCGGTGTTGTGGGGCGTAGGCGTTTGCAGGCTGTCAACTGTGAGCATGATTTGCGCGTGTCAGTGGAAGCATCTGGGATGGTGCGCCGGAGAGGGTGATTAGTCCCGTACGTGAAGGCATGTGTGGTTGTGTGGTCTATGTTTTCCCCGAGTAGCAGCGGGCTCGTGGAATCTGCTGTGAATCTGCCGGGACCACCCGGTAAGCCTAAATACTCAGTGTGACCGATAGTGGATTTAGTACCGTGAGGGAATGGTGAAAAGTACCCCGGGAGGGGAGTGAAAGAGTTCCTGAAACCATGCGCTTACAATCCGTCAGAGCACCTTTGTGTGTGTGATGGCGTGCCTTTTGAAGAATGAGCCTGCGAGTCAGCGGCATGTCGCGAGGTTAACCCGTTGTGTGGGGTAGTCGTAGCGAAAGCGAATCCGAATAGGGTGGTTTAAGTGGCATGTCCTGGACCCGAAGCGGGGTGATCTACCCATGGCCAGTGTGAAGCAGCTGTAAGAGGTTGTGGAGGCGCGAACCCACTTAGGTTGAAAACTGAGGGGATGAGCTGTGGGTAGGGGTGAAAGGCCAATCAAACTCCGTGATAGCTGGTTCTCCCCGAAATGCATTTAGGTGCAGCGTGATGTGAGCTT
This sequence comes from Corynebacterium wankanglinii, assembly GCA_014490595.1. GTDB lineage: Bacteria > Actinomycetota > Actinomycetes > Mycobacteriales > Mycobacteriaceae > Corynebacterium > Corynebacterium wankanglinii. The sequence continues at coordinate 1,238,139 of CP061031.1, forward strand.
GCCGGAGGTAGAGCTACTGGTTGGTTGAGCGGGACTATCATCTTAGCGACGTCAGCCAAACTCCGAATGCCGGTTATAGTGGTGCATTGCAGTGAGACTGTGGGGGATAAGCTTCATAGTCGAGAGGGAAACAGCCCAGATCGCCGGCTAAGGCCCCTAAGGGTGTGCTAAGTGGAAAAGGATGTGGGATCGCGAAGACAGCCAGGAGGTTGGCTTAGAAGCAGCCATCCTTGAAAGAGTGCGTAATAGCTCACTGGTCGAGTGGTTCCGCGCCGACAATTTAGTGGGGCTCAAGCACACCGCCGAAGCCGCGGCAAACGTTTTGTTTGGGTAGGGGAGCGTCGTGTGTGGGGTGAAGCCGTACCGTAAGGAGTGGTGGACTGCATGCGAGTGAGAATGCAGGCATGAGTAACGAATGGCAAGTGAGAATCTTGCCCGCCGGATGACTAAGGGTTCCTGGGTCAAGTTCGTCTTCCCAGGGTGAGTCGGGTCCTAAGGCGAGGCCGACAGGCGTAGTCGATGGTCAACGGGTTGATATTCCCGTACCCGTATGTGCGCGCCCAGTATCGAAGCGGTGAGACTAACCACCCTGATCTGTCAACTGTTGCCATCCTTTGGGATGGTTGGTTGGTGGTGATGCGTGGGGCCTGATCCGTTGTAGGTCAGTGATGGGGTGACGCAGTGAGGTAGCCGTAGCCGCTTATTGGATTGCGGTGCAAGCGTGTGGCACGACAGCTAGGTGAAATCCGGTTGTCAATGTGTGTGAGGCGTGATGCGTAGCCCTTTTGTGGGTGAAGTTGGTGATCCTGTACTGCCGAGAAAAGCCTCTAGCGATGTGCATGTACGGCCCGTACCCATAACCGACACAGGTGGTCAGGTAGAACATACTCAGGCGAGCGGGTGAACTGTGGTTAAGGAACTCGGCAAAATGCCCCCGTAACTTCGGGAGAAGGGGGACCTCAACCGGTCAAGCACGTATCGTGCGGCAGCTGGTTGGGGTCGCAGAGAAGAGAGGGGAGCGACTGTTTATCAAAAACACAGGTCCGTGCGAAGACGGTTAAGTTGATGTATACGGACTGACGCCTGCCCGGTGCTGGAAGGTTAAGAGGACCTGTTAGGCAGTAATGCCGAAGCGGAGAATTTAAGCCCCAGTAAACGGCGGTGGTAACTATAACCATCCTAAGGTAGCGAAATTCCTTGTCGGGTAAGTTCCGACCTGCACGAATGGCGTAACGACTCCCCTGCTGTCTCAACCACAGGCCCGGTGAAATTGCAGTACGAGTAAAGATGCTCGTTTCGCGCGGCAGGACGAAAAGACCCCGGGACCTTCACTATAGCTTGGTATTGGCATTCGGTGCGGTTTGTGTAGGATAGGTGGGAGACTTAGAAGCCGTCACGCTAGTGGTGGTGGAGTCGTTGTTGAAATACCACTCTGACCGTAGTGGATATCTAACCTTGGCCCATGATCTGGGTTGGGGACAGTGCCTGGTGGGTAGTTTAACTGGGGCGGTTGCCTCCCAAAATGTAACGGAGGCGCCCAAAGGTTCCCTCAGCCTGGTTGGCAATCAGGTGTTTAGAGTGTAAGTGCACAAGGGAGCTTGACTGCGAGACTGACTAGTCGAGCAGGGACGAAAGTCGGGACTAGTGATCCGGCACCTACTTGTGGATGTGGTGTCGCTCAACGGATAAAAGGTACCCCGGGGATAACAGGCTGATCTTCCCCAAGAGTCCATATCGACGGGATGGTTTGGCACCTCGATGTCGGCTCGTCGCATCCTGGGGCTGGAGTAGGTCCCAAGGGTTGGGCTGTTCGCCCATTAAAGCGGCACGCGAGCTGGGTTCAGAACGTCGTGAGACAGTTCGGTCTCTATCCGCCGCGCGCGTTGAAACTTGAAGAAGGCTGTCCCTAGTACGAGAGGACCGGGACGGACGTACCTCTAGTGTGCCAGTTGTTCCGCCAGGAGCACGGCTGGTTGGCTACGTACGGGAGGGATAACCGCTGAAAGCATCTAAGCGGGAAGCCTGTTTTAAGATGAGGTTTCATTTGAGGTTCCCAGGAGACTACTGGGTTGATAGGCCGGACCTGGAAGCACAGTAATGTGTGGAGGCGACCGGTACTAATACACCAATAAACACCAACACCAAACATGTCATAGTTGGTGCAACACCGCGTAACACAAGCAAGGGTTTTGCTCGCGTCCACTGTGCAGTCACTGACACAACACACCAACCACCCCGTGTGGTTGGCCAGCAACAATAATTGCATAGTCGCGCTGCGCTTTGTCGTGGCCGGCATGCCGTTTTTTAAGGTGTGTCGGTGGTTGATAGCGGCGGGGAAACGCCCGGTCCCATTCCGAACCCGGAAGCTAAGCCCGCCCGCGCCGATGGTACTGCCCCCGGGAGGGAGTGGGAGAGTAGGTTACCGCCGACCCAAACTTCACACTTATGCACCCGCCCACACCATGTGGGCGGGTGCTTTTTCATTGCGTCAACCGCAACCGGGTCACCCCGCAAGCAATCAGCGCGTAATGGGCTGCGTGTGCGGCGGCGCTGATTGTGTGGTGAACGTCGAGTACCCCAGGTCGAGCACACGCGTGGTCCGGGCCGTACTCGACCACCACGCGACGCGGCGGGCCCGCACCACCCGCCCGCGCACGATCTGACACTGGGCCCAGAATCAGGCCGTGTTCCCCCAGACGCATTGGTGACATGCCACATCATGCGCACACCCATCATGACGGTGCTTCCTGGAAGTCGAGTACCCCACGTCGAACACACCCCACCACCCGGCCCTACTCGACCATAACCCGCACCACACACCGCAATCAACAGCGGGACTCTGCCTATCGACAGGAGGCCACATACGCCGCGGTGGCAGGATCCGCACCTACGATGACGCCTGCTGTGGCGAAAGTCGAGTACCCCGGGTCGAGCACACCCCCGTACAGCCACGGACTCGACCACCACCACTCGACCTCCGCACCCGACACAGCGGCCCGCACCACCCCGCCCGCGCACGATCTGACACTGGGCCCAGAATCAGGCCGTGTTCCCCCTGGTCGCCATAGGTGATATGTCAGATCATGCGCACACCACCCGGACAACCGCACTGCGTCCAACCACCGTTTATTGCTGGAGGTTGAGTACCCCAAGCCGAACACACCCCCAAAACCCGGATGAGCTCGACCACCCGCACCCGAACACCCGAACACCCGGACACTAACCGGGACATATCCGCGGGGATGCGGGACGGGTCTGACTCGCGGTGGAAGGCTTTCCTATAATGATCGAGATTGGAAACGGAGGTCCCTTATGTCAGGAGTGGACGAAGGAGTCGGTCAGGAGCGTTCGTTCGGAGACGGAGCGCAACGTGACTCTGGTAGCCGCGGCGAGAAGACCGCGCGGGGTCACCGCGAAAACGCCGCCCGCGAAGAGCGCGACCCCCGCGGGCGCGCAGGCCACCGCCGAGATGGTGGCCGTGGTGACGGGCGAGGTCGTGGGGAGGGACGCTCTGAGGGCCGAGGTGGCCGTGACCGGCGTGGCGATAGTCGTGCGCGAACTGGTGGTCAAAATGGTGGTCGAGGTGGCGGCCGCCATGGTGAAGACCACGGTCAGGGCGGCGATCGGCGCGGTCGCGGTGGCGTGCGGCACGATCGTTCCAACCCACGCCGGGAAGGCTTCCGCGAGGACCGGATGGCGCAGAAGGAGCTGGAGCCGGATCTGCCCCAGGACTTGGAGGTCTCGGATTTGGATCCGTCGGTCCTTCAGGATTTGAAGGTGCTGTCGAAGGACAACGCGGAGCGCGTCGCTAAGCATATGTTGATGGCGACTGACCTGCTTTACGACGACCCGCAGCTGGCCCTGCGACATGCGCGCGCGGCGAAGAACCGTGCTGGTCGTGTCGGTGTCGTGCGTGAGACGAATGGCGTGGTGGCGTACCACGCGGGGGAGTGGAAGGAGGCGCTCTCGGAGCTTCGCGCGGCGCGTCGAATCTCTGGCGGGCCTGGATTGCTCGCTGTTATGGCGGATTCAGAACGTGGCTTGGGCCGCCCGGAGAAGGCTCTTGAATTGGGCCGCAGCCCGGAGGCCCGGGACCTGGACCGAGACGCGCAGATCGAGCTTGCGATTGTTCTCGCTGGTGCCCGCCATGATTTGGGTCAGCACGAATCGGCTGTGGCGCAGCTGCAGCGTTTGAACCCGTCCCTGGACTCGGAGGGTTTTGCGCAGGCGCGTTTGAGTTACGCGTACGCGGATGCGCTGCTGGCTACGGGTGATCGGGCCGAGGCGAAGCGGTGGTTTGAGCACGCGGCGAAGATTGACGTCGACGGCATGACAGACGCGGCCGAGCGTGTGTCCGAGCTGGGTTAAACGGATGCGCCTGACGGACGAACACGACGGTCTGCTGCTGGATTTGGACGGAACTGTCTGGTCCGGCGGCGAAGGCATAGCTCATGCAGTGGACGCCATCCAGGCCTCCGGGCTGCCCGCCATGTACGTGACCAACAATGCCTCCCGCAGTGCATCCGATGTTGCGGAGATGCTGCGCAACATCGGGCTTACCGCGCACGAGAGCGATGTGCTGACCTCGGCCATGGCGGCGGTAACTATGGCGGGCCGCTATCTTGAGCACGGCGACGCGGTCTACGTGGTTGGCGCGCCGTCGTTGCGTAAGTTGGTCAGGGATGCTGGCTACGAGCTCGTGGAAAGCGCCGACGGTGATCCGAAGGTAGTGCTGCATGGTCACAACCCGGATACCGGGTGGCGTGAGCTTTCGGAAGCAGCGTTGAGTCTGCAGCGTGGCGCCAAGTATTTGGCCACCAACCTCGATACTTCTTTGCCGATGGAACGCGGGCTGATGGTCGGCAACGGTTCGATGGTCGCGGCTGTGACGTCGGCCACCGGTGTGGTCCCGGAGGCCGCGGGAAAGCCGGAGCCGGCGATGTTTGAGCAAGCTGCTTCTTTGCGCGGGATGCGGCGGCCTTTGGCGGTCGGAGACAGACTTGACACGGATATTGCCGGTGGTGTGGCTGCGGGGATGCCCACACTTCATGTGCTCACGGGTGTCTCCGGGCCGCTCGCGCTACTAGAGGCGCCGCCCGCGCACCGTCCCACGTACATCGGCGCCGACATGCGCGCCCTTGCTGAGGATCCGGATGCGCTTGTCCCCGGTGCCCAGGAGGGCTTCGTGGCTCGTCTCGACGGCTCCGCGGTTGTTCTCACCGGCGGTGCTGCTGGCGCCTCGAGTGTGGGGGCGTTGCGCACTGTGCTCGAGGTGGGGTGGGCGGGAGCAGACGCTCCGGTAGAGGTTCGAGCTGAATCCGAGGCCGCGGAAGCAGCAGTCTCGGCGTGGCGGTGATGCGCGTGGCTCCCGCTCCCATTCCACGCGATCCCCGGGCGGCGAAGATCAGTGCAGACGAAGTCTCTCGGCGTGTCGAGTCCATCCTGGCTGAGCCCGTTGAAGACCTTGCGGCCGAAGTTGATGCGCTGGCCCGTGCCCATTCGGTGCTGCGCGAGGCCCTCACCGATAACTAGCTATCCCGACAACGCAGGAAAGGGGACACACCTCAGTGGCTCCGAAACGTACGCGGCTCGACGCCGAGTTAGTCCGCCGGAAGATCGCCCGTTCGCGCGATCAGGCACAGACGTGGATCAAGGAGGGCCGCGTTCAAGTCGGCGGTTTCGTGGCTACTAAGCCTGCGACGGTGGTGGAGCCGGAAGCGTCCATCAAGGTCAACACCGAGGATGTGGACAACTGGGCGTCGCGTGGCGCTCACAAGCTGTTGGGAGCACTCGAGGTGTTCGCAGCGGGTGGGCTCGTGGTGGAAAAGCGCAAGGCGCTCGATGCTGGCGCGTCCACGGGCGGTTTTACGGATGTGCTGCTCAGCCGCGGCGCCAGCGAGGTGGTGGCCGTGGATGTCGGGTATGGCCAACTGGTGTGGCGGCTGCAAAACGACGAGCGGGTGCGGGTGCTCGACCGCACAAACATCCGCCACCTCACTCCGGAGATGATGGGCGGGCCTGCAGACCTTATGGTGGGGGATCTGTCGTTTATTTCATTGCAGCTGGTGCTTCCTACTCTCGTGGAGTGCATGGAGGACGGGGCGGACATGTTGCCGATGGTGAAGCCGCAATTCGAGGTGGGCAAGGATCGCCTCGGTAGCGGCGGGGTGGTTCGTTCACCGGAATTACGCGCCGAAGTTACGTTGGATGTCGCTCGCTTCGCTCAGTCCCTGGGCTTATCGGTGCGCGGTGCGACCGCCTCCCCGCTTCCAGGGCCGAGTGGAAACGTGGAATACTTTTTGTGGCTGGTGAAAGACGGCGGGGCGCAGAGGCTCGATGACGGCGCGCTGACCGATCTGGTGAACCGGGCGATTGAGGAAGGACCGAAGTAGATGGGTGGATCGACACACCGCGAGATCTTGCTGGTGCCCCACCTGTTCAGGGCCTCAAATATCGACTCGGCGGCGCGCGCGACTGAGCTTCTGCAGGACGCCGGCATCGCGGTTCGGCTCTTAGAACAAGAGCAGATGGACGTTATCGAAACCAACCCGGTGCTTTGCGGGCTATCCCGGGCGGCCTCGAACGGCGATGCCGCGGCTGGCTGCGAATTGGTGCTGGTCCTCGGCGGCGACGGAACTTTCCTGCGCGCGGCGGTTTCGCTCGCGCGCAGGACATTCCGGTCCTGGGAATAAACCTGGGGCACGTTGGATTCCTGGCGGAGGGGGAGGCCGCGAGCTTGGAGAAGGTCATCGGGCAGGTCATCGACCGCTCCTACCGGGTTGTCGAGCGTATGACGCTGGACATAGCGGTTATCGGGGAACATGGAGATGTGCTGGGGCGCGGGTGGGCGCTCAACGAGTGCAGCATTGAAAACTCGGACCGCTCCCGGGTGTTGGATGCGACGCTGGAGGTGGATTTCCGCCCGGTGTCCTCTTTCGGCTGCGACGGCGTGCTCATTTCTACCCCGACGGGCTCAACCGCATACGCGTTTTCTGCCGGCGGGCCGGTGATGTGGCCGCAACTCGACGCGATTTTAGTGGTCCCGAACAATGCCCACGCCTTGTTTGCGAAGCCTTTGGTGGTTGCTCCGACCTCCACCGTGGCGGTTGAGTCGGAGCGGCAAACCACCCAGGCGACGGCGGTGATGGACGGCCAGCGGCGCTTGACCGTCCCGTCCGGGTCGCGTGTCGAGGTGGTGCGGGGCGAACGTCCGGTTCGCTGGGTACGCTTGGACGACAGGCCGTTTACAGACCGGTTGGTGGACAAGTTCCAGCTTCCGGTTTCCGGGTGGCGCGGCCCGCGCGGCTCGTAACAAGCCAACGAACACAGGGAGGCACGTTTTTGCTCGCTGAGATCTCTATCTCCAACCTTGGCGTAATTCGCCACGCCTCCGCGGAACTTTCCCTGGGTTGACGGTGCTCACCGGCGAAACGGGCGCGGGTAAGACGATGGTGGTCACCGGGTTGCGCTTGCTTACGGGTGGGCGCGCTGACGCATCTCGGGTCCGATCTGGGGCCGATGGTGCGGTTGTGGAAGGCGCGTTTGGTACGCAGGCACTGTCTGAGGAGGCGCGGAATGCCGTGTCCGGAATCGCTTCCGGCGCGGGCGCGGACGCGGACGAGAACGGCGAGTATGTTGTGTCGCGCTCGGTGAAGGCGACCGGTCGCTCTAGTGCACATCTTGGAGGACGGAAGGTGCCTGCGGCGACACTCGGCGATCTCGCGGGGCACCTGTTGACGATTCACGGGCAGAACGACCAGTTGCGGTTGATGGCGCCAGAGCAGCAGCTGGCGGCACTCGACCGTTACGACCCCGCTATACGGGCCAGGCTCGATGCGTACCGTGATGCATACACTGCCTGGCGGGCGGCTTCCAAGGACCTCAAAGACCGCACGGAGAAGCGCTTGGAGCTTGCTCAAGAGGTTGACCGCCTGCAGTTCGCCATCGAGGAAATCGACGCGGTTGCCCTCCAGGCCGGAGAGGACGACGAGCTGGTGGCCACCATCAACCGTCTCCAGGATGTCGATGCGCTACGTGAGGCGGCGGAGATTGCGCTTGTGGCTATCGACGGTGCCGATGCCGTCGGCGGGGTCGGCGGGGTCGGCGGGGAGGAAGAGCCGGCTTCAGATCTTGTGGGAAGGGCGCAGGCGGCGCTCGAAGGCGCGAGCGACCAGGAGCTCAGGGATTTAGGGGCACGCCTCGGCGACGTGGCCGGGGTGCTTTCCGACGTCTCGGCGGAGCTGGGCAGCTACATGGGGAGTCTTCCTTCCGACCCTGAGGAGCTGGAGCGCCTCTTGCAACGCCAGCAGGAGATCAAAGCGTTAACGCGAAAATACGCTCCTGACGCGGCAGGGATTGTGGCATGGCGTGAGAAGGCTGGGGCGAGGCTGGCCAGGATAGATACGTCCGAAGGTGCCGTCGAAAAGCTGAAGGCGAAGGTAGCCGAACTCGAACGCGGTATGAAGCAGCGCGCTGGCGCACTCACGAAGGCACGGGTTAAGGCTGCGGCAGAACTGGGTGCCGCGGTGACTGAGGAGTTACACGGGTTGGCGATGCCAAAGGCACAGCTCACTGTCGAGGTAGCGGAGGCGCCGTACGGCCGAGACGGTGCGGATGCGGTAGAGATCCTGCTCGCGCCGAACGCATCGCTGGATCCGAAGCCGCTGGCAACCAGCGCGTCTGGCGGTGAGCTCTCCCGAGTCATGCTGGCGCTCGAGGTGATCCTCTCTGAATCCTCAAGCGGCGCCACGTTGGTCTTCGACGAGGTCGATGCGGGCGTGGGCGGGCGTGCGGCCGTGGAGGGCCGGCGCCTCGCCAGGCTGGCTCGCGGCAACCAGGTCATCGTGGTCACGCACCTGCCGCAGGTGGCGGCGTACGCTGATACGCATTTGCACGTGTCCAAAGACGTCGGCGATGAGGCGGTGACATCGGGGGTTGCGGTCCTCGATAACGAGGCGCGTATCGAGGAGCTTGCCCGCATGATGGCGGGAATGGACGACTCGGATACGGGGCGCGCCCACGCGGCGGAGTTGTTCGCTCGTGCGCAGAGCGAGATCGAGCAGTTACGCGGCTAAACCCCCGCGCGCCTCCCCGGTTTAAGCAGGTCACCGTTGCACAATGATGCGCATGACTGTTGCACCCTCCGCCGTAGAACCCACGAAGGAACCGCCCTCGGCTGAACTGCGCGGTACTTTGCGTGACTGCACGCCGCAGGGCAAAGGACTGGGCAAGTTAGGTGAGGGCGACATCGTGTTTGTCGATTCCCCCGACATGCAGCGCCGCCTCGCCGAGCAGATCATCTCGCACCGCCCGGCGGCCGTCGTCAATCTTGCCCCGTACTCGACCGGTACCCTGCCCACATTTGGTCCGCATTTGCTTCTCGACGCAGGCGTTCCGCTATTCGAGGCGGCGGGTACCGAGATGCGCGCGAAGATCCGCGACGGCAAGAAGGTCACGGTCTCGTCGACCGGTCAGATTACCGTCGGCCGCAAGGTTGCCGGCCAGGCACAGCCGGTGAGCCGAAGCGAGGTGGACGCGACGTTCGCACAAGCGCAGCGCGGACTGGTGGAGAATATGGAGGCCTACTTCGGCAACACTATCGAGTTCATCCACTCCGAGGCGGCACTGCTCATCGACGGGGTGGGAGCGCCCGAGCTCGGCGACGTGATGGCTGACCGGAAAGTTGTCGTCGTCTCTCCAGCGCCGGATACACGGCAGCGGTTGACAGAGCTGAAGAACTTCATGCAGGAGTACACGCCCGTGGTCATTGGCGTCGGCTCCGCTGCCGACACGCTCGCAGACATGGGGTATGCGCCGGACATCATCGTTGGGGACCCGACAGATGTGGCCGCGGAAAACCTGCGGTCTGACGCACGGGTAATACTGCCGGCTGATCCGGACGGCTACGCACCGGGGCTTGAGCGCATCCAAGATCTGGGAGTGGGCGCGATGACGTTCCCGGCGGCCACGGATTCCCCCACGGACTTGGCCATTTTGTTGGCCACTTTTCACGATGCGGAGATGATTGTGACGGTGGGGCAGCCCGTGGAACTCGACCGCATCTTCGCGGACTCGGCGACTACGGCTGGCACCCCGGTGACGGAACCCGCCGCGTTGCTGGCGAGGCTGAAGGCCGGGCGCAAGATCGTGGATTCAAGCGTCATCACTAACCTCTACGCCGTGGAATCCGGTGCTGGAGTGGCGTGGGCTTGGGCGATTCTCGGCGTGTTAGTGGCAGCCGCCGTTGTAATCCTTATCGCAGGCTTGGGCGGCGATGGCAACTTCGCCGGCAATCTCGTGGATACGTGGAACACGATCGTATTGACGGCGCGCGACTGGTTCAACGGCTTGGGCAGCTAGGAGGCATTGATGGCAAAGACGAAGGGCAGGGCTGGACTCATTGCTGCGGGTCTGGGCTGGGGGCTGGCGCTCGGTGTCGCTCTGGGTGCGTTAGTTTTGGCTCCCGCCATGCCGGGTTCGGTGGACTTGGGTTTTCCGAGTTCAAGCCCGAGGCGAAGGCGAATGTCGATGAGGAAGCCCTCGCCGCGGCGGAAGCGCGCGCGGAGGAAGCCGACGATCTGCTCGCACAGGAGTCCGGCTCAATCGTGTCTGGGGCGCTCAAGGACGTTGCAGTCACCATCGTGCGCACTGCCGAGGCTGACGCCGACGATGTCGAGTCCGTGCGTTGGCTGCTTAACGCCGCTGGCGCTTCTGATTCGGGCGAGCTCACGCTTACGGAGCGTTTCACCGACCAGGCTGGTGCGGATGAGCTGTCCACCATCGTGGCAAACACCTTGCCCTCAGGCGCGCAGTTGTCGGTCCAGGACCGCTCACCGGGCACGCACGCCGGGGAGTCGCTCGCCGCAGTGCTGCTCAGCGACGGCGCCTCCGGTGAATCCAAAACTTCGCCCGAAGACCGCACGCTAGTGCTGGAAACGCTGCAGCAGGCTGGATTTATTGAGTTCAGCGGATCGCTCGTTCCCGCCGAGGCAATCGTCATTGTGGACGGCCCCGAGCGCAGTGGGGAATTCAGCGCGAAGCTTGTCAGCGACTTTGCCAAGGCAATTGGGGCGCAGGGCAGGACGGCGCTGGCCACGCAAGGTGCCCGCCCCGCCCTCATTGACGGTGTGAAAGTTGTAGGCGGTGTGGACCGCGAAGCCGGGCGTATCAAGACCGTGCTAGCCGTGTCCAGCGGCGCCCCCGAGATGTAAAACTCGTAGGGTAGAGCCCATGAGCCACGAATTCAGCGTTACTGAGTCTGAGGTCCTGCTTGACGCACCGATAATTGCGGTGCGCCGCGACCAGGTTGTCATGCCGGGCGGTACCGAGGCTGCCCGCGAGATTGTGGAGCACTTCGGCGCGGTCGCTGTCGTGGCTCTCGACGACAACGGCCGAGTAGCCCTGGTGGAGCAGTACCGCCATAGCGTGGGGGAGCGGTTGCTCGAGCTGCCTGCCGGTTTACTGGATATGCACGCAGAGGACGAGCTGACCTGTGCGAAACGTGAGCTCCAGGAGGAGGCTGGCCTGGCCGCCGACGAGTGGGGTGTCCTGGTGGATCTTGTGACGTCGCCGGGGTTCGCGGAGGAAGCCGTGCGTGTGTTTATCGCCCGCGGTTTGACGGACGTGGACCGGCCGGAGGCGGAAAACGAGGAGGCCGACATGGGGTTGCTGTGGATGGACCTCGACGAGGCTGCAGACAACGCGCTCGCGGGTGCCATCGCGAATTCGATTGCGGTCTCGGGCATCCTCGCTGCCGCCCGTCTCGTCGCCCGCGGGGATAGGCCCCGGAGCGTGGGGGAACCGTTCCACTTCCGTCCGGCGTCGTTGGCGGACCGACGGGCGAGGCAAGGCATCGTGCCGGATATGAAGCGGATTTCTACGGGTGGACGCTGATTCGCTGGCGCAGCGTTGGCTGACCCATCTTGCGGTGGAGCGAGGGGTCTCACCCCACACGCTGAGCAACTATTCCCGTGATGTGCGCCGGTACACCGCTTGGCTCGCCGGTGCGGGCCTGCACGACCTGACCCAGGTCACGCCCACGGACATTGAGGCGTATGTCGCCGATCTCCGGCGCGGCGTGGATGGGGCGCGGCCGCTCGCGGCGTCATCTGCGGGTCGCGCTCTGACTGTTGCCCGCGGGCTGCACAAGTTCGGGGTTGAAGAGGGCGTGCTTCCGGCAGACGCTGCTGCGGATGTTTCCCCGCCGTCGGCAGGCGAGCGGCTCCCGGATACTCTCAGCATCGACGAGGTCGCTGCGCTTCTCGACGCCTGCCCAACCGAGACGCCGTCAGGTTTGCGCGATAAGGCGTTGTTAGAAACCCTCTACGCCACAGGTGCCCGCGTCTCGGAAGTGCTGGGTTTGAGCGTCGACGATGCAACTGCAGCGTTGGACGGCGAGCACGGCGGCGTACTCGCCGTCACGGGCAAGGGCAACAAGCAGCGCCTGGTGCCTCTCGGGTCGAAGGCTCAGGAAGCGTTGCAGGCGTACCTGGTACGAGGTCGCCCAGCGTTTGCCAACGGATCATCGCACGCGCTGCTACTGAACAAGCGCGGGGGTCCGTTATCCCGCCAGAGTGCATGGAACGCGATCAAGCACGCGGCCCAGCGCGCGGGCATTGACAAAGAGGTCTCCCCACACACCCTGCGGCACTCCTTTGCCACGCACCTGTTAGAGGGCGGAGCTGACGTTCGCAGTGTGCAGGAACTCCTCGGCCACGCTTCAGTTACCACCACGCAGATTTACACCCACATCACAGCGGATAACCTGCGCGAAGTTTGGCGCAGTACCCACCCGCGTGCGTAGACTCGTCCTCTTAACTTGGGCATCGCTGTCTGCCCCCTGTTCCGGACGAGAGGACCTCAACACATGCGAACTACCATTCGGCGCCCGCGGATGATCGCTGCAGCGACGCTGCCCGCCGTCGCGCTTCTAGCAATGCCGCTGCACCCGACAGCCAGCGCGCAATTGCCAGAAGGCTTGAGCCCGCAACAGGTGCAATCGATGCTGCCCGGGGAGATTTCGGTACCAGCAGGGCAAAGCACGACGGTGGATGTGGGCGTGCCAGTCAACGTGAATTACTCATCGGGCGGCTGGACCGTGACGTCGTCCGGGACGTCCGTGACGGTGAGTGCTCCCGACCAGCCCGGGGCCACCGCCGCAGTACCGGCGAGCGCCGGTGGCTATACGGCGACGGTGAACCTCGTGGCCGTCGGCGACGCAGCCGCAGATACCGGGTCGGATCCCGCGCCGCGCGGGGCGGACCCCGCACCGGAGGGTAACAGTAGCTCCGCAGGAAATGGTGGAGCCGCAAATAGCACGCCGGACGGAGGGGGTAAAGACGCTGGCAGGGCAGGCGGCAGCGGTGTAGCTCCTGCACCCAAGGTGTCCCACCCGCAACGATCCAGGGCTGAGCCTGCAGACAGCACAGCCGCCAAGAAGCTTTACTTCGACGGTGAGATACGGGGCAACCAGCTAGTTGTGAAGGTGCCGCTCAGTCGAGTGAAAGATCTGCTGAAGTACGCGAGCTACGACACCGAGGGGGCCACGCTTCGCTACCTGGACGTCAACGGACACATCATCGAAGGTGTCGAGCGCAAGGTGGACAAGACGAGCCGGACGCTGACCCTCACGTATCCGGAAGGCGAGACGCCGGATAACCCGTTCATCATGGAGATGGTGCGGGACGGCAAAGCGGAGTTCGTGGTGGTGGTCACCGCAACGAACGCAGCAGTTGAGCGAGCGGAAGGGGACGACTCCGAAAGCGAGTCCGGCGCATATGCCACGGAGAATCAAGGACGTGGGGTTGACGGGACGTCGTCGAGAAGCAGTGTGCTGCCGCTGGTTGTCGCCGGAGTTTCGCTGCTTGCGGCTCTTGCGCTCTTGATCGCCCTGCTGCGCAGGAGGCGCGGGCGGGCGTAATGACAACGTTGTAAGATGACGTAAGTCAAGGGTTTGGACGTGATTGATGGAAAGGGCAGGCCATGGCGGACGAGGCGCTGTTTGACGCTGCGGACCAGAAAACGTTTCTGACCGGGCGGCCGTGGCGTGAGTTCGCCCAGCCGAAAGAACTGGACAAACACGGGCCAGCCACCGTGATTTCCATGGTGAATCAGAAGGGTGGTGTGGGTAAAACTACCTCGACGATCAACCTGGGGGCGTGTTTAGCGGAGCAGGGGCGCAAAGTCTTGCTGGTGGACCTCGACCCGCAGGGAGCGCTTTCTGCCGGGCTCGGCGTCTCGTACGAGGAAGAGCAGGTCACGGTCTACGACCTCCTGTTTGACACCACGGCGAGCATTCACGCCGCGATTCACAAAACGAACGTCTCCGGGCTCGACGTGGTTCCGGCGAACATCGACCTGTCCGCAGCGGAAATTCAGCTGGTCAACGAGGTTGGCCGCGAACACACGCTTGCCAGAGCACTGCGTCCTGTACGGGGAGAATACGACTTCATTATCCTCGATTGCGGGCCGTCTCTCGGCCTGCTCACCGTCAACGCGCTCGCCTGTTCGCAGGGCGTGATCATCCCGATGGAGTGCGAGTACTTCTCCCTCCGCGGCCTGGCGCTCTTGACTGACACGGTGGAAAAGGTGCGCGACCGCATCAATTTCGACCTAGACATTGTCGGCATCCTTGTCACCATGTTCGACCGGCGAACCACTCACGCCCGAGAAGTGATGGACCGGGTTGTCGAAGTATTCGGCGACCGTGTTTTTGACACTGTTATCACCCGTACCGTCCGCTTCCCGGAGACGTCGGTGGCCGGCGAGCCGATCATTACGTGGGCACCGAATTCCCAGGGTGCGCAGCAGTACCGCGACTTGGCCCTCGAGGTTTTGGAGCGCACGAGCTAGTGGGCGACAACGCCCCCGAGCGTTACCAGCAACCCGAGATCACCGGGTTTACGCTCGCGCTGCAGAATTTCGAGGGGCCATTCGATCTGCTGCTCAGTCTCATTCAGTCGAGGAAGCTGGATGTTACTGAGGTGGCGCTCGCCGAAGTCACCGACGAGTTCATCGCCTATACCCGGGCGCTGGGTGAGTCGGAGGCGCTAGATGAGGTCACGGAGTTCCTCGTGGTGGCGGCGACACTGCTCGACCTGAAAACCGCGCGTCTGCTTCCTGGCAACGACGGGGACAGCGTCGAGGATTTGGAACTGTTGGAAGCCCGTGACCTGCTGTTTGCAAGGTTGCTGCAGTACCGCGCGTACCAGCGCGTAGCCGACCAGTTCGCCGAGTGGCAGCAAAACGCAGCACGTCGCTATCCGCGCGCCGTGTCTATGGAACCGAGGTTTGTAGATCTGCTGCCTCCGGTCGAGTTGGCGCATACGCCGGCGAGTTTCGCGGAGCTTGCAGCCAGCGTGTTTCGCCCCCGTCCGCCGGAAGAGGTCCGGACGGACCACCTGCACGCGGTGGCGGTGTCCGTTCCCGAACAGGCCGGCAAAATGCTCGACACCTTGAAGCTTGCCGGCTCAGGGGCCTGGCTGACGTTTGCGGCGCTCACGCGCGACTGCACCCGTTCGATGGAAGTGGTGGGTCGCTTCCTTGCCCTGCTGGAGCTGTATAAGGCCAAGGCGGTGGAGGCGGAACAAACCGAGGCGCTTGGGCGGCTGGACGTGTCCTGGACTGGCCTGGACGTCGACCCAACGGTGGTGGCAGCGTCGAACTGGACATAGGGCCCCGATACACTGCGCAACCATGGAAAGCTTGCCCATGGTCTCTCAACTGCGCTCCCGCATCGAGTCCGTGCTGCTGGTCGTTGACGCGCCCGTAGCCGTGGAACAGTTGGCAAGTGCGCTCGGCGCAACGGCTGAAGAGGTCTCCGAGCAGCTACGCGGGTTCTCCCGGGAGCTGGATGCGCGCGGTTCCGGCATGGACTTGCGCGAGACGGTGGAGGGCTGGCGGCTGTACACCCGCACGGGTAACGCTGAGGCCGTGGAGGCGTTCCTGTTGGACGGCACCCAGAAAAAGCTTTCCCGTGCGGCTATGGAAACACTCGCTGTGGTGGCCTACCGTCAGCCAGTGACGCGTGCAGAGGTCGCGGGTGTTCGCGGGGTCAACGTGGACGGCGTGATGCGTACGTTGGTGTTACGCGGGTTGATTGCAGAGGTGGATCCCGGCGAGGTCGGGCAAGAGGCAGGCGACCACGGCGCGCACCGCTACGTCACCACCGAGCTGTTTCTGGAGCTGCTCGGCATCGACTCGTTGGAGCGTTTACCGGAGCTGGCCCCGCTACTTCCGGACATCGATTCTATCGAGGACGCCTGGTAGGCTCGGCAACCATGACTCCACCCGCTCGCCGAGACGGCACACCGGAAAAGCGTGAGAAGGACGACCCGTTCTACATCTCTTACGCCAAGCCGGCGAAGAAACAGAATGTCCGTTTAAACAAGCGGCGCGAAAATGCCGCGAAGAATGAACCCAGCCCGTTGGATGACAACTGGTGGGACGAAGACCCCGACGCAGCCAAGGCGGCTACCGAGGGGGTGCGCCTGCAAAAGGTGTTGGCCCAGGCGGGGGTCGCGTCCCGCCGTCACGCGGAGGCCATGATCGAGCAGGGCCGCGTTGAGGTCAACGGCTCCATCGTCACACGCCAGGGTATGCGTGTTAACCCGAACGTGGACATCATCCGCGTTGACGGCGCGCGCATCAACGTCAACGAGGAGCATGAATACTTCGCGTTTAACAAACCGCGCGGGGTCCACTCCACGATGAAGGACGAGCTGGACCGCGTGTCCGTTGGCTCCTATTTGTCCGAACGAACCGCCTCCGGGCAGCGCCTGTTCCACGTTGGCCGCTTGGATGCGGACACGGAAGGGCTGCTTTTGCTCACCAACGATGGTGAGATGGCGAACCGTTTGACGCACCCCAAGTACGAAGTGGCTAAGACGTACCTGGCCACGGTGCTGGGCGAGGCGAACAACACCCTGGTCAAGGAGCTCAGGCAGGGCATTGAGCTTGACGACGGCCCCGCGAAGGTCGACTACGCCCAGATTGTGGACGTGCACAACGGCCAGTCCATTGTGCGCGTGGAATTGCACGATGGCCGCAAGCACATCGTACGTCGCATGCTGAAGCAGGCGGGGTACCCGGTGCAGCGGCTGGTCCGCACGAAGTTCCACACGGTGCAGCTGGGGGACATGAAGCCTGGATCCATGCGTGCATTGAACTCATCGGAACTCGCTTCGCTTTACAAGGCGGTGGGGATGTAATGGCTGCGCAATTTTCGAACATGCCGCACGGTGGGCTGATCGTGGCTGTCGACGGGCCTTCGGGCACCGGCAAGTCCACCATGTGCCGCGCCTTGGCAAAGCGTCTAGACGCAAAGTACGTGGATACCGGGGCAATGTACCGAGTGGCCACCTTGGCTGTGCTGCGCGCGGGTGTCGACCCGGCCGACACCCCCAGGGTGATCGAGGCGACGGCTGAGCTTCCCTTGGAAGTATCCGACGACCCGGATTCCACCCAGGTGCTCCTCGGAGGCGAAGATGTGAAGGCGGAAATCCGCGGTGCTGAGGTCACGCGCCACGTCTCTGCGGTGTCGGCAATCCCCGAGGTGCGCACGAACCTGGTTGAGCTGCAGCGCAAGCTGGCACGTGAAGCGGGTCGAGCAATTGTGGAGGGGCGGGATATCGGCACCGTCGTTCTGCCGGATGCGCCGGCAAAGGTGTTTATGACCGCCAGCGCTGAGGTACGAGCAAAGCGCCGGTTCGAGCAAGATGTCGCGGCCGGGCGGAAGGCAGATTTCGAGGCCGTGCTGGCGGACGTGCAGCGTCGTGATGAGGCGGATTCCTCCCGCGCTACCAGCCCACTGAGGCCTGCGGAGGACGCTGTGTTGGTAGACACCTCCGAGATGACCCCGGACGAGGTCCTCGCGGCCCTGACCGAGGTCGTGGAAAGGAGCGCACGATGAACGAGCGCAATGACAACATCGGTGGCAGCGGGGAGCACCTAGAGCCTGAAACCGAGTTCATCCAGCCGGGAATCGACGCGTCCGGCTACGGCGAGATGGAGGCCTACGAAGTCGGTGCCGACGATGCGGAGTACTACGAAGACAAGGACTTCGACGCGGAGGAAGACCTGGATGGGTTCGACGACACCGACTTCGGCGAGGCCGACTACGGCGACGGCTACGCCAGCGACGGCGAGCTGACCGAGGATGAGTGGGCTGCACTCGAGGCTGAGTACGGCATCGCGCAGCCAGATGTGGTCACCGAGGCGCTGCCGACGGTGTCTATTGTCGGGCGCCCGAACGTGGGCAAGTCCTCCCTGGTCAACCGTTTCATTGGCCGCCGCGAGGCCGTGGTGGAGGACCACCCGGGCGTCACCCGCGACCGCGTCAGCTACATCACCGACTGGGGTGGGCGCCGTTTCTGGGTGCAGGACACGGGCGGCTGGGACCCCGACGCGAAAGGCATCCACGCCGCGATCGCCCGCCAGGCCGAGGCGGCCATGGCCACCTCGGACGTTATTGTGATGGTGGTCGACGCGAAGACGAGCGTGACGGAGACCGACGCTGTGATGGCGCGAAACCTCCAGCGCGCCGAAGTGCCTGTGATCTTGGTGGCCAACAAGTTCGAGTCGGACAGCCAGTGGGGCGACGTGGCCGAGTTCTACTCGCTGGGTCTGGGAGACCCATGGCCGGTTTCCGCGCTCCACGGCCGCGGCGGCGCCGACGTGTTGGACGAGATCCTGCGCCTGTTTCCGGACGAACCGCGCATGAAGGAATCGATTACCGGCGGACCCCGCCGCGTGGCGCTAGTGGGCCGCCCGAACGTGGGCAAATCCAGTCTGCTGAATAAGCTGACCAAGTCCAACCGTTCGGTGGTGGACAACGTCGCTGGCACGACCGTGGACCCGGTGGACGAACTGGTGCAGCTGGATGACGACCTGTGGACGTTCATCGATACCGCAGGTCTGCGCAAGAAGGTGAAAAACGCTCAAGGCCACGAGTACTACGCGTCGTTGCGCACACGCGGCACGATCGAGGCCGCCGAGGTGTGCGTGGTGCTTATCGACGCCTCCGAGGAAATCTCCGAGCAGGATCAGCGAGTCATCTCCGTGGTGCTCGAAGCCGGCAAGGCGATGGTTATCTGCTTTAACAAGTGGGACCTGATGGATGAGGACCGCCGGTACGACTTCGACCGCGAGTTCGACGAGACCATGGGCCAGCTCAAGTGGGTGACCAAACTCAATATTTCCGCGGACACCGGCCGTGGCCTGCATCGCCTCGAGCCGGCGATGAAGGAGGCGCTGGAGAATTGGGACGAGCGCATTTCCACTGGCCAACTGAACAACTGGCTGCGTGACGCGATCGCGGCGAATCCGCCGCCGATGAAGAACAACCGCCTACCCAAGCTGCTGTTCGCCACGATGGCCAGCACCCGTCCGCCGACAATCGTGCTGTTTACCACCGGCTTCCTGGACGCCGGTTACCGCCGCTACCTAGAACGCAAGTTCCGCGAGCAGTTCGGCTACCACGGCACACCGGTGCGCATCGCGGTGCGCGTACGCGAGCGCCGTGGCAAGAAGGGCTAACGCGCTGCGCCAGCGCACGGTGGGGCGGGCTGGGGCGCACCTATGCCCTCACGATCCCACCCGGACGGGTGAGCGGGAGTAGACGAACGCGTCGGTACGGTACGGCAGGGGAACGGTGTCGCCGGGGTCGAAACCGAGGCGTTCGTAGAGGTACCAGCTCAGGTTGGTTTCCATCTTGGCGCGGGTGCGGCCGTTCGCCTTGAGCCAGTAGGAGCGGGTGGCCATAAGCTCGAAGCAGTCTTCGACGGCGATGGGATGGAACCATTCCTCCCGCATTTCCCTCTCGAGCTGCCACGGCGCGGCAACACGGGGGTAAAAGCCTTCTCGTTGCACGTCCCCGGAGTGCATGATGCGGCTCAGCCGCAGTACCCAGGGGTGCCGCACTGCCAGGGTGTTCCAGCAGAGCACGAGGCGGCCGCCGGGGCGGATCACGCGGTCGGCTTCGGCGCTGGCGGCGGCCGAGTCCACCCAGTGCCACGACTGGGCGCAGGTGAGTACGTCCATGGAGTTGGAGGAGAGGCCCGTTGCCTCGGCGGTGGCGCGCCAGACGGGCACGCTGGGCAGTTCGCGGTGGAACACCCTGGCCATGTCCTCGCTGGGGTCGCATGCGTAGACGGAACGTGAGCCGTCGATAAGCAACTGTGTGAACTTGCCCGTGCCCGCTCCGACGTCGCACACGATGCCGGGGCCCACGAGCTGCGCAAGGGACGCGGGGTAGGAGGGACGGGCTGCGTTGTAGCGCACAGCATCTCGGGCGAACGCCTCAGCGGCGCTGCTTCTGTGCGAGGGGTCTTTGAACGTCGGCCCGGCTTTCCGGCTCGGTCCTGGCTGTGTTCCGCTCGCGTGCACGATAGTCTAATCTACCTTCCGTGTTGGACCGCCCCGTGATTCGCGTAGCCTTAGCTGTCGGCCTTGCGGTGAGCTGCTTCAGCGTGGCCGGGTGCTCTGGAGATCCGTCACGGCTGCGCACCGCCATTTCCACGCGGCCGGAGGCCCCGGAGGACGTGGTGCGGGAGGTGGAGCCGTGGTCGGACCCATCCGTGGAGCGGCGCCAGATCACCTCCGCAGGGTTGAAGCGGGACTACGTGCTGTCGGTGCCGAAGGGCGCCCGGCAACGTGAGCGGCTGCCGCTGATTCTCGTATTCCACGGCTACCGGGAGGATGCCCAGAGGATGCGGGAACACACCCAGCTGGATAAGGCGGACGCAGTGGTCGCATTCATGGACGGAGTGGACAACGCTTGGGCGCCAGCACCGTACGCGACAACAACGGGGCAGCAGGACCTCACGTTTGTGGATGACGTGGTTTCGCAGCTGGAGGAGGAGTTCTCCATCGACCGGGCGCGGGTGTTCGCTGCCGGTTTCTCCAACGGCGGCGGGTTCGCGGCGTTTGTGGGTTGCCAGCGGCCGCAGGAATTTACGGGTGTGGCCACGGTTGCGGGTGCGTTTTACCAGCGGGTATCCGAGGGGTGCTCACAGATCCCCATGAAACACATCGACTTCCACGGCACTGCGGACCCGGTGATTTCCTACAACGGTGGCGAGCGCCATGAGACGGTGTACGACTCTACACACGACATGCTTGTGGAGGCGGCGGTGCGCAACCACTGCGCCCGTGAGGAGGAAATTCGTCTCTCGGACACGGTCGTGCAGGCCACCTGGGACGACTGCGACGCCGCACTCGAGCACTACCGCATCGAGGGCGGATCGCACGTGTGGCCGGGCGGCACCGCTGATACCTCTGCGTCAGTTTCTTCCGGGTTTGCAACCCGCGCAGTGTTGCGGTTTTTCGGCGTCGGGGTTTCGTAGGGCAGGTTACGCAGGGCGCAGCTACGATATGCGCCGTGAGAGATGCTCCACCCCCGCAGGTCACGGTTGTGTATAACCCCACGAAGGTCCACGTCGGCCGCTTGCGGCGTGCTGTGGAGCGCTATAGCTGGCCGGGCGCAAGCGTCACTTGGTCCGCAACGACTGCGGAGGGGCCCGGTTTTACTCAGGCATCCCGCGCGCTGGAAGAGGGAACGGATTTGATCATTGCGGCCGGCGGCGACGGAACCGTCCGCATGGTGGCCCTCGCCGTCTCGGGCTCGCACGTCCCGATGGCCATTGTGCCGGCGGGCACTGGCAATATGCTCGCGCGAAACTTGGGCGTGCCGCTATTGCTGGAATCCGCGGTGCAGCGGGCGTTTAGCGGGGGTGACCGGCTCATCGACCTCTGCCGAGCCGAACTGACCTACCCGGACGGGCACACCGAGCACTCCGGTTTCGCAGTGATGGCGGGCGTCGGGGTAGACGCCGGCATGATCCACCGGACGCGCGAGAGCCTGAAGGCAGCCGTGGGCCCTTTGGCCTACGTTCCCGCGGTGTTGCAGTCCCTCGGCGGCGGCAACAGTATCGACGCGAGCATTACGCTTGATGACGAACCTTCGGTCATCACCTCGTTGCACTCATGCATCGTTGGAAACTGCAGCGATCTGGTCGGCCGTATCCCGTTGCTGCCCGAGGCGCGGCCGGACGACGGCATTCTCGACGGCGTAGTGCTGCGCGCCGAAGATGTAGCAGACTGGGCGGAGATTGGCGGCAAACTCGCTGTAGACACCGTCCGCGGCGGGATCAACGCACTACTGCCCGATGAACTCCCCGCGCGCGAGCCCGCCCGTCTGCCGAGGGCGATGCAGTATTTGGAGGGAAGACGTATCACCTTGGAGTTCACGGAGCCCGAGCACCTCGAACTCGATGGTGACGGCGCCGGCGCAGTCAACGCGGCGACGTTTGTTGTGATGCCCGGCACGCTGCGGGTGGTGTGTTGACGGGCAGCGACGCTGCCGACACCCGCACGCCCCTGGATCCGCGGAGGCACAATGGGGCGCATGATGTACAGCTTCGAAGGCAAAACACCAAGCATCCACCCATCAGCGTTCGTCGCTGACGAGGCCACCATCATCGGCAACGTCACTATCGGCGAGGACGCCAACATCTGGCCGGGAGTGGTCATCCGCGGCGATGTGGGAGCGATCCGCATCGGCGACCGCGTCAACGTGCAGGACGGATCCGTGTTGCACGTGGACACAGATGGGGAGACCGTGCTTGAAGACGATGTGACCATCGGCCATCTGGCCATGGTGCACGGTTGCCACATCGAACCGGGATGCTTGATCGGCATGAGCTCGACGGTGCTCTCGCGCTCGCGGGTGGGCAGGGGCAGCATCGTCGGCGGCGGGGCAGTGGTGCTGGAGGGCCAAGAGCTACCCGCGTTCTCCCTCGCCGCCGGCGTGCCTGCAAAGGTTAAGCGCACCCTCGAGCCGGAGACCTACGAGGCGCGGTTGAAGCACGCGGCGTATTACGTCGAATTGGGACGGCGCGCGAGGAGCGGCTTGGTGCCGGTGGCCCGTGCGGATCTGATGTGAATATCACAGGAAAACCGCCCCGTGGTCGCAAATACAGGCGTAGTGTGACGGCCATGACATTCAATAACGTAACAGTACTTGGTGCAGGTGTCCTGGGCGCACAGATTGCTTTCGTGTCCGCCTTCGCGGGTAAGAAGGTCGTATCCTACGACATCAACGAGGAGGCCCTCGCAGCCGGCAAGCAGCGGTTCAACGCCATAGGCGAGCAAATGAAACAGGAGCTGGAGACAGCGAACGACGATTCCATCGCGGCGGCGCATGCCAACCTCACACAAACGTCCGACCTGAAAGAGGCGTTGGCGAACGCGGATCTGGTCATCGAGGCCATCCCCGAGAACTTGGAGCTCAAGCGCAAGGTTTGGTCGCAGGTTGGGGAGTACGCTCCGGAGACCACGGTGTTTGCCACCAACACCTCCACGCTCATGCCGAGTAAGTTCGCCGACGCCAGCGGGGCCCCAGAACGGTTCCTGGCGCTGCACTTTGCAAACCACATCTGGATTCAGAACACCGCCGAGATTATGCCGCACGAGGGCACCGACCCGAAGTACGTCGAGCAGCTCGTCGAGTTTGCAGAGCAGATAAACATGGTGCCTGTGCGGTTGAAGCGGGAGCAACCGGGCTATGTGCTCAACACCTTGCTCGTGCCGCTGCTCAGCGCAGGCATGTACCTGCTGCACCACGACATTGCAGACCCCACGGACATCGACCGCGATTGGTGTAACTCCACCGGCTCGCCGCGCGGGCCCATCGAAATCATGGACCTCGTCGGCGTGCGCACCCTGGTCGCAGTGATCGAGTCCAACGAAAACGCACCCGAGTGGCAGAAAGACTTTGTCGAGCAGACCCTGAAGCCGATGATTGCCGAGGGCAAGACAGGCCTTGAGGCCGGCCAAGGCTTCTTCACGTACGACGCGAACGGCAAGGTCGTCTCCTAACCGGGTGCCCCCCGCCCCAGAGAGTGCTTTGTCGGACTGACAGGATTTGAACCTGCGACCCCCACACCCCCAGTGTGGTGCGCTACCAAACTGCGCCACAGCCCGATCCGCTACCGAAACGGTAACTCGGAAAATATTACAGCACTGTCATACGTGGCCAAAACCGGCTGGTCACCCGCCCGGTCACCGAATGACACCGTCGACGTAGACCCACCGTCCGGCGCGGCGTTCGAAGTGGGAGCGCTCCCGCATCACCCCGCCGGGGTAGTGGGCGGCGAATTCCACCACGCCCTGGGCGTCGAAGGGGCCGCCGCCGGCGGTGTCCAGTATTTGGAGCTGGGTGAACGGCTCGCCGGACGCGTCCACAGCCAGATCAGCGGGTCGGGTCTCCTCGGCCCAGGTCGACGCCACGTAATCGCCCGCGCCGCGCACGTACGCCGTGAACCGCGAGCGCATCAGTGCCTCGGCAGTTGGTGCGTTGGAACCGCCGGAGATGTAGCGGCCGCAGCACGCCTCGTACGGCAAGCCCTGCCCGCACGGGCACAAGTCCCGCCAGCCCGCCTGCTGCCTGGATGCGCCCACCACTACTTGCCCAGGCGCTCCGCGCGGTGGAGCTTGTTCTGGCGGCGGCGCCGCTCCAGCGAGGCTGTTTCAACGGTTGTTTCGATCTCGCCCTTCTTCACGTAACCGTCCACGGTGGAGGCGGCGCCGGCGGCGCGTAGCGTTTCCACCTCGTCTTCAGACAGGTCGCCGTAGAGGGTGATCAGGCGGGTAAACGTGCCGTCGCCGTTGTGGTTGACTTCCACGCGGACGTCGTCAAGCGACATGCGCTTGGCTGCCTCACGCACTGCCTGAGAGCAACTAACCGCGAGCGCGGACATGTACAGGCCGGTCGACGTGACACCCTGGCCCTTGCCGCCGGTGTTTTTGGAACGGTCGGTGGTAATTGCGACGTCGGAGGTGCGCACCACGTCGCCGTACTTCGTCCCGCGGGCGGAGTAGGACACCGCGTTGGTGTCGGTCGTCTTCGCCGGGACGAACAGCGGCTGGATGTATTGCACCGCCCAAGATCCGATGATGTCTGCGGCACGCTGCGCGGTTCCCTGGCGGGTGAGCAGGTGGTCCGCCTTGTCCAGCGCCATCAGCGACTTGGGGTAGCGGGCCAGGGAAAAAATGTTCTGGGCGTTGTCGATGCCGACGGTGACGTCGATAGGCGAGTGTACGAGCAACAGCGGCTTGCGCAGCTTGGGCAGGTATTCCTCAGGGTTGGTATCCGCGAGGTCCTCGAGGAACTCGCGCGAGATGGTCAGCTCGCGCCCGCCGAGCACCACGCCGACGGAGCCGTTCGCATCGGCCTCGCCGATGGCGTGGGCGTAGTGCAGTACTGAGTGCGCCGGATCGAAGGGCGCGCCGACGGTGGCTACGGCTTTGATCATCTTTTTCAGCTCGGGGCGGGTAGCTGCCTTGAGTGCGGCCGCGCCGCCGAGGGAGTGGCCCATGAGTAGCTGCGGCGCCTTGTAGTTCTCTTCGAGCCACTGGGCGGCAGCGACGATGTCGTCGACGTTTTCGGAGAACGACGTGTTCCTAAACTCGCCCTCAGACTGGCCCAGGCCGGGGAAGTCGAAGCGCAATGTCGCAATGCCGTGCTCCGTTAACTGCTTCGAGATGCGCGAGGCGCCCGGGGTGTGTCGCGAGCCCGCGAAACAGTGGGCGAAGATCGCGTAGGCCTGTGCGGGTCCGTCCGGGCGGTCGATGGTGCCGGCCATCATGTGGCCCTTCGACGACGGGACTTTCACGTTCATTGACAGCATTGGTAGCCGTTTCCTCCTGCGGCTCGGCGCAGTGCGCGCCACGGTTACTTTCGCTGCAAGACTAATCGTCGCACCAACCGTTTGGCACGTTGGCGTTATTCTTTCCATTTATGGGCAAGTTTGAGTGGTTCTGGAAGGCCATGGGCTCCACCTCGGAGCGCAACAACAAAAGGTCGAAGGCCGTGGTGGCGAACGCGCATGGGCTCATTGAGGAGCTGTCGCTTCTCGACGACGCTTCGCTCGCCTCCACCGTCCGATCCACTGTGCGCGACGGGGCGGTAGCCGATAAGCCGCGCTTTCTCGCAGGGCTTTCCGTGGCGTCCCAGCGCACGTTGGGGATGACCCCCTTCGAAGTGCAGAACCAGGCTGTGCTGCGGCTGCTCGAGGGCGACGTGATCCAGATGGCTACTGGCGAAGGCAAGACGCTCGTCGGCGCGATGGCCGCGACCGGCTTCGCGCTGCAGGGCAAGCGGGTCCATCTGATCACGGTGAACAATTACCTGGCCGCGCGAGATGCGGAGTGGATGCGTCCGTTGGTGGAGTTTTTCGGATTGCGGGTGGCGGCGGTCACGGAGGCGTCGACACGCGATCAGCGCGTGGCAGCGTACCGCTGCGACGTGATCTACGCGCCCGTGACCGAGATCGGCTTTGACCACCTGCGTGACAACCAGATCACCTCCCGCGATCAGACAGTGCAGGTGCCGGCAGACGTGGCGCTGGTGGACGAGGCGGACAGTGTGCTCGTGGACGAAGCGCTCGTGCCGCTGGTGCTCGCCGGATCTGAGGGGTCGAAGCAGGCAACCGGCCAGATCACGGAGGCCGTTTCCCACCTACAGGAGGGACGGGATTACACCATTGACGCCGAGGGCCGCAACGCCTTCCTCACCGATGAGGGCGCGTCGAATGTCGAGCGCCTGCTGGGTATCGAGTCGCTTTACTCCGACGAACACATCGGCACCACGTTGGTCCGCGTCAACCTGGCGCTGCATGCCAAAGCGCTTCTCATCCGGGACGTGCACTACATCGTCGAAGACGGCAAGGTCGCGCTGGTGGACGCCTCTCGGGGGCGCGTTGCTGAGTTGCAGCGCTGGCCGGACGGGCTGCAGGCTGCGGTGGAGTCGAAAGAGGGACTGGACGTGTCGGAGGGTGGTCGGATCCTGGATTCCATCACCTTGCAAGCGTTGATGCGCCGCTACCCGCTGGTCTGCGGCATGACCGGCACCGCGGTGGAGGCGACCGACCAGTTGCGCTCGTTTTACGGCCTGCATGTCTCGGTGATCGACCGTGCCAACGAGCTGCAGCGTTTCGACGAGGCGGATCACATCTACGCGACGATGGAAGAGAAGAACGCCGCCATAGTCGAGGAGATTGTGCGCATCCACCAGACAGGCCAGCCCGTGCTGGTGGGCACGCACGATGTGGCCGAATCTGAGGCGCTTGCGGGCGCGCTCGGGCAGCGCGGCATCGCAGTGAACGTCTTGAACGCGAAGAATGACGCGGAGGAGGCCCGGATTGTTGCCGAGGCGGGCGATGTGGGCCGGGTGACAGTGTCTACCCAAATGGCCGGCCGCGGCACGGACATCCGTCTCGGCGGGGCAAACGAAGCCGACCGCGAGGATGTTGCGGCCCTAGGCGGTCTGGCCGTGCTGGGAACGGCCCGCCACCGAACCGCCCGCCTGGATAATCAGTTACGCGGACGGGCAGGCCGCCAGGGTGACCCGGGCACGAGCGTCTTCTTCGTTTCACTCGACGACGACATTGTCACCACAGGCGGGGACGGCGAGCAGTTCACCGCGCAGCCCGATCCCGACGGGCGAATCACCGGCAACAGGGCGCAACACTTCATTGAGCATTGCCAGCGCGTCACCGAAGGGCAGCTGCTGGAGATTCACTCCCAGACTTGGAAATACAACAAGCTGTTGGCGGATCACCGTGACATTTTGGACGAGCGTCGCGCCACACTGTTGGACACTGACACAGCCTGGCGCGAGCTGGCTGAGCGGGCTCCGCAGCGCGCGTCGGAACTATCCCACCTGCCCATACCCGTCCTCCAGCAGGCAGCCAGGGACATCATGCTCTTCCATCTCGATGCGGAATGGTCTGAGCATTTGGCGCTCATGGACGACGTTCGCGAATCCATCCACTTACGCGCCATCGCGCGCGAGACGCCTATCGACGAGTACCACCGCATCGCCGTTCGAGAGTTCAAAGACCTGGCCAACCGTGCCGTTGCTGCCGCGGTGGAGACGTTCAACACCGTGGATATCGACGAGGACGGGGCGCATCTGGAAGACGCGGGGTGGAAGCGCCCAAGTGCCACATGGACCTACATGGTTTCTGACAACCCGCTCGCAGGTTCCGGGAATTCTGTCATTTCCGGTATCGGAAATATTTTCCGCTAGCCATTCTCCGGTAGCCGCACCCGCGGACGGGGCGGGCGCTATTATGGCGGGAGATCTCAACCACGACTCGAAAGTCAGGAGTTACCCATGAGCGACAACACGCCGCAGAACCAGGTCGAAACCACCTCGGTGTTCCGCGCTGACCTGCTCAAGGAAATGGAGTCTGGGGCCGCATCCTCAGTGGACTCGGCTGCCGGTGCGGACCAGCTTTCTGAAGGGGAGGCGCTGTTGGTGGTTAAGCGTGGCCCTAACGCAGGCGCACGCTTCCTGCTGGATCAGGAATCCACTACGGCAGGCCGCCACCCGGAGGCGGACATCTTCCTGGACGATGTGACTGTTTCTCGCCGCCACGCAGAGTTCCGCCGCAACGAGGGCGGCTACGAGGTCGTGGATGTCGGGTCCCTCAACGGCACCTACGTGAACCGTGAGCCGCGTAACTCCCAGGAGCTGACCAACGGTGACGAAATTCAGATTGGTAAGTTTCGTCTCGTCTTCATCACCGCCGGCAACTAGTTAGAGGAAAGTTCGATCACGTG
Organism: Corynebacterium wankanglinii; assembly: GCA_014490595.1. Lineage (GTDB taxonomy): Bacteria > Actinomycetota > Actinomycetes > Mycobacteriales > Mycobacteriaceae > Corynebacterium > Corynebacterium wankanglinii. The sequence goes on from CP061031.1 coordinate 1,266,762, forward strand.
AGCGCAATCCGTCAGACGGCACCCGCCGCCACAGCTGCGAAGCCTGGCAAGGCCATCAAACCTGCCAAGACCATGTCTATCGGCGTGGTGTTGGAGCGCCTACGCACCGAGTTTCCGGACGTGACGGTCTCTAAGATCAGGTTCCTCGAGTCTGAGGGCCTAATCACCCCTCAGCGAACCGCCTCCGGGTACCGCCGCTTCACTGACGAGGACGTTGAGCGCCTGCGCTATATCCTGGTGACCCAGCGGGACAACTACCTCCCGTTGAAGGTCATCCGTGAGCAGCTTGAGGCCATGGATTCCGGCCATGTCACCGCGATTCTGAGCGCGGGTGAATCCGAACCCATGATCTCTCCGGAGAATTTCCGGGCACCGTCGGCAACCCAGCTCACCGACACGGACGTGGCTGAGCAAGCGCAGGCCGATCCCGAAACGATTGCCCAGTACATCGAGGTCGGGCTAATTTCCCCGGATGCCGCAGGGCTTTTCACGGCTGACGACGTACGTACCGTGACCACCGCGTTATCCCTCGCCGAGTTCGGCTTCGACGCGAGGCACCTGAAGTCATTGCGTACCGCGGCGGCACGTCAGGCGGACATGATCAACCAGGTTGCGGAACCGGTGGCGAAATCCGGAAAGATCACCGCGAAACAAAAAGCTGAAGAGATCGCCCAGCAGATGTCCGCTCTGGTGGTTTCCCTCCATGCGTCCTTGGTGAAGAACGAGCTGCGTAAGCAGTTGGGGAGCTAATGGAGGCGGTTAGTCTTCTCGGCGTTTTCCCGGTTGGGCCAGAGGATTTTCTCTGCGCGCTCCTGCAGCGCTCAACGAACGGGCGGTGCATTCCGGTGTGGTTGCCACCCATGGAGGGATCTGAGTTGGCTGCCCGCCTCGATGGGTGGGCACCGAACCGTCCCCGCCCAACAGACGCGCTGGCGCAGCTTATCGGCGGTGTCACCGCTGGCGTTGAGGCGATCGAGCTCTCCAGCTACCTCAACGGAACGTTCATGGCTACCTTGACGCTCGTCGGCGGTACGGAGATCGATCTGCGCGCCAGCGATGCGCTGCTGTTGGCTAGTGAGATTGATGTGGAGCTGACTGTGGACGATGCAGTCGCCGCTCAAGCCTCGGTGTTCATTTCCGAAGAGGACGCGATGCGCTATTTGGAAACCGAGATCGACACCGGCAATATGCCGGACCAATCTGCATCCGCCAGTGGCGACGCGCAGGCTGACGCAGACTTCGAGGCGCTGATGCGCAGCCTGGGGGTGCAGGACTCGGATTTGGGGGAGGGCGACCCGAGGAGGGGTAAAACCCTCAAGTTTTCCTTGAGAGTTTCGGCGTGTTACGCATGTGACTATTGACCAGCTGCGTATGCTGGCCTTTAATAGCCACTAGGCGCACAGCTAACTTTCATGGGAGTAATTACATGAGCATGATCGAGGACAACCAGGACGAGCAGCTTGGTGCAGTACAGGAATCGCTCTTCGACGTTGGCCCGTCGGACGAGGTGGGCTACCGGGTGCCAATTGCCTGCCAGGTTGCGGGCATCACGTACCGCCAGCTCGATTATTGGGCGCGCACCGGTTTGGTGCGCCCCTCCATCCGCGGTGCCAAGGGATCCGGTTCCCAACGCTTGTACTCGTTTAAAGACATCCTGGTCCTCAAAATCGTCAAGGGGTTACTGGACACCGGAATCTCTCTGCAGAATATCCGCCTCGCGGTGGACAAACTGCGCGACCGCGGCGTTTCGGACATTGCCGAGATCACCCTCGTCTCCGACGGAGTCACGGTTTACGAGTGCCGCTCCAACGAAGAAATCATCGACCTGCTAGGTGGTGGGCAAGGGGTGTTCGGTATTGCCGTCCCTCAGATCATGAAGGAGCTCACTGGCACCATCTCGGCTTTCCCATCTGAGCGTGTGATGGACGAGGACGCAGGTAACGTCATTGGTTTCGACGAGCTGGCCGATCGCCGCCGCCGCAAAACCTCCTAGTCACCCGCGTCGAAGCCCGGGCTGGATCCACTCCCTTCCAGCCCGGGCTTTCGCGTACGCACTCGCTAAAGCGGGAAGCTACAGCCCCACCACCGTGTTGAGCGCACCCGCGATGTCTCCGGGTTCCTCGGCATCGGCGGTATGTGCCGCCACGGATTCGAGCGCGTGGTCCACCTCACCGCCGCCGACGCGGACAACGGTGATCTCCACCTTGTCGCCCGCGGCACCTCGCACCGCGTCCAGGAATGCCTGGTCGTTGCCTGCATCGGCGGTGCCCGTAGTCACCACTACCACGCGAGTGGTCGTTTCCAAACCGCCGTACACGCCTGCCGCAGCTTCCACAGCCTGGCGGGTCTGCGGCACACCCCCGGTGAGGAACCTGCGCACCGCAACGGCCACCGAGTCGGCATCGGGGGAGACGGTGATGTTCTGGCGGTAGCCGACCTGCACGCCTGGATTCAGAGGCGAGGAGTAATTCCACAAGCCAACCTGCTTACCCTGAGCACCAAGCTCGACAGCAGCATCCGCAATGGCGTCTTTTGCAGCCTGGAGATACGGGGCCATGGCGTCTGAAGTGTCGAGAAGAAACAGCGTGTCCGCAGCTGCCAAGGAGCCGGCATGGTTCGCCGGGTCCGCGCCGTCGGAGTCACTGCCCTTCTGCGCTGTGTCCCCGGTGATGGCCTCCCCGCCTGCGGGTAGCGCGGCCGCCCACACCAGGTCGGAGATTACGGGTTGATCCTTTTCAGAACCATCGAACTGCTCGGCTGCGACCCGTGCGAAGTCTTGGCCAGCTCGGGCCTGGTTCTCGTCCACACGGTCGCTTTGATTCAGCGGAAAAGCGACATATACCGCCTTCGCACCAACCGGCGTAAAGGTCGAACCCTCCGGGACGGTGGTTTCCGTCGTCGCTAAGACCTTGCCGTTCGCCGCGTCGAAGTTCGCGGCGGAATCAATCCGCTGCGCGGTGAGTGCCTGGACCGCAGCGTTATCATTGCCCGCCACCTGGGAAGCAACGAGCGCGGATGCGGTGGGATTGTCCCGCACGGGAAAAAGAACCTTGTCTACTGTCAGGTCTTCGAGCTTGACTTCGCCCTTCCCGGCCACGCCGACGGCCTGGCTGGATACGGGCTTCGGATCAGATACGGCGATGCTCCGCCCGGCGCTGTCCAGTATTTGACGGGACACACCGGTGTCGGGGGCGAGGTACACCGCGGCGTCAGTGACATCGTCTACGAGTTCAGCTCGGACGCAGTCCCTGACAACTGGGTGGGTTTTCCCGTAGGCGTCGATAAGCGAGTGTCCCGCTTCCGTGTCTGCAGCTGCGATGGGGAGCGTGAGCTCGCCCGCGACACACTCTTGTGCCTGGCTCTCCTGGTTCTGACTCCCGCGGCCGGCGACCCACCAAATGGCAACCGCGATGAAAAGCGCTAGCGCAACAATGACGGCGATCGCGCCCCCGACAGCTTGTAGTTATTCTTGCCGTTTGCGTGCTTTGCCATCGGAACCGCCGCCTTCTCAATCGACCGAGTGGAAACCTTCTGCCGAGTCTAGCCCTCGTGCACGTCATCGAGGATGGCGACAAGCCGTCGACGCAACGGCTGCGCGCGTCGCGTCAGCTCGCGTTGTCGGGCCACGTACTGTGCTTTGCCCTCGGGGGTTTCGACGGCCACCACGTCGAACCCAAGGCCGCGGCAATCGTATGGCGAGGCCTCCATGTCCAGCCTGCGCGCGTCCGCCGCTAGCTCAAAGCAATCCAGGAGCAGCTCGCCGGGCACCAGCGGCCCAAGCTTCATCGCCCACTTATATAAATCCATGCTCACGTGCACGCAGCCAGCCTGGTCGTTGGCAGGCTGACCCTCGCGCGTCAGTACGGTGAGGTTCAGCGGACGGGCAGCGGGCGTAAAAATCGGAACGCATCGAAGTGCGAGCACTTCACCGTGTGCGTTTCCACCACGGCGTTCGTGCCCTCCGCACCGAGGCGAAGGGGGAGACTGTGACGAGGGGAATCAGTGCGGTAGACCATCGCCCACTCATGCATGCCGAAGCAATCGAAATGGGCCTCGCGCTTATCGACGGACCGAAGGATCGCCGCCGCCTCCTCTACGTCTCCGCGGCGATGGTCGAGGAAGCGTTGAACATCGAGGCGCACAGTTCCGTCGCCATCGGTCACGTAGTCTCGCCAGCGAGTGTGCGGGAGCGATTCTGCATCCGTGAGGCAGACGCCCGCCCCGGGATGCCAACGCTTAAGGTGAGAGGGCCGCTGTGGGTAGTAGTCGAAGAGGAAATCCCAGACTGGGTGGTATTCGCCCCTCGCCCTCCGGGCGACGCGTGGCCCCGCCCACTTCTCCGCGCGTGCCTCGTGCGCGGCGATACGGGGCAGGTACTCCTCCGGGGTGAGGACCTGCATCAGTCGTCCTCGTGGGTCCAGTCCGACACTGTGCCCACATACTCCTCAATGAGGTCCTCCAGAGCCACCACGCCCACGAGCATGCCGTTGTCGTGGACCTCGGCCATGTGCGCGGAGCGGCGGTGAAGCTGGGCGAGCGCGTCGTCCATGGACTGGGATCCCTCGATCGTCGTTAGCGGACGGATCCGCTTCAGCGACACACGGGGGTCGCCCTGCGGGAACTCCATGAGATCCAGGATGTCCTTGACGTGGACGTAGCCGGCGAGCGAGCTGGCATCAATCCGCACCGGAAAGCGCGAGTACCCCGTCTCTTGGACGGCCTGCTCGATCGCAGAAAGCCGGATGCCGCGCGGATCGTACGGGATGGTCTTCAACTGATCGAGCGGAATCATCGCCTCCTTCAGCTGCCGCGAGTCCTGACGCAGGGCCTTGGCGAGTCGGACGGTTTCTTCGGCGTCGAGCAGCCCCTCCTCCCGAGACTCCTGGATCATGCTGGCGAGTTGCTCCTGGTCAACGGTTGATTCCAGCTCGTCGCGCTGCTCGATGCCGAACAAGAGCAGCGTCTTTCGGGCGATCCAGTTGAGCAACTCTATAACGGGGCGGGTGATCTTCATCCACACCGTCATCGCGGGCGTCAACCACATCGCCATCTGCTCGGGACCAGCGATGGCGAGGTTTTTCGGCACCATCTCACCGAACAGAATGTGGAGGAATGAAATTATCAACAGTGCGAGGACAAACGACACCGGGTGCAGCAGGTCGTCGGGCAACCCGAGTGATTCGAACGGAGCCTCGATGTAGGCGGCGATCGCAGGCTCGGCTACCTTGCCGAGTACAAGGGACGCCACAGTGATGCCGAACTGCGCGCCGGCAAGATAGATCGAGAGGTGCTCCGTTGCGTAGAGCACTCCCTCCGCCTTCGTCTTTCCTTGGGCGAGCAAAGACTCAAGGCGATCCTTCCGGGAGGAGACGAGCGCGAACTCGACGGCCACGAAGAACGCGTTCACGGCGAGTAGGGCAATGATGAGGAGCGCGGCTATCCAGATACTCATTTCGCCTCCTCCGGCGGGATTGGGCGAAGCATGGCCCGGTCGATACGGCGGCCATCCATCTCGCTGACCTGTGCCAGCCAGGCGCCGGCGCCTCCAGACTGAAACTCCTCCTGGAAACTGGACACGGCCGCGTGCAGCACAACCTCGTCGCCAAGTTCCGGAATCCGGCCGAGGGTGGCCATGATCAAGCCGCCAAGCGTCTCGTACGGCCCGTCCGCGGCAGCGAAACCGGTCCGCTCCTCTAATTCGTCCAGTCTGACAAGCCCGGATACCTCCCAGGATGTGCCGAAGCGGGTGAAGTCCTTCTCGCCTTCCTTGTCGTCGTACTCGTCGTAGACCTCGCCGAGGATTTCCTCCACCAGGTCCTCGATGGTGACCAAACCTTGAGTTCCGCCGTACTCGTCGGCCACCAAGACAACCTGGGAACCAGCGGAACGCACGCGGTTGAGCACCGAGTCCCCGTCGAGGGTGCCTGGCACGAACGGCACCCTGCGGGCGAGGGAAGCAAGCTTCGTCGACCCGCGATCCTCGTGGGGCACCGAAAAAGCATCCTTGATGTGCACCACGCCGAGGGTGTCATCCAAGTCGCCGCGGCGAACAGGGAATCGGGAGTGCCCCGTTTGCCGGGCGAGAGTGATCAAATCGGCAACAGTGTCGTCTGCATCCAGCGAGTCAATGGTGGAACGCGGTGTCATCACCTCTTCGGCGGTGGTTTCGCCGAAACGCAACGAGCGGTCGATCACGGCGGCGGTTGCCGCGTCCAACCCGCCGGCCTCCGCAGAGCTGCGCACCATCGCCCCCAGCTCTTGGGAGGAGCGGGCGGACGCGAGCTCGTCTGCAGGCTCGATACCCATCTTCCGCACCACCCAGTTCGCCGAGGCGTTGAGGAAATTGATGAACGGCTTTGCCACCATATTGAAGTAGTGGACCGGAGGCACCACAGCGCGCGCGGTGTTCAGCGGGTCGGTGATGGCCACGTTCTTCGGCACCAGTTCGCCGAACACCATTGACAGCAACGTCGCCACGACGAGAGCGAGGACGAGTGCGACGGTTGACGAGGCGTTTGCAGGCAAACCAACGGCTTCGAGCGCGGGGGTGAAGAACCTGCCCAACACGGGCTCAGCAAGAAAACCGGCAGCGAGCGTGGTCACCGTGATGCCCAACTGAGCGCCGGAGAGGACGAAAGACAGGTTGGAGTGGTCGCGAGCTACAGCCCGCGCGGTGCTGTCACCGCGATCTTTCACGTGAGCGTCGATCGTTGATCGTTCGAGCCCGGTCATGGCGAACTCGATGGCAACAAAGAGTCCAGTTGACGCGGTGAGTACCACAAACGCCAGGAGGGCGAGGATGGAGAACAAGAGGTCCATGGGTGGTGGTCTGTGCCTTAGCGGCCGTTACTCCTTCGACTTCGGTTCGCGCGATGCGCGCGGTTGTTGCTGCGGTTCCGGTTATTGCCCGCCCTACGGCTACCGGAGCCAGTGCCCGTTCGTCCTTGCTGGGGCTGGCCCGGCGGGGGAAGGGGCGCACCCTCCGGCGTGCGTGCACCGGTGATTGTAACCAAGGTCTCCGACATGGGAGCCACCTTTACTTCGGGTGCGTCCACACCCGCCTTACGTAGCAGCTGAGCGACGTCTTTCGCCTGCTCATCCATGACGAGCGTTACCACCGTGCCTGAAGTGCCGGCGCGAGCGGTGCGGCCAGCGCGGTGCAAGTAGGCCTTGTGCTCGGCGGGCGGATCCACGTGCACAACGAGCGAAACGTCGTCGACATCGATGCCGCGCGCGGCGATGTCAGTGGCCACGAGGACGGGAGTGGAGCCGTCAGCAAATCCCTCGAGCGCGCGGGTCCGGGCACCTTGGCCCTTGTCGCCGTGCAGCCCCTGGGCGGGAATCCCTACGCGGCGCAACTTTTTTACCTGGCGGTCCACACCGTGTTTAGTGCGCATGAACATGATGGTTTTGCCCTCGCGGGCGGCGATTTGCAGCGCGATGTCGTTGCGCTGCTCCCGTCCGCCGACCATCAAGCGGTAGTGCTCCATGGTGTCCACCGCGGCCTCAACCGGCGCGGTGGAGTGAGTGACTGGGTCGTGCATGTAGCGCTCAATGAGTTTTTCCACGTCACCGTCTAGGGTGGCGGAAAAGAGGAGACGCTGCCCGTTTGTAGGGGTGCGGTCCAGCAACTTGCGAACTTGGGGGAGGAACCCCATGTCCGCCATCTGATCCGCCTCGTCCAGCGCGGTAATCTGCACCGAATCAAAAGAGAGCTTCTTTTGGTTAATCAGGTCCTCGGCGCGGCCAGGGGTGGCCACCAACACGTCGACGGGGGCAGCAAGCGAGCGAATGTGGTGGTTGATGTTGACACCGCCAACTACGTCAAGCACCCGTAAACCGAGCGCCGCAGCCGGGTCGTCGAGACGCTCCCGGATCTGCGTCGCGAGCTCCCGCGTTGGTGCGAGCACCAGCCCCCGCGGGTGGCCGGGAGTGCTTGGAGCTCCAGCGAGCCGGGCAAGCATAGGGAGGCCGAATGTGAACGTCTTACCGGAGCCCGTCGGGCCGCGACCGAGCACGTCTTCGCCGGCGAGTGCATCAGGGATCGCCGCCTCCTGGATAGGGAAAGGTTCGGCAATGCCCTGTTTTTGCAAGACAGAGACGATGGCGTTGGGCAGACCAAGGTCGGCGAAAGTAGTCATTCAGCGCAGTCTACGCGGTCGCCTACCAGGCGACTAGCTGAGCTAGTAGCTCAATTCCTCCCGCTCTCCTGACCACGTGGTGTGGAAGGTGCCTTCCATGTCGACGCGCCTGTACGTGTGCGCGCCGAAAAAGTCGCGCTGGCCCTGGATGAGTGCAGCTGGCAGACGCTGGGCACGCAGAGAGTCGTAGTACGACAACGAGGATGCGAAAACCGGCACCGGAAGTCCAAGCTGGGTTGCGGCGACCACCACGCGGCGCCACGAGTCCACCAGACCCTTGTCCAGCTCACCCTTGAAGTAGGGATCTAACAGCAGCGACGGCAGCTGCGGGTCATTTTCATAGGCCTCGGTGATGCGGTCTAGGAACTTCGCGCGGATGATGCAGCCACCCCGCCAAATGCGCGCGAGATCGCCCGGCTTGATGTCCCAATTGTGTTCCTGCGACCCGGCATTGATCTCGTCAAAGCCCTGCGCGTAAGCGACAAGCTTTGAGGCGTACAAAGCCCTGCGCACGTCCTCGATGAACGATTGCTTGTCGACGCCTAACGTCTCCCACGTCTGGGTCTTACCCGACGGCAGGGTGGTTGCCTGCGCCGCCTCGCGCTGCGCGAGGGCAGAGGAAAGCGCACGTGCGAACACGGCCTCGCCAATCGCGGTGGTGGGCACACCGAGGTCCAGTGCCTCCTTGACCGTCCAGCGGCCCGTGCCCTTCTGGCCGGCCGCGTCGACGATGATGTCGATGAACGGCTTGCCGGTGCGCGCGTCTACCTGCCGTAGCACCTCAGCGGTGATCTCTATGAGGTAGGAGTCCAGATCGCCCTTGTTCCACTCGGTGAAGATGTCCGCGATCTCCGCCGGATCCAGACCGGCGGCGTACCGCAGCAAGTGGTACGCCTCGCCGATGACTTGCATGTCCGCATACTCGATGCCGTTGTGGACCATCTTGACAAAGTGGCCGGCTCCGTCGGGTCCGATGTGGGTCACGCACGGGGTGCCGTCGACTTTCGCGGCGATGTCTTCCAACAGAGGACCAAGAGTTTCCCAGGACTCCACCGGGCCGCCAGGCATGATCGACGGGCCGCGCAACGCGCCTTCCTCACCGCCGGAAATGCCCGCGCCTACAAAGTGGCGACCAGCCGCTGCGACCTCGCGTTCGCGGCGAATGGTGTCTGTGAAAAGGGAGTTACCGCCGTCGATGATGATGTCGCCGTCATCCATGGCCTCTACGAGCTGCGCGATGACCGCGTCCGTTGCCGCGCCGGCCTGAACCATGATGACGGCCTTGCGCGGGCGCTGAAGCGACGCCACAAAATCCTCGATGGTCTCCGCCGGGAGGAAATCGCCCTCCGCGCCGAATTCCTCCACCACTGAGCGTGTCTTTTCCGGCGAGCGGTTATAGATGGCCACCGTATGGCCCTTGGAAGCGAAATTGCGGGCGAGGTTAGAGCCCATCACCGCCATGCCGACAACACCGATCTGAGCAAGCTGGTCACCGTTGCGTTCTGCAGTCATACGCCGAATTCTACGCGGACGCAGCCCCGCGGCGGACGTATCATCGACGGGCATGAAACTGGAGAAGAATCTGCGGTTGTACCAAGAGGTCATCGACCCGCCGATGACGCAGGCCGAACTCGACAACATAAACTCAGCGCAGTTCGACTTCGCCCAAACTCTGGGCTTGAAACTCACGTACTGCGCTAAGGACCGGCTCGAGGGCGAGCTGACGGTGGAGCAGCGCCACCTTCAACCGACCGGTATTGCCAATGGGGGAGTGTACTGCGTCATCGGGGAGACCCTCGCCTCCCTTGCTGCCGTGGCCGCATGCGGCAAACCGGCAGTGGGCATGAGTAACTACACGGACCTTCTCGGCAGTGTGCGCGAAGGGGAGACTATCCGCGCAGTGGCGAAGCCGGTGCACGTCGGTAAGCGAACGCACCTCTGGCGCGTGGAAATGAGTGCGGGCGGCAGGCTCGCCGCCGTGACCAACCTTAAGCTGATGGTGATGGACAGCTAAAGCCAGTGGTTCTTTCGGAACCACCACCACATCGCGGAAATCGCCGCGAGCATGACCAGCAACGCAGCTGGATAGCCGTAGCGCCAACCCAGCTCCGGCATGTTTTCGAAGTTCATGCCATAAATACCGGCGACCAGCGTCGGCACCGCCGCCATCCCCACCACCGCGGAGATGGTGCGCATGTCGGAGTTCTGCTGCATCGTCACCTTGGCCACGGATGCGTCGAGAAGCGAGGTGAGGCGCTCGTCGAAGCCGGAGAGGCGGTCGCTCACGATTGTCGCGTTGTCTTGCACGTCGCGGAAGTACGTGCGCAACGCTTTACACAGCAAGTCCTTGTTGTTGTTCAGACCGTTGCGCAGCGCGGGTGCCAGCGGATCGATGGCGTGACGCATCTCCAGGATCTCGCGCTTGTAGGTGTAGATCTTGTCAATGTTGATAGTGCGGCGCGGGGTGAAGACCTCGTTTTCCAAGTCATCCACATCGTCTTCGAGGAGGTCCGTAACCTTGAGGTAGTTATCCACCAGGTAGTCGGACACTGCCCATGCCACAGCTGTCGGACCAAGGACCGCAAGTTCCTGCTCGTCCTCAAGTTTCGCAGTGAGGTCCGGCAGGCGGGCACCGTGGCGGATGGTGATGGCAAACTTCTCGCCCACGATCATCTGCACTTCACCGGTAGAAATGATCTCGCGTGCATCCGCGACCTCTTCGTCGTCACGGTAGGACACCGAACGCACGACCATGAACAGTTGCTCGTCATGGCGCTCGATCTTCGGCCGCTGGTGAGCGTCCACGACATCGTCGACGACCAAGTCCTCGATATCAAAGATCTCGGCGATCTTCTCCATCTGCTCGTTTGAAGGTTCCTTCAGGCTCAACCACACGAAGGCGTTCTCGTAACGCTCTACTACCTCGAGCGCGTGCCCCATGCGGACGTTACCGGGCTGGCGCTTTCCGTCCACAAAGACGCGGCAGAAGTCGATCTGGCGCTCGAGTGGGACGGGGATGCCGCCAGTGGGGGGCTGTACCTTCTTCGGTCGTTGACCCGGCATCGGAATACGCGGCGGCATAGCTCAAGCCCCCTTTCACTCGTGCGAGGGCCGCAACGTGGCAGCACCGCTGCGTTGCTGGGGTCCTCCGGCGGAGAGCGCACCCGGGGGCACGCTGGACAACTTAGGTGATATTACGCTCTAGTGGTCGGTTGTCTAACCGGGGTAGAGAACGGGACAACCCCGGTACTAGAACGCTAGAACGCTAGAACACGGTCAAGCCTCGACTGCAGAAAATCTCGCGGGCGTGTTCAACAGCCTCGGGACTCGGGGGAGTGACCCCCTTCAGCTCGTAGTCCAGCCCGATCTTGTCCCACTTGTCTTCACCCATGTTGTGGAAGGGAAGAACTTCGACGCGTTCCACTGTGCCTTTCCACCGCGAAACGATGTCCGCGACGTTGCGGATGTTCTCCTCGCTATCCGTCAGACCGGGAACGACCACGAAGCGCACCCACACGGGTTTACCCTTCGCGTGTAGCCGGTCGCCGAAATCGATGGTCGGTTGCAGCTGGCGGGCAGTGACGTGCTCGTAGGTGTCCGGGTCTCCCGACTTCACGTCGAGGAGGAAGAGATCGATGTTGTCCAAATCCTCGTCAGTGAGCCGAGCGCCAAGGAAGCCAGAGGTGTCTACGGTTGTATGGACACCGGCATCGTGGACCGCATGAAGCAAACGCCGCGTGAAGGCGATCTGGAACAGTGGCTCCCCGCCGGAGAGCGTGAGCCCGCCGCCGGTGGCGTTAAAGACAGTTTTATAACGCAGCACGCGACGAACCACGTCGTCGATACGTTCGAGCGTGCCTTCCTTCATTTCCATCGTGTCCGGGTTATGGCAGTACTTGCACCGCAGCGGGCATCCGGAGAGGAAGATGGTCATCCGCGTGCCCGGCCCGTCCACAGCAGTTACGAGCTCCCACGAGTGGATGAGTCCAATCTCGCCTGTGCGGCGGGCCTCAAACAGCTCGGGGCGCGTAATCTCCAGGTCGTCGGTGGACAGTCCGCCTAAGCCGGCAGCGACGCCGCGCACGCGATCGCCCTGCTCAGGCGATAACGTGACGACGCCGCTGTTCCGTCTTGGGCCATAGACTATGCGCCCTGGTGGAAGGTACGGGAAATGACGTCGCGCTGCTGCTCCTTCGTCAGCTTGACGAAGTTCACGGCGTAGCCGGAGACGCGAACGGTGAGGTTCGGGTAGTTCTCCGGGTGCTCCATCGCGTCCTCCAGCGTGGACTCATCCAGCACGTTGATGTTGGCGTGGTACAGGCCGGCCTCCATGTTGTTGGCGGCGCGGGATGCCTTCATGGAAGCGAGGCGCTCATCGAAAGTAGGGGTAGACATCGGGTGCTCCTTCAGAATGGGTAGATGGGGTAGGGGGTCTGGTTAGGCTGGGTGGATTGCCACATCGGCGTTGTCCATGATGAAACCGGCGTCGAGGACACCGACGAGGTTGGCAACCTGTTCTTCCTTGTTGCGGCCCAAGCCCGACGGGGTGATCGTGTTGGTCAGCGAGATGCCGTCCAGCGCATCGTTGTAGTCGAGCTTGCCCACGGACAGCATCGAGGCGACCATGCCGTGGTTGTCCGCACCGTTTTCGGGGTTCGCACCCGGAGCGAACGGGGTGCCGGCTTTGTGGCCGGAGGGGAAAGAGCCGGTGGCTTTGCCGTAGACCACGTTGGAGGTGATCGTCAGCACCGACTGGGTCGGGATCGCGTCGCGGTACAGCGGGATGGCCTTGATCTTCTGCATCACCGTGTGCACCACCGTGGCGGCGATGTCATCAGCGCGGTCATCGTCGTTGCCGTAGTAGGGGAACTCGCCTTCCGTGATGTAGTCGACAACTAGACCGGACTCGTCGCGCACCGGGGTGACCTTGGCGTACTTAATGGCAGACAGGGAGTCGGCGACGATAGACAGGCCCGCGATGCCACAGCCCATGGTGCGGACGATGTCAGAGTCGTGCAGCGCCATCTCAATGGACTCGTACGCGTAGCGGTCGTGGCAGTAGTGGATGATGTTCAGGGCCTCAACGTAGGTGCCGACAACCCAGTCCAGCATCTCTTCGTACTTCTCCCAGACCTCGTCGAAGTCCAGCGGGCCGTCGCCTTCGATCGGCGTGTGGTCACCGTCGGTGATCTGCTTGCCGCTGACCTCGTCGCGGCCGCCGTTGATGGCGTAGAGCAGGGCCTTTGCGGCGTTGACTCGCGCGCCGAAGTATTGCATCTGCTTGCCCACCTGCATCGGGGACACGCAGCAGGCGATGGCGGCATCGTCGCCCCACTTGTCTCGAATCTGCTTGTCAGACTCGTACTGCAGGGAGGACGTCTCGATGGAGATGGCGGCGCAGAACTCCTTGTACCCCTCCGGAAGTGCCGGATCCCAGAAGATGGTGATGTTCGGCTCCGGGGCCGGGCCGAGGTTGCGAAGCGTCTGCAGGAGGCGGAAAGCGGTCTTGGTTACCTGGTGGCGGCCGTCCTCGGAGAAGCCAGCGTCTGTCCAAGTCGCCCAGTACGGGTCACCGGAGAAGATCTGATCGTAGTCCTCGGTGCGCAGGAAGCGAACGATGCGCAGCTTAATCACGAGCGCGTCAATGATCTCCTGAGCTTCAACCTCGGTGAGCGTGCCGTTGGCCAAGTCGCGCTCGAAGTAGGCGTCGAGGAAAGGCGACAGGCGGCCGATGGACATCGCGGCGCCATCCTGACTCTTCACGGAGGCGAGGTAGCCGAAGTAGGTCCACTGCACGGCTTCCTTCGCGTTAGTAGCCGGTCCGGAGATGTCGAAGCCGTAGTCCTCGGCCATCTTCTTCAGCTTCTTCAGCGCCTTGATCTGCTCGGAGTGCTCCTCGCGGTAGCGTGCCCAGTGCTCAGAGAACCCCTTCTCCAGGGAGGCATCCTTCGCCTGCTGCTTCTCCTCAATAAGAAAATCCACGCCGTAGAGGGCCACACGCCGGTAATCGCCGATGATGCGGCCGCGGCCGTAGGCGTCCGGCAGGCCCGTCACAATGTGGGAGGAGCGCGCTGCACGGATGCGCGGGGTGTAGATGTCGAAGACGGCGTCGTTGTGGGTCTTGCGGTACTGCGTGAAGATCTTCTTCACATCAGGGTTGACCTCTTTACCGGCTTCCTTAATGGCCTGTTCGACCATGCGCCACCCGCCGTTGGGCATCATGGCGCGCTTCGTCGGAGTGTCCGTCTGCAAACCGACAATGACGTCATCGTCCTCCGAGATAAATCCCGGCTTGAATGCGTCGATGTCGGCGGGTGTTTCGGTGTCTACGTCGTAGACACGGCGTTCACGTTCGACTGCGAGGTAGTTCTTGTCTAGGTAGTCCCAGAGGCGCAGTGTCTTTTCGGTCGCGCCTTCAAGGAACGAAGCATCCCCGTCGTAGGGGGTGTAGTTGCGTTGGACAAAATCGCGGACGTCGATGCGTTCCATCCACGGTCCCGGCGTGAAACCTTCCCACGCGCGGTTTTCGGTTTGCGGCTCTGTAGAAACAGTCACAGTTGCACGGTCCTTCGGTGATAAATCTTTGAGGATCTCCGGCGGCTGCGCTTGCCCATCTAACTCACACACGTATTTTCAAAGCGCTCGCCGCTCGGTCACCATTGTAGGGGAGCGTCGGTTACTTTAGGTAGTACGTTTGAGGTGATCTTTGGCACGTCCGCCAAAAAGGCAACCCCCGGCGCCAGGACCGAATTCGGCCTTGACACCGGGGGATGGCTGCTTGAGAAAGCTACTTCTCGTCCTTCGTCTGCGGGCCGTCCAGCTGGCCCTCCGTCACTGCCAGGTTGTGGCGGGTGCGGGAGAAGGCGTTAATGGTCCATTCGTTGGCTGCGACGAGGCGGTTGCGACGGCCTGTGAGGAACGACAGGTGCACACCGAGCCACATCAGCCACCCGATGAAGCCCGTGATTTCCACCTTGCCCATCTTCACCACGGCGTTGAAGCGGTTGATGATAGCCATCGAGCCCTTGTCGAAGTAGCTGAATGGGTCGCGCTGCTCCGGCGCGACATCATGCTCGACCTGCTCCTTGATGGTCTTGCCCACGTAGGAGCCGGACTGGATCGCGACCTGCGCCACACCCGGCAACTTGTCGCGGCTCATCATGTCGCCGATGATGAAGACATTCGGGTCGTCGCCCACGGTGAGGTCGGCGTTCACCGGCACCTTGCCGGAGCGCTCCGCCTCGACCCCGAGCTGATCGGCCACCTGCTTGCCCAGCGGGGAAGCGGCCACACCGGCGGACCAAATCTTGGTCGGGGTGTCGATGGTGTTTTCCTGCTCAGTCTTCATGTCCTTGTAGGTCACAGACTCTGCATCGACGTTGGTCACCATCGCGTTCAAGATGACAGTCACACCCGCCTTCTCGAGCTCACGCTGGGCCTTCTTGCCTAGGCGCTTACCGAACGGGGGGAGCACCTGGGGCGCGCCGTCCAGGAGGTAGATCTTGGATTGCTCGGTGCTGAAGGAGTAGCGGCCCGAGGTGAATGCGCGGTGCGCCATCTCAGCCACCTGGCCGGCAAGCTCAACACCGGTCGGACCAGCGCCAACAATGACGAAGGTCAGCTCGCGCTCGCGCTCCTCAGGGGTCTCGGCGAGTTCAGCTCGCTCGAAAGCGGCGATGAGGCGAGCGCGGATTTCGAAAGCGTGATCCAGCGTCTTCAGGCCCGGGGCGAACTCGGCGAAGTGGTCGTTGCCGAAGTAGGACTGGCCGGCGCCGGCAGCAACGATGAGGGAATCATACGCGAAGGTTGATTCCTTGCCTCCCTCAACGGAGGTGACCGTCTTGGCCTCGACATCCGCGGACTCCACATTGCCGCGCACGACCCGTATGTTCTGCTGGTCCGCAAACATCTGGCGCACGTCGCCGGTAATTTCACCGGAGGACATCAGACCAGTCGCCACCTGGTAAAGCAACGGCGGGAAAAGGTGGTGGTTGGTGTTGTTGATCAGCGTAATGTCGACGTCCGCGTCTGCGAGCTCTTTCGCCGCGTTCACGCCGCCGAAGCCAGCACCCACGATGACAACGTGGTGGCGGTTGCCATCGGGACGGTACACCTGAGAGGCCATGAGAGATATCTCCTCGGGTCAATGACGTTGGTTTTCGGAACGGCATACATATTACGCGCCCAGACGAGATCTGCGAGGGTGGCCTCCGACGTGGCATCCCATCTACGAACCTGCTACCCGCTAGCATCCGGAGAATGCCCGAACACACCTCAGCCAGCCTTCCGGCTCACCTCAAACCGATTGACGCGGACGCCTGGCCGGGGGTGGCATCTGTTCCGCAGGCAAGCCGGTTACGTACAAAGCGCGCGGAGGCGGGTTTCGCTCGGGCGTGCGCGTCGGCCGGACTGCGTCTCGACGGGGAGGCTGGACACACCGCGGACGTTACCGTGGAGCGTGCCGAGGTCTTTTCTCGCATCGCCGCAGGTGGATGGGTGGGTCTTGCGGAAGGGTACATGGCAGGCGAGTGGTCCACCCCGACATCGCAAGAGCTTGTCGACGTCCTCACGGCCCTCCTGCGCACCGGTTACCGCCCCCGCACCCAACGTGTAGATGCTCCACGGCCCGCAATGGCAGGGGAGTTACCGCCGGATCTGGTGGGGCATTTTTCCGGCGACGGCATAAGCGCCTTCCAGGGGCATTTTGCTACCGGAGTGGCCACCACCGAACGGATCCGCGTGAAGTCGCACACGCAAGGAGCGGGCCGCGGGTCCGAGCCGGGTCACCATTTCGTATCGGTGACCGAAATCGGGGCCCCGTTGGGGTCAGACCGCGCTGACCTCGCCGACGCGCAGCGGCGCAGTGTAGAGACCATCCTGGATGCGGTCGGTGTGACCGGCGGCACCCACCTGCTGGACTATCCCGCAGGGGGCGGCACGGTCGCGTTTGCGGCGTCCAAGCGGGGAGCTACGGTCGACGCCGTAGCCCGAGACGCGCCGATGTACGCAGCGATGCGGGAGCGCCTAGTCATGGCAGGCTCTGACGGATCCATATCCGTCGATCGTGTGTCGGAGGGGCCCGCAGCGCTCGCACGCCAACGCCCCGGATCCTATGACGCTGTAGTGAGCATGGAATCGCTGGAAACACTCGCCGCGCGCCAGCAGCGTCAGTACCTACGGGCAATTGACGCGCTGGTAGCTCCCGGCGGGCGTGCAGGACTGCAGACCATCGTCCGAACCGCCGCATACACCCGGGCGGCAGATTTCGCTGCGGAATCGTTGCGGGCGTACATCTGGCCGGACCTGCACTTTGCTAGCGCAGATCAGATTGCCAAGATTATCGACCGCGAGACGGACCTGCGGGTGGTTGCGCAGACCACCGCGCCGGATCACCTCGCGGCATCGCTGCGATTGCAGCGGATGACATTCGACGGCAATTTGCGCGATGCGGCGGCGGACGGATACGACGCGGTGTTCCGCAAGTTGTGGACGTGGCAATTCGCGTTGCGGGAGGCGATGGCGCGGTTGGGGATGATCGACCTAGCGCAGATCACCTTGGCACGGCGCAATAGGAGGGGCCGACGCTAGGGCGCCGAAACGCTACTTGACATAATGTACATTATCGGACAATCGAATGGCCTGATAAGAAGACGGCGCGGCGTGCGAGCAGCACACCGCGCCGGCCACGTCGAAGCTTTTCGTAACGTGATGTAATGAGCGTGGCTACTTGGTCAGGTTGACGCGGACGTTCACTTCGCCTTCTTCGGCAATTTTCGCCGCGACGAGCTCCGGTGTCTCCACGCCGTAGTCCAGGCGGTTAATCGGAATATCGCCCGCAACGATGAGGCGGTCGCCCGAGCGCGCTACGTCGAAACGGTGCGTGATCCGGTTGGTCGTTCCGTGGATGGTGAGGTCACCTGTCAATTCCACAGTGCCGATTGTGCCGTCCTCGGGCACCCCGGAGACGTCCGCTGGCTGGGTCACGGTGAAGGTCGCGTCCGGGTAGTCGTCGGTGTGGAAGATGCGCCTGCGCACCGACGAATCTCGCTTATCGCTATCTGACGACAAGTGCCGCATATCAACCGTGATTTCCCCGGCGGTGATTGTTCCGTCCGCGATCGTTGCAAAACCGGTCACGCCCTGCGTCGACGCCGACGTGCTGCGCCGCTCGCCTGGCAGCACCTCCTCAAACGTGAAGCCCGCTGAGGTTGCATTGCTTCCCGGGCGGTTGGTTACCGTCCATTCGCCGTCGAGCTCGGTGGACGACGCGGCTACACGCCCCGCGTCGATACCCTCGGTTTTTACCCCGCCTCCCATGAACAGTTTCATCATCAGCGGAACCATGGCCACCAACACCGCAATAACGATAAAGATGGACACGGCAACAATCAGGATCGTGCGCTTTCTCGCGCTAGGTGCCGCGTTAGTCTCCACGTGCAAATCACCTCAGCCTTTCAAGTTGCTGGGCCAATCCTACTAATTCGTCACACAACGGAGCCAAATCGTCAGCGCTGGCTCCCTCGGCGCTCGCAGTCCGAATATCTTCGGCGGCGCACCGCAGCGCATATAGGCGGTCGCGAATCTCAGCGACGCGATTTCGGTTGAGAATCACGGCGTCTTCATCAATTGACGTCCCGGCCAGCATGGTGCGCTGCTCATATGCGCGCTGCTTGCAGGACGGGCCACAGTATTTACGCTTCCTGCCCCGCCCGTGGTTGACAGGGATTTCTTTCCCGCACCATGCGCAAGCGGGCTGCTTCTTGGCAAAGGAACGCACGTTATCCGTCACAGCCCTCTACTATATTACGACTGTCTCATTGGAGAAAGCGGCGGGGGAACAATTCCCAACTTGGCACCGTTATACTGGAGCGACTGAACACAAACGGGTTGAAAAGGATGGTGAGTGCCATGGCTGATCGAGTTCTCCGCGGAAGCCGCATGGGTGCAGTCAGCTACGAAACGGACCGCGACCACGATCTCGCTCCGCGCCAAATGGCGAAGTACCGCACGCCCAACGGCGAAGTTTTCGAGGTGCCGTTTGCAGACGACGCTGAGATTCCCGAAGAATGGATGTGCAAGAACGGTCAGGTGGGCACCCTTATGGAGGGCGAGGGTGTTGAGTCGAAGCCCGCGAAGCCGCCGCGGACCCACTGGGACATGCTCCGCGAGCGCCGCTCGATCGAAGAGCTCGACGTCCTGTTGGAAGAGCGTTTGGACCAGCTGCGCAAACGCCGCCGGACCGCCGCCCGCATTGCCAAAGAGCAGCAGCAAGCCAACGAGAGCTAGACGACGGACTTGGGACAATGCCCGAGGATAATGCCCGCCCAGCAAACACCTGCCGGGCGGGCATTCCCCCATGAGGCGCAGCCTACTTGCGCTTGCCGTCAAGCCCGAGCGCGTGCAACGCTTGGCGTGCGGTTTCCTCGGTGAGGTAGATCGCGTTCATTGACGCGGCGTGCGGCGTTGGAACGGGCGGCGCCCAGGTTCGCCCCCTCGATCTCGTGCTTCGCTACCGCAGCGAACTCACTGAGAACATTGACAAACTGCTCCGGCGCGTTTTCCGCCTTCTTCCCCAGTCAGCGAGTTTGGAGTGCTCGGCTGCGTAAGCGATCTGTCGGCCGGTCTCCACCGCCAGATCCTTGACAAAGGTCGCCTTTTCTGCCACTCCCCACTTGGTCACCTCGGCGAGCGAGGTAGCGGCGAAGCTGGCATCCAGCTTGGATTCACCCAGCTTGCGGTCCTCGAACGTGATGGGCACCTCACGCACGTCGTAGCCGAGCTGATCCACCTTGTGGGCGATCTCCACCTGGAAGATGTAGCCCTTGGTGGAGAGCGCATCGAGGTCGAGGGCCTCCAGCACCTCGCGCTTGAACGCACGGTACCCCGCGGTCATGTCTGCCACATCGCTACCGAGCGCTACAGAGACGTACTGGTTGCCTAGCTTGGACAGCAGGAATCGGTTCTTCGGCCAGTTCACCACCTCACCGCCGTCGATATAGCGGGAGCCGATAGCTAGGTCGGCGCCGTTGTCCACTGCGCCAAGCAAACGGTGCAGCTCTTCAGGGGCGTGCGACCCGTCGGCGTCCATTTGCACGATGACCGCGTAATCGCGCTCCAAACCCCAGTTAAAACCGGCGCGGTATGCGGCGAGTAGTCCCTCTTTGCCGGTTCGGTGCAGTACGTTGACCTCGTCGTGTGCCGCCGCCAACTCGTCAGCCTTGGCGCCGGTGCCGTCCGGCGAGTTGTCGTCCACGACGAGAATGTCAACTCCGTCGTTGGCCGCAAGCACGCGTTCGACGATGAGCGGCAGGTTCTGCGCCTCGTTATAGGTCGGGATGATCACCAGGGTCTCATTGGCCACGGCGTTAATTCTCCTCGTAGTTACGCTGTTGTGTTCCCGTAGGAGCATACCCCCGCCTACCAGCGCGCGCGGAGGCGGCTGCAGCGATTATGAGAAATGCGCCCGCGGCGACAAGCAGCCACTCCAAAACACGTCCGAACCGCACGGCCGGAGTTGCACCCTCGCGAAGCGGCAGCGTTTCCACCAGGTGAGCTGGTTCAAAAATTTGGGTCTCCTGCGCCACGGATCCATCAGGACGCACGATGGCCGAAACGCCCGAAGTAGCCACCACGACCACTGCCCTGTCGGTTTCCACGGCCCGCATCCGGCTCATGGCAAGCTGCTGGTAAGTCATGTCCGTGAACCCAAATGTGGCGTTGTTTGTCGGCGTGGTCAGGATCTGAGCGCCGTCGCGCACGGACATCCTGTACGCCTCATCCTCCGCCACCTCGTAGCACGTGGCCACACCGACGGGGATGCCGCCCATGTAGACGACACCTGTGTCGTCGCCGGGCTTGAAATCTCCAGCTAGATCCACCAGGTACGAAAAAGTGCGGAAGAAATCGCGCATGGGCATGTACTCGCCGAATGGTTGGAGGAACCGCTTATTGTGCCGCTCCCCCGGCCCAGTGTCGGGGTCGAACACCACCATGGTGTTGCGCGCGCCCACCTCGTCGCGTGTCAGTGTGCCGACGAGTAAAGGGGTGTTCACGGCGCGCACCGCCACCCCGACCAGTGCCGCCGCTTCTGCGTCAGTGAACGGATTGACGTCCGAGGCGTTCTCGGGCCAGATCACCATGTCCAGCTTCTCGCCAGCGTCCTTCGTTTCCTCGGCCAACTTCAGCGTTTCGTTAACGTGGTTGCTCAGCACCGCGCGGCGCTGCTCATTGAAGTCCAGCCCCATGCGAGGGACGTTGCCCTGCACTGCGGCAACCCGGGCGTCTCCGACGGTGGTGCTCTCCCCACCCACGCCAAGGCCGGCAACCAGGCCGAGCACAAGCGAGAGGGTGACGGACAGGATGGCGGGGCGGCGCGAAGCTGCGTCGATAAGCGACACAAGCCCTACGCCCACATAGACCGCAGCGACGGTGACGAGCGCCGGCCCGCCCCAGGACGAAAGCGCTGCTAGCGGGCCGTTAATTTGGCCCCAGGCGAGACGCACCCACGCGAAGCCGCCGAACGGCCAAGACGAGCGCAGGAACTCGACGGCGAGGTAGATCAACGGGAACGCGAATGCCCCGTAGCGCCAGCGAGCCGCAAGCACCCCGGCGGCACCAGTGAGCAGTGCGTACAGCGCCATGGTCAACGACAGCGCGATGTACGGCATGGCACCAACAAACTCGCCCACCCACGGGAGGAGGAAAAGGCAGCAGAACAGGCTGTGCGTGAAGCCAATCAGCGCTCCGAAGCCAGCGCTGGGACGCTCTTGCGCCTCCCCCGCCATCCCGAGGGCGGCGGTTACGGTCCGCGGCCACGGCACGAGCGTCAGCCACAGTAACGAGATACCTGCAATGCCCGCCCACCACCACCCGACAGGCTCATAGGAGAGGTACACCAGCCAGCCAGAGACGGCTGCCAGGCCGAAGCGAAGGAACGCCGGCATTTAACGCCCACCGCCGGTGGAGTTTGCGCCGTTGGGACCTTCCGGGCCGTCCATTCGGTACCACTGCTCCAGCTCGTCGGCGTCGATGACCGGCTCCTGTTGCCCCGGCTGCCTTCCTCCCGGCTGCGTAAACGAGCCGTAGCTGGTTTGGAACTGCCCCATCGGGGTTGCTTCGTATACCCGCACACCAAGATTTTCCACCGCTGCGCGCGCACGCTTGGTCATGATCTTGCGGATCATATTGCGCGTTGGGCCGAACACCAGCGGCAGGCCGATCAGAGAGGTAACAAAGCCTGGGACCACACTCAGTGTCCAACCGCCAATGAGTAGCGCGGTGTCGCCGGCGAGTTTGCCCACACTCGAGCGCCCATCCACGGCGTCGAGGAGGGTGCCACGCAGTGCCATGCTGGCTGCCGCACCCCCTGCAATCATGAGCAAGAAAATAGCCAGCAGCGCCCAGCCCACGCCGATAGCTTTCGCTACCAGGAAAAACGCGAGCGCTTCTACGAGAAAATATGCGAGGAGAGGGATCGGCATGGAGATGAGGTTACCTGGCCCACCGCCTACCTAGGCATGTGCCTCCACACCGGCCGAGGGACAATCCGCATTACCGCGGCGAGGACGGCAAGCCCCTTCGGGATCCACACTGTGGCGCTTCTTCCCTTCCCCGCCGCTGCCACCACCGCGTCTGCAACGACATCCGGGGTCACGGACATGACCGCCGGCTTCATGCCTTCCGTCATGGATCCGATGACAAAACCGGGACGGGCGAGGATGAGGTTGAGCCCAGTGCCGTGCAGCCGGTCCATCAACCCCTGGCAAAATGCATCCAACCCCGCCTTGGTGGAGCCGTAGACGTAGTTCGCGCGCCGTGCCCGCCACCCGGCAATCGAGGAAAAGGCGTAGATCTCCCCTTTCTCCATTTCATCCGCGAGCACGGTAAGCATGCTCACCTGGGCCAGGTAATCCACGGTAGCGATGCGGGCAGCCTCCGCTTCGTCGCGTTCCGCCAACCCTTGGTCGCCGAGAATGCCGAACGCCACGATAGCCGTCGTGACTTCGCCCGCTTCCCGCACTACCTCGCGATGGGATTCGAGGCTGGTGGCGTCAAATTGCACGGTACGCACGGAGGAGGCACCCGCAGCAAGCAGCCGCTTCTCGACGTCTTCCAGTCCCCTGCCGCCCCGGGCCGCCAACACGACCTCACGGCCCTCGCACACGCGTGCGGCAATCTCGCCGCCAATGTCACTGCGGGCCCCGAGCAGGAGTACCTTGCCAGCGTCGGTGCGCCTAGCCATTGTTGCCGCCGAGGGTGCGTCGAGTGCGGTTGAGCGGCTCCACGCCGTCCGCGGTCATTCTCACGATGTCTTCGATGCGCATGCCCCACTTACCCGGTAAGTAGATGCCCGGCTCGATGGAAAACGCCATGCCTTCGCGCAACACCACGTTGGAACCGGCGATGATGAACGGTTGCTCGTGGCCGGACAGGCCGATGCCGTGGCCGAGGCGGTGCGTGAAGTAGTCGCCGTAGCCCGCGGCATCTATCACGTCACGCGCTGCGGAATCGAGCTCACCAGCGGTAATTCCTGGACGGGCCACCTCGCACGCTGCGCTAAAGGCCCGCTCCAGCACAGCGTAAGCCTCCAGGAAATCCTGGGGAGCCTCGGCGGGCTCGCCCACGACGTGGGTGCGTGTGCAGTCGGACTGGTAGCCGGAAGGCACTGCCCCGCCTAAATCCACCACCACTGGGTCGCCGGCCTCGAGGACACGGTCAGAAAAGTCGTGGTGGGGATTCGCACCGTTCGGTCCGGAGCCGACGATGACGAAGGACACGGATTTGTGTTCCTGGAGGATCAATGCGTGCAGCTCATCCGCAACTTCCCGCTCAGTGCGGCCAGGCTGCAATAACTCGGCGGCGCGCTGATGCACGCGGTCGATGGCGGCACCCGCTTTCGCCAGCTCCGCGAGTTCTTCGGCGTCTTTGACCATGAACAGCTCCGCCACTGCCTCGGCAGCGAGCTCGGTGTGCGGCAGCAACGACTGCAACGGGAAAACGTGGTCTGCGGTCAGGGAGGAACCCAGACCGACCGGGCCCTCCCCGAGACGCTGCGCCACCATCCGGTACGGGTCCTCCCCGTCGCGCCACCCCACGACCTCAACGCCTGCGGCGTCCTGCAGCCCAAGCGACTGAATATCCGTCACCGGTGCAACCACCGCGATCCCGTCAGGTGCAACCACGAGCGCAGTGAGACGCTCGTGCGACGTCGTCCAAGAGCCGGTGAGGTAGGCAAACTCGGGGCCGGTGCCAATAACCAGCCCTCCGAGAGATCGCGCCGCTACCAGCTCAGCAGCCTGCTTCCGTCGCTCGGCGTATACGTTCGAATCGAATGCAGTCATGGGCGACATGGTAGATCGCTACGATCTTCCCCGTGACGTCCGACCTCCACCGCTCCGTGGCTCGCCTCAGCGCGCCAGACGGCAGCTACTGCTCCGGCGCACTCATCGCGCCCGACATCGTGGTCACTTGCGCGCACTTTTTCGCCCGCCACGCAGGGGCACGCCTGGGTGTGCGTATCGACGGCTCTGCCATCGCCCCAACCAGCTTCCGCGTCTCGCACGGCACGGATATTGCCCTGGTGCGTTTGCGTCATCCTGTGGACACTCCGGTGCTGCTGCTGGGGTTTGAACCGCGTCCGTTGAGCAGAACCCTCACCCTCGGCTTCGGAGGTAAGGCGCAGGCCGTGCAATCCCGCCCTGGTGTCTACCTCGGGTCATTGCCGATCTCGTGGTCGCGCAGCGGGGCAACAAAGGTCAGACCCGCGGGGTTGGTGTACACCAACCCGCCGGCGATCAAAGGCGACAGTGGCGGGCCGGTTCTGGCACGTGGCAAGGTGATTGGCGTCCAGTCCCTAATCCTGGACCCGCGCGGAGCGAACCTTCGCGTGGCCACAGTGGCCCTGTGGCCACGCGGCCTCGCACAGGCGGTTCGGAGTTTGTAACTAATTGCCGATGGCGACGACACCGCGGCGGATTGCGTCCACAGCTCGGTTCGCATTGTCGCGGATCTGGTCCGAGTAGCCGGTTTTCTTAATCTGCTCGAGCAAGTCGATCACTTGGCGGCACCAACGGACAAAGTCGCCCGGGGTGAGCTCTGCGCCGGATTCCGCTGCCGCTGCAAGTGCGTACCCGAGGGGCGCGCCCGCCGTCCACTGGTGGATGGAAAGGCAAAAACCGGGGTCCGGCAGGCGGGTTGCCGGGAGGTTGTGACGCTGCTCGTCCGAAACCAACTCCCCGTAGATCCGCATGGTCTCATTCATGGCGCCCGCCATGGCCTCGGTAGCCGCCTCGGGGGTACCGCCGGTGGCGCGCCTGTTTTCAAATACCACCATGGAGGCAACGCCAGCCAGTTCCGCCGGATCCAACTCGTCCCAGATGCCTCGCTTCAGGCACTGCGCGACCAGCAAGTCGGAGACGTTGTGGATGCGGGATAACCGCTCTCCTTCGTCGGTGACCTGCGGCTCTCCGTTGTGGACCTCGATGTAGTCCATCTCCGTAAGCAGGCCCACGATGCGTTCGAAGGTGCGGCCAAGCGAGTCCGTGGAGGTGTCCACCCGGCGCTCGAGCGTGGCTAGGGCGCGCTCGTCGCGCACGATCTCTTCCGCGGTGCGGGCGAGCAGTTCTCGGTCCGCTGCGGGCCACTCGTGGACCGGGTGGTTTCGAATCGCTTCCCGTAACTCGGTGATTTTCTTGGTCGGGCGCACCCTGGATTGCTCACGCAGACGCTTCGGCGCGTTGAAGTGGCCGCGGTGCAACAACTCCGCCACCTTCCTAGCATGCCGGCGTGGCTGGTCCTGCATGTGACGCGGAACCTTCACCCGGCCCACCACCAGCGGGGGGTTCTTAAAGGCTGCAGCGTCGATACGTCCGGACCACCCTCGCTCGGTGGTTACCCACGGCCGAGGGTCGTGGGGTTTGGCTGCCGGCTGGACCACCGCGGCAAGCTCCGGTTTGTGCTTGCTAGGCAGAGCGATGACTTGGCCCACCTGCAGGGAGCCGAGGATCTTCTTGGTTTCGGTGTGGCGGCTGTCTAGGTGGTCTCGACGGGCTTGCTTTTCCTCATCGGACAGGTCGCGGCGCAGCTGTGAGTACTCCACCAGCTCGGCGGCCGCGTCGTCGCTAGGCGGAGCGAACGCGGAGATGTCCCGCTCGAGCTTCGCGCGTAGGGAGCGCACCTTCTGCTGTAGCCGTTCGATGTCGCGCACCTCGCCGACTACCGAGCGGTCCGTTTGGAACTGGGCGAACGATTGCTCGATCAAGCGGATAGAGTCCTCGTACCCGTTCATCGCCAGCATGTTGATGGCCATGTTGTAGCCGGGCTGGAATTGGGAAATCAGCGGGTACGTGCGTGTAGAGGCAAGGCCCGCTACCTGGTGGGGATCCATCGCGGGCGCCCACTGCACCACCGCGTTGCCGATGTGGTCGATGCCGCGACGGCCCGCTCGGCCGGTGAGCTGGGTGTACTGGCCCGGGGTGAGGTCCACATGCGCCTCGCCGTTGAATTTGACCATCTTTTCCAGCACAACGGTGCGGGCGGGCATGTTGATGCCGAGCGCCAAGGTCTCGGTGGCGAAAACAACCTTGACCAGGCCACGGACGAACAGCTGCTCCACGATGTGCTTGAAGGCGGGCAGTAGACCCGCGTGGTGCGCAGCAAATCCGCGCATCCAGGCGGTGCGCAGCTGGCGGTAGTTCAACACCTCCAGGTCTTCCTCCGGGATGCCCTCGACGCCGGCGTCGACGATCTTCTCGATCTCGGCGCGCTCGTCCGGTGTGGTCAGCTCTTTCCGCGAGCGAAGGCACTGAAACAGGGCGCCATCGCAGCCCGCCCGGGAAAAGA
The DNA here is from genome assembly GCA_014490595.1 of Corynebacterium wankanglinii. Classification (GTDB taxonomy): domain Bacteria; phylum Actinomycetota; class Actinomycetes; order Mycobacteriales; family Mycobacteriaceae; genus Corynebacterium; species Corynebacterium wankanglinii. Next base: position 1,293,743 of record CP061031.1, read on the forward strand.
TGAACACGATCGCCGGGAGCATGTCCTGGCCTTGCAGGGCAGTCACAACCTCGGGCCGGCCAACCGGGCGGACCTTGTCCTGGCCGCGCGTTCGCCCGCTGCGGGAGCGGGACCGGAAGCCTCGCCCCTCTTCGAAATCCTTGCGCCCCTCGTCGGAAGATCCGGCCTCAATACGTTCGATGGCGTGCTCAAGGCTGCGGTTGACCCGCCCGCCGGTGCCCGGCTCAAACAGCGGGAACATCTTCCGGCCCACCATCATGTATTGGGATAGTGGCACCGGGCGGTGCTCGGAAACAATCACCTCGGTATCGCCTCGCACTGCGTCGAGCCACTCGCCGAACTCCTCGGAGTTGGACACAGTGGCCGACAACCCGATGAGACTGACCGAATCGTCGAGGTTGAGGATGATCTCCTCCCACACTGCACCGCGATCCCTATCGGCCAAGTAGTGGATTTCATCCATCACTACGTGGCTCAGCCGATCCAGCTGAGGTGATTCCGCGTAGAGCATGTTGCGCAGCACTTCGGTGGTCATCACCACAATCTCGGCGGAGCCGTTAATGCTGGTATCTCCAGTGAGCAGGCCAACCGCATCCTCGCCGTGCTCGGCAACAAGGTCGTGGTACTTCTGGTTGCTCAGCGCCTTGATTGGCGTGGTGTAAAAGCACTTCGTGCCGCGGTGAAGCGCGAGAGCAACAGCGAACTCGCCGACGATGGTCTTGCCGGACCCCGTGGGAGCACACACGAGCACACCCCGATCCTGCTCCACCGCCTGGCAGGCCTGAATTTGGAAATCGTCGAGGGCAAATGTCTTTGAGTCAGCGAATTCCCGCAGGAAGGAAGTACCAGGTTCGGGCGAAAACATGCCCCTACAGTACGTCGCCGAAATCCGTGTTGCCCCCAAAGCCCCGCTGGGAGGCGATGTTCCGGCGTTCAGCCGGGCGCTGCACTGGTTGCGGCTGTTCGATCGCGTCGGTAGCGACGCCAGACGTGCCGCCAATGGGTGCTGGCGCCTCGATCGGACCTGAAGCTTCTTCGTCGCTCAGATTCATCCACTCGGGCCGCTCACGGTCGTGCTTGCGGTCGTTCCACCTGCAGAACTGAAACGCCAGCTCGACCAGGATATTGATGGACAGTGCCAGCGCCACCATGGAGAACGGGTCCTGGCCCGGAGTCATTACCGCGGCGAAGGCGAAGATGCCCACGATTATCAGGCGGCGCTTGTCCTTGACATGCTCGTAGCGCAGGATGCCCAACATGTTGAGCATGATGATGATCAGAGGCACCTCGAAGCTGACACCGAAGATGACAATGAGAGCGAGGAGGAAGTTGTAGTACTCCCCTCCTGAAAGCGCCGCAATCTGGACCTCGGAGCCCATAGATATGAGCACATACAGGCCCTTATCCAGCACGAAGTACGCGAGCAACGCACCGGAGACGAACAGGACAACCGCGATGGTGACAAAGCTGAACGTGTAGCGCCGCTCGTTTTTGTGCAGGCCCGGGGTGATGAAGTTCCAAATCTGGGTCAGCCATACCGGTGATGCGAGCACGAGCCCGGCAAGCGCACCGACCTTCAGCCGTAGCATGAACATCTCGAAGGGGTTGGTGGCCAGCAGGCGGCATTCGCCATCGCCGGTGAAATCCGCGCGCAGTTCAGGCGGCAGGTTGCAATACGGGCCGCGAATAATTTCCCCCAGCGGCATCATGCCGAGCGGGGCAGTTTGATACCAGATAAACCCGACGATGGTGCCCACCACGACAGCGGCAAGGGCGACGATGACCCGCTGGCGAAGCTCCTGGAGGTGCTCCACCAGCGTCATCTCTCCGGTCGGGTTTTTCGGCCTCTTTGGTCGTTTCGTGCGTGCCATCAGGCGTGACTAGCGTGGCTGGTTCTCCGGGCGGTCCCAGAAGTCTGCCTTCTGGGCGGCGCTGCGCGTCTCCTGTACCGGTGCGGACTCGATCTGGCGCTGTTGCGTAGGAGTCGCGGCCTCGTCCTCGTTCCGCATCTCCTTGACCTCGGACTTGAAGATGCGTGCGGAACGCCCCATGGATCGTGCCAGATCCGGCAGCTTATTTGCGCCGAAGAGCAACAGCACAACGAAGAGGATGATAATGAGTTCGGTCCAACCAATGTTTGGCATTGGGCTTCCTTTCCGGAAAACGGTGTAACGCGCAGATCAGTCTAACGCGTCGATCGCGCGCTGCGCGCGCGACTTGGCCTCGACGGCAAGTTTTGCAGGTTCGACGATGCGCACGCGGTCGGACTGGCTCAGGCAGAAACGCACGAGCCAGTCCTCGCTGCCGTACCGCATTGTCGCGGGGATCCACTCGCCTGGCTCCCGCGGAACCTCGACGGTATTTCCCTCCTCATCCACGGTGGTTGGGGCTGGCTCTAGCTCAATCTCCCAGTAGTCCGCCAGCCAGGTGGCGTCAGGGTGGACAAGCAACCTTGCCTTGGCCCTGCTTGCAAGGCCGAACGGGTCCGCGGGGTCGAAGTCTGAGATGGTGGCGGCCGAAGGGGCGTCGAGAAGCTGGGCGCTTTGAATTCTGTCCAGGCGAAACGTCCGCATCTCACCGTTGTACTCGGCTTGCAGGTACGTGGCGCCGGCCTGGTGGAATAGGCTGGCGGGCGCTACCTCGCGCTGCGTGACGCTATCAGAAGATGCGGAGAAATACGTGATGCGCAGCTGGCGTTTGGTGGCCAATGCCTCTGCGACGGTGCCAGCGACGCCAGCCTCGCTGTCGTGTTCGGCATCGCCCACTGCTTGCGATGTTGTCGCCGCCCGGATCTTTGCGGCTGCGGAGCGAACGGCTCGAGCGTCCACGAGCCCAGGCATGGTCTCCAGCGAGTCCAGCAGAATCAGCAGTGCGCTGGCCTCCGCGGGCGACAGCCGCAGAGGTGTAGTCATGCCTTGGTCGTCCTTGATGTCCACGCCCTTCCAGGAGTACTCAAGGTCGATCATCTCCCCCGGGCCGGTGCCGACGCCGGAGAGGAAGAGCAGTTCGAAATCGTCGCGCACCTGCATCGGGTCGGCGCCCAAGTCGCGCGCAATTTCCATCGGCGTCAGCCCCGGGTGGTTCGATGCGTACGCGAGCAGGTTCAGCAACCGCACGACACGCTCCTGGCGCTTGAAGTCCGTGGCCATTAGTTCTACCTCTCCGCTGCGGTGCGCAACAGCTTGACGACGTCCTGACGGAGATCCACGGGTTCTACCCCGACAACGCTGCCTGAGAGGCTAGCGATCGTGCGCACCGCCCAGTCCCGGTCCACCCCCTGCACCGTGATGGTGTCCGTGTTGTCATTTGCGTCGGCTCCGGTGAGACGGGTTCCGCGCTGCGCAAGCTCTTCCCCTGTGCCCGCCGCGACCGTGACGGTGGCATCGACCACCTCACCGCGCAGTGAGTGCTCCACCAATGCCTGCAGGTCGCCGGTACGTTCGTGGAACGGGTCGCTGTGGCGCACCTTCTTTACCTGGGAGACCTTCTTCAGGCGGAAGACGCGCACGTCGTCGCGCTCGATGTCGTAGCCCACAAAATACGCGCGGTTGTTCAACGACACCACCCCCCACGGGTCGACCACCCGTCGTTCCGGCTCTTTGCCCGGGGCGCGGACGAACTCGAAGGAGATACGCTGCTTTGCCTGCACGCACTTCACGATGGCGCGGAGTGTGTCCGGACGCAGTTGGAAGATGTCGTTGGAGACGCTCGTCAGCGCTGTCGCATCCATGGAGCGCGTCGCGCCGGAGGCGGCCAGCTTCGTCCAGCCGGAGCGCGCGAACTCGCCTAGGGAACCCGGCTTACTCAAATCTGCGGCGAGCCCGACCACGGACGCCTCTTCCGCGGTGAGGTTGATCGCGGGGAGCTCGTACAGGTCTTTGATCACCCATACCTTGCCGTCCTGGTAGCGCGCCGGCACACCAAGGTCACGCAGTTCGCGCACGTCGCGCTCAACCAAATGGCTGGCGGCGTCGCGCGTGCGGTTGCCGTAGCCGTCGACGTGTGCCTGAACCCAGGCCACATCCCGCTTCTCAGGCGAGGCGAGTAGCGCGAACGTGAGCCCTACCTGGCGAACGATCATGTCATTGTCGTTGGCCACAGCGACCTACCCTTTTTGCGCCTTCACCCAGCGGATCAGCTCCGTTGCGTCCTCATCCGCGTTGGCGAACGGGTCGGGCAGCTCTACCGTGCGGGGTTCTGGGCGGTTGACCTTCATGTGCACCCAGTCGACGTTATGCGACAGCTCCGCCTCCCGCACGGCGCGCAGGAATTCGCCACGTATGACCGCGCGGGTGGTCTCCGGCGGGTGATCGGCGGCGTGTTCGATGGCAGCGTCGTCGATCCAGCGCTTCGCCAACCCCTTGCGTTCGAGCACGTAAAACAAACCACGCTCGGGTTGATGTCGTGGTAGGTCAGGTCAATCTGCGCGAGCTTCGGGTGGTCCCAATCGCACCCCAAGCGGTCTTTGAACTGAGTAAGTAGCTTCCGTTTGATCACCCAGTCGATCTCCGTGTCCACGGCGGAGAAGTCTTGGTCGGCGATCGCTTCGAGCACCCGGTCCCACAGATCTACTACCCGGGACATTTCCGCATTCGGGGTGCCCTCGTCCGGGCGCTGCAGCAGCCAACGTTTCGCAGCTTCCAGGGTGTTTTGCTGTACCTCCAAAGCGGTGATGGTTCCGCCAGCAGCAAGCGTGAGTTCCGTACTGCCAGTCGGATCCCCCGCGATGTCGCGAATGTGCGCAATCGGGTCGGCGAGCTCCATGTCCGGCAGGTCAAACCCGGCTTCAAGCATCTCGATGACCAGTAGCATCGAGCCCACCTTGAGCGCGAATGTCGGCTCCGACATGTTCGAATCGCCGACGATGACATGCATCCTGCGGAATCGGTGCGATCGCGGTGGCGGTTCATCCCGGGTGTTAATGATGGGGCGCGTGCGGGTTGTCGCGGATGAACACCCTCCCACACCTGGTCTGCGCGCTGGGAGATCACGTAGCGGCCGTCCGCGATCTTGCCGCCCCCGCAAATGAGTTGGCGGGTGACAAGGAAGGGCAACAGCGTTCGCCGAAAGATTTCAGCGCTAACTCTCGGCTAACCAGGTAGTTCTCGTGGGCACCGTAGGAGTTTCCCCGCGAGTCCACGTTGTTCTTAAACAAGTAGGTCGCCCCGCTGAAACCGTCGGCGCGCAGGGCCTCGTCGCACTGCTGCGACAGGCGGTGGAAGATCCTCTCCCCCGCTTTGTCGTACGCGAGAAGCTGACTGAGCGAGTCGCACTCCGCCGTGGCGTATTCCGGGTGCGAACCGACGTCCAAGTACAGACGCGACGCATTCTGCGTGAAAACGTTGGAGCTGCGGTGCCTGGCAACCACCGGGCGGAACAGATATCGGGCCACCTCCTCCGGGGTGAGCACCTGGCGTGCTCCGTCGTAGGCGGCAACACCGAACTCCGTTTCCACGCCCATAATCCGGCGCGGGTAGCTGGTGGCCAGCTTACTGCCCGCCTTTCTGCACGAAGGATTTCACGAACTCCTCGGAGTTGCTGTCCAACAGCGCGTCGATCTCGTCCAAGAGGTCGTCCGTGCCCGAAGTGTCAATTTGCGCCTGGCCCGCAGCGTTCGCCGCGGTGTCGTCGCTGTGGTCGTCTCCGCCGCCGCCCGAGACGTGGGTGTGTTGAGTAGCCATAGGCCCAACCCTACCGCTCAGGGGTGAGCCCGAGGCCCGAAAGGAGATCCTTCGCCGTGGAAGCGCGTTCAATCAGCTGCCCCACGTCCTGTTTTGTGTGCCCGCCCACGAGATCCAACGGCACACGGTAGAGCGAGCCGTCCACGGTAAACAGCATGGATTGCCAGCTCGAGGCCGTGAGGTTTTCGGCAAATTTCTCCCCAGCGCGCCCACGGAAGTAGGCGCGAGTGTCCTCGGGCGGATGTACGGCGGCCTGCGCAATCTGCTCCGCGGTCGCCATCGTGCGCATCGCACCCTTTCCTACGAGTGCGTGATACAGCGAGGTCTGGGGGTCAATGTCGGCGTATTGCAGGTCGATCGCCTGCAGTTTCGCCTGGGTGGCGCCGCGGTCTTCGAAGCGGCGCACCAACGCCCACTTCGCGGTCCAGTCCAGCCGGTCTGCGGTAGACAGCGGGTCCCGCTCTAGGTCATCGAGTATCTCGCCCCACAGCTCCAGTACCTGCCTATCGACGTCGCTTCGCCCCGTACACCGCCTCCGGTATTCGCGGAGAACCGAAATGGCGCTCAACCTTCGGCCGTCGTGAAGCTCTAGCTTGTGGTTGAGGGAAGGGTCGTGGCTGACCGCCTTGATCTCCTCGACTGGGTGGGCCAGGCGGAGGTCCGAGAAATCCACATCTGCCTCGATGGCGTCAAGGACCAGGGAGGTCATGCCAAGTTTGAGGAAGTTGGAAAACTGGCTCATGTTTGCATCCCCCACGATGACGTGCAGGCGGCGGAAGTCCTTCTCAGGCGTGTGCGGTTCGTCGCGGGTGTTGACGATGCCGCGGTTGAGCGTGGTTTCCAGCGAGACTTCCTGTTCGAAGTAGTCGGCGCGTTGGGAAATCTGGAACCCCGGGGCTTCTGATGCCTGGCCGATGCCGACGCGGCCGGCACCGATGATGACCTGGCGTGTGACGAAGAACGGGATGAGCGCCTGGGTGAGCCGCTCGAAATTGGTGTGGCGCGAGTACAGGTAGTTTTCGTGGCTACCGTAGGAGCGGCCCTTGCCGTCGACGTTGTTTTTATAGAACTTCAGCGGCGGGCACGGCTCGTGGTTGGCCAGCACGGAGACCTGCTGCTGCCACAACTGGCGGATGTCAGAGGCGGCGTCGTTGAGGATGATGTCGCCGGCGGCGTCGTAGATCATCGCGTCAAACGCGTTCGAGCACTCCGGACTGGAGTACTCCGGGTGGCCGTGGTCGACGTAGTAGCGCGCGCCGTTGGTGGTGACCACGTTGGCCACCCCGATCGCGTTCGCGTCGACGACCGGCACGCTGCGGTAGCGCTGCAGGTCGAAGCCGCGCGTGTCTTTGAGCGGGGCCTCCTCCGCATAGTCCCAGCGAGTGCGGGCCTGGGTGCGCAGCGCCGCGTAGGCAACCACCGCGTGCGTGGAAGTGACCAGCGGGCTGATCTGCGGGTTGTCAGGGCAGGTGATGCCGTACTCCGTCTCGGTTCCCATGTAACGCGTCATAAGTGACGAGCCTAGCGGGCGCACAACCTTGCTAGCCGGGGCAACCGGCATCTACGGAGATCGTCGCCGCAGAACCCGAGCACGAGACCCCTAGTATGCGCGTTTTCGGGGGCGTAATCGGGGTTTGTTACTCGGGGTCTGGCCGAAATACGCGTGCGAGTGTTTGGTGGGTAATGCGATGAGTCGTATTTTATTTGGCTATGACTACTCGTACCTCGCCCGGCGCGGACACCCCGCACGCCGAGCGCAAATTTTTCGGCCAGCCGCGGGGCCTGGCCAACTTGTTCGGCATCGAGCTGTAGGAGCGGTTCAGCTTCTACGGCATGCAGGCGCTGCTGGCGTTCTACATGTACTACGCCACGACCGACGGTGGGCTCGGCATCGACCAGTCTGTCGCCCTCAGCCTCGTGGGTGCGTACGGCGGTTTCGTCTACATGATGGCGCTGGTCGCCTCTTTCGTGGGTGACCGGCTCCTTGGAGCGGAACGCACACTGTACTACTCGGCCATTTTGGTCATGGTCGGCCACATCGTGCTCGCCCTCGTCCCCGGCGCGGCTGGACTGGCCCTCGGCCTGGTGTGCGTCGGCATCGGCTCCGGCGGCGTGAAGACGGCCTCGCAGGTTGTGCTGGGCGATCTGTACGACCGTGAGGATCCGCGCCGCGACGCCGGCTTCTCCATCTTCTACATGGCCGTTAATATCGGCGGTCTCCTCGGCCCCATGATCACTGGCTGGGTCTGGGGTATGGCAGGTTTCCACTGGGGCTTCGGACTGGCGGTCATCGGTATGGCCATCGGTTTGATCCAGTACACCCTGATGCGGAAATCCACCATCGGTGCAGCGGGCTCGGAGGTGCCGAACCCGCTGCCGCGTTCTGAATGGGCGAAGTGGGGACTTTCCCCTTTTGGTTGGTTCCGTGGCTTTCTTCGCTATCTTCCAGTCGCAGTTCACCGTCGTGGCCGTGTACTCCGACCAGCGAGCGGATCTGAGCTTGTTCAACTGGACGCTCACCCCGGCTCAGGTGCAGTCGTTTAATCCACTGTTCATCATCATCTTCGCGCCGGTCTTCGCAGCTGCGTGGACGAAGTTGGGTGAGCGCCAGTGGTCGTCCGCAACAAAGTTCGGTGTCGCCAACATCATTATCGGCGTCTCCCTATTCATCTTCTTGCCGTACGTGGGCAAGGGCCCGCAGTCGACGCCGCTGCTCGTCCTTGTGGTGGTCCTGTTCCTGTTCACCATGGGCGAGCTTTTCCTCTCGCCTGTGGGCAACTCGCTGGCAACCCGTGTGGCCCCGAACGCGTTCAAGTCCCGTTTGTTCGCCGTCTGGCTCATGTCCGTGTCAATGGGTACCGCGCTGTCCGGTGTGCTGGGCTCGCTGTACAACCCCGACGATCCGTCCGCGGAGCGCACCTTCTTCATCACCCTGTCCGTGATCACCATCGCACTGGGTGTGTTCCTTATCGCCATCCGTCGCTGGGTGGTGAGCAAGTTCGTCGACTTCCGCTAGGCCCGGCGAAGCTTTTCGTCGCAAAGCAAAAAGCTCGTTACCCGCACTGGGCAACGAGCTTTTTCGTGGCTTTACCAGCCGCGCTCTGCCAGGCGGTGCGGCGCCGGGAGGTCGGCGACGTTGATGCCGACCATCGCCTCGCCCAAGCCGCGGGACGCCTCGGTCACGGCGGCGATGTCGTTCCAGTTCTGGGTCGCCTTCACCACGGCCTTGGCGCGTGCCTCCGGGTTGCCGGACTTGAAGATGCCGGAGCCGACGAACACGCCGTCCGCGCCGAGCTCCATCATGAACGCGGCGTCCGCCGGGGTGGACACGCCGCCGGCGACGAGCAGGGGCACTGGCAGCTTGCCGTGCTCAGCAACGGAAGCTACCAGCTCGTAGGGCGCCTGCAGCTCCTTCGCGGCGACGTAGAGCTCGTCGCGGTTGTTCGCCCAGATGGCCTGCAGACCGGCGATCTCGCTGGTGATCTTGCGGATGTGCTTGGTGGCCTCGGAGACGTCGCCGGTGCCCGCCTCGCCCTTGGAGCGGATCATGGACGCGCCCTCATTAATGCGGCGCAGCGCTTCGCCGAGGTTGGTCGCGCCGCAGACGAACGGCACGGAAAAGCCGCGCTTGTCAATGTGGTTGACGTAGTCGGCGGGGCTTAAAACCTCGGACTCGTCGATGTAGTCCACCCCCAGGTGTTCGAGGATCTTCGCCTCTACCGTGTGGCCGATGCGAGCCTTCGCCATCACCGGGATGTCCACGGTGTCGATGATGCCCTCAATGAGGTCCGGGTCGGACATGCGCGCCACGCCACCCTGGGCGCGGATATCAGCAGGCACGCGTTCCAGCGCCATCACAGCAGATGCGCCCGCATCCTCGGCGATTTTGGCCTGCTCGGGCGTAACCACGTCCATGATCACGCCGCCAATGAACTTCTGATTCAACTCTTCTGCTTGAGACATACCGCTTAGTCTGCCCCGGAAACTGGTAGATTCCAAGTGCCAGTTCCATATAGTTTCTTTGGACCAGTTGATGCACCTGACCATCTCCCGGGACCACCCGAGCCCCATCCCGACGCAGATCGCAGCTGAAATCAGGGCGGCCGTGGCCAACGGCACGCTCGCGCCTGGCGACGCCGTCCCGTCCACCCGCGCTCTCGCTCAGCAACTAGGCATCTCCCGCGGCAGCGTGGTCACCGCGTACGACCAGCTCGAAGGCGAGGGGTATCTGCTTACCCGCCAGGGGGCTCCGACGCGGATCCACCCAGAGCTCGCCGTGGCCGAGCGGCCTCAGACCGCTGCCCTGTCAGGGCTCCCCCGCAAGGTGGCCCGCCCCCGGATCTCCTTGAAGCCCTCGCCGGGCAACGCGGGCGCGATCCGCTCGGCAACGTGGCGCAAAGCCTGGCGCGAGGCGGCCAAGCACCCCGGCGCGGACGTGGACAACGCCGGCGAGCCGGAGCTGCGCAGTGCAATCGCCGACCACCTGCGTCTCGCCCGCAGCATGGCGGTGGCCCCGGAACAGATCGTGATCACAGGCGGGTCCCGCGAGGGCCTGATGTGCATCCTCCTTTCGCTCGGTGCCAGCCTGCGCGTGGGCGTCGAAGACCCCGGCCACCCTGGTCTACGACGAGTCATTCCGCTACTTACTTGGCCACGAGGTTGTTGAATGCGCGACTGACGGCGACGGCGTGGTTGTCAAGGAGCTTCCCAGCGACGTGGACGCGCTGTTGGTCACGCCATCGCACCTGTACCCCTTCGGCGCAGCCATGCCAGCGCCACGCAGGGCGGAGCTGCTGGAGTGGGCGGTAAGGACGCGGACGACCATTATCGAAGACGACTTCAACACCGAGCTGCGCTACCGCATCTCACCGCAGCCGACATTGTCCTCACTCGCCACCAACGCGGACGTGTTGACGCTGGGCACGTTTTCCACGCTGCTCTCGCGTGAACTTGCCGCGGGCTACGTCGTCGCCTCTGCTGCGACCGCAGCCGCATTGCGGGAGATACGCGACATCCTCGGCGTGCCCGTGTCGGCTGTAACTCAGCGGGCCATCGCGCATCTGCTTGACGACGGCGTCGCGCGCCGCACCTCCAGCGCGGTCCATCGGGGGCTGGCGCAGCGCCGTGAAGTTCTGAACGAGCAGCTTGTCCCGCTGTTCAAGGGCGCCCGACTCGCACCCGGCGATGGCGCGGATCTGACTTTGCGTTTTGGCACGCCAAAAGAGCGGGACGAGTTCGAACAGCGCTTGCGGGAGGCAGGTATCGAATCCGGACATGAGTCCACCTTGTGGACAAATAGCGGCGATGGGTTAGTGCTGAGCTTTGCGCACCTTAGTGCCGATGATTTCGGAAAATCCCTCGAAGCTGTTTCCCAGACGATCACTACCCTGGGCCGAGTCCAAAAAGGAACATAAGGAGAGAACAGATATGGACGAGACCAGCTACCCACTAATCTCCCCAGAGAAAGCACGTGCACTGCGCGAGCGCCAGGAACTCGCGTCCGATACCGCAAGCTTTGCAGATCAGCACTTCGACGTTGTTATCGTCGGCGGCGGTTTCGCCGGAACCGCGGCAGCGGTCAACCTTGCGCGGGCGAACCGCAAGGTGTGCCTCGTGGATGCGGGGGCGCCCAGGAACCGCAACAGCGAGCATATGCACGGCGTGATCGGCCTGGATGCGGCGAACCCTTCCGCGCTGCTTGCCCGCGGTCACGCAGAGTTTGTGTCCTACGGAGGCCTTCTCATCGACGGGCGCGTAGAAACCCTGGAGCAAACGCCCGAGGGCGATTGGGCGGTGAAGCTTGAGTCGGACGACGCATCCACGGCTTCGCAAGTGCTCGTTGCCACAGGGATCACGGATGTGCTCCCCGGGGTCCCCGGGTTGGAAGGAATGTGGGGCACCCGTGTCTTCCACTGCCCGTACTGCCACGGGTACGAAGCCAAGGGTAAGAACATCGGTGTAGTCGGAGGAAAGAACCCGGGGTTCACTGCGAGGATCGCCACGTTGCTAACCAAGTGGGCCGACAGCGTCACGCTTTACTCCAACGGGATGGACCTGAGCCCGGAGCAGCGTGAACGCCTTCAACGATGCGGAGTAGCTCTTAACGACGATGACGTAGTGCAGGTATCGCCAGCCAATGACGACGACCACGCCGTTGAGATCACCACAGAGACCGGACCGGTCCGCTACGATGCCTGCTTCACCGGACCGGAGTTCTCACCGAACGATGCCCTCCTCCGGGGAGCCGGCTGCACCGTTGCAAATGGCTGGGTGCAGGTTGAGGGAGGAAGAACCTCAGAGTCTGGACTGTGGGCGGTTGGCAACGTCGTTAGCTCGCCGGATCAGGTCTCTCAAGCACTCGGCTCGGGTGCCGCCGTCGCTATCGCCATCGACCAGCACCTGTTCGACCAAATCTAGACGGCGGAAGGCGGCAAACCTACCCAATGACCTCCGCGGCAACGACGCGCTTGCACGGTAATCACCGAGGACGATTTCAACACTGAACTGCGCTACCGCATAGCGCCCCAACCGACCTTGTCCACGCTCGCGCCAGCAGCGGACGTGCTCACTCTCGGCACGTTTTCCACGCTGCTCTCACGCGAACTCGCCGCCGGATATGTTGTCGCCTCCCCCGCGACCGTGGCCCGGCTGAAAGAGGTCCGTGGCATCCTCGGCATGCCCGTCGCCACAGTGACGCAACGCGCGATCGCCTCGCTGCTGCACGGAGGTGTCGTCCGCCGCAACACCCGCGCGGTGCACCGGGCGCTGGCGCAGCGACGACAGGTGCTGCAAGACTGCCTGGTGCCGCTATTCGACGACGCATGCCTCGCGCCGGGCGACGGCGCCGACCTGACGGTCCAATTCTCGTCGCACCTGGCGCGCGACGCGTTTGAAACCCGTTTGCTCGAGGCGGGCATCGAGTGCGGCCACGAGTCGTCTCTCTGGACGGAAGGCGGCGACGGGCTCGTCTTTAGTTTTGCGCATCTGAGTGACGGAGATTTCATGCGGACTGTAGACATCATTGGACAAACGATCCACCCCTATTGACGCAGATTCGCTACTCCATTTAGAGTTGTACAGAAAGTTGTACGTCATCAAACTAGTGGGAGCGAGCAATGAAGGTCATGTCATATTCGGAATCTCGAGCCAACTACGCCGAGGTGCTTTCCGATGTCGTCGACGATTGTGAAGAGGTCGTCATTACCCGGGCAGGTCACGACCCTGTCGTCATCGTTTCTCTAGCTGAGTACGAATCGCTCAAGGAAACCAACTACTTACTGCAATCCCCTGCTAATGCGCGGGTGCTCAAGCAGCGGATTGAGCGGCTCGAACGTGGCGCATCCGTACGCAACGAACTCATCGCGGACGAAGAATGATCCTCAGCTGGGACGAGGACGCCTGGTCCGAATACGTGGAGTGGCAAACCACCGACAAACGGGTACTGAAGCGTATCAACGCCCTCATCCGCGATATTCAACGTAACGGCAACGATGGCATTGGAAAACCCGAACCGTTGAAGCACGAACTCAGCGGATACTGGTCCCGGCGTATTACGAGTGAACACCGGCTGGTGTACAAACTCACCGAAGAGGAGGTGCGCATCGCAGCCTGCCGATACCACTACGGTGAATAAGCAGTGATCCGCTATCCGATAACCTCCGCGGCGACGACGCGCTTGCCATGGCGGCCGGTAATCCGCGCCCACTCGTCGGGGTTCGCCGTGTTCGGCATGTCCTCGCTCTCATCCTGCTCAGCGCGCACCGCCTGGCGAAGGTGCTCCTCCGTCAGGCCGGCGGTAGACACGCCTGAGAGGTGGTCCTTGATGGCCAGCTTCTTGGCGCGGTCCACCACGTTGGCGATCATCGCACCGGAGACGAAGTCGGAATAGTGCAGCACTTCCTCGGCTCCGTCGACAAGCTCCAGGCGCACGAAGGGCCGCGGGGCAAACATGGCGTCCGCGGCCGCGTCGATAAGCACCTCGCGCGGGGCCGCCAGCGGCACTGCGCTCGTGATGTAGCGCGTGAGGATGTCCTTCGCCTCGTCCCTATTCGGCCGGGAGACGCGGATCTTGATGTCGAGGCGGCCGGGACGCAAGATCGCCGGGTCAATGAGCTCCTCGCGGTTGGTCGCACCGATGACGATGACGTTGGCAATGTCTTCCACGCCGTCGATCTCGGTAAGCAGCTGCGGGACCACCGTGGTCTCCATGTCGGAGGACACCCCCGATCCGCGGGTGCGGAAGATCGACTCCATCTCGTCGAAGAACACGATCACCGGGTTGCCGCTGGCGGCGAGTTCGCGTGCGCGCTCGAAGATCAGTCGGATGCGTCGCTCCGTCTCGCCGACGAATTTGTTCAGCAGCTCCGGGCCCTTGACGTTGATGAAGTGGGCCTGTCCCCCATCACCGATGCGCTGGGAAAGTGAGTTTGCAACAGCTTTCGCAATGAGCGTCTTGCCGCAGCCAGGCGGGCCGTACAGCAACAGGCCTTTCGGCGGGCGCAGGTCGTAGGCCTGGTAAAGCTCCGGGTGGGAAAACGGCAGCTCCACGGAATCCTTGATCGTCTCGATCTGGGACGACAGCCCGCCAATATCCGCGTATGTGACGTCGGGGACCTCGTCCAGGGACAGCTGGTTGACCTCGGTCTTCGCGATACGCTCGAACGCGTACCCGGCAGAGGCGTTGACTAGCACCGTGTCGCCCGCGCGCGCTGCCGCCCGCAGCGGCTCTGCGAGTAGGACCAAAGACTCTGCGCCATGCTGGTCGGCCACGATGGCGCGGTCATCCCCGACGCGTTCGATCATGGTGACCAGCTGGCCGGTGGGGTCGAAACCGCAGGTCTCTACCACAATAGTGCCCTCCCCCAGGCGCACCATCGTGCCGGGAACGAGCTCGGATGGGTCCACCAGGGGCGAAACCTTCAACCGCATGCGGCGGCCCGAGGTGTGCACCTCCGCCTCCCCGCTGCGCGCGGCCGGGGCAAGAAAGATGCCGTACGTCGATGCGGGCTCGCCCAGCTCCTCGACCTTCGCGTACAGGTCGTTGAGCTTGTCGCGACTGGTTTTCAGCAGCTCAGCGAGCTTCTCGTTGCGCGAACTGAGCTCGCGGTTCTTGCGTTGAAGGTCGCGCAGCTCCGGGCCGAAGGCATCGTCGTGGACAGTAGGCATGTGCTTGAGCCTACATAGGACTGGTTGCTTATCGACGAGCTTTGCGCTGCGGCCGCGGCGGCGTGACCCCGTCCGCAAGCCGGCGCGTCCACACGAGGAATGCCGTGTGCGCGTTCATGCGGTGCTCCGGACGGGTAGCCAAGCCCTCGACCTTCCACTCGCGCAGCAGGGTTTCCCATGCACGCGGCTCCGTGAAGCACTTCGCCTCGCGGATGGCCTCCATGATGTTCATCAGCTGCGGCACGGTGGCCACGTACGTCATGAACACCCCGCCCGGGATGAGCACGTTTTTCACCGTGTCTATGAAGTGCCAGGGCTCCACCATGTCCAGGATGACGCGGTCCACCTGGCCGTCCAAGTCCTCCGGGGTGACCTCGCCGAAATCGCCCAGGCGCGGGGTCCACCAGCTTGGCTCGCCGCCGAAGTAGTCGGCGACGTTGTCTTTGGCAAACGCCAGGTGGTCATCGCGGATTTCGTACGAGTACACATGGCCTTCAGGTCCGACGGCACGCAACAGCGACATGGTCAGCGCGCCGGAGCCGGCGCCGGCCTCAAGCACGCGCGCGCCCATGAAGATGTCGCCTTCGACAAGGATCTGTGCGGCATCCTTCGGGTAAATCACCGCGGCTCCGCGCGGCATGGAGAGCACATGGTCCACCAGCAGGTGGCGGAAGCACAGGTAGTCCGATCCCAGCGTGGACTTCACCACGGAGCCTTCGTCGGCGCCGATGATGTCGTCGTGGTGGACGATGCCTTTGTGCGAGTGGAACTGCCCGCCTTCTTTGAGCTCGATGGTGAAGTGGCGGCGCTTCGCGTCGGTGAGCTGCACCTTATCGCCTGGCTGGAACGGTCCCGAATACATGGCGGTTAGTATGCCCTACCGCGCGCCCGCGTAAAAAGCCGCAAGCGCGCGCACGAAATAGTCCATGTCCTCGAGCCCGCACAGCTCGCGCGCGGAGTGCATGGACAGCAAGGGAACGCCGACATCGACGGTGGGCAGCCCAAGCCGCGTCGAGGAGATTGGTCCGATGGTGGACCCGCAGGGCACGGCGTTGTTGCCCACGAAGGTCTGGTGCGGCACGCCCGCTGCGCGACACGCCAGGATCCACTCCGTCTCCGTGGCGGCGTTGGAGGCGTAGCGCTGGTTGGCGTTGACCTTGAGCACCGGGCCCTTGTTCAGCAGCGGGTGGTGCGTGGGGTCATGCTTGCCCGGGTAATTGGGGTGCACCGCGTGGGCCGCGTCTGCGGAGACCTGGATGGAATCTGCGATGATCTCGGCCGGCTCGCCGAACTCGGCGGCGACGCGGTTGAGCACCCGCTCCAGCAGGGGCCCGCCCGCGCCCGCGGTGGAGGCAGAACCGACCTCCTCGTGGTTGAACGCGGCCAGCACCAGGATGTCCTCGGCGTCGTCTTTCGCAGCCAGCATGGCTTCCATCGACGCCCACACGCTGGTCAGGTTGTCCAGGCGGCCGGCCGCGAGCACGTCGCCGATGACCTCGCCTCGCTGAGCGTCCGCGGTGATGAGCTCGTGGGCGACGATGTCGTCTGCGGCAATGCCCGCGGATTCCGCCGCCAGCTCGAGCAGCGGCCGATCCACGCCGAGAATCGGCTGGGTGTGCACCTGGCGGTCTATCTCCGGCATGTCGCCGCGGTAGAGGTGGATAGCCAGGTTGGGCACGCGCGCGACAGGGCCGGTGTTGACCAGGTGCTCGGTGCGATCCGCGGTGACCACGCGGCCAGCGAAGGTGAGGTCACGGTCAAACCAGCTGGCCAGGATCGGCCCGCCGTACACCTCCACTGCTACCTGGCGGAAGCCTTCCCGCACCACATCCGGGTCCGGCTTTGCCATCAGGCCGGGAGAATCAGTGTGCGAGCCCACCACCCTGAACCGAGGCCGGGCGTGTTCCGGCACCCACCACGCAACCACAGCGCCATCGCGCACAACGAGGTGGCCGCCGGGGGCGTGCGCGTCGTCGTCAAGCGAAAAGCCCTCAGCCTGAAGCCTCGCAGCGACTGTCTCGGCGGCGTGGAACGCGGACGGACTCTGGGCGAGAAAATCGATGAAAGCTCGTGTCATGGCTCCACTCTATGATGTTGTGCACCATGACTCGCCCCATAGCTATTTCCCCGTCCCGCGCCTCCGACTACAGGCGCTGTCCACTGCAGTACAGGCTGCGCGCCATCGATAAAATCCCGGAGCCATCCACGGAGGCTCAGGTAAAGGGCACCCTGGTGCACGCTGTGCTGGAAGAGATGTTCACGTGGCCGCGTGAGCAGCGCACCTATCCGGCAGCGGTGAAGCGGCTCAGGCCGCACTGGGAGAAGATGCGGGAGGAAGAACCCGGCTGCGCCGAACCGGTGGCGGACGAGTACCAGCTGCTGGTGGATTCCCGCACGCTGCTGCGCGGGTACTTCACCATGGAAAACCCGCTCCGCTTCGACGCCCACGCCCAAGAGATGCCGGTGGATTTCACGCTGCCGAATGGCGTTCCCGTCCGAGGCTTCATTGACCGGGTGGATATCGCGCCCACCGGCGAGGTGCGCGTAGTCGACTACAAAACTGGGAAGAAGCCCCAGCTGCGCTATTCGCAGGACGCGCAGTTCCAGATGCGGTTTTACGCGCTGGTGTACTGGCGGCTGTTCGGCGTGGTACCCACGCAGCTCAAGCTGATGTATCTGAAGGTGATGGATTCAATGATCCTCACCCCTCGCGCGAGGAGCTAGAATACTTCGAACGCGATTTAGCGGAGCTGTGGTGGAAGATCGAGGCCGATGGTAAGGCTGGCACATTCCGCCCGCAACAGTCCAAACTGTGCGGCTGGTGCGCGTTTCAGTCGCTCTGCCCCGTCTTTGGTGGCACTCCCCCGCCGTACCCCGGGTGGCCGGGGTCGCGGGCGGAAAGAGAATCCTCGCCGGAGCCAGATGGCGGCTTAGAATAGGCCGCTGATCACGCCGTTTGCGTCAACGTCGATGTTATTGGCTGCCGGTTGCTTTGGCAGCCCCGGCATCGTCATCACGTCGCCAGTGAGCACGAGAACGAACCCTGCGCCCGTGCGCGGGATGAGGTTGCGCACATGCAGCGTGTGGCCGGTCGGAGCGCCCAGCTGGGTGGGGTCATCCGAGAACGAGTACTGGGTCTTGGAGATGCACACCGGCAGCGAATCGAAGCCGTTATCCTTCAGCGTCTGCAGGTCCTTCAGTGCCGCGGCGGAGTACTGCACGTCTTCCGCCCGGTAGATCTCCTTCGCGATGGTCTCGATGGAGCGCTCAACGCCCTCCGCCGGGTCGTATAGCGGGTGCGAGGTGCCCTCAGTGAGGTTGTCCAGGAGCGTCTGAGCCAGCTCGGTGGCTCCGTCGCCGCCCTTAGCCCAGACGTCTGCCTCGGCCAGAGCGATCCCCTTGGCCTTCGCCCAGTTATGCACGAACTCCAACTCCGCAGCGGAGTCTGAGGTGAAGCGGTTGAGCGCGACGACGGGAGTCACGCCAAACTTCCGCACGTTTTCCACATGGCGCTCGAGGTTGACGATGCCTTCTTCGAGCGCACCGGCGTTTTCATCGGCGAGGTCTGCCTTGGCCACGCCCGCGTTGTGCTTGATGGAGCGGATCGTGGCAACGATCACTGCCCCGGCGACGTCCAGGTCGCCGTAGCGGGCCTTGATGTCGAAGAACTTCTCTGCACCCAGGTCGGAGCCGAAGCCCGCCTCGGTGAGGACGATGTCGGCGTACTGCTGCGCGGTGCGGGTGGCAATGAGCGTGTTGCAGCCGTGGGCAATGTTCGCGAAGGGGCCGCCGTGGATGAATGCCGGTGTGCCGCCGAGCGTCTGCACCAGGTTCGGGTTGACGGCGTCCTTGAGCAGCGCGGCCATGGCGCCTTCAGCGCCCAGGTCACCTGCGGTCACGGGCTTCTTGTCATACGTCAGGCCAATGGTGATGTTCGCCAGGCGCTGCTTCAAGTCCTCTAAGTCGGTGGCCAAGCCCAGGATGGCCATGATTTCGGACGCTGCGGTGATAGTGAACCCTGTCTCTGCCGGCACGCCGTGCGCCGGACCGCCGAGGCCGGTGACCACATTGCGCAGGGCACGGTCGTTGACATCCAAGCAGCGCTGCCACGTCACGCGACGCGGGTCGATGCCGAGGGAGTTGCCTTGGTGGATGTGGTTGTCAATCAGCGCTGCCAGCGTGTTGTTAGCGCTGGTGATCGCGTGGAAGTCGCCCGTGAAGTGCAGGTTGATCTGCTCCATCGGGACCACCTGGGAGTATCCGCCGCCAGCGGCGCCGCCTTTGATGCCCATCACGGGGCCAAGCGACGGCTCGCGCAGCGCCACCATGGCGTTTTTGCCCAGCTTCGCCAGCGCATCAGTCAAGCCGATGAGCATGGTGGATTTGCCCTCGCCAGCAGGCGTCGGGGAGACACCGGTGACCACGACCAATTTTCCGGGGGTGTTCGACGGCGCCTGGGTGATGTCCACCTTGGCCATGTACTTGCCGTACGGGATCAGGGCGTCGTCACTGACCCCCGCCGTTGAGGCGATCTCTGTAATGGGGGCCAGTTGGTGGGCTTGGGCGATTTCGACGTCAGTCAACGGTTGAGCAGTCATGTGTCTCACACTACAACGGCCCCGATGGCGTAACCCAGAATCACGCTGACAAAGATGCAGACCACACCGGGAACCAGGAACGGGTGGTTGAACACGTATTTGCCAATCCGGGTAGAGCCCGTGTCGTCCATCTCCACCGCAGCCAGCAACGTCGGGTACGTAGGAAGCACGAATAGCGCCGAGACTGCGGGGAACGCCGCCAGCGCGGTCAAGGGGCTGACACCGATGGCGAGTGCGGCCGGGATGAGGGCCTTTGCCGTCGCGGCCTGCGAGTACAACAGCGAAGCTGCTACGAACAGCACCACTGCCAGCAGCCACGGCTGCGCGGTAAGCACGTCGCCAGCGATGCTTTGGATGTCATCGATGTAGTAGTTGATAAACGTCGTGCCCAGCCATGCCACACCTAGCACGCACACACTCGCCGACATGCCAGAGCGGAACACCTGGGTGTTCAGGATCTCCGCTGCGCTGGTGCGGGTGACCAGCACGATTGCTGCTGCGGCGGCGAGCATGATCGCCATGATTGCCTCGTTGCGCGGGATGGTCGGGTTTTGCACCAGTCCCACCTGGTCCGAGATCAGCGTGGCGTAGACCATGACCACCACGATCGCGGCGAGGAAGATACCTACCGAGGCTTTCGCGCCTGCCGGAGCCTCGTAGTCGGAGCGCTCACCAGGCTTTGCGACGAGACCTTCGGCCAACCGCTTCTTGTAGACGGGATCGTCGCCCAGATCCGGCCCTACCTTGTTGGCGACCCACGCCATCGGGAAGATAGCCAGGAACGTTGCAGGAAGCATCACCGCGAGGAGCTGGAGGTAGCCCACCCCTAACGGTTCAAGCGCGGACGCCATGAACACCACCGCGGCGGAAATAGGTGAGGCGACGATAGCCATCTGGGAGGCGATAACCGCCGCCGACAACGGCCGGGAGGGGCGCACGCCGCCTTCCTTCGCCACCTCCACAATCACGGGCATGGTAGAAAACGCCGTGTGCCCGGTACCGGCGAGCACGGTCATGAGCCAGGTAACAATCGGCGCATACACGGTGATGCGCTTCGGGTTGCGGCGGAGGAACCGCTCCGCCAAATCCACCAGGTACTCCATGCCACCGGCGAGCTGCATCGCGGAGATCGCCGCGATGACGCACATGATGATCCCGATGACATCGAATGGAATGGCGTCGGCGCTCACCGGAATCCCGGTAGCGCCGAGGAGGAGCACACCGAGGCCCCCAGCGAACCCGATCGCGATGGAGCCCATACGGGCGCCCAGAACGATCGCCCCAAGCAGGATGATGATGTGGACGGCAAGCATCTCCGAACACTCCTTCAGGCAGGGAATTTAGTCATCCCAATTATCCGCCCGTGCCCCACCCAAACAGAAATGCAGCGGGTGTGACATTGGCTACCTGCCTATGCCACACCCGCTATGTGGGGGCGTTATTCGCCGGCGGGGAGCTCCCCGTTGTCAACCAGGCCCGGCTCGTCGTCAACGTAGAGTTTGCCGCGGTACTCCGGGTGCATGAGGTTTTCCTTGCTCAGCAGCTTCTTCAGGTCCTCTTCGTCGATGAGGCCCTTCTCCAGCACCAGGTCATACACGCTCTTGCCGGTCTCAGCCGCCTCGCGCCCGATGAGATCGCCGTTGTGGTGCCCAATCACCGGGTTCAGGTAGGTCACGATGCCAATGGAGTTCGTCACGTACGCCTCGCACACCTCTTTGTTCGCGGTGATACCCACGACACACTTCTCGCGCAGCGTCTTCGCCGCGTTGGTGAGCAGGCGGATGGACTCGAACAGGGATTGCGCGATGACCGGCTCCATCACGTTGAGCTGCAGCTGCCCGGCCTCGGCGGCCATAGACACGGTCACATCGTTGCCGAAGACCTTGAAGCAGACCTGGTTGACCACCTCGGGAATGACCGGGTTGACCTTCGCCGGCATGATCGAGGAACCGGCCTGACGCTCCGGCAGGTTGATCTCGTTGAGACCCGCGCGCGGGCCCGAGGACAGCAGGCGTAGGTCGTTGCAGATCTTGGACAGCTTCATCGCGGCGCGCTTGATGGCACCGTGCATCATCACGTAGCCGCCGGTGTCCGACGTCGCCTCGATCAGGTCCGGGGAGGCTTGGATATCCAGGCCCGTGACCTCGCGCAGGGCGGAGACGACCTGATCGCGGTAGCCGTTCGGGGTGTTGATCCCGGTGCCGATCGCCGTGGCACCTAAGTTAATTTCCAGAAGCGAATCCGCCGCAGAGCTAATGGTGCGCTGCTCTTCAGCCAGGTTCGCACCGAATGCGGTGAACTCCTGGCCCAGGGTCATCGGAACGGCGTCCTGCAGCTGGGTGCGACCCATCTTGATGATGTCGGCGAACTCGTCACCCTTCGCCCGCATCGCCTTCTGCAGCTCATCCAGCTCACTCAGCAAGTTCTGCACCGCGTAGTACACCCCGAGGCGGAACCCGGACGGGTACGCGTCGTTGGTGGACTGGGACATGTTCACGTCGTCGTTCGGGTTGATCACTTCGTAATCGCCCTTCTCCCGCCCGATCAGCTCGAGCGCGAGGTTAGCAACCACCTCATTGGTGTTCATGTTCACCGAGGTGCCCGCGCCGCCCTGAAACACGTCGATCGGGAACTGGTCCATGCACACGCCCTCGTCCAGGATCTTGTCGCAGGCTGCCACGATTGCCTCGGCTTTGTCTTTGGGCAGCGCGTGCAGGCGACGGTTGGCAATCGCTGTGGCTTTCTTCACCTGGACCATTCCGCGGATGAACTCCGGGAAGTCGTTGATGGTGCTGGCGGAGATGTGGAAATTGTCCACGGCGCGAAGCGCGTGGATGCCGTAGTAGACGTCGGCGGGAACCTCGGCGGTACCGAGGAGGTCTTCTTCGATGCGTGTATTCATAAGCGCCACTATACGGAGAACCGAGCTTTGCGACGATCCCGTACCCCCCGTTTATGCCTATCGAGCTGCAGAAAACCAACCGTCCACGTCAACGGCGCCCGCGCCCACGAAGGAGTTCGGATTGAACCGGACCACCCCCTCTGGAACGGTGTCCGCCAAACCCAGCACCACGCATCCCGCAGCCGCACCGGCGGTCATCCCGTGCCAGGAATCTTCAACGACAAGACACTCCCCCGGCTCCGTACCGGCGCGTCGGGCGGCCTCGAGGTACATATCCGGGGCGGGTTTGGGGTTGGCCACCTCATCGCCGGCGATTGTGCCGGCGAATACGTTGCGCCCGATCGCGTCGATGCACGGGTCCGCCAGCACCCGGGCGGTGTTCGTGCACACGAACATCGGCGTAGCCCGTTCAGCGAGAGAATCCAGCACGCCTGCAATGCCAGGGTTGAGTTCGATGCCGCTGGCGAACATCTCAGCCATGCGCCCGAACATCCATGTGCGGTAGCGCTCCAGGTCGCCGTCGACAAGCTCATAGCCCGCCCAGTCGGCAACAATGCGTAGCGTGTCCGGAAAACTGCCGCCGACGGTTTTCGCCCGCACCTCCGGCGTCAGCGGCCGTCCGAGCAGCTCACCGAGCTCGTAGGTGGCCTGCCCCCACAGCGGCTCCGTGTCAATGAGGGTGCCGTCCATGTCCCACAGGACGGCCGCGGGGCTACTCAAGTTCCGGGAGCTCGTTGAGAGCATCATCGGTGGCGCCCGTGGCGGCGGCGGCGCGGAACACAAGCGTTTCGATGCCGGCCTTCTCCTCGGGTTCAAGCACCGCATTCGCGTGACGCTCGTTGAATTCCTCGAGGTTCACGTAGAACGGTGCCACCACTTTTGCCAGCGCCTCCCCCTCCGGGTCGTCGCCCAATAGATCCAACGCGTCCAGGAACATCTCGAGGATCTGCTTCAGATCCGGCAACACCTTCGGGTCGAAGGGCTCCTCCCAGAGGTCCTTGTCGTCCTCCTGGAGATACGAGCCGGTCGCAAATGTAGTCAGGTCGTCGATGAATTCATCGACCTCGGGCTGGAATTGCGCCCGGATCGAACTGTCGGCAGCTGCGCTCATGCGCCCCATTGTGCTGGAGCAGCGCTAAATCCGCACGCCGAGGAGGCCGTCGAGCGCGGTAGCGATGATCTGGTTGTGGTCTCCGGTCACGCCGTCGATAAGAGACAGTGCCTCCGGGGTGTTGAGATCGTCAGCAAGAATTGCGCGAAGCTTATCGACGACTTCCGTCGCCTGCGCCTCACTGACCTCTTGCGGGAGCTGTTCGCGCCAGCGGGCAAGGCGCGCCTCCGCCTCGGTGAGGATCGGGTCGGAGAAATCTCGGTCCGAGCGGTAGTGGCCCGCGAACACCGCGAGACGGATTGCTGAGGGGTCGTGGCCTGCCTCGGTGAGTTTGTGCACGAATACGAGGTTGCCGAGAGATTTGGACATCTTCACCCCGTCCAGCGCGATCATCCCGGCGTGGACATAGTGGCCGGCCATGCGCTCAACGTGCAGTGACGCCTCGGCGTGAGCGGCCGAAAACTCGTGGTGCGGGAAGGCCAGGTCGGACCCGCCGCCCTGGATAGCGAAGTGTGCCCCTAGACGGTTGGTGGCGATAGCGGAGCACTCCACGTGCCAACCGGGCCGCCCCGGGCCGAAGGGGGACTCCCAGGCAGGCTCGCCCTCACGGTGGCCGCGCCAAATAAGCGCATCCAACCGATCGCGTTTCCCCGCACGCTCAGGGTCGCCGCCACGCTCGGCGAAGAACTCCTCCATGGCGGCGCGATCCAAGTTGGATTCGTATCCGAACTGCTCGGTGGCGTCGATGGAAGCGTAGATGTCGCCGTGGTCGAGCGTGTAGGCCGCTCCCGAATCGAGCAGCTGCTGCACCATCTCGATTACTTCGTCCACGGACTCCATGGCGCCCACATAATCCCTTGGCGGGATGACGGAGAGGATCTCCATGTCGCTGCGGAACAGGTCGATTTGGCTGGCACCCAGCTCCCGCCAATCCACGCCGTCGCGCTCTGCGCGCTCGAACAGCGGGTCGTCCACGTCGGTGATGTTTTGCACGTAGTGGACGCTGTGGCCGTTGGCGATGAGCTGGCGTTGCGCCAGGTCGAAGGTGAGGTAGGTTGCGGCGTGGCCGAGGTGGGTGGAGTCGTACGGGGTGATGCCGCAGACGTACATCCCCACCTCCCCGTTCGCATCCGGGGTGGTGTCTACTTCCTTGACGCGCTGATCGGCGGTGTCGTAGAGCTTCAGCGCCACCGGGGTGCCGGCGACTGCGGGTACGGACGGGTCGGGCCAAGCATGCATGCGGACAACCCTACAGCTACCTGGCTACGCAGCCATGACACCGGTGCCGAGCAGCACCATGACTTCGAGCCCCAGCGGGATGCGGTAGGCAGCGAACCACGCGAACGAGTGGTTGGACACGAACTTCAGCAGCCACGCGATCGAGATGTAGCCGACCACAAACCCGATGCCCGCGCCGATAAGCAGTTGCAAGCCGGTCGCAGCTTGACCGGCCTGTGGGTCGAAGGCGTCCGGCAACGAGAACAGCCCCGAAGCGAGCACCGCCGGAATGGCCAGCAGGAAAGAAAACCGTGTGGCCACCTCGCGGTCGAGGTTGCGGAACAGGCCGCCGGAGATGGTGCCACCGGAGCGCGATACACCCGGGATAAGCGCCAGGCACTGCCACAGCCCCATCACAACCGCGTCTTTCATAGTCAGCTCTTCAAACCCACGGGTCTTCTTCCCGGAGCGCTCCGCGAGGATGAACACGAAGGAGAAGAGAATCAGCACCGCCGCGGTGACCCAGAGGTTGCGGAAATTCTCCCGGATCAGGTCTTTCAGCAGCACGCCGGCGATGCCAACCGGGATCGTGCCCACGATGACCATCCACCCCATGCGGTAATCGAAGCCGCGCTTCGATTTGTCCGCAAGGCCGGAGAACCAGGCGGAGAGGATGCGCCAGATGTCTTTGGCAAAGAACACCAGCACGGCCAGCTCGGTGCCCAGTTGGATCACGGCGGTGAAGCTGGCGCCGGCGTCTTCACCCCAGAACAACTGGGAGACGATGCGCAGGTGGCCCGAGGAAGATACTGGCAAAAACTCGGTGAGGCCCTGGACGATGGACAGGACGATCACCTGAACCCAGGACATGGTGGTGGCGGGATCAGTCATGGCGAAAGACACTACCCCGCCTGCTTAGCCATCGTGGTACGTAGCGGGCGCGTTGCTAGGCTTTGGCCTTGTGAATGCTCGTCTGTCTGCCCCCAGTTCCCACCTCCGCTTCGCCGCGGCTTACGGCGCAGTCGCGGCTGTCTTGGCCTTGAGCGCCTGCAGCGCGTCCCCCTCCGCCAAAATCGAGGAAGCCGGCGGTGAGGCGGCCGCGAACATGGGCAGCGCTACGCCTGTGCAATCCCCGCAATCTTCGGACCCGGCGGGCACCGTAGTGGACTCCGAGCCGGTGCGCGATCTCGACATCACCGACGGCCGCATCGGCGTGCGCACGGACAACGCTCTGACCATCGGCACACTGGAAGAGATCGCGCAGGGCAAGGCCGCACGCCACGAGCTGGATGCCTCCTGCGGCGAGGCCTCCGCCAACGCAGGCACCTTCGCGGTCGCCTGCGACGGGGAAATCAAGCTGTTCGGGCAGCGCGAAGAAACGATCTCCACGGATCAGCCGGTCACGGTGGCCACTGTGGCGTCGTCAGGCGAGGTGCTCGCAGGCAGCGACACTGAACGCAAGGTTTGGGTATTCGACGGCGGCGAGTTGAAAGACACCATCGACGTCGCACGCGAAACCGACCAGCTTGAGGCGGTGCAGGTGGACGGCCAGCGCGATTCCGTGGTACGTACCAACCGCTTCGACACCACCATCCAGGACATCGACTGGAACGGCTCGCGCCAAGGCGGCACCCTTCGCGTGGGCCTAGGCGTGGGGAAGGTGCGCGGCGGCGAGCACGGGCTGGTGCTGGCCGCGGACTCCACCGGCAACCAGATCCACGTCTACACCACCGACGACATCATCCGCCTCCAGCAATCTGCGCCCGTGCCGGAGGGACCCTGGGACGCGGCGTGGGACTCAGCGCAGCGCCTCGCTTGGATTAGCTCGCTGGCCAGCAACACCGCCACCGGATACGACATCTCTCAAGGCATTCCGATGAAACGTAAGCACTTCGCCACCGTCGCAGATGCCCAGAGCATCATTACGCTTGACGACGGCACCGTGGTCGCCGCCTCCGCATCCGGTGACGGCATCCAGATCGTCTCCCCCGCCGACCAAACCGAGAGCAAATAGGAGATAGCACCCATGACGCTCTACGACCGCGCACTCAAGCTCATGTTCCTGCTTCCGCCGGAGCGCATTCACGGCATCATCAGCGGCGCCCTACAGACGTTGCACCTGGCAACCCCGGTCAACCGCGTGATGGAAAAGGCCGTGCGCGTGCACGACCCGGTGCTGCGACAGACCGTTTTCGGAGTGGACTTCCCCGCCCCGCTGGGCCTGGCGGCGGGCTTCGACAAAAACGCCGAGGCGATCGACGCTTGGGGCGCGATCGGCTTCGGCTACGCCGAGATGGGCACAGTGACCCCGAAGTCCCAGCCGGGCAACCCCACACCGCGCTTGTTCCGCTTGCCGGAGGACAAGGCGATTTTGAACCGCATGGGCTTTAACAACAAGGGCGCGCTGACGGTCGCTGACAACCTCCGCGCGCGCCGTTCCCGCGACGTGGTGGGCATCAACATCGGCAAGAACAAGACCTCCGAGGACGCCGTGGCCGACTACCGCGCCACCGCTACCCTGCTGGGCCAGCTGGCGGATTACCTGGTGGTCAACGTCTCCTCCCCGAATACGCCGGGCCTGCGCGACCTGCAGGCGGTCGAAGAGCTGCGCCCAATCTTGGAAGTGGTGAAGAAGTCCACCACCACGCCGGTGCTGGTCAAGATCGCGCCGGACCTTTCCGACGAAGACATCGACGCCGTGGCTGATCTCGCCGTGGAGCTCGACCTTGCCGGCATCGTGGCCACGAACACGACCATCTCGCGCGAAGGTCTGCGCACCTCCTCCTCGAAGGTGGAAAAGATGGGCGCCGGCGGCATCAGCGGTGCCCCTTTGACGGCGCGCTCGCTCGAGGTGCTCAAGCGCCTTCACGAGCGAGTGGGCGACAAGCTGGTGCTGGTCAGCGTCGGTGGCATCTCCACGCCCGAGCAGGCGTGGGAGCGTATCACCGCGGGCGCGAGCCTGCTGCAGGGCTACACCCCGTTCATCTACGGCGGGCTGGGCAGGATCCGCAGCATCCACCGCGGCATCGCCGCGCAGATCAAAGCCCACGGCCTGGACTCGATTGAGCAGGCCGTGGGCAGCGGGCTGGAGTGGAAGGAACTCTAAGCGCGCCCTGCTGCGCTGCGGCGCAGCACCACCGCGCACAGCCCGGCGGCGAGCGCCCAGCCGATCAGCCAGAACGGTGTGGTGACCGTCAGCGCCGTGCCGGGTGCGATGAAGCCGAGCCCGATGAGCACCACCGCTGCCAGCAGCGCGCCCACCTGGGTGCGCGAGCCCGCCTGGTTGGTGTTGTAGGTGGCGAAGGCACCGACGATGGCCACTGCGGCGATCACGGAGAGCACCCGCGGGGTAATAGGAAACGTGGCATCACCTCGAAGCAGCGCCAGCACAGCGTAGAGCACGAGCACGAGCGCGATGCCCAAAAATGCGCCGCCGACGCGAAGTTGCACTGGAACCATTCGGCGAATCCTACTGGTTCTCGTACCAGCCCCAGATGATGGCGCGGCCGAGCGAGTGGAAGTTCAGGTTGAACCCGAGCTGGGTCGGGTTGGCGATCTCGTCCGCGGGCAGCTCCGTGTCTACCGCGTGGACGGCGTAGAGGTAGCGGTGCGGGCCGTGGCCTGCCGGCGGGTTGGCGCCGTAGTAGCCCTTGACACCGCTGTCGCCAGTGAGCACCACTGCACCGACGCCGAGATCCTCCTTCGCACCTGCGCCGGTGGGCAGCTCGGTGACCTCCGCGGGGATGTTGAAGGCCGACCAGTGCCAGAACCCGGAGGCAGTCGGTGCGTCCGGGTCGAAACAGGTCACCGCGAAAGTCTTCGTGCCCTCCGGGGCGCCGGACCAGGACAGCTGCGGGCTGGTGGCGTTGTCGCCGGCCAGCGAATCGGCAAGGCGCTCGCCGTCGACGATGTCCTTGGAGGTGATATCGAATTCGGGGACGTCCGCCAACGGGGCGTACGGGTCGGGGCCGGGGAATCGGTCGGAAACGTAATTCACAGTCATGTCCCCATTCCTACCGGAGGGCTAGTGACCCTCGCCACTCCATGCAGCGAAAAGCTGCGCGTACCTCCTACCGGCTGCGATGAGCTGGGTGTGGGTGCCGTCCTAGATGATGCGTCCGATGTCCATCACGAGGATCCGGTCGGCCGACGGCGCAAGTCGATGGACGCGCGGGCGACTTTGAGGCCCACCCCATAGTTGCCCAGGGCCCGCGGAAACAGCACATCGGGACGCTTCGCCCACGCGGCGGTTGTGGCATAGGAGCGCTGCGCTGGCTCGAGGATCCACAGGCCCGGTCGAGGCACGGGTGCGCCTGTACTGGCGATTTGGTGGTTCCATCGACTCGCCCTATAGTTATGCGAGTGCCCAGTCGAGAGGCTGAAAAACACCCTAAGCCCGGGTGGCGGAATGGCAGACGCGCTAGCTTGAGGTGCTAGTGTCCTATTAACGGACGTGGGGGTTCAAGTCCCCCTCCGGGCACCATGTGTTGTCTCGAGACATCGCTCCTACGGTGTCTCGAGATTTTTGTTTTTGATGTGCCCCCGGGGTTAGATCTAGCGTTTTGGATGCCGATTGTGTGTTGGTGTCGATAGCATTGTCGTAGACGGCTGGTCGTCTGGTTTCGTGGGCGGGTTGGTTCTCGTTGCGGATCAGGGTGGATACTCTGGCGAGTAGGTCCTGGCCCCAGTTGGACTGCCTGGCGATTTCTACGGGGTCGTCTGGAAGTTCTGTTTTTAGATAGAGCCACCAATCCAGCATCCGGCGCTGATGCTCGCCGCACGCACCCATCTACCCCGCAGCGACCACATCCGCATGGCCCTGTGGGCCTGAGGGTGTCAGGAAGTTTGTGTGTGAGGCTCTGATCTTGAAGGAGTTTCACCGATAATGTCTACGGTGTCACCGAAGAAAGGCCACGACCCGGCGAGGGTCAATGAGATCAGCGAGAAGCTGATGGAAAATCCTGAGCTGGCCAGCCTGATAAGCGAGCTGTCGACCACTGCTGATGATGCAAGCGACCTGGTCAAAGGCCTGCTGCAGGCATCGATCAACGCTGGTCTGCAGGCGGAGATGGATGCACATTTGGGCTACGGCCATGCCGACCGTAAGGCGAAGGCTCGGGTGGAAACCGCACAGGAGAACAATCACCGCAACGGGTCGTACACCAAGACCGTCAACTCCGGGTACGGCGCGGTGGAAGTGACCATGCCCAGGGATCGTGCCGGCACCTTTACTCCCCGGATGGTGCCCAAGGGCGCACGCCGGCTCACAGAACTCGACGACATGATCATCTCGCTGTA
Source organism: Corynebacterium wankanglinii (assembly GCA_014490595.1). Taxonomy (GTDB): domain Bacteria; phylum Actinomycetota; class Actinomycetes; order Mycobacteriales; family Mycobacteriaceae; genus Corynebacterium; species Corynebacterium wankanglinii. The sequence goes on from CP061031.1 coordinate 1,323,716, forward strand.
CGCCGGCGGGATGACAGTGCGCGATATCCAGCATCACCTCGCGACCACGCTCGGGGTGGATATGAGCCCAGATACGATCAGCACCATTACCGATGCGGTGTTAGACGAGGTACTGATCTGGCAAAACCGCCAGCTCGACGAGTTCTACCCAGTGATCTTCCTCGACGCGCTACGCGTGAAAATCCGCGACGGCCACCGGGTCATCAACAAGGCCTGCTACATGGCCGTCGGTGTGGATATGGACGGCATCAAACACATCCTGGGGTTGTGGATCGCTGACAATGAAGGTGCTAGTTTCTGGGCCTCGGTCTGCGCCGATCTGGCGAACCGCGGAGTACACGACGTCTTCATCGTCTGCTGTGACAGGCTTAAAGGCTTGCCGGAAGCCGTGGAGGCTACCTGGCCGAATTCCATGGTGCAGACCTGCATCGTGCACCTGATCCGGGCGGCGAATAGGTGGGTGTCGTATCAGGACCGCAAACCCGTCTCCCGGGCGCTGCGTGAGGTCTACACGACCGCAAGCGAGGACACCGCCCGTGCCGCCTTGGACGCGTTCGAAGCCTCTGAGCTAGGACGCCGCTACCCGCAGTCGGTGAAGGTGTGGCGCGATGCGTGGGAGCGGTTCGTGCCGTTTCTGCAGTTCCCGCCAGCGGCACGCCGGGTGCTCTACACCACCAATTCAATCGAGTCGCTGAATGCTGAACTACGGAAAGCTACCCGTAACCGGGGCCAGTTCCCGAACGATACCGCGGCGCTGAAGACGCTGTGGCTGATGATCTGCAACATCGAAGACAAGCGCGCTGCGCAGCGAGCGAAGAAAGCAAAGCGCGACGTTGAGTGCAACGGCTATATTGAAGGAGCGAAAGCCACGGGTGGAAACAAGCCATCAACCAACTAGCCGTGGCATACCCCGACCGATTCGCGGACTACTTGTAAACCACACCCCCGCACACAAACAATCGGACACTCTCTCAAGGCGCGACCAATTTATGCCCGAACCGAGGGCTCGATTAATGCGCACCTCAATATCGTCATGGCAACACTCGCAGTAAGTCGAATGATGGAATCAGCAACCGGACGAAGCATTAAACGACTCGTGCGAACTTTCAAAAAGTATCGCAGTTTTGAACTCAGAGTCGAAGACACAACAATCCACGCGGCCACGCCACTACCAGCCGAAGTGCAAAACCTCGTCCACGCCATCACCGAACCCTGACTTCCGCACTAAAATGATCCAACTCAGGAGAAGCGCACGCGGATTAACCTACGCCGGCCAGCAGAATTTCTACGAACTCCTTGCGCTTTTCTACATGGAAGTTGTGGCCCGAGTCAGCCTCGACTTTAACGGCACCGGCGGGAAGAGAATCCATGGCCCTGGCGGCGTCCTCATCACTGGCCGCAGCTTGAAGGACTTCCCCGTCGTATCGCGCTTGACAATGAATATAGGTAACTGGCGCTTGAATCGCCGCAAGTGTTGCTTCTTGATCAAACCCTTCGTTCCAGAGACCCGTATAGAAGGCATCACCAAACGCTGGGTCATAGTCCATGATGTACACCTGTGCCTCATTCATCTCGGGAGGCATGGTCCACAGAGCTATCGGGGCGCCCGGATGCCGAGAGTGATATGCGAGTCCATCACCGATGAACCCCTGAGCAGAGTCCCCAAAGTATTGCCACATTTTTTGGCTGCGCCACTGATAAGCCTGCCAGTCGGTCTCTCCTGAAGACAAGAACTCATGAGTGCTGACAGCTAGGTCCTGATAATTCCACGTATTGCGCGCCTCAGGCAGCTCTGTGGCAAATAGCGGCGGATCTTCTAACACCAGGAAGCTAACCAGTTCTGGATGACGCGCAGCAATCAACGCGGCCAATTGACCCCCAGACGAATGCCCACTTAATACGACGGGTTGGCCAATTGTCTCTATATAACGAGATAGGACGTCTGCGACCTCCACCGCTCGATAAGATTCAAGGCGATCAGACTTGCCATGCCCTGGAACGTCGATGGCATACACTTGGCGGTCCTTGCTGAGGTCACGTAAAGCGTAACCGTACTGGCGCCATCCGCTCGCTTGACCATGGATAAGGACAATAGGGGAACCGTCCCTTGGCTCGCTTACCCCTACATTGAGCTTCACATGATCCACGCTCACCCGGTGCTCTTGATAGCCAGCCTTTTCCAGGGATCTCACAAGACGCGAGTGATACGTGGTTGTGTACCATGCCCAACCGCCAGCACCGGCTGCCGCAAGTGCAACGATTGCCGTCACGATAAGTCCCGCCACCTTCAGGACCCTTTTCCCGACCAGGGCCATGAGCTATCACCTTACCAATAAATTTGTATTTGTGCGCGCTCTTCGAAATGTAGCCCACTGGCGCTCTTTGAAAAGTAGCCCAGTGTGGTCGTTGGTTATTAGTGGGGTGGCCAGGAAAAGCCAAGAAGGAGACGGCGGGCCCGTAAATTCCGATGACGATAGCGTAGCCAGCGGGCTCCCCCATCAGAGTTGGAAGTATCCACGGTGTCGCGACAGCCGCAACGACGAGCCCGCACGACACGGCTTTTCGTGCGGCGACGTCTGTTGTGGACCGCGCAGCTATGCACCCGATGACGACCGCGCTGCCATAAAACATCAATGACAGCACCATCGGCCCATAGGTCACCGAGATTCCTAGGACTGTCAACGTCAGGGAAAGTAGAAACAGGCCGACCGACGATTTGTTGCGTTGATTTGCACTCATGGACCCCCTCCTCAAGTTGGTTCCAGACTACTGGACGATGGAAGATGGCGGGGTGAATCGTTTGCGGAAGGCACCACGGAACCGGATGGCGCTCGTCGTTGCGGCGGGAGCGTTGTTCGTCGCAGCATGGATGCTTCTCGACGTCCCTCCGCTGTCCACACTCCGCGCCTGGTCCGACGAGACCGGAGCCTGGTTCCCTGTCCTGTTCTGGCTGCTGTACGTGCTGATCACCCAGTTCCCCATTCCTAGGACCCTGATGACCGTCTCCGCCGGCATTCTTTTCGGCACCGGCCGCGGGATCCTTATCGCGCTGACAGCTACGACGGTCAGCGCAGTGGTTTCTCTCCTCATCGTCCGTACGCTGCTGCGGGATTGGGTGGAACCGCGCCTCACGCACCCGGCCGTGGAGAACATCAACCGGCGGCTCGAGGAGCGCGGCTGGTTGGCCATCTTGAGCTTGCGCATGATCGCGGCGGTGCCGTTTTCCATCATGAACTACGCCGCCGCGCTCACCCGTGTGCCAGTGGCCCCGTTCGCGCTCGCGACCTTGGTGGGGTCTGCGCCCGGCACGATCCTTGTCACCCTGTTCGGCGACACGCTCACCGGCGAAGCGGACCCGGTGTTCGTGGCGATCATGGCGGTACTGGCTGTCATCGGCGTCGCGGGGCTGCTGCTGGACGCGCGCTTGCCGACCCGCTCGGGACGTGTCGGAGTCAAGCCCCAAGGGTAGACGGGAGTACGCTACGGCCCATGATTGCCGTGCATGCGAGGTACCGGGGCCGCGAGAAAGCCCGCGCCACCGTGGTGGAACGCTCCGCCGAGGCACTCAGTGGTTTACCCGGCGTCGCAGGCTTCGAGGTGCTCGGGGTGGAAGACATCCGTTCGAAGGTCGCGGACGCGGAGGCGGCGCTGAACCTCACCATGGCCTTGCTTTCAGACGGGAACTGGGCCATCGGGCTCGGCATTGCCGACGGCGCCGGCAGCGGCACCAGCGCACCGAACGACGCTTCTGTCATGGCAACGAAGGCTGTGGGGACGCGACCGGGCCAGGTGCGTGTGATCGTCGATAAGCAAAGTGCCACGACGGAGGCCGCAGACATCGCGGCGACCTTCGCGCTGATGGCGCACGTGCTGCACAAGCGCACGTACGAGGGGCGCGAGGCGACGTCGCTGGTGCGACGCGGCATGAACCAAAATGAAGCCGCTGCAACCCTGGGCATCTCCAAACAGGCGATGAGCCAGAGGTTGCAGGCGGCCGGGTGGCCCGCAGAGCAGGCCGGGTGGCAGCTCGCGCTGAACTTGATTACTCGGGCTGCTGGTCAGTGCGAGTAACCGGACGCGAGACCGGCTCGGACTGGGCGGTGGAACCGAAGTCTTGCTCGAAGCCAGTCTGCTCCGGTTTGCGGGCGGTGATTTCGTGGCGAGACGGCGCCGGACGCTGGGTGCCGGCGACACTGTCCTGCGTCGGGTCTGGGTCATCGACGTGCTTGTTCGCCACCGCCCGGGCCTCCGCGAGCGCCTTGGCCAGCTCCGGGTCGGTGGAGGTGTCGAACCAGCGCTCGGTGTTGTCGGCGTCCGCGATTTCGCGGTCCTGATCGGTCGGAGTCTCCGCCTCGTAGCGGAACACCCCGTCGTCATCCTTGTTGGCAAACGCCCGGGCGAACTGCTCAAGCGAGTCACCGAACTGCGACGGGATCATCCACATCGTCGCCGCCTCGCTGTCGGCGATCTTCGGCAGCTGCTCCATGTATTGGTAGGCCAGCAGCTCTGGGGTGACGCCCGAGGCCTTAATCGCCGCGTTGACCTTCTGAATGGCACGGGCTTCACCCTGCGCCGCGAGGTACTTCGCCGCGCGCTCACCTTCCGCCCGCAGCATCATCGCCTGGCGCTCCGCCTCTGCAGCGAGGATGGCCGCGTGCTTCTCGCCCTCAGCGGAGAGGATACGGGCCTGTTTTTCGCCCTCGGCGGTCTTGATGTCGGACTCGCGCTTGCCTTCCGCCGTCAGAATCATGGCCCGCTTTTCGCGGTCCGCCTTCATCTGCATCTCCATGGACTGCTGGATGGACGGCGGCGGATCAATCGCCTTCAGCTCCACGCGGCTGATGCGTAGGCCCCACTTCGCGGTGGCCGCGTCCAGTTCCCCGCGCAGCCGGCGGTTAATGGTCTCGCGTGAAGTCAGCGTTTCCTCGAGCGTCATGCCGCCAACGACGTCGCGAAGCGTCGCCACCGAAATCTGTTCCACACCCACCAGGTAATTGTCCACGCCGTAGATGGCCTTCGCTGGGTCGTTGATCTGAAACGTGACCACGGTGTCGATCGCCACGGTCAGGTTGTCCTGCGTGATCACGGCCTGCGGCGGGAAGGACACCACGCGCTCGCGGGTATCAACCCGGGCGCGAACCCGGTCAACGTAGGGCACCAGGAACGTCAGACCGCCGGACGCCGTGCGGGTGTAGCGGCCCAACCGCTCGATCACGGCAGCTTCGCCCTGCGGGATGAGCTTGATGGATGCAGTAAAAATCGCCACCAACAAAGCGACGATGACAACGAGCGTGACAACCCCCATTTAGGGCTCCTTCCACACGACAGCGACAGGGCCATCAATATCGTAAACGGTCACCGTAGATCCCGCTGGAATGGTTTCTCCCGGGTCCAGGCTGCGGGCAGACCACAGCGAGCCGTCGAAGCGCACTTGCCCCTCCCCGGCCACGATGTCCTCGACCACCTCGGCCCGGCTTCCAACGAGTGCCATCGGCGAATCGTCCAACACCATGGGTTGGTCCATGCGGCGGCGCAACACCGGGCGCAGAAAGCACCAGAACAGCGCTGACGCCGCCACGAAGACGGCGACCTCCGCCCACAGCGGCAACCCCGCGAGTGCCACCACCGCCGTTGTCAGCGCACCGGCACCGAGCATCAGCAGTGTCAATTCCCCTGCCGCCAGTTCCAGTAAGGCGAGGCTGGCGGCAGCAACAAACCAAAAAAGCGGTCCCACAGCCCGTACCTTACATGTGTGCGAGATCCGATTTGGTCAGTTCCGGGTTGGTGACAAAGTCGACCAGCCTCTCCACCGCACCGATGAGCGTGGAGTCCAAGTCCCGGAAGGTGCGCACGGAGGACGACACGCGCCGCCACCCTTCCTTCGGGTCCGACCAGCCCAGCCGCCGGCACACACCCGTCTTCCAATCCTCACCGTAGGGCACCTCCGGCCAGGCAGGGATCCCCACGCTCGACGGCTTTACCGCGGCCCAAATGTCGATATACGGGTGCCCGGTGACAAGGACATGCGGTCCCACGTCCTCCACCAGACGCGATTCCTTGGTTCCCCGGATGAGGTGGTCAGCCAGAACCCCGATTCGGCGCCCCGGCCCGGGTTGGAACTCGTCCAGACGTTTTTGCAGGTTATCCAGGCCCTCCAGATACTCCACCACGACACCCTCAACGCGCAGGTCGTGGCCCCAGACTTGCTCCACGATGGCGGCGTCGTGAATGCCCTCGACCCAGATGCGCGACGGCATAGCCACTTTCGCCTGCACGTTTTCGACCTTGCGCGAGCCGGAGTTCGACCGCTGCGGCTCCGTTTGTTTCGGTGCGACGTAGCGGGTCAGCGTGACTCGCCGCCCTTCCACCATGAACGCCCCGGGCAGCATCTTGAACAGTCGCTGTGTGCCGTAACGGTCCTCGAGCCGGACGAAGTCGCCGTCGTAAGTCCGTTCACATCCCACCACCGCGCCAACGAAATCGTTGCCCACGATCTCCACGATGATGCCTGGCTCCGCCGGCATCTCCGGGTAGGTGGGCCGCTTCGTCCTTGCGTGGCCTTTGAAAATATCTCCGCTGTACCGGCTATCTCCCATAGTGCGTACGTATTCTATCTGCCCCGTTACACTGTCCGGGATGCACACGCGCGCCGAAGTCTATTCCCCGCTCCAAAACACCGCCGTCTGGCTGGCGGCGTGGCTTTATCACGTCGAATCCTCCGACGACACCCTCGATGCGCTGGCGGACCTCGGCGGCACGCACAGTTTCAACGGCGCATCCATGGCGCATTTGCTTTACGACGTCCGTTCCGCCGCCGACCTCGAATCCCCGGGCCCCGCCATCCGGTTGATTTTGTGGGGCCCCGGCCAGGCGCCGCGTCTGCGTGCCGGCTCACCCTCGATGGCGGCCCTGACCCAGGCTGGGGCGCTCGTGGTGCGCGGCGTCGGAGCGAACCACGTTTTGGTTCCGGAGTATCTCGGTCCGGAAGTGCGGTGGCGCTGGTTCGAGGAGCAAGAGCCGCTGCCCGAGCCGGAGTGGCTCTCTCCCGGCGAGGCCGACCAGGTGCTCTCACGCGCTACCGACCAAGCCGCGGTGCTGATTGAGGCGTTAGGCGGCACCCGCAAGGAGCTGCCAAACCCGCGCCTGGCCGTGGGCACCCTCGCCGATTTCTACGACACGCCGGGCCTGCCCGCCGGCGTGACCCCGCGCGCGGCGAAGCTGTTCGCTCGTGCAGACCGGGTCGCAGCCACGATCGAGACGGTCACTGACCAGCTCGACGATCATTCCTTCGACCCCCAACTGTTCGCGCTGTGGCGCCACGTCCGCTCCGCTCGCATGGCCGGGGTAGCCGATGCGGTGGTAGATTACCAGCGCGAGTGGGCGCGCTAGGCGCGCTGCGGCCGCTTCACCGGGGCGCAGCACCCTTCCCTGCACGGCGCACCGTTCACAGTGCATCCCTGAACCGTTACGTTAGACAAGGTTTCAGGCTTGACATTAGCGGCGACGGCTTCGGCGATGTCAACTACCAACCCGGCGAACCTCGTGTCGAGACCGACGGTTGGGGTCCGGTCTAAGGTGACTCCCATTTCCCCGCACGCCTGCCTGAGTTCCGTATCAAGATCCCAGACAACCTCCATGTGGTCGGTGATGAACCCGATAGGTACGCAGATCAAATGCTCCATCCCCGCCTGCTGCAGATCAGCGGCACGATCAACCACGTCGGGCTCCAACCAAGGCGTAGCAGGGTTGCCAGAGCGGGATTGCCACACCACCTCGTAGTCCTCCACCCCGGCTTGCTCGGCAACGAGACGCGCTGCCTCGACCACCTGCCGGGAGTAGAGGTGCGCGTCACCTTCGCCCCCAGCGGCAGCGTCGGCCGCGCTGGGGACGCTATGCGCGGTAAAGAGGACCTTCGTCTCGCGGGGGGCCTTCTCAATAGACGAACGCAGACCCTCCGCTACTAGGCCGACGAACGTCGGGTGACCGTAGAACTGCCAGAGTTTGGTGTACGTGATCTCCGGGGTGACCTCCCGGATGCGCTGGATGTCTTCGTCATACTGCCGACACGCGGAGTATCCGCCCCAGGCGCTGGTGGCGAAGACGAAGACGTTCTTGTGGCCGTCTGCGAGCAATTGCTTAGCCGCATCCTCCGCGAACGGGTGCCAGTTGCGGTTACCGAAGTAGACGGGAAGATCGAGGCCGCGAGCGGAAAGTTCATCCTCGATGTTCCGGATGAGTTCGCGGTTCTGCGCGTTTATCGGGCTGACGCCGCCAAAATGAAAGTAGTGCTCGCCGACCTGCGCTAGTCGCTCCCGGGGGATGCCACGGCCGCGGGTGACGTTCTCGAGAAAAGGAATTACCTCGTCCTCTCCTTCGGGGCCGCCGAAGGAGAGGACGAGGAGTGCGTCGTAGTCGTTGAGAGCCATGGGGTTGAGCCTAGCCCCTCGGCTGCCGCAGCCTAGAGCAGGCGCACCGCGTTGGGCGACATGCCGGACCAGCGCACCGGAGCAATAGTGACGTTCTGACCGGCCTGCGGGGCCTCGATCATCGTGCCGTCGCCGAGGTAGATGGCTACGTGCTGGTTACCGCCCGGCCCCCAAAACAGCAGGTCTCCGCGCTGAGCCTCACTCGCGGGGATCTGAGTTCCACGCTGATACTGGTACCCGGTGTAGTGCGGCAGCGCCACACCCGCCGCAGCAAACGCGTAGAGCACGAGGCCGGAGCAGTCGAACCCGGAAATTGAGCCGCCGTCCACACCTGTGGTGGGCCCGTTGGCATCGCCGCCGCCCCAGACATACGGGGTGCCGATGGCCGACTGAGCGCGGGCAATTACCGCCTCCACCTGCGAGGAGTCCGATACTGCGGCAACGGCCTTTTGCGCCTTGTCGGAGACGACCTCGGCAGTTTCAACTTCCGGCAGCACATCCGCGACAGTGTCCGCATTCCTGTCCCCAGTGCCGAGAACACCGGTCAGGCCGTCGGCGAATGCAGTGACAAGCTCAGCCGTGTCGACATCCGAACGGTTGAACGTGCCGTGGCTGGCAGCCACGCCGCCTACCAGCGCGATTCCGGTAGCAACCGCACCGACTTTCGCGATGGTGTCCTCGTCGATCTGCGACAACGCCGACTGCGACGACTGCGACGACATGGAAGACAGCTCCGCTAAATCACTTGCAGAAGACGTTTGCGCCACGGTGCGCACCGCATCCACCACGGCCTCACGCCTCGGCTCCGGAGCGTCCGGTGCTTCGTCGGACACCCGCTTGCGCACCAGATCCACCACCTCTTCGGGCACCTCAAACGTGGTATCACCCTTGGAAACAGTCAACGTCGCGGCGTACGGATCGGCTACGACCGTGCTGCCCTGAGCATCCTCCCCGTGGATCTCATTGTGCTCGCCGGAGGCGTCAGCCGCAGTGTCGGAGGCGCCCGCAGATTGCGGCGGGCGTTGCTGATCCAATTCAGCCTGCGCGCTTTCCAGTTGAACCTGGGCGGCGTCGCGTTCCGCCACGGACGCGTCGAGCGCCGCCCGGTTGGCGTCGAGAAGCTCCCTTGCATGCGCCTCCGCGACCTCCGCCTCGGCCGCGGAGGCGTCGGCGAGCTCGCTTGCTTTGCGCAACGTCGCTTCCTCATTCGCGGCCTCGGCGCGCGCTTGTTCCGCTTCGGCTAGCTTGGCCCGCTTTTCCTCAGAGCGCTGACGGAGAAACAGGGAGCGCTCAAGCACATCTCGCTGGGTGTCCTTGCCACTCACCGCGGCCAGCGCGTCGCTTGCCGCGGCCCCGCGGTACTGGGAGCGGCTCAGCTCATCCAGCTCGGAGCGAAGAGTCTCCACACGCTGCTGGGCCTCGTCGAGGCGACGCTTGGCCTCATCTTTACCCCGGCGAGCCTGTTCGGCTTTCACCTGGGCATCATGAAGGTCCACCAGCGACTGGTTGACAGACTCTTGCAGCCCCCCGAGGTCGAGATTTAGGGAGTCCACATTCGCCTGAGCGCGGGAAACCGCGGTGACCAGCTCGCCCAAAGCGGACGTGGAACTCTGACTGGAAGCGGCAGGGCTGACAAATCCTGCCACCAGGGAAACAGATGCGGCACACGCGGCGGCGCCGAACGCATTTCGCGCACGGCTAAGCCTGGTACCCCTTTGTGGTTTGGCCACGAAGGTGCTCCTCACACCGCCCGTCGCGCACACCTCAAACGCGCCCGAGCGATCAAGAAACTCGGGGTTTTGAGGCGCACGTGAGGCAACCGTGACTAGCGGCTCCACGAGCGGTCTCGATATTGACTACTGACGCGGCAGCACGAATCGCAGCAGACACACCCATGCAACGGAACCTGGTACTCGGCGTGCTTCCCCACATGCCCGAACCTCTGAGAGCGCTTGACTAGAGCGCTCAGATGATGCTGTTGCGTTGTGTGTGGCAACTATCGACCCGCGAGCCGATACGGGAACCATACGTCAAGGCAACAAACTTGTATCCCTTTTGTTATAAAGAATCACCCGAGTAAAGCCCATTCACATGATTAACCTGCGCCTCACCTGCACGTTTCGGGTTAGCCGAGTGTTACGTGACATTAATCACAGTGAGATGTCGGGGCGCGCACGATTTACCATTTCGGGAAATTTCCCGTGCGACGACCTGCAGCTTTAGAGCGGTCGTGTCAAATCGTGCGCTGGCCCGATACCCGCGTCAAGCGCACAGGCTTGTCATCGGCGGGCGGCTACCCACGCGGCTACCGCGACGGCACCCAGTACCACTAGCAGCAGTGCGACGGCGAGCGGCCACTGAACCGTAAAGGAGGTGGCGGCATCTGCGAAGGCGTGGACGCTGGCCGGGTAATCCGGTTCCGCCATCATCGCCCGCTCCCCACGCTCCACCTGGGCGCGGGTCAGCGAGTCGCTGACGCCTACGGCGACGTCGGGGGTGCGCACCAAGACCGTGTCCAGTCCGGTTTGGGCGGCGGCATCCTGCGCAAGGTCTCTCAGGTCCGCGATAACCGGGGGCGTCTGCTCGAGCACGATGAGGCCGACCGCACCGAAATCGGCAGTGTCGGAGTGCGCGATGGCGTCTTCGAGCGCCACCCCTAACTCGTCATTGACAGGGTTACCGGTGCCGAACGCGACTGGGGCCTCGCCGAGCTGCGCGACAAGGTCGTCGAGTGTGGAATTCGCGTGCATCGGCCTGCCCCCTGTGTCGCTCGAGTGGTCGGGTTGAAGTGTAGCGGTGGGGGCCGAAGGTGCGTCGATAAGCGTAATGCGAAACATTACGAGCGTACTGTTAATATCGACACGGAACTATGGAAGGTCGCATAGACTGGTGGCTTGACCATAGGGTCGCAAACCCCTGATTTGATACGACGAGAATTGGAGCTCACCGTGGCAGAAAGCAAGAACTCGTTCGGCGCCAAGAAGACGCTCGAGGTCGGCGGTAAGTCTTACGACTACTTCGCGCTCGACGCCGTCGACGGCATGGAGAAACTCCCCTACTCCCTCAAGGTCCTGGGCGAGAACCTCCTACGCACCGAAGACGGCAAGAACGTCACCGAGGACCACATCAAGGCAATCGCGAACTGGGATCCGTCGGCAGAGCCGAGCGTTGAAATCCAGTTCACCCCGGCCCGTGTCCTCATGCAGGACTTCACCGGCGTTCCCTGCGTTGTGGATCTTGCAACCATGCGCGAAGCCGTGGGCACCCTCGGCGGCAACCCGGATCAAGTCAACCCGCTGAACCCAGCTGAGATGGTCATCGACCACTCCGTGATCATCGAGGCGTTCGGTTCCGAGAACGCCATCGACAAGAACGTCGAGATCGAGTACCAGCGCAACGAGGAGCGCTACCAGTTCTTGCGCTGGGGTGCAGAGAACTTTTCCAACTTCCGCGTTGTGCCGCCGGGAACCGGCATTGTCCACCAGGTCAACATCGAGTACCTTTCCCGCGTCGTCTTCGACAACGAGGGCTTGGCCTACCCGGACACCTGCATCGGCACCGACTCCCACACCACCATGGAAAACGGCCTGGGCATCCTGGGCTGGGGCGTCGGCGGCATCGAAGCTGAGGCCGCGATGCTCGGCCAGCCGGTTTCCATGCTCATCCCGCGCGTTGTCGGGTTCAAGCTCACCGGCGAGATCCCGGCTGGCGTCACCGCAACCGACGTCGTGCTCACCATCACCGAGATGCTGCGCGAGCACGGTGTGGTGCAGAAGTTTGTCGAGTTCTACGGCAACGGCGTGAAGGAAATCCCGCTGGCCAACCGCGCCACCATCGGCAACATGTCTCCGGAGTTCGGCTCCACCTGTGCGATCTTCCCGATCGACGAGGAGACCATCAACTACCTGCACCTGACCGGCCGTTCCCAGGAGGACATCGACCGCGTCGAGGCATACGCCAAGGCACAGGGCATGTGGCTGGAGCAGGACGCTCAGGAGGCCGAGTACTCTGAGTACCTCGAGCTGGACCTGTCCACCGTGGTGCCCTCCATCGCTGGCCCGAAGCGCCCGCAGGACCGCATCCTGCTGTCCGAGTCCAAGGACACCTTCCGTAAGCAGCTGCCGGACTACAACACGGCAGGAGAGGAAACGGCTGAGCCGGTTCGCGCCGAAAAGGTCGACGCCGTCTCCTACAACGAGTCCTGGCCGGCCAACGGCGAGTCCGCCGCAGAGGGCGCCGAGGGCCGCGCTTCCAAGCCGGTCATCGTGGAGTCCCCGCAGGGCGGCGAGTACACCCTGGACCACGGCTTCGTGGCCATCGCCGCGGTGACCTCCTGCACCAACACCTCCAACCCGTCCGTCATGGTCGGCGCAGCACTGCTGGCCCGCAAGGCCGCGGAGAAGGGCCTGAAGGCCAAGCCGTGGGTCAAGACCATCATGGCGCCGGGCTCCCAGGTCGTGGACGGCTACTACGAGCGCGCTGACCTGTGGAAGGACCTCGAGGCGGTGGGCTTCTACCTCTCCGGTTTCGGCTGCGCATCCTGCATCGGCAACTCCGGCCCGCTGCCGGCCGAGGTGTCCGACGCAGTCAACGAGTTCGACCTCACCGCGACTGCCGTGCTGTCCGGCAACCGCAACTTCGAAGGCCGCATCTCCCCGGATGTGAAGATGAACTACCTCGCGTCCCCGCTGCTGGTCATCGCCTACGCAATCGCCGGCACCATGGACTTCGACTTCGAGACCCAGCCGCTCGGCCAGGACGCCGACGGCAACGACGTCTTCCTCAAGGACGTCTGGCCGTCCACCGAGGAGATCGAGGAGACGATTGCCGGCACCATCTCCCGCGAGATGTACGAAAAGGACTACGCCGACGTCTTCAAGGGCGACGAGCAGTGGCAGGGCCTGGACATCCCGACCGGCAAGACCTTCGACTGGAACGAGGACTCCACCTACATCCGCAAGGCGCCGTACTTTGACGGCATGCCGGAGGAGCCGGAGGCAGTCAAGGACATCGAGGGCGCTCGCGTGCTGGCCAAGCTGGGCGACTCGGTGACCACCGACCACATCTCCCCCGCTTCCTCCATCAAGCCGGGCACCCCGGCCGCGAACTACCTGGACGAGCACGGTGTTGAGCGCAAGGACTACAACTCCTTCGGCTCCCGCCGTGGCAACCACGAGGTCATGGTCCGCGGCACCTTCGCCAACATCCGCCTGCGCAACGAGCTGGTGGACGAGCAGGGCGGCTACACCCGCGACTTCACCCAGGAGGGCGCGCCGCAGGCCTACATCTACGATGCTGCGATGAACTACGCCGAGAAGAACATCCCGCTGGTGGTCATCGCCGGTAAGGAGTACGGCACCGGTTCCTCCCGCGACTGGGCTGCGAAGGGCACCAACCTGCTGGGTGTGAAGGCTGTCATCGCCGAGTCCTTTGAGCGCATCCACCGCTCCAACCTGATTGGCATGGGCGTGCTGCCGCTGCAGTTCCCGGAGGGCAAGTCCCACGGTGACCTGGGGCTCGACGGCACGGAGACCTTCTCCATCACTGGCATCACGGGCTTCAACGACGGGGAGATCCCGTCCACGGTCCACGTGAAGGCGGAGAAGGACGGCGCCGACGCGGTCGAGTTCGACGCTGTCGTTCGTGTGGATACGCCGGGTGAGGCTGAGTACTTCCGCAACGGCGGCATCCTGCAGTACGTGCTGCGCCAGATGGTGAAGAGCTAAGCCTCTCACCCACCGCCTTGGCCGCGAAGGGCCTCCGCACCGCGCGGGGGCCCTTCCCCGTTTCTACTTCCGCATCTGCCAAACCCAGTCGAGCGCTTAGGAGCCCTTATGCCGATTGTCAGCGACAAAGAACTGCAGCGACGTCGCGGCGAAATCATCGATGCAGCCCGAGTCTGCTTCGCGCACTACGGCTATGAGGGCGCCACTGTCGCGCGACTCGAGGAGGCGACGGGCAAGACGCGAGGCGCGATCTTCCACCACTTCGGAGATAAGGAGACCCTGTTCCTCGCAATTGCCAAGGCGGATGCAGAGCGGCAGGCGAACGTGGTGAGCGAGCGCGGTTTGGTCGAGGTCATGCGGGACATGCTCACAGACCGCGAATCCAACGACTGGTTCACCACACGCTCCGAGATCCTGCGGAAATTGCGGACCGATCCCGATTTCGAATCTCGCTGGCGTGAGCACCAGGAGGTGCTGGACCGTGCCGTGCGGCAGCGTTTGGAATCTAATAAGCAAATGCGCGACGACGTGCCAGTGCCCGTCGTACAGACCTACCTAGAGACGGTCTTAGAGGGCTTCATCACGAAGCTCGCGTCCGGGGAGCCGGTTGAACGGCTGGAGGAGATGCTCGACATCGTAGAGCAGTCTGTCCGCGGGTAATTCTTTGTAATAGACCAAGCGGTATAGACTAGCCGTCATGTCGAAGCTGCTCTTCCTTTCCCTGCGTACCGGCGACATCGGCCCGGATGTGGCGCACGCTGAGTACCACGACGTCCTGCGGGCCACGGGTTTGGACGAGGTGGACGTAGAGCTTCGAATCATCGACTCCGCAGCCGCCGAGCTCGGCCCGCTCGACCCGGTCAGCGGCATCATCGTCGGTGGTTGCTCCCTCAATGTGACCAACCCCGAGCGCTCCCCTTGGCACTTGCGTATCGACGACATTCTGTCCACCGCAATTTCCTCCGGCAAGCCCGTGTTCTTCGTTTGCTTCGGCATATCCTGGCTTGTGGACCACCTCGGTGGAACGGTCGGTCACACTCACCCGGAGCCTTCCGGACCGACCACCGTCGAAGTCGTGGCGGAGGACGTTCTGGCAGGCCCATCAGGCACGTTCACCGCGCTTACCGGGCACACTGAGAACCCGGTCTCAGTGCCGGAGTCGCTCACCGTCGTCGCCACCGGTCCGGACGGTTTGGTGCAGATGGTGCGCTACACCGATCGAGTGTGGGCGACCCAGTTCCACGCCGAGATGGACGCCGAGGCGATGCGCACCCGCATGGACTTTTTCCACGACTACGGGTATTTCCCCGCCGAAGAGTACGCCCGCATCGTGGCGGATCTGCCCAACCACGACGTAAGCCGGGCCAACGCGCTGTTGCGCACGTTCGCCCGGCTCTGCATGGACGGCCGCTTCGTCTAGATCTCGGCCACCGCGCCGTTGCCGCCCTCGAAGTCGATCGGGTTGCGGTTAAACGTCTCGCCCCGCCCGACCGATTCGACGATCACCTCGGCCACGAGTTCGCGTGGGGTTTCAGAGTCAGCGTCCAACGCGCCGTCGAGGACGGTGATGCCCTCTGCGGCATCGTCGGTAAGACGGGTGGGCCCAAGAATCTGGTACGCCAGCTCAGACGCAAGCAGACGCTTGTCTACCGCCTTCTTCGACTCCACATAGGCGTACCAGGCACCGCCGTCATCCTCCGTAGTCGCCTCGGACGCGCCAGCGTACGAAACCATGACGAGGAACGGAGCGAATTCGCCGAGGTCTTCCAGCGCATCGATCATGCCCATAGCTGCGTCACGGTCAACGGCGTAGGTGCGCTCCGCGGAACCACCACCGGCACCCGCGGACCAGACGACGACATCGAACGGGGTGAGCAGACGAGCCCAGCCCTCCTCGTCGAGGGACGTTAGGTCGCGGACGATGACCGTAGCGCCGTCGTCGATAAGCCGCTCCGCGTGGTCGGGGTTGCGCACGAGGGCGCTGACGTTGTGGCCTTTTGCCACGAGTTTCGGAACGGAGTGGCGCGAGACGTTGCCGCCCGCGCCGAGAACGAGAACATGCCGTGTTTTCATAACACCAACCGTAGCGCGAAATGCGCGTCTATACTTTGCGCATGCACGCAATTATTACTACCACCGGCAAGGACCGCCCCGGCGTTATCGCCGCAGTCTCCGCGGAGGCGGCAACACAGGGCCTCAACATCGTGGACGTCTCCCAAACCATCATGGACGACTTCTTCACCATGATCATGCGCGTCGAGCTCCCCGAGGGCGACGTGGACATGAGCGCCCTGCAGGAGGCGTTCGACTCCGCCGGTGAACCGCTCGGCATGGTCATCCGCATCCAGTCCGAGGCCCTGTTCAACGCGATCAACGACATTTAAGGGGCGCCACGTGAGTTTCGAGTTTTCAAAAGCGCGCTTCCTCGACGTCATCCGGATGATCGAGGACTACCGCCTAGACATCCGCACTGTGACGATGGGCATCTCCCTTATCGGCTGCACCCGCCCGACGACGGAGGCGACCGCGCAGGCCGTCTACGACCGGGTGATGGAACGGGCCCGTGATCTGGTGCCGGTGTGCGAAGGCATCGAGCGGGAACTCGGCATCCCGATCGTGAACAAGCGCATCTCCGTCTCCCCATCGCGCTGGTAGCGGCGGGCGCCGAGGGCAACCCTGTCGATATCGCCCACGCCCTCGACCGCGCGGCCAGCGAGCTCGGTGTCAACTTCGTCGGCGGCTACTCCGCCCTGGTGGAAAAGGGCGGCACGACCGCGGACAAGCGGCTGATCTACTCGATCCCGGAGGCGCTGGCCGAGACCAACAACGTGTGCAGCTCCGTCAACGTGGCGTCCTCCCGCGCCGGCATCAACATGAACGCCGTGGCGAAGATGGGCGAGATTGTCAAGGAGGCTGCGGAAGCGACGGCGGACCGCTCCTCCATCGCCTGCGCCAAACTCGTCGTGTTCGCCAACGCTGTGGGCGACAACCCGTTCATGGCGGGTGCGTTCCACGGCATTGAGGAGCCGGACACCGTCATCTCCGTAGGTGTGTCGGGCCCTGGCGTAGTGGACAACGCGATCGCACCCCTCAAGGGCGCCACGCTAAACGAGATCGCAGAAGAGATTAAAAAGGCCGCGTTCAAGATCACCCGTGCGGGTCAGCTCGTGGGCACGATGGCCGCCGAGCGCCTCGGCGTCCCGTTCGGCATTGTGGACTTGTCGCTGGCACCGACGGCGGAGATGGGTGATTCGGTCGCACACGTGCTTGAGCGCATGGGCCTAGATCAGGTGGGCACGCACGGCACTACCGCGGCGTTAGCACTGCTCAACGATGCAGTGAAGAAGGGCGGCATGATGGCCTGCTCCCGTGTCGGCGGCCTGTCCGGCTCCTTCATCCCCGTCTCCGAGGACAAGGGCATGATCGACGCGGTGCACTCCGGCGCCATCTCCATGGACAAGCTTGAGGCGATGACCTCGATCTGCTCGGTCGGCTTCGACATGATCGCCATCCCGGGCGACACGTCTGCGGAGCTCATCGCGGGCATGATTGCCGACGAGGCCGCGATCGGCGTGATGAACCACAAGACCACCGCCTCGCGCTTGATCCCGGTGCCCGGGACCAAGCCGGGCGACGAGGTGAATTTCGGCGGCCTGCTCGGTTATGCCCCGGTCATCTCGGTCAATACCGTGGGCAACGACGAGTTCATCCACCGCGGCGGGTTCATCCCGGCGCCGGTGCACGGGTTCAGAAACTAGCGCTTCTTCCCAACAACGAAGTAGGCGACCCAGCCCAGCGTGTTTACGGCGCCGATCACCGGGGTCCACAGCCACTTCGGGCCCCGGACGCGCTTGGAGTTAGTGCGCGCTAGGTCGCGAAGCGCGAAGGCTTTGCCCGCGGTGTCGATGGTGGCCAACACGCCGGCGATGGTTTTCTGGTCGGAGGATAGACCGTTCCACGCATCGCGGATGGTGTCGATGATCTCTTTGTTTCTTGCCATGCCGATGATCTTAGCGGTCCATTAGGTGTCATCAGCTAACGCTACGCCCGCTCAACCGGATCGTAGATAAGGTGCGAGCGAGCGTCGGACCCTCCGATCACAGACATTGTTCCGTCGGTTTCTAGGATCACAGCCTCGACAGCGTCCAACCCGGCGGAGCCACTCTTGCGCACCGCTTGCAAAACCTCACGCTCAGTCACGCGCTCGCGCGCCATGGTCTTCCGGTTAAAAGAGCCCCCAGAGTACAACAGTGCCGGCTCCGATTTAATTAAGCGTTCGAACCGGTCAGACTTGAATGCAAGCTTGGAGATGAGGTACTGCCCACCCAGCAAAACGATAATCGCCGTCACTGATTGGGGCGAGCTTGACATCTTTGCTGGTCAGTGTGGAGGCGAAAACAGACCCGAGAGCAACGGTAATGACGAAGTCGAAGATGTTGAATTTGGACAGCGAACGCTTACCGGAGATCTGCAGCATCACAATGAGCGCCACGTAAATGAGAATCCCTTTACCGGCTGTACTAAGAACGGTGGTCCAGTCGTTGTAGAAAATATCGCGCACCGTACCGAGTCTATGGGAAGGAGCTACTATGCCAACTCGACGATCTCCATGTACTCGTCGCTCCACATGTCCTCGTCGCCCTCCGGCATGATGATGACCCGTTCTGGCTCAAGCGCGCGCACCGCGCCCGGGTCGTGGGTGACCAGGACCACCGCGCCCGTGTAGGTCTTCAGCGCGTCGAGGACCTGCTCGCGGGACTGGGGGTCGAGGTTGTTGGTGGGCTCGTCGAGAAGCAGCACGTTCGCCCGCGAAGACACGAGGGTCGCCAGCGCCAGGCGGGTCTTCTCACCGCCGGAGAGGGTGCCGGCGGGCTGCTCCAGCTTGTCGCCCGAGAACATGAACGCACCGAGCAGGCCACGCAGGTCCTGCTGGCCCGCGTCGGGGCAGGCTTCGATGGTGTTCTCCCAGACGCTCTTGTCACCGTCGATGGTGTCGTGCTCCTGGGCGAAGTAGCCGATCTTCAGCCCGTGGCCCGAGACCACACCACCCTCGCCGTCGGTGCGCTCCACGCCGGCGAGCAGCTTCAGCAGAGTGGTCTTGCCTGCGCCGTTGGTGCCAAGCACTACAACGCGGGAGCCCTTGTCCACGGCAAGGTCAACGCCCGCGAAGACTTCGAGCGAGCCATACATCTTGGTCAGCCCCTTGCCAAACAACGGCGTCTTACCGCACGGCGCCGGCTCCGGGAAGGAGATGGAGGCGACCTTGTCGGCCACGCGCACCTCGTCGAGCTCGCCCATCATGCGCTCGGCGCGCGCCAGCATCTGCTTCGCGGCCGCCGCCTTCGTGGCCTTCGCGCCGAGCTTTGCGGCCTGCTTCTGCAGCGCCGAGGCCTTCTTCTCTGCGTTGGCGCGCTCGCGGCGGCGCCGAGCTTCATCGAGGGCGCGGGCGTCCTTGTACTTAGAAAAGCGCATGTTGTACACGTCGGCCTCGGCGCGCACCGCATCGAGGAACCAGACTTTGTTGCACACGGCGTCGAGCAGCTCCACGTCGTGGGAGATCATGATCAGCCCGCCCTCGTGCTTGGACAGGAAGCCCCGCAGCCACGAGATGGAGTCGGCGTCGAGGTGGTTGGTGGGCTCGTCGAGGAGCAGGGTGGTCTGGGACTTTCCCGAGCCCTGGCGCGAGGCGAAGAGGATCTGCGCGAGCTCCACGCGGCGGCGCTGGCCGCCCGACAGGGTTTTGAGCTGCTGGTCCAGGATCCGCTCCGGCAAGCCCAGGTTGTCGCAGATCTGAGCCGCCTCCGAGTTAGCCTCGTAGCCGCCGAGCGCCTGGTAGCGCTCCTCGAGCCGCGAGAACTTCGCAATCGCCTTGTCGCGTTCTGCGCCGTCGGTTTCCTCCATGAGCTTCTGCTGCTTCGCCATCGAACGCTGGATCTGATCCAGTCCGCGGGCCGAGAGCACACGGTCGCGGGCGGTTTGCTCGATGTCCCCCTCTTTCGAGTCCTGCGGCAGATAACCGATCTCGCCAGAGCGGGTCACCGAGCCGCCATACGGTTCGGTCTCCCCCGCCAGGATGCGCATCGTCGTCGTCTTACCGGCGCCGTTGCGACCGACTAGCCCGATGCGGTCGCCGGGCTGGACGCGAAGGTGTTGACCGGGGGCGTCGAGAAGCGTGCGCGCTCCTACGCGGACCTCGAGATCATTGGTGACAATCACGGGGAAACTGTATCAATCACCCCCAAATCGTCACCTACTTCTTCCGCACTGAGTGTACGATCCAAAGAATTGCTACAAACGGCAGCGCAATCAGGCTAGCTGTACCGAGCATGATCAGAACTTCAGCGAGTCCAAGGTTCACAACACACCTCCTGCAGAACGAAGAATTCCCCCACAGGTTAGCAACCTGTGGGGGTGCGTCAAGGGGTTTTCTAGACCGCGAACCCAAGGGCACGAAGCTGCTCGCGGCCCTCTTCGGTGATGAACTGCGGGCCCCACGGCGGCATCCAGACCCAGTTGATCTCCAGGGCATCCACCGCGGTGTTGGGCACCACAGCCTGAACTGCCTGATCCTCAATCACATCCGTGAGCGGGCACGCCGGCGAAGTCAGCGTCATGTTGACCACGGCAGTTTTGGCCCCGTCGCGGTCCTCCATCCACACGTCGTAGACCAGCCCAAGATCGACGACGTTGATGCCCAGCTCAGGGTCGATCACGTCGTGGAGGTACTCCTCCACCTCACCGATGAGCTTGAGCTGCTCCTCGGTCTGCTGCGGGCGCTCCGCCTGCTTATCCGGTTCAGTCATGGGTTACTCCTCTTCTCCCGGGGCGTCCGATTCTGACAAGGCGTCCGATGTCGCCGCCTGGAACGCCTTCCAACCCATCAGCGCGCACTTCACGCGCGCCGGGAACTTCGCCACACCGGCGAACGCCACGCCGTCGCCAATCTTCGATGCATCTCCCTCAACCGTGCCACGGGAGGTGACCATCTCCTCGAACGCGCCGAGCTTCTCCATCGCTTCAGCCACCGGCAGCCCGATGACCTCCTCCGCCATCACAGAGGTCGAGGCCTGCGAGATGGAGCAGCCCTCGGCGTCGTAGGAGACGTCTTCAACCGTCGAGCCGTCCTCGGACAGGTGCACCCGCAACGTCAGCTCATCGCCGCACGAGGGGTTGACGTGGTGCACCTCCGCCTCGTACGGCTCGCGCAACCCCGCATACTGGGGGTTCTTGTAGTGGTCCAGGATGACTTCCTGGTACATGGATTCGAGGTTCATCCCGCGAAAAACTCCTTCGCCTTCGATATCGACGCCACCAAGGTATCAACCTCTTCCAGCGTGTTGTACAGGTAGAAGCTCGCCCTCGACGTGGACTGCAAGTCCAAGCCCCGGTGCGCTGGCCACGCGCAGTGGTGGCCCGTACGGATGGCAACGCCCTCGGAGTCGAGGACCTGGCCCAGATCGTGCGGGTGCACGCCCTCGACCGTGAAGGCGATCGCGCCGCCACGGTTGTCGGCGGTTAAAGGTCCGGCGATCCGGAGGCCGTCGATACGCTGCATCTGCTCCAAGGCGTACGCGGTGAGCTCGCGCTCGTGCGCCTGGATGTCCTCCATGCCGACCTCGGTGAGGAAGCGCACTGCCTCCCCGAGTCCGACCACCTGCGAGGTCATCTGGGTACCTGCCTCGAAGCGCTGCGGCGCGGCCGCAAAGGTCGTGCCTTCCATGCGCACCACCTCGATCATGGAGCCGCCGGTGAGGAACGGCGGCAGTTTGTTGAGGTGCTTCGAGTACACCGCGCCGACGCCCGTTGGCCCGCACATCTTATGGCCGGAAAACGCTGCGAAATCCACATCAAGCGCGTGGAAGTCCACCGGCATGTGCGGCACCGACTGGCAGGCGTCAAGCACCGTGAGCGCGCCGACGGCCTTGGCGCGGCGCACCATTTCGGCCACATCCGCGTGTGCGCCGGTGACGTTGGACTGGTGGGTAAAAGCCACCACCTTGACGGTGTCGCCGAGCTCGAGCGAGTCGAGGTCGATGCGCCCGTCCGGGGTCATCTTGTACCAATTCAACGTCGCACCGGTGCGACGTGCCAGTTCCTGCCACGGCACGAGGTTGGCGTGGTGCTCGAGCTCCGTGATCACGATCGTGTCGCCCTCGCCCACCGCAAACGAACCGGCGCGCTCGTCGCCCAGCACGTACGCGACTAGGTTCAGCGCCTCGGTGGCGTTTTTGGTGAACGCGATCTCGTCGTTGTCGGCACCCACGAACGCGGCGATCGCCTCGCGGGCGGACTCGTAGGCATCCGTGGCTTCCTCCGCGAGCTCGTAGGAGCCGCGATGCACGGGAGCGTTGCACCCGAGCACGAAGTCGCGCTCGGCGTCCCACACCCGCTGCGGGCGCTGCGAGGTCGCCCCCGAGTCCAGATACACCAGCGGCTTGCCGCCGCGCACGGTGCGCGACAGGATCGGGAATTCCTTGCGGATCGCTGTTACGTCGAGCGCCATCAGATGAACTTCTCGTAGCCCTCGGCCTCGAGCTGGTCGGCGAGGGACGCATCGCCGGTCTGCACGATCTTGCCGTCTGCGAAGACGTGGATGAACTCGGGCTTGACGTAGTTCAGGATGCGCTTGTAGTGCGTGATCATCAACACGCCGCCGCCAGTCTCGTCCTGGTAGCGGTTGATGCCTTCGGAGACGATGCGCAGCGCGTCAACGTCGAGGCCGGAGTCAGTCTCGTCCATGACTGCAAACTTCGGCTTCATCAGGGAAAGCTGCATGACCTCGTGGCGCTTCTTCTCGCCGCCGGAAAAGCCCTCGTTGACGGACCGCTCGGAGAAGGAGGCGTCCATCTGCAGCGCCTCGCGGGCGGCGTTGAGCTCACCGACCCACTCGCGCAGCTTCGGGGCCTCACCGCGCACCGCGGTGACCGCGGAGCGCATGAAGTTGGACGAGGACACGCCCGGGACCTCCACGGGGTACTGCATGGCCAGGAAAAGGCCGGCGCGGGCGCGCTCGTCGATCTCCATGTCGAGGATGTTCTCGCCGTCGAGAAGCACCTCACCCTCGGTCACCTCGTACTTCGGGTGGCCGGCGAGCGTGTAGGCGAGGGTCGACTTGCCGGAGCCGTTCGGGCCCATGATGGCGTGGGTCTCGCCGCCCTTGATGGTGAGGTTGACGCCCTTGAGGATCGGCTTGGCTTCCTGCCCCTCTTCGGTGGGGAGGACGTTGGCGTGCAAGTTCTTAATTTCCAGGGTGGACATGTATTGCTCCTTTTAGTTTTCGTTGCGCTCGAGCTCGCCGGCGACGCGGGCGATGAGCTCGTCGCGGACCGACTCGACTGGAATCTGGTTGAGGACCTCGTTGAAGAAGCCGCGAATGATCAGGCGGGTGGCGTCCTCCTCGCGGATGCCGCGGGAGCGCAGGTAAAACAGCTGGTCGTCGTCGAAGCGGCCGACGGTTGCAGCGTGGCCCGCGCCGGCGATCTCTCCGGTCTCGATCTCCAGGTTCGGAATAGCGTCGGCGCGCGCGCCGTCGGTGAGCACCAGGTTGCGGTTGGTCTCGTAGGTGTCGGTGCCCTTGGCGTCCGAGCGGATGAGCACGTCGCCGACCCAGCAGGTGCGCGCCTCGGGCAGCGTGGAGGCCTTCTCGCCCTGCAGCGCGCCCTTGTACAGCACGTTGGAGCGGCAGTTTGGCACCGCGTGGTCCACCAGCAGGCGGTTTTCAATGTATTGGCCTGCGTCGGCGAAGTACACGCCGGTCAGCTCGGCGTCGCCGCCGGGCGCTTCGAAGGCGAGGCGCGGGGTGATGCGCACGACCTCGCCGCCGAAGGTGGCCACGTGGTGGCGCAGGGTTGCATCGCGCTTGACGACGATCGACTGTTGGCCGACGTGCACAGCGTCGAGCTCCCAATCAGCATCCACCACCGCGTCGACGCGGGAGCCTTCACCGACGACCCAGTTGACGTTGTCGGCGTGCGTGCCGGAACCGGCGTAGCGCACCACAACCGTGGCCGAGGAGTTCGCGCCGGTCTCCACCACGACGGTGCCGAAGGTAGTCACGTCCGTGCCCGCGCCCGTGACGGTCACGGTGATCGGCTCAGCCAGCTCGGCGTTGGCCGGCACCGAGATCAGGGTGGCGTTGTCGGAGGAGGTCCACGCCTGAGCGGCGATGCGGTCGACCGGGGCGCCGGCGGCGGTCACGCGGTCGTCGTCAAGCGGAACCTGCTCAACGTTGACCTCGGACGGGCCCTCAACCGCAATCTGCGCGGGTGCCTGCGGGGCAAACTGGCCGTTGTGCAGGCCACGCAGTCGGCGCAGGGAGATGAAGCGCCACACCTCGTCGCGGCCTCCCGGAACTTCAAAGTCCTCCACGTTGAAGGAGGAAAACAGGTCGCCCTTGTTGTTGTGCGTCGTGGCGTTGCGCACCACGTTTGCAACGGTTTGCTGGTCGGACATTTAGCCCACCGATCCTTCCATTTGCAGCTCGATGAGGCGGTTCAGCTCGAGGGCGTACTCCATGGGCAGCTCCTTGGCGATCGGCTCGACGAAGCCGCGCACAATCATCGCCATGGCGTCCTCCTCCGCGATGCCGCGGGACATGAGGTAGAACAGCTGGTCCTCAGAGACCTTGGACACTTTCGCCTCGTGGCCGAGGGTGACACGGTCGTTACGGATGTCGTTGTACGGGTAGGTGTCCGAGCGCGAGATGTCGTCTACCAGCAGCGCGTCGCACTCCACGTTGGACACCGAGTTGTGGGCGTTGGCGTTGACCTGCACCAGGCCGCGGTACGCGGCGCGGCCGCCGCCGCGGGCCACAGATTTGGACACAATGGACGAGGAAGTGTGCGGCGCCATGTGCGTCATCTTCGCGCCGGTGTCCTGGAACTGGCCCTCGCCGGCGAACGCCACGGACAGCACCTCGCCGCGCGCGTGCGGGCCGGTCATCCACACGGCCGGGTACTTCATGGTCACCTTGGAGCCGATGTTGCCGTCGACCCACTCCATGGTCGCGCCCTCTTCCGCCTTCGCACGCTTGGTGACCAGGTTAGACGTTGTTCGACCAGTTCTGGATGGTGGTGTAGCGGCAGCGGCCGCCCTTCTTCACGATGATCTCCACCACGGCGGAGTGCAGCGAGTCCGACTTGTAAATCGGCGCGGTGCAGCCCTCGACGTAGTGAACGTACGCGTCCTCGTCGACGATGATGAGGGTCCGCTCGAACTGGCCCATGTTCTCCGTGTTAATGCGGAAGTACGCCTGCAGCGGGATGTCCACGTGGACCCCCGGCGGAACGTAGATAAAGGAGCCGCCGGACCACACGGAGGTGTTTAGGGCCGAGAACTTGTTATCGCCGGCCGGGATGACGGAACCGAAGTACTCCTTGAACAGGTCTTCGTGCTCGCGCAGGGCGGTGTCGGTGTCAACGAAGATGACGCCCTTTTCCTCCAGGTCCTCGCGGATCTGGTGGTAGACCACCTCGGACTCGTACTGGGCGGCCACACCGGCCACGAGGCGCTGTTTCTCGGCTTCGGGAATGCCCAGCTTGTCGTAGGTGTTTTTGATGTCCTCCGGCAGGTCGTCCCAGCTGGCGGCCTGCTGCTCGGTGGAGCGGACGTAGTACTTGATGTTGTCGAAGTCGATGTCGGACAAATCCGCGCCCCAGGTGGGCATCGGCTTCTTGTCGAAGATCTCCAGGGCCTTCAGGCGCTGGTTGAGCATCCATTCCGGCTCGCCCTTCTTTGCGGAGATGTCGCGGACGACCTCCTCGTTAAGGCCGCGGCGCGCTGAGGCGCCGGCGACGTCGGAATCGTGCCAACCGTAGTTGTAGGCACCGATCGACTCGATAATTTCGTCGTCGTTCATCGGCTTCTCAAGGCCTGGTGTGGGCTTCACTTCAGTCATTGTCAGCCGCTCCTTTCGTTGCTGTTCCCGCCGCGGGCGTGGAACTCCGCCGCGCAGCCAGGGGGATGTTTGTCGTGCAGATTCCGTGGCCGTCCGAGATGAGGGCGAGTGGCTGCACATGCGTATCGACGATCCGCGCCACCGCCTCCCGTTCTGCCTCGCAGAACTCAGGGTGAGCTGCGGCGACGGCGGACACCGGGCAGTGGTGCTGGCAGATTTGGATGCCTGCGTCGGTGCGGTGCACGCTCGGCGCGTAGCCGTGCTCCTCGAGGGCAGCGGCGACGCGACGGGCGGTTTCCTCCGCATCGTCTGCCGGCTCCACGCCGCCGAGGATCTTTTCCACGCGGGCCCGGGCGAACTCGCGAACCGCGTCTTCGCCCCCCATCTTCTGGATCAGCTCCACGGCGTCGAGCGCGAGACCGTCGTAGTGGGAACCGAAACGCTCGCGTCCGGCAGCGGTGAGTTGAAAGTGCTTCGCTGGCCGGCCGCGCCCTTGCTCCTCGCCCGTGACGGCGCGGGCGGCGCATGGTTCCGCCAGTCCCTCCTCGACGAGCTTGTCCACATGCCGGCGCACGCCAGCCGCTGAAAGATCGAGCTCGTCCGCTATGTCGCTGGCCGCTACCGGGCCCCGCTTGAGCAGGACCGACATCACCTGCGAACGCGTGTCACGGCCAGCGCGGGACGCGCCCGCAAAAGCGGATGTGTGGGATTCCACGGTGGCACCACCTTTCGCTCGATGTGGTCTTGGTCGCTGCCTTTTCACAACACTAGTGTGTTCTAAATATTCCTGCCGCAGTGGGTCCGGCACCCGTGTCCCACAATCGCATCGGGATGGGCCTTAAACTGGTTGGCCGTGACCATGCCTAACCGGCCGCACCGCGGCAGCAACGAGCCGCGAACCCGCGTCGCACGCCGCGCGAACGTCGCCAGCGAGCTGCCCAGGATGGGACGACCAGGGTCGCGCTCGACCCTGCTGCACGATCCAGCTAGCGCCGCGGCACCGGCCGCCCCGTCGAGCGTTGCGGTTCGCACCCGCGAACGCGGCCGCTTCACGGTGCTTCGCTGGCTCGGCGCGGTAGGCGCCTGCCTCATTGGTTTCGCTGGTATCGGTGGCGGAGCAGTGCCTGTGGTCGAAAACCCATGGTTGGATTTCCCCTTCGGTGCCGCCATGGGCCGCATGATGCTCGCCTCCAACGCCTTAGTTCTTGTGGGCGTGGGTGTCTTGGTGGCGGCCTGGCTGGCCATGGCCCCGTTTGTCGGGGCCTCACCTGGCGCCGCACGCGGCGCACGGGTGACCAACCCGGAACTGATGCGAACGTTCATTGCCTGGGTGCTCCCCCTCATCGCCACGGCTCCACTGTTTACGCAAGATATCTATTCGTACCTGGCCAACGGCACCATTGTCCGCCAAGGCCTCGACCCGTACGCGTCGGGTCCTGTGGAGATCCTGGGAGTCGAGCACCACCTTGCCCGCTCGGTGCCGTTTATCTGGGCGCACTCCCCCAGCCCCTACGGGCCTGTGGCGCTCGGAACGGCAGCGGCCATCTCCGCTCTGACGGGTGACTCGATCTTCTGGGGTGTGATCGCCCACCGAGTTGTGTCGGTTGCCGGAATCCTTGCGGCGGCGTGGGGCGTGCTCGCGCTGGCGAAGCGGTGCGGGGTGGCGGGCCCTGCGGCCTTGTGGCTCGGAATCCTCAACCCCTTGACAGTGCTGCACATGGTCGGCGGCATCCACAACGAGGCGATCATGATGGGGCTGCTTCTGGTGGGACTTGAGATGGGCTTGCGCGGCATCGACCGGCTCGAGGCAGAGCAGCCGTCAGGCTGGGGGCTTTTCGCCGCGTCCTCCGCGGTGATCAGCTGCGCAGGCATGGTCAAAGTGATCGGGTTTTTGGCCCTCGGGTTCACCGGCATGGCTCTCGCCCGCCACCTGCGCTTCCGCCGCCCCGCGGCGGCGAGCGGCCTCCGGGCCATTCTCACCGCGGCCGTACTCCAATCCGCGGTGTTGGCGGCCACGGCCCTCGCCATCTCTCTCGCATCGGGTATCGGGCTTGGGTGGGTCACGGGCCAGGGTGGTGCCGCACAGATCCGAAGCTGGCTGTCCCTTACTACGGACATCGGAGTCGCTGGCGGGTTTTTGGGCATGCAATTGGGGCTCGGCGACCACACCGACGCCATGTTGAGCGTTACCCGGTGGGTTGGCCTCGCAGTAGCGGCCGCCTTTGCGGCCCGCATGCTCTGGGCCACGTACCGCGGCACAATCCATCCGGTCGGAGGGCTGGGGGTGTCTACTATCGTCTTGGTTATCCTCTTCCCCGTCGTTCACCCCTGGTATCCGCTTTGGGCAGTCCTGCCGCTGGCTGCCTGGGCGAACAGGTTCGCGTTCCGCGCGTCCGTCGCAGGATATTCCGCGCTGGTGAGCATTCTCGTCCTGCCCCGCGGCCTACGTCTCCAAGCTGCAGCAGTGGCCACGATCTACGGCACCGCAATCACCGGGTTTGCGTTACTCACCTGTGTTGGAGTTGTCGCGCTGCGGGCGGCGGCTCGGCGGAGGTCTACACTCATCTCTCATGAGTGATCACGCGCTGGTCGTCGACAACGTAGTCAAGCGTTTCGGCGAGAAAAAGGCGGTTGACGGGCTCACCTTCTCAGCACGACGCGGCCAGCTGCTAGCGCTGCTTGGCCCCAACGGCGCCGGTAAAACCACCACTATTGAGATGTGCGAGGGCTTCACTTCGCCCACGTCGGGTTCGATCCGAGTCCTCGGAATCGACCCCGTCGCACACCCGCAGAAGGTCCGCGACCGCATCGGAATCATGCTGCAGGGAGGCGGCGCTTACGCCAGCGTGTCTGTGCAGGAAATGCTGCGCTTGGCGGCCGGCTACAACGCCCACCCGCACGACCCACAGTGGCTCATGGAATTGCTCGGGCTACAAGGTGTCGCCAACACCAGCTACCGCAGGCTCTCCGGCGGCCAGCAACAGCGCCTGTCGCTCGCGCTCGCTATGATCGGCAGGCCCGAGTTGATCTTCTTGGACGAGCCGACAGCGGGCCTGGACGCTCAATCGCGTATCGCGGTGTGGGACGTCATTTCGGCTATGAAGCGAGACGGCGTGACTGTCCTGCTCACCACCCACCTGATGGATGAAGCGGAGGCCCTCGCCGACGATGTGGTGATCATCGACCACGGCAGGGTGGTCGCCCAGGGGTCCCCCGCCGAGCTCACCAGCCACGAAGAATTCCCGGTGTTGTCGGTGCAGACCGCGGAGGCGCTGGATATCCGCCCGCTTAACGACGAGCTAGCGCCCGCCAACCTCAGCGTTGAAGAGGTCCGGCCTCGGGATTACCGGATCAAGGGGACCGGCTCGCCGGATGTCGTGGAGACGCTGGCTCGCGAGGCCGCGAGGCAACAGGTGCTCATCCGCGAGCTGAGCGTGTCCCACCGAAACCTCGAGGACGTGTTTTTGGAACTGACCGGAAGGGAGCTGAGAAGCTGATGGAGACCGCCAAGCTCACACCAGGGGTGTTCGCCCCGGCACCGCAGCGGGCATCGTTTGCGTCGATGGTGGCAGCCCAAGGCAGGATCGAGGCGAAGTTGATGCTGCGCCACGGCGAACAGCTCTTGGTCAACGTGATCATCCCGGCCGCGATCTTGCTCGCAGCGCACTTTGCCCCAATCCTGGGTGACAACACGAACTTCGACGTCCTCGTGCCCATGGTGTTCGCCGTCGCCGCCACCGGCGCGGGCTTTACCGGCCAGGCGATCGCCGTGGCTTTCGACCGGCGTTACGGCGCTTTGAAACGTACCGGCGCCTCGGGAGTGCCGGCATGGACAATTATCGCCGGCAAGATTCTGGGGGTCCTCGCCACCGTACTGGTGCAGATCGTGGTGTTGGGCGCTATCGCCTTCGCCCTAGGGTGGCGCGTCTCCGTCGCCGGTGCACTGTTCGGTTTGGTCACCCTGCTGTTCGGGGTGGCGACGTTCACCGCAATGGGTTTGCTCATGGGCGGCACCCTGAGCTCGGAGATGGTGCTCGCGCTGGCGAATCTGATTTGGTTGGTGCTCATGGGCATCCTCGGTTGGGTGGGATACGCCGGCGACATTGCTCATGCTGGTTGGTGGAACGCAGTGCCGACGGTGGCGCTCGCCGGCGCGCTGGTGCACGCCTTGGAGCTGTCTGTGAACTGGCTTGCCTGGGCCGCACTCGCCGCGTGGGGGGTGGCCGCGATGACCGCGGCCGTGCGCCTGTTCCGCTTTGACGGCTAGGCGCGTTACACTCAGCCCGATCAACATCGTCCGAAAGTTGGAGAAACCGTGACCGCAACCACAGCTGAGACCCGCTCACAGTCCTGGAGGGAGGCGTGGCGTGACCCGTCTCTGAAACTGCAGCGCACCCTCGCACTGGTGCTGTTGCTGTGCCAGGGCGGTATTACCGTCACCGGCTCGTTGGTGCGCGTGACCGGCTCAGGCCTCGGCTGCGACACATGGCCGCTCTGCCACGAGGGCTCGCTCGTGCCGGTTGCGGGAGCCGCGCCGTGGATTCACCAGGCCATCGAGTTCGGCAACCGCCTTCTCGCCTTCGTGGTCGCGCGGCCGCCGCGCTCGTGCTCTTTGCCGTGGTCCGCGCCGGGCGCCGCAAGGACATCAAGACGCTGGCCTGGATCTCCCTGATCGGTGTGGTCGTGCAGGCCGTCATCGGCGGCATCTCCGTGCGGCTGGACCTGCGCTGGTGGTCCGTGGCGGTGCACTTCCTGCCGTCGATGGTGCTCGTGTTCGTCGCCGCGATGCTTTACATGCGCATCGCCGAGCCCGACAACGAAGCCCCCACCCGCCGCTACCCCAGTTCCGCGCAGACGTGGACGCTGATCGCCGCCGCGGCGCTGTGCATCGTGCTCGTCACCGGCACTATGGTCACCGGCTCCGGCCCGCACTCCGGCGACGCGGTCGCTGGCATGGAAGGACGTTTGGAGCTAGACACTCGGGTGCTCGCGTACGTGCACGCGGCGTGCATGTACGTCTACCTCATCGCCACCATCATCACCACGGTTCTGCTGCGCAACTCCGGCGCCCCCGAGGATGCGAAACGCACCTCCTACGTGCTCATCGCCCTTATTTTGGTGCAGTGGGCTATCGGCGTGATTCAGTTCCGTATGGGCGTTCCGCGCTGGACAATCCCGGCCCACATCGCGATGTCGTCGACTGTAGTTGCGTTCAGCGCGTTTCTTTTCGCGCACGGGAAGCGCAGGTTGCCTACGCTCGTGTGACATGAAAGCAATCGTTGTCACATCCCACGGTGGCCCGGAAGTCCTCGAGTACAAGGACGTCGAGCCGCCAACGCCATCTGAAGGGCAGCTGCTTGTCGACGTCAGCTACGCCGGCATCAACTACATCGACACCTACTTCCGCTCCGGCACCTACCCCTCAGATCCCCCGTACATCCCGGGCACCGAGGGGTGCGGCCGCGTGGTGAGCGATCCACTGGGCGAGATCGCGCCCGGCACCCTGGTGGCCTGGCACGAA
This sequence comes from Corynebacterium wankanglinii, assembly GCA_014490595.1. GTDB lineage: Bacteria > Actinomycetota > Actinomycetes > Mycobacteriales > Mycobacteriaceae > Corynebacterium > Corynebacterium wankanglinii. The sequence continues at coordinate 1,355,285 of CP061031.1, forward strand.
GCGCCCGGTTCCTACGCTGAACAGGTCGCGGTGGACCGCAACCGCCTCGTCGCAGTACCGGAGGGTGTGGCACCCGAGGTGGCGGCCTCCATGTTGCTTCAGGGCATGACCTCGCACTACTTGCTCCACGGTGTGCGCGAGACGCAACCCGGCGACACGATGGTAGTCACCGCCGGCGCCGGCGGCGTGGGGCTCATTCTCACCCAGATGGCCGCCGCCGAGGAGGCGACCGTGTACTCGGTGGTCTCTACCGACGAAAAGGAACAGCTCGCTTACGAGGCGGGCGCGACAAAGGTGTTCCGCTACGGCGACGACCTCGCCGACCGGATCAAGGAGGCCAACGGCGGCGGCGTGGACGTGGTCTACGACGGTGTGGGCCAAGACACCTTCGAGATGTGCCTGAACGTCACCCGCCCCCGTGGCCTGGTGTGCTCGTTCGGCTCCGCCTCGGGCGATGTCGAGCCGTTCAAGATCCAAGAACTCAACGCCCACGGGGCGCTCTTCCTCACCCGACCTTCCCTGAAGCATTACGTCGCCACCGACGACGAGTTCCTCATGCGCGCCCAGGCCGTTGCACGCGCCGTGGAGGACGGCACGGTGAAGATCCGCGTGCACCCGCCCTACGAGTTGAAAAACGCCCGCCAGGCCCACGAGGACCTGCAGGCGCGCAGGACAACCGGCTCGGTGGTGCTGAAGGTTTAAAACAGCATCTCGCCTATGGTTTGCCACCCCAGCACCGCGTCGAAGGAGAGACCGAGAAACAGTGCCGCCAGGTAGTTGTTTGAGAGGATGAACAGCTTCAACGGTTTGACGTTCTCCCCGCGGGCGATTCCCTGGTGCAGCTTGGTCGCCATGACCAAAAACGCTGCGCCAGACAGTACCGCAACCACCAGGTAGATCCAGGAGGCCGCGGGCACGAGCAACAGCGACACTACGACGGTGAGCCAGGAGTAGATCACGATCTGCCGGCTGGTTTCTTCCGCCGATGCGACTACCGGCAGCATCGGCACGTTGGCACGCGCGTAGTCATCCTTGTATTTCATGGCCAGAGCCCAGGTATGCGGCGGGGTCCAGAAGAAGATGATCATGAACATCACCACGGCCTGCCACCAGTTGTCGGCGGAGCCGTCGGTGACGTTGTCACGGATCACGGCCCAGCCGACCAGCACCGGCATGCAGCCGGCTGCCCCCCCCAGATCACGTTTTGCCAGGTGCGGCGCTTCAGCCACTTTGTGTAGATGAAGATGTAGAAGAAGTTGGTCAGCAAGATGAACAACGCGGCAAGCCACGAATTGCACAGCACGCCTAGCCACAGCACCGACAGCACGAGCATGACCCAGGCAAACACCGCCGCCTTCTGTTTGGTCACGGTGTGGCGGACCAGCGGCCGCGCTCGGGTGCGCCCCATCTTCTGGTCGATGTCGTAGTCAGCGACCATGTTGAACGTGTTCGCCGCCGCGGCGCCCATCCAGCCGCCGAGCAGCGTGCCCAGCACGAGCCAGAGGTGCACCTCGCCGCGGTGAGCCTGCAACATAGCGGGTATCGCGGCCACCAAGAGAAGTTCAATGACCCTCGGCTTCGTCAATGCGAAATACGCCTTGATGGTCTCCAACAACTCTCTCCTTTTATGTGCGGCCATATGCGCGGGCAATCATACCTTCGGACGATGGTAGCGCCTTCTACCACGCGGGAACGAATCGAGTCAGGGCGATCTCCCGGAGGCGTCGATAAGCGATATGCTTTTGTGCGACCTTAAAGAAAGCGAGGACGACATGACGCTGCCCCCCGAACTGCAGGCTATGACCGTGCGCAACTACCCCGAGGATTGGACCGACACCGACACCCGCGCTGTGGATACCGCCCGGGTACTCGCGGCCGATGCGGTGGAGCACTGCGGCTCCGGCCACCCCGGCACCGCCATGAGCCTGGCGCCCCTGGCTTACACCCTGTTCCAGCGCGTGATGGACGTGGACCCGGCCGATAAGGACTGGGTGGGCCGCGACCGCTTCGTCCTGTCCAACGGACACTCCTCGCTCACGCAGTACGTGCAGCTCTACCTCGGCGGCTTCGGGCTTGAACTGCAGGACTTGAAGGACCTGCGCACCTGGGGCTCGAAGACCCCGGGCCACCCGGAGTACAACCACACCGACCACATTGAGATCACCACCGGTCCGCTCGGCCAGGGCCTCGCCTCGGCGGTGGGCATGGCGATGGCGGCTCGCCGGGAGCGCGGCCTGTTCGACCCCGATGCCCCCGCCGGCGAGTCCCCCTTCGACCACTACATCTACGTCGTCGCCGGAGACGGCTGCTTGCAGGAGGGCGTGACCTCCGAGGCGTCGTCGCTTGCTGGGACCCAGCAGCTGGGCAACCTCATTCTGTTCTGGGACGACAACCGCATCTCCATCGAGGACGACACCCAGATCGCGTTCACCGAGGATGTGCTCAAGCGTTACGACGCCTACGGGTGGCAGACCCTCACCGTGGAATCCGGCGAAGATGTCGCCGCCATTGAGGCAGCAGTGGCCGAGGCGAAGGCCGAGACCGCAAAGCCGACGATCATCCGCGTCAAGACCGTCATCGGCTACCCGGCACCGAACCTCATGAACACCGGCGCGGTCCACGGCGCGGCGCTGGGCGCAGACGAGGTGGCCGCGGTCAAGGAGGGGCTTGGCTTCGACCCCGCCGTTATGTTCCCCGAGGAAGACGAGGTCATCGCCCACACCCGCTCCCTGCGCGAGCGCGCTGCCGCCAAGCGCGCGGCGTGGGACGAGAAGTTCGACGCGTGGGCGGCCGCGAACCCCGAGCGCAAGGCGCTGTTGGACCGATTGACGGCCCGCGAGCTGCCGGCCGACTGGAAGAAGGACTTCCCTACCTGGGAGCCCGACACGAAGGGCCTGGCTACCCGCAAGGCCTCCGAGGCGGCGATCCAGGCCGCAGCGGCTGCGCTGCCGGAGCTGTGGGGCGGCTCCGCCGACCTCGCCGGCTCCAACAACACCCTGATCAAGGGCGAGAAGTCTTTCGGCCCGCAGGCCATTTCCACCGAGATGTTCTCCGCGGACCCGTACGGGCGCAACCTCCACTTCGGCATCCGCGAGCACGCCATGGGCGCAGTGATGAACGGCATAGCCCTGCACGGCGGCACCCGCGTCTACGGTGGCACCTTCCTCATCTTCTCCGAGTACCTCTACCCCGCCATCCGCGTCGCGGCCCTGTCCGGCATCGACGGCTACTACGTGTTCACCCACGACTCCATCGGCCTCGGCGAGGACGGCCCCACCCACCAGCCGGTGGAAACCCTGGCCGCACTGCGCGCCATCCCGGATGTCGCCGTGATCCGCCCGGCTGACGCGAACGAGACCTCCGCAGCCTGGATCGCCGCACTCGAGGCGAAGGAACAGCCGAAGGCCCTGGCGCTGTCGCGGCAGAACCTGCCGGTGCTCGAGGGCACCAAGGAGAAGGCGTTGGGCGGCGTGGCGCGCGGAGCCTACGTTCTCGTCGAGGAATCCGCAAACACCCCGGACGTGATCCTCATGGCCTCCGGCTCGGAGGTGCAGTACGCCGTCGAAGCCGCCAAGTTGCTCGAGGCGGACGGCACCGCCACCCGTGTGGTGTCCGTGCCGTCCATGGACTGGTTCATGGAACAGGACGACGCCTACATCGACTCCGTGCTGCCGCGCGACGTCAAGGCCCGCGTCTCCGTGGAGGCCGCGGCCTCGATGCCTTGGTTCCGCTTCCTCGGTGAGTACGGCCGCGCTGTGTCCCTGGAGCACTTCGGCGCCTCCGCCCCGGGCGCGGAACTGTTCGAGCGCTTCGGCTTCACCACCGAAAACGTTGTGCGCACCGCGCGCGAGACCCTGGAATGCGTTCGGGAACAGCGCAGCGTGGCAACGAGCGTGCGCGTAGGCGATACTGAGGCCGAACCGACCCGCGGAGACGGGCGCTAAACCACTCGCCCAACACGGCGAATTCAGGAAAGGCAGAGACTGCATGACTGCAATCGACGACCTCTACCAGGTAGGCACATCCACCTGGCTCGACGACCTGTCCCGCGAGCGCATCGCGACCGGCAACCTCGACGAGGTGAAGCAGGCGAAGTCCATTGTGGGCGTAACTACCAACCCCGCCATCTTCGCAGCGGCGATGGGTTCCGGCGCCCACTACGACGAGCAACTTGCAGAGCTGAAGCAGGCAGGCACCACCGCCGACGCCGCCGTATATGCGATGAGCGTCAAGGACGTCCAAGATGCGTGCGACCTTTTCCGCGACGTCTACGAGGCCACCGGCGGCAAGGATGGGCGGGTGTCCATCGAGGTCGACCCGCGCTACGCGGCCGACGAGGCCAAGACCATTGCGCAGGCCCGCGAGCTGTGGCAGCTGGTGGACCGCGAAAACTTGATGATCAAGATTCCGGCGACGGACGAGTCCCTTCCCGCTGTCACCGCAGCGCTCGCCGAGGGCATTTCCGTCAACGTCACCCTGATCTTCTCTGTGGAGCGCTACAGGCAGGTCATCGGCGCGTACAAAGAGGGCATCCGGCAGGCCGCCGCCAACGGACGCGATGTGAGCACGATCCACTCCGTGGCGTCCTTCTTCGTCTCCCGCATGGACACCGAGGTGGACAAGCGGCTCGAAACCATCGGCACGGACGAGGCACTCGCTCTGCGCGGCAAAGCGGGCATCGCGAACGCGCGGTTGGCGTACGCGCTGTTTGCGTCGGAATTCGGCGAAGCTGCCGTCGACAAGCTTCCGGCAGACGCGAACGCGCAGCGCCCCCTGTGGGCGTCGACGGGCGTGAAGAACCCCGCGTACCCGGAGACGATGTACGTCACCGAGCTCGCCGGCCCCAACACCGTCAACACCATGCCAGAGAAGACCCTGGACGCGGTGCTTCGCGACGGCGGCGTGCACGGCGACACCCTCACCGGTACCGAGGCCGTATCACGCGAGGTGTTTGCATCGCTGCGGGAAGTGGGCATCGACCTCGATGACGTAGTTGCTGCACTAGAACGCGAGGGCGTGGAGAAATTCGTGGACGCGTGGCAAGAGTTGCTCGATTCCATGACTGCTAAGCTCGCCTGACGTGACTGAACCGCACCCGCAGTGGTCGAATCCCCTGCGCTCCCCCGCAGACAAGCGCCTCCCCCAGATCGCCGGGCCTTCGGGCATGGTGATTTTCGGGGTAACCGGCGACCTTGCACGGAAAAAGCTGCTCCCCGCCATCTACGACCTCGCCAACCGAGGATTGCTGCCAGGCGGGTTCACGCTTATCGGCTACGGTCGGCGCGAGTGGAGCAAAGCGGATTTTGAACAGTACGTCCGCGATGCCGTCCTCAGTGGCGCGCGCACCGAGTTCCACGACAACGTCTGGCGCCGCCTCGCCGAAGGCTTGGAGTTCGTCCAAGGAAACTTCGACGATGACGCGGCGTTCGACAACTTAGCCGCCGCGTGCAACCGCAGCGACGAGCACCGCGGCACGGCCGGCAACTGGGCCTACTATCTTTCTGTGCCGCCGGAGTTCTTCTCCGAGGTGGTTCACCAACTTGACCGCTCCGGCATGGCGCAGGCGGGCGAAGGCCAGTGGCGACGCGTGATCATCGAGAAGCCGTTTGGCCACGACCTTGTATCCGCCAAAGAGCTCAACGACGTTGTCGGTGCGGTCTTTGACGAGCGCTCCGTGTTCCGCATCGACCACTACCTGGGCAAAGAAACTGTGCAGAACATCCTCGCGCTGCGCTTTTCCAACCAGATGTTCGAGCCGGTGTGGAACTCCCACTACATCGACCATGTGCAGATCACGATGGCGGAGGACATCGGGCTCGGCGGTCGCGCGAGTTACTACGACGGCATCGGCGCCGCCCGCGACGTGATTCAAAACCACCTGATCCAGTTGCTCGCGCTAGTGGCCATGGAGGAGCCGACCTCCTTCTCGCCTGCCCAGCTGCGGGCCGAAAAGCTCAAGGTGTTGCGCGCCACCTCCGCAGTTGGCCCGTTTGGTAAGACCACCGCACGTGGGCAGTACACCGCCGGCTGGCAAGGGTCGAAGCAGGTAGTGGGCCTTCGCGAAGAGGAAGGTTTTGACCCGGATTCGACCACTGAAACGTTCGCCGCCTGCACCCTGCAGATCGAATCCCGCCGTTGGGCTGGCGTACCGTTTTACCTGCGCACCGGTAAACGGCTGGGCAGGCGCGTCACCGAAATCGCGCTCGTGTTCAAGCGCCCGCCGTACCAGCCGTTCTCGAAGGGCCAAACGGACCTGTTGACGAACAACGCCGTGGTCATCCGCGTCCAACCCGACGAGGGCGTGCTTATGCGCTTCGGTTCCAAGGTGCCCGGGCCGGGCATGGAGCTGCGCGACGTCAACATGGATTTTTCCTACTCCGAAGCATTCACCGAACAATCCCCGGAAGCCTACGAGCGCCTCATCCTTGATGCACTGTTGGACGAATCGAGCCTCTTTCCCACGAACTCCGAGGTCGAGCGCAGCTGGGAAATCTTGGACCCGGTGCTCGATTACTGGGCCGAGCAGGGCCGGCCCGATGACTACGCCGCCGGCACCTGGGGCCCAGCATCCGCAGAGCGCATGCTGGCCAAGGACGGCCGCGCGTGGCGCCGCCCGTAAGGAGGACCGCACAGCATGATCATTGAACTTCCCGACACTTCGACGAAGGCCATCGCCGCGGAACTGGCGGCCGCGAGGGAGAGCCACTCGCTCACCACCGGCCGTGTGCTCACCCTCCTCGTCGCTATCGACGATTCCGGGGCGGACACCATCGACGACACCCTCGCAACCCTGCGCGACGCCTCCTTCGAGCACCCGGCTCGAGTCCTCGTGCTCATATCGGGCGCCCCGGAGGCGGCAACCCGACTTGACGCGCAAGTGCTGGTGGCCACCGACGCGGGCGCTTCGGAGGTCGTGGTGATGCGCCTGTACGGGGAGCTGACAAGCCACCTCGGGGCTGTGGTAACGCCGCTGCTTCTGCCTGACACCCCGGTTGTGGCGTGCTGGCCGCAAAAAGCTCCGGGACACCCCGCCGGCACCCAGCTGGGCCGGATCGCGCAACGCCGGATAACAAACCTCCGTCGAGGCGGCAGCGGAATGACCTTGGAAGATCTCACGGCTGGCTACGAGCACGGCGATTCGGACATGATGTGGTCGCGCATCACCCCGTGGCGCGGCATCGTCGCCTCCGCGCTCGACCGGCATCCCGGCAAGCGTGTCGAGAGCGCCGAGATCGCGGGTGCAGCCGGGGACCCAAGCGTGGATCTCGCTGCTGGCTGGCTCGCGTCGAGCCTTGGCGTACAGGTGACCCGCTGCTCCGCCCACGTTACCGGGGACTTCCCCATCGCCCGCCTCGTGCTGCACTGCGAAGACGGCGATGTCGTCGTCGCGGTTCAGGACAGCCACACCGTGCGTATCTCGGTCCCTGGCCACGCCGACTCTCTCGTCGCCATGGTCGAGCGTTCCGACGCGGAGAGCCTCGCCGAGGACTTGCGCCACCTCGGCCCCGACGCCACCTACGAGCGCGCCCTGCGCGGACTATCAGGAGTAGACGTTGAGCTATAGGAATCTTGCAGAGCTTCTCGACGATGCCACCTCACGGTTCGTCTCCGTATTATCCGAAATCCACGCCGAGGGGCGCACCGCCAGGGTGGTGCTCACCGGCGGCACCGCCGGCATCGCGCTGTTGGAGCGGCTCGCTGCGGCACCCCTGGACTGGACCCGGATCGAGGTGTTCTTCGGCGACGAGCGCAACGTGCCGGTGGATCACCCAGACTCCAACGAGGGCCAGGCTCGAGCGGTCCTGCTATCCAAGGTGCCGATTCCCGAGGACAACATCCACGGCTACGGCCTCAACGGGGGCCCCATGGACGCCGCGGTGGAGCGCTACCGCCAGCTGGTGGCAGACGGCGGCTTCGACATCCATCTCCTCGGCATGGGCGGCGAGGGCCACATCAACTCCCTGTTCCCCCACACCGCCGCCGTGCGTGAGCGCGAAGAGATGGTGGTTGCCGTGACGGACTCCCCGAAGCCACCCGCCCAGCGCGCCACCCTCACCCTGCCGGCTGTGCAGTCCGCGGACCGGGTGTGGTTGCTCGTATCCGGCGCTGAGAAGGCTGAGGCCGCCAGCCACGCCTCCGACGGGGTCGCAGCAGCGGAGGACTGGCCCGTCGCTGGTGCAGTTGGGCAAAAAGAAACGATCCTGTTCGTCACGGAGGACGCAGCAGGACCGTTCTAAGCGGGTGCGGTAGCTTAGACCGCGTAGGTTTGGATCAAGTTCAGGCCCACGATGCACAGGATCCAAATCAGGGCCATCAGCACGGTGATGCGGTCGAGGTTCTTCTCCACCGTTGTCGAACCGGACAGGTTGGCCTGGACGCCGCCGCCGAAGAGGCTGGACAGGCCACCGCCCTTGCCCTTGTGGAGCAGGACGAACACGGTCATCAGGATCGCGGAGATCACCAACACGATCTCGAGGGCTAAAGCCATGCGTGCGACACCTTTCAAAATGGGCAATGGTGCAAACTTCAAAGAAGCTTACACCATTGCAAGATTGATCTGTTGCAGCGCCGGGCTACCTCACCGAGTTCGCAGCCGCCGCGGCGAGTTTGGCAAAGTCCTGGCCGTCGAGTGATGCCCCGCCGACCAGACCACCGTCCACGTCGGGCTGGCCGATAATCTCAGCGACGGTGTCGGCCTTGACTGAGCCGCCGTAAAGGATGCGGATCTGGTCGGCCACGGCGGCGTCGCTAAGCTCCCGCACCAGCTCGCGAATCCCGTGGCAGACCTCCTGCGCATCCTCGGCCGAGGCGACCTTGCCGGTGCCGATCGCCCACACCGGCTCATAGGCGATGACGGCCTTGGACAAGTCCACTCCAGCGAGGGACTCACGCGCCTGCTCGACGACGTAGGAGACGTGCTTTCCAGCCTCGCGCACTTCGAGCGGCTCGCCCACACAGACGATTGGGGTGATGCCGTGTGCGATGGCCTTCGCTGCCTTTGCCGCAACCTGCTCGTTGGTCTCGCCGTGGTACTCGCGGCGCTCCGAGTGGCCCACCACCACCCAGGAACAGCCAAGTTTTTCCAGCATCGCGGCCGAGATGTCGCCGGTGTATGCCCCGTTGTCGTGCTCGGAGACGTCTTGGGCGCCGTAGGTGATCTTGAGCTTGTCGCCTTCCACCAGCGTCTGGATGGAGCGCAGGTCCGTGAACGGGACCGTCAGCGCGATGTCCACGTACTCGTAGCCGTCCCTCGGAAACGCGAAGGCGAGTTTCTGGGCACTCTGGATAGCCTCGAGGTGATCGTGGTTCATCTTCCAGTTGCCCGCAATCAGTGGCGTGCGTGCCATATCGTGCAAACCTCCTAGTTCAGAACGGAAACGCCGGGCAGTTCCTTGCCCTCGATGAGTTCGAGGGAGGCGCCGCCGCCGGTGGAGATGTGGGAGAAGCCGTTCTCGTCGAGGCCCAGCGTGCGTACCGACGCCGCGGAGTCCCCGCCGCCGACCACAGTGAATGAACCGTTGTCCTTGGTTGCCGCGATCATGGCCTCGGCAACGGCCTTCGTGCCGTCAGCAAAGTTCGGGAATTCGAATACGCCCATCGGTCCGTTCCAGAACACGGTCTTGGAGTCTTCGATGGCCTCGGCATAGTTCTTCGCCGTTTCCGGGCCGATGTCCAGACCCATCCAGCCCTCCGGAATTTCGTCCAGGCCGACGATCTTCTTCTCGGTGTCCTTGTCAAACTCAGCACCGGCGGCAACGTCGACGGGCAGCAGCAGCTTGTCGCCGAAGCGCTCGATGAGCTCCTTGCAGGTGTCCACCATGTCCTCCTGCAACAGCGACTTCTGCACGTTGTGTCCCTGCGCCGCGATGAAGGTGTAGCACATGCCGCCACCAATGATGATCTTGTCGGCCTTCTCCGCAAGCGCCTCAATCACACCGAGTTTGTCGGAGACCTTGGAGCCGCCAAGCACGACCACGTATGGGGCCTCCGGGTTGTTCTTCACCGCGGACAAGGTCTCCACCTCCTTGTCCACGAGATAGCCGGCGTAGGCCGGGAGCTTCTTCGCCACGTCGTAGACGGAGGCCTGCGCGCGGTGCACCACGCCGAAACCGTCCGAGACGAACGCGCCGTTATCTGCGGCCAGCGCGGCCAGCTCCTCAGCGAACGCCGCGCGCTCCGCCTCGTCCTTCGAGGTCTCGCGCGCGTCGAAGCGGACGTTTTCGAGCAGGAGAATCTCCCCCTCGGTCAGGCCGTTGGCGCGCTCGTGAGCGTCCTCGCCGGAGACGTCGCCCGCCAGGGGCACGAACTGTCCCAGGCGCTCGGACAGGGCCTCAGCCACGGGCGCCAGGGAGTACTTCGGGTTCACCTCACCCTTCGGGCGGCCCAGGTGTGCCATCACGACGACCTTCGCGCCGCCTTCCAGCAGGGCTTTGAGCGTGGGCAGGGAGGCGTCGATACGCCCCGCGTCCGTAATGTTGCCGTTCTCGTCCAGGGGGACGTTGAAGTCAGAGCGCACCAACACGTGGCGGCCGTCCACGCCTTCGTCGAGAAGCTGCTGCAAGTTCTTGGTCATAGGGTTCTCCTTCGCGTTGTAAACATCCACGATCGTACGAAAAACGGGCCCGCCGCGGAGGAAACGCCGCGGGCCCGCAGACTTTGCGTTAGAGCTTGTCCGCCACGAACTTGGTCAGGCGGATGTACTGGGCGGTGTAGGACCACTCGTTGTCGTACCAGGAGATGATCTTCACCATGTTGCCGTCGATCACGCGGGTCATGCCCGCATCGAAGATGGCTCCGTGGGGGTTGCCGATGATGTCGGAGGAGACGATCGGGTCCTCGGTGTACTGCAGCGCCTGGCCGAACTCCGCGTCCTGCGCGGCGTTCTTCACAGCCTCGTTGACGTCCTCGATGGTTGCTTCCTTGGCCAGGGTGACGGTGAGGTCTGTAGCCGAGCCGGTGATGGTGGGCACACGCATCGCAAAGCCGTCGAGCTTGCCTTCGAGGTTCGGCAGCACCAGGGCCACAGCCTTCGCCGCGCCCGTCGTGGTGGGCACGATGTTCTGCGCGGCGGCACGTGCGCGGCGAAGGTCCTTGTGCGGTGCGTCCTGGAGGCGCTGATCGCCGGTGTAGGCGTGAATAGTGGTCATCAGACCACGCTCAATACCGAATGCCTCGTCCAGCACCTTCGCAACAGGAGCCAGCGAGTTGGTAGTGCAGGAAGCCGCGGAAATGACGTTCTCGCCGCCGGTGTAGTCGTTGTGGTTGACACCCCACACGTAGGTGCCGTCCACCTCCTTGCCGGGGGCGGAGATGATGACCTTCTTCGCGCCTGCGTCGAGGTGCGCCTTTGCGTCCGGGCCCTTGCGGAACACGCCGGTGCATTCAAGCACGATGTCCACGTCAACGTCACCCCATGCGAGGTTCGCCGGGTCCTTCTCCTCGGACACCGCGATGCGGCGGCCGTCGACGGTGATCGACTCGTCGTCGTACTGGATGTCGTGGTCGAACTGGCCGTACGCAGTGTCGTACTTCATCAGGTGTGCGAGCGTTTCGTTATCGGTGAGGTCGTTGATCTTCACAACCTCAAGCTCGCCCTTGTACTCGTCCTCGATGATGCGGAATGCTGCGCGGCCGATGCGGCCGAAACCGTTGATACCAATGCGGGTTGTCACAGTAAAACTCCTCGTCGTCGTGCGTATGTTGTTCCACGTACGAGTGTACTGAGCTTAACCGAGACGCGCAGGAGCATACGCTTGACGACGCCAAAGGTGCCGCCCCGCACCGGCTACGCCGTGGGCGAACCGTGGGTGTCTTCCACCCCAAGCTCTGCGGCGCGTTTGTCAGCGAGGGAAAGCAGCCGGCGGATCCGGCCGGCAACCGCGTCCTTGGTCATCTGGGGGTCTGCCAATCGGCCCAGCTCCTCCAGGGAGGCGTGGCGGTGCTCGACGCGCAGAAAGCCAGCCTCTGCGAGGTGCTCCGGGACATCGTCGCCCAAAATCTCCATCGCCCGCTCCACGCGGGCCGCCGCGGCGGCGGCCGCTTGGGCCGAGCGGCGCGTATTCGCGTCGTCGAACGTGGCAAGGCGACTGTTCGACTTCGCCTTTACCGCGCGGCTTTCGCGCTTGGTGTCCCACTCGATACGTGTGGCGGGAGCACCGATGCGGCTGAGCAAAATCCCGATGGCTTCGCCGTCACGCAGCATTACCCGCTCAACCCCGCGGGTCTCCCGTGTCTTCGCCGTCAACCCCATCCGGCGCGCCAGCCCAACCAGCGCCAACGCCGCTTCCTGCCCAGGGCACGCCACCTCGAGGGTGGCAGTGCGGCCCGGTTCGGTCAGGCGGCCGCGCGCGAGGAAGGCTCCGCGCCAAGCCGCCTCCACTCCCGCCATCGGCCCAGAAATGACCTGCCTCGGCATGCCGACCACCGGGTGACCAGACGCTGTGACCAGTTTGAGCCGGCGAATGACGTCGGCTGCGCCCTCATCCACCCGCACCTCGTACCGCGAATCACGGCTGCCGGAAGACGGCGAAAGGAGCTCCACGGAAGCGTCCACCGCGCACAGGTCCGTCAGCGTCCCGGCGAGACGGCGGGCAACGGCCTCCTCCTCAAACTCAGCAACGATGGCCACGCCGCGCTCGGTGGCGTGCAGCTCCCCGCCGAACCGGATCAGCGCCGCCGCCTCCGCAGCGCGGACGTCGAGCCCGCCGCCGGTCGTGCGCAAAAGCTCGTCTTTGACCTTCGCTGTTAGCGCCACCGGCGCCTCCCCTCGTCTCTCGTGCAGCTGTAGAACGCCCAGCAGTCTATCGTGCCGGGCGCAGCGCCTGGAGGGCAGCTGCCAGTTGCTGAGGGTCGTGCCGGTTCAAGGCCGTTCCGTCTTCACCCACTTCCCGCAGCGGGGCGAAGACCACCTGGGCGTTCAAACGCGCCGCGGCACGGGCGATGTTGTCGCGCTCACCGGCAGATGTGGCTGTGTGTTCATCGGCCAGGAAGTAGTCCACCTTCAGCTGCGGCGCGTGCTGGGAGAAGACGTGGATGTGGCGCTCGGTGGTGAACCCGTGGGTCTCCCCCGCCTCCGGGGAAAGGTTCAAAATCACCACAACCCTCGCGTCGGTGTCGTTCAGCGCTTGGGCGATTTCCGGGACCAAGATGTGCGGGATCACAGACGAGAACCAGGATCCGGGGCCGATGGTGACCACGTCGGCGTCGAGGATCGCTCGCACAGCCGCCTCGCTCGCCGCGGGCTGCGCGGGGGTCAAGCGCACCCGCCGCACCGCGCCGGGTGTGGTGGCAACTGCCACCTGGCCGCGGACTGAGCGCAGCACCCGCGGGTCGTCATCCAGCCCGGCGACGTCCGCCTCAATGTCCAGGGGCTGCGGGCATACCGGAATCACCCGTCCGGCGGAACCGGTCCACGCCGCCACCTGGTCCAAGGCCGCTTGGGTATCTCCGAGCCGCTCGGCGAGCCCGGTGATAAGCAGATTTCCCAGCGCGTGGCCCGCCATAGCGCCGTGGCCGCCGAAGCGGTGTTGCAGTGTGTCGCGCCACATGCTCCCACCATCGCCCTCCGACGTCAGCGCGGCCAGCGCCATGCGCAGGTCACCCGGCGGCACGATCTCCATCTCGCGGCGGAGACGGCCGGACGATCCCCCGTCGTCTGCGACGGTGACAACGGCGTTGATGGGAGACGCCCCTGCTACCCGTGCGGCGGTGAGCGTCTGGTACAGGCCGTGACCTCCCCCAAGGCACGTGTAGGACGTATGGCTCAATGGACCCTTCTTTCTCTGACCTACGTATTGGGGTTAGTGGCGCTCAAGGTCGCGGTGGATGACGTTCACGTCCACCTGCCCCTGCTGGCGCAGACGTTTACCAATGGCCTCCGCCACTGCCACCGAACGGTGGTGACCTCCTGTGCAGCCCACGCCGACGGTGATGAAATCCTTCCCTTCGTGGCGGTACCCGCCCAACGTGCTCGAAAGCAGATCCACGAAGCTATCCACGTACTGCTTCGCACCCTCCTGGTTGAGCACGTAATCGGCCACCGCCTTGTCCACCCCACGGAACTCGCGCAGCTCCTCAACCCAGTACGGGTTGGGCAAAAAGCGGACATCGAGAACGATGTCGGCATCGCGCGGGGAGCCGTGCTTGAACCCGAAGGACTCGATGGTGACGTGCTGCCTGCCCACCGGCAACTCGCCAACGGACGCCTCCACCGCGCGCCGCAGATCGTGGACCGACAAGTTGGACGTGTCGATGATCACGTCGGAAGACGCCCGCAGATCTTCCAGCGCCTGCCGCTCGTGCTCGATACCGGATTGCAGCGTTCCCCCGCCCTGCAGCGGGTGGGTTCGGCGCACGGAGTCGAAACGGCGGATGAGCACATCGTCTCGCGCTTCCAAAAAGAGCACGAACGGCTGGTGCCCGCGCTCGCGGATGGCGGAGATCGTCTCCAGCAGCGAACCCTTGAACCGCGACGCTCGGACGTCGGTGACGACGGCCAGGCGATCCACCGGCGAATCGTCGGCGGCGGCGAGGTCAACCAAATCCAGAATGAGCTGCGGGGGCAGATTCTGGGAGACAAAGAACCCTTTGTCCTCGAACACCTTCGCCGCCGTGGACAAACCGCCCCCGGACAGCCCGGTAATGATGACCGGGCGCATCGGCGACGTCGAATCTTCCTGGGGCAAAGGGTGGGCGGAGGATGTCGTGGGCATGCAGTTCATCCTAGACAAGGTGGAGGCGAAGCGCCGTCGATTAGCGCGGTGCTACTGCTGGTGCAGATGGGTGTAGATGGTCTCCGCGAGCTTCGGACCCACACCCTTGACCTGCTGGATCTCCTCCACCGACGCCTCTTTGATCTTTTTCACGGAACCGAAATGCTTCACCAGATCGGTGCGTCGGGCGGGGCCGAGCCCCGGGACTGCGTCGAGGGCCGAGGCGCGCATGCGCTTGGAGCGCTGCTGACGGTGGTAAGTGATAGCGAACCGGTGGGCTTCATCTCGCACCTGCTGCAGGAGGTACATGCCTTCGGAATTGCGGGGCAGGATCACCGGCTCGTCGTCGTCGGGCACCCAAACCTCCTCCAAGCGCTTTGCCAAACCGATGAGCTGAACGTCGACGATGCCGAGTTCGTCGAAGATTTCTTGGGCGGCGTTTACCTGCGGTTTGCCACCGTCGACGATGAACAGCTGCGGCGGGTACGCGAAGCGCTTCGCGCCCGTTGATTCGTCCGCCTCGTCGTCGAAGGTTTGTTCTTCCTCCACCTCGTCCGGGTTGGCCAGTTTGTCCTCGTTGTAGCGCTTGAAGCGGCGGCGCGTCACCTCCGCGATGGAGCCGACGTCGTTGGAGTGGCCGTCGCCGGCAGCTTCCTTGATGCGGTAGCGGCGGTAGTCGTTCTTCTTCGGCAGACCGTCCTCGAACACCACCAAAGACGCCACGACGTCCGTTCCCTGTATATGGGAAATGTCGGTGCACTCTATGCGTAGCGGGGCCTCATCCATGCCGAGGGCTTCCTGGATGTCTTGCAGCGCCTGGGACCGGGCGGTGAGGTCGCCGACGCGTTTGAGCTTGTGCTGGTGCAGCGCCTCTGCGGCGTTTTTGTGCACCGTTTCCATCAATGCCCGCTTATCGCCGCGCTGCGGCACGCGGATGTCGACGGGGCCTCCTCGCAGCTCCGCGAGTAGTTCGCTGACCTCTGTCAGCTCTTCAGGCAGCGTCTCCACGAGGATCTCCCGCGGCACCGGCAACGGCGGCTTCGCCTGCGCGCGGGACTCTTGGTCCACACCGCGGCGGCGAACTTTCTGCTCTTCAATCCTGCGGTCTTCTTCCTGCTCTAGGCGCACCCGTTCCACCGCATCCGAGTAGTACTGCACGAGGAAGTTCTGCATCAGCGTCGGCAGGGTCGGGTCCGCTTGGCCCTCCTCCAACCGCTCGGAAGCCCCAGGCTCGTCGCCAGTTTTTTCCACCACCCAGCCACGCTGGGCGCGGATGCGGCCGTCCCGGACGTTGAAAATCTGCACCGCCGCCTCGAGCTCGTCGGTGTCGAACGCGATGACGTCGGCGTCGGTGTCCTGGCCGAGCACCACGGTTTGGCGCTCCATGACCTTCTTCACAGCCCCAAGGTCGTCGCGCAGCCTCGCCGCCTTCTCGAACTCGAGGTTTTCTGAGGCTTCCTGCATCTGCTCGGTGATGCCCCGAACCAGCTGGTCGGTGCGACCGGACATGAAACCGAGGAAGCCCTGGACAATCTCGTCGTACTCCGCCTCATCCACGCGCCCGACGCACGGCGCCGCACATTTGTCGATGTACCCCAGCAGGCACGGCCGCCCCAGAGACTCGTGGCGGTTGAACACGCCGTTTGAGCAAGTACGGATGGGAAACACCCGCGTGAGCAGATCGAGC
The DNA here is from genome assembly GCA_014490595.1 of Corynebacterium wankanglinii. Taxonomy (GTDB): domain Bacteria; phylum Actinomycetota; class Actinomycetes; order Mycobacteriales; family Mycobacteriaceae; genus Corynebacterium; species Corynebacterium wankanglinii. Next base: position 1,371,683 of record CP061031.1, read on the forward strand.
GTTTCGCGCACCGCCCACGCGTGCGAGTACGGGCCGAAGTAGCGCACGCCCTTGCGTTTCGGGCCGCGGTAAAAGAACGCGCGCGGGTACCGCTCCCGCACGCTGACAGCAAGCATCGGGTACGTCTTGTCGTCGCGGTACATGACGTTGAACCATGGGTCGAACCGCTTGATCCACGTGTACTCCAGCTGCAGCGCTTCCACTTCGGAGGCCACCACGGTCCACTCCACCGACGCGCCGGTATACACCATCTGGCGCGTCCGCGGGTGCAGGGTGCTGGGTGGCTGGAAGTAGTTGTTCAGGCGCGCTCGAAGATTTTTGGCCTTGCCCACGTAAATGACGCGGCCGTCCCGGTCACGGAATTTATACACGCCCGGATCAGTCGGGATGGTGCCCGGTGAGGGGCGGTAGCTTTGGGGGTCCGCCAATGTTTAATCCTGCGGCATGTATTTGGCTTCGAGTGCGCGGAACTCCTCGACGGAGCGGAGGGCGCGCTCCTTGTCACCGGATTGAATGGCCCAAAGCGGCACGTATTCGAATTCCGGCAGTTCCAGCCGCGCCATGCGCGAACCCTTCGGAAAGCTCAACCCGTAGATTACGGCCCACGGGTAGAAGCGGGTGCCGATGATGTTGCGCACCTGCACGCCATCCTCGTTGGCGCGCACGCGTGGTCTGGTCAGCGCGATCCACGACAGCACGGAGATGACAAGCCCCACGCCCACGAACGCGAACTTGTCGAGGCCGGTGATGGCCACACCGGTGAATTCAGCGTCTACGGCCCATGCCATGAACACGTGCACCGCCATTACCACCACGATCCACGCGATGGCGACCTTGCGGAGGAACTGAGAGTCCAGCTCCAGCTCCCACGGTTTCGTGGTGGTCGTAGCGTGCGGGTCGAGCGCGTTGAGGTAGGCCACCTCGTCGCGGTCTGACAGTTCCGTGGGGTTGTGCGGTTGAGCCACTGCCACTCTCCTTACAAGCGCTCGAGCATGATTGCGTATCGACGCCAAAGGCGCCCCACGCCTACCGGGCTACCTTAACCCTTCAGGGGCAGCGCACGAACCTTTCGCAGCTCAACCGCCGTTCCGGCTGCGGCGCGCATCGCTTCAGCGCCCTTGTCTTCCTTGGCATCCTCCCCGCCGGCACGCTCGTAGGCTTGATCCTCGTCATCGACGGTGAGCACGCCGTTGCCGACCGGAGTTTGCTCGTCCAACGCCACCCGGGTCAGTCCGGCGGTCACAGAGTCGCACACGTACTGGAAGTGGGCGGTCTCGCCGCGGATCACGCAGCCGAGGGCCACCACTGCGTCGTAGCGCTTCGCGCAAGCTTGCACCACCACCGGCAGTTCGAGGGAGCCGGCCACGGCGTACTCGTCCACTTTAACTCCGAGTTCGCGGGCCTCGTCCCGCGCGCCAGCCCGCAGCAGGTCGACGACCTTGTCGTTCCAGCGGGTGTACACGACGGCGATGGTCATGCCCTCCGCGGGTATGGAATAGTCCTCGGGTGCTCCGGTTGATGCCACGTGTGCTCCTTAGCTTCCGTACCCGGGTGCGCGGCGAGCCATTCGGCCACGCCGGGCAGATCATGCCCCATCCGGTCGCGCTTCGTGCGCAGGTACTCGATGTTGTCGTGTGTGGGAACGATTTCGATTCTACTGCGGCGCGCTACCTGTGGGCCGTAACCGTCAAGCGCGAAGGTCTTCTCCGGGTTGTTGGTGAGCAGCTCGAAAGTGGCCACGCCGAGATCGGCCAGGATGTGTCCGGCCGCCGAATACTCGCGCGCATCAGCAGGTAACCCTTGCTCCAGATTCGCGTCGACGGTGTCCAGCCCCTCGTCCTGCAGCCGGTACGCCTGCAGCTTGGCCGAAAGCCCGATCCCTCGCCCTTCGTGCCCGCGCAGGTACACCACCACTCCGTGGCCCGCCTGTTGCACCCGGCGCATCGACTCGTGCAGCTGCGGCCCGCAATCGCAGCGCTTCGAAGCGAACACGTCGCCCGTGAGGCATTCCGAATGCACGCGCACGAGCACGTCCTCAGCGCCGCGCAGCTTCTCGACGCCTCCGGCAACCAACGCCACATGCTCGACCCCGGAGATGGTGTCCCGGTACCCCACCGCGGTGAACTCTCCGTATTCGGTGGGAAGCGACGCAGTGGTGACGCGCTCGATTGTCCGCTCGTGGTGCCGGCGGTACTCGGCCAGCTGCGCGATAGAAATCATGGGCAGCTCGAATCTGTCAGCGAACCGGCGCAGCTCGTCGAAACGGGCCATGTCCGTCGGGTCGTCTTCGGAGACGATTTCACACAGCGCGCCAACCGGCGCTTTCCCGGCCAGCCGCGCGAGATCCACAGCCGCCTCCGTGTGACCGGGCCGCTCCAACACGCCGCCGGCCTTCGCGCGCAGTGGCACTACGTGGCCGGGGCGGGTGAAGGCGGTGGGGCCAGCGGAGTCGTCGGCAAGCAGCGCAATCGTGGCCGCTCGCGAGCGTGCGGAGATTCCCGTGGTGCCGTTGGCGGCGTCCACCGTCACGGCGTAGGCGGTGCCGTGCAGGTCCTGGTTGTGGACCACCATCGGCGGGAGCTCGAGCGCGGTGGCGCGTTGGTCCGACATGGACACACAGATGTAGCCGGACGTGTGGCGGACGGTGAAAGCGACCAACTCCGGGGTCGCATCTTCGGCCGCGAATATCAGGTCGCCCTCGTTCTCGCGGTCCTCGCTGTCCACCACAACCACGGGTTTGCCTGCTCGAATGGCCTCAATGGCCTCCTCGATGGTGTCCAATGTGCTGGGGGAACTCATAGCGCTCAACCCTATCCTCGCACCATCTTCTCTACGTACTTGGCCACGATGTCCACCTCAAGGTTCACCGGATCTCCCGGTGCGAGCACGCCAGCGGTGGTCTCGCGCAGTGTGGTGGGGATCAGAGAGACCTCGAAGTAGCCCTGCCCCACCGCAGATACCGTCAGCGAGGTGCCGTTTACGGCTATCGAGCCCTTTTCCACCACGTAACGCTCCAGCTGTTGCGGAAGCGTGAAGCGCAATACCTCCCAGTGCTCTGAGGGCGTGCGGGTGAGCAGCTCGGCTACCCGTCGACGTGGCCCTGCACGATATGGCCGCCCATACGCTGGCCGGCGGCAAGCGCACGCTCCAGGTTCACCCGCGAGCCCCGCGTGTACGAGCCCAGACGGGAGCGGTCGAGCGTCTCGCGCATTACGTCGGCGGTAAACGTGCCCGCCTGGTTGTCCACCACGGTCAGGCACACCCCGTCCACGGCAATCGAGTCGCCGGGGGCGGCGTCTTCGGTCACCTTCGGTGCGCGCACGGCGATCCGGACGGCGTCGTCGAGCTGGACGAGCTGCTCCACCTCACCGATTTCCTCAACGAGACCCGTAAACATCTTTCTCCATTTCCAAAAACACGTCGTTGCCCACCGGCCGCACGCACGTCGTGCGGAAGCGCCGGGCGTGAGCGATGGTGTCCGCAATGGACCGGTTCAGTACCCCGCGGCCATCTCCGAGTAACGCTGGGGCAATATAGGCCTGCACGGCATCCACCGCGTCGAGCTCGAGGAAACTCGCAGCAAGAGCAGGCCCGCCTTCGACGAGGACGTCACGCCCGCCGGTCTCCCACAAGGCTTGCAGCGCCTCTTCGGGCGTTGCGTACTGCTCGAAACCCAGGCGCGTCAGGTTACCTTCCGGCACGTTGCGTGTCCCCACCACCACGCGTCGCGGCTGCACCGGGCGCGTCGAACCGTCCGGGTAGCGCGCGGTCAGCGACGGGTTGTCCGCAATCGCGGTGCCTGTGCCGACGATGATTGCGTCGCGGGTGGCGCGGTCTTGGTGGACCAGCTCGCGGGCCTTCTCGCCGGTGATCCACTTGCTCGAACCGTCCACCGCGGCCGTAAAACCGTCCAGCGTGGAGGCGAACTTCAGCGTCACGCTCGGGCGGTTATTGCGCACGGACCGCAGCCACGGTTGCAGCGCCGCCACCCGCTCAGGTTGGAACACCACCTCAACGCCGCGGTCGCGCAAGTGCTCCGCCCCACCAGCAGCGGGCTCGAAGGGATCAGCGGTGAGATAGACCACCCGCGCTACCCCAGCTTGCGTCAATGCGTGGGAACACGGGCCGGTGCGGCCGGTGTGGTTGCACGGCTCCAAGGTCACTACGGCGGTAGCGCCCCGCGCGCGGTCCCCGGCCTCGCGCAGGGCGTTGACCTCGGCGTGCGGTCCACCGGCGGGTGAAGTGGCGCCTGTGGCGATGAGCTCACCGGAGGCGTCGACAAGCGCGCAGCCCACAGGGGGATTGGGGGATGTGGTGCCGCGCACGACGTTGCCTGCCTGGATCGCTGCCTCCGTCGCACCGACCAGATCGCGCGCTGTCACGCCTGCTTCGCCTCGCTAGCGAGTTGACGCAGGCGCTCCACCGCCTCGGCCGGGTTGTCGGAGCCGAATACCGCAGAGCCCGCGACGAACGCGTCCACCCCGGCCTCTGCCGCCTGCGCGATGGTGGCGTTGGCGATGCCGCCGTCGATGCCGATGACGGTGGACAGGCCGGCCTCGGCGATGCGGTCGCGCAGCACCATGACTTTGCTCAGCACCTCCGGCATGAACTTTTGGCCGCCGAAGCCGGGCTCAACGCTCATCACCATGACTTGGTCGAAGTGCTCCAGGTCGTCCAGGTACGGCTCGATCGGGGTTCCGGGCTTCATGGCAAATCCCGATTGGACACCGAGCTCGCGGCACTGCTTCGCCGCTGCGACGTGGTCGTCGGTCGCCTCGACGTGAAAGACCAACCTGTCGCCGCCCGCGCGCACATAGGTCTCGAACCAGCGCTCCGGCTCCTCGATCATCAAATGCATGTCCAGGAACTGCTCGGTGACTCCGTCGACTGCTTTGGTGACGTCGGGGCCGAAGGAGAGGTTGGGCACGAAGTGCCCGTCCATGATGTCCACGTGAATCAGGTCCGCGTTCGGCACCTTGCTCACGTCGTCGCCGAGCGCGGCGTAGTTTGCAGCCAGGATTGATGGGGCGATCTGAATCATGGGTCCTACCCTAGCGTTTCGGTTTTTCGCAGCACCGCGAAAAACATCGCGTCGGTGCCGTGGCGGTGCGGCCACATCTGCACGCTCGGGCCGTGGCCGACATCTGCCATCCCCGCGGCCCACTGTCGGGCGTCGAGCTCCTCTACGCCGCCTTTGGCCAGCTGCTTCTCCACGATCTGCCGCGTCTCCCTCACGTCCGGCGAACACGTCGAATACACGACAACGCCGCCCGGTTTTGTCAGTGCGACCGCGGAAGCGAGAAGCTCCTCCTGGAGCACGGTCAACTCCGCGATGTCGTCTTCGGACTTGGTCCAACGCGCCTCAGGGCGGCGGCGCAGGGCGCCTAGCCCGGAGCAGGGCGCATCCACCAGCACACGGTCGTACCCGGGCTCAAGGCCCGGGTTGCGCCCGTCGGCGGTGTGGACGGTCACCGGAAGGCCCCGTACGGTTTTGGCGATGAGCTCCGCTCGGTGCGGGCTCACTTCGACGGCGTCGACGCGCGCGCCGTCGATGGCCGCGATCGCCCCGATGAGCGCGGCCTTGCCGCCTGGACCCGCACAAAGGTCAAGCCAGCGGCCTTGATCCTGCGCCACGGGAACTTCGGTGACGGCGCGGGCGATGATCTGGGAGCCCTCATCCTGCACCGCCGCAAGCCCGTCGCGCACCGGCGCAAGCTGGCCAGGGTCGCCCTCCGGCAGATACACCGCGTAGGGCGAGAACGCGCCCTGCTCGCCGCCGGTGGACAACGCGAGCTCCTCTGCGGAAATCTCCCCGGGGCGCGCCACCAAATGCACCACAGGACGAGCGGAATCCGCCTCGAGGGCGGCTTCGAGCTCGTCACGCCGTTCACCGAGGGCCTCGGCGAAGGAGCGCGCGATCCACTCTGGGTGCGCGTGCGTAAACGCGAGCGCCCCCAGCTCACTGGACGGTGCGAGCCTGCGCAGCCACTCCTTAGCCGGTGTGCGGCCGATGGAGCGCAGCACGCCGTTGGCAAAGCCCTTCGCCTTGTCTTGGCCGGCGGCCTCAACCAGGCGAACCGAGGTATCCACCGCAGCGTGGTCGCCGACTCGGGTGTACAGCAGTTGGTAAGTGCCCAGGCGAAGCGCGGCGAGAACCTCCGGCGCGATGCGTTCGACCTCGCGCGAGGAATTTTCCGCGATCACCGCGTCAAGCACGCCGAGGGCGCGCAAGGAGCCGTACGTCAACTCAGTGGCGAACGCCGCATCACGGCCGCTGATGTTTCGGTCCCGCAGGATACCGGGCAGGGTGAGGTTGGCAAACGCGCCGTCTCGAGCGACGCGCAGCACGACCTCGAAGGCGGCCTCGCGCGCCGGGTCACCAATGCCCGCAGGGCGCCCCTTGACGGTGTAGCGCGTCCGGCCGCCGGAATGCTTGGCGGTCTCCTTGCGGGCCTGCTTCCGCACGGGCTTGTCGTCCCGGCGGCCTGCCGAACGCGACCTGAACCCTCCGCTCACTCGAACACCACTCCTTCTTTCGCTTCGGCGGCGAGGCCACGTGCCCAGTCCGCCGCATTCATCTTTTTCTTGCCCGGTGGCTGGATCATGCCTAGCCGAGCGTCGCCGTCGGCTGTGCCCACCAGCACCTCGTTCTTTCCAAATTGCACCGAACCCGGGGCGAGCGATCCACCGCCCGTCGGGACGACGGGCCCGAGTTTGAAGCGTTCCTCTCCCCGCATGGTCCACGCGCCCGGCGCCGGGGTGTGGGCGCGGATGGTGCGGTCGATGACCGCGCCCGGCTGGGTCCAATCCACCCGTGCATCAGACGGGTGGATCTTGTGGGCGTAAGTGCCCTCCTCCGGCTGCGGCGTCGGCGTGGCGGTGCCGGCTGCCAGCGCGTCCATGGTCTCCACCAGGAGGTCCGCTCCCGAATACGCCAACCGTTCTAACAGTTCACCGCTAGTTTCCGTCTGCCCAATTTCGGTTTCGAGGGTTGCCAACACATCCCCGGTGTCCAGGCCCTCGTTGATGCGGAAGGTCGTTGCACCAGTGATGGCGTCGCCGTTGGCGATCGCAGCTTGCACCGGCGCGGCGCCGCGCCACTGCGGCAACAAGGAGAAGTGGAGGTTTACCCACCCGTGGCGCGGGATGTCCAGCATGTCGGCCGGAATGAGGTTGCCGTAGGCCACCACGGGAATCGCGTCTGGCGCCAGCGAAACAAGCTGGTCCCGGATGGCGGCATCACGCGTGAGACTTTCGGGCGTGAGCACCTCGATGCCGTGCTCGAGCGCGAGCGCTTTGACCGGCGAGGGATGCAACGTGCGGCCCCGGCCCCTGCGCGCGTCCGGGCGGGTGAGCACCGCAACCACCTCGTGGTCCGACGCGATGAGCCTGTCAAGCGCCGCGGCGGCGGGTTCGGGTGTGCCGGCAAAAACGAGTCGCATGTACCTACTCCTTAATTCCAGTCGGCGGCGCGGATCGCCGCCATCGCTTCCTTGCGCTGCTCCGGTTGCATCCTGCGCATGAACATCACGCCATCCAGGTGGTCCGCTTCATGCTGGATGCAGCGGGCCAAAAGCCCCGTTGCCCGCAGCGTAAGCGGGCGGCCGAAGCAGTCCTGCCCCCGGGCGACTACCGAGTTGTGGCGGGTGACCTCCCCACGCACGCCCGGCACGGACAAGCACCCCTCAACGCCGGTCTGCTGCGCCTCGCCCAGCGGATGCCACACAGGGTTGACAATGTGCCCCCGCATCCCCTGGCAGTCGAACACAAAGATGCGGCGCGTCAGTCCGATCTGGTTGGCGGCCAACCCCACACCGCCGGCGTGGTCCATGGTTTCCAGCATGTCTGCCACAAGCCGTTTGAGAGCGGCGTCGAAGACCGTGACCTTGTCGGCGGCGGAGTTGAGCACTGGGTCGCCGAACAGGCGGATATCGCGGATAGCCATGGGGTGCAAGTGTAGTGGCTCTCCTCTCACCACCTGCTGGTTAGCCGATGTCCACCGGGTTGACCTGGATTCTCAGCGGTAAATCCTGTTTCGACGTCGTCCACGCCACCGCCCCCGCACGCAACGCCTTGCCCAGCGCAGTACGACCTGCTAGTGGAGTGCGCACCAGGATCCGCTGCGCGGGACCGAGTTTTTCCCGGTCCCACTCCCCCGGCAGCCGCACCCCCGGAGGCAAGTCCACCGGCCCCAGCAACTCGGCATGCTCCGGCAGGTCTGTACGCGCGAAGAAATCATCCAGGCCGTCCCGCGGGGCATCCACCACCGCCACATGCACCGCCGGCGGGAAACGGGCCTCGCGGCGCAGCGACAGCTCTTGGGCGGCAAATCCTGGAGCGTCCCAACGAATCAGGTGCTGCACGACGGGCAACGACGGCTCTGCCACCACCACGACTTCCCCGCCCGAGCCGTGTGGCTGCACGAGCGCGGCCGCGCCCATCCACTTGCCGAAGGTGTCCTCCACCGCGCGCAGATCTGGCCGCTGCATCAGCGCCCAGGCGTCTAGCAGCACTGCCGCGCCGTAGCCGCCGTCCACCCGCGGTTCGGCGCCGGGCGTGGCCACGACAAGCGCCGGACCCGACGGTACTACCGACCGAACGTTATCCCCTCCGGAGGTAATCACCTTGTATTTGGCAAACGCGCGCCCTAGCTCCTCGGCGGTGCGTTCGGTGCCCAGCACCACCGCGCGCAGTTTGCGCGAGCCGCATATTGGGCACACGTGCGCCGGGTCCATTCGTCCGCACCACCGGCACGTCGGCGCGGCTGCCTCACCACCAGCAGGCAGGCCCAGCGGGCCGTTGCACCACCGGCAACGAGCGGGTGCGCGGCACTGCCCGCAGGCCAGCGACTGTATGTAGCCGGTGCGCGGCACCTGGAAAAGCACCGGTGTGCCTCGCTCGAGCGCCTTCGCCGCAGCCTGAAATGCCGCGGACGGCATACGCGCCTGTTTCGCACGCGGGTCTCGCTCCATCTCGAAATCGCTGTCGCCGGCGGCGTGGATATATGGGGAGCGGGTACGAAGTGTCTGCCGTGGCGCCACGAGCTCGTGCATCCACCCCGACTCCACCAGCAGCTGTGCCTCCGCCGTGCGGGCGTAACCGCCGACGACGAGCGAACACCCCTCGAGCGCTGAACGCGTGGTCAACACCTCCCGCGCATGAACATAGGGTGCGCGGGGATCCACCAGATTGTCGTCGCCGTCGAACATCACTGCCGCAAACCGCAGATTCTGTACCGGCGCGAATGCGGCGGAACGGGTGCCCACCACGATCCGACCTTGGCCGTGCAGCACTGAAAGGTAGCGCGAGTATCGAGCCTGCGGCCCTTGGGAGGCGGTCAACGTGGTGATCTGCCGGGGCCCGACTACCTCGCGCAGCGCCGCCTCGCAGGCGTCGACGTCTTTCTGGTCCGGCACCACTATCAGCGCGCCGCAGCCGTCCAGCGCCACCTTGGCCGCCAGCGCCGCAAGCGCTGCGGCCCAGTTGTCGCCCGGGGCCACCTGCCACGCTGCACGGGCAATCTTGCCGCCCAGGACAGCGTCCGCGAACGACTCCCCGTGCGCGTAGGCAGTCCAGGCTGACAGGTCCGGCTCGCCGGCCTCCCCCAGCTCCTCCCACCTGGTAGCCGTGTCCGTCTCTTCCGCCTTGGCGTGCCGCGCCGGGATGGCAGCGCGGTAAATATCGGACCTGACGCCGGCGTAGCGGTCCGCCAGCGCGTCGATTAGCTCGCGCATACGCCGCGGGGCCACCACTTCCGGCGAGATGACGCGCTCGATGTAGCGCAACGAGCCCTGGTGACGCGAATCCTCGGCCCGCTCGAGCACAATTGCGTCGACCAACCGGCCGGCGAACCGCACCCGCACGCGTACTCCCGGCTGGGCAGTTTCCGCATCCTGTGGCGGCACGAGATAATCGAACGGCCTGTCCAGATGCGCCAACCCGAGCATGGGCAACACCCGCGCGACGGGGGCTTCGGCGGCAGGCGTGTCAGACATGACCCCGGATTCTAAACCACCGCTGCGACGGTGCCCGGCGGCGCAATCGGCCCAATCGCCCGCGCAACGCGCGAGTGGAGTACTAATAGCACTGAACGTAGCCTCCCTCTGCGCGCCCGAAAGAAGCCATTGCCCCATGAAACGCCTGCTTGCCGCCGTATCGTCCGCCGCGATCCTCTCCGCCGCAATGCTCGTGCCGGCACCCGCCGTTGCCGATTCCTCGCAGGTGACGCAGATAGCTCTTCTACAGGGCCCGCCTGTGATCCCCGGGCATCCCTTGAGCCCGATTCTGGACCGGGGAACGGGTTTGCCTATAGGGGGCAGCTCGGCTCTCACCGCCGGCTCCTCTCAACGCGCCGCTCTTGCTGCCGAGGAGGGGTGGCGCCGCGCCTACGAGGGCCTTCCCACCCAGGTGCAGCAGGCCGTGCCGCCGCACCTGCGTCCGCCGGAACCAGCGGCACCGGCCGAGGTCACCGTGGTGCCCGTGCAGGAACCGTCTCCCGCCCCCGAGCCCCCGCGGTGCTACAACTGTGTCGCCATCACGTACGACGACGGCCCCGTGCCGGGCACCACAGAGCGGTTGTTAGACACTCTGAAACGCAAAGGCGTGCACGCCACCTTTTTCGTAGTGGGGCAAAACGTTCACGCCCACCCGGAGATCCTGCGCCGCATCCGGGACGAGGGCCACACCATCGGCAACCACTCGTATTCCCACCCGGACCTGGCGCGCCAAGCTGATGGCACCATCGCAGCCCAGCTCGATGACACCAACGCCGCCCTCAGCCGCCACGGCGGGATCACCCCCCGCTGGGTGCGCCCGCCATACGGTTCCTACGACTCGCGCGTTGCTGCGGCCGCGGGGGCTCGCGGCATGGCACTCGCCATCTGGGATGTCGACACCGCGGACTGGCAGCACCGCAACACAGCAACCACCTGCCAGCGCGCTGTGGCGGGCGCGCGCGAGGGCTCGGTCATCCTCATGCACGACATCCACGAACCCACCGTCGCCGCCGCCGAGTGCATCATCGACGGCCTGCGGGCGAAGGGGCTCAGGCCAGTGGGCTTAGACGAAATGATCAAGCGGCCCGACACCGGTCACGTGTACAGGAGGGCGGATTAGCACCTATACTCTCGGCCGTGAGCGACGCGAAGACGAACACAGGACGCACCGGCTGGGTAAAGGCGGTTCCGTACGCCACCATCGCCGCATACGTTGTCGGGCCCTTCTTGCTGATCCCAATTGCGGGTAGCCCGTGGCACATCGTTGCCTTCATCTTCGCGGTCGCGGCTTTCGCCGGGCTTATCGACGGCTTCGCGTTCCGCCCCACCCTGTCTCTGCCCTGCTGGCCGGAGTGGGCTTCCTCATTGCCAAAACGCTGTACTTCAACGACGGCACCTTCATCTACGCTCTCGGCGCCGTGGCCACCTGCGCGGCGGCGACGGGGTTGTCCGGTTGGTGCGCGACAGCCCGTCGCAAAGTGACGCGGAGGCGTAGCAGATGGAAATCTGGAGCCTTGACCACCCCGAATACGGCCTGATCGAAGTGCGCATTGGGTTCGACAGCGACTTCGTAGCCGAAGACCCGAGCTGGCCCGGCGAGGAGACGACAAAGACCGGCACACTGGCCAGAGCGGACAGCTCCCTCGTGCAGCGTGCGAAGCTTCGATTTCACAACCCACCTGAGCGGATGGAGGTGCGCGTCGCCGGCGAGGTGCAGCACCGCTACAACGACGTCAACAGTGCCCGCCTACCGCTGTTCGGTGACGGCGCGAAGAACGAGCTGGAACCGCCGGTCGGCCTGGGTACCGACCGGCAGAAACCACACCTGAAACTGCAGGCGAACAGTCTCGATGAGCTCCTGAGTGTGGAATTTCGCGAAGGCGCCACCGTGGTGGAGTTCGACCCGCCCGCCGGCTCGCGGGGTGCGCGCCGGCGCGAATCCATGGAGTCCAGCGAACTCAAACGCACGTTGATTCCTATGGCGGAAGGGTTGGGCAAAGGCGGCTGGGCGCTGGCGGTGCTGGTGCTTGGCCCCCTGTTCTCGCGCCTGATTGGCTGGCTTCTTGGCTTACTTCCGGACTGGGACTTACCGGAATGGCGGCTGCCGCAGATGGATCTACCCGTACCCGAACTGCCGTCTGTGGACCTCCCCCTGCCCAACATCGACTGGCCGGACTTCAACCTCCCAGAGATACCCGAATGGATGGCGTGGCTGGCCGAGTACTCCAAAATCTGGGTGCCAGTTGTCGTAGGCATCGTCCTCGGCCTGGTCGCGCTGCGCAACCACAGGCGCTCCGAGCAGGAAAAAGCCGCCTGGCAGGACAACCAGGCGGCAACACAGGACCCGGGCGAGCTGACCGACTAGATGCCCGCTGCGGCCTTCAGGTCGTCGACCTTATCCGTGCGCTCCCACGGCACGTCGATGTCGGTGCGGCCGAAGTGGCCGTAGGCGGCAGTCTGCGCGTAGATCGGACGCTTGAGGTCCAGCTCGCGGATGATGGCCTCCGGGCGCAAGTCGAAGACCTTTTCGACGGCCTGCTGGATGCTCTCATCCGTTTGCCCCTGCCTAGCGGTGCCGAAGGTTTCCACGTACAGACCCACCGGGTTGGCGCGGCCGATCGCGTAGGCCACCTGCACCTCGACTCGCTCCGCCAGGCCCGCGGCAACGATATTCTTGGCCACCCAGCGCATGGCGTACGCGCCCGAGCGGTCCACCTTTGACGGGTCCTTGCCGGAAAACGCGCCGCCACCGTGGCGGGCCATGCCGCCGTAGGTATCGACGATGATCTTCCGGCCGGTCAAACCCGCGTCGCTCATCGGGCCGCCCTGGATGAACGACCCAGACGGGTTGATCAGAACCTTGGTGTCTTCGCGGTAGTAGCGCTTCAGGTCCGCATCTTCGAGCACCCAGTCGATCACGTGCTCGCGCAGTGCCTGCTCAAGTGCCTCACCCGTGAAATCTGGGTCGTGCTGCGTCGAAATGACGATCGTGTCGATGAACGCCGGAGTTTTTCCGTCGTAGGCGTATGTCACCTGAGTCTTGCCGTCGGGGCGCAGCCCCTCCACAACCCCCTCGTGGCGGACCTGGGACAAGCGGCGGGCCAGTCGGTGCGCCGTGGAGATCGGCAGCGGCATGAACTCAGACGTTTCGTTCGTGGCGTAGCCGAACATGAGGCCCTGGTCGCCCGCCCCCGTTTGATCTTCCTCGCCAGTGGAGGTGTTCTCGCGGACCTCCTGAGACGTCACCACCGAATCGTGGATCTCCGCTGACTGGTCCCCAATCGCGATGTTGACGCCGCAACTGCGGCCGTCAAAGCCCACTTCGGAAGAATCAAACCCGATCTCAACCAGTTTCTCGCGAACGATCTTGGCGATGTTGGAGTACGCCGTAGTGCGTACCTCGCCTGCGACGTGGACCTGGCCGGTCGTAGCCAGCGTTTCCACCGCGACCTTGGACTCGGGGTCCTGCGCGAGCATGTCGTCGAGAATCGAATCTGAGATGGCATCGCAGATCTTGTCAGGGTGGCCCTCTGTGACCGATTCGCTTGTGAACAAGCGGAAATACGTATCAGTGGACAAAGCAGTCTTTCCTTTGCGTCTGAGCGGACGAATGGTGTTTCGGCGCGACACCCGGGCTGAACAGTCTGAGACAGGCTGAAACGGAACCGGCACGTCGTAAAGTGATGCCCACGATAGACCAAGCTGTCTAAATGTGCAATGTCACTTCAAAAGGCGTTCGACGGCGTCCCAGATACGCACGGCCACTTCGTGCTTCGTGCCGTCTGGGATCTCTTCTACCCCACCGTCCGCACTGAGCAACCAACCGCGGTTGCGTGCTTGTCCGAAAACGCCTCCGCCGGCCACCGAATTAAGCATCAGCATGTCGGCGCCCTTCCGCGCCAACTTGGCGCGGCCGTTTTCCAGCTCGTGGTCGGTCTCCGCCGCGAATCCGATGATGACCGCCCGTGACGCCCCGTCTTCGCGCATCTCGACCAAGCTTTTGAGAATGTCAGGGTTCTCCGTCAATCTGAGTGTGGCGAGTGCGTCGTCGGACTTCCCCTTCTTCAGCTTGGTGTCCGATTCAGCGGCCGGGCGGAAGTCGGCCACCGCCGCAGCCATAACCACCACGTCCGCCTCCGGCGCCCGTTCCATCATCTCCCTTTGCATGTCCCGGGTCGTGCGCACCCGGACAATCTCCGCACCAGAGGGAGCCTCCAGTTCGTCCGTCGCCCCCGCGACGATTGTGACCGACGCGCCACGCTGCGCCGCCACGTCGCCCAGTGCGAATCCCTGCTTACCAGACGAGTGGTTGCCAATGAAGCGCACTGGGTCGATGCTCTCTCGTGTTCCACCTGCGCTAATTACCACGCGGGTACCGGCGAGAGTGGGCAAAAACGCCCCGGTGCGGAGCACGGTCCGGGCAAGCTCCGCGATAACCTGCGGCTCGGGCAGGCGCCCGGGGCCGGTGTCCTTGCCTGTCAGCCTGCCGTGAGCGGGTTCGAGCACCGTAATGCCGCGTTTGCGCAGCGTAGCCACGTTGGCCTGCGTGGCCGGGTTGCGCCACATTTCGGTATGCATTGCCGGGGCCAAGACAACTGGGCAGGTAGCCACCAGGATCGTCGAAGTAAGCAGGTCGTCGGCACGGCCCGCCGCCACTCGCGCGAGAAAATCGGCGGTCGCCGGCGCGACGACCACGAGGTCCGCCTCTTGCCCGAGGCGGACGTGCTGCACCTCGTCGACCCGGCTAAACACACCGGTATCAACCGGGTTGCCGCTGAGCGCCTCAAAGGTTGCGGCACCCACGAAGTTCAGCGCGTTCTCGGTGGGGATGACACGGACGTCGTCCCCCCGCTCCTTGAATTCCCGCACGAGATGGCAGGCTTTGTACGCGGCAATGCCGCCGGAGACACCGACGACCACGCGCAGCGGCTGGGACGAATTCGAGGCTTCGCTCATGGAGACCAAGCATACAAAACCGCTGCCCAGCTAGATCGCTGGGCAGCGGTGGTATTAAGGCGTGAGACGGACAGCTCACACCGCGTTATCGAAGACGCTTACTGGCCTTCCTCATGCTCGAGCAGACCCGCCTCGATCTCGCGCAGCGCGATCGACAGCGGCTTCTCCCCCGGCTCAGGGGAAACCAGCGGGCCGATGAACTCGAAAACGCCGTCCTCAGAATTCTGATAGAAACTGTTGATCTGGCGGGCACGCTTCGCGGCGAAGATGACGAGCGCGTACTTCGAAGAAACCTTCGTCAAGAGTTCATCAATGGGGGGCGCCGTAATACCCTCCGGAGTGTCGTAGACATTTTCCTGCAGCGTTTCCTCTGCAGCGGAGGCCTCTGACAGGTCCTTGGTTGTGTTGCTCACGTGTAAACCCACTCGCTATCTGTTGTTGGAAGATGTGCCTTGAAGTATCTCGGCGATGGATGCCACCGCTGTGTCCACATCGTCGTTGACCACTACAACGTCGAACTCACCCTGCGCGTCTAGCTCCTCACGGGCGGTGGTGAGCCGGCGTTCGATTACCTCGGGAGTCTCCGTGCCTCGCCCAGTGAGACGCTGCACCAAGATGTCCCATGACGGCGGAGCCAAGAACACAGTGTTCGCTTCGGGGAGCAGGCGCTTGATGTTCCGAGCGCCGGCGAGATCGACCTCCACCAGCACCGGACGACCAGCTTCGATGGCCTCCTGCACCGGCCCAGCGGGGGTGCCGGAGCGCTGCAGACCGCCGTGGATATCGGCCCACTCCAGCATCTCGCCGCGGTCGATCCGGCCCTGAAAATGTTCCGGGGTGACGAAGAAGTAGTCCTGCCCGTCAACCTCACCTGGGCGTGGTGCCCGGGTGGTCATGGAAACCGAGAAGTACAGGTCCGGCACTGCGCCGCGAAGGCGACTCACCACCGTCGATTTACCCACCGCAGACGGGCCAGCCAGCACGACCAGCCGACCGCGGGGAGCCACCTCGGACACGTTTAGTTCTCTTCGAAGCCGAAGCGCTCGAGCAGCGCGCGACGCTGGCGGTCACCGAGGCCGCGCAGACGACGAGTCTGGGCGATCTCCAGCTCCTCCATAATCTCGCGAGCCTTGACCTTGCCCACCTTCGGCATCGCCTCGAGGAGCGCGGAGACCTTGGTCTTACCGATGATCTCGTCGGTGTCAGCCTTGTCCAGAACATCCTGCAGCGTGGTCTCGCCGCGCTTCAGGGAAGCCTTCAGCTCAGCGCGCGCCTTGCGTGCCTCTGCCGCCTTCTCCAGGGCTGCCTTGCGCTGCTCATCTGTCAACTGTGGAAGTGCCACGGGTTCCTCCATGTCATAGTTACGAACATTGATCCAGTCCGACGTGTGCCGGATCCGGGGCTCACGCCACCGAATGTCATCGGTGCAATTCGCCACGTCCGGCACAGTCTAACACTGCGTTTTTCTGCAACGGCGGCGCAGAGCGCGCACCAAGGCGCATTTCTCCACGTCACCGTGCGACGGAATTAAACTACCAGGGTTTTTGCCCGGCGGTAAATGCACCCTACCCAACCACCTGTTTTCCCAGCTCAACAACCCGTTTCCGCAGCTCAGCTACGTCTGGACCGGCTGAGAGGACGGAGCGGGAAACGCTCGGGAAAACCAGGTGGCCAACGTCGCCGGCGATAGCGGCGGCATCAGACATGGTTGCCCCTTGCGCCCCCACACCCGGCATGAGCACTGGGGCGTTCAAGTCGTTGAGAGCCGGAGGTTTGGCTACGGTCGCGCCGACGACCACACCGACGTGTCCGACGCCCTCATCCCGGTTGTACGCCGCACATTCGTCCACAATTCGCTGCGAGAGCATCCGACCCTCGATTTCACCGGTCTGCAACGCCACCGCCTCAGGGTTCGAGTTCGCTGCCATCACGAACACGCCCTTGCCATGCGTCTTGGCCGCCTCGATGGCAGGGGCAAGAGATCCCACTCCTAAGTAAGGCGTGAGCGTGAGCGCGTCCGCCTCCAAAGGCGATCCCGGCTCGAGCCAAGCGGCGGCATAACCGGCCATCGTGGATCCGATGTCGCCGCGCTTTGCGTCCGCGATGACCAAGGTGCCGCTCTCGCGTAGCGACGCCAAGGTCGATTCGAGCACCGCGAACCCCGCCGAGCCGAAGCGCTCGTAGAACGCCACCTGCGGCTTCACCACGGCAACGCGGCCTGCGAACGCATCCACGCAGATATCACTGAAGGACCGAAGGCCGTCGACAGTGTCGGCAAGCCCCCACTGCCCAAGGAGCGTGGCGTGAGGGTCGATGCCCACGCAGACCCGGCCGTATTTCTGACCTGCCTCGACGAGGCGCTCGCCGAACGTCCGTGCCGCCATTACTTGGCCGCCGTCCTTTCGTGGTCGAGCTCTTGCAAGCTGGTCACAGTAATTTCCTCGCCTCGCAGTGCTTCGATGCCCTGCACAGCAGCGGTCACGCCCTGCACCGTAGTCATAATGGGGACGCCGGCTACCACTGCCGCGGCGCGGATGTCGTAGCCGTCGTGACGCGCGCCAGCGGAACCCGCCGGGGTGTTGAGCACGAGGTCGATATCGCCCTCCGCGATCCGGTGAACCACGGATGTGCCTTCCGCGCCATTGCGGACGTCCGACGCCTTGAGCACCACCTCGCACTCGATGCCGTTGCGCCGCAACATCTGTGCCGTGCCCTCGGTGGCCAACACGGTGAAGCCCATTGTGGACAGGCGCTGGATCGGGAAAATCAGTGTGCGCTTGTCGCGGTTCGCCAGGGAAACGAAGACGGTACCGTCTATCGGCAGTTCACCGAACGCCGCAGCCTCTGCCTTGGCGTAGGCCACGCCGAAGGACGGCGCAAGGCCCATGACCTCGCCGGTGGATTTCATCTCAGGCCCGAGGATGGTGTCAAGGATGGAGCCGTCTGGGCGGCGGAATCGCGTGAAAGGCAGCACTGCTTCTTTCACAGCGATGGGGTGCTCGAGGGGCAGAGAGCCCCCATCGTACTCGGAAGGAATCAGCCCCTCGGCGCGCAACTGCGCGATTGTGTCGCCCATCATGATGCGCGAGGCAGCCTTGGCAAGGTGCACGCCGGTCGCCTTGGACACGAAGGGCACCGTGCGCGACGCTCGCGGGTTCGCCTCGATGACGTAGAGGATGTCGTCCTTGAGCGCGAACTGGACGTTCATCAAGCCCTTGACGCCGATGCCGTGCGCCAATGCCTCCGCAGATCGGCGCACCTTCGCAGTGTCGTCCGGCCCCAGCGTCATCGGTGGCAGTGCACACGCCGAGTCGCCAGAGTGGATGCCCGCTTCCTCAATATGCTCCATGACGCCGCCGAGGTAAACCTCCTCGCCGTCACACAACACATCCACGTCGATTTCAATGGCGGAATCGAGGAAGCGGTCCACCAGCACCGGATGGTCGGGCGACAGCTCGGTGGCGCGCTCGATGTAGTCCCGCAGGCTTGCCTCGTCATAGACGATCTCCATGCCCCGCCCCCCGAGCACGTACGAAGGGCGGACCAAAACGGGGTAACCAATGCCGTTTGCTACCGCACGCGCCTCGTCGAAGGAAGTGGCGGTGCCGTACGCCGGTGCGGGAAGCTGAGCGGCCTCAAGCACCTTGCCAAACTCGCCGCGGTCCTCCGCTAGGTCGATGGCCTCCGGAGTGGTGCCGACGACCGGGACGCCCGCGTCGGCGAGCTTTTGCGCGAGGCCCAACGGGGTCTGGCCACCGAGTTGCACAATGACGCCGGCGACGGTACCGGTGGCAGACTCCGCGCGGTAGATCTCCATAACGTCTTCGAACGTCAGCGGCTCGAAGTACAGGCGATCGGCGGTGTCGTAGTCCGTAGACACAGTCTCCGGGTTGCAGTTGACCATCACCGTCTCGTACCCCACACGCGAGAGTTCGAGTGCTGCGTGGACACAGGAGTAGTCGAACTCGATGCCCTGGCCGATCCGGTTCGGGCCGGAGCCCAAGATGATGACCTTTTCGCGAGCGTTCTCCCCATCAAAGCCGTCGCCTCCGCCGCGCACCTCGTTTTCCGCGTGCGGGTCGAGCTCGTATGCGGAGTACAGGTAGGGTGTTTGCGCCTCGAACTCGCCAGCGCACGTATCGACGGTCTTGAACACTGGATGCACGCCGAGGGACCAGCGCAGCGTCCGCACCCCGTCCTCACCGGCAAGCTCGGGCCGCAGTGCCGCGATCTGCGCATCGGACAGGCCGTACGCTTTCGCCTCGCGGAGTAGCTCAGCGTCGAGCACAGGGGCGTCGAGAAGCTCCTGGCGGAACTCCACGAGGGCTTCGAGCTCGGCGAGGAACCAGGGGTCGATCTGGCTTGCCTCGTACACCTGCTCAATGGACGCGCCGAGGCGCAGCGCGAGCTCCACGTCGTATAGCCGCTTATCGGTTGGCGTCTTGAGATCCTCGAGTACCGCAGCGACATCGCTTGCGCGTTCGCCCGCGAAGTACTCGTCCGGCTTCGTCCAGAAGCCGTTCGGCTTGTCTTCCATCGAGCGCATAACCTTGTTCAGACCCTGAATGTAGTTGCGCCCGATACCCATGGCCTCGCCCACAGCCTTCATGGAGGTGCCGAGCGTTTCGTCGGAGCCCGGGAACTTTTCAAACGTGAAGCGCGGCATCTTCACAATGACGTAGTCCAAGGTGGGCTCGAATGCAGCCGGGGTAACACCGGTGATGTCGTTCGTGATCTCGTCGAGGGTGTAGCCGATCGCGAGCTTGGACGCAATCTTTGCAATCGGGAAGCCTGTGGCCTTCGATGCGAGGGCAGACGAACGCGACACGCGCGGGTTCATCTCGATGGTGATAATACGGCCGTCGGTGGGGTTGACAGCGAACTGGATGTTGCAGCCGCCGGTGTCCACCCCGACCTCGCGGATGATGGCGATGCCCTGGTCACGCATGGTCTGATACTCGCGGTCCGTTAGCGTCAGTGCCGGGGCCACGGTAACCGAGTCGCCGGTGTGCACACCCAGCGCGTCCACATTCTCGATGGAGGCGATGACCACCACGTTGTCATCACCGTCGCGCATGAGCTCAAGTTCGAACTCCTTCCAACCTAGGATGGACTCCTCGATGAGCACGTTCGCTTCCGGGGACGCATCGAGGCCGTCGCCCGCGATGCGCTCGAGGTCATCCATAGAAAACGCGAGGCCGGAACCAAGCCCGCCCATGGTAAATGAGGGGCGCACCACGACCGGTAGACCGAGCTCCGAAACGGTCTCCCGGACCTCATCCATGTTGAAGCAGACGCGGGAGCGGGCCGACTCGCCGCCGATCTTAGCCACGATGTCCTTGAACTTTTGACGGTCCTCGCCGCGCTCAATGGCGTCAATGTTGGCGCCGATGAGCTCTACGCCATGCTTGGCCAAAATGCCCTGGCGGTCCAGCTGGATCGCGGCGTTGAGGGCGGTCTGGCCGCCAAGGGTAGCCAGGATTGCATCCACCGGGTGGCCCTGCTCCGCTTCGCGGGCGAGGATGCGGTCAATGTATTCGGGTTGAATCGGTTCAACGTAGGTGTGGTCCGCAAACTCGGGGTCAGTCATGATCGTCGCCGGGTTGGAGTTGATCAGCGTGACCCGAAGGCCCTCTTCCTTGAGCACGCGGCACGCCTGGGTGCCGGAGTAGTCGAACTCGCAGGCCTGCCCGATCACGATTGGGCCCGAGCCGATGACCAGGACGTGGTTGATGTCTGTGCGTTTCATATCTTGCCTTCCTGGTTGCTTACTGTGCCCGGTACTGCTGCATGATGTCGGTGAACTGGTCGAACAGGGGGTTAGCGTCGTGCGGACCCGCTGCCGACTCCGGGTGGTACTGCACGGAGTAGGCCATCCCGCTCTCCAACGCCACGCCCTCGACAACGCCGTCGTTGAGGCAGGTGTGGGTGAGCACTGCGGGGCCAAACTCCGTGTCGAACGTCCCACCGGGGCCGACGCCCTCGGGCGCCTGGAGGGCGAAACCGTGGTTTTGGCTGGTGATATCGATCCTGCCGGTCACGTGATTTTTCACCGGCACGTTCACGCCGCGGTGGCCAAACTTCATCTTGTAGGTCTCTAGCCCCAGCGCGCGGCCGAGGATCTGATTGCCGAAGCAGATGCCGAACAGCGGCACGCCCGCTTCGATCACTTGGCGGGTGATGTGCACCATCTCGTCGGCGGTAGCGGGATCGCCGGGGCCGTTGGAGATGAAGATGCCGTCGGGGTTGTACTGCGAAAGCTTCTCGTATGGGGTGTTGGCGGGCACCACGATGGTCTCAATTCCGCGTGAGGCAAACTGCTCTGGCGTAGCCATCTTGATGCCCATGTCGTAGGCCACCACGGTGAAGCGCTTCTCTCCGCGCGCGGCGATGGTGTAGGGCTCGCCGGTCGTGACCTCGCCCGAGAGGTCAGCGCCCGCCATCGAGTTCGGCTCGTGGAGCTGGGCACGCAGCGTATTGACGTCTTCCAGGGCCTCCTCACCTGTGAAGATACCGGCCGCGATCGAGCCGTTGTTACGAAGATGGCGGACGAGACTACGGGTGTCTACTCCGTAGATGCCGACGATGCCCTGGGCTCTCATCTCGTCGTCGAGGCTGCGCTCCGCCCGCCAGCTTGACACGCGGCGGGACAGGTCGCGGATGACATAGCCTGCGGCCCAGATCCTGTTGTCGTGGCTTTCACTGTCATCGTCGTTCCAGCCGGTGTTGCCAATGTGCGGGGCGGTGGCCACCACGATCTGGCGGTTGTAGGACGGGTCTGTCAGCGTTTCCTGGTATCCCGTCATGGCAGTGGTGAACACGGCCTCGCCGAGCGTGCGCCCGGGCGCACCAAAGGCGAACCCGGGGTATGACGTGCCGTCCGCCAAGACCAGAACTGCTGGAATTCGGTTGTTGCTCATTGGGAATCCTTCTCCGTGTAAGTGGTCTTGCCGCGTAGCCAGGTGCCAACCACGCGGGCAGTGAATTCGATGCCTTCGTATGGGGTGTTGGACGCCTTCGACGCCATTTCCTCACCGCGTGCGGTCCAGGACGAATCCGGATCCACAAGGACCAGGTTGGCCGGCTCCCCTGCTGCGATCGGTCGGCCCTGGTCCTCGAGGCGCAGGATCTCGGCCGGGCGCTCACTCATGACCTTGGCCACGAATCGCCAGTCGGCGAGACCGGTTTCCACGAAGATGCGGTGCACAACCGCCAGCGACGTTTCCAGGCCGAGCATGCCCGGCTTGGCGTGTTCGAACTCCACGCACTTGTCTTCAGAGCCGTGCGGGGCGTGGTCGGTGGCGACCACGTCGACCGTGCCGTCAAGAAGCGCCTGCTTGAGGGCTTCAGCGTCACGCGCCTCCCGCAACGGCGGATTGACGCGGAACAGCCCGTCGTAGGTAGCGAGCTTGTCGTCCGTAAGCATGAGGTGGTGCGGGGTGACCTCTGCGGTGACCTCGATACCCTGCGACTTCGCAAAGCGCAGCAGTTCCACGGTGCCCTCAGTGGAAGCGTGGCACAGGTGGTAACGCCCGCCGTAGTCGCGGGTCATGATGGCGTCGCGCGCGACGATCGATTCCTCAGCCACGCGCGGCCAGCCCCGCAGACCCAGACGCGCGGCCTGCTCGCCCTCGTGAGCCGAGGCGCTGCCCGTGAGCCGGTGGTCCTCAGCGTGTTGGGCCAGCACAACGTCGTGCGCCTTCGCGTATTCGATGGCGCGTCGCATCAACTGCGGGTCGTTGACGCACTTGCCGTCATCGGAGAACATCCGCACGCCGCTGCGGGCCATCAACCCAATCTCGGTGAGCTGCGCGCCTTCTAACCCCTGGGTGATGGAGCCGACCGGGTACACGTCGCATTTGCCGTACTCCTGGCCCTTCGACCACACTGCCTCGGCGAGAAACGGCTGGTCGATTACAGGGTTGGTGTTCGCCATCGTGAACACCGCGGTGAACCCGCCCTTCGCCGCGGCGTCGGAGCCGGTGGATGGTCTCGGTGTCTTCGCGACCCGGCTCGCGCAAGTGAACGTGCATGTCCACGAGCCCGGGGAGCAAGACGTTACCCTCGCCGTCGATCACTTCATCAGCGTCCGTGAAGGGGGTGTCACTGACCTCGGCGATGGTGCCGGAGGTGACGTCGATAAGAAGGTTCAGCACGTCCTCGCCATATGGGCGGACGTTGTTGAGTGCGAGCGTGGTCACTTGGTGGCTCCTTCCTCGGCGCCTGTGCGCTCGCCGGAACCGGCGAGCAGGGTAAACAGCACGGCCATGCGGGTGTACACGCCGTTGGATACCTGGCCCAGCACCACGGCGTTGTCGCGGTCGGCCACATCGAAATTGATCTCCATGCCACGCAGCATGGGGCCCGGGTGCATGATCAAAGAGGTATCTTTCATCCGGTTCGCGCGATCTTTGCTCAAGCCGTACAAGGTGGCGTACTCGCGGTGCGACGGGAAGAACCCTCCCTGCATGCGCTCGGCCTGTACCCGCAGCATCATGCAGACATCGGCATGCTCGACCTCCGCGTCAAAGTCGTAGGACACGCGTGCCGGCCAGTGCTCCACCCCGGTAGGCAGCAGCGTCGGCGGGGCCACCAGCACGACGTCGGCGCCGAGCGTGTGTAGCAGGTCGACGTTGGAGCGGGCCACCCGCGAGTGCAGGATGTCGCCGACGATGAGCACGGTCTTGCCTGCGACGTCACCGACGTGCTGGCGCATCGTCACCGCGTCCAGGAGAGCCTGAGTGGGGTGCTGATGCTGCCCGTCACCGGCGTTGATGATGCTGGTGCCCGGCAACCACTTCGTCAGCAGCTGCGAAGCACCCGAAGCCGGGTGCCGCATGATGATCGCGTCCGCGCCGATGGACGCCAAGGTAGAGGCCGTGTCCCTTAACGATTCACCCTTCTTCACTGACGAGCTCGAGGCGGAAATGTTGATCACGTCAGCGCTCATCCACTTCCCCGCCGTCTCGAACGACGAGCGGGTGCGGGTGGAGTTCTCGTAGAACAGCGTCATTACCGTGCGCCCGCGCAAGGTGGGCAGCTTCTTAATCTCCCGACCGTCGAGCGCCTCGCGGAACCGGTCCGCCTCGTCCATCAAACCGATGATCTCCTCGCGGGATAGATCCGCGATGTCAATGAGGTGTTTCACTTACGCCTCTCTTTCCAGCACCACTCGGTCTTCGGCGTCAAGCGGCGTCAGCCAGACGGTGACGTCTTCGTCCTTCGACGTCGGGATGTTTTTGCCCACGTAGTCTGCACGGATTGGCAGCTCGCGGTGGCCGCGGTCCACCAGCACGGCGAGCTGAATCACGCTGGGGCGCCCAATGTCGCGCAGCGAATCTAACGCCGCGCGAATGGTGCGGCCGGAATACAGCACGTCATCGACGAGGATGACCACTGCTCCATCAATGTCCCCCGGAATATTCGTGGGGCGCAGTGCTCGGTGCGGCCGGTTACGAAGGTCGTCGCGATACAGGGTGACGTCGAGGCTGCCAACGGGGATGGCCACCCCGGAAAACTCCTCCACCGCCGCAGCGATACGTTGCGCCAGCGGTACTCCCCCCGACGGGATGCCCAGCAGCATCACACGCGGCCCGGCGGCATCATCCAGCGCCGTCTTCTCAATGATCTGGTGCGCGATGCGTGCAACAGTTCGGCCGACGTCTTGAGCGTTCAACAACTCAACGGCCGACCGTTCATTTCCACTCATCGAACCTCCTTCCCCGCCTCGCAGTGCGGAATTTAAAGGATGTCGAGCACGGTTCCAGTTGCGGGAGCCGTGTGTAGTCTTATGACCGCAAGTGACAATAGCACCTGCGCACCAGAACCGTGAAGGATTTCACCGATGGGCATTCACGCCGCGTACACCCTCCCCTTCCCACGCGAAGACGTGTGGCGCTGGCACACGCGCCCGGGCGCAGTAACCCGGCTGACACCCGGCTTCCTGCCAATGCGGGTTGAGCGCGAAGCGGCGTCCATACGCAACGGCACTACCGTGTTCAGCCTCCCCGCCGGACAGAGATGGGTAGCGAAGCACTTGGACGACGGCTACGTCGCGGGACACAGATTCACCGACGTGGCAGCGAACCAGCCGCTGCGTGCGGCGACACAGTGGCGGCACGAGCACCGATTCGAGGACGCAGGTGAGACCACACTGCTTATCGACGACGTTTCCGCCACCATCCCCGAAGCCATCCTCCAACCGGCGTGGGCATACCGGCAGCGCCAGCTGCTCGAGGACCTGAGCTTCATCTCCTCCCTGCCCGCGGTCGAACCGAAAACCGTAGCAATGACCGGTTCGAGCGGGCTGGTGGGCACCCACCTGCGCGCCCAACTCACCACGGCGGGACACACCGTCGTCCCCTCGTGCGTGGTGAAGCCGGCCCCGGTGAGCGCCACTGGGACATGGACGATCCTGCCCCGGATCTACTCAACGGCGTGGACGGGGTCATTCACCTCGCAGGTGAAAGCATCATGGGGCGCTTCACCGAGGAAAAGAAACGAAAGATCCGCGATTCCCGTGTGGAACCCACCAGGAAGCTCGCCCGTCTTGCTGCGGAGTCCGGGGTTGAGGTCTTCGTCGGCGCATCCGCAGTCGGGTACTACGGCACCAATGCGGGCAGCTTCCCGCACACTGAGGATGACCGCCCCGGTGAAGGTTTTCTTGCGGAAGTCTGCGACGCCTGGGAGGACGCAGCGAACGCGCAGGGCATCCGCACCGTAAACATCCGCACGGGCCTTGCCCTCTCCGGGGCCGGCGGACTGTTGCCCGTGCTCAAAGCCAGCGTGAATGCGGGGCTCACGGCGCAGTTCGGCTCCGGCGAGTTCTGGATGAGCTGGGTTGCGCTCGACGACCTGACCGATCTGTACACCCGGGCGCTACTGGACGAGACAGTTTCCGGGCCGGTGAACGCCACCGCGCCGGAACCCGTCACCAACGCCGAGATGTCGGCCGCACTCGCCGAACTGTTGCACCGCCCCAATGTGCTGGCGATTCCCACGTTCGGACCGAAGCTTCTCCTTGGCAGCGAAGGGGCGCACGAGTTGGCACTGGCGGATCAGCGGGCTGTACCCGCCGCGGCGGCGGCACGTGGCTGGGCATTCCGCTACCCCACAGTCGACGCGGCGCTGCGCCACGAGCTGGGCAAGGAGCAGCTGCTAGTCTCGCAGGCGTGACTACAGACCAAAACGAAGAGCCCGTCCAGCCGAGCGAGCACCCCGAACGCAATGTACCTGAGCAGGTCACCCCTGTGGCCGTCGCCGCGATTTTCGAAGAGGAAAAGCTCGAGTACAGAATCGAAGAACAGGCGGTTCGATCCGGCTTCGTCAACGCCGCGATCGTGGTCGCCATCGACGGCGACCACCTCGTATTTGAAGCGCTCTGGCGCGGCGAGTTCCCGCGCGAACTCGCGCCGAAGGTGCTCTACGCGTGCAATGAGCACAACCAGACGCACTTCGCGCCGACGCTGCGGTTCTTCGAGCGCGGCGATG
This sequence comes from Corynebacterium wankanglinii, assembly GCA_014490595.1. Classification (GTDB taxonomy): domain Bacteria; phylum Actinomycetota; class Actinomycetes; order Mycobacteriales; family Mycobacteriaceae; genus Corynebacterium; species Corynebacterium wankanglinii. The sequence continues at coordinate 1,398,124 of CP061031.1, forward strand.
ACCAACTCGCCGTGAGCGCGATCCGCACGTTGCGCATCGCCGAAGGCGCATCTTTCAACCAGCTCGGAGCGTTCATCGCCAGCTCCATCGACGCCACCCTGCAGGCGTTCGACTTCTTGGCAGCCACATTCCCCACCGTCGTCACTTGGGAGGAACCGCAGCAATGAGCAACGCAACGCTTGTGACCATCGACCGTGTGATCGAGGCTATGTCCGGCCACGGGATCGAGGTGTCCGACGACCCATCCGGCCGCGCCGGCCACGCCAACGTCGACGGGTACAACCTCCTATTCGTGCTTCTGGATTCGGTTCTTATTGTGCGAGCCGACGCGGTCACCGACACCCCCGCGGACACGCCGGATGCGACGTTGTACCTTGCCGCTAACCAGGTCAATAGCTCGTACCTGGACGCCCGCGCCTTGGTGGTGAACCGCACCGAAAATATCGTCGTCCGCACCGAGGCCGAAATTCAGGTCGGCGCGGGTCTGTCGGAGGAACAGCTGTCCCACGCGCTCAAAGCCGGGGTCGATGGGGTGTTGGAAACCCAGGACGCTATGCGAGCGCTCGTCAGCGAGATCCAGCGCCAGGCCGAGGCCGCCGGCGTCTCCCCTGAGCAGGAGCCCAGCGCAGACCGTTAAGAGTTGGCCAGGCGCTCCAGCTCGACCTCAGCGTCGAAGTCGGCGGCCGGCCACCCGAGGTCGAGGGACTCCAGCGCGTCGTACAGCAAGGCCTTCACAACCGTGCGGCAGTAGGTCTTGTTGTCAGAGGGCACGCAATACCACGGCGCCACCTCAGTGGATGTCCGCGTCATGGCGATCTGGTACGCCGCCATGAACTGGCTCCACAATTTGCGGTCGTCGATGTCGGACGGGTTGTACTTCCAGTGCTTGTCCGGACGCTCGATCCTCTTCTTCAGGTTCTCCGCCTGGAAATCTCGGGAGATGTGCGGCATGACTTTGATGATCTTGGTGCCGTTTGCCGCCAGCTCGTTCTCGAAATCAACTATCGCACCGTACCGGCGCTCGATCTCCTCCGGCGGCGCCATCTGCTTCACACGCTGCACCAGCACATCTTCGTAGTGGGACCGGTCGAACACCGCGATCTGACCGGGCTTTGGCAGGTGCGGCGTGAAGCGCCACAAGAAGTCGTGCGCGGCCTCCTCCTCGGTCGGGCGCGCGAAGGCCTGCAGGTGCACCCCCTGCAGGTCCATTGTCGCGCCGATAACGTGACGGACAATGCCACCCTTGCCAGCCGTGTCCATACCCTGCAGCACCAGCAGAACAGAGCCCGCGTCGTCATTACCCGCGCGGCCGTTGGCGAACAGCTTCTCCTGCAGCTCCTCGAGGTCCTCGTCGTAGTCGTGGAACGCATCATCCACGTCCGATACGCCCGGGGTTGCTGCCGGATCCACATCCGCGATCTGAAAATCGGGCCCTACCTTGAGCTGCTTCGCTTCCTCAACGGTGAGTTTCGCCATGGTTCTTCCTTTCGTTGGTGTTCCGCCTAAAAGTCGAGCGAAGGAGGTCGAGTACGCGCCCATTACGCCGCATACTCGACCTCCTTCGCTCGACTTTCTACCGTGTCCTAGCCGGTCCTAGCCGGTCCCAGCCGGTCCTAGCCGCGAGATTCGTCCGCTGCTGGCTCTCCGGCCTCCAAGTCCTCGGTGGACTCAGCGATCTCGCGCGCTGTATCGGAACCCAAATCTTCAGCCTCGCTGGGCACGCTGGCGTCCTGCTCAGGTGCGTCAAACACGCCGACTGTGTCTGCGTCCTCATCCACGGCGTAGGCGTCCTCCGCTTCCTCGCCCGCAAACGGGGCGTTCGACGCCGCGTGTTGGGCGACGCCGTCGAGCACAACGTTGATGTACGGCGCGGCGTCAACACCCGAGTACTCAGCCGCCATCTCCACGCCCTCAGCAATAGAGACAGGGGCGTCCACCTCATCATTGAAGAGGATCTCCCACGCGGCCACCCGTAGGATCTGCCGGTCTACCGCTGGCAGTCGGAATAGCTCCCAGTCCTCGGAGAGGTGGCGCTCAATGGCGTCGTCCAAGTCATCGAGCTTCTCCGCGGCCCCGGCGACGATTGTTCGGGTGTAGTCCGCCACGGGGGCGACGGCGTTGGCCGGGTCCAGGGATAGTTGCGCCCGGTCTTCCACGATGGCGACTGGATCGACGTCCCTGGTCTCAGCCTCGAAGAGGATGTCTACTGCTCGGCGGCGAGCACGATAGCGTGCGCCGTGTCGCTTGTAATCGGGCATTAGTTGTTCACGCGGGAGAGGTACTCGCCGGTGCGGGTGTCTACCTTGACCACGTTTCCGGTCTCCAGGAACAGCGGGACCTGGATCTCCGCGCCAGTCTCCAGCGTTGCCGGCTTGGTGCCGCCAGTGGAGCGGTCACCCTGCAGACCCGGCTCGGTGTGCTCGATCTTCAGGTCGACGGAGATGGGCAGCTCCGCGAACAGCGCCTCGCCATCGTGGAAAGAGACCTGCACACGCATGTTCTCCAGCAGGAAACGTGCGGAGTCACCGAACTTGTCTGCCGGCAGTTCGTACTGCTCGAAGGTCTTGTCGTCCATGACAACGTAGTTAGTGCCGTCGTTGTAGAGGTACGTCATATCGCGGCGGTCCACCGTCGCGGTCTCCACCTTCACACCAGCGTTAAAGGTCTTATCCACGGTCTTGCCGGAGACGACATCCTTCAGCTTCGTGCGCACAAAGGCCGGACCCTTACCGGGCTTGACGTGCTGGAACTCAATGATCTGCTGCAGCTTGCCTTCGTTCTTCAGCACCAGGCCGTTCTTGAAATCGGCGGTAGTTGCCATGTGAGTACCTTCCTCCTGGGAGTATCGGGCGTGTGCAAACACAACAATGTTACAGCACCGTCAAATCCTTGGGGTACTCCGTGATCACCTCCGGTGCTGCCGCGGTGATGATGAGCGTGTCCTCGATACGCACGCCAGCCTTGCCTGGGATGTAGATCCCGGGCTCGATGGTCAGGGTCATCCCCTCTGCCAGCACACCCGTGCCGGTTCGCGCCGCGCTCGGCGCTTCGTGCACATCGAGTCCTACGCCATGGCCCGTGGAGTGGACAAAGTACTCACCGTAGTCAGCCTCGGCGATCACATCGCGGCAGGCCTTATCCACGTGCGCAAGCTCCGCGCCAGGAACCGCGGCCTTCACGCCTGCGAGTTGGGCTGCGAGAACCACCTCGTAGATCTCGCGTTCGAGTGCACCGATCTCGCCAATGGCAAACGTGCGGGTCATATCGGAGTTGAAACCGAGCCGGTGCATACCAAAGTCGATGGTGACCAAGTCCCCTTCCGCGATAGTGCGGTCGCCGGCGCCATGGTGCGGCTTCGCCGAATTTGGCCCGGATGCGACGATGGTGTCGAAGCTGACGCGCTCGGCCCCCAAAACGCGCATGCGGTACTCCAAGTCCGCGGCCACTTCACGCTCGGTGCGGCCGGCTCGCAGCTCCTCTGCGCTCAACAGCTCGTCTAACGCCTGCACCGTTAACTTGGCTGCCTCACGCAGCCGCGTCAGTTCAACCTCGTCCTTGACCAACCGGATGTCCTCTAACACCCCGCTCACCGGCACCAAGGTCACCCCGTCTGGGCAGGCTTCACGCAATTTGTCCAGCTGGGCAACAGAGACGTAGTCCGCTTCGAAGCCCACGCGGTGGCCGTCAGCTGCCTTAGAAAGCATGGCCACCCCCACGTTGCGCTCGATAACCGCCTTGATGTCGGGCACCTCTTCGGCGATCTGCGTGGTGTAGCGCCCATCCGTGGCGATCGCGGCCGTGCGGTCCTTGGACACCAGCATCGCGCCGTTCGAGCCGGAGAAGCCAGACAGGTAGCGCACATGGGTGAGGTGGGTGACCAGCATGTCGTCGATACGCCGCTCAGCGAGCATCGTGGAAAGTTTGCGCCGGCGGTTTTCAAAGCGGGTGTCTGCCAGTGCCATCATTGCCTCCTTGCGTAGTGGTCGAGTGCGAGCCGGTAGCCGTCCACCCCCAACCCGGCGATCACGCCGACTGCGATAGGGGAAAGGTACGAGTGCGCGCGGAATGGCTCGCGCGCATGCACGTTGGAAATGTGCACCTCGATGAACCCGTGGTGGTCATCCAGTTCTACCAGCGCGTCGCGCAACGCAACGGAGGTGTGCGTAAAACCACCGGGGTTGATGATGACGGCCCACGCGTTGTCGGCGGCTTCATGGACCCAATCGATCAGCTCACCTTCGTGATTGGACTGGCGGCATTCCACCTCGAGGCCGACGTGCGCGCCGTACTCGAGCAGTCGCTTTTCGACGTCCGCAAGCGTCACCGCACCGTAGATTTCCGGCTGCCGCTTCCCCAATCTGTTCAGATTCGGGCCATTGAGGACCAAAACTTTCATCGCTACTCCGAAATCGCTTCGTAGGCGGCCCGCATCTCGTCCACCGTCGCGTCTTCGAGGCGGGTGCAGGACCCTACGCCGTCGAGCACGACGAACCGAATGCGCCCGTCGCGGTTCTTCTTATCCAGCAGCATGGCGTCGTAGAGCTCGTCGAAAGCTCCGGCCTCGTAGCGCGTGGGCAGACCGGCACCGGTGAGGATCTCCTCGTGGAGGGCGACCACCTGCTCGTCGATAAGCCCTCGGCGCTGAGCAAGGTGAGCGACGAACATCATTCCAACCGCAACGGCGTTGCCGTGGCGCCAGGTGTAGTTCTCCCGCCTCTCGATTGCATGGCCAAGCGTGTGCCCGTAGTTCAAGATCTCGCGCAGGCCGGACTCTTTCAGGTCTTGCCCCACGACGTTTGCTTTCACCGCCACCGACCGCTCGACAAGCTCAGGCCAGTGGTTTTGGGCGCCGTCTTGGTACAGCTCCAAAATGCGCGGGTCGGCAATAAAACCAGTTTTGATGAGCTCGGCCGAACCGGACACCACCTCCGCCTGCGGCAGCGTGTCGATGCGGCCGAGGTCGATGAAAACACTGTCTGGCTCGTGGAATGCGCCGACGAGATTTTTGCCGCAGGACGTGTTGATGCCGGTCTTGCCGCCGACGGCCGCATCCACCATGGCCAAAAGTGTGGTGGGCACCTGGATCACCTTGATGCCGCGCATCCAGGTGGCGGCGGCGAAACCGGCGAGGTCGGTCACCGCGCCGCCCCCGAGCCCCACCACGACGTCTTGCCGGGAAAACCCATGCTCGCCCAAGGTATCCCAGAGGCTAGAAAGGACGGCTAGGTCTTTGCCGGCTTCTGCGTCAGGAACGCAGACGGCAACAGGCTGGACACCCGCAGCTTCAATTCGCTCTGCGAGCCCCTCAGCTACGTGCTGCAGGGGTGACTGGTGCACGATTAGCGCACGCCTGGCCCCGATTTGGGCGACGCGCTGCGCGACGTCCGCGAGATTGTTGTGTGCGATGTGGATGGAGTACGGGCTCGCCCCGGTTACCTCGACAACAGCCATGTGACTAGCCCTTCAGCTCTAATCCGCCTCGATAAACCCGAGGATCTCTGCGACCACACGTTGCGGGGGCCGCTCGTCCGTTCGCACGCGGAACGTCGCCACCTCGCGGTAGTACGGTTCTCGTTCGGCAGCGAGATCCCTGTAGCGCTGCTCGCGGTCTTCGCCCTCAAGGACCGGGCGGGAGTTATCTTCTGCTGTGCGGCGGATCCCCTCTTCGGGGCTCACATCAATCCACACCACGGTGTGGCGCTGCAACAGTGTGCGCACCTTTTCAGTCACAACTGCGCCTCCACCGAGGCTCACTACTCCCCCTGTCGCCAGCGCGCGAGCGACGTAGCCGACTTCGAGCCGGCGGAAAGCGTCCTCTCCCAGCTCGGAGTACACTTCGCCGCACGCCTTTGCCTCGCCCTGCTCAATGAGCACGTCAGAATCGACGATGGGCAGATTGAGAGCGCTCGCAATGCGACGCCCAATCGTGGATTTGCCGGAACCCGGCAACCCCACCAACACCACGCGGGGTGCGGAGTTGACCATCGCCGGCGCCGCCTGCACCAGCTCAGTCGCACTCGGCGCATCATTCTCATCGAATGGGGTCGGATGCTCATCCCCTTGTGCGTCCCCTCGTGCGCGAGGGGCATCCGGTCCCAGATCATCCACCAGGTCGTTCACGATGCCTGCTGGGGAACCCTCAGGCTGGGTGGTCATTATTGTTCCTCCTCTCGCCCGAATGCGAGCCGTTCGACGGTGTACGCGCGGTAGGCATCGACATTGCGACGGACTTCCTCAACGGTGTCGCCGCCGAACTTCTCCGAAACAGCCTGCGCCAACACCAAAGCCACCATCGCTTCGGCCACCACGCCGCCCGCAGGGACCGCGCACACGTCCGACCGTTGGTGGATGCCTGTGGCAGCTTCACCGGTGGCCATGTCCACCGTCTTCAGTGCGCGAGGCACCGTGGAGATGGGCTTCATGGCGGCTCGCACCCGCAGCTGCTCTCCGTTTGTCATGCCGCCTTCCAGCCCACCGGCGCGGTTCGTGGAACGCTCGATCCCGTCTGCTCCCAGCACCATCTCGTCGTGAGCCTGGGACCCGCGACGGCGTGCTTCGTCGAACCCGTCTCCAACCTCCACGCCCTTCACCGACTGAATGCTCATGAGCGCGCTTGCAAGGCGGGCATCGAGGCGCCGTTCCCCCGACACGTGCGAGCCCAAGCCTATCGGCAGGCTGTCGACGATGACCTCCACGATGCCACCGAGGGTGTCGCCGTCTTTCTTCGCCGCTTCAATGCAGGCGATCATGTCTGCTTCCGCCTCTTTACCGTACGCGCGGACCGGGGATGCGTCGATAGCCTCAATGTCCGCAAAGCTCGGACGAGGCCCAGCGTAGGGGGCAGATTCGCCGATGGAGATCACGTGCGAGAACACTTCGACGCCGAGCGTCTCGCGCAAGAAGCTCCGCGCAACGGTAGCGGCTGCAACTCGCGCAGCAGTCTCGCGTGCCGACGATCGTTCCAACACCGGGCGGGCGGAATCGAACCCATACTTGATCATCCCGGCGAAATCGGCGTGCCCTGGGCGGGGACGGGTCAACGACGCCCCCCGGCCGGAGGACATGGCTTTCGCAACTTCCTGGTCATCCAAGTCGACTGGCTCAGCGGACATGATGGTCGTCCATTTCGGCCATTCGGTATTGCCGATCTCGATGGCAATCGGACTGCCGATGGATTTCCCGTGCACAACACCGGTGAGGAGGGTCAGCTCGTCCGCCTCGAACTTCATACGTGCGCCGCGACCATAGCCGAGTCGGCGACGTGCTAACTGGTGCGCGAGCTCTTCCTTGCGCACCGGGAGACCTGCCGGGGCGTTCTCAACCATCGCGATGAGGGCCTGGCCGTGCGATTCACCGGCCGTTGTCCAACGAAGCATGGCGTTATTCTTACACAAGCCCCATCCACATCAGTGCTCAAACCCCGGAATAGATACACAACGGCAGGGTCACCGTCCACGCGGCGCAGATCATCGACGGCCCGTGTGGCACCGTCCGTTCGCCTGTCAGCCTAGAGAGCACCACAGTATTTAGCCCGGCGAGCCCGAGTGCACCGATCACGCCGAGCGGGCCAGCCACGGACGCGCAAACAACGCCGAGTGAGACCGCGAGCTTGACATCTCCCCCGCCAATCCCATTGCCCGCCAGCAGGTAGAACGCCGGCCACGCTAGCCCCCAGCCCAGCTCCGGCCACCAGCCACACGCCGCCAGCGCTACGGCTGCCGGCGGCAAGGTCAGTGGATCCGGCAGCCGGCGGACGCGAACATCATTTGCGCTCAGCACGAAAGACCACGCCCCGAATCCGGCTATCAGCAGCAGCCTGGAAAATCCCCCGATCCCCATGCGGCCGAGGCTAGCGGGATTGCTCCCAATGGCGCAACAGTGCGTGGCGCATAGCGTCGCGGGGCGCTTCGATCCCCGTGAACTGCTCGAACTGGGCATACGACTGCCCCGCCAGCATAGAGAGGCCGCCGACCACCGGGTAGCCGTTTGATGCAGCACAGGTAGCGAGGGGGGTAGGCCAGGGACTGTAGATCACGTCGAAGACTGGGGCGTGGCCTAGATACGCCGCCTGCCCCTGGAGTGCATCTGCAGGAACGGTGGACACCACAACATCCGCCTGCATGGTCGTTTCTTGCAGATCAGTGTCGAACGAGCGGAATGCAACGTCGATACCTTCTGTAAGCTCGTCGAATTCAGCAGAGCGATCGGATCGATTGATCACTGTGAGCCGCTCGCAACCTGCTTCCCGCAACGCCCACACCACCGCTCGCGCGGTGCCACCTGCGCCGACAAGCACAGCATTCCGCACTGGCGTGGATCCCAGAAGCTCACGGAGCGCGACCAGCGCACCCTCGCAATCAGTGTTGTCGGCCCGCCAGCCGCCGTCGATTCGCGTCAGCGTGTTCGCCGAACCGATTTGCCGGGCGCGGCCCGTTACCTCGTCCGCGAAATCGAGAGCGGCGAACTTGCACGGCATAGTGACGGAGAAGCCGCGAAACGACGGGTCCGCTCCCCCAACCACGCTGGGAAGCTCCTCAACCTCGCAGCGGATGCGTGTGTACTCCCACCCTTCCAGGCCAGTTGCAACGTACCCGGCGTTATGGAGCACCGGGGACAGTGAGTGCTCAATTGGTGAGCCGAGGACAGCCGCGCGGTTGAATACACCCATAGTTATCGCTGGGAGTCCAAAACACCGGAGTCAACAGCACGCTGGGTGTCGTCGAGGTGCTGTTCAAACGTGTCGTTGAAGATGGTGGTGCCATCCTTGTCCACCGTGACAAAGAACAGCCAGTTGCCCTCCGCAGGGTTTTCCATCGCCTCGATCGCCTCAATGGACGGGGAGGCGATCGGCGTCTGGGGCAAACCGTCCATCGCGTAGGTGTTCCACGGCGTCACCCGGGCGCGGTCCTCGTCGGTAGTGGCCACCTCCACAGTCGGCAGTCCGTAGTTCACCGTGGAGTCGAATTCCAGGCGCATCGGCTCCTTCAGGCGGTTGAGGATTACCCGGGCCACCTTGTCGAACTCGCCGGCAGGAGCCTCACGCTCCACCAGGGAGGCGGCAGTGAGCAGCTCGTACGGTGTGAGCCCCACGTTCTTGGCGCGGCCGACAATGTCCGTCGAATCGTATTGCTTCGTCGACCGGGTGATCAGATCCGTGAGGATGTCCTCGGCGCCCGCGTGCGGGTCAATGATGTATTCGCCGGGGGCGATCAGACCCTCCAAACGTTTTGCGTCACCCGCGCGGCCCGCCACCGTCTCGCGCGCCCACTCCGTACGAAACCCAACGCCACCGGGTCCGCGTTCGCCGCTACCTTGTTGAGGTCTTCCAATTTCACGCAGTCAGCGGCGGGCTTGTCACCGCAGGCGGCCTGCTGGATCATCGATAAAATGCCCAAGCGGGTCTGACCGCCAAGAATGTTGATGTCCATTAGGGTGGCCCCGCCATAGACCTGCAGCGGGGTGACACGCTGCTGCGGATCCAGTAGGGCATCTACCGCGGAGGCAGCGCTCATTTCCCCCTGCAGGCGATAAAATCCCGGCTGAATGTTGTCCGCGTTCGGGTTGTTCGCAGCAGCCGTCAAAAACGCGTTCCCCGAGGCGACGATGCCACGGTCCTCCAGTTCCGGGGCAAGAGCCGACAGGTTTGACCCTTCTTTGATCTGGACAACCTGTTCCTCACCGTTTCCAGCCCCGTCGAAGTCGGACTCGGAACCACCGCGGGCAATGGCGATCCAAGCGATGAGGCCGATAATCAGCAGGAGCGACGCGACCAGCACCGCGGTGTTTCGAGTGCGCCGCATGGCGGCTTGGCGTGGGGACACGGTTAATTCTCCTTGAGGTAGTTCTTGCGGCCGTCCAGCCAGCTTTGCAAAATCTCCACCGCAGCGGCCTGATCGATCACGGCGCGTGCGTCCTTCTCCCGCACACCTGAGGCGCGCAGGGCGTGGGTGGCAGCAACCGTTGTCAGCCGCTCGTCCGCCATCTTTACCGGCACATCGCTGCGCCGCTTGATGCGGAAGGCGATCTCCTTGGCATGCTTAACGCTCTTGGAACCGTCGCCGTTCAGGTTCGACGGTAGCCCGACAACGACTTCCACTGCCTCGTACTCGTCGATGAGCTCGAGGAGGCGCTCGATGTCTTCGCCATCGCGGTCTTTGAACCCGGTGACTCGGCGCACTGTCTCAACCGGTGTAGCCAACGTTGCGTCTTTATCGGATGCCGCCACACCGATGCGAACTGTGCCGACATCGATACCGAGACGGCGGCCCAAACCCGGGTCGTTGAGACCCGGGGTGTCTGGCTGCACTTTCATCCGTGCTCCTTTTCCGCCTTCGGTGTGTGACGCGTCTTGCGACTGACTTGGCTGGCCTTGGTTAAACCTAACTGTTTGCTGTAAGGCCAGCCGGTCGGCCCCTCGGCGTGTCACACAATCCGGGTGGACTTACCCTGCGAGCGTTTCCCGCACGGCCCGCAACGCGTCGTCGATGCCAGCGGCGTTGGCACCCGTGCCCTGTGCCAGATCCGGCTTACCGCCGCCCTTGCCGTCGATGTACTGCCCCACCAGCTTGACCAGGTCGCCGGCCTTCACGCCGGACTGCACTGCCTGCGGCGTGGCTGCGGCGGCGAGCGAGACCTTGCCGTCGACGTTGGACAGCAGCACGATCACGGCGTCCTCCGCCTGCAGCTTGCCGCGCAGGTCGTTGGCGATGGTGCGCAGGTCGCCGGTGGTGATGCCCTCGGGCAGCAGCTTTGCGACGACGCGATGCGCGCCCACCGTCTCCGCCTCATTCGCCAACCCTGCGGTAGACGCCAGGAGCTGCTGGCGGTGCAGGTTCTCAATCTCCTTTTCCGCAGCGCGCAGACGCTCGGTGAGCTGTGCGATACGGTCCGGCAGTTCGTCCGTCGGCGCCTTGAGCTCCGCGGCCAAGCCGGACGCGAGGGCGGCTTCCTTGGACAGGAACTTGAAGGAGTCCATGCCGGAGTACGCCTCGATGCGGCGTGCGCCGGAGCCCACAGAGGATTCGCCGAGTACCGCGACGGGGCCGATCTGGGACGCGTGCTCGACGTGGGTGCCGCCGCACAGCTCGATGGAGAACGGCCCGCCGATTTCCACGACGCGCACCAGGTCGCCGTAGTTCTCGCCGAACAGCGCCATCGCTCCCATCGCCTTCGCCTTGTCCAGCGAGGTCTCGATGGTGTTAACCTCGAGGTCCGCATCTACGGCCTGGTTGGTGATCGTGGCGATCTCCTGCAGCTGTGCGTCCGTGAGCTGGTCGGTGTAGTTGAAGTCGAAGCGCAGGTAGCCCGGCTTGTTCAGGGAACCGGCCTGGACTGCGGTCGGACCGAGCACTTGGCGGATGGCGGCGTGGATCAAGTGCGTCGCCGAGTGCGCCTGACGCGCGCCGTGGCGCCACGCGCCGTCGACCTCTGCGGTGACGGTGGAGCCCAGATCCAGCCCGCCGTTTTGAACCGTCGCCTTGTGCAGCCACAGCTTCTTGCCTACGCGCTGCACGTCGTTGACGTTGAGGATGGTGTCCCCCATGACCAGGCGGCCGCGGTCGGCCATCTGGCCGCCGGACTCCGCGTACATCGGGGTGACGTCCAAAATGACCTCCACCTCGTCGCCCTGGGAGACCTCGCCGACCTTCTCGCCGTCGCGCACCAGGCCGATGACGGTGCCGTCGTGGACAAGCTGGTCGTAGCCCACAAACTCGGTCGGGTTGGCGTCCACCCACTCGCGGTAGAGCGACTCGTCGACGTTGCGGTGCTTCTTGGCCTTGTTGTCGGCCTTGGCGCGCTCACGCTGCTCCTGCATGGCGGCGTTGAACGCGTCCATGTCCACGTCCAGGCCGGCCTCGCGGGCCATCTCCACGGTCAGGTCGATCGGAAAACCATAGGTGTCGTGCAGCTCGAAGGCCTGCGCACCCGGCAGGACCTTGGCGCCGGACGCGGACACGGCCGACGCGGCCTCGTCGAAACGCGTGGTGCCGGCCTCGAGCGTCTTGGAAAACGCCTTCTCCTCTGCGACGGCAACGCGCAGGATGCGCTCGCGGTTGTCGGCGATCTCCGGGAAAGACGGTGTCATCGTGTCCATGATGGTGTTCATGAACGTCTCCATCACCGGCCCGCTCGCCCCCAGCAGACGGGCGGAGCGGATGATTCGGCGGAGCAGGCGGCGCAGGATGTAGCCACGGCCCTCGTTGGACGGGGTGACGCCGTCGAGGATGATCATCATGCCGGTGCGCGCGTGGTCCGCGATGACGCGGAAGCGCACGTCGTTATCCTTGTTGCCGGCGTCGTACTTGGAACCGGTCAGCTCCACCGCGGCGTCGATGACAGGCCGCAGCAAGTCGGTCTCGTACACGTTGTCCACGCCCTGTAGTAGACACGCCACGCGCTCGATACCCATGCCGGTGTCGATGTTTTTCTGGGGCAGCTCGCCGACGATCTCAAAGTTGCCCTTCTTGTCGCCCTCGCCGCGGACGGATTCCATGAACACGAGGTTCCAGATCTCCATGTAGCGGTTGTCGTCAGCGATCGGCCCGCCGTCTTTGCCATAGTCCGGACCGCGGTCGTAGTAAATCTCCGAGCATGGCCCGCAGGGGCCGGGGATGCCCATGGACCAGAAGTTGTCTTCCATGCCCATGCGCTGGATACGCTCTTCCGGTACACCGATCTTGTCGCTCCAGATGGAGGCGGCCTCGTCGTCGTCCAGGTAGACCGTCACCCACAGCCGTTCCGGGTCCAAGCCCAAACCGCCGTTTTCGACGGAGCCGGTGAGCAGCTGCCACGCGTGCGTGATTGCGCCTTCCTTGAAGTACTGGCCGAAAGAAAAGTTGCCAGCCATCTGGAAGAAGGTGTTGTGGCGGGTGGTAATGCCCACCTCCTCGATGTCGAGGGTGCGCACGCATTTCTGAATCGAGGTGGCGGTGCCGTTGGCGAAATCCGGCGTCTGGTCGCCCAGAAAGTACGGCTTGAACGGCACCATGCCGGCGTTGACGAACAGCAGCGTCGGGTCGTCCAAAATCAGCGAGGCGCTCGGCACCGGGGTGTGGCCAGCCTCGACGAAGTGGTTGGTGAACCGCTCACGGATCTCATGGGTCTGCACGCTTCGGTGTCCTTTCAGCAGCGCCGGTTTTTGTCCGGGCTTACTCTACCCCGCGCCCCGACAGCTACCGGTTTCACCGCCCACGGACAAGCCCGCGAAGACGCCCGATGAAGTCCTTGATGCGACGCTCCGCCCCGTGATCGGTGGGTTCGTAGTACACCGCGTCTTCCAAACCGTCGGGCATGTACTGCTGCTTGACGACGCCCTTCGGGTCATCATGCGGATAGACATAGCCCACCGCGTTGCCCATGGCCTTCGCGCCCTCGTAATGCCCGTCACGCAAGTGCGCAGGCACTGGTGGCGCGTGGCCCGCCCGCACGTCGGCGAGCGCCGCGTCGATGCTCGTAATCACCGACGGCGACTTCGGCGCGGTGGCCAGGTGAATTGTGGCCTGAGCGAGCGCCAGGCGGCCTTCCGGCATACCGATGAACTGCACTGCGTTCGCTGCCGCAGTCGCGGTCTGCAGCGCCGTAGGGTCCGCCATCCCGATGTCCTCGGAAGCATGGACGACCAGGCGTCTCGCGATAAACCGCGGATCTTCCCCCGCCTCAATCATCCGGGCCAAGTAGTGCAGCGCCGCATCCACGTCGGAGCCGCGAATGGACTTGATAAACGCGCTGACGATGTCGTAGTGCTGGTCACCATCGCGGTCGTAGCGCACCACAGCACGGTTGACGTTTTCCTTCACCGTCTCGACAGTGATGGTCTCCCCCGGCTGCACCGCCTCCGCCGCAGCTTCCAGGTAGGTCAGCGCACGGCGGGCATCGCCGCCTGCAAGGAGGACGAGCTGGTCACGCGCGGCGTCGTCAAGCTCAAATGCGCCGTTGAATCCGCGCTCGTCGGCCATCGCGCGGTCGAGAACTTCGCGCAAGTCCGCTTCGTCGAGGGATTCCAATTTGAGCAGCAACGAGCGGGACAACAGCGGCGCAACCACGCTGAAACTTGGGTTCTCAGTGGTCGCCGCCACGAGGAGAACGGTGCGGTTTTCAACCGCGGCGAGTAGAGCGTCTTGTTGGGTTTTGGAAAAGCGGTGCACCTCGTCGATAAACAGAACCGTCTTCTCCCCGCGGATGAGGTCACGGCGGGCCTCATCGATGACGGCCCGGACCTCCTTCACACCCGAGGAGAGCGCCGAAAGTGCGACGAAGTTTTGGCCCATCGCAGAGGCAATGAGCGAAGCGATAGTGGTTTTGCCCGTTCCGGGCGGGCCGTAAAGGATCACCGACGCCGCACCAGAACCGTCGATCAGACGTCGCAGCGGCTTTCCCTCGCTGAGCAAGTGCCGCTGCCCCGCGACCTCTTCCAGGCTACGGGGCCGCATGCGGGCCGCGAGGGGCGCGCTCGCGCCAGCCTCGAAGAAACTTGAGCCTCGGTTGCCGGAATCAGCCGCCCGCTGGCGGTCGCCCTCGGTGTCGAAGAGCCCTTCTTGCTGCATAAGGCCTACTTACCGCAATCGCTCGACGAGCGTGCGTGCGAACTCACTAATCGTGCGGTACGCCGGGTCTGAGCCGGTACCAGCGAAAGCGGCCAATGACTCGAATGTCTCCCGGAGGTCTCGGCGCACCAGCGACTCATCGGCGCTGAAGGGTCCTTGCGAGTGGGGGCGCAGCACGTCCCCAAGGCTTTCAGCGTCTGTTTCCGCGATCTCTTGCCCAAGTGACGAGGCTTCGATGCCCGCGGCCTCAACATCGGTCCGCAATTTGGGGTCGTTTGCCAGCAACTCAGCGGGGGTCGACGGGTCAAGCAGCGCGACACTGCTCATCGCCCAACCGATCAAACCTGCCGTGATCCTCGCCTGCAGGGTGTCCGGGTGCTGCACACCCGGCCAGATGCCCCGAACCTCGCTGACCCACGCGTCAACGAACGCCTCGGTGGCCTCCGCATTGAAGGGCTGTGCGGCGAGAAACACTGGGAAGCGTGCCACAACAAACGCGACGTCGAACGTGACATCCCTGTAGCCCGCCCACTCGTAGTCCAGAAAGTGGAACCTGTTGTCGGTCTGGACGATATTGTCCGGGGTGAGGTCAAACGGGGTGAAGGCGCGCATGCCACCGCGCAACAGCCGGCTTTGTACGTTCCCCGCGGCAACGCGCACTTCCGACGGGATGGCGACGCCGGAGCGTTCAAGCACCCCCACACCAACCCGGATGCGGTGCGATAGCAGCCGGTCGCGGAGCCGCTGCACGTTCGCCGCATTGGGGCGAGAACGCGTCATCCGTTGCAACAGGACGTTGAATGCGTCTTCTTCGTCGGCGGTTCCCGCATGCATCTTGCCAAGTGCCCGACCCAGTTTGCGCAGCAGGTCGACGTGGGTCTCTGCGTCAGCGTCCTGCAGCTCATCAGCGAGGGTGCGGCCATCACCCAAATCCGAAATGATGAGGATTCGTTTTGCTGTGTCATAGCCCAGCAACACCGGCCCCGGGCGAGATTCGGCGCTCAGTGAGGTTGTGAACTGATACGCCACAACCTCGCGCAAAAACGCCGCATCTGCTAGTTCGTCGCCTACTGCCGGAGAGTGTTTGACCACAACGGACCGGTGCTGGAAGAAGGGGTTGGAGACCACCTTCGCACGAAGGACGTCGGCCAAGCCGGAGCCGTCGAGCCGCTCGACGTCGACAAGCTCCTGCTCCCCGCCGTACCGCTTCGTCAGAATGTCGGCGGCAGCGCGGATGATCTCCTCCGTCTCGCCCATCGGTGGCCTACTTTTCGGCGCCCGCAGCCTCGTCCGTATCGCCCCGTGCCTCGGTGTCTTTCTTCGGCTTGAAGTCCACACCGGTCTCCTTGCGCTGCTCCGCAGGGATCGGCGCAGGTGCGTCCGTGAGCGGATCTACGCCGCCGCCCGACTTCGGGAAAGCGATGACGTCCCGAATGGATTCAAACCCACCGAGCAGCGAGACGATGCGGTCCCACCCGAAGGCGATGCCGCCGTGCGGCGGGGCACCGAACTGGAATGCGTCCAGCAGGAAGCCGAATTTCTCGTCGGCCTCCTCGTCGGTGATACCCATGACCTCGAATACGCGCTTCTGCACGTCCCGCTCGTGGATACGGATGGAGCCACCACCGATCTCGTTACCGTTGCACACGATGTCGTAGGCGTATGCGAGCGCCTCCCCTGGGTGTTGCTCGAAGTTGCCCAGGAACTCCGGCTTGGGCGAGGTGAAGGCGTGGTGCACAGCAGTCCACTTCGAGTGGCCCAGCGCCACGTCGCCGGACGCCGTGGCGTCTGCTGCGGGCTCGAACAGCGGCGCATCAACAACCCAGGTGAAGGCCCAGTCTCCGTCCTGGATCAGGTCCAGCTTGCGGGCGATCTCGCCTCGGGCGGCACCCAGCAACGCACGGGACGCCTTGGTCTCGCCCGCAGCGAAGAAGATGCAGTCGCCCGGCTTCGCCCCAACATGCTCAGCAATGCCGGCTTTTTCTTCGTCCGTGATGTTCTTCGCACCGGTCCGGTGAGTTCACCGTCCTCCTGGACGAGAATGTAGGCGAGACCTTTCGCACCGCGTTGCTTCGCCCACTCCTGCCATGCGTCAAGCTGGCGGCGCGGTTGAGAGGCACCACCCTCCATCACTACAGCACCGACATACTCGGCCTTGAACACGCGGAACGTGGTGTCTTTGAAAAATTCGGTGCATTCCACCAGCGGAATGTCGAAGCGGAGATCCGGCTTGTCAGAGCCGTACTTCTCCATTGCTTCCTTGTAGGTCATCCGCGGAATCGGCGTTTGAATGTCGTAGCCGATGAGCTTCCAGAGCTCCACCAGGATTTCTTCGGCGAGCTCGATGATGTCGTCCTGGTCGACGAAGCTGGCCTCGACGTCGAGCTGCGTGAACTCCGGCTGGCGGTCTGCGCGGAAGTCCTCGTCGCGGTAGCAGCGTGCGAGCTGGTAGTAGCGCTCCATACCAGCCACCATGAGCAGCTGTTTGAACAGCTGGGAGACTGTGGCAGGGCGTACCAGGAGCCGGGCTTGAGGCGCGCCGGCACCAAGAAGTCGCGCGCACCCTCGGGAGTGGAGCGCGTCAGCGTCGGGGTTTCAATCTCCGTGAAGTCGTGGCTGTCCAGCACGCGGCGGGCTGCCTGGTTTGCCTTCGCACGCAGGCGTATCGCCTGTGCCTGGCGCTCGCGGCGCAAATCGAGGTAGCGGTAACGCAGGCGCGCTTCCTCGCCCACCTCGTTGGAAGAAGCATCCTCGATCTGGAACGGCAACGCCGCCGCCTTGTTCAAAACGGTCAGGTCGGTGACGTTGACCTCGATTTCGCCGGAAGCCAAGTTGGGGTTCGCGGAACCTTCTGGCCTCGGCTCGACGGTGCCCGTCACCTGGATGACGTACTCGCTGCGCAGATCGTGGGCGGCCTCCGCAACCTCAGATTCGCGAAACACCACCTGGGCCAAGCCGGAGCGATCACGCAGGTCGATGAAGATCACGCCGCCGTGGTCGCGGCGTCGTGCGACCCAGCCGGTGAGGGTTACTGTCTGACCGTCGAGTTCTTTATTCAAATTCCCCGCAAGGTGAGTGCGCAGCACGAATTCCACGTCCTTCCACGTGATGGCGAAACTAACCTGGCAGAGTTTACCCGTCGGCCCGACACAACGCCCCTGCCCCCTCGCCGAGCTGCCAAATTCCAGGCCAGATCCCACACTTGCGCCGGTTATTTGGCAGAATTCTGCCCATGACTTTTAGAGGCGACTACGCACAAGGCCAAGGCGGCAATGTCAGCACCAGCTCCGGGGCCGGCCGCGGTGGCGGTGGCGGTGGCATGGGATCCGGTGCGATGATGCTGTTACCGCTGCTCCTTCGGGGCGGCGGTGGCGGAACCATCATCCTGGTTCTGCTGGCGCTGCTGTACTTCAGCGGCGCGTTCAACGGCATCCTCGGCGGCGGCGACAACGCTTCGCAGCAGCAGTCGCAGGGCGAATACACCTTGGAGCACTGCCAGGAACCCGGCTCATCCAACAAGTACGACGACTGCCGCGCAGCAGCCACCTGGGGCTCGCTGAACTCCACCTGGGCTGAAGTGCTGCCCGCCCAGGCAGACACCCAGTTCACCGAACCGGCGATGACCATCTTCAAAAACGGCGTGAACTCGGGTTGCGGCTACGCCAGCGCGGACACTGGCCCGTTCTACTGCCCACGGGACACCACCGCGTACTTGGACGTCAGCTTCTTCAACGATTTGGGCAAGCTCGGTGGTTCCGACGGTCCGCTCGCACAGGAGTACGCCACGGCACACGAGTACGGCCACCACATCCAGAATTTGGAAGGCACCCTCGGGTTGAGCGACTACAAGAATCCGGGCCAAGATTCCGCGGCTGTCGCCCTCGAGCTGCAGGCAGACTGTTACGCGGGTATTTGGGCCCACCACGCCTCCCAGGGTGAGAACGCGGCGCTGGATCCGATTTCGGATGAGCAGCTGCACCAGGCGCTACAGACCGCGCAATCGATCGGCGACGACAACATCCAGCGCCGTTCCGGCGGCGAGGTGGATCCGGATGCCTGGACCCATGGTTCGTCTGAGCAGCGCATGCAAGCGTTCAAGTCCGGATACGAGTCCGGGCAAATGTCGGCCTGCGACACCCTCAACCGCGGAGTGTACAAGGGGTAAATCCCACCTGGTTGCCCCGCTACCTCCACGGCACGGCGCTACAGTGACCGGCATGAGCAATGCCGAGACCAACCGCGCCGTGCCGTTTCTTGCCGCCTTTAACGCCATAGAGAAATTCCTCAGGGATCAGCTCGACGCGAAGAAGTCGGATTCTTTTACCTGGATGACTCGGTTGGCGGCGAAGCGGGGCATTCTCACGTCGGACCAGTCCGACACCCTGCGGGAGTTCGCGGACTTGAGAAACGCCATCAGCCACGGCGAGTACGAGGATCTCCGCCCAATTGCAGAGCCGCTGCCGGAGACGGTGGCCCAGATCGAGCGCTTGCGTGACGAGTTGCTCGCCCCAACACTCGCGCTCGAGGTCATAGAACACCAGCGGGTGATCTCCTTCTCCCCCAGCAGCGACATCCATGAGCCGCTAGCAATGATCGCCGCCAAAGGCATCACGCAGTTTCCCGTTTACGACGACGGTAAGTGCGTAGGTTTGCTCACCACAAACGCTATTGCGAGATGGGTCGCCGCCGAGCTGCGAGACGACGACACTATCGCAACTGCCACGATCGCCGACGTGCTCGCGCACAGCGGCAAGCTCGATCAGCCAATCTTTTTGCACCGCACCGTAACCGCTGCGGCTGCTGTGGAAGCGTTGAGCACCCCTTTGCCCACCGGCGCAGTGCCCCGTCTGGCCATCATCACGGAGCACGGAAAGCCCACGCAGCGGCCCATTTCTGTACTCGCGGCCACCGATATTCCGACGCTTGCGCAAGCAATGTAAGCACCAGCTTTTCGACGCGCTTCGCTTCCCCACACGTCCGGTAATATGCCCGGCATGTCAGCTAATTTCGTCAGCGTTGTCGACCTGTTCAGCATCGGCATTGGCCCTTCATCGTCCCATACAGTAGGGCCGATGCGGGCGGCAATGGCCTTCACCGACAAACTCGATGCTTACCCAGCTAAGGTCCAGGTTGAACTGCGCGGCTCCCTAGCGGCCACCGGCATCGGACACGGCACTGACCGCGCCGCCTTGCTCGGCTTGGTGGGCTACACCCCCACCACTACCTCCGCGGATATCGAGCCGAAGCCCGGAGTGCCTATCCCCGCCAGCGGTATCGTTTCCGGGCCTGGCGGCACGGTTGAATACGAGCTCAAGTTCGATCCAGCCCCAGTGGCCGAGCACCCCAACTGCCTCATCTTCGATGCCTGGGATGCGGAGGGGAACGTGCTGGCCGAACGCGAGGACTACTACTCCGTCGGCGGCGGATTCATCCTGGATCGCTGGGAAATGGAGGAACACCGCCGGGAGTCCGGCGTAGCCTCTGCACGCGAGATCCGGTTCGTCCCCTACCCGTTCGACAACGCGGCCGACCTGATGCAGCGCTGCGAGGAGACGGGTATGACTATCGCCGAGATCATGCGCGCCAACGAGGAATCCATCCACGGGCGCGAGATGCTCGACGCGCACCTGGATGCGGTGTGGGACGTCATGCAAGAGTGCGTCGCCCACGGCATGAAAACGGAAGGCATCTTGCCGGGCGGGTTGCGTGTGAAGCGTCGCGCCAATCGCCTGCACCGGCTCCTCACAGCCGAATACGAAGCGTCGACCGCCCGTGGGCTTGACGCGATGGAGTGGGTCAACCTCTACGCTCTCGCGGTGAACGAGGAAAACGCCGCTCATGGCCAGGTAGTCACAGCGCCCACAAACGGGGCAGCTGGGATCATCCCATCGGTTATGCACTACTGCCGGGACTTCACAGACGACTTCACCGCAGAACGGGCTCGGGAATTTCTCCTTACCGCGGGAGCGATCGGGTCCATTATCAAGACCAACGCCTCGATCTCCGGCGCGGAGGTTGGCTGCCAGGGCGAGGTGGGCTCCGCCTCGTCGATGGCTGCCGCAGGCATGTGCGCGGTGCTCAACGGCACGCCGCAACAGGTGGAAAATGCCGCGGAGATCGCTCTCGAGCACAACCTGGGCCTGACCTGCGACCCAGTTGGGGGCTTAGTGCAGGTGCCATGCATCGAGCGCAACGCCATCGGTGGCGTGAAGGCGATCAACGCCGCGCGATTAGCCAAGCTCGGCGACGGATCCAACATCGTCACGCTGGACGACGTGGTAGAAACCATGGCGGCCACAGGCCGCGACATGATGACCCAGTACAAGGAGACCTCCATGGGAGGCCTAGCGGTCCAGCTGGGTCTGCCGGTGAACATCACCGAGTGCTAGTTCCTCCGCCCCTTTGCTGAGGGCGGCGGGCTAGCGCACCGCGTTGATCACCGCGGCGGTATTGAGCTCGACCGGCTCTTGGGTGTGCTCGACGAGGTTTTTCACCGCGATTTCGCCGGACTCCAGTTCGCGCCCACCCAGAACTAGGGCGAACTTTGCTCCGGCACGGTCCGCGCCCTTCATTGCGCCTTTCAGACCACGCTGGCCGTAGGACATGTCGGCGGAGACGCCGGCGGCGCGAAGTTCGTCGATAAGCTTGCTCATCGTCGCGCGAGCTTCGTCGCCGATAGCCACTCCGAAGACGTCCACCCGCCTGTCTAGCCCGTCGGGCTGCACGCCCTCGGCCTCGAGGGCTAGCACCGCGCGGTCCACGCCGAGGCCGTAACCGATGCCGGACAGGTCAGGGCCGCCAATCTGCGCCATGAGCCCGTCGTAGCGCCCACCGCCACCAATGCCGGACTGGGCGCCCAACCCGTCGTGCACGAATTCGAACGTGGTCTTGGTGTAGTAGTCCAGCCCGCGAACCATGCGCGGGTTGATCACGTACGGCACCCCGAAGCTTTCCAGCGCAGCGGTAACGGCGTCGAAGTGCGCGCGGCAGTCTTCGCAGAGGTGGTCGAGCATGAGCGGCGCATCCGCGGTCATCTCGCGGACTTCCTCGCGCTTGTCGTCGAGTACACGCAGCGGGTTGATCTCCGCGCGTTTGCGAGTCTCCTCGTCCAACGGCAGTTCGAAGAGGAACTGTTGCAGTTTCTCGCGGTAAGCCGGACGGCAGTCTTTGTCGCCTAGGCTGGTCAGCTCAAGACGGAAGCCGTTGAGGCCGATGGCGCGGTAGCTTCGGTCGGCGAGTGCAATGATCTCGGCATCCAACAGCGGGTCGTCCATGCCGATCGCTTCCACGCCTACCTGCTGCAGCTGACGGTAGCGTCCCGCCTGCGGGCGCTCGTAGCGGAAGAACGGCCCGTAGTAGTTCAGCTTTACCGGCAGGTACCCGCGGTCCATGTTGTGCTCGATGAACGCGCGCATGACACCGGCGGTGCCCTCCGGGCGCAGGGTCACGGAACGACCACCACGGTCCTCGAAGGTGTACATCTCCTTGCTCACCACGTCCGTGGACTCGCCCACACCGCGGGCGAAGAGCGCAGTGTCCTCGAAGACGGGAAGCTCAATGTGCTGGTATCCCGCGATGCGAGCCTGGCGGGCAAACTCGTCGCGAACGCGAATAAACGCCGCAGACTGCGGCGGCGCGTAATCCGGCACACCCTTCGGGGCGGAAAGCTTCTGAAACTGGTCGTTCTGGTTCTCGCTCACGGGTGGCAAGTCTAGTGCAGCGCGAGCGGGCCGGAGTGAGCGCCCGATTAGCGCGCGGCGCTCGCCTCGCGGAGAAACGGGTTGGTCGCCCGCTCATGCGCCACCGTGGTTGCGGGGCCGTGCCCGGGCAGCACCTGCAAACCGTCGTCGAGGTTCCACACCGGGCCGCGCAGACTCTGCTGCATCTGCGCAGGATCCGAGTCCGGCAAGTCGGTGCGGCCAATCGAACCGCGGAACAGCACGTCGCCGGAAAAGACCACGCCGTCGCTGATCAGCATGACGCAACCAGGCGAGTGGCCCGGGGCGTGCACAACCTGCAGGTCCAGGCCCGCCAACCGCAGAGTCTGCCCGTCCTGCAACGCGGTGGGGTCTGTAATGGGCTGCATGCCGGAGGCGTCGTAAAGCTCGCGTGCCTGCTCGCTGACACCGTCGCCGCGCAAGAGCATGAATGCATCCCCGGGGTGGACAAACGTTTCCACGCCGAACGCTGCGGCATCGCGAATGTGGTCGATGTGCCCGTGCGTAAGCACGACCGCCTCCACGCTAAGCCCCTCCTGCTGCGCCATTTGGCTTACTGCCTCATGCGCACCAAGCCCCGGATCGATCACGATCGCGCGTTCGCCGTTGGAAACAACGTAGCAATTCGTCTGAAACGGCCCTGCGACAAAACCGGCGATTCTCATACTGGCCACTATATCCATGCTGCTAGGCTGTCTAGCCGTTCACGGGCGGTTGCTTCTCGACGCAAAGCTCCGCCCACCCCAACGAAACGGCGAGGTGTAACCAGTGGCATCGAACGAACAGCGCGGCAAGGAAGCCCTATCCAAATTGGAGCGCGAACTCGATTCGCGCGACCGGAAAGAGAAGTCCCGCCCCTGGTCAGTGGCGGCGCTCTCCGCAGCAGTCATCGCCCTCATCGGAGGCGGCATCTATTTCGCCGCAAACAACGACAGCGGCGACGACTTGGCCGCCTCCGAGACCACCGCACAGTCCGAGGTTGCTGAAGAAGAGCAGTTTGACGCCTCCCAGTTCGAGCCGATCGCCACCACGCGCGAGAAGGCCCTGCCAGCCACCGTCAACTGTACTTACAACCAAGCGGAGGAAAAGGACGGCGAGGGCGTTGGTACCCCGCCGACTGACAGCATCTCCACAGAGGGCACCGTGACCGTCGAACTAGAGACCAACCAGGGTCCGATCGGCATGGAGCTGGACCGCGCCGCATCTCCGTGCACCGTCAACGCAATCGAGTACCTCGCCAAGGAAGGCTTCTACAACGACACGGTCTGCCACCGCCTCACCACAGGCGACGGGCTCAAGGTGCTCCAGTGCGGCGACCGCGCCGGCACCGGTGCCGGCGGCCCGGGCTTCCAGTTCGCCAACGAGCTGCCCACCGACCAAGCACTTGAGGGCATTGACTTGTCCGAGATGGGTATGCCCGAAGGCGCGACGGAAGAGGATATGAAGAACACGAAGGTGATGATGCTGCAGCAGAACAGCCAACCGCAGCGCTACGACAGAGGCACGATTGCCATGGCGAATGCCGGCGCTGACACCAACGGCTCCCAGTTCTTCCTCAACTACGGAGATTCCGTCCTGCCGCCGCTGTACACCTACTTCGGTCACATCGACGAGGAGGGCCTATCCACCCTGGACACAATCGCCGAAGCGGGCGTCGAGGGCGGGCAGCAAGATGGCGCCCCCGCAAAGGAGGTCCGAATCGAAAAGGCTGTGGTGAAGTAACATCCGGGTGTTCCCGAGCGACCTAGCCCTGGGAGATCCCACGCATTCAGCTGTACTGGGTAGCTACGTGACCGGCCACCCGTTAGCATTGCCGAAGGCAACCGCAACTCAACGAGTGAGGAAAGACCAATGAAGGTTCGTACTAGTCTCGCGGCCGTCGCAGCCGCTACCGCAGTGACGGTGTCCGGCGTGGCCGTCGCCGACGCCGCCCCCACGGTGAATGAAACGGCGGAGAGTAGGGCCAACGCGTCCGAGAAGGCCGCCACTGACAGCGGGTCTTCCTCCACCGAGGAAGGTTCCTCTATTAAGGACCTCGATCCTGACGAGCTGAAGAGCTGGATTGCCGTTGTCACCGCAATCGTGGGCATGCTTACTCAGATCTTGACCGTGGCGTCCAGATTCGCGCGCTAGTCTGCGAGCGAGACGCCCCTCTCCGCAAAACCAGCTACAGGGATCCAGCTACCGGGCAATGTTTCGCCTGGTAGCTGGCTCTCAGTAGCTGGTTTCTCATTCCGTCGATGGCCCCTCAGGGCCACAGACGCGCCTACCCGTGGTTAATCATCGCGATCGGGCCAAGCACCGAATCGATGGGGAACGCCAGTGCCAGCGGCACGATCAGGGCCAAAACGGCAGCGATCACGCCGACAATGACGGCGATCGGAGCATCAGACGACGTGGAGGCGGAACCCTTGTCCTCAGCCGGAGCACCGTCAGACGGCTTCTCAGCGGCCGCGACGGTCACCGGCAGGGACACCTTGGTGCCCGCGTCAGTGGTGATCACCAGGGTTTGATCGCCCGCAACGCCAGCCGGGATTTCCAGCTCGACGGTGGCGCGCCCCTGCTCGCCGTAGCCTTTGTCCGCGGCGGTGACAGTGTTGTCCACGTCAGCAGAAGCGGTGATCTCGCCCAGCTTGACGCTGACGCTCTTCGCCGTCGGCTCACCTGCGGAGGAATAGCTCAGCGATGTGAGCTTTACCGTGTTTTTCTGGCCGGCCTTCAGGCCTCCTTCCGGCAGCACCACGCCGACGTCCTTCTGGCCTGCGCGGACCCTCGCTGCGCCGGACTGGAGGTAGTCCACGAACGCCTGCAGGTCGTTGTAGCCAACAGTGTTGCGGTCGGTCACCTGAGTTTTGTCGATGAAACCGTCGCCCCCGTCGAAGAGGAAGGACGACGCGGCAACGCGGTAGTGTTTGTCCATCTCCAGCGGCTTACCGTCGATGGTGACGGCGGTGATCCTCGCCGCGCGGAGCGTCAGGGTTGTAGGTGTAGGAGACGTTGTCAGACAGGCCCATATCCAGGCGTGGACGGCCGGACTGCGCAGCCTGCTCCTCGGTCTGCCACTGGTTCTCCAGCGCCTCCTTGATCGCCGCGCCAGTCAGCGTTGCCACGTCGATGCTGTTGCCGAACGGCTGGACGCTGAAGGCCTGCTTGTAAGAGACGTCACCCTTCAGGATGTCGTCGCGGACACCGCCTGCGTTCATGACACCCAGGTCGATGTCCTCGTTGAGAAACTTCTCTAGCGCGATCAGTGCGGACTCAGCCAGCATGTTGTTGGCGGTGGACTCGGTGCCTCGGTTAGTGCCCGGCTCGGCGTTCGGGTTGGAGCCGCGTTTGAAGTCCGACGTGGCGTTAGCCACAATCTTCTGGCCCAACTCATCAGCCTGAGACTTCGCTTCCTGGACGATCTTCGCCACGTTCTCGTCCGGGGTGATGCCCAGCTTTTCCAGGTCGGTTGCGTCGAGCTGCTCCGCCGAGCGGGCAACGATCTTCTTGTCCGCCTTGTCGTAGGTGAAGGTGAGGTCCGTGACAACCTTGCCGTACTCGTACGACTGGAAGTACGGAACCGCGGCTTCGATGTTCATGTCCTTGATGTGGGAGTCACCACCGAAAGCGAAGTCGACGTACTTCGCGTCGAGCTTGTCGGCTGCCTCCTTAGCCGGGTCGTGGATGAGAGCGATGACGACGTCTGCCTCGCCGTTGTCCTTGATCTTCTTCGCTTCCTCGTTGACCTGCAGTGCGGAGTCCGCGATGTTCAGGCCCTTCACGTTTTCCGGGTTGGATTTGGAAACTGTGAGGTTGGAAGTTGTGCCGACGAGAGCGACTTTCACACCGTCCCTCTCCACGATGGTGTACGGCTTCACCTCGCGGGTGCCGTCCGACTTGAAGATGTTGGCGCCGAGCTGTTTGTCGTTTGTGCCCGGAACGATACGGGTGATCAGATCCTGGTAGCCCTTGTCGAACTCGTGGTTACCCACTGCGGTGCCGTCGGTGCCGATGGCGTTGACGAAGTCCATGGTGTACTTGTCGTCAGAGATCGCGGATACGAACGCAGAGCCGCCCTGGTTGTCACCGGAGGTGGTGACAATCGTGTTCGGGTTGTTCGAGCGGATGTAGTTGATGATGCCGGCGATGTTAGCGGCGCCCAACTCGCTGCGGCTCGCCTTAATCTCCCCGTCTCCTTGTCACGCTGGATGTTCTCCTCCAGGCGGCCGTGGAAGTCGGTGATGTTCGCAACATCGATGGTGACCTGGTCAGCCTCGGCCGCTGCGGCGAAGGGGGCGGCGGTGAGCACGACAGTGGTCGTGGTGGTTGCGGCGATCAGGGCGCCAGCGCGACGGATATCAAACACGGGAACTCCTCGAAATTGGGGGCGGGTTTCTCTCCCTTGTAACTCCCCGGGCAGTTGCGTGCAGCACAACTCGGCACGCCCAAACGGCTCCAGCTGGGAAGATAACCTCAGGTGCACCAACATTTCACCTATTGGAAACCTACGCTGCAGCTGGTGGCAACCTTCGGCCCGTCGTTAAGCAGTGACGCGATACACGTCGAATACGCCCTCGATGTTGCGGATCTGGTTCATGATCGAACCCAGCTGTTTGATGTCGGAAACCTCGATCGTCAGGCGGATGGTGGCGATGCGGTCGTCGCCGGCCTGCGAGGACATCGCAAGGATCGGCAGCTTCGCCTCCGACAGCACACCAGTGGTTTCGGTGAGCAGCCGTTGCGATCCAAAGCTTCGAGCTGGATGGTGGCGCGCGACGCGCTTTTCGACGACCTCTGGTTCGCCCACTCCACCTGAACCAACCGCTCCGGCTCGTCGTTGAGCTTCGTTGCGTTGGTACAGTCCGTGCGGTGAACCGAGACTCCCCCGCCGCGGGTGACGAAACCGAAGATCGCGTCGCCCGGCACGGGCTGGCAACACTTGGCCAACTTGGCCATCACGTCCGGGCTGCCCTCGACGAGGATCCCCGGACCGTCGCCGGTGGCTTGCGGCCGGACCAGGGCGGACATCGGGGTGCGGGCGGTCAGGGCATCTACGGCATCGTCGTCGCCGCCGAACATGTCCATGAGCAGGTGGGCCACGTGCTGGGAAGAGACGTTGCCCGCACCGATAGCTGTGTACAGCGCATCCACGTCCTGGTAATGCAAGCGGGTGGCTACCTGGCGCATGGACTCGTTGGTGAACAACCGGTGCATCGGTAGCCCGCCGCGCTGCACCTCGGCAGCCAGGGCATCACGGCCCGCCTCCAGCTGCTCTTCGCGGCGTTCTTTGGCGAACCATTGCCGGATCTTCGCCTTCGCGCGCGGCGAGACCACAAAGTCCTGCCAGTCCCGCGACGGGCCGGCGTTCTGATCCTTTGAGGTGAAGATCTCCACCCTGTCGCCGGACTTCAGCTCCGTTTCTAATGTGACCAGCTTGCCGTTGACCTTGGCGCCGATGCACCTGTGGCCCACCTCGGTGTGCACGGCGTAGGCGAAGTCCACCGGCGTTGAGCCAGCGGGCAGGTCCACCACGTCGCCCTTTGGGGTGAACGCGAAGATTTGCTGGCTGGTCAGGTCGTAACGCAGGGAATCTAGGAACTCGTTCGGATCCGCGGCCTCCTTCTGCCAGTCCAGGAGCTGGCGCATCCATGCCATCTGGTCCACCTCGGCCTGGTCACCCTTATGGGACCCCTTCGTTTCCTTGTAGCGCCAGTGTGCGGCCACACCGAACTCCGCGTTGTAGTGCATCTCGTGGGTGCGTACCTGCACCTCGAGTGGGCGGCCTGTAGGCGTCATCACGGTCGTGTGCAGCGACTGGTAGACGCCGAAGCGCGGGTTGGAGATGTAATCCTTGAAACGCCCCGGCATGACCGAGTACAGCGAGTGCACCACCCCGATAGCGGCGTAGCAGTCGTTGACGGTGTCCACCAGGACGCGGATGCCCACCAGGTCGAAGATCTCGTTGAAGTCGTGGCCGCGCACAGCCATCTTCTGGTAGATGGACCAGTAGTGTTTCGGCCGCCCCATCACCTCGGCCTGAATGCCGTTCGCCGAAAGCTCGCGCTGAAGGTCACCGGTAATTTCGCGCAGCGCCCGGTCTCTAGACGGCGCGTGGTCGGCCACCATGCGCACGATTTCCTCGTACTTCTTCGGCTGCAGGATGGCAAACGCTAGGTCCTCCAGCTCCCACTTCACACTGGCCATTCCAAGACGGTGCGCCAGCGGGGCAATGACGTCGAGCGTTTCCTGCGCTTTCTTCGCCTGCTTCTCGGGCGGAAGGAATCGCATGGTGCGCATATTGTGCAGGCGGTCAGCGACCTTGATCACCAGCACGCGGGGGTCTTCCGCCATAGCAACGATCATCTTGCGAATCGTCTCGGCCTCCGCGGCCGCCCCGAGAGCAACCTTGTCCAGTTTGGTCACGCCGTTGACCAGCTTCGCCACCTCTGGACCGAAATCCCGTGTGAGGTCGTCGAGGGAGTAGTCGGTGTCCTCCACCGTGTCATGAAGTAGCGCCGCGACCAAGGTCGTTGTGTCCATGCCGATTTCCGCGCAGATGGTCGCCACAGCGAGCGGGTGGGTGATGTACGGATCCCCGGACTTGCGGTAGACACCTTCGTGGAGACGCTCCGCGGTCGCATACGCGCGGTCGAGAAGCTCCGCATCTGCTTTCGGATGGAATTTGCGGTGTAGCGAAAGCAAAGGGTCGAGCACCGGGTTGGTCTTGGAGCGGCTGCTTCCTGTCAGGGAGCGCGCCAGGCGAGCAGACATGCTGCGAACAGATGGGCCCGTTCGCTTCACCGGCTTGTCGGTCATTTCGGGCCTCCGATCGCGGGATCTTTCTCAGCGTGTAAAACCGTAATCCTACGCTGCGTGGGGGTGCTCTTCGCCCAGGACCACCAGCGGAGCGTCGTGAAGCTTCTCGCGCCCGCCGAGACCTTGCACCTCCAAGACAACGACGTACCCGGCGACGATGCCGCCAGCGCGTTCAATGAGGTCGTGTGCAGCCGCGAGGGTGCCGCCGGTGGCAAGCACGTCGTCCACCAACACAATGCGTTTGCCGCTGATGTCCATCCCGTCGGCGGGAATTTCCAACGCCGCCGAGCTGTACTCGGTGGTGTACTCCTGCGTGATCACAGGCGGGGGGAGCTTCCCTTTCTTGCGGATGGCTAAAATGCCCGTGCCCAACTCGTAGGCGACCGCGGAGCCGAGCAAAAAGCCTCGTGCATCGAGCCCGCCGACAAGATCGGCGCCGAGTTTGCGGCTGGCCGTGGCCATCTCCGCGATCACGATGTTCAATGCGGCCGGATCGGCGAGAACGGGCGTGAGGTCTTCAAAAAGGACGCCGTCCTCCGGGAAATCCTGCACCTGACGGATCTTGTCCTTGAGTGCCGCGCTTGCAGTGGCGTAACGGTTGCCGTCGATAGGTGTGGGGGCCATTGGTTGATTTCTCCTGTTACTTTTCGGCCGGGGTTGTCTCTGAATTCAGCTGCCACCGGTCCATGTTCCAGCCGATGCCGGCGAGACCTGTGTACGGCACCACGTTACGCACTGCCCCGTCTACTGCGAACGTGCGGGGCTGCGCAGCGAGCGGGATTGAAGGAAGTTGCTTCCACAAGTACGCCTCCTGGGCGCGCAGCGCGCCGAGGTCTTGAGCGCGATTGTTGGCGGCGGGATACTCCCGCATCGGATCCTCCGCGTGAAGGATCACGTCCGCTGCCCCCTCGGTCCAGGACTCATTGCCCCACTCGTCATATTCCGCGCGCGGAAGGTCCGCAAGCGTCTTGCCGCCCTCTGTGACGTCGATAACGTTGATGTCCGCCGGCTCGCAGCTGCGGCGGATGGAATCGACCATCGCCGCGAACCGAGCGTCTGGGTAGGGGTACCCGATGCGGACCTCATAGCCCGACAACGCCGAGGCTGCAGCGATGTCCACATCGAGATGGGGCTCTGCAACGCTCGCAACACGTTGCGCAAGTGGGTCAGCGTGCTGCAGGACGTGTAGCGGCGATACCGGCACATCGATCCCCGCCACCTGACTGGACACCTTTGCAACGGCGCGCGGGTCCACGCACTTGGCAAGAGCCTGCCGGTTCTCCGGCACCGCCCACATTCCCACCTCCGGGAACGTCAGCACCTCAGTGAGCTCACCCACCTGCGTCTCCACCGTCATCCGATTTCCCTCGGCATCAACGTCGTGCCAGTCAGGTGACGTCTCTCGCAGATCGCCGATGCGCAACGCTTCCGCATCCGCCAACTCGCCCGAATTTGCCCCGCCGGGCCACACAACCATTTCAGCAGTCTGAGGTGCGACACCGTAGTAGTACTCGTTGGCGACTAGGGTGACCTCACCGCTATCTCCCACTCCGGCGATCTTGAAGGGGCCGAACGATACCTGCAGTTCGGGGTCAAACTGCGCGAGACTAAACCCGTGCCGCCAAACATTCGCCACAGGTGTGAGGCGCGAAACGTCGTCGGACCGAAGGTCGTCGTCAAGCTCCTCGATGCTCTTACCCAGACGCCCCGCGACCGCATGCGCGGGAAGTACAGTGCCCGCCTCAAACAGGCCCCGCCAACGAGCACCACGATCTTCCTTGAAGGTCAGCGTGAACTCCTTGGAACCCGCTGTGCACGACAGATCTTCCGTATCGTCAAACAGTGGCATCTGCGAGCCAAACAGGTCCGGATACTGCCCGGCTGTGAAGGTGAGCAAATAATCGGAACACGTCACCGGCGTGCCGTCTGAAAACACAGCGCTGTCGGAGAGCGTGTAAATCACCTTGCGTTGATCTCCCGGCAACACCTGGGTAGTAACAAGATCGGTGTTCGGAATCATCTGCCCGCTCGGACCCGGAACATACACCCCCGGGTACAAGCGGACGGACAACAGCTCCGCCAGATCCGTCGCGCCCTCAAGCGTGCCCGCGTTGGTGGTGTGCAGCCCGCTGAGCACCTGGTAACCGAACAACCTCTTAGTCTGCTCAGCGTCCCCTTCGCCCGTTTCGCACGCGGTAAGGGCGATGCAACCCACCACCGCGGCAACAGCCGCGGCGAACCTACGCCTCATGTGTCCCGCCATCTTCCGCCGCCTGCTACTGGGCGGTCGGACGCCACGTCGCGGCGGTGGACGCGCCCTCAACGCCGGTGCCGCCAGCACGACGGACGGGGGCGGCAACTTGGCGCTTCTCCGGCGCGGTCTCCGCTGATTGGCTAGGGGCAGTTGCATCAGTGCCGCGGGCGCGGTAGCGCTCTACCTCGGCGTTGTGGTCCTTGTACTTCTTCTTCCGGTTCACCAGGCTCACCAAAAGCGGCGTAGCGAGAAACAACGACGAGAAGATGCCCTCAATCACACCAATAAGCTGGATAAGTGCGAGGTCGCGCAGTGTACCCACACCGAGCATCCAGACCGCGACTACCATCAGCGCCACAATCGGCAGCGCCGAGATCACGGAGGTGGAGATGGAACGCATCACCGTCTGGTTCACCGCCAGGTTCGCCTCTTCCGCGTAGGTTGAGCGGCGCGAATCCAACACACCCGAAGTATTCTCGCGCACCTTGTCAAACACGATCACCGTGTCGTACAGCGAGAAAGTGAGGACGGTGAGCAGGCCGATGATCATCGCCGGGGTGACTTCAAGGCCGAAAAGCGCGTAGATACCCATAATCAGCACCGCATCAACGATCAAAGCGGCCATCGCGGCAGCCGCCATCTCGCGTTGCAGGCGAACTGCGACGTACACCGCAGCCGCAACAAGGAAGGCCAGCATCGCCAGGAGCATGCGGTTAGTGATGGTCGAACCCCACGATTCAGACACCGTTGAGTCGCCGATCGCGTCCGCGCTCGGCTCGCCGTTGTAATCCTTAATCTGGTACTCGTCGAAGATCGCCTGACGCGCCGCGTCGATTTGCTCCTGAGTCAGGTGCTCAGAGTTGATCTCCAGCATGCGTGAATCGCCGGAGCCCACGATTTGGGTGAGCTCGGGGGTCACCCCAGTTGCGTCTGTGAAGGTCTCCCCCACTTGCTCCGTTACGAGCTCCCCGGCCGGCATGGTCATCTTCGTGCCGCCCTCGAAGTCGATGCCCATGTTGAACCCGCGCAGCAACATTGCCAGCAGCGAGATCACCACGAGAGCGAGGGTGATGCCGTACCAGATCTTGCGCCGACCAACGAAGTCGATGGCGCCCGTGCCGTCGTAGAGAGTCTCTGCAGAGCGCTTCGCTTTCACCGGCGTCGCGCCGCTATCGCGCGTGGCGCGAGCCGATACGTCTGTCGCGGTTGCCTTTGTGCTCGACATGTTTAAATCTCCTCATTCTCTGCGGCCGCCTGGAGCTCGAGCTTGTCGACGCCATTGTGTTCCCCAATGCTCGCCTCCGCTCGACGGGCCTCAGCGGTCTTGAACGCCTTGCCCATGCCGTTCACAGACGGCTTGGACCAGAACGAATTGCGAGACGCGATGATCATCAGCGGCGCGGTGACCAAGAACGTCACGACGAGGTCGAAGACGGTAGTCAAGCCCATGGTGAAGGCGAAGCCCTTCACGTCGCCGACAGCCAGGAAGTAGATGATCACGGCCGCAATCAGGGTCACCATGTTGCCGGTGACAACGGTGTCCTTCGCGCGCTCCCAGCCGGATGCGGTAGCAGAACGGAAGGTCTTGCCCTTGCGCACCTCGTCCTTTATGCGTTCGTAGATGACGATGAAGGAGTCGGCGGTGGCGCCAATGCCGATCACCAAACCTGCAATGCCGGACAGATCCAGCGAGTAGCCGATCCAGCGCCCGAGTAGCACCAGCGTGCCGTACACGAGCGCGCCCGCGGCTACGAGCGACGCAAGGGAGATCAGACCGTAGAGGCGGTAGTACGCGAAGACGAACAGCGCCACCAGGGCAAGACCGACCAGGCCCGCGTACAGGCCGGCCTTGAGTGAGGCCTGGCCGAGTGATGGGGGCACGGACAGGGCGGTGCCACCCGGTTCACCGTTCTCTCCCGCGAACGACAGCGGCAGAGCGCCGTAACGCAGGTTGTTGGCGAGGTTTTCCGCCTCTTCCTGGGTGAAATTGCCCGTGATCGACGTGGCGGACCCAACCGGGGTCGCCCCCTGGATCACCGGGGCGGAAATGACCTGGGAGTCGAGGGTGATCGCGATCTGCTTCTGCAGCATCTCACTGGTCAGGCGCGCCCACGTCTCGGAACCGTTGGGCTGGCCGGCCTGGCTGAACGCGAAACTGATCTCCATCTGGCTCGACTGCGGGTTAAAGCCGCCGGTAATGGAGCGCGACGTGTCGATCTGCTCGCCGGTCAGGCGCGGACCGTCGGCTTCAGTAACGCCGTCGAGCAGCGGTACTTCGTCGAGAAGCAGCGCCTGGCCCGACGTGGGGTCACATGCGACCAGCGGCAACTCTGCCTTGTCGGAGCCCGCAAGTGGATCGGTAATCTGACCCATGCAACGCGCCGACATGAGCGTCAACGCCGCGAACTGCTCGGTCGGATCCGTGGATTGGCGGGTGCGACGCAGCATGTCTGTCGTCTCCTGGCGGCGCTCCGTTGCCTCCACTGGGCCGTTCGGCTCTGGAAGCGGCTGAGCGGTCACCTGGGGAACGTCTTTCGGCTCCTCCGGCTGCTCCTCCTCCTTAGGTGCGATGTCCTTGCCCTCTTGGCCCTCTTGGCCCTCTTGCGAGCCGGCCTCCGGGTTCGCAGCTTCCTTTTCCGCAGCCTGCTTACGGGCAGCGAGCTGAGTGAGGACAGTCTGCCCCTCCTGCGCGGAGAAGACGCCGTATTTCACCCACTCGTTGACCATGTCGAGGATGACGCCATCGACCTTCGTGCTATCCGCAGCCGGCGGGTCTAGCACGGGACGGAAGAACAGCTGGGAGGTTTGGCCGATGTTGCGGATCTCCGTGGTGTCGTCGCCGGCGGCCTCAATCACGATGGTGTTGCCGTCCACAACGACGGACGCGCCGGACACACCCATGCCGTTGACACGATTTTCGAGGATGTTTCGTGCGTCCTGCAGCTGCTCGGAGGTTGGCTCACCCCTGCGGCACCAGCGTCACTCGGGTGCCGCCTTGCAGGTCGATGCCGAGCTTAGGCTCCGCGGTCTTACTACCGGTGAAAAAGACTAAGGCGTAGACACCAATGACGATGATGGCAAAGAGCGCGAGCGCACGGGCGGGCCAGCGCTTCTTGCCTTTCATCTCGCGGGACCGCCGAGTGTTGTTGGACACTGAGCTGACTCCTCTGCTTTCCGAGCTCCATTTTTCTGCTTCACCCGCGCCTCGAGCAGCGATAAATGGGCATACTCTCAAGGCGTGCCGGTGAAGACACAACGGAACATGCTACGGCATGAACCCGAAAATCCGTCAGTCCGGTCCGCCGGCCCTTTAATAAAGTGACATTTGCCCCGGGGCTTCAGGCGGCGCCTGCAGACCCAAGTGCTCCCAAGCAGCCGCGGTAGCCACACGGCCCCGCCCCGTCCGGGACATCAGACCCGCGCGAACCAGATAGGGTTCGCACACTTCCTCGATGGTCCCAGGCTCCTCGCCCACTGCGATCGCGAGTGTGCCGACACCTACCGGGCCGCCGCCGTGCCCTCTAATCAGGGAGTTGAGCACCGCCCGATCCAACCGGTCGAGACCGCGCTCATCCACGTCGAACACACTCAGCGCAGCACGAGCCGCAGCAAGGTCAACGCGCCCGTCGCCATGCACATCTGCCCAGTCGCGCACGCGCCGCAGCAGGCGGTTAGCAATGCGCGGCGTCCCCCGGGAACGGGAGGCGATTTCCACAGCAGCATCTGTGTCGATCCGCACGCCAAGGATCGAGGCAGCGCGGCTAACCACCTTCGTCAGATCAGCGACGTCGTAGAACTCCATTTGGGCGGTGAACCCAAAGCGGTCGCGCAGCGGACCCGTGAGCATCCCTGCCCGGGTTGTCGCTCCCACGAGTGTGAACGGCGGAATTTCCAGTGGGATCGACGTCGCTCCAGGTCCCTTGCCCACAATCACGTCGATCCGAAAATCCTCCATCGCCATGTAGAGCATTTCCTCAGCGGGACGAGCGATGCGGTGGATCTCGTCGATGAAGAGGACGTCTCCCTCCATCAAGTTCGACAGCATCGCCGCCAGGTCACCGGCGCGCTCGAGCGCGGGGCCGGACGTCATGCGCAGCGACGTGCCCAGCTCCTGCGCCACGATCATCGCCATGGTGGTCTTGCCCAATCCGGGCGGGCCGGAAAGCAAGATGTGGTCTGGCGTTACGCCGCGGCTGCGTGCGCCAGCGAGAACCAAATTGAGCTGCTCTCGCACCTTCGGCTGCCCGATGAATTCGTTGATTGACTTCGGGCGCAGCGAGCGTTCTATGTCGTGTTCATCCGCCTGCGCGTGGGCGTCCACTGGCGACGGCGGCTTCGCAGCGAACCCTTCCGGCAGAGCAAACTCAGTCTTTTCTACGTCCGACACGGAAGCACCACCCTACTTCTTCCCTAGCTGGCTCAGCGCACTGCGCAACAGCGCGGAGGCGGACTCGGCGGGCTCTGCTTCAACCAGTGCATCCACGACAGGCCGCGCGGAGCGTTCCTGGAAGCCAAGGCCTAGTAGCGCCTCAACAACCTGCTCAGAGACCAACGACGCACCGTTGCGAGTAGGGGCGGCCACCGCTGCCGCAGGGGCGTCCGCCGCCGGAATGAACGCATCAACCTTGTCTTTGAGCTCGAGCACGATGCGCTCGGCCATCTTCTTACCTACACCTGGCACCGTCTGGATCGACTTCGCATCCCCGGAAGCGATGTGAGCCGATAACTCTCCGGCATCAAACACAGATAGCGCGGCGAGCGCCAGCTTGGGGCCAAGCCCGGAAACGGTTTGAAGTTTGTGGAACATCTCCCGCGCCTCCGGGTCGCCGAACCCGTAGAGGGTGACTCCGTCATCTTTAACCACCATGGTGGTCATCACGCGGCTCTGCTCTCCGCGGGTGAGTCTGCCCAGGGTAAGCGGGGTGGCAAGGAACCGGTAGCCGACACCGGCACACTCGATAACCGCGTGGTCGAGCCCGATAGAGAGCACTTCGCCGTTGAGAGAATCAATCACTGGTTCGCCGCCTTTACGGTGAGCTGGTGTGTACGTGCAATGAGTGGAGCGCGCCAGCAGTGGCACACGGCGATCGCGAGCGCGTCCGCGGCGTCAGCTGGCTTCGGCGCTTCGGACAAACCGAGGAAGCGTGTGATCATGGTCGTCATCTGCTTCTTATCCGCGCGCCCATTACCGGAGACCGCCTTTTTCACCTCGGACGGGGTGTACATATGCACCGGGATGTCGCGCTCCGCGGCTGCGAGCACCATCACCCCGACTGCGTGGGCCGTGTGCATGACGGTAGAGACATTGCCCCGCTCGAAAATCCGCTCCATGGCGATGACATCCGGCTGGTAGTCATCCATCCACTCTCCTACCGCGCGAGAAATGCGGAGAAGCCGCTCAGACAATGCGGCGGTGGAAGGGGTGCGCACAACCCCGACCGCGACGGGGATAATCTGTCGTCCACGCCCCGCCTGCACCACGGAAAGTCCGCACCGGGTAAGGCCTGGGTCAATGCCCATTACACGCAATCCTTGGAGGGATCCACCCAGAGTCACCGCCTCCTCCTTCCACGCAACAACCTGTAAATGTGACACATATGTTCTACCACACGGAGCAGAACTAAAGCCCGCGCCGCGGTGGGCGGCACGGGCTTGAAGAATGGACGGGCTAGTCGTCCAGCTGTGCGGCGACCTCATCGGAGATCGTCATGTTGGTGTAGACATTCTGCACGTCATCGGAATCCTCGAGCGCATCGATCAGTCGCATCATCTTTTTCGCGCCATCGACATCCAAATCCACCTGCACATCAGCGCGGAACTCCTGGCCGGCATCCTCCACCTCGATGCCCTCGTCGGTGAGCGCCTCACGGACTGCCGACAGATCCGTCGGCTTGCAGGTGATCTCGAACTCCCCGCCGAGGTCGTTGACCTCTTCGGCGCCTGCCTCGAGCACCGCCATCAACACGTCGTCTTCGGTGAGCTCACCTTTCTGGATTGTCACCACCCCGGTTCGCTCAAACATGTAACCGACAGAGCCAGACTCGCCCAAGTTGCCGCCATTTTTGGTCATGGCCGTTCGCACCTCGGTTGCCGCGCGGTTGCGGTTGTCGGTCAGGCACTCAATGAGCACTGCCACGCCGTTGGTGCCATACCCCTCGTACATGACAGTTTCCCAGTTCGAACCGCCCGCTTCTTCGCCCGAGCCGCGCTTGCGTGCTCGCTCAATGTTGTCACCCGGGACGGAGGCTTTTTTCGCCTTGCGGATCATATCGTCCAGAGTGGGGTTGGCGGCAGGGTCACCGCCGCCGGTGCGGGCCGCAACCTCGATATCCTTGATCATCTTCGCCCACAACTTCGACCGCTTCGCGTCGTTTGCGGCCTTTTTGTGCTTCGTGGTTGCCCACTTTGAGTGGCCCGACATAACGCACCCCTTCTCCTCGGTTCACGTGTACTTGACGTATAACAGACGGCATTATACGCACTCCCCGCAGCTGGCCCTTACCGGTCGCCTAGCGCGAACTGTGGCAATGTGGCTGTTCCGCCCAGACGCAACACACGTACCGCCGGTCGAAGGCGAAGCGCCCTGGTGTCCGCAACGGCATCGTCGTAGAACCGCAACGCCAGCTCAACACGGGTGTGCGCATCCTGTAGCTGAGGTGGCCAAGGGTTCTGCCCGACCCGCTCCCGCAAAGCCTCCGTCAGCTGAGTCTCTTGCGAGAGCCTGCGCTGCAGGTCCGTTGCAGTCAGCGGGATCTGCTCCGTTTGTGCGGCCAACGCGGCAAGCTCCGGGAATAGGACCGCCACCACTGCACACCGGCGGTCCAGAGCTGCCTGCAGCGCGTCCCGCGAGCGGTCGAGACGGATGTGCAAACGGTTGAGACGTTGCGCGGTGTTGAATGCCCACGCCGCGCACAACGTCAGCGCCACTGCAAGTACCAGCAACGGTAGGTTCAACGCCACCCTTCAACCTCCACCTTTTCGTTGACTGCCACCGCCTCGTACACAGCAATCACTTGGCGGGCAACCACGTCCCAGTCGAAGTCCTGCGCGCGTCGTGCGCCGCGGGTAGCCAGCCGGTTGCGCAGGGCAACGTCGTCGATAAGCATGCGCAATTGCCGGGCCAACGCGGAGGCGTCTCCCGGCGGGAACCGGAGACCAGCGTCCTCCCCGCACACCGCGGCGAATGCGGGGATGTCGCTCGCCACGACCGCGCAGCCCGCCGCCATCGCCTCCACCAAGATGATGCCGAACGATTCACCACCCAGATTTGGAGCAACGAAGATGTCGGCGCGACCCAGAATTTCAGCCTTTTCCGTCTCAGTGACACGGCCTGTGAACTCCACGCCGTCCACTCTGCGAGGGCCACCGCCACCGACCACCGTCACCCGCGGCCGCCGCGGCAGCAACTCGACGGCTTGTAGGAGCACGTCGAGTCCCTTGCGCGGTTCATCGTGGCGCCCCAAAAACACAATTTCTACCTCTCCGTTCTCATGGTCGCTACGGGCCGCGGCGAAGCGCCTGGTGTCAACACCGTTGGGGATAACCACGGGATCCGTACCCACCTGCTCTGCCTGCCAGCGCCACGCCTGGTCGCTTACAGCGATGCCGGCGCGGATCTTCTCAAGGCTCCCTCGCAGCGCAGGCAGCGCGAGCTTGAGCGCGTAAGAAGATTCTGCGGAAGCGTGGTAGGTGGCCACGATCGGCCCCGTGGCCATGCGCGTAGCCACCATCGAGTAGCTGGGAGAGTTTGGTTCGTGGACGTGGAGGACATCGAAATTGCCCTCCTCGATAAAGTGGCGGGTGGTCCAGCGAACCTGCGGCCCGAAGGACAGTCGTGCGACGGACCCGTTGTAGCGAACCGGCACCGCTGGCCCGCCGCGGGTGACATAGTCCGGTAATTCGGTGCGGTCCGACGCTGGGCCGAGCACCTGCGAGTGATGCCCCAGTTCCCGCAGCTTTGCAGCCAGGTCAAGCACATGGGCTTGAACCCCGCCGGGCTCGTCAAACGAATACGGGCAAACCAGGCCAACGCGCACAAGCTACCTCCCGGCCGGTCGCAGGCGCCGCTCCAACGCTTTCCGGCGGCTTGGTTTGGGCATGTCGGAGGGCCACAGCGGCTGCAGCATATGCCAATCCGCCGGGTGTGCCGCAATGTTTCTCTCAAACGCGTTGGCGACACGTTGTGTGGTCTCTTCCAACGTGGTCGTTCGCACGGGCGCCGAGACGCTCATGCCCCAGCCTGGTTGACGGTGGGTGCCAGTAAACCAGGAATGTGCGACGAGAAGCGGCGCGCCGGTGTCAAGTGCCAATTTGGCCGGGCCAGCCGGAAAGGTTGTCGCTTCCCCGAAGAACGTCACCGGCACGCCGCTGCGGGTGAAATCCCGTTCACCGAGCAGGCACACTATCCCGCCCTGCTCCAGCACGTTCTTGAGCTGCTCATAGGGCGGGCGCTCACCGCCGGTCAGTGGAACCACCACAAACCCGAGGGATTCGCGGTACCGCACAAACGCTTCGAAGAGCGCCTCCGGCTTGAGGCGCTCCGCCACTGTGGCGAAGCCACCGTAATGGTTGGCCAGCCACATCCCCGCCATATCCCAGTTGCCGGTGTGCGGCAAGGTCAACACCACGCCCCTGCCCTGAGCCATCGCGGCCTCCAGGTGCTCGCGCCCCACAAGCCCGCTGGTGAGCTGAGTATCTAGCAACCGCTCGCCCGCAAGGCGCGGCAGCCTAAACGCCTCTAACCAGTACCGGGCGTATGAACGCGTCGCGTCGCGCACCAGCTCCCGGGTGACGTTGCCTGGCCCTACTACGCGGCTGAGGTTTCGGCGCAATTGGTCCATCCCGGCGCCATCATCGGAAACCAGATCGGCCGCCCACTTAGCGCCACGCGCGGACACTCGCGCGGGCAACGCGCCCACAATTTTCCACCCGGCGATGTAACCGGCGGCTGCAAGCCTCTCCCGCGCGGCGCCCATTTATGCCCCTGCCGGTGGAGCGATGCGTTGGCTCGCCTTTTCATCGTTCTTGGCCAGAAGAAGCCGCTGCACCACGGTGATGACGGACCCTACCAGCAAAATCCACAGAGAAACCACAACGGCGTGGGGCACGCCGAAGCCTTCAAGTGCAATCCCACCGAGGCCGAGTATCAACCGCTCCGGGCGCTCAATCAGCCCGCCGTCAATCTTCAGCCCCCCGGCCTCACCGCGCGCTTTGATGTAACTAATGGTCTGCGACAACACGATGACTGCCAAAGACGCCGCAACATTGATGGGCGCAGCGTCTGCCACGTAAATGAGCCAAATGGCTATCGCGCCGAACAGCGCGCCGTCGGTGAGCCTGTCACAGCTCGCGTCGAGCGTGGCCCCGAAAGCGGTGCCTCCTCCACCCAAACGGGCCATAGTGCCGTCCACCATGTCGAAAGCGGCGAAGAACAAGCTCAGCACTGCTGCCCACACGAGATGGCCCGTGGGAATGAGCACCATCGACGACAACATGGTCAACGCGGTGCCTGCCAGGGTGGTTACGTTCGGCGTCAACCCGACCTTCAGCAGTCCTCTTGCCACCGGTTCCACCACAACAGCAGCGGGCTTACGGCCGTGCACGCTAAGCATCGGGCTCTCCTTCCTCCGTCCGCTGCACTTCCCGCCAACCGTCTGCGAGAAGCGCACGTGTATCCCGCAGTAGCTGCGGGAGAACCTTCGTGCCACCGATGACCGTTATGAAATTCGAGTCCCCCGCCCAACGCGGCACCACATGCAAGTGCAGGTGATCTCCCACCGATCCGCCGGATGCCTTCCCCAAATTCAACCCAACGTTTATCGCTTCGGGCTGAGAAACGGCCTTTAGCGTTTTCACCGCATGCTTGGCAAAGGCCATCAGCTCCGTTGTCTCTTCATCGGTGAGCGCCTCCAAATCCGCCACCTTCCGGTACGGGACCACCATCACGTGGCCAGCGTTGTACGGGTACAGGTTGCACACCGCGTAGACGGTCTCACCTCGAGCGATAATCAGGCCGTCTTCGTCGCTCATGTTCGGGATCTCCAAGAAGGGATCGCCCGAGCTTCTCGACGTCCCTTCGGCCCCTCCCCCGCGCCGATGCTCCGAGCCGTCGGGCATATTAGCGATGTAGCTCGAGCGGTACGGCGCCCACAGTCGGGTGAGGCGGTCTGGATCCCCTACGCCGGTGTCGGCGTAGGCCTCACCGTTAGTTCCGGATTGCAACGGTGTCCTCGCTGGGCTGCTCGTTACGCTTGGCGGTGACCCACTCGGTGATGGTTTGTACCGCATCTTCAACCGGCACGCCGTTGATCTGGGAGCCGTCCAGGAAACGGAAGCTCACCGCGTTCGCCTCCACGTCGCGCTCGCCGGCGAGCAGCATGAACGGCACTTTGCCGGTGGTGTGCGTGCGGATCTTCTTTTGCATACGGTCGTCGGAGTGGTCGACCTCCGCGCGGATGCCCCGCTCGCGCAGCTGGGCGATCACGCCGTCGAGGTGCTCGCCGAATGCGTCGGCCACCGGGATTCCCACCACCTGGTGCGGTGCGAGCCACGCCGGGAACGCCCCGGCGTAGTGCTCGAGCAACACGCCGAAGAAGCGCTCGATGGAGCCGAAGAGGGCGCGGTGGATCATCACGGGCCGCTTCTTCTGCCCGTCGGAGGCGGTGTATGTCAGGTCGAAGCGCTCCGGCAGGTTGAAGTCAAGCTGCACGGTGGACATCTGCCAGGTGCGGCCGATGGCGTCGCGCGCTTGCACGGAGATCTTCGGGCCGTAGAATGCCGCGCCGGCCGGATCCGGCACCAGCTCGAGACCGGACTTCTTGGCCACAGATTCGAGGATGCTGGTGGAGCGCTCCCAGATCTCGTCGTCGCCGATGTACTTGTCCGGGTCCTTCGTGGAAAGCTCCAGGTAGAAGTCGTCCAAACCGTAGTCCTGCAGCAGGGAGATGATGA
Source organism: Corynebacterium wankanglinii (assembly GCA_014490595.1). Classification (GTDB taxonomy): domain Bacteria; phylum Actinomycetota; class Actinomycetes; order Mycobacteriales; family Mycobacteriaceae; genus Corynebacterium; species Corynebacterium wankanglinii. The sequence goes on from CP061031.1 coordinate 1,440,390, forward strand.
ACTCCAGCACGCTGGTCAGTTCTTCTTCCAGCTGTTCCTCGGTGCAGTAGATGTGCGCGTCGTCCTGTGTGAAGCCGCGCGCGCGGGTCAGACCGTGGACCACGCCGGACTTTTCATAGCGGTAGACAGTGCCGAACTCGAATAGGCGTAGCGGCAGCTCGCGGTAGGAGCGACCACGCGAGTCGAAGATGAGGTTGTGCATCGGGCAGTTCATCGGCTTGGCGTAGTAGTCCACCGGCTGCTTGGTCACGTTGCCGTCGGCATCAACTTCACCGTCGAGCTTCATCGGCGGGAACATGCCGTCGGCGTACCAGTCCAGGTGGCCCGACTTTTTGAACAGGTCGCCCTTGGTCACGTGCGGGGTGTTGACGAAGGAGTAGCCGGCGGCGACGTGGCGCTCACGGGAGTGCTGCTCCATGGTCATGCGCACGATGCCGCCGTCCGGGTGGAACACGGGCAGGCCGGAGCCGACCTCGTCCGGGAAGGAGAACAGATCCAGCTCGTTGCCCAGGCGGCGGTGGTCGCGCTTTTCCGCCTCCTCGAGCATGGTCATGTACTCGTCGAGTTTCTCCTTGGACTCCCAGGCGGTGCCGTAGACGCGCTGCAGGCCGGCGTTGTTCTGGTCGCCGCGCCAGTAGGCCGCGGACGACCGCGTCAGCGCGAACGCCGGGATGTACTTCGTGGTGGGCACGTGCGGTCCCCGGCACAGGTCGTGCCACTCCACCTCACCCGTGCGCGGGTTGACGTTGTCGTAGTGCGTCAGCTCGCCAGCACCGACCTCGGTAGCCTCGTCGGAATCCGGATCGACGTTGCCTTTGTCGTTGATGAGCTCGAGCTTGTACGGCTCGTCCTTGAGGTCTTCGGCGGCCTCCTCCACGGACGCGTAGACGCCGCGGACGAATTTCTGCCCCTGTTTGATGATCTTCTTCATGCGCTTCTCCAGCGTCTTCAGATCCTCAGGGGTAAACGGCTCAGCAACGTCGAAGTCGTAGTAGAAGCCGTCGTTGATGGCCGGGCCAATGCCCAGCTTGGTGCCGGGGAACTCGGCTTGCACGGCCTGGGCGAGAACGTGCGCGCAGGAGTGGCGGATCACGGAACGGCCGAGTTCGGTGTTTGCGGGCACCGGCATGAACGTCGCGACCGTATCGGGGATGTAGGAAAGGTCTTTGAGGTTGCCCTCTTCGTCCTGGACGCACACGATTGCGTCCTCCCCCTTGTTCGGCAGGTTCAGCTCCCGCATGGCGGCACCGACGGCTGTGCCGGCGGGAACCTCGAACGGTGCGAACTCGACTGCTGCTTCGGTGGACATAGTTGTCGTGCGCTCCTTTGCGCGTCACTGGGCTGCGTCATACCTGGACGCCGCCCATCTTCCTCGTTCTCTCCCGACGGCGCTTCAGGCGCGCCGGACGCCAGGGAGTCTACCCCCGGTCCCCCGAAAGCACCGTCTCGCCCCAGAAGGTGTCGCCGCGTGCACCGCCTTGCGACGAACCTCCGGGCGCGGCCGTCCCCGGCGGTATCCAGTACACGGATGAGCCGATGTGGGTGGTCCACTCGTTGAGCCGGTCCGCCTCCATCAGCCGTTCCAATACCGGTGTGAACTGCACGTCCGGGTCTTTCTGGTACGCCAGGAAGATCAGACCCGCGTTAGACAGCTCCCCCGGCGCCGGCGGCAGCGTGTAGTTGTACGGCCTGCGCAGGAAGCGCTGCTCCGGGTGGTCCGCCGGCGGCATGGCGCGCGCCATGTGGGAGTTTTTGTCGATCACCGGTAGGCCGTACTCGTCTTTGGCATTCATGTCCGGGGCATCGAACTCGTCGCCGCCGGTCAGCGGAGCGCCGTCGTCAAGCTTGCGCCCCACCGCCACCTCGCGGGAGGCGCGGTCGAGGCGCTCCCAATCGTCCAAGTCCATCGCGATGCGGCGCACAACCAGCGACGTCGAACCGTCGGCCGCGAACACTTGCTCCCGATATTCCTCGTCGGATTTCGGGTTGACGGTGCCGTCCACCTGGCCAAACAGGTTGCGTGGAGTCTGCCCTTTCGGGATGGAGCCGTATGCATTGACGAACCCCTGCTGCAACCAGGCCGTCTTCACGTAGTCCATGCCAGCCCGCGTCATGTGTCGCAGCGCCCACGCACACATCACCGGGTCGTCGGAGCAGATCTGCAGCACCAGATCCGTCTGGCCCCACTCGTTCTGCAACTGCTCGCGCGGAACCGTGGGAATGTCGTGCAGCCACCGCGGCTTCACCCCCGGGTTGGCGATGTCGAAGATGCGCTCGCCGAACCCGCAAGTGATGGTGAGGTTCGCGGGCCACTCGACCATCTCCGGCTCAAGGCTTGACAGCGGGTTGCGTCCGGCTGTCAGCTCGCGGGCGTCCTCCGTCCACAGGCGCATTAGCCTTGCGACGCCGCGCCCGTCCACCCCGTCTTTGAGGTTAAACCCGGCGAGATTTAGCGAGGCTTGCGAGGGCGTGTCAATGCCCGCCTGGTGTTCGCCGTCGAAGGCGACGGCCGCCTCGGTGAGCGGCTCTGTGTTCGGGCCGGAATCGCTCGGCTCGTTCTCACACGCCGCGAGCAGTACGCCTGCCGACGCCACGCCGGCCGCACCCGCTGTCCCCTTCAGAAACCTCCGCCGGCTTACACCCGGCATGACGCGTCCTCCTTAGTGGCTGTGCTCGCCGTGGCTGGCGTGGTCGGCATGGTCCGCCTCGCCGTTAATTACTTGATCTGCGTGGTCGCCGTAGCTTTCGTGCCCCGGAAGCATGGTGCGCACCGCGACGTTTGGGATGGTTGCTGTTGATCCGTCCTCGAGCAGCAGTGTCACGTCCACGGTATCGCCCGCCTCGATCGCCGGCGCGTAGTCCATCACCATGAAGTGATCGCCGCCCGGCGCAAGCTCGTGCGTACCGCCCGCGGGGACATTAAAGCCGCCTTCCTTTTGGCGCATCACACCGTCGACAACCTCATGGATCTGGTTGTCCCCCTGGCCCAGCGAGGTGGTGAAGCCGACGACGGTGACATCCTCATCCGAGGTGTTGCGCAGGGTGCCGAAGATGGAAGTCATATCGCTGCCGTCGGCCGCGTCCTTCGCAGCCTTGGCGCGGACTGCGCCGTTTTCGAGCGTGACCGCATCGCTGGAAACGTGGTCCAGTCCATCCGCGGCCGGGTTGTCCGTCGCTGCTTCGTGGGTTGCGTCGTTGTACGAGGACTGCTCCTGCTCGGAGGTCTGGTTAGCGCTGCCGCTGCAGCTTGCCAGTGCTAGCGCCGCCGCAGCCAGGCCGGAAGCGAGAATCTTCTTCATTACGTGCTCCTACTTGTCTGCCGAAGGGTGGGTGCCGGGGGTGCGTCGAACCTTGACCAGCGCACCTAATCCAGCACCTGCGATGACAAGCACCCCCAACAGTGCCAACAGCACCTTTGAGCCAGTGCCCATGCCTTCATCGGCGTCAACCACCGGGTCCTTGTCCGCATCCGCAGCCGACGCAGCACTGCCACCCTCCGCGCCAGCCTGGTCGAAGCTGAACGAGGTCATGCCCTTTGTGGAGTGCCCGTCCGAGGACACAATTTGGAAGCCGACCTTGTAGTCGCCTGGTTGCGCGTTCACGTCATCCGGCAGATCAAGCGTGACGTAGCGTCCGTCGACTTCAGGCTCACCGGAGTACAACACTTCAGACTGTCCGCCCACCTCGCGCGAAATTGCAATGGTGTTGAACCCGTCCTGCACCTCCCCAGAAAACTCCAGGGTGACCGCGTCCGGGAACTCGCTAACCACACTCTTGTCTTCCGGGTTCGCCCTGATCACAGAATCGTGGGCGTAAGCCGGGGCTGCCGCGACCACCGAGGCTGCTGCTATGGCGGCAACCGCTCCCCCTCGTCGCGCTCTTGTCTGAATGAGCATGGTGCCTCCTCGCATAAAACTTTGGCGCCAGTGGGCGCTTAAAGGCTGTAGTCGTATCACTCTCGAGGTTAGTTCCCGGAGCTTCAAACACTAAGTCTTCGGCCAGAGCGAATAACTTGGCCATCCTGGAAGGCAGGGGTAATCGGAACCTCGAAAACCCCCGCACAAACAAAAACCGCCAGTTGCCTGGCGGTTTGTCTTGTGGTCCTAGCTGGGATCGAACCAGCGACCTTTCCGGTGTGAACGGAACGCTCTTCCACTGAGCCATAGGACCGAACGGACACAGAGATTACACGCACTGCCCCGGAAGTACCGAATCGGCAGGTCAAGCGCGGTAACGTTGCGGACCGGAGGTGTGCCGTCGACAGCCAATCCAATGAACGCCCGAATTACAACCATAATTACAACCATGCAATTCCCTCACCACCCTTAAATTTATAGCCTGACATGGCGATTTGTACCGGGGAACAACTTGCGGATAAAGTTTGTTCTCGCATTCAACGCGGACAGCGTCGAAAGCATGCGGATGTAGCGCAGTTGGTAGCGCATCACCTTGCCAAGGTGAGGGTCGCGAGTTCGAGTCTCGTCATCCGCTCCAGTTCCCTACGGGGAGCTAGGGCGCGATTAGCTCAGCGGTAGAGCACTACCTCGACACGGTAGGGGTCACTGGTTCGATCCCAGTATCGCGCACAGAGGGTCGATTCCCTCTCCAATTACATAACAATGCGGATGTAGCGCAGTTGGTAGCGCATCACCTTGCCAAGGTGAGGGTCGCGAGTTCGAGTCTCGTCATCCGCTCCAAGTACTTCGGGGCACACCGAATACTTCGGAGGTAACTCCACGGTGGATTGGTCGAGTGGTTAGGCAACGGTCTGCAAAACCGTGTACACGGGTTCGATTCCCGTATCCACCTCCAAGCTTGAACAGCCTCGCGCGATTAGCTCAGCGGTAGAGCACTACCTCGACACGGTAGGGTCACTGGTTCGATCCCAGTATCGCGCACAGAGGGATATCCCTCGCAAACTGAATAGCAATGCGGATGTAGCGCAGTTGGTAGCGCATCACCTTGCCAAGGTGAGGGTCGCGAGTTCGAGTCTCGTCATCCGCTCCACTCCCCGCCCCAGGTTCTCCCTGGAGCCGGGGTTACTCTTTTGCGCATGACTACTTGTGCAAGCGATTTGATCGGTCCCGTCCTCGACAGCGCAGAGTGCGAAACCCGAGCCGCGATGGTGATGACCATATTCGGCGCCTTCGGACGCAGAGGCACTTCCGCGGTGCTGGGAAACGACCTCGACTCGCAGCTCCTCCACGCTTTGCGCTCGTGGGCCGACGTGGTGCTCGTCTCCGCCGGCACTGTCACGGCGGAGGCCTACGGTTCTGCAGACACGCCCATCGCCATCCTCTCCCGTTCCCTCAACATCAAGCCCAATTCCGGAGTGCTCAAGGGACGCGACGCCATCATCGTCTGCCCGGAAAGTTCACTGCTCGACGTCACGCTCAACAACAAACGCGCCGCTTTAGAACGGGCGGGTGCTCGGTTTGTGGCCGCTGGCGAAGGCACCGCGGCTGAGATTGTGGACGCTTTGCACCGGGAGGGATTCAGGCGCATTGCCTGCGAGGGCGGTCCCAGCGTGTACGCCGACATGATCGCAGACAACCAGATCGATGTCCTGCACATCACCCTCGATCCCACCGTGAGCGACGCCGACGGCCCGTGGGGCATGGGCAACCTGGCCCAGCAGCCACCCTTTGAAGATCGCTACACACTGGAGGCCACGCATGCCTCCGACCTCGAGGCAGACTCGGGCGATTCTGTGTTGTTCCTGCGCTACCGGAGCGTTCGGGAAAGGTAAGCACATCCCGCCAGGTACGGTTAGGCCCGTGATTGCTTCCCCACCGACACGTAGAAGGCCGCTGAGAATCAGTACCACTACGCAGCAGGACCTGTCTGCGGTGCCGACTGCCCCGCTTGCACCTGCCGTCACCGCGGCCGCTTGGCCGGTCGCGGTGATGCTTGTCGTGCATCGGCTGTTCGTCTTGGCGCGGGAGGGCTCGGTCACAGACGACTTCACCACCGTGTGGTCGGCGGCGCGCCGCTTTGTGGAGCGGGTCCCCGTTTACAACGAGATCTACAGCCACGTCGACCCGCACTACTTGTACAACCCTGGCGCGACGCTGCTGTTATCGCCACTGGGATTGATCTCGGACGTTGCGACGGCGCGCCCATTGTTCATCGCCGTGAACGCGGCGTGCATCATCGCGGCGCTGGCCTGGCTAACGCGTCTGTGGGAGCGCCCGCTGTCCGGACCGACCCTCCCGGTCGCCATCGCACTGGCGTTTTGCACCGAGGCTGTTACGAACACGCTGGTGTTTTCCAACATCAACGGTGTGCTGTTGCTCGCTTTGGTCGCATTTATAGCGCTGCTGATGTCGCCGCGCGACATCGCCGCTGGCATCGTGCTGGGGTTGGCCATTTTGGTCAAACCGATGTTCGCCCCGTTGGTGGTGCTTCCCGCATTGCGGCTGCGGTGGCGTTCCCTCGTCGGCGCTATCGCAGTGCCGGTGCTCATGAACGTGATTGCCTGGCCGCTGACCCCGGGGGCGAGCGACTACATCGACGTGGTGGTGCCGTATCTGAGCATCACTCGCGATTACGCCAACTCCTCGCTGTCCGGATTCGCCGTCTACTTCGGCATGCCCGCATGGGCCCACGGTGTGTTGTTTGCCCTGTTGGGCGCGGCGGTTGCGGCTGCGGTGCTGGGGCTCGCCCGGGTCCGCCACACCGAGGAATTGCTCTACCTCTCCGTCGGTGCCGGAGTGCTCCTGGCCGGGGTCTGCCTGTTGTCGTCGCTCGGCCAGGCCTACTACTCCATGATGCTGTTTCCCGCCCTATTCACCGTTTTCCACCCGGATAGCCCCATCCGCACCTGGCCCACATGGCTCGGCGCCACCCTGTGCTTGTCGCCCTTGGACTGGGCAACCGCCGCCCACCCGCTAACAGGTAGCTGGCTAAACACGTTCTTGCCCACTCTCGGCTGGGCCATATTTATCGTTGCATGTTCGGCGTGGGTATTGTCGAGAACACTCGTGCGCGAAGCACCAACGACCGAAGCGGAAAGGACTGCGCAATGACCGAGCAGACCCCGAACTACAAGGACTTCACCGAAGCGCAGTGGCGCGAAAAGCTCTCCCCGGAGGAGTTCCGGGTGCTGCGTCAGGCAGGCACGGAGGCCCCTGGTGTCGGCGAATACACCAACACCACGACAGAGGGTGTCTACCGCTGTCGCGCGTGCGGTGCCGAGCTGTTCCGTTCCTCCGAAAAGTTCGACGCGCACTGCGGCTGGCCTTCATTCTTCACCCCCCTCGCGGGCGATGCGGTCATCGAGCGGGAGGACACATCCCACGGGATGATTCGTACCGAAGTTCTGTGCGCCAACTGCGGCTCCCACCTCGGCCACGTTTTCGCCGGCGAGGGTTATAACACCCCCACAGACCTGCGCTACTGCATCAACTCCATCTCGTTGACACTCGACGAAGCCTAAGCAGTAGCTTTAGGACGCCACCTACGGCAGCATCCCGATCACCTCAGCGATGTCGCCGACTCGGCGCCCCGTCTGGAACGGGATTTCCTCGCGCACATGCAGGCGCGCCTCCGTGTAGCGCATCGTCTTCATCAGCGCCTCGATGCGCTCCAAAGTCGGAGCTTCAAACGCGAGCATCCACTCGTAGTCGCCCAACGTGAACGCCTCGACGGTGTTCGCACGCACGTCTGCAAAGTCGCGTGCCGCCATGCCGTGCTCGGCGAGGATCCGGCGACGCTCCTGCGGGTCCATCACATACCAGTCATAGGAGCGCACGAACGGGTATACCGTGATCCAGTCCCCCGGCTCCTCTCCCATGATGAAACTGGGCAGGTGGGATTTGTTGAACTCGGCCGGGCGGTGCAGGCCGTTGCCAACCCAGCTCAGCTCGACGCGCTGACCAAAGGCAGTCTCCCGCCGGAAGTCTGCGAGCGCTTTCTGCAGGTGTTCAAATTCCTCCGCGTGCCACCAAATCATGAAGTCCGCGTCGGCCCGGATACCGGTGTTGTCGTAGATGCCACGAACTGTGACCAGGCCCTGCTCCTCCAAGCCGGCGAAGAAGGCGCGAGCCTCGTCGATAATCTCCGCCCGCTCACTTCCCAGCGCACCAGGGATTGCACGGAACACAGCGAACTGCAAGTAGCGCTGTGTCGCGTTGAGTTTGTCGAAATCAAGCTTGGCCATGGGTTTTGCCCCTTCCCTGCCACTCGGCAGATCAAACTAAAGACGTAGGCCATTCTACGCCGACCCGGTACAGCTCCACGGCGCGCCTCCCCCAACCTCGCCCGTTGCTGGATACGTTTGACGCTGTGATGAACCCGGACACCACATCCCCAATGTCCGCCAGCGGTGCTGACGAGGCCAGGGACGAACACGGAACCAGCGACGCTTGGCCCACGGAATTCAGCGCAGCCGTTGAATCGATGCACGCGGCGCGCCTGCGCCCCGAGATCTCCTTGGGCACCATCCGCCCGCCGCAGCGCCCAGCCCCATTCAGCCACGCTGTCGGACTGGAAGTTGCGCACCCCGAGGAGGATAACGTCCCCGTGGATTCCGACGGCGACGCATTCGGTCGCCTCATCCTCCTCCACTCCCCCGCAGCGGAGGAGGCGTGGGAAGGATCCATGCGCCTGGTCGCCTACATCCAGGCCGATATGGATGATGCGGTGGCTTCCGACCCGCTTCTGCCGGATGTGGCATGGCAGTGGCTCAATGAATCGCTCGCAGAGACCAACGCGGGATTCACCAACCTCGGAGGCACGGTGACGTCGACCACATCCGTCCGATTCGGTGAAATTGGCGGCCCGCCGCGCGCCTACCAGCTGGAAATGCGCGCCTCATGGACCGCGGAGGGCACAGACCTCCAGAGCCACGTGGAAGCGTTTTCGAAGGTACTCGCCCACGTCGCAGGTTTGCCGCCTGAAGGTGTGGCGCAGCTCAGCCCACGCTAAATTCCTCAGACATGAGTGCTCGGCCGATTTATACCCTGGTGAACACACCCGCTGCGTTCCGCGACGCAGCGGGTGCACTTGCGCTCGGACGAGGCCCATTCGCGGTTGACACCGAGCGCGCTTCGTCTTTCCGGTATGGCGACCGCGCCTTCCTAGTGCAGGTGCACCGTCGCGGCGCGGGGACATTCCTCATCGCCCCGGAGGGCCACCGGGATGCCGTCCAACAGGCGTTCGCACCGGTGCTCAACGGTGCTGAGTGGATCATCCACGCCGCTGGTGAGGATCTCCGCAGTCTCGCTCATCTCGGCCTGCACCCTGGGATCCTGTTCGACACCGAGCTGGCTTCCCGTATCGCTGGCTTCGACCGCCCTAATCTCGCTGCGATGGTCGAGCGTTTCGTTGGCGTCGAGCTGGAAAAGGGCCATGGCCACGAGGACTGGTCTCGCACGCCCTTACCCGTATCGTGGCAGGACTACGCGGCTCTAGACGTCGAGTATCTCAACGAGTTGGCGGAAGCCCTCGCCGAGTACCTCGACGCCAATGGCAAGCTCGGTTGGGCCTTCCAGGAGTTCAACCACCTCGTCAGGTCATATTCGCTGACGCCGCGCCCGAAGAAAGCCTGGCGCGATATGAAGGGCCTGTCCGCCCTGCGCGATGAGTCCGGCCTCCAGGTAGCGCGCGAACTGTGGCGGGCTCGGGAGCAGCTAGGGCAAGAGCGCGACATCTCCCCCGGGAGATTGCTGTCCAACCGAGACCTCGTCGACATCGCGCGTGCAAAGCCCTCCTCACCCCGCGAACTCGCCAGAGCCGTCGGGCGGACGAATTTGCCGCCGAGGGATGCGCGCGAGTGGCTCACTGTGGTGGAGCATGCGCTCGCCGCAGACCCCTCCTCTTGGCCCCCGCGGCACGCTCCGCAGTCGAATGCCGCACCTCCGAAATCCAGGTGGGAGCGGCACTACCCGCAGTCGTGGGCGATGCTGCAAACCTGCCGCGAAGGCATTGCACACCGCGCGGCTGAACTTCAGATGCAGCCAGAGGTATTGCTTGCACCTGCAACGCTCAGGGAGGCGGTGTGGGTAGCACCCGATACCGGGCCGGCATGGGACACACATCAAGCTGCATTAGCTCTGCAACACGCAGGCGCCCGCGCCTGGCAAGTCGGGTTCGCTGCGCCAATCTTGGCTGACGCTCACGGCCAGATGGTCACCGCCGTCTAACAGTCTGCGCGTTTACGCATCCCCTTCGGGATCAGCCAGGCTCGTGGCCCACTCGCGCACTTGTTCAGCCGCGGAATGCGGATCCAACCCGTACTCGCGCAAGATTTCGCTCCGAGAGGCATGCAGCGGAAAGACGTCGGGAAAGGCGAGGTGCCGTACCGGGACATCGACTTCTGCGGCGGCAAGCGCCTCGGCCACCGCAGAACCTACGCCCCCACGAACCACGCCGTCTTCGTACACCACTACGAGGTCCGCTTGCGAGGCCAGATCGATGATGTCGACTGGTACAGGGATGACCCAGCGCGGATCGGCGACGGTCACACGGATGCCGGCGTCACCCACAGCGTCAGCCACTTCGACGGCATATTGTCCGAAGGGCCCCACGGCGACCAGCAGCACGTCGATAGCATCCACGGATGGCTCCCCGCCAGGCCGAACCAAAATGTCCGTTCCCCCAGCGCAGCGCTCCACAGCATCGATGTCGGGACCGACTGCGCCCTTGGGGAAGCGGACGACCGTAGGCCCGTCGTCAACCGCGATGGCCTCCGCGAATTCTTCGCGCAGGCGCGCAGTGTCACGCGGTGCGCAGATGCGAATCCCCGGAACGATCGACGAGATCGCCATATCCCACACGCCGTTGTGGCTGGCCCCATCCGACCCGGTCACACCGGCTCTGTCCAACACTATTGTGACGGGTTGGCCGATAAGCCCCACGTCCATGAGAAGCTGGTCGAACGCGCGGTTGAGGAAGGTTGAATACACCGCCACCACCGGATGCAAGCCGCCGAGAGCCATGCCCGCCGCAGATGTCACCGCGTGCTGCTCCGCGATACCGACGTCGAAGAACCGATCCGGGAATTGCTCCGCGAACGGCTGCAGCCCCGTAGGTCCTGCCATGGCCGCGGTGATGGCGACGATGTCCTGGCGCTCGTGGCCAGCCCGCAGAAGCTCTTCGGTGAATACCGCGGTCCAGCCGGGCTCCGATTGGGCCAGAGACTCGCCCGTCACCGGGTCGATCACACCTGTGGAGTGCATCTGATCTGCCACGTTGTTTACTGCCGGGGCGAATCCATGCCCCTTCTCTGTCACCACGTGCACGATCAGTGGCCCGTCGTAGCGCTTGGCGTACTTAAACGCGTTGAGCAAGCTTTTCAGATCGTGGCCCTCGACTGGGCCCACGTACTTCATCCCCAGGTCCGGGAACATCTCGGTTGGCAGGACCTGGTACTTCACGCCTTCTTTGAGCGCATGGAGTGCGTCGAAGGTGCGCTCGCCTACCCACCCCATGGACTTCAAAGTCTTCTTGCCCGACTCCATGACCTCGTCATAAGCAGGCTGCATCCGAATGGCGGCGAGTTGATCGCGCAACTTTGTCAGGTTGTTGGCGAACCCGCCGATCGTCGGCGAGTAGGAGCGACCGTTGTCGTTGACCACGATCACTACGTTGCGGTTTGCGGCGGCGATGTTGTTTAACGCCTCCCAGCACATTCCGCCAGTGAGGGCCCCGTCACCAACCACTGCGACCACGTTGTCGCTTCCGCGGCCGGTAAGCGCCTTCGCCTTAGCTAGCCCGTCAGCGTACGACAGCGAGGCACTCGCATGGGAGGATTCTGTCCAGTCATGTTCGGATTCATCACGAGCCGTGTAGCCAGAGAGCCCGCCCTTCTTGCGGAGTGTGTCAAACCCCGCGGCGCGCCCAGTGAGGATCTTATGCACGTAGGACTGGTGCGAAGTATCAAAGATAATTGGGTCGTTCGGGGAGTCGAAGATGTAATGCAGCGCGATTGTTAGTTCCACGACCCCAGGTTGGGCCCTAAGTGCCCACCGGTCGCAGAAACTTTCTGGATTAACATCTCCCTGATCTCATCCGCGAGACCGTCGAGTTGCGCAGGAGACAGCTTGCGGACATCCGCTGGCGTTGCAATGTGCTCGAGCAGTGCCACAGTCCCGTCGTACTCCTTCACCTTGTTGGGGTCACACTCACAGGGGCGTTCAAAACGAACGTGCGTGCAGTGTCGTTCACGCTAGTTTACACTCCCCGCCGAGCAGGCCGATCCGGCGTGTTAGCGGGTTCGAGTACGGCGAGGACCTCGAAGTGGTGGGTATTCGGAAACGCGTCGATAAGCTTCATCCGCTTCACCACGTACCCTTGCTCCCCGAAGTAGGACAGATCGCGGGCGAAGGTGGCCGGGTCGCACCCGACGTGAATGATTCGCTCGGGTCTAGCTCCAGCAATTGCCCTAACCGCATCTGCGCCGGCGCCAGAACGCGGCGGGTCCAAAACGACCAACCCCGGTGCCGGCAACTGGCCGACAACCTCGGTGACGTCCCCGTGGTGCATGTGTAAATCTAACGCGTCTACGACCTGCTGGCGACGGGCTGTCGCCGCGTTGGAAAAATCAACGGAGTCAATGCGGCCCCCGCCAAGAGCATCACTGATGGCCGGGGCAAACGCACCGACGCCACCGTAGAGGTCCCAGCCCACCGGGTTGTCGTAATGTCCTTGCCCCCACTGGGCAATCATGTCCGAGTAGGTCTCCGGGGCAAGGGTGTGAGCCTGCCAGAAGGCGGTAGGCGCGAACGCGAAATCGAAGCCGCGGACTCGCTCGACAGCCACCCCCGACCCTTCAACGATTTGCTGCACCGTTTCCGCCCTACGGCCACGCTGCGCCGTCTGTGTCTCAACGATGTGTCGTTGCCCATCCCCGTCAACGGCGACCACCAGCTCCGCACCGGGGGTGAACGTTCGCGAACCCTCGCCCACGACGCCTTCGAGCAACCCCCGGACAGGCTGGGTGCATTGCACATTCGCCACAACCTCTGCGGACTGAGCCCGGCGCATTCCTGCCCGCCCTCGGGCATCAACGCCCAGTCTCACACGGGTACGCCACCCAGTGATCGGCTGCAGCTGGATCGCCCGCATGGACGCAAGTGCAAAACCATCCAGGACCCCGGACCGCGCGGCCAGCGCGCCAAGCTGGCCGAGAAGCACCTCACGTTTGAGATGAAGTTGCTCAGCCGCTGCGATGTGGGAGAAATCGCAGCATCCCGCACCAGCCGCGGCAGCGGGACACGTCGGCGCTACACGGTGTTCCGACGGAGTGATAATCGCCGCGGTATCAGCCCGGGCCCACCGTTTCTTCACCCTAGTCAGCGTCGCCTCAACTGTGTCACCCGGAATTCCTCCGCGGACAAACACGACGCGGCCGTCCGGGGCATCCGCGATGCCCTCTCCCCCGTGTGCCATTGCCCGCACATCCAGCCGCATCCTCGCCCCGGGCGCGAGTTCCCGTGCCTGCACTTATTCGGCAGTCGGCGTTGCGGCGCCGCCGGAGTTCGTGCTACCGCCGCCCGCGCGACGATCGCGGATCTCCTGCAGCTGTTTCTGGTTTTCGGCATTTTGGGCGATGATCTGCTTCAACGCGTCGCTCAACGCGTTGGGGTTGCCCTCGGTCGGCACCTGGTCGCCCCCTTGTCCTTGACGAGCTTTTGCCTCGGCTGCGGCCTGGACCTGCTGAGCGAGCTGCGCGGGTAGCACCACCTGCAGGGAATTTCCTGCCAGAATCGGATCCTCCCCGCGGTAGACGAAGGAACGCGCGATGGTCTCCCGCCCGATCTCCGCGAGCTGGTCCTCAGAGCCCGTTGGCGCAGCCAGGGTAACGCGGTAGAGCCAGCGAGGCCCCTCCACACCGACGATGCGGATCACACCGTTGCTTCCAGTTCCCACGACTTCTTGGCCCCACGGACCTTGTTCGACCTCCACAGGCATGCCTTCTGAACGCATGCCCTGGATGATCTCCTCGGAGGACTCCTCCCATAATCCACCAGTGCGCGGCGCGGCGAACGCCACCGGTGTAATGCGGCCGTAGCGGGTAACAATGTGGACCATTTTCGGACCTTGCTCCCCCATCTCAACCTGCACCTGGGATTCCTTCGGCAACGGGACGCGAATTGATCCGAGGTTCAGGGTGACGTTGGAGAAATCAGAGAAGTCAAAATCCTCAATATTTACGTTGTCCCCGTCGAACGGGCCCGTGGACCCGCCAACCGGGTCGTAATCAACAAGAGCTGCAACCCCAGCCGCCGCCGAAGCACTCGCAGGTTCCGCAGGCGGATTCACCGCGGACGCTTCAGCTGAGGTCGTGGTTTCGTTGTTGCCACCCGCGACGGGTTCATTGTCGGCTGCCGCGGAGGTCTCCGGTTGGACAGCGTCCGACGGGGCGTCAGCGTCCGGCTTATGCACCCCGTTCACATCGGATTCGTTTTCCTGCTTCTTCTTTTTCTTCCAAACGGCCAGAATGCCATCGATGGTCACTCCCTCAGAGGTTTTCTATCGGTGATTTTCCATGAGTGTAATTCTTGCAGTAGTGGCGGCTGACTGCGGACCACGCACGAGGAGTCAGAGGGTGCCCGTCGAGCCATATCCGCCGCTGCCGCGTGCGGTCTCGTCCAGCTGATCAACTTCCTCAAACTCCACCAGCTCCACACGCTGCACGACCAGCTGAGCGATGCGCGTGCCCCGAGTGATTTCAATAGCCTCGGAACGGTCAGTATTGATCAGGCATACCTTCAGCTCGCCGCGATAGCCGGCATCGACAGTGCCGGGAGTGTTGACGATGCTGAGCCCGTGCTTAGCCGCCAACCCTGAGCGCGGGTGGATGAGTCCAACGGTGCCCACCGGAAGCGCAACGGCTATGCCGGTGCCAACCAGAGCGCGCTCCCCAGGGCGCAACACGATGTCCTCGGTGGCGTACAGATCCGCACCTGCGTCCTCTGGGTGCGCTCGCTTTGGGAGGGGAATTCCGGGGTCAAGTCGCTTCACTCGAATTGCCGCGGCCGTCGACTGTCCGTACACCTCGTCCGCACGTTCTTGCTGTCTCACTCGGCCCACCCTACGTGAGACTCCGATAAGCCGACGCGATCGCAAACGCAGCGCAAGTGTGCGCTCGGTGCACCCCCGCCTATTGTGGAAAGCGTGAGTGAGACCGCTTCGAACCCGAACCGCACTGAATCGGCAGGTGCCGACGGTGCTGTATCCTCCAACGCGCGGACCGCGACGCAAGTGACGAAAGTGTTGTACTCGGAGCGGCAATGGGTGCCCTGGTACTGGTGGGTAGCGGTGGCAGGCCTCACGCTCCTATTCGCTGGGCAGCTCGGGCTGAACCGGAGTGTGTGGTGGTTTGCCGTGCCGCTCGTCCTTTTCGGCGCGCTGTCCGCGTGGTTTCTCCTGTGGCTATCCCGCACCACGGTCAAGGTGGAGCAAGACCCCGATGGGCATCGCTGGCTCCTCGTCGACGATGCGAATTTGCCCGATTCAGTCGTCTCCCGCTCAATGGTCGTCCCCGGCTCAGCCCGGCAAAATGCCCTAGGCCGCCAGCTGGATCCTGCCGCATTTCTGGTCTCGCGGCCGTGGGTAAGTGAGCACGTGCTCATCGTGCTGGATGATCCGGAAGACCCAACCCCGTACTGGCTCATCTCCTCAAAGGACCCGGAAACGTTGTTGGAGGCCTTCACCCCGGGGACGGTCGCCCGCTAATACTTTGGGCTGATTGACGACACACGCAAGGGCGGCGCCACTGCAACAAGATGGCGCCGCCCTTGCGTCGGTTGTTCGGCGAGTTGCTACTCGCAGTCGAGGCAGATCTTAGAGCCGTCGGCTTCGGTGTATGCCAGACGGTTGTTCTTTTGCACCAGGAAGCAGGATGCGCACGTAAATTCGTCATCCTGCCGGGGCTTGACCTCTACATTGAGCTCCTCGCCGGAGAGGTCTTGTGTCGGCGGTTCGACTGGCTCCACAATCTCACCGTCGTCGTCCATGCTGCTTCCCGCTACTTCGGCGGCCTTGAGCCCCTCGAGGGAATCCGTCTCAATGTCGTCTTCCATCCGGCGCCGTGGCGCATCGTAATCGGTGGCCATGATGGTGTGTCCTCCAGCTCAGCGTGATCGTCCCCATTGGGGCTCGATGTCGTTATTTGAGCGGAATACTAGGGGATACATATTGCCCTGTCATCTTCCCAGCTCACCGCCCAAAAAGAGTGGTTGCGAAGCGATGCACGGACACCGTTTGTACACTGCCTTGCATGACTGACAAGGCTCTCGGTTTTGGCGTGGATGTCGGCGGGTCCGGCGTCAAGGGCGCTGTGGTGGATCTGCACACGGGTGAATTCGTAGGCGAGCGGGTCAAAATCGCCACTCCCCGTCCCGCCACCCCGAACGCCGTTGCTGAGGTGGTCGCCCAAATCACCCAGCAATGCAATTGGAGCGGCCCTGTGGGCATCACTCTCCCCTCGGTGGTGGTGCAGCAGGTTGCCCGCACCGCCGCGAACATCGACCAGTCGTGGGTGGGAGCGAACGTTCATACTGTGTTTGCCCAGGCGCTCGGCACCGAGCGAGTCGCAGTACTCAACGACGCCGACGCGGCTGGCATCGCTGAGGTCGCATTCGGCGACCCGGCGGCGCGCAGTGGCGCGGTGATCTTTCTAACGTTCGGTACAGGAATCGGTTCATCTTTCCTTATGGACGGCACCCTCTTTCCAAACACGGAGCTCGGACATATGCGTATCGACGGCGCGGAGGCAGAGCAGTTCGCATCCTCTGCAGCCCGCGACCGCGAGAAGCTGAGTTACAAAAAGTGGGCAAAACGCGTGGACACGGTCCTACACGAGTACGAACGGCTGTTTAACCCATCTGCCTTTGTCGTAGGCGGGGGCATCTCACGTCACGCTGAACGGTGGGTGCCAATGCTTACAGTGGAAACTCCCGTTGTGCCGGCTGCCTTACGCAACCGCGCGGGTATCGTGGGCGCGGCAATGGCGGCACAATCCCGAGTCGCACCGTAACCCTTAGCAACAGGTGCTGTACGGTGGTGGCCGTTCAACCGTCGCATGCGGGGATAGGGAATATACCTCAATGGCGGCTGTTAATATTGGCGTTCTGAAAAAAATGGGACGCATACGTACCCTGGATTGCCAGTGGTAAGGTCCGATGACTCGAAAGGGCGTACGTGGTAGCCAGCGAAGCTTCAAGCAATAGTGCCGACGACGTGACTGCGGTTTCGTCCGACGGTGGCGCAGGCAGCGTTGCCAAACCCAGCGCGAAAAAGACGGCGAAAAAAGCCGTGAAGAAAACCGCGAAAAAGACCGCCAAGAAAACGGCGAAGAAAGCAGTGAAGAAGACTGCTAAGAAGACCGCCCGCAAGACGTCTGCGAAAAAGGCAACGGCTAAGAAAGCGACGAAGGCCGTTGCCACGGTTGACGCTGATGAGCGAGAAGATGATCCTCTCACCGCTGAAGCTGAGGGTGGCGATCTGAGCGATACCAACATCGAGCGTGACGAGGCCGACTACGATCCGGAGCTCGGCGACGACGATGACGCGTTCGACGAGGACATCGACGACGCCTTGGGCGAAGACGACGTCGAGGAGGACGAGGACCTCGGCGACGACAGTGAGGCCGAGGACGAAGAAGAGGAAGAGGACGAGGGCGCCTCGGTCTGGGACATCGAGGAGTCTGCAGCACTTCGCCAGGCACGAAAAGACGCGCAGCTCACCGCTTCCGCCGATTCGGTGCGCGCTTACCTCAAGCAGATCGGCAAGGTAGCCCTCCTTGACGCAGAGCAGGAGGTTTCGCTGGCAAAGCGCATCGAAGCGGGTTTGTACGCCCAATATCGTCTAGACGAGATGGCGCGTGCAGCTGCTGAAGGCGACAAGGACGCCAAGTTGACGCCGGCGGTCAAACGTGACTTGCGCGCCGTGGCACGTGACGGACGCAAAGCAAAGAATCACCTCCTCGAGGCAAACCTGCGTCTCGTAGTGTCCCTTGCCAAGCGATACACCGGTCGTGGCATGGCCTTTCTGGATTTAATCCAGGAGGGCAACCTTGGTCTCATCCGCGCCGTGGAAAAATTCGACTATTCCAAGGGCTACAAGTTCTCCACCTACGCCACATGGTGGATCCGGCAGGCGATCACGCGCGCGATGGCGGACCAGGCCCGTACCATCCGCATCCCGGTGCACATGGTTGAGGTCATTAACAAGCTCGGCCGTATCCAGCGTGAGCTACTGCAGGATCTCGGACGTGAGCCCACGCCGTTGGAGCTTGCGAAAGAAATGGACATCACCGAGGAGAAGGTTCTCGAAATCCAGCAGTACGCTCGCGAACCCATCTCGCTCGATCAGACGATCGGCGACGAAGGTGATAGCCAGCTGGGTGATTTCATCGAGGATTCCGAGGCGGTTGTTGCGGTAGACGCGGTATCTTTCACCCTCCTCCAAGACCAGCTCCAAGACGTGCTACACACGCTATCGGAGCGTGAAGCCGGTGTAGTCCGGCTGCGGTTCGGTCTTACCGACGGGATGCCGCGCACGTTAGATGAGATCGGGCAGGTTTACGGTGTGACCCGCGAGCGCATTCGCCAGATCGAGTCGAAGACGATGTCCAAGCTGCGCCACCCGTCGCGTTCCCAGGTACTGAGGGACTACCTGGACTAACAACTAAGGTGCTGCCGTAGAGAGAAAGCCCTGACCGGATTCGGTCAGGGCTTTACTCGTCGGTGCGAGACGCGATTAGTTGTTCAGGCTTTTCTCCACCTCATCCTCGATGCAGGTTTGGAATTTTTCGTTGTCGTTCTGGAACTGTTCGCACGCCTCGAACACTCCGTCATCCATCAGCTGCTTAGCCATGGAGAAGCCGAAAATGAGCATAAGGACGGAGAGGATCAGCGCAATCACGCTGGTTACTATGCCGGTAATCGCCATGCCTTTGCGGGCACCGGGACCCTGAATAGAGCTGGCCTTGCGAACGCCCATGATACCAAGCACGAGGGCGATGATCCCCAAGATGATTGCGGGGAACACGAACACAAGCCCCAGCAGAGCGAGGATGCCCAGAATCATCGCTGCAAGCGCGACGCCGTTATTCTGCTGCTGTGTCGGCGCCGGTTCAAACCCGTAAGAAGTGGGCGCGGCGTTGTAGTTGCCGCCCGCCATGCCGTAGCCCGCGTGCCCCGCGTCGCCACGGGTGTAATCCGGCGTAAGCTGCTCATGTCCGGCGTATCCGCCGTTACCGGACACACCTTCTGGGTGAGCGCGGAAATTACTGCCCTCAGCGTTAGTGCCGTACGGGTTCTGTCCGTGCGGGTTCTGTCCGTGCGGGTCACTACCGCTCGGCTCGTTCGGGTTCTGGCCAGGGTTGTATGGAGTGCTCATCACTTCTTCCTTTCGCGGATACGTGTCGCAGGCAACCCTACCGGTGGGTCTACCAGTCGCGCAGGAAAGCGATGCGCTTGCGCAGTTGTTCCGCGTTGCACAACGCTGTGGGCGGTCCCCCGCAGGCTTTGCGCACCTCCGTGTGGATCGCACCGTGGGGCCGGCCGGTTTTGCCAGCCGCGATAGCCACCCGAGCGTTGAGTTCCTTCCGCAACCGCGGCAGCTCGTCCGCCGCTGTTGCGGGTTCTTCCCCCTCGGTCGTCGCTGTTGGTGGCGGTTTCACCGGTTCCCCAAGCACCTCTGCGCGCTCACGCGCCTTGCGATCTTCCTCCCGGCGCGCACGTTCTTCTGCATCCCGGGCGTCGAGTTGATCGCTCTGGCGTTTGGCCAGCAGGGTGCGGACTTGCTCTGCGTCGAGAAGGCCTGGTAGGCCGAGAAAGTCCTGTTCTTCCGCAGACCCGGCCTGTGTGGGGGTGCCGTAGGTGGAGCCGTCGAAGATGAGCGAGTCGAGCTCGGCAGAGGCGCCGATAACTTCGTAGTTCGGGCCCTCGTCGGGCTCGTTTTGTGTGCGATTCGCCTGCTCTAATAGCTCGTCTGACCAGCCAGACTCACGGTGCGGCTTGCCCAAAACGTGGTCGCGTGAAACTTCCATTTCTTCGGCCAGACGTAGCAGCACCGGCACGGACGGAAGGAAGACCGACGCGGACTCACCAGGCATGCGGGAGCGAACGAATCGGCCGATGGCCTGTGCAAAGAACAACGGTGTAGAGGCGGAGGTCGCGTACACGCCCACTGACAGACGCGGTACGTCCACGCCCTCTGAGACCATGCGCACCGCGACCATCCATTCGTCCTGGGAGGCGGAGAACTCGTCGATCCGGTCAGACGCACCAGGCTCGTCGGACAGCACCACCGTCACGGGGGTGTTGGACAGCGTCTCGAGAATTTTCGCGTATGCGCGCGCTGTGGTTTTGTTCGTTGCGATGACCAGGCCCCCGGCGTCGGGCATGTTCGCGCGGATCTTCATTAACCGGGTGTGAGCGGCGGTAAGCACTGCGGCAATCCAGCCGCCCTTCGGGTCGAGGGCCGTCCGCCACGCACGTGCGGTCTGTTCCGCATTGAGGGGCTCACCCAGGCGGGCTGAGTATTCCTCCCCCGCTGAGTCCTTCCATTGGGCCTCGCCGGAGTATGCAAGGAATACCACTGGTCGCACGACGCCGTCCGCCAGGGCGTGGGAATAGCCGTAGGTGTAGTCGGCCTCCGAGACTAGGTGGCCTTCCCCGTCTTCGACGTAGCGGACGAAGGGAATCTGGGAATCGTCGGAGCGAAACGGCGTTCCAGTCAGTGCGAGACGGTGTTCGACGTCGTTGTAGGCCTCGTACACACCGTCACCCCAGCTTTTGGAATCGCCGGCATGGTGGATCTCGTCCAAGATGACCAAGGTTCGGCGTGCCGAGGCAATTGCGTGGTGCTTAAACGGGTGCATCCCCACTTGTGCGTAGGTGACGACGATGCCGTCGTAAGACGCGTTGACGGCTGAAGAGTTGGTGAAGTTCGGGTCCAGCGACAGCCCGAAGCGCTTCGCGGAGTCGGACCACTGGTGCTTCAGGTGCTCCGTTGGCACCACGACGATGATGCGCTGGACGGTCCTGTCTTCAACCAACTTCGAAGCAAGCGTCAGTGCGAACGTCGTTTTTCCCGCTCCCGGGGTTGCGACAGCCATGAAGTCTCGCGGTTTGGCTCGCAGAAACGAATCGAGGGCCTCCTGCTGCCATTTACGCAGCTGGGGCCCGGTGGTCGCGGCGCTCACTTGCGGCGCAACCCCTTATAAATCCGTTCGCAGTCGGGGCACACGGGAGAGCCCGGCTTGGCTTGTTTTTTTACCGGAAAGGTTTCGCCGCATAACGCCACAACCATCTTGCCGGAAATGGCGGAATCGACGATCTGGTCCTTTTTCACGTAGTGGAAAAACTTCGGGGTGCCGTCGTCCGTGGTCGACGAGGTGTCTTCCCTGAGATCGGGGCGCTCGAGCGTCTTGGTCATCGTATTCACGGCACCTATCATGCCCCAATTTGGGCCAGAGGTTAAGCCGCAAGGCTAACCTCGATGTTCATGAGCCCACACGAAAACTCCGCCCCAGAATCGGGTCTCGAGGCCGACGCTGAGACAGTGGACGCGGAGCCGAATCTGTCGTCTGGTGCCTCCCCTACGCCCGGTGCGTCTCGGCGCGTCCTACGCCGCGGTGTTCGGGGGCGGTCGTCCCGGGCGCTGATCACAGATGCCGCGTTTACTCCAGAGCAGAACCGCCAGTCCCGGGAGCGCCAGTACGCCATTCTGCAGGGGCTTCGACTGCCGTTCATTCTGTTGGCCCTCGTGGCTGTGTGGGCCAATCTATGGGTGCTTGCTGGCATTCTTTTCGTCGTGTCGGTGCCACTGCCGTGGATCGCCGTTGTGCGCGGCAACGCGCGCGGCGAGGTGCGCGATGCTCGGCAAAAGAATGTGTACAAACCCGCCGCCGCACGCCAACAGATGCTGTCGCAGCAGCAGCACTCGGCGATCCAACCTGGATCTGGGGCTAGCGGCTCCCCCGCTATCATCGACCACGACGAATAGCCCCCACCCCTTAGTGCAGGAGCCACGTGTGACCGAACTCGGCCCCTCTCCCTCGACCTGCCCGCCGTAGCGCAGAAGCTGGCGCAGGAATTGACAGCGGCAGGGTTCACTGCCGACGGCGTCGCGGCCCATTTGGGCCCGGAGGCGACAGAGGCGATGTACCGTCGCGAACCCGGCGTCGTGCTCGCCGCCTGTGCGGACGATTCGCGCTTGTCTGCGCTCATCCGCTTCTTTGTGTTGCGCCGGCCGGCAACGGCGGAGGCCATAGGCGACATGCTCACCCCGCAGCTTGCGCTCGAGCTTATCGACGACCAGTTGGTTCTCCCGTGCCCGGCGCGAGCACGTACCGAGTTGGGGTGGAAGTGCGAGCACATGTTGTGTCGGGCAAGCCGAGGTTTGTGTTTTCGGACTTGGACGCGTCGATGACAGACCACGTCCCGGGCGCGATCACGTCCTCGGCGTCGGCTCGGCTTCCCTCTCGCTGCTTGCCGCAACCCCCTGCACGCCGGTGGAATCGGTGTTGGACCTCGGCACAGGCTCAGGCATTCAAGCACTCCCAGTCGGGCGCGGCGACCACCGTTGTGGCGACAGACGTCCACGCACGCGCGCTGCAATTCGCACAGGCGACGATGCTCGCTAACGGGGTAAACAATGTCGAGTTGCGTGAAGGTGCTTGGTTCGAGCCGGTGGCGCGCGAGCGCTTCGACCGCATCGTGGCCAACCCGCCGTTTGTTGTGGGCTTGCCGGAGGTGGGCCATGTCTACCGTGATTCCGGATTAGACCTCGACGGGGCGACGGAGCTCGTCCTGCGCGAAACTCCGTCCCACCTCGCCGAGGGCGGGCGTGCATTCATTTTGGGGTCTTGGCTGCATGTGCTGGATCAGCCGTGGCAGTCCCGCATCGCCTCGTGGCTGCCATCCCGCGGCGTCAACGCGTGGGTGCTGCAGCGCGATGTAGTAGATCCGGGAATGTACGTATCTACTTGGCTTCGCGACGAATCGGTGGACCCGCGCTCCGACGAGGGCATCACCCGTACCCTGCAGTGGCTGGATCACTTCCACGAGCACGACGTTCACGCCGTCGGCTTCGGCTGGGTCATGTTGGAAGACATCGGTGATGCCCCCAGCGAGATCACATGCGAAGAACTCGCCCAGCCGTTCACTGATCCGCTTGGCACCGAGGCGGAGGAGTACTTCTTGCGGACGGGGTGGCTGCGGGGGAAAACCCGCGATGCCATCCTCGACGCCTCCTATCTGATACGGCCCACCGTGGCATTGGAAGACATCAAACTTGCCGATGCCGAAGCCGGCATGGGCTTCAGTAGCGAGACGCTGCGGATGACGCGAACCGACGGCCCCCGGTTCTCCCACACGGTGGACTCAGGGATGGTCTCTTTGCTTTCAGGCCTGCACCCGAACGGACTCTCCCTTCGCGACGTTGTCGGGTTGTTCGCGGTCTCGCATGACGTGGGCGAACCGGAGGACGTCGACAAGCTGGAAGCCGACGCAGCGAGCGCTATCGTCGACTTGATCCGTCACGGTCTTGTTCTTCCAGCAGAGATAGCCCAGCTCACCCACCTGTGATACCAACGGAGCACGAATGAAGGCAGTACTGACACGAGTCACCAGCGCATCAGTGACGGTGAACGGCGAGACCGTCGGGGAGATCGATTGCCCCGACACCGGCGGGATACTCGCCCTCGTTGGCGTGGGCCGCGACGACGCACCTGACGCCTGGAAGACAGTGGCGCGAAAAATCGCGGAACTACGGATTTTGGACGGTGAGCGCTCGGCCGAAGACGTAGGGGCGCCGGTGCTGCTGGTCAGTCAATTCACGCTCATGGGGCGCACCGCGAAAGGACGCCGACCTTCGTGGAGTGACGCCGCCCCGGGAGCAGATGCCGCACCTGTGGTCGAAGCCATTGCAGACCAGTTGCGTTCGCGAGGCATCCACGTTGAGGAGGGACGCTTCGGAGCGCACATGCATGTCTCGAGCGTCAACGACGGGCCCTTCACCGTCATTGTCGAAGCGTGATTTGAATGAAATTCGCCCAGTCGGGAACACTGTGTGGCTGCTGAACGTTGCCCCTCTAGACCGCCCAGCTGTTCCACCTAGTCCGAGGAGGCATTGCCACATGACCCAGCCGGATCACGCTGCACAAGGCACACAGGAATCCGAGGAGACCGTTGATCGCGGCAGCCGCAGGAACCAAACGAACGACAACCCGTCCGCGGACTTGGTTCGCGTCTACCTCAACGGCATCGGCAAAACCGCACTGCTCGACGCGGAGGAGGAGGTCGAACTCGCTCAAAAGATCGAGGTCGGACTCTACGCCCAGCACCTCTTGGACGACCCCGATGTGAAGCTCACCCGCGCAAAGAAGCGGGACCTGAAAATCCTGGCTAAAGAAGGCCGTAAAGCTCGCGCCCACCTGCTTGAGGCCAATCTCCGCCTCGTAGTGTCCCTGGCCAAGCGTTACACTGGCCGGGGCATGCCGCTGCTTGACCTGATCCAAGAGGGCAACCTGGGTTTGATCCGGGCAATGGAGAAGTTCGACTACTCCAAGGGGTTCAAATTCTCCACCTACGCCACCTGGTGGATCCGCCAGGCAATCACCCGCGGCATGGCGGATCAATCTCGCACTATCCGCCTGCCAGTGCATCTGGTGGAGCAGGTGAACAAACTTTCCCGCATCCGTCGCGAGATGTACCAGTCCCTCGGCCGCGAACCCACGAACGAGGAGCTGGCGGAGGAATCCGGCATCGAAGAGTCCAAGATTGAGATGCTGCTGAGGCAATCCCGCGATCCGGTGAGCTTGGACATGCCGGTTGGCGCCGATGAGGAGGCGCCGTTGGGCGATTTTATCGAGGATGCCGAGGCGACCGACGCGGAAGATGCGGTGGTGACAACGCTGCGCCACGACGACATCGAAGACATCATTAATGGTCTGGAGCAGCGCGAGCAAGACGTGATCAGGATGCGCTACGGCCTGATCGACGGCGTGCCCCGTACTCTCGACCAGATTGGCCGCCAGTTCGGCCTTTCCCGCGAGCGCGTCCGCCAGATCGAGCGCGAAGTGATGGCTAAGCTGCGCGCCGGAGAACGCGCGGATCGCTTGCGCGACTATGCGATGTAGACCGCGCTCCCCAATTGTCTAGCCCAGCACCCCGTTTAGCTCCATCCGTACCCTCGCGGGCGCTGGGCTAAAGTACATGCCATTGGTCTTCGGACCTCCACCCACCACCGCGATTGGAAGGGAGCATCACCGTGCGTGACCTCGTTGACACCACAGAGATGTATCTGCGCACCGTCTACGAATTGGAAGAGGAAGGCATTACGCCGCTGCGCGCCCGTATCGCGGAACGCCTGGAGCAGTCGGGGCCGACTGTTTCTCAAACCGTAGCCCGTATGGAACGCGACGGGCTCATTGTGGTGGAACACGATCGCTCGCTGTCCCTCACCGAGGAGGGGCGACGCCGCGCAACCGCCGTGATGCGGAAACACCGTCTCGCAGAGCGGCTGCTTACCGACGTGTTGAAGCTGGACCTCGACCAGGTTCACGACGAGGCCTGCCGTTGGGAGCACGTGATGAGCGAAGAGGTTGAGCGACGTGTCGTGGCCGTGCTGGACAATCCGTCGCGCTCTCCCTTCGGCAACCCCATCCCTGCACTCGAGGAGATCGGGGCGGGTGGTGCTGAGGTGAGCCAGAAAGGGACCCGCGCAACCGACCTCCGGTTAAGGGAGCCGGCGCGCGCGAAAGTTGTCCAGGTCAGCGAGATTTTGCAGGATGGCGCTCTGCCGAAAAACGCGGGCCAACTGGTCGGCGCGGTTGTCACCCTGACCCCGCTCGACGGCGGCGCGCTCGAGGTAGCCACACAGGACGGGAACAACTTCCATCTCACCGCCGATGTCGCTCACGCTCTCCGTGTCGAGCCGGAGAACTAGAAAGGCCCCGCACATGAAACTTGTAGTCACCGGCGGAGCTGGGTATGTCGGAAGTGTGTGTGCCGCCACCCTCCTCGAGGCCGGGCATGAGGTTGTGGTGGTTGATGATCTGAGCACGGGTAACAGGTACGCGGTGCCAGATGGCGCCACCTTCGTTGAGGGCGAAATCCAGGACGTAATTGACGATGTGCTTGCTGGCGCTACCGGTGGCCCGGTAGACGGTGTGCTGCACTTCGCTGCAAAGTCCCTCGTGGGTGAGTCGGTGGATGACCCCGCAATGTACTGGCACGGCAACCTGGACGTCTCTCTTTCGCTCCTGGACGCAATGCGCCGCCACAACGTGTCCTCACTGGTGTTCTCGTCTACCGCTGCCACCTATGGCGAACCGGAGGTGGTGCCAATCACCGAGGACGCTCCCACGCACCCAACGAACCCGTACGGGGCTACGAAACTTTCGATTGACTACGCGATTTCCTCGTACTGCAATGCTTACGGCCTTGGAGCGACAAGCTTGCGATACTTCAACGTCGCAGGGGCCTACAACGGCATCGGCGAAAACCACATTACTGAGACTCATCTCATTCCGATCGTCCTCCAAGTGGCACTGGGCTACCGCGACAAGATCTTGGTGTACGGCGACGACTGGCCGACCAAAGACGGCACCTGCGTGCGTGATTACATCCACATTCGAGACCTGGCAGACGCTCACATGCTCGCTTTGGAAGCCAACACCCGTGGCACCCACCAGCTCTACAACCTCGGCTCAGGCGACGGGTACTCCGTACAAGAGGTCATCGAGGTTTGTCGCGAGGTCACCGGTCACCCAATTCCCGCCGAGGTGGCGCCGCGTCGCGCTGGGGATCCCGCAACGCTCATCGCCTCGTCTGAGAAAATCCGCCGTGAGCTGGGTTGGAACCCCTCGCGCACACAATTGCGAACCATCGTCGAGGACGCGTGGGAGTTCACCCGCCAGCTCGGTGACCGTTCGCACTCCGCCCACTAACCATTTACGCAGCGAGCCCGTCCCACGTTTCTTCGCACCCGCGGCGGCATAATTCCAGCAAGGCGTGCCCCTGCCCGATGCCCATAACGTTTGCGAGCAGAAGCGACAGGGAGTGTCCGTGCACCTCCTCTTGGGCTGTCATCAGCGCGGCGATCGCCCAGCCGTTGAGCCCAAGGGACACAGCTACCATCGCCCACAGGCACAGGGCATTAGCGCGAATCGCACCGCCAAAGTTTCTAGCGATGGTGAGCAGGACTGCCCCTGCAGATCGGGGATGATCCAGCGCCTCAACAATGAGGAAATCGCGCAGAGTATTTCGCGACAGCATTGCGGCGACAAGCTCAACATCCTCAATGCTCGAAAACACGTCCGCGATAATCAAGTTGCCGTCGCTGTCCAAGATGCTGGCGTTTGGGGCCCCGACAAACACGTCACAAGCTCTCTCTATGTCTCCCCTCGCCAGCAGTGGTGCTACTCGGGTGAGGTCAACCAGCTCAGTGCCGCGTTGGTGCGCTCGCTGCGCGAGAGCCTCGCACGTGGCCACGTCGCGATCGAAAACTGCCGCAAAGTGGGCGTACAGCTCTGCCTTGTGTAGTTCGGGTAGCACCCCATGATCGATCAGCGGACGCATCGGTTCGGTTGACACAACTGAGGAGACTGTCCCGTTTGTATACGCCTCGACCCACCCCCACAGCTCACCTGCAGTGTCTTCGTCTGGCCCGAACACGAGCCGATACGGCGTGCCGTCGGCAACCTCCGAGACAATCCAGCATGCTTCGACGATCTCCCCGAACTCGTCCGCCGCCTTTCGCAATCCTTCCGCAGCTACCGCAACCATGTGCGAGTTCGGCACGCGCGTCACAATGACCGCGAAGGTGGCTACGTGCGCCTCGAGAGGGATGGACTGCAGGGCCCGTTGAATGCTACCGGTGCTGCCTACGTCGGCATCGATGTATGTTCCAATATCGAGAACACCGCGGCTAGCCGGCGGGGAGTACACGTTGACTAGGATTACCGCCTCATTGGGGAAATACCCTAGGGCCCCTGGTATAGAGGCGATGAGACGAGAGGGTGAGCGGAGAGTTTCCGCGCCCGGGTGCGGAAATGGTGGTTGTGGCGGCTGGTTTGTTTCATTCGGTTGTGGCTGTGTATCCATAACGATTAGACGGTCAGTTTGCCGCGCCGGTTCCACGGGATACCGATTTTTCCCGCGCAGCCTTTCTTCCGCGCGCTTCCTCCCGTCGCTATGCGGTATCGGGCACAATGGAATGATTCTGCGCCGCTGCCCGTTGTGTCAATGGAGCAGAAAGCCTGGAGGACAAGCCAGCCAGGCGAGCGATTGTAGGAGGCCACGACCATGACGCAGGAACGTCGCATGTACGAACTTGAGTACCCCGCGCCGCAGGTGGGCGAGGAACCCCAGAATGGCCCCGCACTAGTTATTGCTATGCACGGTTACGCCGATGCAGGCCACGCGGTTGAGGCAGCCGCGGATCACCTCAAGGCCGCATTAGAGTCCCGTACCGTCGCCACATTCAGCAACGACGAGTTGATTGACTACCGCTCGCGCCGTCCGACGGTGACACTCGCACATGCGGAAATCACCGACGTGGCGGATCTTCAGCTGGATATGCGGGTGTTGCGCGACGAAAAAGGCGCGTCTTTCCTTCTGCTGTCCGGACCGGAGCCGGATCTGCGCTGGGAAGCGTTTAGCGGTGCGGTGGCAGATCTCGCCGACCGGTTCGGCGTGAGCAAGACGATCTGCTTGTACGCCGCACCGATGGGCGCGCCCCACACCCGCCCGCTGGTCGTCTCCGCACACGGCAACGACCGGGATTTGGTTGGATCTATGTTCACCTTCGACGGGATGGTCAGTGTGCCCGGCTCGGCGTCTATTTTGATTGAGCGCGAACTGCACAAGCGTGGCCGCCCAGTTGCGGGCTACACGGCGCACGTCCCGCATTACGTTGCCGCATCCCCTTACCCACACGCCACGTTCCAGCTGCTGCAGTCTGTGGAAGACTCTACGGGCCTGCAGTTTCCCCTACGCTCCCTCGAGGCGGATATGGGCCGCGTGTCGCAGCAGCTAGCAGAGCAGACAGGTAATTCCGACGAAATTGCCCAGGTGGTTCAAGCCCTAGAGGAGCATTACGACCGGGAGATGCAGGAATACCGGGACCGCCACCCGCAGGCGATGATGCCGGGTGAGGCGCAGATGCCCAGTGGCGAAGAGATCAGCGAGGCGTTTGAAAACTACCTGACGGCGATCGAAGATCGGGATCGCAACCGCGACCATCAGCGCAGCCTGCCCCACAGTGAGGAGACGGACCGGCGGCTGCGCGACCATTACTTCATCGATCCCTCCGCCCCGGGGGACGCAGACGACGGCCGGGGCGGCGGCTCCGATGATGAGGTTGGTGGCGGCGAAGACGACCCGCGCTAGTGGTGTCGGCCGGTGGGCTACGGTGAGAGCTGTGATGCTGACCGATTTGCTCGAAGATATTTCGCAGGCCCCCGAATCACTCTTTGAGGATGCCGTCTGGGACTCGTTCAACGCGTGGACGAACTCCCGCGGCATAACTCTTTACCCTGCGCAGGAAGAGGCATCGCTCGCACTGCTCGCCGGCGACAACGTTATCTTGGCCACCCCCACAGGGTCGGGCAAGTCGATGGTGGCTAACGCTGCCCACTTCTTTGCTTTGGCGCGGGGGCAACGCTCGTTTTACACCGCCCCGATCAAGGCGTTGGTCAGCGAGAAGTTCTTCGCGCTGTGCGAGATCTTCGGCGCGGAGAACGTGGGCATGATGACCGGCGACGCCACTGTGAATTCCAACGCGCCGATTATTGCCGCGACCGCCGAAATCGTCGCCAACATTGCCCTGCGCGAAGGCGCGGACGCGAAGATCGACCAAGTGGTGATGGACGAGTTCCACTACTACTCTGAGCCGGAGCGCGGCTGGGCCTGGCAGGTGCCACTTTTGGAGCTACCGAAGGCCCAGTTCCTACTCATGTCTGCCACGCTTGGAGACACTGCCTGGCTAGAAGAAGACTTGACCGAGCGAACCGGGCGCGACACCACCTATGTCGGCGGCGCGGAACGGCCTGTGCCATTGGACTTTCACTATGTCTTCTCGCCCGTGCACGAGACGATTGAGGAACTTCTCGCAGATGGAAAAGCACCGATCTATGTGGTCCACTTCTCCCAGCGCGAGGCCACTGAGCGTGCCCAGGCGCTGACCAGCATGAGCATCATCACCGCAGAGGAGAAGACGCGGATCGCGGAGGAAATCGGGGATTTTCGCTTTACGACGACCTTCGGAAAAACCCTGTCCAAACTATTGCGCAGGGGCATCGGGGTTCATCACGCGGGCATGCTGCCCAAATACAGGCGCCTGGTCGAGCGTCTGTCTCAGACCGGGCTGCTCAAGGTGATCTGTGGAACTGACACACTCGGTGTGGGCATCAACGTGCCGATTCGCACGGTATTGATCACCGGGCTGGCTAAGTATGACGGCACACGCCAGCGCATTTTGAAGTCCCGCGAATTCCACCAGATCGCCGGGCGCGCCGGCCGGGCTGGCTACGACACCGAGGGAACAGTGGTGGTCGAAGCGCCGGAGCACGAAAGAGAAAACGTCAAGCTGCGCCGCAAGGCGGGAGACGACCCAAAGAAGCGGAAGAAGATCCGTAAGAAATCCGCGCGCGACGGCGAGGTGAGCTGGTCGGAGAACACCTTCGAGCGACTCAAGGTGGCCGAGCCGGAGGAGCTGACCAGCCAGTTCAAGGTGTCTAACTCCATGTTGCTCAACGTCGTAGCCCGCCCGGGCAACGGCTACGAGCACATGCGCCACCTGCTGCGTTCCAACCACGATCCGCGCGCGAAGCAGAACCGCGACATTATCCAGGCCGTGAACCTGTTCCGGGGCCTGATCAACGCGGGAGTTGTCGAGCGCACTCCAGATTCGCCCGCGTACCGTCCCTACACCCTCACGCAGGAGCTGGACCGGGATTTCGCGCTAAACCAACCCCTGTCCCCCTTCGCGTTGGCGTTTCTCACGCTCTTGGACCCGGAATCCGAGACGTACACCCTGGACGTGATTTCGGCATTCGAGGCGATTTTGGACGACCCGCGCCAGCTGCTGCAGGCCCAGCAGACCGCGGCCCGCGGCGAGGAAATCGCCGCGCTCAAGGCCGAGGGCGTGGATTACACGGAGCGCATGGCGATCATCGAGGACGTGACCTACCCCAAGCCTCTCGCGGACGAGCTGGACGAGGCGTTCGACACCTTTACTCAGGGCAATCCCTGGGCCAAAGAATTCGAGCTGTCGCCGAAATCCGTGGTGCGCGACATGATCGAGCACGCCATGACGTTTTCGGACCTCATTGCCACCTACGGCCTGGCGCGTTCGGAAGGCGTAGTGCTGCGTTACCTCACCGACGCGTGGCGCACGCTGTCGTACTCCATCCCGGACGCGTACATGAACGATGAGCTCGAGGACATCGTGGTGTGGCTCGGCGAATTAATCAGGCAGGTAGATTCCTCGCTCATCGACGAGTGGGCGCACATGACCGGCGCCGACCAACCGGTGAGCCAGGACACCATCGACCGCGAGCTCGCGTTCGGCGTGGAGGACCCTACCGCTCTCACTGCGAACCGCCGCGCGTTCACCATCATGGTGCGCAACTACTTCTTCCGCCTAGTGGAGCTGTTCGCCTACGAGAAAGAGAACCAGTTGGCGGAGATGCTGGACTACTTGGAGCCAGATAGCCGGGTGGACTGGCCCGCGGCGATGGACGACTACTTCGACGAGTACGACGATGTCGACCTGGGCCCCGACGCACGCGGACCGGAGTTCTTCCACCTGGCGGACACCACCGGCAGGTCATGGAGCGTCACCCAAATCATCAAAGATCCGGAAGGGGACAACGCGTTCCAACTGCACGGGACAGTGGATCTCAATGCGTCCGACGAGGCCGGTGAGGTACGGCTTTCGTCGTTGAAGATCGTGGGCGGGTAACCAGAGGACATCTGCAGCCGAAACGCGGACGGGGCTACTCTCCCTGGGTTAAATTGTTCTAGAAGACATTCGGTTTGGTTTGTGAGGAGGAACATAGATGACCCGCACGATCGTTGTCGGTGCTGGCATGACCGGCCTAGCCACCGCGTGGCACCTGCAGGAGTATGGGCACGAGGTGGAGGTACTGGAGCGCATCGATGTCGCAGCCGGTTCATCGTGGGGCAATGCCGGCTGGCTCGCACCGGGCAAAACGATCCCGCTGTCGAATTCGAGTCTGTGGGCATACGGTCCGACCGCTCTCTTCGACAAACACGCTGCCCTCGATGTCCCCGTGCGCGTCGATCCGAAGCTGTGGCGCTTCTGTGCCAACTTCATGGCGCATGCGACCGGCCGCGCGTGGGATAAAACCATGGCGGGGCTGACGAAGGCCGACCTTGCTGCCCTCGCTGCCTTCGACGAGCTGGAGGCCGGCGGGGTCGATGCCACCACGCAGGAGGGCCCGTTCATCATTGGTTTCGAAAACGAAAAGAAAGCCGGCGGCTTCCTCAAAGAGGTCGAGGGCGCACAGCGGCACGGCCAAGAGATTCCGTTTGAACGGATCACTCTCGACGATGCGAGAGTTGACGCCCCGATGCTCACCGACAAGGTCGGCGCGACATACCGTATGGGCGGGCAGCGATTCATCGAGCCGGGCCCCTACTGCCAGGCCATCGCGGATTCAATCGTTGAACGCGGCGGTAAGGTCACCACAGGCGTTGAAGTCGTCGAAGTCCGCTCGACGCGCAAACCTGCAGTCAAGCTCGCCACCGGTGAATGGCTGCACGCCGACAACGTCGTGCTGGCCACCGGTGCCTGGCTACCAAAACTCGCCAAGAGTCTCGGGGTGAACACCCTCATCCAGGCAGGCCGCGGCTATTCGTTCTCCGTGGAGACAGAGCAGCCGGCCACATGTCCCGTGTACTTGCCGGACCCGAAGATCGCCTGCACCCCGTACCAGGGTCGTTTCCGCGTCGCTGGCACGATGGAGTTCAGGGGTCCGGACGAGCCGTTCCAGCCGGGGCGCGTCGCCTCGATAATCCACACCACCAAGCCGTTCTTCCGCGGCATCGACTGGGACGACCGCCAAGACGAATGGGTGGGCTCGCGCCCAGTCACACCTGACGGGCTGCCGCTTGTGGGCGCTACTAAGGTGCCCAACGTCTACACCAACGGCGGCCACGGCATGTGGGGCATCATCCTCGGACCCCTGTCCGGCAAGATGCTGGCCAAGCAGATTGAAACGGGCGAAGTGGACGAGACTATCAAACCGTTCAACCCGCTGCGCGGCCCCTTCGGCGGTCTTTAGCCCTCCACATGTGAGGTCAGCGCAAAAACCTCCGGCCGGGGTCGTTCCCAGCCGGAGGTTTTCGTCGTCGTAAAGCTGGCGCTTAGCGCGCGTCCTCGATGGCGATTGCCTGCGCCACTGCCTGAACCACGCCGGCGACCTTGACGGCCTCCCAGACCTGCTCTTTGGTCACGCCCTCCTCACGGACAGTGTTCGCGTGCGCCACGGCGCAGTGCTCGCAGCCGTTGATGGTGGACACGGCCAGAGACCACAGCTCGAAGTCCGCCTTCTCCACGCCCGGCTTCGAGATGATGTTCATGCGGAGCCCGAACTTCACGTTGGCGTAATCGTCGCCCAACCAGCTCTTCGCTCGGTAAGCAACGTTGTTCATCGCCATCACGGTGGCCGCGCCGTAAGCGGCCTCCACCGCCTCCTCGGACAGGTGCTCCTTGGCCTCTTCCGCGATTTCGGCGATCACCTTCGCGTTGCGCGTCGCCGCTGCGGACGCGAGCAGGGTACCCCAGAGTTGCTGCTCGCTGAGCTCGGTGGAGCGGATAAGCGAGCCGAGGTTAAGCTTCTGGTCCTTCGCGTACTCGGGCAATGCGCCCCGCAGGTTCTCAATGGACATCGTGCACTCCTTTGCAGTACGAGTTTGCTTCTTCCGGGCTTGGAACCGGAGGTACTACTTGAGGGACTCCTGGACGACAGCCATCTTGTCGATGTTCTTGGTCGGGTCGTTCTTCTGCCAGTCGCAAGCGCAGACTTCCTCAGACTGCAGCGCGTCGAGGACACGCAGCACCTCGTCGACGTTGCGGCCGACGGCATCCGGGGTCACGGAGACGAACTGGATGATGCCGTCCGGGTCGATGATGAAGGTGGCGCGGTC
Source organism: Corynebacterium wankanglinii (assembly GCA_014490595.1). Lineage (GTDB taxonomy): Bacteria > Actinomycetota > Actinomycetes > Mycobacteriales > Mycobacteriaceae > Corynebacterium > Corynebacterium wankanglinii. The sequence goes on from CP061031.1 coordinate 1,474,529, forward strand.
GCACACACCGTCAGCGTTCTCGACGCCGAGGGCACGGATCAGGTCGTGGCGAACGTCAGCGAACATCGGGAACGGGATGTTCAGCAGGTCCTCGTGGGTAGCGCGCCAGTTGAAGTGGGAGTATTCGTTATCGGTGGAGCCGCCGAGCACCTGGGTGTCTCGATCCTCGAACTCCTCGTTGAGCTTGCCGAAAGCGGCGATCTCGGTCGGGCACACAAACGTGAAGTCCTTAGGGTAGAAGAAGACGATCTTCCACTTGCCCTCGTACTTATCCAGCGACACGTTCTCGAAGTAGTCGTCCGGAGAAGCGGCGTTCGCTTCCTTCAGGTTGCCGCCCTTCAGCGCAACGAGGTCGAACTCCGGGAAACGCTCTCCAACGGTCATGATCGGCATGTGATTTCCTCCAAAGAAAGTGGTCAAACTGAGTTTTAGCGGACAGATTCCAGTATGGCACAGACAGTGCGCACTTTCAACGAAAAAACTTATGAACCTCGGGTACCTTAATAGGCATGGGCAATAGAGAATATAAACCCACGCTCGCTCAGCTCCGGACGTTTGTCACCATCGCGGAGCAAAAACACTTCGTCTCCGCCGCGACCAAACTCGGCATCTCGCAGCCGTCGCTGTCCCAGGCCTTGGCGGCGCTAGAAACGGGCTTAGGGATCCAGCTCATCGAGCGCTCAACCCGGCGCGTCATCGTCACCCCCACGGGCGAAGAGCTACTCCCCTATGCCAAGGCAACGTTGGAGGCCGCCGACGCGTTCGTTGCGCAATCCCGCGGCGTTTTCGGTGAGCTTGCAGGGCCTTTAAACATCGGCATCATCCCCACCATTGCCCCGTACATCTTGCCCGCGCTTCTCACCCTGCTCGAGGAAGAATACCCCGAGCTCCAGCCCCGGATCGTGGAGAGTCAGACCGAACATTTGCTGCAACGGCTGCGCGACGGCCATATCGATGTCGCCGTGCTGGCCACCCCAACCGCAGCGAGCGGCGTGACGGACATCCCGCTTTACGACGAAGCGTTCGCCGTCGTCACCTCCCCCGAGCATCCTCTGGCCGGGCGGGGCGATCTGCCCCTGGAGGCGCTCAAAGACATGGACCTGCTGCTGCTCGACGACGGGCATTGCCTTCGCGACCAGATTGTGGAGCTGTGCAAGCTAGCTGAGGTCAACCGGACACCGGGGGCGCAATCAGCAACCCGTGCAACGTCGTTAACCACGGTGGTGCAGCTAGTGGTCGCCGGGCTCGGTTCCACACTGGTGCCGTTGTCTGCAGTCGCCACGGAGTGTGGGCGTCCCGGCTTGGCCGTATCCACTTTCGACGCGAGCGTGGACGCGAAGCGAACCGTCGGTCTTGCCGTGCGCGCGTCGTCGCGCCGTCACGCGGAGTTTGAGCAACTGGGGCAATTGATCACACGCGCCTACAGGGAGGCGACGGAATCGGGCAGGACGCTCCTGCCGCGCTAAACTCACGCTCTGGCTATGAACGATCACACATCCCCCACCTCGTCGTCATCGAAAACGGACAACGCCCAGCAACCGACCAAGTCCGTAAAGTCGCAGCTCTACCAGGCGCTCGATGACGTACCAATCGCCGACGTCCGACGGTTCCGCCGGCGGCTCAAAAACGCCAACTCTGCAGATGCACTTGCCGCGATCGGCGCTGATGTGGACGCGGCCCGTTCGGGCGTCGCTAAGCGTGATGCCCACATACCGGCGATTGAGTACCCAGAGCATCTTCCTGTGTCCGCACGACGCCAGGACATCATGGATCTTGTCCGGGACCATCAAGTGGTCGTCATCGCAGGTGAAACAGGCTCCGGCAAAACCACCCAAATTCCGAAGATGCTGCTGGATATGGGGCGCGGCAGACGCGGTCTGATCGGGCACACGCAACCGCGAAGGCTGGCTGCCCGCACCGTAGCCGAACGCATCGCAGATGAGCTGGGCCAGGAGATCGGCGAGTCTGTCGGATATGCGATCCGCTTCGACGATCGCGTGTCGGATACCACTGCTGTGAAGTTGATGACAGACGGCATTCTCCTCGCCGAAATGCAACGCGACAGGTTCCTCAACGCCTACGACACCATCATCATCGACGAGGCCCATGAGCGCTCCCTGAACATCGACTTTCTCCTCGGCTATCTCAAGCGCCTGCTGCCGACGCGTCCGGATCTGAAGGTGATTGTCACATCCGCGACGATTGACCCGGACGCATTCGCACGGCATTTCGCAGATGCGGAGGGCAATCCTGCTCCCGTCATCGAGGTGTCGGGGCGAACTTATCCGGTTGAGATCCGCTACCGCCCGCTCGTGGAGCCCGTGGAGATGAAAGACGGCTCGGTCAAAGAGATCGACACCGACATGATTGACGGCGTAGTCGACGCGTGCAAAGAGCTGATGCGCGAGGGCGACGGCGATATTTTGTGCTTCTTTTCTTCCGAGCGCGACATCCGCGACTGCATGGAAGCTATTGAAAAACAGCACTGGCGAGGCGTGGAAGTCGTGCCACTGTTCGGCCGCCTGTCTAACGCCGAGCAACACCGCGTGTTCGCCCCACACTCAGGCCGGCGAATTGTGCTGTCGACCAATATCGCAGAGACCTCGCTGACCGTGCCCGGTATCCACTACGTTGTGGATACCGGACTCGCGCGCATCTCGAGGTACTCGACGCGCACGAAGGTTCAGCGCCTTCCCATCGAGGAGATCTCGCAGGCCTCAGCCAATCAGCGTTCGGGCCGGTCAGGCCGCACCGCAGATGGCGTGGCAATCCGGCTCTATTCGGAGGAGAACTTCTCCGCGCGCCCCGAGTTCACCGATCCTGAAATTTTGCGCACGAACCTCGCCTCAGTCGTGCTGCAAATGATTTCGCTGCGGCTTGGAGACATCAGCGAGTTCCCTTTCATCCAGCCGCCCGACCGCAAAGCCGTACGCGACGGCCTCATGCTGCTGCACGAGCTCGGCGCCATTACCGACAAAGAGCGCGGCGGCGCACCCGTCCTCACCGCAGTGGGGCGCGACATCGCCCGCATTCCCGTAGACCCCAAAATGGCGCGCATGCTGGTCGAGGCCAACCGCCTCGGCGTTCTCGATGACGTCACCGTCATCGTGGCCAGCATGACCATCCAGGATGTGCGCGAGCGGCCGCTGGAGTACCAGGCGCAAGCGGACCAGGCCCATGCCCGGTTCAAGGACGCCACGTCGGACTTTCTCTCCGCGCTCAAGCTTTGGGACTATATCGGGGATTCTCGCGATGAGCTGTCCGGCAACGCCTTCCGCAAACGCATGAAGCGCGAGTACCTGCACTACATGCGCATCCGGGAGTGGTTCGACCTCGTGCGCCAGCTGCGCGACGTAGAGCGCAAGCTTGGCTGGTCACGTGCGGAAAACGTCGCCGGCGAGCGCGATGCAGACGCAATTCACAAGTCGCTATTGACTGGGCTGCTGTCCAACATCGGTGCACGCGACGGCAACTCGAAGGAGTTCCAGGGGGCGCGAGGGACTCGGTTCATGGTGTTTCCCGGGTCGTCGCTAAGCAAAAAGCCCCCAGAGTTCCTCATGGCTGCAGAGCTGGTGGAAACCTCGCGTTTGTGGGCGCGCGACGTAGCCAAAATCGAGCCTGCGTGGGTTGAATCCGCCGCCGGGGACTTGATGAAGCACAGCTATTCCGAGCCGGTGTGGTCGCGCAAACGCTCCGCAGCCATGGTGCACCAAAAGTCCATGCTTTACGGCGTGACCATAGTTCGGGATCGCCTGGTGCCCTACCACCGCGTGGATGCAGCAGGCGCGCGCAATATGTTTATCCGTCACGCGTTGGGGGGCGATTGGAACAGACACCACCAGTTCATCGACCACAATGATGCCCTCCTCGCTGAGGCGGCCGAGGTGGAAGAAAAAGTTCGCCGGCGCGGCCTAGTGGTCGACGAAGATACGCTGTTCGACTTCTACGACTCACGTCTACCGGAAACCGTCACTACCGCACGCCACTTTGACTCGTGGTGGAAGAAAAAACGGGCTGAGGACAAGCACTACCTCGACTTCGACCCTGCCAAGTTGGTCGATGATGGCGGCGTGGACTCCTCCGTGGCCGCCTTCCCCGAAGTATGGCGCCAAGGCACGATCGATTACGCACTGCGCTACAAGTTTGAGCCGGGCGATCCTTTCGACGGCGTCACCGTCGAAGTCCCAGTTCCGCTGCTAGCTAATTTACGGTCCGAGGGGTTTGACTGGTTAGTACCAGGGTTGCGTTCTGAGTTGGCTGCCGAATACATCCGCACCCTGCCAAAAGCTCTGCGCAAGACAGTGGTTCCAGCCCCCGACTTCGCCGAGCGCGCCCTCGACGCGATCCATGCAAACCAGGCCGGCAGCGAGAGGACCGACGAGGAACTGCGGGAAACCCCGTTTGCGGACGCGCTCGCAGACGCATTGCGCAACGTCGGCGGCCGCGGCATCAACGGCACGGACTTCCAACCGGACGCACTACCGGAACATTTGAAGGTGACGTTCGCGGCTATCGACCGCCGAGGCAAAGTCGTCGACCACGATACCGACTTGTCCGCCTTGAAAAGCCGACAAGCAGGCAAGATCAAATCCTCGGTTTCGAAGGCGGGTCGCACCTCCGAGTCCGCCGCAGTTGCCAAATGGACCGCCGACTCTCTCGGAGAGATCCCAGCGACGGTAACCACCACCATCGACGGAAACGCCGTCGATGCATACCCCGCTCTGGAGGCAACGAAGGACGGCGTGAAAGTCACGGTGCACCCGACGAAGGCTGCAGCAGACGCGTCCATGGTGACTGCGACACTAACGCTGCTCCTGCGGGAAATCTCCGTCAACGCCGCACAAATGACGAAAGGACTGCCGCTGCGACAGAAGGTCGCAGTGGACCGGTACCCGCACGGAGGGGCTAGCGGACTAGTCGAAGACGCGCGCGTGGCCGTGATCCGCGACCTTATGTTCTCTCATGGCGGGCCTGTGCGATCGCCTGAGGACTTTGAGGCGCTCGTGGCCAAAATTCGGCCACAAGTCCCGGGCGCGGTGCGCCGCGTCGTGGTGACGCTCGCGCCTGCGCTGGCGGAATACGCGAACATTGCGACAGAGCTCGAGCGGTGGGAAGGGCCAGCTATCGATGACATGAGGGAGCAGCTGAAGTTCTACCTGCCGAAGCACGCAGTAACCGTGCACGGCATCGGACACCTCCAGCATCTGCCTCGCTACATCGACGCTATGCGCATCCGCCTGGAAGACATGCGATTAGATCCGGACCGTGACGCCGACCGGCAATCGGTCATCGACTCGGTAAAGCACTATTTGGCCCAACGGCTCAACTCCCTGCCAGCCGGGCGTTCCAAGTCAAAGGCGTACAAGGAGATCCTCTGGCTCATCGAAGAGCTGCGGGTGAGCTTGTTCGCCCAGCGCCTAGGAACTCCGAAACCAGTGAGTCAGCGCCGCATTGAGAAGAAAATTGACGCATTGCGGTAACGGGGAGCGCTTAAAAGTCCTCGCGGTCTCGGCGCCGCATCAAGCGGATTTCAGACTCAAAGTCGTCTGCACTCTCAAATGATTTGTAAACAGATGCGAAACGGAGGTACGCCACTTCGTCGAGCGCGCGAAGAGGCTCCAGGACCGCAAGCCCAATCTCGTGGGCGGGCACCTGAGAGCTGCCCTGCGCCCGAACTGTCTCCTCCACTTCTTGCGCGAGGCGCTTCAGCGCGTCATCGGTGACGTCTCTGCCCTGGCAGGCACGCCTCACACCGACGATGAGCTTGTCCCGGTCGAACGGTTCGCTGACGCCATTGCGTTTCACTACAGTCAGCACCGCTTTTTCCACTGTAGTAAAACGACCCCCACATTCCGTGCATTCTCTTCGGCGCCGAATGGCGGAGCCAGCTTCAACCAACCGCGAGTCAGTGACGCGGGACTGCTCATTGTGGCAGAAGGGACAAATCACGGTTTTCCACCCCTCAGGTTGCATCGTTTTGAGACCGCAGTGAGTCTACGCCCCCCTCACCTGAAGTCTGCCCCCGATATCGCAGAAGAAACCTGACCACCAGTCGTTGACGCAGCGACGTCCCCGGCACCGGAGAACACGCCGCCAAAAGCTGCGCCAATCAACAGTGCTGCCGTCATGCACACTCCCAACAACAAGGTGTCTCTTATCTCGCGCCGGGATTCGAACGGGCTCTCATCGCCTACCGCGCCCGTATTCTGAGCCCCATCCGAGCGCTCATTTTTTCGACCATCGAAACTTATAGTTCGAACAGCGTTCTGTGCGGAGATTCGAGATCCACCAAGTTCTACGTCCCATACTTCCGCTGGCGGGACTACAGCTGGGGCAACCTGGCGGCCGACAAAGGGGCGCTGCACTGGGTTAATAACTACGGACACGATCGTGCTCCTTTCATCTCGCGGCAAACACTACGCTCGTTATCGACATGTTCGAACACACTCACGCTCGTATGTTCGAACCCGCTTACATGTTCGATTTATAGCACCCGGTGAGAAGCGTGTTTACTCCATATGTCAATTCATCGAACATGAGTGCCCTATCTGGTAGGTTCGTAACCGCGAAATCACCCGCCGAGCCCGAGGAGCGTTCATGGCAAAGAAAAAGTCCGACCCAGGCAACCCGGATTACAACGCGCTATCAGACCGTCAGCGCCGCATTTTGCAGGTCATCCAGGATGCTGTTGTACTGCGGGGATACCCGCCAAGCATCCGCGAGATTGGTGACGCTGCGGGTCTGCAGTCCACTTCCTCTGTTGCCTACCAGCTCAAGGAGTTGGAAAAGAAAGGTTTCTTGCGGCGCGACCCGAACAAGCCGCGCGCAGTAGACCTGCGTCAGCTGCCAGATACGGGGCGGAAGAAGCGCAAGCCGCAGGAATCGAAACCAGATGAGGCTTCGAACGCTCGCTATGTCCCGGTAGTCGGGCAGATCGCTGCTGGCGCCCCCATCCTGGCGGAGGAGAACGTCGATACCTACTACCCGCTGCCGGAAGAGCTGCTCGGTGACGGAGACGTGTTCATGCTGCGCGTGGTCGGCGAGTCCATGCGTGATGCGGGCATTCTTGACGGTGACTGGGTGGTTGTCCGCTCGCAGCCAAACGCAGAGGAAGGCGAATTCGTTGCAGCTCTGCTCGACGGTGAAGCCACCGTTAAGGAGTTCCACCGTGATTCCACAGGCGTGTGGCTGCTGCCCCACAACGAAGCTTTCGAGCCGATCAAAGGCGATCAAGCGGAGATTATGGGCGCGTCATCTCGGTATTCCGTACGCTATAGAAACGCTTGCGCGCCGACGTGTCGGCGGTGGGAAACGCGCAGCTAGAGATTCAGGAGAACAATGTACGCCGAAGAGCGCAGGCGCCAGATCGCGTCACTGACTGCTGTTGAGGGCCGCGTCAACGTCACTGAGTTGGCGCTGCGCTTCGGCGTGACTGCGGAAACCATCCGTCGCGACCTCGCCGCGCTCCACGATGAGGGTGTCGTTCACCGCGTGCACGGTGGTGCCGTTGCGAACCAGTCCTTCCGCTCGGCCGAACTCCCACTCGATGCCCGGCAACGCGCATCCTCGTCCGCGAAGACTGCCATTGCGGAAGCGGCGCTCCGGCTCGTACCTCAGGCTGAGCACTGCACAATCTTTCTTGACTCGGGTACCACCATCAGCAGTCTGGGTACTCGTCTCGCCGGAATTGGTGGCCAACAGGCGTACTCGGTGGTAACTAACTCCATCCCGACCGCGCTCGAGCTCAGTGGCGCCGGCCTGCGGGAGGTCCAGCTACTGGGCGGCACCGTCCGCCCCATCAGCCAGGCGGTCGTGGGCAGTACGGCGCTGAGGACGCTCGCGCTCATTCAGGCCGATGTCGCGTTTGTGGGGACCAACGCCTTGTCGGTCGAACATGGGCTGTCCACCGCGGACGCACAGGAGGCTGCCGTCAAAGCGGCGATGGTCACTAATGCGCAACGCGTGGTTGTGTTGTGCGACTCAACGAAGCTCGGCAACGATTACGTGGTCAGCTTCGCCCCGCTCAACGAGATCGACGTGGTTGTCACCGATGCTGGTGCACCGCCCGCTTTTGTAGAGGAGCTACGGTCACACGGCGTCGAGGTAATTCTGGCTTCGGCCGAGCCGCTTCGCGATTAGTCCACTCGCAGATTCATATGATCATGGTGGCATTGTTTCAGTGCGCAGACCTACACTCGGTACGACAGTAGGGAAACAACAGAAAGGATCCCCCTGATGGCTTCTAAGACTGTGAAGGTTGGCTCCACCGTCGGGCTGCACGCGCGCCCAGCGACAGTTATTGCGGATGCCGCCGGTGAGTACGACGAGGAGATCTTGCTTACCCTCGTCGGCGGTGACGACGACGAGACGGATGCAGCATCCTCGCTGATGATTATGGCGATGGGCGCGGAACACGGAGACGAAGTCACCGTCACTTCAGACAACGCCGAGGCGGTTGAAGAGATCGCCTCACTCATCGAGAAAAACCTCGATGAGGAGTAAGCGCTCTTCGCTAATCGAAGAGCATGTGCCCGGGCCACGGCCCGGGCACATCTTTGGCCTTGCTACTTTATGCAGCATGGATATCATTGTTCGTCCGACCGCTGGAGAAGTCGGCGAGTACGCTGCCGACATCATTGAACCGTTCGTGCGTGCCGGTGCCACCCTTGGGCTCGCCACAGGCTCCACGCCGAACCCGACATATATCGAACTTGCTCGCCGCCACCGCGAGGAAGGATTGAGCTTCGCCAATTGCGATGCGTTTCTGCTGGACGAGTATGTCGGTCTCGAGCGTGAGGACGAGCAGTCGTATTACGCCACCATCCGCCGAGAATTCACTAATCACATCGACATTGATGATGCGAAGGTTCAATCTCTCGACGGCCGGACGGACGATCCGGAGGCGGAGGCCCGCAGTTACGAGGATCGTATTCGCGCCGCCGGGGGCGTCGACGTACAGATCCTCGGGGTGGGCGCGAACGGCCACATTGCCTTCAACGAGCCTCCGAGCGCACTGGACTCCAGGACGCGCCGGATCGATCTCCACCCCACGACCGTTGCAGATAACGCACGCTTCTTAGACAACGAAGAGCAGGTTCCCCGCCAAGCGCTTACCCAAGGCGTGGGCACCATCATGGAGGCGCACACCATCGTGCTTATCGCCACGGGCGCCAACAAGGCTGACGCAGTCAGGGCCCTGGTCGAAGGACCCGTGACTCCGGGGTGCCCCGCATCGGTGTTGCAGAACCACCCGCGGACGACGGTCGTCCTCGACGAGGAAGCCGCATCTCAGCTGCGCCGCTAACCCACCACAAATTCGGCGTACTGTTCGGCGAGCACGCGCGGTAGGCGGACGTCGATGCGAGTACCCGCCTCTTCGTACTCTTCAGAGCGAACCGTGCCCTCGTCGTGCACGCGGCTCACCACATCACCGCGTGTGTAGGGAACGACCATAGTCACGTGGGCGTCGATGGCGTTAAGGTGCTGCTCTATACGCGCCTCGAGCTCGTCAATCCCCTCGCCCGTCAGCGCAGAGACGAACACTGCGGTCCTGCCGGTCTTTTCAAATGCGTGGCGGAGCTCTGCAAGCACGAGCGGGTCGGCGTCATCGATCTTGTTCACCACCACGATTTCGGGCGGCATTTCCTCACCGGAGTCCCTGGTGACCTCGGCGAGCACCTCGTTAACTGCCTCGATCTGCTTCAAGGGGAACGCGTCGGAGCCGTCCACGACGTGGAGGACCAAATCCGCGCCGGCGACTTCCTCCAGCGTTGATTTAAATGCCTCCACGAGCTGGGTGGGTAGGTGACGAACGAAACCGACTGTGTCCGTCAGCACCACATTTCGCCCGTCCGCCAGCTTGGCCTTTCGCGTTGAGGGATCCAGGGTAGCGAAGAGTGCATCTTCCACCAAGACACCCGCACCGGTCATCGCGTTGATCAACGAGGACTTACCCGCGTTAGTGTAGCCGGCGATAGCGATCTTCGGAATGGTGGAGCGTTGACGCTGAGCACGCTTGACCTCACGCGCGGTGGTCATGTCGCGTAGCTGGTGGCGCAACTTAGCCATCTCAGTGCGCAGACGACGCCGATCCGCCTCGATACGCGTCTCACCTGGACCGCGAAGGCCTACGCCGCCGTTGGAACCTGCGCGACCGCCGGCCTGGCGTGAGAGATTGCCGCCCCAGCCACGGGTGCGGCTGTAGAGGTATTCCATCTGCGCCAAGCTCACCTGCGCCTTGCCCTCCTTGCTCTTCGCGTGCTGGGCGAAGATGTCCAGGATGAGCATGGTGCGGTCGATCACCTTGATCTTCAGCGCTTCCTCCAGTGCGATCATCTGCGAGGGCGAGAGTTCGCCGTCGAAGATGACCGTGTCCGCGCCGGTTGCCTGGACAATATCTCGCAGCTCCGAAACCTTGCCGGAGCCGATGTACGTGCCCGGGTCCGGCTTGTCCCGCTTTTGGTAGAACATGTCCAATACTTCGGCACCAGCCGTTTTCGCGAGCGCGGCCAGCTCCCACATGCTCGCCTCAATCTCCGCGACGGTTCCTTCCGTCCAGGCTCCGACGAGGAGCACCTGCTCGATGCGGAGCTTTCGGTACTCCACCTCGTAGACGTCAAGGTGATCCTCGGAACGAAGCTCCGTGGATCCAGCGACCGAGCGGAAGGAGTTGCGGTCTGCCAAATCGAGTGCGCCCACCGTCGGCTCGGTGCCGGGTTGCGGCTCGTTGTGGCGGAATGCCTGGCGCAGCAGCTCGTCGTGAGCGCGCTGATCGGGCGTCAGTTCATCGTCAAGCAAAAAGTGTTCTTTCCTGTTTGTTGCATGTTTCACTGTCATATCTACCCGATAGAACGCGAACAGGCACGGGATTCTTCCCGGCACCGCCGAACGACTAGAATCTACGGCCATGAGCACAGCAGTGAGCACCGATCTTTCCGCACTAGGCCTGAGCTTTGACAAGTGGCAGGACGCGGTGGAGGCCGCTATCGCTACGGACCGGTTGGCGGTTGTGGGGGAAGTCCGGGGTGGGCAGCTAATTCAGTACACCGACCCGTCAGGCGCACAGCTGAACATTTTGGCTGTGGAGCCGTTTGCCACGTTTGCGGGCTTCGAGTCAGTCACGCGCACGTACGCGCACATCACACCGCTTAACGACGTCGTCGCGCTGGCCGACATCGTCGATCCGCGCGGCAACGCCATGGCGTCGCTGACGGTCAACCTGGCCCAGGAGCCGCTGCTTGTGGACGATCCAGCCCTGGAATGGCAGGAGCTATCCGTTTCTGCGCTCGGTCTGGCTGTGGACTACTACGAATCCACCGACGCTTACCTAGCGTTGCACCCAGGCGCAGTGGTGGGCACCGTGACCTCCGCAGGCGCGGAAGCTGTGGCAGCCGGCAGCGCAACGGCCCCGGACGCGAGCGCAGAGTTCTCCGGCCGCGTGCTGGAAGCGGAGTACCGCACCTCCGCACTCACCGGCCAGCGCTTCATCCACGTCTCCGTGGATGCGGCTTTCCCGTTCGACGTGTGCTTGCCTGACGGGGAATTGCCCCAACGCGATTCAGTGATTGCCGGCACCGCCGTAATGGCCGGCTCCATCCCCACTGCTTCTGGCGGAGGATGCGGGGGTTGCGGCGGATCTTGCGGATGCGGCGGCCACTAACCGTGTAAGTGGTCGACGATGAGCTCACCCGACAAGGATCTGTCACGAGCGCTACTCGGCGCACTCGTACTCGCTGCCTGCGTGCTGCTCGTACTCGCGCTGAAGCTTCCGGGCCTACTGCTGTCGGCGCTGCTGGTCATCGGGGCGATCCTCATCTCCCGCCGCGTGCAGGCGGACCCGGAAGTGTTGGCCATCCGTTCCTCGCTGCAATACGCCCGCGACGACATCGCGGAAGTACTCGCCGCCTACGACCAGCTGCAAAACGGTGCTGCCGCCTCTGATATCGCGGACCGCACCCTGCACTACCCTGCGCTGGCGAACCCGGACAACTCCGTGCCCCAGGTCAACGAATTCCTTTTGCGCGCTTCTTCGGCACGCCGCTTCCTCGAGCGCATCGACGGCTACCTGGAGTCCGCCTCAGCTGACAAGGCGCAGCTCGAGCGCATCCTCACCGTCGCCGACGAGCGCGCCTTCGAGCTGCAGGAGGCCTGGAACGACGCGCGCCGGGCGGCCAAGGAGATCGGCCCAGCCTAGAGGCAAGTTCGAAAAGCGCTATGAATATTCGGGCCGCAGCCTAGCGCATCCTTACAACTCGTTCGTAAGCTCTCCACGGAAAACAATGTTGGACGGGCCGGTCATTGTGGCTTCGCCGTCTGCGAGCACGACCTCTATGGAACCGCCGGGCACGTTCACAACGACAGAGCCGTTTTCGATGCCCGCATCCGCCAAAGCGGCCTGCGCGGCGGCCACGGTGCCGGTGCCGCACGAGCGGGTTTCCCCCACGCCTCGTTCCCAGACACGCATGTGGACCGCACCGTCGGTGAGTTCGGTAAGCACTTCCACGTTGACGCCCTTGGGGAAAAACTCGGGGTCGAACTCAGGGGCCACAAACTCCATATCCGCAAGGTCCGAGGGGGTCATCCCCGGAATCACGCACGCCAGGTGGGGGTTGCCCACGTCCACGCCGATGCCCGCGAACTGCTGCTCGCCCATCGCCGCGGTGGACACACGGTGACCTCGACGCGGCCCATGCCCACGGAGACAATCGCGTCGGCGCAGTCGGCGGAGATCACCCGGATGTGCTTGACACCGGCGCGGGTGTCAACGTCGAACTCGGAGGCGTCTACAAGCCCTTCGGCAACCAAGACGTGGGCGAACGCCCGAATGCCGTTTCCACACATCTCCGCAACGGTGCCGTCGGCGTTGCGGTAGTCCATGAACCAGATACCATTTTCGGCTCCCGCTCGGCGCACCACGCGCAGCAGTCCGTCGCCGCCGACACCTGCGCGACGGTCGCACAGAAACGCGACCTGCTCCGGGGTGACGTCGAGCTTGTCATCGACGTCGATGAGGACGACGAAGTCGTTTTCGGTGGCGTGCGCTTTAAGGAATTTCACGCCAGCGAGTCTAACGCGGCACCGACCACGTCCGCCCCTGCGGCGTCCAGCCACACCGTTCGCGGGTCGCGGTTGAACCAGGAGCGCTGACGGCGCACATAGCGGCGGGTGCCGGTGATGGTCTGTTCCACCGCCTCTTTCTCGGTCAGTTCCCCGTCGAGCATCGCCAGGACTTGGGCGTAGCCGATGGCGCGTCCGGCGGTGGAATCCCGCACCAGGCCGGAGTCCACCAGGCCACGTGTTTCGTCGATAAGCCCCTGCTCGAACATGAGCCTGGTGCGCAGCTCGATTCGAGGGTTCAGCCATTCTGGCTGCGTGCGAAGCCCGAGGATGCGGGTGCCCCAGCGCGGCTCAGCGTTCTTCGGCGGCTGGGACGCCTGGAAGGGTTTGCCCGTCAGCTCGATCACCTCGAGGGCGCGGACGGTGCGGCGCGGGTCCTTGTCCTCGATCACACGCGCGGCCTCCGGGTCCACCTGCGCCAGCTCTGCGTGCAGTGCATCTACGCCGATGTCCGCCAGCCGGTGCTCGTACTTCGCGCGCACGGCTGGATCGGTGGGTGGGAACGCCCAGGCGTCGATAAGCGACTGCGCATACAGCATCGACCCGCCCACGAGCACCGGCACCTTGCCGCGCGCCATGATCCCCTCCACCGTCGCAACCGCCAGCTCCTGGTACTCCGCAACGGACGCGGTGCGCGTGACGTCCCAGATGTCTAGCAGGTGGTGCGGGATCCCTTCTCGCTCATCCACAGCCAGCTTGGCGGTGCCGATATCCATGCCCTTGTACAGCTGCATGGAGTCGACGTTCACCACCTCGCCGCCGAGCTTGCGGGCAAGCGCGATGCCTAGCGCGGACTTGCCGCTGGCCGTGGGGCCTACTACTGCGATCGGTCTCATACGCACCACTGCGCCACATATCGGCCAACGCCAAGGGTGTTGTCATGGTCGATCAACGCCGCATCGCGTCGCGGCAGAGCCGCAAGCTGGTGCCAAAGCGCAGGCTCGGGCAGCAGCTTATCGACGACCTCCGGTTCCCCGCCATCGAGCCACCCACACAGCCGTTGGTGGTACTCCGGTGCGCCCTCTACCAGCGCAAGTGGGGCGCGCGGCGTGAGCCCGGCCGGGCCATCCAGCACCACCACGGTGACCGAGTCTGTGTCGGGGCTGCCGATGTCGTCCCGGACCGCGCGTACAGGCAGGTCCCCTATCGAATACCGCGCGACGAGCTCGCCCAGGTAATTGCCCCCGCGCACGGTGATCTGCGGCCCGCCCCAGGCGGCGAATGTGCCGGTTCGGGAGGTGCGCCAACGCTCATCCATGGAACAGACGATGTCGATCGGCCGCCCCGCAGCAGTACCCGCGAGCTTTCTCATGGCTTGGAGGAGGCGGCGCGAAGCTGCGTCATCAGGCGAAAGCGCGAGCGCGGGCGATCCCGGCACGATCCAAAGGTTGGGTCTCACGCGCACAACCCTACCCAGCGCCCCGATTGCTCCCCGCAGTGGAGAGACTGGCTGTAATATCGCACGCATTGCGCAAGGCAGCCGCGACGCGCGGCACAGTGCGGCCGACGAGGCCGCGGAAAGGATGTCCCCGATGACTGAGTCCAACACCCCGCATTCCACTCCGACCCCGGGCACGAAGGTGCCGTCGCCCGCCGCGATGGCGAAAAAACCCGGGCCGCGCCCGGGCGCCACGGTAAAAACCGTCACCCCGGCACCAATGCCCGCACGTGAACCGTCGGATCCGTCGAAATTCGGCCGCGTAGACGAAGATGGCAACGTTTTCCTCACCCGCCGTGGCGAGGAGCGCCAGATCGGCTCCTGGCAGGCGGGGACCCCGGAGGAGGGACTGGCGCACTACGGCCAACGCTACGACGATTTGGTCACCGAAGTCGAGCTACTTGAGACCCGCCTGCGCGCCCACCCGGAGGAAGCCGATTCCATCCGCAAATCCGCCGAAGCACTGAAGGCGTCGCTGGCCGACGCCGCCGTGATCGGCGACATCGATGCCGTGGAGGCCCGCCTGGACAAGGCGATCGACGCCTCCGATTCCGCGCGAGAGAAGGCGAAGGAGCAGAAAGCGCAGCGCCGCCGCGATGCGATCGCCCGCAAGGAGAAGCTCGCTGCTGAAGCGGAGGATCTCGCGGAAAACTCGACCGAATGGAAGGCAGCAGGCGACCGCATCCGCGAGATCTTGGAAGAATGGCGCGGCATCCGCGGCATCGACCGGGCGACAGACGACGAGCTGTGGAAGCGCTATTCGCGCGCCCGCGACAGCTTCAACCGCCGCCGCGGCTCCCACTTCGCAGAGCTGGATCGCGGCCGCGCGCAGGCAAGGAAAGCTAAGGAAGAGCTGGTGGAGCGCGCCGAGGCGCTGAAAGACTCCACCGAGTGGGGCGAGACGGCCCGCGCGTACCGCGACCTCATGGCAGAGTGGAAGGCTGCCGGCCGCGCCCCGCGCGAGGTGGACGACAAGCTGTGGGAACGCTTCCGTGCAGCCCAAGACCACTTCTTCGAGGCCCGCAACGCCGTCAACGCCGAGCGCGACCGCGAGTTCGAGGCTAACGCCGAGGCCAAGGATGCCCTGCTGGCGGAGTACGACGCACAGGTCGACCCGGCGAAAGGGCTGGGTGGTGCGAAGGCGAAGCTGCGCGAGCTGCAGGACAAGTGGGACGAGATCGGCTATGTCCCACGCGGGCGTGTGCGCGAGTTCGAGGACAAGATCGCGCGCATCGAGCAGCGTGTAGCGGATGCCGAGGACTCCCGCTGGCGCAAGACCGACCCGGCGCAGCAGGACAAGGCGAATCAGTTCCAGGTCAAGGCGGACGAGTTCGTACGCCAGGCCGAGGCCGCAGAGGCGAAGGGCGACGCGGCGAAGGCCGCCTCGCTCCGCGAGCAGGCGCAGCAGTGGCAGGAGTTCGCCGACGTGGCCGCCAAGGCTGTCAACGAGGGCTAGTGCTGCACCCTCACCTGTTCGTCCCCCGCCCAGATCACGGCGACAGCGCCGAGGCTGTGGTCGGGGGCTACGCGTTTTCCGCCACGCTGGCCATTCAGGACATCACTGGCCTTGCCACCTCCGGTGTGTCCGCGCCCCACATTGCCAAGCGCCTCGAGCCGTCCGCTGAGTCGGAGGCGATGCTGTTCGGGCTAACGTCTGCGCAGCACCTCCGCCCAGTTACGGATGTGGGATATCCCGAGCTGTTCGCCGACGATCTCGACGACCTCGATGCCTGGTTGTTCGTCTCCCTGCCGCTTCTGGAGGACCGCGGGGTCATTGAAGCCAACTTCACCTTCGACTCCAAGCTCGCGCCGCTTCCAGGCGAGCCCATCCCCGCCGCACCGTGGGCCAGCGCCCTGACGCTTCTCGACGATCTCTCGGTCCGCCTCAACCGCCCCACGCGCCAACTCTGGGTGACTCACACCGTCAATGCGGACGAACCGCCGAAGGTGCGGGACTTCGGCTACGTTCCAGCGTTCCGCGAGGACCAGGCGACCTTCGACGCCTCTGCGGTTGCCACACTGCCTGGCACATCGCCGTGCGAGCTCGACGTTGTCGAAGGTCCCGGATTTTCCTCCCGGCGCACCGCAGCGCCGGAGGAGGTGCAACAGTTCTCCCGTCTGCTCACCGCAGCCTCCCGCGACTACCCGCGCGGCGATCTCGTCATGGACACCATTGAGTGGGACCTCGCCCGCATCCGCGACGCTGGCGCGCGGCTCAACGACCGCGGTGGCGCGCAGCTGACAGGCCTCGTCTACGTCGACGGCGAGATTGTGGGCCTGTGTGAAGTGGTCCGCTACGCCTCCGGCAACCCCAAAGTGTGCGAACTGGGCTTGGTCTACGTTCTGCCCGGGCACCGCGGCCGCGGCATCGGCTCAAACATGCTCCGTGCCTCCCTCGAACAGGCGACGCACGTGTGGGAAGACGTGGAAACGGTGTACTGCTCCTACCCCGCCGACGCCCCCGCCGCGAAGGCCGTCATGCGCGCCTTGGACGCCGAAGTGGTTTCTGCCACCACCGCCTGGCAGAAGTACTAATCCAATCGCTTGTGGCGCTGGGCGGCGCGGGACCTTCGGTCGTCGATAAGCAACGGGTTTTCAGTCTCCCTCGTCGCCGCCTGCTGGGCGAGCGCGACTTGGTCCCGGCCTTGAGCCTCAGCGCGTTCGCGGGCGACGGCCGCCTGCGATGCGTTGCGCGACAGAATGAGCGGGAAGATGGTAAATACCACGACGGCCGCCGAAAGAATAGCCAGGTAGTACCCGGGGCCGCGGTGGATATCCACCCCGCTGGAGTTGCGCAGCCAGATGCCCAGCACCGAGAACACGAGCGAGACGGCGGTAACCATCCAGGCAGGCACAGCCAGCGCGAACCGCTGAAACGCTACAACGAGCGTGGTCACAACGCCGACTCCGATAAAGGAAACCCACGCAAAGACATACTCCGTGATAGCGGTGTGTGCCTCCTCGGCCGCACTGCTAGCGGCGAGCACCTGCCAGCCGGAGGCGTCTCCGACAAACGGCAGGAACAGCGACACCAGGTACAGCGCAGCTGCCGCGCCGAGCACCCAACGCTTCGCCCCCATATCGACGGTGGAGGCTGCGGTTTTCTCCGCTTGGGCGAGGGATTCGGTGTTGGACTGCGTCATGTCGCCCAACTGTAGCCCTAGCCGCCGCAGCAGGCGGAATCCGCCGGCACAGCGGCGGGCCGGCCGATGGACGGCAGGCCGAGACCCACTCCGATCGGCGCGGTGGTGGGCACCTCGCCCCGCGCGGAGTTGTCGCCCGCCTGAGTGCGGCGGTGCTCGTGGATGCCGGAATCCGCGATCAGGTAGTGCGGCTTCGCCTCAGTGACGGTGACCGTGACGTAGTCGCCCGGGCGAACCTCGCCGTCAATGGCGCCCTCGAGTGCGAAGTGCACCAGGCGCCCGTCGCGGGCACGCCCCGACATGCGCTGAGTGCGGTCGTTTTTGCGGCCGTCTTCCTGCACTAAAAGTTCCTGGCGCGTACCGACGAGCTTCGCGTTCTCCTCCGCACTGATATGCTCCTGCAGCGCGTGAAGCCGCTCGAAGCGTTCCTGCACCACCGCCTTGGGGATTTGCTTCTCCATGTCCGCCGCTGGCGTGCCCGGGCGCGGCGAGTATTGGAACGTGAACGCAGAGGTAAAACGCGCCTTTTCCACCACGTCGAGCGTGGCCTGGAAATCCTCCTCGGTCTCACCCGGGAAACCAACGATGATGTCTGTGGTAATCGCGGCGTGCGGCAACTTCTCACGGACTTCGTCCAAGATGGCCAAGAACTTCTTCGAGCGGTAGGACCGGCGCATGTCCTTGAGTACCTTGTCCGAACCGGATTGCAGCGGCATGTGCAGCTGCGGGCACACGTTGGGCGTCTCCGCCATCGCATCAATGACGTCGGAGGTGAATTCCGCCGGGTGCGGGGAGGTAAACCGTACGCGTTCCAACCCCTCAATATCGCCGCAGGCGCGCAGCAGCTTCGAAAACGCGGAGCGGTCGCGCTCCATGTCGGCGTCGACAAAATTCACCCCGTAGGAGTTCACGTTTTGGCCGAGCAGGGTGACCTCAGAGACTCCCTGATCCACTAACGCCTTAACCTCCGCGAGGATCTCTCCCGGGCGGCGGTCGATCTCCTTGCCTCGCAGGCTGGGCACAATACAAAAGGTGCATGTGTTATTGCAGCCCACAGAGATGGACACCCAGCCGGCGTAGGAGGACTCACGCTTGGCGGGGAGTACGGACGGAAAGATCTCGAGGGATTCGGCAATCTCAACCTGGGCCTCGTCCTCCACGCGGGCACGGTCCAATAACGCCGGCAGCGCGGAGATATTGTGGGTGCCAAAGACAGCGTCGACCCACGGAGCCTTCTCGATAACGGTGTCGCGATCTTTCTGCGCGAGGCAACCACCGACGGCGATCTGCATGCCCGGGTGCTCAGCCTTGACGTTTTTCAACTGCCCAAGGGAGCCGTAGAGACGCTTATCCGCGTTATCGCGCACCGCGCAGGTGTTGAAGACCACTAGGTCCGGCTCCACTCCGGTCTCGGCCGCAACATAGCCAGCGTCCTCAAGCATGCCGGAGAGACGCTCGGAGTCGTGCACATTCATCTGGCAGCCGAATGTGCGCACCTCGTAAGTGCGCGGATTGCTGGTGTGGGTGCTGCTCGCCGTAGTCACGGCCAGACAGTCTAACCAGGAGGGCTACAACCGCGAAATGGCGTGAGCGAGCCCGTCGATCTGCTCGTCGGTGTGGCTGGCCATCACCGTCACCCGCAGCATGGCGGCACCTCGCGGCACGGTAGGCCAGCGGATGGCGGGCACGAAATACCCGGCGGCGCGCAGCGCGGCAGAGGCGCGTACCGCCTCGCCTTCGTCCCCGATGGGGACCGGGATGATAGGGCTCGGCCACTCCCCCATGCCGAGGTGCGTGGCCAGTCTGCGGATGTTGCGGTGCAGCGCCGGCACCGGGCTTTCTGCCCCTTCGAGGATTCCAATGGCGGCCGACACCGCCGCGCATGTGGCCGGAGCAGACGACGTGGAATACACGAACGTGCGGGCCTTCTGCCGCAGCATCCCCGCGACCGGGGCGGACGCAGCCACTGCCCCGCCCTCTACTCCGAGGGCTTTCGATGCGGTGGCGACGAGGATGTCCGGATGGTCGTCGAGAAGCGCGAAATGCTCGTTGATACCACGGCCGGTCGCGCCAAGGGTGCCGGTGCCGTGGGCGTCGTCGACCATGAGCGCCGCGCCGTGAGCACGGCATACCTCGAGCAACTCCGGTACTGGTGCAAGCGTGCCGTCCATCGAAAACAACCCGTCGGTGACCACGAGGGCGTTGCCGTTGTACTGGGCAAGCAACTCGCCGACGTGGGCGGGGTCCCGGTGGCGAAAGACGCGCACCGTCGCGCCCTGCGCTTTAGCGAGCCGGCAGCCGTCAATGATGCTGGCGTGGTTGCGCTCGTCGGAGAGGATGAGGACATCGGGCCCGGCAAGCGCCTGCAGCACACCCGTGTTGGCGAGAAACCCGGCGGAGAAAAATACGGCGTCCTCGTACCCGAGGAAGCGGGCGAAATCGCGCTCAACCTGGCGATGTGCCTCGGTGGTTCCGGTAGTCAGCCGTGATCCACCGGAGCCCACACCGAGCAGCGCAAGCGCATGTGCGGCGGCGCCCCTCACCGCGGGATGCTCCGCCAGGCCTAGGTAATTCGAAGAACTGAATAATACGTATTCCTCGCCGTCGATGCCGCTGACCGGGCCTTGGCCCGTGCAAAACACAGCGGGGGTGCGTTCGAGCCCAGCCGCTCGCCAGTTGTTGAGGACACGCTGGGCATCGCGGTCCAGCCAGCTCATTGAGCGCCTCCAACAAGCACGGGGGTGTGCTCGAGATAGTGGACCAAGTCTGCCGTATCGTTCGTGTCCACCACGAAAAGACGCCCACCTATAGGGGACCCCGCCGGTTTCATGTTTCTCACACGCAGGTAGCCGAGCGACTGCGTTGCCACGTAGCCAGTGGTGTAATCCGGATCGTCCGAAATACACACTTCCGCAAGCACCGCTGGGTGGTGGGCGACTTTGGAAGCGAGCACTAGCGCGTCGGTTATCCGCGTCTTTCCGGATCCCTGCTCGGGGCGCTCCCCCGTTGCTGTGGCGGCATCCATCGACGTCACCCGCACGCCGCGAGCATGATCCCGCTCGAGACGCTCGCCGGTGGAGGCATCGAAGAGGATCGCGCCACGCATGTCGCGCACGCTAGTTAAGAGTTCCCACGCGCGCTCCGCGTGCGGAGTCAGCGGGTCGAGGGTCCGCAGCACTACCTCGCGGGCTTCGTCCAGAGCGCGGGAGCCTGCCTCCGTGATCGAGAGGGCCGGGATACGCATGACATCGCCATGGATTGCTGCCACCGTAATCGTTATCGAATCGGGCTGGCCCTTGCCGTGAGAAAGCGCCCGCCGGCTCATGGCGGCGCAGACGGTGCCGACCTCGTGTTCCTCCACGATTCGCTCCGCGCCGGATATGTGGGCGCCGAGCGCGCTGGAGCGCATCTTCACGCTGAACAATGCCATGTTCACCAGTCTAAAAGACTGCCCTGAACACCGTTCAAGTTTTTTCGCTATTGTTCACGCTCCGCGATCCGCGCGTCGAGCTCTTCGCGCGCGATGCGCAACGCCATGCCCTGGTTGAAGCCGCGCCGCGCGAGAGCGCCGACAATGCGGCGCAGATACTTGTCATACTCGGCGCGGTCTGCGGGGGCGGTTCTGACCTTGCGTGCAGCTTTCGACGCAACCGCACGTGCGGTTCGCTCCTCATCGTCCTCGGAAATCTGCTCAAGAGCGGCGGTCCGGTCCGCCCCCGCGACACCCTTGTCCCGCAGCTCCATGTCCAAGGCTCGGGCGGATTTGCCCCGGCGAGCCGCACGCTGGCGTACCCACTCGTGGGCGAACTGAGCGTCGTTGACCAAGCCGGAGCCAGCGAGACCGTCGATCACCTCATCCACCAGCTGAGGCTCGAACTCCGCCTTGATCAACCGCTCCCGCAGCTCCGACCGGGAACGCGCACGCTGGTCCAGCAACCCTAGGGCACGCTTGCGAACTGGAGCCAGCGCTTCTTCACGCTCACGGTCGAACAGACCAGTGCCCGACTCGTACGCGTCAAGCGCAGCTTGCAGCCGGGCAACCTTGTCGGGATCCGGCACCCGCTACTCCGCGTTCGCCGGTGCCGCACCCGCCACATCGTCCTCATCATCGAAGTCGATGTTGGGGACCATGTCCACCGGGTCATCCGTCAGCTCGTCGGAGACGTTGGCGTACTTGCCCACGTGCAGCGCCTGGAAGATCTTGTCCTCGATCTCGTTTGCCAGGTCCGGGTTTTCTTTGAGGAAGATACGGGCCTTTTCCTTGCCCTGGCCTAGCTGGTCGCCTTCGTAGGTGAACCAAGAGCCGGACTTTTTCACAATGCCGTTTTCCACACCCATGTCAATGATGGAGGACTCGCGCGAAATACCCTCCCCGTACATGATGTCGAACTCGGCGATCTTGAACGGCGGGGAAACCTTGTTCTTGACCACCTTCATCTTGGTGCGGTTACCAATGGAATCTTGGCCGTCCTTCAGAGTTTGGATCCGTCGGACGTCGCAACGCACAGAGGCGTAGAACTTGAGCGCCTTACCGCCCGTAGTGGTCTCCGGCGAGCCGAACATCACGCCGATCTTCTCGCGCAGCTGGTTGATGAAGATCGCGGTAGTACCGGAGTTATACAGCGCACCGGTCATCTTTCGCAGCGCCTGGGACATCAGGCGAGCCTGCAGGCCGACGTGGCTGTCGCCCATCTCGCCTTCAATCTCGGCCTTTGGGGTCAGGGCGGCCACGGAGTCGATCACAATCATGTCGATCGCACCGGAGCGAACCAGCATGTCTGCAATTTCCAGCGCCTGCTCGCCGGTGTCCGGCTGGGAGACCAGGAGGTTATCGGTATCCACTCCGAGCTTTTTCGCGTAGTCGGGGTCGAGTGCGTGCTCGGCGTCGATGAATGCCGCAATGCCGCCGGCACGCTGCGCCTCCGCGATGGCGTGCAGCGCCACGGTGGTTTTACCGGACGATTCCGGACCGTAAATTTCGACGATGCGGCCGCGCGGCCAACCGCCGATGCCGAGCGCCACATCGATCGCGGTGTTACCCGAGGAAATGGACTGAATCGGCGGACGGTTTTCGTCGCCCAAGCGCATAACTGCGCCTTTGCCAAAGTCCTTCTCAATCATCGCCAATGCGGCGTCAAGAGCATTCTGGCGGTCATTGCCCGCCGAGGCGGCAGCCTTCTTCTTCGTTGCCATGTGGTGTTCAACCTCCAAGTAGTCGGCGGCGCGAGATGCGTCGCGTGCACAGTTTCCTCATTAGACGTATCGCCATACCGCTTCGGTTCCCTCAACTACCGAGAAAACTCCCGCGGAAAACGAGACACACTGTAGAACGCGACCGCGACACGCAAAACGATACACGCAAACGTGTTCGAACTGCAACGGGACACGCAACGCGTCGCCTTGGATTGGCAGACGCCTCAGCGCCCCGGGCGGTCGATGCCAAGGCGGCGCGCTTCGGGGATGTCGAACGCGTCGCACAGCCCCTGCCACGCTTCCCGCGGGTCCACACCATCGTCGATGAGCTCAGCTGACGTCTTGTCAAAGCCCGGCAGCACCTGAGTCTGGATGATCCACTGCGCCCGGCCGGAGCCGAACTCGTCCTGCACAAGCTGGTGAAACTCCGTCAAACGCATGGAGCCGAGGGTACACGCCACCGGCCCGGTACACTCCCGCGCATGAGCAAAAACTCCACTGCGCAGGACATCGCGCTGATTGCTGTCTTCGCCGCAATCATCATCATCCTCGGTTTCGTATCCATTCCCGTCGGCACCGCGGGCGTTCCCATCGTGCTACAAAACGCTGCCGTCATCCTCGCCGGGCTGGTGTTGGGGTGGCGCCGCGGATTCTTTACCGCCGCGATCTTCCTGCTTGTAGGCCTGGCGCTGCCGGTGCTCGCCGGCGGACGCACGGTTATCTCAGCACTCGGCGGCCCCACTGTGGGCTACCTCGCCGGCTACCTCGTATCCGCAGCGGTGGCGGGCGCCATCGCGTACACCGCCCCGTTCCGCTCGAACAAGGGGGCGACGGTGGGCGTGCTGGTTTTAGCCGGATTCATCGGTTTGTTTTTCCAGTACCTTTGCGGCGTGTTCGGTCTGATGTGGCGTGCGGAGATGACGTTCGGGGCGGCTTGGGCAGCACAGGCGCCGTTCCTCGTCCCTGACGCCGGCAAGACCGTACTCATGATCGCCATCGCGTTCGCGGTGCACCAGGCGTTTCCGGATCTGCGCGGGAGCCGTCGCTAAGCACAATGCCTGCCATCGAATTCCGCGACGCGGCCGTGAACTACGACGGCGAGCAAGTACTCGCGCCGCTCAACGTCAGCCTCACCGAGCAGCGCATCGGCGTCATCGGTTCAAACGGCTCCGGCAAATCCACCACGGTGCGACTGATCAACGGGCTGATCGAACCCACATCCGGGCTTGTGCTTTACGACGGGCTCACGCCCGAAAAACACGGCAAGGAGATCCGCAAACGCGTCGGGTTCGTCTTCTCCGACGCCGAATCGCAGATTGTCATGCCGCGCGTCGCCGACGACGTAGCCTTTTCATTGCGTCGCTTCAAACTGCCCCGCGACGAAGTGAAGCGCCGCGTGGCGGAAGTGCTTGAGCGCTTCGAGCTGACGGATCGTGCCGAGCACTCCCCCCACACCCTCTCCGGCGGCGAGAAGCAAATGCTCGCGTTGGCGTCAGTACTGGTGATCGAGCCGGACACCATTATCGCCGACGAGCCGACCACGCTTTTGGACCTGCGCAACCGGCGCCGCATCGTGCGCGAGTTGATGGCACTCGACCAGCAGCTCATCGTGGTCACCCACGACTTGGAGATGCTGTGCGACTTCGACCGGGTGCTGGTCATCGACGACGGCCAGCTGGTCTACGACGGCGCACCGGGTGAGGCCATTGCCTTCTACACCGACCTCATGGATGCGAAGCCATGATCCGGGAACTTCCCCTCGGTGTTTACGTGCCGGGGACGACGCTGTTGCACCGCATGGGAGCAGCGCTGAAATTCGTGTTGCTCGTAGCCTTCATCATCGGCGTCACCGCGTTGCCGACGCAGCCCTGGCACGCCGTGATCGCCCTTGCGTTCGTGGCTGCGCTCTACGTTTGGGCGCGTATCCCCGGCCGCGTGGCGTGGCGTCAGCTGGTGCCATTGCTGCCCGTGCTGGTCTTCCTCGGCGCATTTATGGTGTGGCAAAACGGCGTTGCATCCGCCCTCACGGTGCTTATCGGGCTTCTTGCCACCATTGCCGCCGCAAACCTGTTGACGTTGACCACCCCCGTGGAGGAACTACTTGCCGAACTGGACCGCGCACTTGCGCCGTTCGGGCGCGCCGGCGAGCTGGTGTCGCTGACCATCGCGTTGACGATTCGGTTGATCCCCCTCACGCTGGCGACTGCGAACGAGGTGCTCGACGCGCGCAAGGCCCGCGGCGTCGGCTTCTCCTTCACCGCATTCGGCATCCCGCTGGTGATTCGGTCTGTGCGCCGCGCGAAGATGATGGGGGAAGCGCTCATGGCCCGCGGCGCGGTGGACTAGCACCTGCTTAACGACGACGTTCCGCCCGGCCCCTTCATGCGAGGGACCGGGCGGAACGAGTTTATCGGCGTGTGTTGTGCTACTCGCCGCGCAGCTCACGCATGCGCTGAGCGACCGCGTCGTCGGAAACCTCTGTGCCAGCCGGGCCAGCCGGGGTAGCGGAACCGGCTTGCTGGGCGCCCGCCTGGGAGGCAGCGGCGCTACCCTGGGCGGGGTTCCCCTGCTCGATGGCCTGCTTGTTGCCGGAGGTCAGCTCGCCTGCCATCTCGGCGCGCAGCTGCTCCAAGCGGCCGTGGCCGGCCATCTGGATACCAGCCTGTTCAACCTCGGCCATACGGCCCTCGATGGAGTTCTGCGCCAGCTCGGCAGCACCGAGCGCGTTAGCGTAGCGGCGCTCGATCTTGTCGCGAACCTGGTCCAAGTTGGGCCCAGTCGACGTGATGGCGTTCATGGACTGCATGGTCTCGGAGACCTTTTCCTGCATCTTCGCCTGCTCGAGCTGGGAAAGCAGCTTCGAGCGCTCCGCAACCTGCTGCTGAAGGTGCGCGGCGTTGCGTTCGACAGCCTGCTTTGCCTGAGCGGCCTGCTGCAGGGCCTGATCGTGCAGTTGCTTGGTGTCCTCGACGCCAGCCTCCGCGGTAACCAACTGCGCGGCAAACGCTTCAGCGGCGTTTTCATACTCCTGTGCCTTCTGCGCGTTGCCTTCGGCACGTGCCTTGTCCGCCAGCTGCAGTGCCTGGCGTGCGTTTGCTTGTAGCTTCTCCACGTCTTCCAGGCGGCGATTGAGCTGCATCTCCAGCTGGCGCTGGTTGCCAATTACGGCAGCTGCCTGCTGGGACAGTGCCTGGTGCTGCCTCTGAGCGTCATTGATCGCCTGCTCGATCTGGATCTTCGGGTCGGCGTTCTCCTCGATCTTGTTATCGAAAAGCGCCATCAAGTAATTCCAGAACTTGGAAAATGGATTCGCCATGGTTAGAACACCGTGACCTTTCTGTCAGTAGATTGCGTTAAACGCCAACCACTGTAGTCGCGGTTCCGCACCTACGCTTCGGCAGCTGCGGGGGTTGTGCGCTCAAGTTCCTCGTTGAACGAGTGCAGCGACATATTCGCCACCGCCTCTAGCAAGACCTCTGAAACCGTGGTGCCCAGCGCTTCACACAACGAGGCAAGGAGTTCGGACGAAACCTCTTTACGGCCTCGCTCCAGCTCGGAAATGTACCCCGAGGACACCCGAGCCTCTTTCGCGAGAGCGCGTAGCGTCACCCCCTTGTCAGCCCGAAACGCGCGCAAAGACATACCAAGCGCCTCGCGGAACAGCGGCTCGTGGGAACCCTTGCGGGAAGCCGGGGCAGCCTCTGCCGGTGCGAGAGGCAGATCAACCGGGGTGTCATACAGCAAAGTTGTCGTGGTCATCAGAGTATCCAACGACTCGGCACCTAGGTTTGTTCCCGAACACCCGAAAGCGCGCCCAGCAGGGCAGCTTCCGCTGCTAGGCGTCGGACATCGTTGCGGCCTCCCGCCAGGACACGCACTGGGGTCGCCGCCCCGGGCACAAGCGCGTATTGGCCGTTGGCCGGGTCCAACAGATCGGCAGCTTGAGATGACGCTGTCCACCTCGGGCCAGCGAGACCGATCCACACCGTCCCGGCAGGAACGCCGTCCTGCGCATCCGGCCCAGCTACGCCGGTGAGAGACACCGCCCAGTCGGAGTTACACCTACGGCGCGTACCGCGGGCCATCTCGCGGGCAACGGCAGCGGAGACCACCCCCTCGCGCTCGATCAATTCCGACGGAACTCCGGCGAGCGAGGTTTTCAACTGTGCCGAATACGTCACCAACCCACCGACGAGCACATCCGACGCTCCAGGCACATTCGCCACAGTGGCGCAGGTGAGACCGGCGGTGAGGGACTCGCAGAACGAGATGGTTTGTTGGCGGGCGCGAAGCTCGTCGATAAGCAATTGCGCTGTGGTCACTTATTCACCTTTCCTGCATCGATGAGGTACTGCATCCCGGTGACCACCGTCACCGCGACTGCGACCAGCATCACCACGAACGTCGGTGTGTCCATCCACGCGGGCAGCGGGCACAGATACATGCCAACGGCCAACGACTGCAGCGCAGTCTTCAGCTTGCCGCCCTTCGATGCCGGCACCACCTTGCCGTGGCGCAGCATCAGCATGCGCCACACAGTGATGCCCAACTCGCGGGCGACGATGACAACGGTGACCCACACGGGAAGCGGGCCAGCGATGTTCAACGTCACCAGAGCGGCGATCATCAAGGCTTTATCCGCAATCGGATCGGCGATCTTGCCGAAGTCCGTGATCAGCCCCCGGGCGCGCGCGATGTCGCCATCGAGCTTGTCAGTAATCATTAGGGCGACGAAAAGGCCGAACGCCCACCACCAGCGTTCTGAAAGCACCAGCCAGGCAAAAACCGGAATGAATAGGATCCTCAGCGAAGTCAGGATGTTCGGGAGGTTCCAATTCGACTGCTTGGCGGGTTGCATCACGGCCTCCACCATACCCATTTGAGGGCGGGGTTCTAGACTTCCCCGCATGAAGTATTTCGCAGCTACGTATACCTACGGCGAGAAGTCCATCGTCGACGCTACCCGTCCCGCGCACCGCGAATTTATCGCATCGCAGCTCGCTCTGGGCCGGATCGTCGGCTCCGGGCCGTACGCCGGCGGTGATCAGGCGCTCATCATCCTTCAGCTACCGGACACGGCAACTGACAAGGACGCCTCCGCGGTGCTGGATGAGGACCCTACACCGTTGCCCGGGCACTCGCGGCGCGCGAGATCCGCGAATGGAACCCGTAATGAACATTTTTAGCTAGGCACCGCGGCCGCCGCGGGCGACGTCGAGGTGACCGGTGTCGCGCGAACCGTCGGCGGTGTGGTCGCCCCTGCCTGAAGTCGCCGGATCGTCGATCCACTCGACGTGGTTGCCGTACTTGTCAACCTTGCGACGGTTGCCGTGGTCGTCGAAGTCGATGTGGAAAGCCTTCTCCTCTGCGTCCTTGCGGCCCGCCTTGACGTCGGCGCGATCTTTCATCAGCGAGGCGATCGCAGTGACGGCCAACGTCCCCACAATCACCAGCAGCGACGCCACGGTGCCAACCTCCGGGACATTCATGCCCTCGCCACCGTTGATAAACGGCAGGTTATTCTCGTGCAGCGCGTGCAGCAGCAGCTTCACGCCGATGAAGCCCAGAATGATGGCCAAACCGTACGGCAGGTACACAAGCTTATCAGCAGGCCGTTGAGCAGGAAGTACAGCTGACGCAGGCCTAGAAGAGCGAACGCATTGGCGGTGAAGACTAGGAAGGACTCCTGCGTGATTCGAAGATCGCCGGAATGGAGTCGAAGGCGAACATCACGTCGATAAAGCCGATGGATAGCAGCGCGACAAACAACGGGGTGACGGCCTTCTTGCCCGTCTCAGTTGCAGAGACAAGACGGTCGCCGTGGTACGACTTGGTCACGGGGATGACCTTGCGCAATGTTTTGACCACGAACATATCGTTCGGATCGGACTCTGGCTGGTCGGTGGCCTCGTCGTACAGCAGCTTGATCGCCGTGTAGATCAAGAACGCTGCGAAGATGTAGAACACCCACGCCCAGGCGGAAATGATCACGGCACCGACCAGGATGAAGATGAGCGGAACACCAGCGCCATGACGATGCCGATGAGCAGCACTTTTTGCTGGTACGCACGCGGAATCTTGAACGAGCCCATGATGAGCGCGAACAAAGAGGTTATCCACACTGAGCGACAACTCGGTGATGTAGCCGGTGAAGAATTGCAGCGCGTGCTCGCCGTCCACAACCACCAGACAATCCGCCGAAGATTGCGGCCATGGACATGTAGAACAGCGCCCAACCGCCCGACTCCTTCATGGTCGGCTCGTGCGGGGTGCGCACGTGCGAGACGAAGTCGAAAATGAAAAAGCCGAGGATCACCGCTGAAGTGATCAACCAAATGTACAAGGGCACATGCATATGAAAGCCTCCGGTCAACGTTGCGAAAAAGACCGGAGGTCTCCCCCACCCTCGTGGGTGGCCCGGACCGGGGCCACCGCTTTTCGACGGCACCGTGCTGACGATCCTGGGCGCTTCCGGGGTACTCCCCTCCAAGCGCGCCTTACATTACACGAGTTGCGGCGAAGTGCCGCCTCAGCCAGGGCTGCGTGCGGGCGTTCAGGTGTTCATCGCCGGGCGCCCGCGACCGTTAAAACGCGCCGCCGGTCGGGTTGTAGGCCGCGGTCACCGTCCGGGTATCGGATTCGCCCTCGCTGTCCGCGGAGCCGGACTGGGAAGCGCTGTCGCCGGACGGGTCGTCGTCAAGCATGGCGTCCTTAGGTGCCTCGGCGGGGTCAGCGCCCTTGATCATCCAGATGATGGTCTCCAACTCCTCGGGCTTGACCAGCACCTCGCGGGCCTTGGATCCCTCGGACGGGCCGACGACGCCACGGGATTCCATGAGGTCCATCAGGCGGCCCGCCTTGGCAAAGCCGATGCGCAGCTTGCGCTGCAGCATGGAAGTGGAGCCGAGCTGGGAAGTGACCACGAGTTCGACGGCCTCGAGCAGGTCGTCCATGTCCTTGCCGATGTCGTCATCGATGACTTTGGCTTCCGCCTGCTTGTCTTCAGTGACGCCCTCGACGTAGTCCGGCTCATCCTGCTGGGACTTTGCCGCCTCCACGACAGCCTGGATTTCCTCGTCAGAGACGAACGCGCCCAGGCGCTGCGGTTTGCCTGCTCCCTGTGGGATGAAGAGGCCGTCGCCCATGCCGATGAGCTTCTCAGCGCCGCCCTGGTCCAAGATGACGCGGGAGTCCGTCAGGGAGGAGGTTGCGAACGCGAGACGCGACGGCACGTTCGTCTTAATCAGGCCGGTGACCACGTCCACGGACGGACGCTGCGTTGCAAGCACCAGGTGAATACCGGCCGCACGCGCCTTCTGGGTGATGCGGACGATGGATTCCTCGATCTCCTTCGGCGCCGTCATCATCAGGTCCGCGAGCTCATCCACGACGCACACGATGAACGGGTACGGGCGCATCTCGCGCTCGGATCCGGGAGGGGCGGTCAATTCGCCGGAGCGGACTTTGCGGTTGAAGTCCTTGATGTGGCGCACGCGCGCTGACTTCATGTCCATGTAGCGCTGCTCCATCTCCTCCACCAGCCACTGCAGGGCCGCTGCGGCCTTCTTCGGCTGCGTGATAATCGGTGTGATCAAGTGCGGGATGCCCTCGTACGGGGTCAGCTCCACCATCTTCGGATCCACCAGGATCAGACGAACATCTTCCGGAGTGGCGCGGGTGAGCAGCGAGATCAACATCGAGTTCACAAACGCGGACTTACCGGAACCGGTGGAACCGGCGACCAAAAGGTGCGGCATTTTCTGTATCGAGCTGGCGATGAAATCACCTTCGATGTCCTTGCCCAGACCGATGAGCATCGGGTCGTCCTGCGCCGCAACTTTCGGCGCGTCCAGCACGTCGCGCAGGCGCACCATCTCGCGGTCGGCGTTAGGTACCTCGATGCCCACGGCAGATTTCCCGGGAATCGGGGTGAGCAGGCGAACGTTGTCCGTGGCCACGGCGTACGCCAGGTTGGACTGCAGGTTGGTGATCTTCGAGACCTTTACGCCCGGGCCCAGCTCCACCTCGTAGCGCGTGACTGTCGGGCCGCGCGAGAATCCGGTGACCTGGGCGTTGACGTTAAATTCCTCGAAGACGTCGGTGATCGCCTCGATCATGCGGTCGTTGGCCTCGGTGCGGGTCTTGGGGGCGTTGCCTGCCAACAGCAGCTCGGTCGACGGCAGCGCGTAGTCGCCCTGCGGGATCTTGCGCACCTGCTTCGGCGCCGGTGTCTCGGTCTCGGATTTCGGCGTCGTCGCCGGGATCTTGGAGGCATCGATGCCGGAGCGAGCGGCGATCGCCTTGGCCATCTGCTCGCGGGAACTTGCTACCGCATCGGGAGCGCCCGCTTCTCGACGCCCAACCTCCGGTTCCTCACGCGGCAGCGCCTTAGTTTCGTTACTCGGGGGCTCGTTCTCGCGCTGAGAGTGCGCCGAGACCGCCGATTTCGAAACCGCAGGCGGCGCAGGTTTCGGAGCGGGAGCAGCCCGTTTGGAGGGAGCCGGGCGTTCCACCACAGCCGTGTCTGCGACAGGCTCAGCGTGTGAGTCCGGCTGGTCAACTTCGTCGGCAAAGTCGAACAGGTCAAGCTCACCGTCCCCGTCAGCCGGGTAGCTCTCCATAGGCGTGGGTCGACGACGGGCTTCGAGCCGCTGGACTTGCTCGGGTTCGTTCTGCGTAGTGCCCCGGTTACGGCGCAACGGTGGACGCTTGGCGGAATCACGTTGCCGATCTCGCCCAGCGCGACGATCCCGCCCCTCTGCGATGGCATCCAGATCGCTAGATACGTGGCCGTAAGGATCCGACTCTTGGTCGTCGGGGGTGTCCGTGTTAGACAACATCCTCGAAACCAGATCCCTGATGTAGTCGTACGCCTCGCGCACGGTGATGCCAATGGCCTTTAACGCCCCATAGAGAATGACTAGACCAAGCAGCGGCACCGCAACATACGAGGAAAAACCCGCTGCCAGGACGCCCCCTGTAATCGCACCGAAAGCACCGCCAGCGAGCTTGCGTTCCGCCCAGGAAGTAGGGTTTCCGGCGAAGACGTGGATGAGCCCCAGCATTGCGACCGCGATGATTGCCAACCCAAGTGTCACCCGTGCTCGCACCTCATCTGTGGTGCGTACGTTGAGCATCAGGGCAATGGCGATCCCCACCAAAATGACCGGAAGAATGAGGGCGCCAGCTCCGATAAGCCAGTGCGTACCGGTTGAAATCAGATCGCCAACGGGGCCGGCCACATCGAACCACACCGATCCGCCGATGACAGCTGCCAACCCAATCAGGATGAGACCCCACGCGTCTGCGTGGGTTTCGAACGTGCTGGGCCCCTGGCGACGCGGCCGCTTTTGGCGGTCTCCACCCTCTTCACCAGTGGGGCCACGACGGCTGAGGTTCTCGGCCTGCTCGTCGTAGTCGTCCATCACATCAAATTCCTCGTCCCAGTCGTCTCTGCGACGTGGGCGACGTGGGGATGCAGAAGCTGCGTCGTCATGCTCGTGCTTGTCGCGACGGAAGAACGATCCAACGCCGCGCGCCGCCGCACCGAGAGAACTTCCAACAGCTTTGTATGCGGATCCGACCCTCTCGTCAGCGGTGTCAGCGGCGACGTTCGAGGATGTCGGCGGGTGCGTCATGGACACCGGACCGCCAGAGCGGGTGCCGCCGGCGGGGCGGCGCGTAGAAGACCGCGACGAGCGCGGCGCGGTGTTTTTGACAGACATGCATGTAACTTTAACGCCTTACGTCACATTCACACCTTGCGCCACACCGGCGACGGTTAATCAAGTGCTACATCTTGACTTTGAAGCCTTCGAACTCCTTCACGGCACCGGTCAGCTGCACCTCCACCGCATCGCGTCCAGATACCCACAGCAGCAGTTCCCCGGGCATCCCGGAAACGCGCAGCACCTTGTCCCCGCGTTGCGCCACCCCAGCGTTATCGCCAAGTGTGGCCGGCGGCATGTTCGGTGGGGTGAGGATTACTGGGACGGGTGCGTTTCTGAGCGTGAGTTTGCCAAAGCGCTTCGCCAATGCGAAGAGCTCCTCATTAACCGTCTGAGAGAACTCGCGGGGCTGAACCTCTCCCCCACCCCGGCGCACATCCTCGTGGTGGATGAAATGCTCAGAAGTATTCATGGCCGTATTGAGCGGCTTGAGCCATACCGGCGGCCCGGCGGACCACTCGCGCACGACCTCCTCGTACGGGCGGGCTTTTTGCTTCTCGGTTTCTTTCTCCGTGATCGAGGAAAGCGCGCTGACGAAGATGCCGGGGGCGGCAACGGGCTTCGACTCGCGGATGAGCAGGTGTACGGCGAGGTCGCGGGTAGTCCACCCGTCGTTGAGCGTCGGTGCGTCGGGCCCGACCGTAAGCAACAGCTCGGCGAGACGTTCGCGTTCCTTTTGAGCGAAAGACATACAGTCAGCATAGGTTAAACCCCCTCCGAGCTGTTGAAGACCGGAGGGGGTTGAACATGGTCAGGCGAAATACTTAACGCGACTCGCGCGTGGATGCGATCTCGTCCTCAGTGGCGATGTGGTTCTCGGACGACATCGGCACAACCGTCGGCAGAATCACCGGCTGGCGTTTGTAGTTCTGCTCGATCGCACGGGAGACCTTGCGGCGGATCTGCTGCACCATACGGAACGGATCGTTCTCGCCCTCAGCGGCGAGATCACCCATGACGGCTTCCACGCCCTCGATGACCTTCTTGTTGAAGTCACGGTCATCGTCGGAGTAGCCCGTGGTGGAAACCTGCGGGATCTCCAGCAGGCGGCCAGTGCGGTCGTCGATCACGCAGGTGATGGACACGACACCACCAGAGGCCAGGGAGGAGCGCTCGCCGAGAACATCCGGATCGACCTCACCCATAGTGGTCCCGTCAACGTAGAGCTGGCCCACCTGGTACTGGCCCGCAACCTTGATCTGGCCCTTATGCATATCTACCACGACTCCGTTTTGCGCAAGAGCGGTATTGGAGGGCTTCACGCCGGTGGAGATTGCAAGCTCCTTGTTAGCGCGCATGTGGCGCCACTCGCCGTGTACCGGCATCGCGTTCCGCGGACGCGCGGCGTTGTACAGGGCGAGTAGCTCGCCGGCGTAGCCGTGACCGGACGCATGGACGTGCGCCTCGGAGTTCGTGATCACGTTCGCGCCGATCTGGGCGAGATTGTTGATCACGGCGAACACCGGCTTCCTCGTTGCCCGGGATGAGGGAGGACGACAGGATGATGGTGTCGCCGTCGTGGATGGTGATTTGCCGGTGCTCGCGGCGCGACATGCGCGACAGAGCCGCCATCGGCTCGCCTTGGGTGCCTGTGGTGATGAGCAGCGTTTTGTGCGGCGCCATCTTGGCTGCTTCCTCGATCGGGATGATCGTGCCCTTCGGCGCGTGCAACAGGTTCATCTTCTCCGCGATCTCCATGTTGCGCAGCATCGAACGGAACGTTGAACGCCACCTTGCGGTTGTTCGCTACGGCCGCGTTGACAGCCATCTGCACACGCGAGACGTTGGAAGCGAACGACGCGATTACGACGCGCTGCCGGGCACCCGCCACTAGGCGTGTCAAGGTCTCCTCAATGCCCGCCTCCGAGGCGGAGATGCCCGGAATCGTCGCATTGGTGGAATCGCACATGAATAAATCGATGCCCTCATCGCCCAAGCGCGACAGCGCGGGGATGTCGGTCGGCTTACCGTCGTACGGGGTTTGGTCGACCTTGACGTCGCCGGTCATGACAACGTGGCCGGCACCCGTCTTGATGGATACACCCAAGCACTCCGGAATGGAGTGGTTCACATGCCAGAAACGGAGGCGGAACGGCCCGACAGTGACCTCGGAGTCTTTGTTCACGTCGTGCAGCTTGGGACGCTGGCGGTGTTCCTGCGTCTTGGCCTTAATCAGCGCGTTGGTGAACTTGGATGAGTAGATCGGGATGTCGTGGCGGAGTTTGAGCAGCCAAGGAATGGCCCCGATGTGATCTTCGTGGCCGTGGGTGACCACGAGCGCGTCTACCTTGTCCAGTTTGTTTTCAATCGGCCCGAAGTCCGGCAGCACCAAGTCCACGCCCGGCTCATCGGAGTTCGGAAACAGCACGCCGCAGTCCACGATGAGGAGCCGACCGTTGTATTCGAACACCGTCATGTTGCGGCCGATCTCCGAGATACCGCCAAGCGCGTAGATACGCAACGTGTCCTTGGCCAGCTTCGGCGGTGCCGGCAAGCGCTTAGTTAAGTCCGCGCCCTGCATGGACTTCATAGGATTGCGACGGCCACCGCCTTGGTTGCCACCGCCCCCGTTGTTGCCGCCACGGCCGCGGCGACGGCGGTTTCGGTTGCTGCCGCCGTTGTTGTCGCGCCCCTCATGGTTGTGGCCGTCGTGGTTGTTGTCATCGCGGTGGTTGTTGTCGCGGTTGTTTCCGCCACGGTTGTTTCCACCGCGGCCCTGTCCGCCTCGGCCGCCTCGGTGGTCATCACCGTTTCCGCCGTCGCTTTCGGCAGGTGCGTCACCGCCGCCATCCCTCGCGGGGGCGTCGCTGGGGGCCTGGAAAACCGGCTGCTGCTCGGCCGCTTCGGGCGGTCCAGCCTTGCGCGTCACCTTTCGTGCGCGGTTGCGGGGTTCATTCATATTTATAGGACTCCAGCCTGTGTCATGTCGTTTTGGAGTTGCGCTACCTGTTCACGTGTCGCCGCGGCGACCGGCAGGCGCGGATCTCCAACCTCGATGCCCTGCAGACGCAGGGCTGCTTTTGCAAATGTCACGCCACCCAGCGCGCCCTGTTGACGCGCGAGCACGTTTAGGGTCTTGGCGTTGATTTCCCGTGCACGGGTGAGATCGCCGTTCTCAAATGAAGTCACAAGTTCTCGCAGAGCATGGGGAGCCGCGTGGCCCACCACCGAAATCACGCCAGTAGCACCGACGCTCAACCACGGAAGATTCAACGGGTCGTCACCCGAATACCAAGCCAGCCCCGTCTCCTGGATCAGCGTCGCTGCGTCGAGAAAGTCGCCCTTCGCGTCTTTCATCGCGGTGATGTTGGGGACCTCTGAGAGTGCGCGAATGGTGTCTGCCTCAATCGGGATGCCGGAGCGACCCGGGATGTCATAGAGGCAAATCGGCAGGCCGGTAGCTTCCGCAACTGCGCGGAAGTGTGCCTCTACACCCGCCTGAGAAGGCTTGGAATAGTACGGCGTGACAACCAGCAAGCCATCAGCGCCAGCCTCATCAGCGGCCCGCGCCATTTCCACTGCATGACGGGTGTCATTCGACCCCGCGCCCGCAATGATGCGGGCCTTGTCTCCGACCTCTTCACGCACTGCCTTCAGCAGTGCAATCTTTTCTTCGTCAGTGGTAGTCGGGGATTCACCCGTAGTGCCTGCGAGCACCAGTGCGTCGATTCCTTGTTCTACCAAGTGGGCAGCGAGATCGCGGCCTGCCGCCAGGTCAAGCTCGCCGTCGGAATCAAACGGCGTGACCATTGCGACGCAGACTGAGCCGAAAATTTCGGCCCCTCGATCAGCTTTGAGAGATGTGCCCATGGCCCAGTAGGATACCCGTCCCTCCGATGCAATTGCTTATCGACGTTCCTCCTCCAGCAAATCCGCAAAAAGCAGCGGCGCTTCTCCCACCATGATCTCGCGCACTGCCAGCGCCAACGCACGCTTCTCCTCGTGTTCGAAACGCCCTTGGTGCTGGGTGATGAAACCGCGCCACACACGAAATGTCCCCGTTGCGACAATCTCGGTGGCGGCGGCTGCCGGGGTGAGCGACTCGGCGGCTTCGCGGGCGCGTTTGCGGCGCACCAGCGCGTTGGGCTCGTCAGCCATCGCCTCCTCAAGCGCTTGGAGCAGCTCTTGGCGAACGAATTGCGCTTCCTCCACTGCCGCTTCAAACAGGCGGGTGAGGTCGTCGCTGGCCGCAACGGCCGCGGGGACTACTGCCCCGGTGCCGCCGCGTTCGGACACGGCCAGACCGCAGCTGCGCAGGGCGGTCGCCGCGCCCCGCGAGACATCCTGGAAGTGGAGTGTCGCGCTGGCGTGGTCCAAAAGCTCGGCGAAGGAGCCCGCGAGGTTGTCGGCGTTGCGCCGGAGGAGGGCAACCGGAGGCTCGTCGCTAAGTGAGGCATACGCAACTGCAGCCTCCCCCGCGGTGACTCCGTCTGGCTGCGACAGCCGCAGCGCGGTGGCGGCAACGAGCTTGACCTGCATTTACAGCCCGAGGTACTTGTCGAGTCCGATGGTCAACCCAGGGTGGCTTGCGACCTCGCGCACGCCTGTGAGCACACCGGGGACAAACGATTCGCGGCCGTAGGAGTCTTGACGGATGGTCAGCGACTGCTCGGTGGTGCCGAAAACGATTTCTTCGTGCGCCACCATGCCCTGCATACGCACTGCGTGCACATGAACTCCGTCGACGTTTGCCCCGCGCGAGCCGTCGAGCGCTTGCTCGGTGGCGTCCGGCATCTCGCCCAGCCCTGCTTCTCGACGCGCGTCCGCAATGCCCTGCGCCGTTTTTACCGCGGTGCCACTCGGTGCATCCAGCTTGTTCGGGTGATGGTATTCAACCACCTCGGCGGATTCGAAATACGGCGCCGCCTGACGGGCGAAGGCCATGGTGAGCACAGCGGAAATGGCAAAGTTCGGGGCAACGAGCACGCCAACACCCTCATTCGCCGCGCACCAGTCGCGCACCTGCTGGTAACGCTCGTCGTCGAAACCGGTGGTGCCCACCACACAATGAATGCCGTTGTTGATGCAGAAGTCGAGATTGCCCATCACGGCGGCCGGAGTGGTGAAGTCGACGATCACGTCCACGTCTTTATCGAGTAACACCTGCAGAGAATCTCCCGCGCTCACCTCAGCAACGAGCTCCAGGTCATCCGCTTTGTTCACACCTGCGGCGACAGCCGAGCCGACCCTACCGGCCGCTCCGAGCACTCCAACTTTGATCATGGGTGTCCTTTCTGTTGGTCTCCGGTGGCCATGGTAGCCCCTAGGGTGGGGCTATGACACTCCACAGCGGCAAATTCAGCCCAACCCGCAGCCGAGCTCTTTTTGCAGCGCTCTCAGTGACCGCTCTGACCGTTGCGGGCTGCGGATCCGGGTCGGGAGAGCCGGATCCGTCTGTTGAGCCGGAGACCGGATCAGTTACAACTTCCCCGGCGAGCTCCACCGCACCGGCTTCCCCTTCTGCGCCCACGTCCATGTCCGCAGAAGGCACGGCAGAGCCCGACACCAAGGACGTCTCCGCAGCGGCGGCCCCGGCAGGCGCCCAGTCCGCTACCCCATTCACCTTGGAGGACACCCGCCTGCAGAACCCGGGCCACCCCGAGCTGCAGATCGAAGACGTCCGCGCCGGCTCCCACGAGGGTGTCGACCGCGTCGTGGTGGAGCTTTCCGGCACTGGCACGCCGAACGTACTAGCCGGCTACACCCCGGATCCGAGCCAGCAGGCCTCCGGACTGCCGCTCGTGCCAGCCGGCAACGCGTACTTCGAATTGATCATCCAGGGTGTGCCGTGGTCGATGGGCTTAAGCGATGCCGACCTGGCTAAGGCCGACCCCACTGGCGTGGCCGCCGGCGGGATCCAGGAAATCGCCGACGGCGGAATATTCGAGGCGGATGCCCAATACATCGTCGGTCTCGACGCCCAGCGACCGTACAACCTCTACCTGCTGGAGAACCCGACCCGTGTGGTCGTGGACTTTCAGAGATAGGAGACGGAGATGAGTCTCATTTCTCTACTCGGGCTCGGTTTCGTGACACTGATGTTCATCGGCGGCATCGTCGCCCTGGGCAGTACCTCCAAAGAGATCCACCGCAGCGACATGGACGAAGACTCCAAACGCCGGTGGGGATTCCTCCTGGGGTTCTCTCCCCTGGCCGGGTTGTACGCGTACTGGAGGCGCAAGGAGCTGCTCGGCCACGGCGAGCAGCCCTCAGATGAGCCTGGCAACGGCAACGATTAGGGTCTCTGCGTTAAACATCCCCAACCTTTTTGCGATGCCGACCCTAAATAGCGTCTAAACCAGCAAACCCGGAAGAAAAGGCCGCTGTTTCCTCCAGGCTCTGAACCTTTCGCATGCGGGCACTAATTCGGCACGATGCCCACCACGGTGGCGCTTCGCTCCTCGTTCTTTCTTCTTCTCGGCGCCAGCAGCTTCACCCCATGTCCCCTGGGGCGCCATGGGGTTGAACTGGCTGGCGTCGGCACCCACCGAGGCATCCGTGAGGTCGAGAGCACCCTTGATGTCAGTCGCGCCGACGACAAGGTCGCGAACCTCTACGCAGTTGTCGCCCAGCGCCTTTAGCGTGAACGTGCCTTCGCCAACCACCGGGACGTCGGGCAGCGCAGCGGAAAGACAAACATTGGACGCGTAGGCATGCTCAAATTTAAGCCGCTTGAATTACTAACAGTGACCCAGTTCGCAGTGACTAAATTGTAGTATTACACTTCACATCTGTATGTACTCGTCTCCAGGACCACTCAGAGAAAAGGAAGATCGCTGATGTCTAACG
Source organism: Corynebacterium wankanglinii (assembly GCA_014490595.1). Lineage (GTDB taxonomy): Bacteria > Actinomycetota > Actinomycetes > Mycobacteriales > Mycobacteriaceae > Corynebacterium > Corynebacterium wankanglinii. The sequence continues at coordinate 1,513,936 of CP061031.1, forward strand.
CACTTGCACCTGAAGGAGCAGATACCCCTAGGAACGAATCCGCAGAAGGCACCCGCTTCGCACAGCCGGACAACTTGGAAAAGCCGGAGCGCACCAAGCGGGAGTTGAAGCGAGCACCGCTCGGCCCGGATTCCCTACTGTGGAAATGGGGTTCAGATCAGCGTCTCCAGCTCCTCCGCGGCTACACCGGCGTCCTGCAGAACATGCACCCAGCAATCGGCCAGTCTCTGCTGGATCACTCGAAGTTCTTTGAGGAGCCGTTCGCCCGCCTCGAGCGCTCCACTCCCCAGATCATCTACTCGATCTACGACGATGGCACCCGCGCCAAGATGATCCGCGACTACCACCACACCATCAAGGGCAAGCTCCGTAACGGCGAGCGGTACCACTCGCTCAACCCGGACGTGTATTGGTGGGCCCACGCCACGTTTGTGTGGCGCGTTATCTGGGCTCAAGAACTCTTCGGCACTCCTTTCACGCGCGCGGAGAAGGAGCAGATTATCCAAGAGGGCGTGACGTGGTGGGACATGTACGGCATGTCCGAGCGCCCCGTCATCGATACGCTCGACGGATACATCAAGTACTTCGAGGAGATGGAAAACTCCGTCCTAGAGCGAAACGAGACTGTTGATTTCGCGCTGCGCACCGCGCGCGTGGAGCCGGTGAAAGCACCGGACGGCGTGCCGGAGGCGGTATGGAAGGTCATTTGGAAGCCGCTGATGAACAGCGTCATCTGGCTCACTTACGGCACGCTGAGCGACAGGCAGCGTGAGATTTTGGATCTGCCGTGGTCGAAGAAGGATCAGCGGAGATTTGACCGAATCGCAAGGGGCGTGAAGAAGCTTTTCACCATCTTGCCGGAGGACAAACGCTACATGGAGCCCGGCCGCTCGATGATGATTAAGGCGGGCATGATCGACGGCAAGTACAAGGAGCCGAAGCTGGCAGACGCGTACCACGGCCGCGACGAAGCCGAGTCAACCAGCGTTGCAGGCGCCGCCCAAAACGGCGGCGACGCGGACGAGCGTCGCGCCGCCGGCTGCCCTTTCTAACACCGTCTTCGCCCCAGGACCGCTGGCCCTGTCCTCACCAATAGGAGCCAGTGGTGCTGGGGCCCTTTTCATCACATCTGAGTTTGGAGACCTCATGGCTATCACCCGATTGAAAGAACAGCCGCTCCCCGCGGACTTCCTCGACCGCCTGCAAAAATTTACAACCAATGCCACCACTGGTTCGCTCTACACCGGCGAGCGGAAGTCGGTGACATCCCCGTTTTTCGAAGGTGAGCTCGGATGGGTCGGTGTAGGTACCGTCGAGGATGTCGAAGAAGCGTTCCGCCTCGCTCGCCGAGCACAGCCGCTGTGGGCGGCGAAGCCGGTAAAGCACAGGGCGGCCCTGCTTAACCGTTTCCACGACCTAGTAAAGCAGCACCGTGAACTGCTGGCAGACATCGTCCAGTTGGAGACGGGCAAGGACCGTACCGCAGCGTACGACGAGGTGCTGGACGTGATGAACAATGCGCGCTATTACGCCAACATCGCCGCCGAAGAGCTGGAGATAAAGTCGCGGCCGGGAGCGTTCCCCTTCATCACAAAGACGGCTGAGCAGCGGGTGCCAAAAGGCGTTGTCGGCCAAATCAGCCCGTGGAATTACCCGTTGGCCCTTGGCATATCCGACGCGCTCGCGGCATTGGTCGCGGGGAACGCTGTTGTGGCAAAGCCAGACCTGAACACTCCGTTTTCCAACATCATCTCGCTGAACCTGTTGCTCAACGCCGGGCTCCCCCACGACGTGTTCCAAATTGTCACCGGCGCGGGCAGCGAGGTGGGCCAAGCGATTGCAGAGCGTTGTGACTACCTCATGTTCACCGGCTCCACCAAGACCGGCAAACTGCTGGGCAAAGTCGTCGGAGAACGCCTCGTGGGCTACTCCGCGGAACTAGGCGGAAAAAACCCGATGATCATCGCACCGGACGCTGATATCGAAGCGCATATTGACACGATCGCCACCGCCTGCTTCTCCAACTCCGGCCAGTTGTGCGTGTCCATCGAGCGCATTTACGTCCCGGAGGAGATCTTCGACCGGTTTACGGGCGCGCTGCGTGAAGCCACTCGGCGTATCAAACTCGGCTCAGGGCTGAACTGGAACTATCAGATGGGCTCGCTGATCAACCAGGACCAGCTCAATACCGTGCAACGTTCGTAGACGATGCCGTGGCGAAAGGCGCAACCGTGGTCACAGGAGGCAAGCCCCGCCCTGACCTTGGGCCGTTCTTCTTCGAGCCGACAGTGCTCACGGACGTTCCAGAGGATGCGGACCTCCTCACGCAGGAAGTGTTCGGCCCCGTCGTCTACGTCCAGCGGGTTGCGGATACCGATGAGGCAATCCGCCTGGCAAACACCACGAGGTACGGCCTCAACGCGTCCGTCTTCGGTGCTCCTGACACGGCATGGGAGATTGCCCAGCAGGTGGACTCCGGTGGCGTCACTATCAACGACGGCTACGCGGCTACGTGGGCCTCGGTCTCTACCCCGCTCGGTGGCGTCAAGGAGTCTGGAATGGCACGCCGCCACGGCCCAGAGGGCTTAACCAAGTACACCGAGGTCAAGAACATTTCGGAGCAACGAATCATGCCGATGCGCGGCCCGAAGCAGATGCCGCGTAAATACTACGGCGAGCTCATGACAACCGCGCTGGATCTAGGTAAGAAGTTACGTTTCCTGCCGTAGGAACGTCGATAAGCGAAAGCGGGCGCCCCAGTGCTGGAGCGCCCGCTTGTCGACGAGCCTTCGGCTACTCGCCGTCTTCGACAGGAACCAGCGAGATCTTGCCGCGGTTGTCAATGTCGCGGATCTCAACCTCGACCTTGTCGCCGACGTTGATGACATCTTCCACGTTTTCGACGCGGGTGTTTCCGCCCAGGTTGGAGATGTGAATCAAACCGTCGGTGCCGGGCATGATGGACACGAACGCACCGAACGCAACGGTCTTGACCACAGTTCCCAGATAACGCTCACCCACCTTCGGCATCTGCGGGTTTGCAATTGCGTTGATCTTTTCAATCGCGGCGTCCGCAGCCTCGCCGGAGGCGGCGGAGACGAACACAGTGCCGTCATCCTCGATGGAGACCTCAGCGCCGGTGTCCTCGGTGATCTGGTTGATGGTCTTACCCTTCGGACCAATGACCTCACCGATCTTCGAAACCGGCACCTTCACCGTGGTGATCTTCGGCGCCAGCGCGCTCATCTCGTCGGGGCCCTCGATGACCTCGGCCATGGTGTCCAGGATTGCCTCGCGGGCATCGCGGGCCTGGTTCAGCGCGTCAGCCAGCACGGTCGACGGGATGCCGTCGAGCTTGGTGTCAAGCTGCAACGCGGTGATGAACTCGCGGGTGCCGGCAACCTTGAAGTCCATGTCCCCGAACGCGTCTTCAGCGCCCAGGATGTCGGTCAGGGCTACGTACTCGGTTTCCCCGTTCACCTCGCCGGAGACTAGCCCCATGGCGATGCCCGCCACCGGCGCAGCCAACGGCACACCGGCGTTGTACAGCGACAACGTGGACGCGCACACCGAACCCATGGAGGTAGAGCCGTTGGAGCCGAGCGCCTCGGAGACCTGGCGGATGGTGTACGGGAATTCCTCGCGCGACGGGATCACCGGCACGAGCGCACGCTCGGCGAGCGCACCGTGGCCGATCTCGCGGCGCTTCGGGGAGCCGACGCGTCCAGTCTCACCCGTGGAGTACGGCGGGAAGTTGTAGTGGTGGATGTAGCGCTTGGAGTCCTCCGGGTGCAGCGAATCCAGGTGCTGCTCCATCTTCAGCATGTCCAGCGTGGTCACGCCGAGAATCTGGGTCTCGCCGCGCTCGAACAGGGCGGAACCGTGTGCGCGCGGGATCAGCTCAACCTCTACCTCCAGGTCACGGATGTCGGTGACGCCACGGCCGTCGATGCGGAAGCCTTCGGTGAGGATCTTCTCGCGCACAATCTGCTTCATCACCGCGTTGTACGCGGCGCGGATCTCCTTCGAAGCTGCGGCATACTCGTCGCGGTCATCGTCGTCGATGTCGAAGTCGTCGATCAGGCTTCCTTCGATGTCTTCCATGTACGCGTTGGTGGCCTCATCGCGCTCCGCCTTGCCCTTGATGGTGAGCAGCTTGGAAAGCTTCTTGGAGGCCTTCTTCTCAACGGCGTTGAAAACTTTGTCGGAGTAGGCCGGGAAGAGCTGAAACTCTTTCGTCTCCTTGGCCATCTCCGTTGCCAGATCACGCTGCGCACGACACAGGGTCGCGATAAACGGCTTGGCTGCCTCGAGCCCCTCGGCGACCGTGGCCTCGGTCGGCGCCGGATACCCTGCCTCGATCTGCTGGACCACGTTCACGCCTGCGCCAGCTTCCACCATCATGATGGCGACGTCTTCTTCGGTCTTGCGGCCGCGCTTGCGCTCGACCATGCGGCCGGCGACGACCATCTCGAACAGGCAGCGCTCGTGCTGCTCGTGGTTCGGGAAAGCCACCCACTGGCCTTCCGGGTGCTTGTCGTCCGCCAGCAGCGCCATGCGTACGCCCCCGACCGGACCGGAGACCGGCAGGCCGGAGAGCTGGGTGGCCGCGGACGCACCGTTAATGGCAACGACGTCGTAGTACTCCTCCGGGTGCTGCGACATCACGGTGATGACAACCTGCACTTCGTTGCGCAGACCCTTCACAAAGGTGGGACGCAGCGGGCGGTCGATCAAGCGGCAGGCCAAGATCGCCTGCGTGGACGGGCGGCCCTCGCGGCGGAAGAATGAGCCCGGGATCTTGCCCGCGGCGTACATGCGCTCTTCCACGTCCACTGTCAGCGGGAAGAAGTCGAAGCCCTCGCGCGGCTGATTGGAGGCGGTCGTGTGGCCAGCAGCATCGTCTCGTCGTCCAGGTACGTGGTCACCGACCCGTCGGCCTGGCGCGCGAGCTGCCCAGTTTCGAAGCGGATGGTGCGGGAACCGAAGTCGCCGTTATCCAGAGTGGCTACTGCTTCGGTAATGCCAAATTCCTCATCCACGTGGACCGCGTGGGAATTGCTCGGCGTGAAGTTGCTCAAAAAGATCCCTCTCCTTGAAGGTGTGTGGCGATCATCGGTGCCGCCTTTGTCGTGTTTCTCACGCAACGGCCAATGATGATAACAAAAAACGCCCCACCGTGCAGGTGAGGCGTAGTTTCGCGCTGTAGCTTCTGCGGCGATTAGCGGCGCAGGCCCAGACGACCGATCAGGTCGCGGTAGCGCTCGACGTTGTTCTCGCGCAGGTACTTCAGCAGGCCACGGCGACGGCCGACGAGCAGCAGCAAGCCACGGCGAGAGTGGTGGTCGTGCTGGTGATCCTTCAGGTGTTCGGTCAGGTTGTTAATCCGCTCAGTGAGCAGCGCAACCTGCGCCTCCGGGGAGCCGGTGTCGGTCTCGTGCAGACCGTAGTTCTTGAGGATCTCAGCCTTCTTCTCAGTGGACAGTGCCATGAGGTACTCCTTGGTTATTTCAGTTCGCGTTCTACGGAAAACGTCTTCGCTGCGCCGCGACCGCCGCGAACCACAGTCGGGTGGCGCAAGACCTCGCAAGAGGTTACACGACCGGGGTTTCGCGGGCCAAACCGGTCAACCGGCTCATAAATTCTTCGAGGAAGCGCTCCGCGTCTACCCCGACCGCGACGCGGGCGGACTTCACCGGATCGTTCAGGCACGTCTCGTCGGCGATCGTGCGGCCTCTCGACGGCCCTTCGGTGTCCACCTTCAAGTTAATGGCCAACGTCTCCACCAGGCTCGGATCTGCCGCTACGGCGACAGCCAGCGGATCGTGCAGCCCGCAGCCGCCCAAGTGCGGTGCCGTGGTTTCATACGCCTTGATGTAATAGTTCGTCGCCTCTGCCAGGAAATCCCCGCCCGCGGTTTCGAGATCCTTCCAACGCTTCGTTTCGACCGTGGTCAACAGCGTCTGGAGCGTGACGTCGAGGCCGATCATGGTGATGTCCACGCACTGGCGGAAGACCAGGTCCGCACCCTCAGGGTCTTGGTTGATGTTGGCTTCCGCGAACGGCGAGACATTACCCGGCACGGTCAACGCACCCCCCATGCACACGATGTGGGCGCGGGTGGCGAAGTGGTCGTCGGTAGACACGGCCTCGGCCACCGTGGTCAACGGGCCGACTGGCACGATGACCAGGTCGTCGCCGTAGCGGTGCACAGACTGCACCAAAAAATCCACCGCGGACAGCGGCTCGACTGCACGCGCGGCGTCGTAAAGCTCGGCCTCGCCGATGCCGTTCATCCCGTGGATGAACTGGGAGATCTCCATCACCTCGAACCCGTCGCGCTGCGGTCCGGCGTAGACGGGTACGTCGGTGCGGCCGAACAGTTCGAGGATGGCCAGGGAGTTGCGAACTGCCTGCGAAACCTCGACATTGCCGTAGGTGCAGGTGACGCCGATCAGTTCGAGCTCCGGCGATGCCAACGCGTACGCGATGGCGAGGGCATCGTCAATGCCGGTGTCCACGTCGAGGATGAGTTTGCGAGCCATTTACGCCACTCCTAGGATCTCGCGGGTCGTTTGAACGTCACGGGCCATGTTATCCAGCAGCTCGTCGACGGAATTGAACTTCACCATGTCGCGGACTTTCCCGACGAACTCGACCCGGGCCATCCGGCCGTACAGGTCCGCGTCCCGGTCCAGCACGAAAGACTCAACGCTGCGCCGGGCGTCCCCGAACGTCGGGTTCGTGCCCACCGAGATCGCCGCTGGGTAGCGCACGCCGGGCTCCATGTCGCCGTCGATCGCACCGTCATCGATGATGGTGAGCCACCCCGCGTACACACCGTCCGCCGGCACTGCGGCAGTATCGGAGGCGTACTGGTTCGCCGTGGGGTAGCCCAGCTCCTTACCACCCCTACCCGCGCCGCGCTCGATTGGCGCGATCACGGAAAATGGCCGCCCCATGAAGTCCGTGGCCAGGGCGACGTCTCCGCCGGAGAGGTGGTCCCGGATCGCGGTGGAACATATCCGCACGCCCCCGTCGCCGAGCAGCTGCACGATGGTCACGTCTACTCCGGCCCGCTCCCCCAACTGCGCCATCGTCGCGGCAGTGCCTTCGGCATCGCGGCCGAAGGTGAAGTTCTCCCCCACCAGCACGTGCTTCGCCCCCAGGTACCCGACCAGCACATCGTCCACGTACTCCTGTGGCCGCAACCCGGCCAGTTCTTCGCGGAAATCGATGACCAACAGCGCGTCCACCCCCAACTCGGCGATGTGGCGGGCGCGCTCATCTAGGGGCATCAGCGCGCGGGGGGCATGCTCGGGGGCGAAAATGGTCACCGGATGCGGGTCGAAAGTCATCACCACACACGGCACTTGAAGCTCGCGGGCAGTGTCCACCGCCTTGGAAATAAGCAGCTGGTGACCGCGGTGCACACCGTCGAACACACCGATAGTGACCACCGTGCCGGTCTCCGCGAAGGAACCCGGCACACTCGCAAGCCCGCGCAGAATATCCACGGGCTAATACAGTACGGCATACTCGGCAGGCATGAACGATCCCCTCGCAACCTCCGGAATCGTCGTCGTGGACAAGCCAGCTGGCATGACCAGCCACGACGTAGTGGCCCGCCTGCGCCGCTTCTTCGGCACCCGAAAGGTCGGACACGCCGGCACGCTGGACCCCATGGCCACCGGGGTGCTCGTGGCGGGCATCGAGCGCGGCACGAAGCTTCTGGCCCACCTCGTGGCAGAGGACAAGGTCTACGAGACCACCATCCGCCTCGGCGAATCGACCACAACGGATGACGCCGAAGGTGACACCGTCGACAAGCGTGATGCCTCCGGGGTAAGCGATGACGCGATCCGCGCGGAGGTGCAGAAGCTGACGGGCACGATCATGCAGGTCCCCTCGAAGGTCTCCGCGATCAAGATCGGTGGGCGCCGCGCACACGAGCTGGTGCGTGCCGGTGAAGAGGTAGAGATTCCCGCGCGTGAGGTGACTATCCACGCCTTCGAGCTCCGCGAGATCCGGCGCGACGGCGAGTACGTGGACGTGGACGCGCGGGTGCACTGCTCGTCCGGCACCTACATCCGTTCGCTGGGCCGCGACCTCGGCGCAGCGCTAGGAGTGGGCGGGCATCTGATTGCTTTACGACGTTCCCGTGTCGGCTCCTTCTCCCTCAGCGACGCCCGCACGCTGGAAGAGTTGAACAACTCAGCGGAGTTGTCACTCGGGTTGGATGAGGCGCTCACGCGCGCTTGGCCGGTGCTGCACGTCACGGCCGAGGAGTACGAAGCGTTAGCGATGGGCAAGTGGCTCGAGCCCCGGGGGCTTTCAGGGGTGCACGCGGCGGTGGGGCCGGACGGGCGGGCGGTAGCGCTGGTGAAAGAACAGGGCAAGCGCCTGGCCACGGTATTCGTGGCGCGCCCGTCGACTCTCTAGCCCGAGCGCCCCTACCGGACGTACGTGGATGTGACCACGTAGCCGCAGCGCTGCACCCAGCGCCCCTCGAACACCGGAACGGGCGCGGGCCGGGCCAAGAGCTGGGATGTAAAGGTGCCGTCCGGGCGGAGTTCAATCTCTGCCTCGTCGAAGTCCAGCCACCGCCGAGTCATGGGATACCAGCATTTGTATGTGGACTCTTTCGCGGAAAAGAGCAGCCGGTCGGCCCAGGGGTAGCCTTTCGCCTGCATCTGCTCCACCATCTCCCTCTCAGTGGAGCTGGCGATGGAGCGCAGCACACCGTCTGGCAGCGGCTCCGCTGGCTCGGCGTCAAGCCCCATGGAGTGGACGTGACGGGTCGACGCCGCCACCGCTGCCCGCAGGCCGTCGGTGTGCGTAAGAGAACCGGTGAACCCATCGGGCCACAGAGGCATCCCCCGTTCCCCGCGCAGGATCGCCCCAGCAACCTCCACACCGAGCTCGCGCAGCGCCTCGTGGGCGCACCAGCGGGCGTCGCCGAACTCGCCCTTGCGCACATCCACCGCGGCGCTGACCTCGTTGCGCTCATCGGGATGCAAGTCCTTGTAGCGGGTGAGGTCTACCGCACCCCTGCCACTACCGTGCGGTAGAAGACGCAGCGAGCCTCCGGAGGAAAGAGTGCGACGTCTTGCATCACTGCTCAACCTCCATGACCGGGTACGGGAACTGCCGTGCTGACGGGTAGTGCTCCCATTCGCGCGGATAACCGAGGGACGCTTCGATGTGCGGGATTCCTTCGACAGTTGTCACCCCCGGCATGTGCAGGTGACCGTACACCACCGCCTGCGCACCATATCGTTTGGGCCACGTCCGCGTGTGGCGAGTCCCACACCAAAGGGCGATGTCCGACCACCGCATCCGCTGCACGGGTTCCTGCACCAGGGGCCAATGGTTGACCAGAATCGTCGAGCCACTGATACGCGAAAGGCGCTTGGTGGTGTACGCCAGCCGGTCCCAACACCAGGCACGGATGTCCACGAAAGGTGCGATCGCCACCTCGTCCGTCATCACCACATTGTTTTCGTGCGCCGCGGCCAGTGCTTCCTCAACTGTCAGGTCGCGGGCCCGAAACGAGTAATCGTAGAGGGTGAACAGCGGGCATATGGTCACCCGCCAAACACCGGGAACCGGTCCTCCGGGGTGACCACGCCGATGGAACGCATCGCCTGCACCAGCATCGTGTACTTCTCCCGGCCCCGGTAGCGGTCTGCAGAGCGGCAAAACAACTCGTGGTTTCCGGGGACCCAGATCACGGTGTCAAACCTGTCTGCAAGCTCCTCCATCACCTGGACGATCAATTCGCCTCGCTCCGCCACGTCTCCGGCGACGATGAGCCAATCGGACGGATCAGCCGGCCGGATCGCGTCGATCTGCGCTGCGTTGCGCTTTACCGCCGCGTGCAGGTCGCTGACGGCCCAGAGCGTCGTGGTCATCCTTCTTTCTTACCATCGACACCCGACACAGCCCACCGCATCGAGCGGAAGCGCCACACCACGCCAACCAGTCGGGTGAGCACCTGGCCGAGCTGACCGATCCAGATGCCGGCAAGCCCCCAGCCGAACACGGCCGACAACAGGATCACCGGCAGTGCCACTGCCAGCAACGAAAAAAGTGTGAGGTTGCGCAAAAATGCCGCGTCAGCTGCGCCGAGGAGCACCCCGTCGAGAGCGAAAACCGCTCCACCCGCCAAAATCATCGCGATAAGCAGCATCCACGGCACCCGAAGCGTATCCACGACTTCCGGATCGGATGTGAACACACCCTGGATCTGCGGCGCGAACACCGCGAAGACCGCGGAGAGCGCCACCGCGAACAGCATCGAGTACCGCAGCGCCTGCACCCCCACACCGCGTGCCTTCTCGGCGCCACCTCGGCCAAGCGCCGACCCGGTCAGCGTCTGAGCTGCAATGGCGAGGGAATCTAGCACTAGGGTCAGGAAGTTCCACAGCTGAAGCATGAGCTGGTGCGCTGCCAACGCCACCACACCGAAGCGGCCTGCCACCGCCGCGGCCGCAAGCAGCGACACCTGGAACGACAGGGACCGCAATACCAAATCTCGCCCGAGCACCAGCTGGCTTCTGATCACCCGCCAACGTGGTGACCAGTCGCCGTCGTACCTCGCGTGCTCGCGTGCCAACACCACGACAAAGAGTGACGATGTGATGCCCATTCCGACGACATTCGAGATGGCCGACCCGACCAGCCCGAAGCGCCCCACCAGGACTGGTAGTAGCGCCGCGCCGGGAATGACCCCGCAAAGTGTCAGGTAGAAGGGCAGCCGGGTGTTTTGTACCCCGCGCATCCAGCCGTTGCCCGCCATGATCACCAGCGTCATGGGCACTGCAAAGGCAGAAACACGCATCCACTGCGCGGCGCGGACAGCGGTGTCTTGGTCGCCGGCCAGTGCCTGGGCGAGAGGCTGTGCAAAGACCCCGACTATAAGCGCAAGCAGTGTACCGATGCCGAGCGCAACCCAGGTGGCCTGCACTCCCTCAGCAACTGCCCGGTCCCGTCGCCCAGCACCGAAAAACCGAGAGCTGCGAGCGGTGGTGCCGTATGAAAGGAACGTCAGCTGGGTAGTCACCGTCGACTGGATCGCTGACCCCGCGGCAAGCGCCGCAAGCTCGGCGGTGCCGAGTTGGCCCACCACAGCCGTGTCGAGCAGCAGGTAGAGCGGGTTCGCCGCCAGCACTCCGAGAGCTGGCAGCGCGAGCGCTAGGATCTCGCGGCCGACGGAGCGATTGCTTAAGTTCGTCGGCTTAGACATTGGACGCGGGGGGCTCCGGGAATGCGTCGAGAAGCTCGCGGATGACCTGATTGCGGCTTCCGGTGGCGGAATACCCCGCGGCCGCCCAGTGGCCACCGCCGCCGAGGCGCTGCGCTACGGCAGAAACGTCCACCGCTGTCGAGCGCAGCGACATCGCCCAATATTTCGGCGTTTGTTCTTTCAGCACCACACCAACGTCCGTGCCCTCCAGCGACCGGGCGTAATCGATAATCGCCTCCACCGCTGTTTGGCTCATACGTGAATGGATTCCCGCCGGGATGGTCAACACCGCGACCGCCAGCCCCTTCGTCGGCACGATCTGCGTTTTAGCCAGCACTGCACCCATGAGTTGCAGATCCACGGGACTCATCGTGTCCATGAGATCCAGCGCGATCTGGCGGGTATCCAGACCGAACTGCATGAGCTCCGCCGCAAATTCATGCATGCGGGGCGTGCCCCACCGGAAGCTACCTGTATCCGTAACCAAACCGGCGTAGAGGCCGTAGGCGATGTCCGCATCCAAGTCCACGCCCAGGTATCCGAGCAGTTCGCGGACCATCACCGTGGTGGACTCGCTCTCGACGATCACGTTGATGCCGCCGAACCCTGGGTTGGTGTTGTGGTGGTCGACGACGACCACGCGCGACGGGTCGCGCAGAATCGCGGGCATGAGCGCACCAGTGCGGTCCGCGGAGGCGCAGTCGACGGTGACCACCAAGCCGTCCGCAGGCAGTGGCTCGTCGTAAAGAATTTCGTCCACGCCCGGGATGGTGCGCATGTTCGCCGAGTGCGGTAGCGGCTGGCCGATAAGCACCTGCACGTCCACGCCCAACTTGCGCAGCCCGAAAGCCAGTGCGCAAGCGGAACCGATAGCGTCCGCGTCCGGCTTGATGTGGGCGACCACCGACACTTTCGACGCGCCGCGCATACGGGAGGCGGCGGCCTCGAACTGCGCCGCCGCCTCCGGCAGATACCTCAATGGCTGGGGTGTCTGGCTAGACATCGTCACCCGGGCGATCGGATGCCCGCTTGTACGGGTCGCTCTCCCCCGCCGGCTTCGCGTTCGCGCGGAGCTGGGCCAGCTCCTCGTCGCGCGCACGGGCCCGGTTCAGCAGCGCCTCCATATGGGCGGAAGTCTCCGGGACAGTGTCGCGCTCAAAGGCGATAGTCGGTGTAAACCGCACGCTGAGCTGGTCGCCCACAATCTTGCGGATCTGGCCGCGTGCGCGATTCAGCGCCTCCGCGGCTTGGTCGTAATCCGGCTCGTCGTTGATGTCGCGGCCGCGCACGGTGTAGTACACCGTTGCGTCGTGCAGGTCGCCGGTGACGCGGGTGTCGGTGACGGTGACAAGTTCCAAGCGCGGATCTTTCACCTCGCGCTCGATGGCAGACGCCACAATCGTCTGAATCTGCTTTGCCAGGCGCTGTGCGCGAGGGTTCTCAGCCATTCTCAACTCCTATGTCCAAAACTTTCAATAGTGTAACCCCCGCCCCGCGCAGGTCGCGCGGAACGGGGGTTGCGTGGATAAGCAACTGCTTAGCAGCGCCTAGTCTCGCGGCACCTCAACCATCTCGTAGGTCTGGATGAGGTCGCCCACCTGGATATCCGGGTAAGACAGCACCATGCCGCACTCGTAACCCTTGGCAACTTCGTTGGCATCGTCCTTTTCCCGGCGCAGCGACTCGATCGTCGCGTCCGGGGTGATGACGTTGCCGTCGCGCACCAGGCGCAGCTTCGCGCCGCGCTTGACCTTGCCCTCGGTGACCATGCAGCCGGCGATGAGGCCGACGGCGGAGGCCTTGAAGATTTGGCGGATCTCCGCCTCGCCGAGGTCCCGCTCCTCGTAAACGGGCTTGAGCATGCCCTTGAGCGCGTTCTCCACGTCCTCGATGGCCTGATAGATCACCGAGTAGTAGCGGATCTCCACGCCTTCGGCATTGGCCTCTTCGGTGGCCTTCCCGTCAGCACGGACGTTGAACCCGATGATGATCGCGTCCGACGCCGCCGCCAACGTGACGTTGGTCTGGGTCACAGCACCGACGCCACGGTCGATGATGTTGACCTCGACCTCGTCGTCGATCTCGATCTTGAGCAACGCCTCCTCCAGGGCTTCCACGGAGCCTGCGTTGTCGCCCTTGAGGATGAGGTTGAGCTGGCTGCGCTCCTTGAGCGCCTGATCCAGGTTCTCAAGCGAGACGCGCTTCTTGCTGCGCGCCTGCATCGCCGCCCGGTGGCGGGCGTCGCGCTGCGCAGCAATCTGGCGCGCCACGCGGTCGTCTTCCACCACGAGCAGGTTGTCGCCCGGGCCCGGGACGCCGTTGAGACCCTGCACCTGGACCGGGCGGGACGGTCCCGCCTCTTCCACGTCGTTGCCCCACTCGTCCACCATGCGGCGCACGCGGCCGAAATTGCCGCCGACGACGATGGAGTCGCCGACCCGCAAAGTACCGCGCTGCACGATCACGGTGGACACCGGTCCGCGGCCGCGGTCCAGGTGGGACTCGATGGCCACACCTTGCGCGTCCATGTCCGGGTTCGCGGTCAGCTCCAGCGCGGCATCGGCAGTCAGCAACACAGCCTCGAGAAGGTCGTCGATGCCCGTGCCCTGCTTCGCGGAGATGTCGATGAACATGGTGTCGCCGCCATACTCCTCTGGAATCAGCCCGTACTCGGTGAGCTGGCCGCGGATCTTGTCCGGCTGCGCCTCCGGCTTATCCACCTTGTTCACGGCAACCACGATCGGCAGATCCGCCGCCTTCGCGTGGTTGATCGCCTCAACCGTCTGCGGCATCACGCCGTCGTCAGCGGCCACCACCAGGATGGCCAAGTCCGTCGACTTCGCACCACGGGCACGCATGGCGGTAAACGCCTCGTGGCCCGGGGTATCCAGGAACGTAATCTTGCGCGGCTCGTCCTCGAGGGTGACCTCCGTCTGGTACGCGCCGATGCCCTGGGTGATGCCGCCGGCCTCGCCGCGGCCCACGTTCGCCTGACGGATGGAGTCCAGCAGGCGAGTCTTGCCGTGGTCGACGTGGCCCATGACGGAGACCACCGGCGGGCGCTGCTCCAGCGCCTCGTCGCCGCCCTCGTCCTCGCCGAACTGCAGGTCGAAGGACTCGAGCAGCTCGCGGTCCTCGTCCTCGGGCGAGACGATCTGCACCTCGTAGTTGATCTCGGCGCCCAGAAGCTGCAGCGTCTCCTCGGAGACCGACTGCGTCGCGGTCACCATCTCGCCGAGGTTGAACAGCGCCTGCACTAGCGACGACGCCTCGGTGTTGATCTTCTCAGCCAAGTCGGACAGGGTCGCACCTTGACGCAGGCGCACAGTCTGGCCGCCGCCGTCGGGGAGACGAACGCCACCGATGACGTTCGGCTTGTGCATCTCCTCGTACTCGGCCCTCTTCTGGCCTTTAGACTTGCGGCGCTTGCCGGGCGCGCCACCCGGACGGCCGAATGCACCGGCGGTGCCGCCGCGACGGCCGCCGCGTCCGCGGAAGCCACCACCGCCGGCACCCGGGCCACCGAAGCCGCCCCGGTTCGGGCCGCCCTGACCGCCACGGCCACGTCCGCCGCCAGCACCGCCGCGACCGCGGCCACCGGGTGCCGCCGCCTTGGACGGCATCTGGGTCGGAGACGGACCTGCCGCCATATCAGCCGGCGACGGACGGGAGCCGCCACCCTGGCGCGCGCCACCCGGACGCGGACCACCCTGGCCCGGACCCGGACGCCCCTGGCCCTGGCCGGGACGACCGCCACCCGGACGCGGTGGGCGCTGCCCGCCGCCGGAGTTGGACGAGAACGGGTTGTTGGCCACACGCGGGCGCCCCGGCTTCGGCACCGGTCGCGGCATCGCACCCGGCGTCGGGCCATCGCCCTTCGCCGCCGGCTTCGGCGCCGCGGGCTTCGCTGCGCCCGGCTTGGGGGCGCCAGCGGGCTTCGGTGCGGCCGACTTTGCCGCCGCAGGCTTCGGGGCCGCGGGCTTTGCAGCACCGGGCTTGGCGGCACCGGGCTTCACGGCACCAGGCTTGGCCGCACCTGGCTTCGGGCCACCAGCTTGTTTGGGGGTCGGCTCACCCGCCGCGGGCTTCGCGGCTGGGGGCTTCGGCGCTGCCGGCACCGGCTTCGCCTCCGCAGGCTTCGCAGCTGCTGGCTTGGGAGCGCCGGCCGGTTTCGGAGCCGCCGGCTTCGCACGATTCTGGCCCGGCTTCTTCAGCGGCGGCTTCTTCGGCGCGGCTTCGTCCTTCTTCTGGTCAACCGCATCCCCACCGCCGTTTTGCTTGGCGTAGTAGGCCTTCATCTTCTTCACGACAGGCGGCTCGATCGTCGACGACGCCGTCTTCACAAACTCGCCCTGCTCCTTGAGTGTGGCGAGCAGTTCCTTACTTGTTACGCCGAGCTGCTTGGCCAACTCGTGAACGCGTAGCTTTCCGGACACGTATCTCCTCTTGGTTGTTGCTAGGAGCAGTGCCCTTCGGCTACCTGCCCCTAGACGTTGGCAGTGACATTCATCGCTGATGCTGCTTCATCGCTGCGTACTCATCAGTGTTCAGTCTTTCCTTTTTCGTCTGGGTCGTTCACCTCGCCGCAGTTGCTTTGCGACGACGCAAGGTACGTACGTACATGACCTAGGTCCACCGCGGTGGACAGACGGAGCGCGCGCCCGAAAGCACGACGTTGTTCCGCCAGCTCGACTGCATCCAACGAGGGCGTGATCCACGCACCCCGGCCAGGAAGTTTCCTGCCAGGATCCGCGAGAACCCGCCCAGGCACCTCCGGATCGGCGACAACCCGCAGCAGCTGGGTATCCGGCTGCACGGTACGGGTGGCGATACAGGTGCGGGTGCGAATCGGCTGCTTACGCGCAACGCCCATCCGCGATCCCTTCCTTCATCAGCTCACTCGGTCGCCGCACCTAAAGCGTGCGGACACAAAAGCCGTAAAACACTCTACGCCAAAACCCGCCGGATCTATATTTCCAGCGGGTTTGATGGTTACAACGGTGTGATTCCGTTGTGTATTCCAGCGACTACGGCTCGAGCGCTACTGCGCTGCGTCGGCGTCGGAGCGAATGTCGATCTTCCAGCCCGTCAAGCGGGCGGCCAGCCGCGCATTTTGGCCCTCTTTACCGATAGCTAGGGACAGCTGGTAGTCCGGCACAGTCACCCTGGCCGCCTGGGCTTCGCGGTCGAGCACCTCCACGCTTACTACCTTCGACGGTGCAAGCGAGTTGCCTACGTATTTCGCCGGATCCTCGTCCCAATCGATGATGTCGATTTTCTCGCCGCCGAGCTCCTGCATGATGTTGGTGACGCGGGCGCCGCGCGGGCCGATGCATGCGCCCTTCGCGTTCACGCCCTTCACCGTTGCGCGCACCGCCACCTTGGAACGGTGGCCAGCCTCGCGGGCAATGCCCACGATCTCCACGGAGCCGTCCGCCACCTCAGGCACCTCGAGCGCGAACAGGCCGCGCACCAGCTCCGGGTGAGTGCGCGACAGGTTCACCTGCACACGCTTATCCCCCTTGTTCACGCCGACCACGTAGGCCTTGATGCGGTCGCCGTGCTTCAGACGCTCCCCCGGGATTTTCTCCGCGGGCAGCAAAATGCCGTCCTGCGGATCCGCCTCGGTACCAAGCTGGACAATGTTCAGGCCGCGGGACTCCGCCTGGGCGTCGCGCTGCACGATGCCGGAGACAACCTTGCCCTCGAAGCCGGCGTACTCGTCGTACACGCGGCCGGCCTCGGCCTGGCGCAGACGGCCCTTGATCGCGTCGCGTACCGCCACCGAGCCGATGCGGGAGAAATCACGGGGTGTCGTCGTACTCGGAGATGACCTCACCGTCAGCGTTCAGTTCGCTGACGATGACCGCGACGTTGCCGGTCTCGGTATCAATGTCGACGCGGGCCTTAGCAGCCTCGTCTGCTTCCCCCTCCTTGAACTCGCGGTAGGAAAACAGCAGCGCGTTCGCAATGGTGCCCAGGAGGTCGTCCATGGGGATGCCTTGCTGTTCCTCGATCGCCTTCAGCGCGTTCAAGTCGATATTCACTTGTTTTCCTTCCCTGCCGTCGCAGCGGCCTCAAGATCTTCAAATACACGGTCCGCCAGCAGCGTTTCTGCTGCCAGCGGCGCGTTGAACTCAATTTCTACCACTGCGCCGGACAATTCAGAAACCGGCGAAATACGAATCTCTTCGTCCTTCTTCGTCGCCCGCACCAGCGCCACCTGCGTCTCGTCCGCGTTCAACGGGCCGAGGCGCCACAGCTGATCGCCCACCTTCACTTTGCGCCCGCGGTTGCGGCGGAAGTGGCGCGCAGCCGTCAGCGGCAGATCAACGCCCGGCGTGGTCAGTTCCAGGGTGTAGCCCGCGCCGAAGTTCACCTCGCCGCGTTCCTCGGCATCGTCGAAAAGCGTAGAGAGCTCGTTCGACACCTCCTCGAGGTCGTCGAGCGTCGGATGCTCGTCAGCGTCCAGAGCGATGACCACCTGCGACTTCTTGCCCGCCTTAACCGTGCGGATCTTTTCAACGTCCATGCCGTAGGTGCGCGCAACCGGTTCGACCAAGCGCTCGATTGCCTCGTTTGTGGGAAAAGCCATGCCGACCAACCTAGCGTGTAACGTGCAGCGCGTGAAGAAACTCCTCCTGCTGCCCGCCGCCGCGCTTGTGCTCACCGGCTGCTCCGTGATGGACGTTGTGGGCCCACGCGCGAACGGCGAGATCATGGCGCTGGCGAAGCAGGCGTCCGCCGACTGGGTTTTCGGGGACCCCGCACGGGAGCAGTGGCGCGAGATGCGCAAGAAGCAAGGCGAGGAGCTGCAGGGGGAAGCGCTCAGGCTGTGCGGTGTGGACGCTTCCGGCAACACCCCCTCCTCCTGCAACGTGGGCTACGGCGACACGGACCTGCCCGCCACGGGAAACGCGGACACGCTGCTCGAACACACCGTCGCCGCCGCCGACAAGGTGCCGGCGGAGTCCGTCGACCTCATCGTCGCCCAGGCTATCGACGCACTCACGCTCTCCCCCGTCGACCTCGCGCCTATCACCGAAACTGTCGCGAATGCCGCGGACACAGAAGCGGCCCACGACCTGCTCGCCCGCGAAAACGCCATGTACTACGGTCTCGGCGTCGCACTCGCCTACGCCGATTCCGATCTGCGCGAGCGCGTTAGCGAGCTGCGCGAGGCCTCCCACGAGCGCACCGCGGCGCTCACCCGCGTGCTGGGCCCTGTCGAAGGCGCGGGCGAGGAGGCCCCCGTCCCCGCCGCCGGCTACGAATTCGCCGACGGCTACAACGAGCCCGCAAACGCGGAAGAGGCCGCCCAGCTGGTCAAAACCATGCAGAGCGACCTGGTCGCACAGTGGCGCTACGCCGCCGCCCACGCTGAGTCGGCGGCCTGGCGCGAGGACGCCATCCGGTTGGCCGCACACGCCCAGTGGGTCTAGGCCGGTGGCAGCAGGCCGCGGACGCCGCAAACGGCAAACCTCGTTAGTCGCACCTCGTTACTCGCGGTATTCCGGCGACTAACGAGGTGCAACTAACGAGGTTTGGACAGTGGGTTGGGCGCCCCCGCGCCCCCGCGCCCCGGAACTAGCCGAGGCGCTCGGCGACGAGCTCTTGGACCTTGGCCACGATCTCGTCGGCCGGAACCTCCAGCGTCTCGCCGCCGCGGATACGCAGCTCCACCACGCCGTCGGCGAAGGAACGGCCGAGGATGACGATAAACGGCATGCCGAGCAGCTCGGCATCCTTGAACTTCACACCCGGTGACACCTTGGGGCGGTCGTCGAACAGCACTTCGAGGCCGGCGTCGGAAAGCTCCGCCGCGATGCGGTCGCCCGCCTCAAGTGCTGCGGCGTCCTTGTTCGCCACCGCCACGTGCACCTGGTACGGCGCGATCTCGACCGGCCAGACCAAGCCTTTGTCGTCGTGGCGCTGCTCGGCCACCACCGCGAGCATGCGGGAGATGCCGATGCCGTAGGAGCCCATGGTGGGCACGGCGCGCTTGCCGTTTTCATCCAGGATCTGCACGTCCATGGCCTCGGTGTACTTGCGGCCCAGCTGAAAAATGTGGCCCAGCTCGATGCCGCGGGCGAGTTCCACGGTGCCGTTGCCGGACGGGGACGGGTCGCCCTCCTTGATCTCCGCAGCCTCGACGTAGCCGTCGACGGTGAAGTCGCGGCCCGCCACTAAGCCCACCACGTGCCGCTGCGGGGCGTCGGCGCCGGTGATCCAGGAGGTGCCCTCCACCACGCGCGGGTCCGCCAGCACGCGCACGCCGTTTGCCAGCAGGGCGCGCGGGCCGACGTAGCCCTTGACCAAGAAGTCGTTCTTGGCAAAGTCTTCCTCGGAGGCGAGCTCGAACGTCGCGGGTTCCAACGACGCCTCGAGCCGCTTCTCGTCCAGCTCGCGGTCGCCCGGGATGAGCACGCCGACAAGCTGCGGGCCTACCGGCTGACCGTCCTCGTCGACCTGGCGCGGGTCGTTGACCTTCACCATCATGCATTTGAGGGTGTCGCAGGCTTCGGCGGAGCGGCCGTCGACAAGCACGCCCGCGCCCTGCGCCCACTCCACAAGTGCGGCGATGGTCTCGGAAGACGGCGTGTCGTACTCGACCGCCTCGGGCAGGCCGTCGAACGAGCGCGGCTCGGGCGCAACCGTAGTCACAGCCTCGACGTTGGCCGCGTAATCGCCCGCGGTGGAGATGACGAAGGTGTCCTCACCGTTGTCGGAGTACGCCAGAAACTCCTCGGACGCGGAGCCGCCCATGGCGCCGGAGGTGGCCTTGCAAATCTCGTAGCGCAGACCCACACGGTCGAAGATGCGCTGGTACGCGGCCCGGTGCTTGGCGTATGACTGCTCCAGGCCCTCGTCCGTCATGTCGAAGGAGTAGCTGTCCTTCATCACAAATTCGCGCCCGCGCAGGATGCCGGCGCGGGGGCGCGCCTCGTCGCGGTACTTCGTCTGAATCTGATACAGCGTGACCGGGAAGTCCTTGTAGGAGGAGTACAGGTCCTTCACCGCGGTGGTGAACATCTCCTCGTGCGTGGGGCCGAGCAGCATGTCCGCGCCCTTGCGGTCCTTCAGCCGGAACAGGTCGTCGCCGTACTCGGTCCAGCGGTTGGTGGCCTCGTAGGGCTCGCGCGGCAGCAGCGCCGGGAAGAGGAGTTCTTGGCCGCCCATTGCGTCCATCTCCTCGCGCACCACGCCTTCGATCTTGCGCAGGGCGCGCAGGCCCAGCGGCAGCCAGGAGTACACGCCAGGCGCGGCGCGGCGCACGTAGCCAGCGCGCACCAGCAGCTTGTGGCTGGGCACCTCAGCGTCGGCGGGATCTTCGCGCAGCGTGCGCAGGAACAGCGTGGACAGGCGTGTAATCATGGTTGGAAAGCTTACCGCTAGGGTTTTGCGCATGCTGATCGTGCTCCCGCCTTCAGAGACCAAGGCACCCGGCGGCATCAAAGCGCCGATGGCGCTGTCGTTTCCGTCGCTTCACCCGGTTCGCACGTCGCTTCTCGACGCCCTCACGGCCACCGACGTGGACACCCAAATGTCCGAGCTGAAAATCCCCGCTGGCAAACGCGCCGAAGCCGAAGAGAACCTCGCGCTGCGCGCGGCGCCGGTGATGCCCGCGATCCGGCGCTACACCGGGGTGCTCTACGACGCGCTTGACCCGTCGACCTTGGCTGATGAGACCTTGTCCCGCCTGGCCGTGGGCTCGGCGTTGTTTGGGTTGGTGCGCGCGGGCGACATGATTCCGCGCTACCGCGTCTCCGGCGGATCCAAGTTGGGTGGGAAAACCATGAGGGCGTGGTGGGGCACATCGGTAAGCGATGCGCTCGCCCAGCAGGACTTCGTGGTGGACATGCGCTCCGGCGCCTACCAGCAGCTCGGGCCGGTCGCGGGAGCGCTAACGGTGCGCGTGGAGCAGGCAGACACCGGCAAAGTGGTCAGCCACTTTAACAAGCGGTACAAGGGCGAGCTGGCCCGCGCGCTTGCGCCGCATGACGCAGCGTCGGCCGAGGATGTTGCCGACATCGCTTCCGCCGCCGGCTTCGACGTTGCTGTCGACGGCACGCTGCTCACGATGCGTGTGTAGCGTGAGCGTTATGCCCGCCCACTACCGTCGCTACGCTGTGGCCGCACTGATCTACGCCGCCGGGTTCGCTTACATCTTGCTGCGCTGGGACGCAATCCCCGACCCGGTGCCGGTGCACATCGGCCCCACCGGCGAGGTGGACGGGTTCGCACCCAAGACGCTGCTCAGCACGACTGCGCTGATCATCATCGGCTTCGTCGTCTCTGCGGTGATGCCGCTGTTGCTGCCGCCGCGGGCGTTTGCCCGACGCACCGTCGACGTCCCGGCGGAGGACGCGCTGCCGTTTTCGGAGACGGTGGCCCGGCGCGTCGAGAAGCTTTGCGACGCCTCCGCAGACCTAGTCTCCAAAATCATCCTCGCGCTGGCCGCGCTGTTCGCGGTGATGAACATTGCCATGGTGGTACCCGACGTGAGCCTGCCATTCTGGCTAGAAGCCGCGCTGTGGGTCTGCTTTATCGTCTACGTGGTCGTGATTGCGGTGCGACTGACCTCCGAGAAGGACGGTATCGAACCGGACGCAGAGGAACAGGCGCGCAACGAGCAGCTGCGCTACCAGGGCGGCATGGGTACGTATTCGGCGCCGAACGATCCGATGGTAGCGGCGGTGCTGCCGTCGAATCCGGGAAAGATCGCGGTGAACACCGCGCACGCGCCGGGCAAGCGCTACTTACGCCGGATGATCCTCGGCGTGGTTGCGACCCCCGTCGTGTGCATCGTGCTTCCTTTCGTGATGTAGCGGGGGCTAAGCCTTCGCGGCCCGCAATTTATCGGTTTATCGGCCGAGGCGAATTTATCGGTTTATCGGTTGCACCTGCTCTACCTGCGTTAACTCGCCACCCGTTCAACCTTTTCTGCCAACGCGAGAAGCCGGCGCACATCGGCCACAAACTCTCCTTCCCTGAACAGTAGGTCGCTGGGCGACGGTCGCAGCAGCTTCGCGCCAACCTTCAGCAGATCCTTCTCGCGGCGACGTTCTTTCCTTAGCGTCTCGTCGGTGGGTTTGAACGTCACCCCGTCGTACTTGTAGTCCCCGTCAATCTCCGTCACGAACATCCCGCGACGCAGATCCACCTCGTAGCCGGCGAACATCCCGTTAACTATCCAGTCTTCTGCCACCCGTTCTATCAGTATCGCCCGACCATACGACTCGAACGGCGAGCGCGAGTTGTTCACCGCGAACTTCACTACTTTCCTCAACGTGCCAATCCCTCGCACCCGGCCCAGCTTCTCCATCTCGGCCTCGACTGTGGCCCTGTCCGCGTAGTATCTCAAGATCCAGTCCATCGCCACTAGCCCTTCCCGGAAACCATGTCGCAGCGCGATTTCGAACGCCGTTGTCAGTTCATCCGTTGCACGCAGAGTGTCGAAGTGCCGGATCGTCGCCGGCCGTCTCCTCGCCCGGTGATAGACCGTATTCGTCGGCTGCTGCTTCTTCGGCGGTGCTTTGCCGTTTGGCAGGAGTAACTCCACCGGCTCGTTTACATCGGTCGTTACCACCCACATATCCAGCGCTCGTGCTGCTGAGCGCCCCGCAAGTGCTGCCTTCCTCGCAGCTTTTCCCACAGCGATGGCTTGGATCCACCGCTTCTCAAAAAACGCGAGCTGAGCGAAGTCGGCCTGCGACATGCAATGCTTTGACGACAGGACCACTGCACCTGCGCCATCGTTACTCTTATCCCGTACGCGTAGCTTGCGCACTATCTCTACTTGTCGCCCCGATCCATACCGCGATCGTGGCAGAGGGTCAAGCAAAACGGAAGGGCTTACGCTCTTGTGTGGATAACTCACCGGTGAAGTTGTCCACAGCTCCGGTTCTTGGGAACCACGACTGCACAAAAGACGATATCGGCGTTTACCATCCTGGCCCGACCGCGACCAGTGCTTTTACCGCCGTGCTTGCCCCAAATGCCGATATCGGCGTTTGCATCCGGATGCCCCCATACACCGCCGCGGGTAGCGTCACCACTATGACCACCCCGAGCACCATCGACACCGCCCGCGCTCTCCTCGCAGACGCCTCCCACATCGAGGTCTTCACCGGCGCAGGCATGAGCGCCGACAGCGGCATCGCCACCTACCGCGACGCGCAGACCGGCCTGTGGGAAAACGTGGACCCGCAGGACATGGCATCCATCGACGCGTGGCACGACGACCCGGACACCATGTTCGCCTGGTACCTCTGGCGCGCCCGCCTCGCACAGCAGGCGGAGCCGAACGCCGGCCACGTCGCTATCGCCCGCTGCCCGAAGACGACGGTGACAACGCAAAACATTGACAACCTCCACGAGCGCGCGGGGAGCAAGGAGGTCGTCCACCTGCACGGCTCGCTGTTTGAGTTTCGCTGTTCGCTTTGCGACGAAACCTTCGGCGAGCCCATCGCCCTGCCCACAGCCCCCGTGGAGGCAATCACTCCCCCGGCCTGCCCACTCTGTGGCGGGCCGGCGCGCCCCGGCGTGGTGTGGTTCGGCGAGGCCCTGCCGGAGGCCGAGTGGAAAGAGGCGGAGCGCCGGATGCGCACCGCGGACGCGCTGGTGATCGTGGGCACCTCCGGCGTGGTCTACCCCGCCGCCGGTCTGCCGTTGATGGCGCACGCCCGGGAGATCCCCATCATCGAGGTCACACCGATGCGCACGGAACTGTCCCACCTGGCCGACGTGGTCATCGAGGACACCGCCGCCAACGCGCTGCCCTCTCTTCTGGGCTAACGGGACACTGCTTGGTCGTAGGCCCGGATAAACCTACGTGCATTCGCGGGCGTGCCGAGAATGTGGGCAGTTTCCTTCCAGGATCGAAATTCGGCCGCAGGAATCAGCACGGCATCACCGACGCGTGACTGGATCTGTACGTGCTTGCCCGCAACGGTTACCTGCCGCATCAGCTCGTCGAAGTTCTCGCGTGCTTCGTCCACTGTCAGTGCCATCCTGCCTCCTTGCGCATTTCAGCCTAGCGGCTGGCCCGAAGCACCGTGAAGGTCTTATCGCGCGCGACCTGCTCCACGGATGCGAATCTGCGCTCCACCTCGCCGCGGTAGCGCAGGTGGGAGTTGTGCACCAGATACAGCGCGCCGCCGGGTGCGAGCAGGCGCACGGAGGCGTCGAGCAGGTGCTGCACGAGGGTGGCGTCGACGGTGGTGCCGTCGTGGAACGGCGGATTGAGCGCGATGGTGTCGAAGGACGCATCCGGCAAACGTGAGCCGGCGTCGTCCCACGTCGCCTCCAATCCAATGGCGCGCGCGGAGAGCACCGCGTCCGCGTCCGCGTCCGTGGCCACGCCGGAAAAGCCCCGGGTGACCGAACCGTTGCCACAGCCCAGGTCTAATAGGCGGCCGGGAGCGGCAGGCAGGCAGGAGCGGAGCAGCTCCCCGCCGCGGTCCGGCTTTGCGCCGGAAAAGACTCCGCCGACGGCGACCAGGCCGTCGCCAAGCGTTGGCTCATAGGTCACCTCCCGCGGGCCGGAAGCGACCAGGCAGCGGAACTTGCCGCGGCCGAGTGAAGCTGCAACGTCGTCAAAGGACTCCCCCAACACCGCGTTCATGCTGCGTGCGAGGTGCTTGTTGTTCGCGCCGAGCACGACACGCACACTGTCGTAGCCCGCGCCCGCGATGGAGCGCGCCAGGTAGTCCAGCCGGGCCAGGGACTTGGGCATCTCCCCGACCGCCACAGCTGAACCGGTTGCCCCGGCCAAGAACTCGTCCAGGCGCACGTCGCCCGCGATCTCGGCGCCCATTGCCGACGCCTTCCGGCTTCGCGCGTAGTCCGAGTCTAGAAACACCACTGGCGCGTCCGTCTCTACCGCGGCACGGGTGAGATCCAGCGTTGGGTCGTGGCAGATCAACACGGTCTCCGGCCCCTCGTTACCCAAACCTTCGGAGGCGCCTAACGCGGTGTCCCAGATCAAGCTATCCAGCGTGCGCAAGACCCGCGACCTCTCCGAACACGTACACGGCCGGCGCCGCGACGCTTTCAGTCTCCATCACGTCGGCCAAGCTCGCTGCGGTGGCGAAGTACACCCGCTGCGCGTCCGTCTCGCCCTCCTGGATCACGGCGGCGGGCGTCTCACCATCCAAACCGGCCTCCACCAGCGCCTCTGCGATGGCGCGGGCGTTGCGCACACCCATCACCACCACGATCGTGCCGCCGACGCGAGCCAGCGCGCCCCAGTCAACCAACGACTTCTCGTGTCCCGGCGGCAGGTGCCCGGATACCACCGTGAACGCGTGCGTGACCCCACGCTGCGTCACCGGCACATCCGCCGCCGCTGGCACGGACACCGCCGAGGTCACACCCGGCACCACCGAGCACTCCAGGCCGGCGGCCGCGCACGCCTGCAGCTCTTCGAAGCCGCGGCCAAACACGTACGGGTCGCCGCCTTTGAGACGCACCACGCGCTTTCCCGCACGCCCGTACTGCACCAAGAGTTCGTTGATGCGCTCCTGCGCCACCTGTCTCGCGTACGGCAGTTTGGCTACGTCCACGACCTCCTTGCCGGTTACGTCGAGGAAGTTCTCGAGCTGCGCAGCCGGACCAAGGTGGTCGGCGAGGATGACGTCGGCAGCCTCCAAAGCGCGAAGCCCGCGGATGGTGAGCAGGTCCCACGCGCCGGGGCCGCCGCCTACGAGTGTGATGTGGCCGGTACTCATGGACCATCAGTTTAGGGTGGAGCCATGAACCGACCTCAGCTCGCCCACACGCTCGCCGACACCCTGCCGGAGCTCGCACACGAGGAGCCCGGCACCCAGTTTGAGAACCCGCAGCTGGTAGCGTTCAACGAGCCACTTGCAGCGGAGCTCGGACTCGACGTGGATTGGCTGCAGTCTGACGACGGCCTGAAGTTCCTCACCGGCGCCGGCGGCGGCCACGCCATGGCCTACGCAGGCCACCAGTTCGGGCAGTTCGTGCCGTTGCTAGGCGACGGCCGCGCCCTCCTTCTCGGCGACATTGCCGGCTACGAGATCCAGCTCAAAGGCTCCGGGCCAACCGCGTTTTCCCGTCCGGGCTCCGACGGCGTGGGCGCGATTGGCCCGATGCTGCGCGAGCACCTGGTGTCTACATTCATGCACGCGGTCGGTGTGCCAACTACGCGCTCGCTTGCCGTGCTCACCACCGGCGGCACCGTCGTCCGCCAGCAGGGCGCGGTCCCCGGCGGCATTGTGGTGCGCGTGGCGAAAAGCCACCTGCGCGTGGGAACAGTGCAGTACGCGGCGACACAGTCGGAGGAACTGACACGCAAGGTCATGGAGGCCGCGGGCTTCGCCGACGCTGCCGAGATGCTTCAGACCGTCACGCGGCGGCAGTTCGACCTAGTCGCCCATTGGATGCGCCTCGGGTTCGTTCACGGTGTCATGAACACCGACAACGTGGCGCTGTCCGGCGAGACCATCGATTACGGCCCGTGCGCCTTTACGGAGCGGTTCGACAGCAACATAAGCTTCAGTTCGATCGACCGCCAGCACCGCTACGCGTTTGGCAACCAGCCGAACATCATTGCCTGGAACATGGCGCGGCTGGCGGAGGCGCTCTACCCGCTACTCGGCCAGGAGAAGGTGAACGAGTACGTCGGCACCGTCCAGTCGGCGTGGGACGAGGCGTGGAACCACTGGATCGGCCAGGACTTCGACGGCCTCAACGGGGCGGAAGACATCACCACCTACAACCGAGATCGCGGCATCAACGGCGCACCCGGCCCCGTCTTCGTGCCTCGCAACCAGATGCTGCAGGAGGCTATCGACGCCGCCGAGCTCCGCGGCGACTACGCACCGTACAACGAGCTGCTCGCTGCTACCAGCGACCCGTACAACGAAAAGGCCGGGCCCGAATGGATGGCCCGGCCTGAAGGACAGCTGCCCTACGTCACGTTCTGCGGGACGTAGGGCGGGCGCCCCCGTAGAGCGACGAAGGAGCTCTACAGCGTGTTCTCGGCGGTGTCGAGGCCCAGCGTCTTCTGCGTCCACGCCCACTGCTCCTCGTAGGCGTCCTTGTCGCGCTTGAGCGACTTGCCGTACGTCGGGAACATCTCGTGCAGCTTGTCCGCCCAGTCGATCATGTGCTCGCCGAAGCAGCGCTCCAGCAGCTCGATCATCGCCGCCGGGGTGATCGAGGCACCCGGGGATGCACCGAGCACACCGGCGATGGTGCCGTTCTGGTCGTTAACCAGAGCGGTGCCGAACTCGAGGGTGCCGAAACGCGGGAACGCGGCAGGCTTGATCACCTGGACGCGCTGACCTGCAACCACGACCTCCCAGTCCTTCCCGTCCGCCGCCGGGTAGTACTCGTGGAGCATGTCAACCTTGCCGTCGAAGTCGCGGAAGACTTCCTGCACCAGGTATTTCACCAACCCGACGTTGGTCGCGCCGACGCCGAGGTAGGACGGGATGTTGTCCAAACGGATGGACTTGAACAGGTCCAGGTAAGAGCCTTCCTTGAGGAACTTCGGGCTCCAGCCGCCGTACGGGCCGAACAGCAGCGACTCTTCGCCGCCCACCACGCGCAGGTCCAGGTGCGGCACGGACATCGGCGGAGCGCCCACTTTCGCCTTGCCGTACACCTTGGCCTTGTGCTGCTGCACCAGCTCCTGGTTCGTGGTCTTGAGCCACATGCCGGAAATGGGGAAGCCTGCGTAGCCGTGCACCTCGGGAACGCCCGCCTTGCGCAGCAGGTCGAGGGCGTAGCCGCCAGCTCCGACGAACACGAAGCGGGCACGCACGACCTGTTTGTCGCCGGTGTTGACGTTTTTGGCGGTGACCTTCCAGAAGTTGCCTTCGCGCTTGATGTTGGTCACTTCGCGCCCGTAGCGGATTTCGGTGCCGTTTTTCTTCGCGGCGTCCAGAAACTGCTGGGTCAGGGAGCCGTAGTTGATGTCTGTACCGGCGTCGGTCCAGGAAATGGCAACCTGTTCGGCGTCGAAGTCGCGGCCTTGGGACATCAGCGGCAGCTTTTCGGAGAAGGTCTCGCGGTCGTCTGCGAACTGCATGTTGGGGAACATGTGGTTCGCCGACAGGTTGTCGTAGCGCTTGCGGAGGTACTTCACCTGATCCTCGCCCTGGGCGAAGGAGACGTGCGGAACCGGGTTGATAAAGGCGCGCGGATCCGTGAGCACACCGTTTTCAACCTGGTAGGACCAAAACTGTCGAGAAAGCTGGAACTTCTCGTTGATGGCCATTGCCTTGGACACATCGACGCGGCCGTTCTTTTCCGGCGTGTAATTCAGCTCGCACAACGCGGAGTGCCCGGTACCGGCGTTGTTGAACGGGTAGGAGGACTCCTGGGCGGGCCCGTCGAGCCGCTCGAAGATCATCTGGCTCCACTCGGGCTCCAGCTCATGCAGCATCGAGCACAGCGTGGCGCTCATGATGCCGGCGCCGACGTGCAGGATGTCCACCTCGTCCGCGTACTTGTTACCACCGTTGTCAGACATACGTAGTCATCCTTTGAGGTTTTTCGACTTTTGGGAGTGATGCTCATATTACGTCCCCTTTCCTGCGAGAGTACAAAGGCTTGTCGACGACCACAGGTCACCCCCGCCCCGCCAGTACTATCGGCGCCATGGTCGACAGCGAAACACCTTTGAATTGGCAACCCGACGTCCTCGGCAGCGGCTTCGAACAGGTTGCGCTTCCTCAAGGCAAAGACCCGGATAGTGGCACTCGCGTAGATGCGGTGCTGGTACGGGACGTGCGCGCGTCGCAAAGCGCGATGCGCAAGCCGGCGGTGTTGTGGGTGCACGGCATGTCCGACTACTTCTTCCAGACGCATGTTGCGGACGAGTTCGCCTCTCAGGGCTACCCCTTTTACGCCTTGGACCTGCGCCGCTGCGGGCGGGCGCTAAACAAAGGCGAACGCCCGCACTTCACTTTGAGCATGACACGCTATTTTCCGGAGCTGACCCAGGCGCTGCGGATCTTGGCCCGCCAGCACGGCTCAGTGATAGTTCTCGCGCATTCCACCGGCGGGTTGATCGTGCCACTGTGGGCGGACCACCTGCGCCGCGAACATCCCGAAGACCACTCGAAACTCCACGCCGTCATCCTCAACAGCCCATGGCTGGACATGCAGTTCCCCGCGTGGCAGGTCGCGCTGCTAAAGCCAGTATTAAACGCCTTCGGCGCGATTTTTCCATCCCTGCCCCTACTGCAACGCGGGGAGGGCACGTACGGAAAGTCCATCCACAAGGACTTTCACGGCGAGTGGGACTTCAACACCACATGGAAGCCCATTAACGGCCACCGCAAGTACCTGGGCTGGATCCGCGCGGTGCTGCAGGGCCAGGAACAGATTCACGCTGGAAACGTTTATACCGGTGTGCCGACGCTGACCTTGTGCTCGTCGCACTCATACCTCGGCGAGGAATACTCACCCGCCGCGGACACCGCCGACACTGTGCTGGACGTGGATCAAATTCAGCGCTGGGCGCCAACCTTATCCGCGCATGCGCAGGTACAGGCCATCGACGGTGCGCGCCACGATGTATTCCTGTCCGAACGGCACGCACGCGAGGCTGCGTTCAAGGCGGTTTTCACCTGGCTCGACGGCCTCGCCGCCACACAGTAACGTTTCACACCGAAACACACATATATATAGAGGAGGACTCCATGCCCGCTGCATCGAGCGAAACGCAGGAAGCAACCCAATACGACGTAATCATTGTGGGGGCGGGTTCCGGAAACTCCATCCTCACCCCGGACTTCGACGATAAAAAGGTCGCTCTTGTTGAAAAGGGTGCGTTCGGTGGCACGTGCCTGAACGTGGGGTGCATCCCGACAAAGATGTACGTTCTCGCCGCCGAGAAGGCTTTCGCCGCCCGCGAAGCCGGCAAGCTGGGCATTGACCTGGAGTACAAGGGCGCGGACTGGCCAGCGATTGTGCAGCGCGTGTTTGACAACCGCATCGACCTCATTGCGAAAGGCGGCGAGGACTACCGCCGCAACGGCTGCGACAACGTCACCGTCTACGACATGGAGGCCTCTTTCGTCGGCCCCAAGACGTTGAAGACCGGACGCGGCGAGGACGAAGAGCTCATCACCGCCGAGACGATCATCCTCGCCGCAGGAGCTCGCCCCTACATCCCCGACTGGGCGCACGGCGTGACCTTCCACACCAACGAGGACATCATGCGGCTTGAGCGCCAGCCGAAGTCGCTGACCATCGTCGGCGGCGGCTTCATCGCCATGGAGTTCGCGCACGTCTTCGATGCGCTGGGCACCGACGTGACCGTGATTTCCCGCTCGCAGCTGCTGCGCAAGCTCGACTCCGACATCGCTGAGCCGTTTAACGCGCTCGCCGCCGAGCGCTACACGACCCACATCGGCCGCACTGTTGCCAGCGCCGAGGAAACCGACACTGGCATCACGCTCACGCTTGACGACGGCTCCGCAATCACCTCCGAAGCCCTCCTCATCGCCACCGGGCGTGTGCCCAACAGCGACACCCTCAACGTCCACGCAGGCGGGATAGACACCCACCCGGACGGCCGTGTCG
This sequence comes from Corynebacterium wankanglinii, assembly GCA_014490595.1. Classification (GTDB taxonomy): domain Bacteria; phylum Actinomycetota; class Actinomycetes; order Mycobacteriales; family Mycobacteriaceae; genus Corynebacterium; species Corynebacterium wankanglinii. The sequence continues at coordinate 1,544,750 of CP061031.1, forward strand.
CGGTTGACGAATACGGGCGCACCTCGGCCGACGGCGTGTGGTCACTCGGAGACCTCTCGTCGCCATATCAGCTCAAACACGTGGCGAACGCCGAGCAGCGTGCGGTCACGCACAACGTCCTCTCTACGTGGTCCGGCTCCGAAGACTCGTCGCTGGTCCCTTTGCCCCGACCACGTTCCTTCGGCGATTTTCACGCGCCCCCAGATCGCTACCGTGGGCATGACGGAACAGGAAGCCACCGATGCCGGGTTCGATGTCACGGTCAAGGTCCAAAACTACGGCGACGTGGCCTACGGCTGGGGCCTGGAGGACTCAACCGGTTTGGTGAAGCTCGTCGCCGACCGATCTTCCGGCAAGCTCCTCGGCGCGCATTACATGGGCCCGCAGGCGTCCACGCTCATCCAGCAAATGATCACTGTGATGGCCTACGGGCTCGACCTCCGGACCTTCCCCCGCGCTCAATACTGGATCCACCCGTCCCTCGCCGAAGTGACGGAAAACGCGATCCTCGGTCTCGACCTGACGTTCAAAGAAGTTTAAACCTCTGCTTCACCCCACTTTCGGGGGCTGCGAGCTAGCCCCCCTTCTTTTTGGTCGCAGCAGTCTAAAAGAGCAAGTGAGAGTTCATTTGCCTAGCCGAATGCTCCCAGCCAACCCCAAGCTTTCAAACCTTTGGTTGAACTTCTGGATAATTATCCGGGCCAACTTGCATTCAGCTGGAAGTGTTCGGCTATTGTCGAAGCAGACACCGGGACCGAGCCCCACAAGGGCTTGCTATCGGTCCTAGGAGCTCAATGCCCCTGGACTTCTTTGAATTCCACCCGGACGTCGTGCAAGAACTATCAGAGAAGGATTTCGTTTCATGCGTAATTTCCGTAAGGCAGCCCTCGCCGGCGCTACCGCCGTCGCTGTGGCATTCGGCTCCACCGCAGTCGCAACCGCCGTTGAGGGCGCCGAGGACAGCAAGGTAGCTGAGTCCACCTACGTCGCTCCGACCCGTAAGATCGACGCGGACGTCGACGCTGCTAAGGACCAGGAGCCGGGCCTCTCCTCCAAGATCGCCGGTTCCAAGACCCTTGGTTTCCAGAAGGACGGCGAGCTCCAGGGTGCCGATGGCCAGGCCATCTTTGGTAAGGACAATAACCTCGAGTCCCAGCCTGTGTGGGCAAAGGTTGCCTTCGCCCTGACCATCTTCACCTCTGTTTCCGCTGTAATCGGTCTGATTGTCGGCCCCCTGTACAACTTCATCGTTCACGGCCCGGTTAACTTCTAAGTAGCGGATTCCCGCAAACCGATCCCTATTAACTTCCGAAAGAAGGAACAAGATGCGTAACATCCGCACCGCCGCTGTTGCATCCGCAACCGCTCTGACCGTCCTCGCTGGCGGCACCGCAATCGCTTCCGCCGAGGGTGCGCCCCAGAACAAGCCGGCAGAAGAGACCAACTCCTCTTCCAAGGCTGAGGACAACAAGGATGCCAAGGCTGACCGCGCCGTAATTTTCGCCGGCAAGCAGACCGACGGCGTCAAGGCTAACGGTAAGACCGAGGCCGATAAGGATTTCGGTCAGGTCGTCTCAGACGGTACCAAGGGCCTCTTCGGTGGCCACGGCTCCTCCCAGTACGTCACCCAGGAAGACGCTAAGACCCCGTTCTACCCGACCGACGCTTTCGGCAAGAAGACCAACCCGGAGCTCGTTCCGCAGTGGGCACGTCTTTGGATCGACGGCACCGTCGTTGCCGGTATCGGCGCTCTCGTCGGCCTGGTCATCGCTGGTGTGAACTTCGCTTCCTACAACGGCTGGATCCAGCTGCCGCAGTTCTAAGCCCATATTCTTAGAATTGCTTATCCCCGTCACAGCGTGGCGGGGATTTCGCATGTGATATCCAGCAACAGAAAGGGCCACCCATGACTACGCCACGGGTGGCCCTTCGTGATGCTGGTCTACTCCCCCAGCATGTGCTGTCCGGCAGCGATGTCAGCGTCCGGGATGGTGAGGATCTCGTTGCCGTCATCGGTGATCACGATGGTGTGCTCGAACTGGGCGGTGTACTCGCCGTCGATGTTCTGCACGGTCCAGCCGTCGTCCCACACGCGGTATGGCAGCTCGCCGAGATTGATCATGGGCTCGATGGTGAGCGTCATCCCCGGCTCGAGGACGTCTGTGTAGGCGTCAGAGTCGTAGTGCAGAACCACCAGGCCGTTGTGGAAGGTGGTCCCCACGCCGTGGCCCGTGAAATCGGTGACCACGTTGTAACCGAAGCGCTTGGCGTAGGACTCGATCACGCGCCCGATCACGTTAATCTGGCGGCCGGGTTTCGCTGCCTTGATGCCGCGCATCATCGCCTGGTAGGTGCGGTCGACGAGGTCCTTGTGCTCCTGCGCCACCTCGCCGGCCAAGAACGTGGCGTTAGTGTCGCCGTGCACGCCGTTCTTGTAGGCGGTGACGTCGATGTTGACGATGTCGCCTTCCTGAATCACCGTGGTGTCCGGGATGCCGTGGCAGACGATCTCGTTCAGGGAGATACAGCTGGACTTGGGGTACCCGCGGTAGCCGAGGGTGGAGGGGTAGGCGCCGTGGTCGATGAGGTAGTCGTGGACGATACCGTCGACTTCGTCGGTGGTTTTCCCGGGGGCGACGGCCGCACCCGCGAGAGCGAGCGCGTTGGCGGCGATCTTGCTGGCCTCACGCATGGCCTCGATGGTCTCCGAGGACTGCACTACCGGCTCGCCGATATTCTCTTGAACCTCGTCCTTCCACGCGTATTCAGGGCGCTCGATCGACTTCGGAACCTTGCGCTCAGGGGTGGATTTTCCTGGGGTAAGTAAGCCTCGTGGATTCATGGTCTCAATGGTAGACCTCCGGTCAAACGGGCTAGCTCACCGTTAAAGTCGGCTACGGCGCGGGCGTATCCAGGTTGAGCAACATGCGGTCGGTGACCGCCACCGCCGCCTCGGAACCGCCGCCGAGGACAACCAGGGTCGCAAACGCAATGTCGTCATCTACCCGGTAGCCGGTAAACCAAGCATGGGAGCCTCCATTGATCTCCGCCTCGCCGGTTTTGCCGCGGATATCGCCGCCGGCGCTGAGGCCCCCTGCGGTGCCGCCGGGACCGGTGACTGCCGCCATGAGTTGGCGGAGCTCGTCGATAGCCTGCGGGTCTACGGGAGCCGGGTCTTCGCTTAAATTCGTCTGCTCCCCCTGTACGAGGAACGGTACCGGCAGCGTGCCCCGCGCAGCCGTGGCGGACACGAGCGCCATCCCGAACGGGCTGGCCAAATCCAGACCCTGGCCGTAGCCGGCTTCGGTGCGGTCCAGAGGCTCTTCGCCCTCCGGGATGGAACCGGTGATGGTTTCCACGCCGGGAATCTCCATGTCCAGCCCAAGGCCGAATTGCTTGCCTAGTGCTTTCAGCTCCCCGGTGCCAGCTTCGTCGAGATGTCGGCGAAAGTGGTGTTGCAGGAACGGGCGAAGGCTGTCTCTAGCGGCACCGTGCCCAAGCCGAAGCCCGCGTAGTTGGTCACGGTTCGCCCGAAAATGTTCATGGTGCCGGGGCACGGCACGGGCGAGCCGGGTACGAGGCCCAGTTTGGTCAGGCCCGCAAAGGCCGTGAGGATCTTAAACGTAGAGCCCGGCGGGTACTGGCCCATCGTGGCCAGGTTGCCCTCCGCGTCCGCGGCCGGAGTCTGAGCGACGGCCAAGATGCCCCCGGTGGAAGGGCGGATGGCCACGATCATGGCTTGCTGGCCCGCCACCGGCTCCAGCGCCCGCTCGGCGGCGCGCTGCACGCGGTGGTCGAGGCTGATGTGCACCGCGGGAGCAGGTGCCGGATCTTCGCGTGTGATCTCCTCGTAGGAGGCCCCGTTTTCGTTAACCACGTCAACGCTCCAACCGGAATCGCCCTGCAGGTCGTCGCGAACCAGCTCGCCGACGCGAGCCATGATGTCCGGCGCGAAATCGGGTTGCGCGTTGACCATCGCGGCCTCTTCGTTGAGCCGCACACCGGGCTCTGCGCCCAAAGCGGCTTCGAACGCATCGCGAGCGGGAGCCGGCACCACGGCCACCGAGTAGGTTCCGGAGGCCCCCTCCAGCTCCCTGGTAAGGCCCTCCTCGTCGCGCAGAGGCACCCCGCGGTCCGTCTCGTGCGCGCTCCCGAGCGCACGGCTAATCCCCGCCGCTGCGGCACCCGCCGAGCGCATCTGATCGGTGTCGACCAGGACGCGGTAGGCGGTACCGGGCGTGAGCAGCTCCACTCCATCTGAGGAAACCACGCTGGCCTGCGAAGGAGCAACGGCTCGCAGCTCTAGGTGCTGGTTCGCTCCCAGCCGGGGGTGGAGCACGGATGGCTGCCAGCGCACCCCCCAGTTGTCGCCGCTTTGCGTCAACGTCATCTGCGCCGTGTACGTGAGGTCACGCTCGCGCGGGAGATCCCAGTGCAGCTCATACGTTGCGGTGGCGAGGTTGTCTTCCTGGTTGACGCTGAGAAGCGAGGCGCTCAGCCCCTCCGCCTGGAGCCCGCCCCACGTTTCGTTGAGGGAGGACTCGGCGGCGGAGGCGTCGTCGGTAAGCGACGCGTTTACCTCACGCTCCTCCAGCGCCTTCAGAAACGCCGTTGCGGCAGGCTCCGCGTCGTTCGGACGCGGGGTGCAGCTGCTTATCGACGCCGCCAGCGCCACCACCGCAACCCCCGCCACACTGCGACGGAGCATGTCAGCGCGTGACCTTGACCTCAGCCTTTGCACCGGCGACCTCCTCGAGGCCCTCCTCCTCGGCGATGCGGTGCGCGTAGTCAATGAGCGTCTCCACGATCTTCGACTCCGGCACCGTTTCCACTACCTCGCCCTTGACAAAGATCTGACCCTTGCCGTTGCCGGACGCCACGCCGAGGTCCGCATCGCGCGCCTCGCCCGGGCCGTTGACCACGCAGCCCATGACGGCCACGCGCAGCGGGAACTCCATGCCGTCCAGGCCAGCGGTGACCTCCTCGGCCAGCTTGTACACGTCCACCTGCGCGCGGCCGCAGGACGGGCAAGAAACGATCTCCAGCTTGCGGGGGCGCAGGTTGAGCGACTGCAGGATCTGGTCGCCGACCTTGATCTCCTCCACCGGGTCGGCGGACAGGGATACGCGGATGGTATCGCCGATACCCTCGGACAGCAGCGCGCCGAAGGCCACGGAAGACTTGATCGTGCCCATGAACTTCGGGCCCGCCTCGGTCACACCCAGGTGCAGCGGGTAGTCCGTCTTCTCTGCCAGCTGGCGGTACGCCTCGACCATGAGCACCGGGTCGGAGTGCTTCACGGAAATCGCGATGTCGCCGTAGCCGTGCTCCTCGAACAGGCCGGCCTCATAGATAGCCGACTCCACCAATGCCTCCGGGGTGGCCTTGCCGTACTTAGCCAAAAGACGGGGATCCAGGGAGCCACCGTTGACGCCGATACGGATCGGGATGCCCGCGTCACCCGCAGCCTTCGCCACCTCCTTGACTCGGCCGTCGAACTCCTTGATGTTGCCCGGGTTCACGCGCACCGCCGCGCAACCAGCATCGATGGCGGCGAAGATGTACTTGGGCTGGAAGTGGATATCCGCGATAACCGGGATCGGCGATTTCGCGGCGATGGCCGGCAGCGCGTCCGCGTCCACGGTCTTCGGGCACGCGACGCGCACGATGTCGCAGCCAGCGGTGGTCAGCTGCGCGATCTGCTGCAGTGTGGCGTTGATGTCGTGTGTCTTCGTGGTGGTCATGGACTGCACGGAGATCGGGTGATCCGAACCGACACCCACATCCCCCACCATCAGCTGGCGGGTCTTGCGGCGCGGAGCCAACGTCGGTGCCGGGCCTTCTGGCATACCTAATCCGATGGGGGTGTTCATGGTGGCTAACTCTAGCACCGTCAGCCAAATATCCGGACGGGGTTGACCACGTCCGCGGCCATCACCAGCACGCCCACTCCGAGCAGCACCGCCGCCATCACGTAGGTCAGCGGCATCAACTTTTCGTAGTCGGCCGGGGCGCCGGGGCCGAGGCCCCGGAGGCGTCGAAAAGCGTCGCGAACCCGCTCGTAGAGCACGACCGCAATGTGACCACCGTCCAGCGGCGGCAATGGCACCAGGTTGAACAAGGCGAGGAAGAAATTCAGGCTCGCCAGCATCATCCAGAACGCGGACCACATGTTTTGCTCGACTAGCTCACCACCCGTGCGCGAGGCACCAATGACACTGATAGGGCCAGCGACGTCGCGCTCAGCACCGAAAAGCGAGGCGACCACGCCCGGGATCTTGCCCGGGAATGACACGATGCCCTCGACCGTCGCACCGAGCATTTGACCGGTGAAGCGCGCAGTCGCTGGCACCGCTTCAACTGGGCCGAACTGCTTCACCGCATCCTGCACGGGGGCTGCAACAATGCCGACTGCCCCTTGCGTGACGCGCTCCCCGGTGGCCGGATCAATCCGCTGCACTGCGGCCACGGGCACGTCTATGACCATGGGGACCCCGTCGCGCGAGACTTCAAGAGCCACGGTTTCGCCAGGCCGCTTTGCGACGGCGTCCCGCAGATCCCCAAACCCATCAATGCTCTGCCCGTCCACCGACACCAACGTGTCACCCGCGCGCACACCCGCCCGGCCGGCGGGCCCCTCGCCCGAGCACTCGTCCAGCGTTTGGGCATCCTTTTGATCCGCAACACACACCGTTTGGCCCACGCGCGGCGTGAAGTCCGCATCTGGGTTGGGGATGCCGGAGAATACAGCAACAAGGTAGGTGATTACCACGCCAATGAGCAGGTTCATCACAATTCCACCGGCGAGCACCGCGATACGCTGCCACGCAGGCTTGTTCACCATTGCGTGCGGAGCCTCTTCAGGCGTGAGGGGATCCATCGCCGTCATGCCGGCGATATCGCAAAAACCACCGAACGGCAGTGCCGCGATGCCGTACTCTGTGTGCCCCTTGGTGGTCGACCACACCGTGGGCCCGAAGCCGATGAAGTAACGCCGCACACGCATGCCGAACGCACGGGCGGTGAACATGTGCCCGGCCTCGTGCAGCGCAATGGACAAGGCAATCGCAAGCGCGAACGCCAGAATGCCTACAGCACCCACAAAACCCCTTCGCCGCTACGCACCAGTAATGCGCTCGATGACAGCCTCGGCCCGCTCGCGCGCCCCCGCGTCGGTGCGCATGACGGCATTGACGTTCGCCGGTGACTCAGCGAAGTCAGCCGCACTATCGAGCACTTCGGCAATAATGTCCACGATGTGTGGGAACTTCACCCGGCCAGCAACAAATGCTGCCACCGCCACCTCGTTGGCGGCGTTGTAGATAGCCGGGTAGGGATCCCCCTGCTCCGCGGCCTGGCGTGCTAGCTTCACCGCGGGGAACGCGTCCTCATCCAGCGGTTCGAAGGTCCACTCAGAAGCCTGGGAGAAATCCAGCGCACGCTGCGCGCCAGCAATTCGGTTCGGCCAATTCAGCGCGTGCGAAATGGGAAGCATCATCGAGGGCGGAGAAGCCTGTGCGATAGTCGCGCCGTCGGCGAACGTGACCATGGAATGCACGATCGATTGCGGGTGCACCGTAACGTCGATTTTGTCCGGCTCCACGTCGAACAGTAGCGAGGCCTCGATAAGCTCGAGCCCCTTATTCACCATGGTCGCAGAGTTCAGAGAGTTCATGGAACCCATAGACCACGTCGGGTGCGCCACTGCTTGCTCAGGTGTGACTTCCATGAGCTCGGCGCGGGATTTGCCGCGGAACGGCCCACCGGAAGCGGTGAGCACAAACCGCTCTACTTCCGCCCGGTCCCCCGCGCGCAGGGCCTGCGCCATCGCAGAGTGCTCCGAATCGACGGGCACGATCTGCCCCGGGCGAGCGGCCTCCAGGACAAAACGGCCGCCGGCGACAAGTGATTCCTTATTGGCAAGGGCCAGTGTCGCACCCGTTTTGAGCGCTGCCAAGGTGGCGGGCAACCCAACCGAACCGACGAGCGCGTTCAGCACAATGTCGGCCTCCTGTGACTCCACCAGCGCGGTGGCGCAGTTGTCGCCGGTGATGACGAAGCCCTCGAGTTCCTTGGACACGCGCTTGGCGCCCTCAAGGTCGCGAACGGCAACCTGGTCCGAGCTCAACCCGAACTCGCGGGCTTGCGCGACCACCTGGTCCGGATTAGACCCTGCGGAGGCGATGCCGACAACCGTGAATTGGTCACGATGCTCGCGGATCACCTCTATCGCCTGCGAGCCGATAGAACCGGTGGAGCCCAAGATCACTACATTCTTCACGCGACCATTGTGACACGTCGAAGCCATTCCGGCACTAAGCAAGCGTTATCCCCGGGCTCGTGATGCGAAAGTTTGAACACAATGGGGGTGACGTGTCCCCTTGTTCATGCCTGGTATGCGATGATAGTTGCTGACAGTTTTGACCAATCTTGGCAACCGCTATCCAGGCTAAGAAGGAGCATTCCAGTGGCCCACGCGAAGGACAACGCACCCCAGGTGTACAACGGTGTTTCTGAGGCGGATGTTCCGTCCGCACGCTTCGGCTGGAGCGCGTTCACCGACCGCACCATTCAGATCGCCGGTTGGATCTCCGTGCTCTTCCTCGTCGCTTACAACTTTGGCAACCACCAGGGCCACGTGGAGACCATTTGGTTGGTCGCCCTCGCCGTGCTTATCGCTCTTGGGCTGATCCTGCACGCCACCAAGCCGAAGCTGAGCCAGGTACGCACCGTCACCTCGCACAACAAGCCGGTGGGCCACCAAGAGCCGGACTGGATCTACAACCAGGCGACCTTGTCGGGCGACGTGTACGAGAACCTCACGGACTCTCAGCTGCGTTCCCTGAACATCGAGCCGTGTCGCTCACCTGCGCCCGGCCCGCGGCCAGGAGCGCGTGGTTGAGCGCACCACCGCGCGACCGGTGGAGCCCGCTCGCCAGCGCGAGGACGTCGAGGTCATCACCGTAGACTCCCGCGGCAAGCACGAGCGCATCTAGCCACGATCTCGTCGAAAACCGCCAGCCCTTCGCTGGCGGTTTTTCCTGCCGCTATACCGCTTTTTCGTCGGCAGCGAGCTGACCGCAAGCCGCGGCGATCTCCTGCCCCTTGGTGTCGCGTACGGTGCACGGTACCCCCTGGGCTGCAACACGCCGGACGAACTCGTCTTGGCGCGCCCGCGGCGAGGCGTCCCATTTAGAACCAGGGGTGGGGTTGAGCGGGATGACGTTGACGTGGACGCGCGAGCCGAGCGCGGAGTGCAGCTTCTTTCCCAGCATGTCGGCGCGGAAATCCTGGTCGTTCATGTCGCGGATCAGCGCGTACTCGATGGAAACGCGACGCCCAGTCTGGTCGGCGTAGTACCGCGCGGCGTCCAGCACTTCGGCGACCTCAAAGCGGTTGTTCACCGGGACGAGTTCGTCGCGGAGCTCGTCGTCAGGCGTGTGCAGGCTCACCGCGAGCGTGCACGACAGCCCCTCGTCCGCGAGCATGCGGATCTGCGGTGCCAGGCCCACCGTGGAGACGGTGACGTTGCGCTGGGAGATGCCGAAGCCGTCCGGGGACGGCTGGGTGATCTGGCGCACTGCGGAGACCACGCGCTTGTAATTGGCCAGCGGCTCCCCCATGCCCATGAACACGATGTTGGAGAGGCGCGAGCCCTCTGCTTGCATCATCGCCGCCGCGGCGCGTACCTGGTCCACGATCTCGGCGGTAGAGAGGTTTCGGTCCAACCCGCCCTGCCCGGTGGCGCAGAACGGGCAGGCCATACCGCAGCCAGCCTGGGAGGAGATGCACAACGTGGCGCGACCCGGATAGCGCATGAGGACGGATTCCAGCAGAATGCCGTCGTGCAACCGCCACAGCGTCTTCGTGGTGTCGCCCTCGTCGGTTTCCACCGTGCGCACGGGGGTGAGCAGCGTGGGAAACAATGCGTCTTTGACGGTTTGGCGCTGCCCCTCAGGCAAGTCCGTCATGGTCAGCGGATCCGCCTCGAACTTGCCGTAGTAATGACGCGCGATCTGGTCCGCGCGGAATTTCGGAAGCCCGAGCTCGTTGAGCGCCTCAACGCGCTCATTTTTAGTCAGGTCCGCGAAGTGCTTCGGGGGCATGCCGCGCTTCGGCGCGAGCAGCTGGATTTGTGGGAAGTCGCTCATAATGCGCCCATTTTGGCACGTTGGGGCGGCAACTTCGAATCTTGCGGGCGGCTACTACGCGCCGTTCATCAACGAGATGGCGGTGAGCAGGATGTAGGTGGCCGCAGCGGCTGGGAGCATGCCGTCGAGGCGGTCCATGATCCCGCCGTGGCCCGGCAGGAGGTTGGACATGTCTTTGATACCCAGCTCGCGCTTGAACTGGCTTTCCACCAGGTCGCCCATCGTGGCGCAAATAACCAAGGCGATGCCGAGGACAATGCCCATCCACCATGGGCCGTGGATGAGGAAGGAAACCACCAGTACGCCGGTGACGACCCCGGCAATGAGCGAGCCGGCAAACCCCTCCCACGACTTGTTCGGGCTCACGGCCGGTGCCATCGGGTGGGACCCGAACATGACGCCGGCGGCATAACCGCCCACGTCATTAGCCACCACGCACAGCATGAACGCGATGATGTAGGCCGAGCCGTCCACGCCGGCCTCGGTAATCCGGGAGATCATTGCAGCGAACGTGCCGAACAGCGGGATCCACGCAAGGACGAAGATGGCTACCGCCGTATCGCGCAGGTAGTTTTCCGGCCTGCTGTGGCGGCCCCTGTGGAACATCCCCCAGAACATCACCACCAAGACCGTGAAGGCGAATCCGGCCACCAACCCCGAGGTGCCGTATGGAACAGAAAGCCACAGCATGGCCTGGCCGAGGATGATCAGCAGCGTACGCGGCTGGATGTAGCCGGCCTCACGCAAGCGGGTCATCACCTCCCACATAGCCAGCGCCACAGCAACAGCGACGAGCGGGTACCAGGCGACTGGCCCAACCCACACGGCGGCAATCACCAGTGCGCCGAGAACCACGCCGGTGGTGATTGCCGCGGGCAAGTCCCGCCCCGCTTTGTTCTTCGGCTTCGGGGCGTGGGTGGGCCAACGGCTCGGCGTCGCCTCCGCCTCCGCCGGGGTTTCCGCTTGCGTCTCGGCCACGTCGGTCTAGACCTCCAGCAGCTCGTTTTCCTTGCGCTGCACGATCTCGTCGATCTGCGCGACGAAGCCCTGGGTGGTTTTGTCCAGGGTTTTTTCGGCGGTGGTGACCTCGTCCTCACCCGCGTCGCCGTCCTTTTGGATCTTCTTCAGCGCATCCATGCCCTGGCGGCGCACGTTGCGGATAGCAATCTTGCCGTCCTCGCCCTTTTGCCTCGCCTGCTTCACCAGATCCTTACGGCGCTCCTCCGTCAGCTGCGGGATGGTCACGCGAATGACCTGTCCGTCGTCCGTTGGGTTAACACCCAGGTCGGAGTTGCGGATCGCGTTTTCGATCTCGCCCATGGTGGACATGTCGTACGGCTTGATCAGCAGCATGCGCGGCTCCGGCACCGAGATGGTGGCCATCTGGTTGATCGGCGTCGGCGAGCCGTAGAAATCCGCCATCACGCCGTTGAACATCGCCGGGTTCGCACGCCCGGTGCGGATGGTTGCCAGCTCATCGCGGGTGTGCTCAACCGAGGAGGTCATACGCTCTTCGGCGTCCAACAAAACGTCATCAATCATGGGTGTACCCCTATCGTTTCTCGGGTTTGCGTCCCCTTTAACCTACCAGCGTCGCGCGAGTGCCTAGACTGTCGCCATGCCGCACCCCGCCTTCACTTATGTCGCCGAACCCGGCGCAGCTCCGGTAGGGCCGCCGGGCGGACGCCTGAGCGGATGGCGCATTCCAATCAAGGACGGCACCGACGTTGCTGGCATGCCCACCACCAACGGCAACCCAGCTCGCGCCTACACCGCCCGCGAGACGGACCCCTTCGTCCGGCAGCTGCTCAACGCCGGTGCGGAGATCCACGCAAAAACCCTCACCTCCGAGCTTGGGGCAACCTGCTACGCGGAGCGGCCCGGGGTGCCCGTACTCGAATCACCCGCATTCCCAGGCTGCACCCCCGGGGGCTCGTCCACGGGAGCTGCGGTGGTGGTCGCGGACGGGACCGCGAGGGCCGCGCACGGCACCGACGCGGGGGGCTCGATCCGCGTTCCGGCTGCCGCCTGCAATGTCGTGGGATTGAAACTTTCCAGCCAGGAGCTACCTGCCCACGGGTTCCTCACGGGGAACGTGGCGGACCTGTTCACACTGACTGGGTGGGTCCAACCGATAGAACGGCGGATGCGTGTCGGAGTGCTCACCACCGGGGTGTTTGCGCGCCCCGAGGTGGCAAAGCGGCGCGGAGCTGACGTCGAGAAGCTTGCTGGCCTCCTCGGACGCCGCCACGAGGTGGTTGAGATCTCGCCGTACGCCGAGTCGCGCGAAACATACGCGCACTTCACCACCACCATCACGCGCTCGTTCAGAGACATCGACCCACGGGATAACGCCTACATCGCCTGGCTCGTGGAAGAAGCGAAGCGGTTAACACCGGTGCAAGTGGCGGCGGCGTGGACGCACACGCGCGCGCTCCCCGAGCTTATTGCCCGCCAATGGGACGTGGACGCGGTGCTCAGCCCCACCATCGCGTACGACCCGCCACCGCTGGGCCACTTCCCCGCCCTCGCCCCCGAAGAGAGCTTTCACGCGCAGACGCACTGGTCACCGTGGTGCTCCGTGTTCAACATGTTGGGCACCCCGGCTATCGCACTCGGCGGCGTTCACTTGGGGAGCCTGCGCCTGAGCGGCCCGGAACTGCTCGCCCTTGCCCGCGAGGCCGAGGAGCTGCTCGGGCGCTAAGCCACGAGGGTGCCCACCTGCTCGCCGGAGACTGCCCGCGCGATGTTGCCTTCCTCGAGCAGGTTGAACACCAGGATCGGCATATTGTTGTCCATGCAAAGGCTGAACGCGGTCGCGTCCGCCACCTTCAGGCCCAGCTCGATAACCTCGCGCGGGGAGATCTCAGAGTACAACTGCGCGTCGGGGTTCTCTCGCGGGTCGGAGTCGTACACCCCGTCCACGGCCTTCGCCATCAACAGCACCTCGCACCCGATCTCCAGCGCTCGCTGCGCCGCGGTGGTGTCGGTAGAGAAGTACGGCATGCCCATGCCCGCGCCGAAAATCACCACGCGGCCCTTCTCAAGGTGGCGGGCGGCGCGCAGCGGCAGGTACGGCTCGGCGATCTGGGCCATGTTGATGGAGGTCTGCACACGGCAATCCACCCCCATTTGCTGCAGGAAGTCCTGCAGCGCCAGACAGTTCATCACGGTGCCCAGCATGCCCATGTAGTCGGACCGAGCGCGATCCATGCCGCGCTGCTGCAGTTCCGCGCCGCGGAAGAAATTGCCGCCGCCGATAACTACGGCAACTTCTGTTCCGCCGCGCGCGATGTCGGCGATCTGGCGGGCGACCGACTCCACGACGTCCGGATCGATGCCGACCTTGCCACCGCCGAACATTTCACCGCCCAACTTCAGCATCACTCGCTTAAAACCTGTGCGGCTGGGATTGAGGTCAGTCACCGAAGATCGCTCCTTTTACGCGGGATGTGCAGATGTCCGCCGACGATTCTAGACGGGCGGGCCGACAGGTACCGAACCGCGCGCGTGCAGCCCCCGCTCCACGGCAAAGCCCCGCACCGCCCACCAGCTCAACGGATGGTGCGGGTGCGGGGCGAGAAGGACGCTCAGCGTCCTCGGCAGACGGTTAGGCCTGGCCGACCTCGTAACGCACGAAGTCGGTGACCTCGATGCCGTTCTCCTCGGCGTACTGCTTCACGGTCTTCTTGGAATCAGACAGGGACGGCTGATCCAACAGAACAACGTCCTTGAAGAAGCCACCCATGCGGCCCTCGACAATCTTCGCGATGGCGGCCTCAGGCTTGCCCTCGTTGCGGGTGATCTCTTCCTGGACTGCACGCTCCTTCTCAACGACGTCAGCCGGCACAGCCTCCTGATTGAGGTAACGGGCCTTCATCGCCGCAATCTGGAGTGCAATCTGGTGCGCGGCCTCAGCGTTGTCGCCCTTGTACGCGACGAGCACGCCGACGGCCGGCGGCAGGTCCGCTGCCTTCTGGTGCAGGTATGCCTCAACCTTGTCGCCCTCGACGGTGGCCGCGCGGCGCAGCTCGAGCTTCTCACCGATCTTCGCGGACAGGCGCTCCAGCACGTCGTGCGCGGTCTCGCCGTTGACGTCTGCGTTTGCCAGCTCCTCCTGGGAGTTCGCCTTCACAGCGGCAGCGCCGTCGGCGATCTGCGCGGCAATGTCCTTGAACTCCTGGTTCTTGGCCACGAAGTCAGTCTCGGAGTTGATCTCGACGATGGTGTTGCCGGACACGGCGACCAGGCCCTCGAGGGCGTTGCGCTCTGCGCGCTTGCCCACGTCCTTAGCGCCCTTGATGCGGAGGTTCTCAACGGCCTTATCGAAGTCGCCGCCAGTCTCCTCGAGAGCCTTCTTGCAGTCGAGCATGCCGGAGCCGGTGGTCTCGCGGAGCTTCTTGACGTCAGCAGCAGTGTAGTTCGCCATGTGGGCGATCCTCCTCATAGAAGTGTTGCGTAAAGATGATTAACCGTTAATAGCGTAGCCGACGTTACCCACGACGGCATGGCTGGCGCACGGTTACAGCGCGTTCATACGACAAACACCCCGGGTCCGCCGCTGCCCACCGGACCGGCCGGGAGGAACTGGCGAACACGGGGTGCGCGAGTGTGCGAATCGAAGATCCGTGCCCTGTGGCTTACGCCTGGGTGGCGGACTCGGTGCCCGAAATCTGGACGCCCTCGTCGACTTTGCCGGTCTCGTTCGCGGCCTCAGCCTCGTTCGCCTGCGCAGCCGCGCGGACGGAAGCCGGCTGCTCAACCTCAGCGACCTCTTGCGGAGCTGCGGTCTCAGCGGCAACGGCAGCCTTGGCTGCGTCAGCTGCGGACACTTCGTCGGAGGCGGCGGCCTGGGCAGCAGCCTCTGCGGCTTCGGCCTGACGCTTCGCGTCGGAGTCGCCTGCAGCGTCGCGTGCGGAAGCGAGCTGGCGCTCTTCGCGCTGCTGCTTACCGGCGATGACAGCCTCGCCGACGATGTGGGTGAGCAGCTTGACGGCGCCGATGGCATCGTCGTTGCCCGGGATCGGGAAGTCCACAACGTCCGGGTCGCAGTTCGTGTCCAACACTGCGACAACCGGGATGCGCAGCTTCTGGGCCTCGGAGACGGCGATGTGCTCCTTGTTAGTGTCCACGATCCACAGCGCGGAAGGCGCCTTGGTCATGTCGGCGATGCCGCCCAGCACACGCTCGAGCTTGACGCGCTCGCGGGTCAGCATAAGGACTTCCTTCTTGCCGCGGCCAGCGTAGCCGTCCTCAGCCGCGTCCATTGCCTGCAGTTCCTTCATGCGGCCAATGCGCTTGGACACAGTCTGGAAGTTGGTGAGCATGCCGCCCAGCCAACGGTGGGTCACGTACGGCATACCGACGCGCTGCGCCTCTTCCTGGATCGGCTCCTGCGCCTGCTTCTTGGTGCCGACGAACAGGATAGTGCCGCCGTGAGCGACGGTCTCCTTCACAAACTCGTACGCCTCATCGATGTAGGTCAGCGTCTGCTGCAGGTCGATGATGTAGATGCCGTTGCGGTCGGTGAAGATGAAGCGGCGCATCTTCGGGTTCCAGCGACGCGTCTGGTGGCCGAAGTGCACACCAGCGTCGAGGAGTTCACTCATGGTTACAACTGCCATGGTTTTGTCTCCTTCGGAGAAAGTAGTTCGGTTCTCTTGCATGTCTCACGCACGGGTTTTTATCCCGTGCCCTGGCACCGTGCTCGCCCCGCACCCTGTGAGAGGGACCGTCACTGAGCAGGCATTATCCGGCGCGCGTAGTCAGCCCATAAAAGCTGCCGGTGCAACATTACCCGCTCACGGGCGCAAAACCTAATCTCAACTGCGGCTTTGTGTGGATACGCCACCAACCACCGACGAGTTATCCACAGATCCCGCTCACGCTCTCGTTCTTGGCCAGTATTCGTGCTGGGATCAAAAACATGCGCTTCTCGACGTTCCTTCGGTCCGCCCTTGCCGCCCTCGCCCTGTCCGCCTTTGATATCTCCCCCGCGGCCGCCTGGGTCGACCCATCTACGGGCTCCCGCCAGCCCTCCAGCGTGGGCCGGCCCGCCGATATCCCCCAGCAGAACTGGAAGCCCGGCCACCGTGGCGTCGATCTGCGGTTGCGCGTTGGGGACCCCGTGCTCGCGGCCGGCGACGGGGTCGTGGCTTTCGTCGGCTCGGTTGCCGGCACGCCCGTGGTGGCAGTCGACCACGCCGGCGGCATCCGTACCACGTACCAACCAGTGCGCTCCGGCCTCAAACTCGGCGACGACGTGCTGGAGGGTCAGGACATCGGTGCCCTTGACCGTGCGCCGGCGGGTTTTTCCGGGTCGCATGTCGGTCTGCATTGGGGCGCTCTGATAGCAAAGGACACCTATATTGACCCGTTGACACTCTTGGAGCCGCCCCGGATCCGGTTAAAGCCACTGGTTCCCGACGCTACGCCCGCGGATGCGCCTGGTCGTAGACGCGCTTAAGCCGCTGGGCGGAGACGTGTGTATAGATCTGCGTGGTCTGCAGGCTTGTGTGCCCGAGCATCTCCTGCACGACCCGCAGGTCGGCCCCACCTTCAAGCATGTGGGTTGCGGCGGTGTGGCGCAGCGTGTGCGGGCTCACGTGTTCCACTCCAGCGCGCTGCCCAGCGCGTTCCACCACACGGCGGACCTGCCGCTGGTCGATGCGTTTTCCTCGGGAGCCGACGAACACAGCGCGGGTATCTCCTGCCAGCTGATCGCGTCCGAGCTCGAGCCACTCGGCTACAGCGGCGGCAGCCTTGTCGCCGAAGGGGACGACGCGCTGCTTGTTGCCCTTTCCGGTCACGTGCGCCAACCCGCGCGCCAGATCCACGTCGCCGATGTCTAAGCCAGTGAGCTCGCCGACACGCATTCCGGTGGCGTAGAGCAGCTCCAGCATGGCTCGGTCTCGCACGTCTTCGGCGCGGTGGCCGTCATCATCGGTGTCTGCCTCCACCAGTTCAGAGGCGCGCTCGCCTTTGACCACGGTAGGAAGGGCGCGGTTGATTTTCGGTGCTTTCAACCGCGCTGCCGCGTCGGTGTCGATATATCCCTGCCGGTAGGCCCAGGCAGAAAAGGCGCGGGCAGCTGCCGTCCTGCGCGCCAGGGTGGACCGGCTTTTGCCTGCGGTAAGCGCGTCGGCGAGCCACAGGCGCAGCGTGTCCAGCGTGAACTGATCAAAGGTGGCCGCGTACCCGTCCAGGCTCCGGAGGTCCGCGACGTATCCCTTTACCGTGTTCGGCGAGCGGCCCAGGACGAGCTCGGCGTAGTCGGCGAAGTCATCCACCGCCGCCTGCAACTGTCCCAGCCGTTTACTCATGCCCCGGGAGTCTACTCCCCTCCCTCTTCCGGCTGCTCCGCTCTGGACCAGAGGCGCCGGTCTCGTTCGACCATTCCCCGCTTGGACAGATCCATGAGGAGGTGCACGGTGAGTGCGATGGAGAGGCCGGAATCTGCGGCGATTTCTTCCGCTTCCCGGCCCCGCCGGCCGGCGGGCGGGAGTGCGTCATAGACTCGCAGCTCGTTGCGGGACAGCTTTTGGGTCATCGTGGGTGGGAACTGCATCTCCATCTGCTCCTCGGCGTCGAACTCGCCGATTGCGCTGAGTTGTTCGTGGATTTGCCCCGCGTTGAGCACCAACTGCGCCTCGTGCCGCTGAATGGCCAAGTTGGCGCCGAGGGACTGCGCGTCTGTGATTGGCCCCGGCACCGCCATCGCCCGCCGGTTGAAGGCGTTGACCCATTTCAGAGTGTTGAGCGCACCAGATCGAAACGGCGCCTCAACCAGAACTGTTCCTAAGGTGAGCGCCGCCACGAGGCGGTTTCGCGTGAGGAAGCGGTGCCTGTCGGGCGAGATCCCTGGCGGATACTCCGTGACAATCGAGCCACCGCGTGCCACTACCCGCTCAAACAGTGGTTTGTTCGATCGCGGGTAGTGCTCGCCCGGCCCGCACGCCGCGACCACGATGGTTGGCGTCTGCACGTCGAGGGCCGTCTGATGGGCGACAGTATCAATGCCCAGCGCCCCACCTGACACGATGGTGTACTTGTGCCCGCCTAGCCCGGCCACGAGGTCCTTTGTGGCCATGTGACCGTACTTCGTCGCGTGGCGCGTGCCTACCACGCCGACGGAATGAGCAAACAGTCCCGCGAGGTTGGTGTTGCCCTGCACCCACAACGCGTGCGGGGCGATCCCGTCCGGCTGGGGGCTGGCCTTGTTGGCCGCCCCGGTTTGTTGGCACCCGAAGGAGCGCTGCATTGCCTCAGCCGGCCACTGCGGTGAGTCCGGGGTGAGCAGCGTGTAGCCAAGGTCCGCGGCGCGTTCGAGGTCTTCGGCCGGGCGATCCCAGGTGTACCGGCTTTCGGTTTGACCGAGGAGCCCGCCCACCCAGGAGGCGCGGGTACGCACTGCGTGGGCGATTTCATCGGCCGTCCTCCCAACCGCCAAAAGCGCCTGGATGTGGTGCGACGGGCCCTCCACTACTCGGCTGAGGTATGCCCACGATTCCTGCGAAGACATCTACACCGCCTCCTGCAATGGGGACTCGCGCATTTCTACAGCGCGGTATGCGTGGTCGATGTCCGGCTGCTCTGCCTGATCCAAATCCGCTAAGGTCCAGGCAACTTTCAGGCACTTGTCCACCCCGCGTTGGGTAATCGCCCCGTCCGACAAGCGCGATTCCAGCAACGCCATCGCCGATTCTCGCGCGGGAAAGTCCCGCCGGATCACCGTGGCCGGCACCCGCCCATTGACGGACTCTGCAATGCCCGCCCGCGCCCAGCGGGTGGCCGCGCGCTCCCGGGCCGCAGCCACCCTCTCTGCGATAACACTCGACGGCTCGGCGTCCATGGGACTGAGCACAGCGGATTCGCCCGAGGTGGTGATAAACACGTCCAAACGGTCCCGCAGCGGGCCCGAAACATTGCTCAAGTGCCGCGCACGCTGCGGCGACTTACACGTGCACTGTCCTTTCACCCGTTGGCAGGCGCACGGGTTTGCGGCCAGCACGAGCTGGAAATCAGCGGGGTACACAACCTCCCGTTGCGCGCGGGTGAGCCGCACTTCCCGTTTCTCCAGCGGGATGCGCAGTGCATCGAGCACGTGGGCGTGGATCTCAGACGCCTCGTCCAGGAAAAGCACACCGCGGTGGGCTTGGCTCACCGCACCCGGAGTCGGAATGCCGCTGCCCCCGCCAATGAGCGCGACGCGTGTCAACGACGGGTGCGGGGCGACAAACGGCCGCGTCTGAACCACCGCGCCGCCCGAGATTCCCGCCGCGGAGTGGATAGCGGTTACCTCGACAGTCTCCGCGATCTCCATTGCAGGCAAGATTGACGGCAGGCGCTCTGCCAGCATCGATTTCCCAGATCCCGGCGGGCCAATCATCATCACGTGGTGCCCTCCCGCCGCAGCGACCTCGAGCGCCTCCCGCTCCTGCGACATACCGGCGAGATCGCGAAAGTCCGGGGCCACCGGTTTACGCACCGGTTCCGCGGGTGCGGCTGCCGGCTCGAGATCGGCCTCCCCGGTCACCCACCTACACACATCGGCCAGGGAATCAGCCACCAAAATATCCTTGCGTCCCAACAATGCCGCCTCGGCGGCGTTAGCCCGGGGCACAACGGCGGCTTCGACGGCGGGCTCGGGGCCGTTGAGCGTTGCGAGCAACATCGGCAGCACGCCTTCGGCTCGTCGTAAAGCACCGTCTAATGCAAGCTCCCCGCAGAACATGGTGGCCCTCAACCGACGCTCCACGCGCGGGTCGAGGCTGCCCAGCACAGCGAGGGCAATGGGCAGATCAAAGTGCGAACCCGCCTTCGGCACATGCGCCGGCGACAACGACACCATGATCTTGGTGCGCGGCCAGGGCAGTGCCGAATTGGAAATTGCGGTGCGAATCCGCTCCCGCGACTCTTTTACCGCCGCGTCGCCCAACCCGACAATGTGCATGCCGGGCAGACCTGCCCCCACGTTCGCCTCCACGGTGACAAGACGCGCGGCGACACCCTCGACGGTCGCGCTGATCGTGCTAGCAAGCGCCATCTTCGACCCCCGGGAAGCGACGGAGGATGTAGTCCTCTCCGTCGAAGACGACCTCAACAACGTCGAAGCGAAGGGGGCGGAACTCCCCCGCACTCCGCTCCTCCATCCACTGGGCCGCGCAACCGCGCATGGTGTTGAGCTTCTTCGCGGTGACAGCCTCGGCCGCACCAAATGCGTTGCCGCGGCGAGACTTCACCTCGACGAAGACGATAGTTCCATCCTCATCCTCGACGACAGCGTCAATCTCGCCCGCCCGCATGCGCTGCCGGTGGCCGAGCAGCCTGTACCCCTCGTCCTCGTACCACCGGATGGCGGCTTTCTCCCCCGCCCTCCCCAGCTCGTACTGGGCCTGATAATCCACCTGCACGGTTCCTCCCCATCTCTCGGAAAATCACAAACTGACTTCCCATAAGACGGAAGGAATGGCGCCGCGGTTCCCTCGGCCGCCCTTTTCGCGTCAGGCGCTACTCCGGGAAGGTCAACTCGGGCTTGTCCAGCTCTTCGATATTGACGTCCTTGTACGTAATAACGCGCACGTACCGCACGAAGCGGACTGCGCGATACATGTCCCACACCCAAGCGTCTGACATGAGCACCTCGTAGTACACATCGCCGCCCTCGGTATGCGGGATGAGCTTGACGCCGTTGGCCAGGTAGAAACGGCGCTCAGTCTCCACAACGTAGGAGAACTGGCTGGCCACGTCGCGGTATTCGCGGTAGAGGGAAAGCTCGACGTCTGCCTCGTAGTTGTCAAGATCCTCTGCGCTCATGCGTGCCCCTTCATGCAAGACTGCCTGTAGAACTCGTCAGCTTCCCTGACGTTCGCATAACTATAACGGTGCTCCGCGCTCGCACCGTGGCGGCGCACCGCGTCCATATGCGCCTTCGTGGAGTAGCCTTTGTGGCCCTCTAACCCGTACTGGGGAAACCGCTTCGCCATGTCGCACACCAGCCTGTCGCGGCTTACTTTCGCGAGCACACTGGCCGCGGCGATGCATCGTGCGGTGTAGTCCCCGCCCACCACCGGGAGCTGTGGTGAGACGAGACCGGGGATACGGAACGCGTCGACAAGCACGTAGCCCGGGCGCAGGGACAATCCGGCGATAGCGCGACGCGCACCGTCGATATTGGCGTGCTGGATGCCACGCCGGTCGATCTCTGCCGCCGGGATGTGCACAACCGAGTACGCGAGCGCGGTGTTGACCACAGCGTCGAAGAGCACATCACGCTTTCGAGCGGTGAGCTGCTTTGAGTCCGTCACCCCCTCCAGCGCAGGGTGCGGCCTAGTAGGTAGGACGCACGCAGCGATGGTGATGGGGCCGAAGCACGCGCCGCGGCCGGCCTCGTCCACACCGGCGACTGGCCCGAGACCGGCCTTGTCCAGCGCGACCTCGTAGGTGCGCAGCTGCTTGAGGCGGCGCACCTAGCTACTGCTGGATGTCCGGGTCGCCGACACCCTGCATGCGGTTGACCGGGAAGACTACGGCCTTGACCTTGCCACGGATGTTCTCCTCCGGGATGGTGCCCTGGTACTGATCGCCCATATGCGCACGCGAGTCAAGCGAGTTGGTGCGGTTATCGCCCATCATGAAGTAGTTGCCCTCCGGCACCGTCACCGGCCCGAAGTAGGGGCCGCCGCATGCGTCTGACCCAGTGGCCTGATCCACCGGGTAGAAGTTCGGCTGCAGGGTGTAGGACTGGTCGATGGGTTTGCCGTCGACCATGATCGCTGGGTCTCCCGCCTGGCAGGACACGGTCTGGCCACCGGTAGCCACGATGCGCTTGACCAGCGTGTTTTCGTCCTTAGGCACCAGGCCCACCCAAGAGCCGACCTCCTGCATACCCCGCACTACCGGGTTGGAGGAGCGGTTGGAATCGAAGCCCGTGTTCCATGAGTCCGTGCCGGCGAAGACAATCACGTCGCCCGGCTCCGGATCGGAGAAGTAGTAGCTGACCTTCTCCACGAAGATGCGGTCGCCGGAGCCGTTTTCACCGTGCAGCGTGGGCTCCATGGAGGCCGACGGAATGACGTAGAGGCGGCCGATGAACGTCTGGATCACAAACATGATCAACAGCGTCAACACCACCACAACGGGGATTTCGACGTACCAGGGAAGTTCCTTCTTCTCCTCCGCCGTAGCCGGGGCCACCTCGTAGGCGGACGCGGGGCGCGGGCTCGAGTGCCCCTCCGCCTGCGCGTACGGGTTGTGGGGCTGTGCAGGCCGGCTCTGGTGAGTCCCGCCTGCGGGTCCGTTCACATTCGTCACCCGGGATACGTTAGCACCGCCCCCGAGACACCCCAATACGACGCGATACGCAACGTGCCCCGGCCGAGCTGACTCGGACGGGGCACGTAAGCACGCTGGGACTAGCGGCGCTCCTTGATGCGGGCAGCCTTGCCACGCAGTTCGCGCATGTAGTACAGCTTGGCGCGGCGGACGTCACCCTTGCGGACAACCTCGATCTTCTCCAGGTTCGGGGAGTGCACCGGGAACGTGCGCTCAACACCGATGCCGAACGAAACCTTGCGCACGGTGAAGGTCTCGCGGATGCCTGCGCCCTGGCGGCGCACAACAAAGCCGGTGAAGACCTGGGTACGAGTCACAGAACCCTCAATCACCTTGACGTGCACGTCGAGGGTGTCACCCGGGCGGAAGTCGGGGATGTCGTCGCGCAGCTGACCTGCGTCGACAAGATCAATGATGCCGTTGCTCATGAAAGCAATCCTTTACGTGTTCGGACAGAGGACCCTGGCGGCACTTCCCCTCTGGGGCGCTCGGCCGGTTCATGTCGATTACAAGAACCTGGAAGATGTTACATACGCGCCGGTCACTTACCAAATCCGGCGCGCTTGAGCGCGTCCGCCATCGAGCCGGATGCTTGACGACGCCCCTCCGGTTTCCCACCACCCCGGCGCTTCTTGGCCTGCCTGTTCTGGCCGCCTTGGTTCCGAGCATTCTTCGGAGTGGGCTGTCCGGGTTCGTCGTCGAGCCGCAGGCTCAGGCCGATGCGGTTGCGGGCCACGTCTACGTCCATGACTTTGACCTTCACTACCTCACCGGAGCGCACCACCTCGTGCGGGTCGGAGACGAATTTGTGGCTCATGGCGGAGACGTGCACCAGCCCATCCTGGTGGACGCCGACGTCCACGAAGGCACCGAAGGCGGCCACGTTGGTCACCGTGCCCTCAAGGATCATGCCGGGCGCGAGGTCCTTGACCTCGTTGATGCCTTCTTTGAATTCGGCGGTCTTGAATTCTGGGCGCGGGTCGCGCCCCGGTTTGTCCAGCTCCGCGAGGATGTCCGTGACGGTGGGCACGCCGAAGGTCTCGTCGGCGAAATCAGCCGGCGCGAGCTTAGTCAGCACGGCGGTGTTGCCGATGAGCTGCTCGGTGCCCAGCCCCGTCGCCTGCGCGACGCGCTCGACCACCGGGTAGGCCTCCGGGTGCACTGCGGAGCCGTCCAGCGGGTTCGCGCCGCCCTGGATGCGCAAGAAGCCGGCGGCCTGCTCGAACGCCTTCGGCCCAAGACGCGGGACCTTGCCCAGCTCCTTGCGGGTGGTAAACCGGCCGTGCTCGTCGCGGTAGGCCACGATGTTCTTCGCCACCGTGCCGGACAGGCCGGCGACGCGCTCGAGCAGCGGCGCCGAGGCGGTGTTGACGTCCACTCCGACGGAGTTCACCGCATCCTCCACCACCGCGTCCAGCGTCTGCGCGAGCGCGGTCTGGTTCACGTCGTGCTGGTACTGGCCCACCCCGATGGATTTCGGGTCCACCTTCACCAACTCTGCAAGCGGGTCCTGCAGGCGTCTCGCGATGGACACCGCCGAGCGCAGGGAGACATCCATATCCGGGAACTCCTCCGCCGCGATCGGGCTTGCCGAGTACACCGACGCACCCGACTCGGAGACCACCACCGGGGTCGGCCGCTTACCGCCAGCCTGGGCTATGAGATCCGCGACTTCGCCGGCGAGCTTCTCCGACTCGCGCGAAGCGGTGCCATTGCCCACCGCGATCAGCTCCACGCCGTGCTCCGCGGCCAGCGACGCCAGCTCCGCCCGGGAGGCATCCCAGCGGTTCTGCGGCTGGTGCGGGTAAACAATCGTGGTGGCCACAACTTTGCCCGTCTCATCCACCACCGCGCACTTCACACCGTTGCGGTAGCCCGGATCCAACGCCAGGGTGGCGCGCTGTCCCGCCGGGGCGGCCAGGAGCACGTCGCGCAGGTTAGTTTTGAACACCTGCAGCGCGCCCTCTTCCGCCTTTTCCTTCAGGCGCATGCGGGTATCCAGGTTCGCGGAGACCTGCAGCTTGGTGCGCCAGCCCCAGCGAACCGCTTTGGCTACCCATTCGGAGTCTTTCACCGGCAAGTCGAAGCGCTCGGCGATCATCCCCTCGTACACGGCCTCCTCACCGGCATCCATGTCGAGGGTGAGCACGCCTTCTGCCTCGCCGCGCAATAGTGCCAGGATGCGGTGGCTGGGCAGCTTGTCAAACGGCTCGGAGAATTCGAAATAGTCCGCGAACTTCGCCCCCTCGGTCTCTTTGCCCGCCACCACGGCCGAGCGCATGGTGCCCTGCTCGTAAACACGGTCGCGCACCGCGCCCACCAGGTCGGCGTCGGTGGCAAATCGGTCCACCAGGATGGCGCGCGCACCTTCGAGCGCGGACTTCGCATCCGGGAAGCCCTCCGAAAGGTAGGCCGCAGCCAGGATTTCGGGGTCGGCCGAAGGGTCGTCGATAAGCTGCTGCTCAAGCGCCTCTAAGCCCGCCTCGCGCGCGATGTCCGCCTTGGTCTTGCGGCGCTTCTTGTACGGGAGATACAGGTCTTCCACGCGCGCCTTTGTGTCGGCGGCGAGGATTGCCCCCTTTAACTCATCCGTGAGTTTGCCCTGTTCCTCGATGCTTTCCAGCACCGCCTGCTTGCGCTCGGCGAGCTCGAGGAGGTAGGTGTTGCGCTCTGCAATGTGGCGCAGCTGTGCGTCGTCGAGGCCGCCCGTGGCCTCCTTGCGGTAGCGGGCGATGAACGGGACAGTGTTTCCCTCGGCCAGCAGCTTCAGCGCCTGCTCGACCTGGCTGTCCCGGACACTCAGTTCTTTCGCGATGGTGGCTGCGATTGATGTCATTCGGGCGAGTGTAGTCGCCCGCGACTAGAGCAAGACTTGCGCCAGAAGCGAGCCGACGACACACGAGGTGAACACCGAAATCGCTCCCGGTACCAAGAATGAGTGGTTGATTACGTACTTGCCAATGCGCGTCGTGCCCGTGCGGTCGAAGCCGATGCACGCAAGGTCTGACGGGTAGGTCGGCAGAATCCAGTACCCGTAGGCTGCACCGTAGAACCCGACGATGATTTTCGGGTCGATGCCCAGCGCCAGGCCGATCGGAGCGATGGCCACGAGCGCGGCCGCCTGCGAGTTCACCAGCTTGGACACGATGAGCAGCACGATCGCGTAGGCCCACGGGGCCGCCTCCACCACGGAGCCGAGCCCTTCTTCCAGCTGGTCGATGTGCGCCGCGAAGAACGTGTCGGCCATCCATGCGACGCCGAAGACCGAAAACACTGCGGTCATGCCGGCCTTGAACACCGGGGTCGAGGCAATCTTTTTGTGGTCTACCTTGCAGAACAGCAGGATCAGCGCACCCGCGAAGAGCATCACCATCTGGATTGCAAGGTTCATCGACAGCGGCTTCATGCCTCCCTCGCCGTCATCGAAGGCCGGGCGCAGTCCTTCGAACGCACCGAGGATGACCACAAACACGATCGCGCCGAGGAATACCCACACGGCGTTTTTGGCGGAGCGCGGGAAGACCTCGTCCATCAGCGAGTGGCTGGACTGGTTGATGGACTCTGCAAACGCCGGATCTTTCAACCGCTCCTGGAACACCGGGTCCTGGTCAAGGTCTTTGCCCCTGCGCAGCGACCACAACGCGGCCAGCACCACACCAGACAGCGACGCCGGAATGGCCACCATGAGGATCTGCGGGATGGAATACGCCTTGTCAATCACACCGGCGTTTTCCGCCAGGATGGATGCGAGCGACACGGTTGCAACCGAAACCGGGGAGGCCGTGATACCCATCTGCGCGGAGGTGGACGAGACGGCCATGGGCCGCTCGGGACGAATGCCCTTCTTCAGCGCGATGTCCTCAATGATGGGGAACATGGTGTAGACGACATGCCCCGTACCGCAGAGAACGGTGAGAAACCAGGTAGTCAGCGGCGCGAGGATGGTGATGCGCTCCGGATGGGCGCGCAAAACCTTCTCCGCCTGTTGCATCATGACTTCGAGGCCGCGCGATTGCTGCAGCGTTGCGGCGCAGCCGATCACGGCGATGATGGTGAGCATCACGCCCACGGGCGGCTCGCCAGGCTCGAGCCCGAAGACGAACACCATCAGCATGAGGCCGATGCCGGAAATCAGGCCGAGGCCCAGCCCGCCGTAGCGGGTGCCGAGCAACAGCGCACCAAGAATTATGACGACTTGCAGGACGATGGCGACCACAGACGTTGGGTCGAGCACTGACGCGAGCATTTGTGTCCTTTCTCCCGAACACGCGTAACACTCTCAACCTTATGCAGCAATGGTCAGATCATTAAATTTTCATAGGGTGATGTCAGCCACCAGATCGGCTAAACCTCTATGGTCTGGCCCGACTCATAGGTGCCCACAACATCACCGACCGCCCGCGTGGCCTGCTCCACCGGCAACGCAGTCCTCCCCTCGACAGTGAGCACACTGCCCTCCTGCGCAATCCGGGTAGCCCGGTACCCCGCCTTCTTCAGCGCCCTGCGCATTTGCTTTGCGACGATCCGCTTCGCCCCACCCACTTGCAGCGTTGTAACCACGTCGCGGGCATCGAGCATGAACCGGTCGTCGGCGCTGAGCTCTGCCTGCTCCAACAGCTCGGGGCGGACCGCACGCGTGCGCTTCAGGGATTGCTCGCGGCGCCAGGCCTCCACCTTGGCGTGGTCGCCGGATGTGAGCACCGCCGGCGCCTCAATGCCGCGCCACACGCGCGGTTTGGTGTAGCTGGGCCCCTCGAGCAAGCCATCGGAGAAGCTGTCGTCCTCGTGGCTTTCGGTGTTGCCCAGCACGCCCGGGATCAGGCGGGTGACGGCCTCGGCGATGACGAGCACGGCCACCTCACCGCCGATGAGCACGTAGTCTCCAATTGAGACCTCATGCACCCGGTACCGGTGTGTGGCGTCCTCGAAAACGCGCTGATCGATGCCCTCGTAGCGCCCGCAGGCGAACACGATGTGTTTCTCTCGCGACCACGCCTGCGCATCTTTCTGCGTGAAAGGCTTACCCGCCGGAGTGGGCACGAGCAGCAACGGCTTGTCGGTATCGCCACCGCCTTCGTACGGGCGAGGTGCGACATCATGGACGTCGTCATGGCGCAACTTATCGTTGCGGTGGGCCTCCGCCGAATCTAGCGCGGTGCCGGCGCGGCCCGCAGCAACGTCGTCGAGCGCAGGGCCCCACACCTCCGGCTTCATCACCATGCCCGGTCCCCCACCGAGTGGCGGCGAATCCACCGACTTGTGGTTGCCGGTTGCCCAATCGCGCAGGTCGTGCACGCCCACGGAGAGGATGCCCTGCTCGATCGCCTTGCCCAGCAGCGCGTGGCGCAGCGGATCGAGGTATCCGGGGAAGATGGTGACAACGTCTAAGCGCAGCTGCGGGTTAGACATCCAGCAGGCCCTCGGGCGGGTAATAACGAGGTAGCCCTCATCCAGTTCGAGCTCCGGCACAAAATCCATCACGAACGGGACCATGACATCCTTGCCCTTGTAGTCGATCTCCAGGATCTTGCGGTTCGGCGCGTCCATCACGCCAGTGACCTCGCCGACCTCAGCGCCGTCGTGGCGCACCTTCAGGCCAATCAGCTCGTGATTGTAGTACTCATCCGAGTCCTCGTCGCGCTCCAGCGGTTCCGCGTAGAACTTCATGCCACGCAAGCTGTCCGCCGCGGTGCGGTCCTGCACCTCTTCAAAACTGACCAGCAAGCGCTTTTGGTGCGGCCTAACCGACTTCACGGTCAGCTCCCGCTCCTTGCCCGCCTGGCGGCCAGCCAGCACAGCGCCAACAACGATGTGCTGCTCCGATTCGTCCGCCAACAATTCGACGGCGACTTCGCCTTTCACACCGTGGGATTTCACCACCCGGCCAATAATGAGCTCCATGGGTGGTTACGGTAGCAGGGTGCCGGTTTCCGGCCTATCGTTCCTCCCTCCCGGGTCCACACTTACACCACTCAAATTGTTCAACCCCTCCTAAACGCGAAACCCCCGCTCCTGCACGTGGTGTGCGGGAGCGGGGGTTCGTCGAAAAGCGGGAAGCGCTTAGTTTTCCTCAGCCGGAGCGTCCTCGGAAGCCTCAGCGGACTCGCCTTCAGCCTCAGCGGCCTCAGCCTCTGCAGCGGCGGCGGCCTCGGCAGCCTCCTTCGCCTCAGCCTCTTCCTTGGCCTTCTTGCGCTTCTCGGTGATGGCCTCGGCGGTCGGGCCGTTCTTAGCCTCCTCGAGCGCCTGGTTGAACAGGTCGAGCTTGGACGGCTTCTCCTCGGCCACCTTCAGGCTGCCCTCAGCGCCGTCGAGGCCCTTGTGCTTCTGCCAGTCGCCGGTCACCTTGAGCAGTGCGAGCACCGGCTCGGTCGGCTGCGCGCCGACGCCCAGCCAGTACTGTGCGCGCTCGGAGTCGATGCGGATGAGCGACGGCTCTTCCTTCGGGTGGTAGATGCCGATGTTCTCGATGACGGCGCCGTCACGACGGGTGCGGGCGTCAGCGACAACAACGCGGTACTGGGCGTTGCGGATCTTACCAACGCGCTGCAGCTTGATCTTTACAGCCATGATGTACTTCCTTGTAGGTCACTGGGCAGTGCAGACACTCGCCGCTTGCCGACGAGCCGGTTCAACCCTTCTTATTTACCCTGCGCGTGCCTGGCCGGGCGACCTCCCCGTCGAGGTGCGACCTCGTGGAGTGCAGACGGTTCCGGCGCGTACGCAGTTATGGACTTGTCGTGCCTGACGCCAAAGCGCCGGGCAACCCAAGGGAGTCTACGCGGAACCCACTACGACGCCAAAACCGGTGGGGTTGCCGGTTCGGCGCAATGCGGATCGAGTTGTAATGTCTTCAATCGCTTGTGACGTTAGAGGATCACAGCATCACGATTGAGACGGGTTGGAGAAGCGGTTGACTACGACAGCGGGACACACGTCGCAGCCGACGAAGGGTTCAACCGCCTACAGGGTTGACTTGGACGGCCTGCGAGGCTTTGCCATCGCCCTCGTGGTCATCTTCCACGTGTTCGTCGGTCGCGTCTCCGGCGGCGTGGATGTCTTCCTGCTGCTGTCCGGCTACTTCTTCCTGGGCGGGCAACTGCGTTACGCATTACGCCCCAACCCGAATCTGAACCCGTGGTGGCCCCTGTGGCGCACGATCCGCAGACTGGTGCCCGCGCTGGCACTGGTGGTTGTGGCCGTTATCGGGCTCGTGCTGGCAGTAGCACCCGAACTCATGAGCGTGGAGCTGTCCCGCCAAGTCACCGCATCCATGCTGTACTACCAAAACTGGGAGCTGGTCGCCCAGAACGCGGACTACGCCGCCGCGAGCCAAGAGACCTCCCCGTTGCAACACCTATGGTCCATGTCGGTGCAGGGGCAGTTTTACCTGTTTGGCATTGCGATGGGCTGGCTGATCGCTATCGCTGTGGTGAAGCTCCGCGCCAACCCGGTGCACGCACGCCGCGCCGCGATCGGTGTTTTGGCCGTGATCACTGTCGTCTCCTTCGCCTGGGCATCCCGTTTCGGGCTCGAAGGAACTGGTGAGAACTACTACTCCACGTTCTCCCGCGCATGGGAACTGTCTCTGGGCGCCCTGCTGGCGTTCGTGCCTGCGCACCGGTTTTTGCCCGAAGCCACCGCGTGGCTCACCGCGCTGCTGGGCGTGGTCCTCATCGCCGTCACAGGGCTGATCGTGCCCACTTCGCTGGCGTTCCCCGGCCCCGTGGCCCTGATCCCCCTCACCGGCGCTGCGCTGGTAATTCTGTCCGGCAACTCGAACCCCGTCTCCGCCGTGCTCGCGTCTTCGCCCATGACCTGGCTGGGAAACGTCGCCTACTCGCTGTACCTGTGGCACTGGCCGCTGCTGATCATTGTCACCGTCCTCGGCGGCTACGACACACCGCCGGCATGGCTGGGAGCCCTTGTCATCGTGGTCTCGCTGTGCCTCGCGCACGTGACGCACACGCTAGTGGAAGATCCGCTTCGCCAGCACCGCCCCCGTCCGCGTGGGGACGACGATCCCGTCGCGGCCGCCCGCACGTCCCTTCGCACGGTGCCGGGTGCGGCGCGCGCAGTGGGCGGAATTGTAACCGGCGTTCTCTTTGTTGCCGCCCTGGCCCTGCAACCGTACTGGGACCACCGGGTGGATACCGCCGAAAAACCGCTCGACCCTGTGACGTACCCGGGAGCCCGCGCACTGCAAGGCGCAGCGGTGCCGGACGTGGAGGCTCGCCCAAACCCCCAGCTCATCGCCGGTGTATTCCCCCCGATCGGCGAGGAAGGCTGCATGATCTTCCTCCCCGAAGGCCCGGAGGAAATGCCACGCCCGGACTGCGTCTACGGCGACCTGGAGGCAGAGACCACCGTCGTACTCGCCGGCGGCTCCCACATCGAGCCGTTCATCGTTCCCTTAGACGCCCTAGGCAAGGAACACGGATTCAAGGTTGCCACGTTCGTGCGTCAGGAGTGCCCGCTTGTGGTCGGCGGCCCTGAGGACCCGGCCAACGAGATCGTCTCTCCCGAGTGCGCCGAGTGGGGCGAGAACGCGCTGCAGGAGATCCTCAACCTCGCACCCGCCATGGTCATCTCCACCTCCACCCGCCCGGCTGGCCATGCCGGCGGCGGCCTCGTCTCCGCCGATTACGTGCCGGACGCGTACGCCAATCTCTGGCAGCGCCTCGCGGAGCTGGGCATTCCGTTTGTGGGGCTGCGCGACAACCCGTGGATGTTCAACCCAGACGGCGATCCGATGGACCCCAACCTGTGCATTGTCTCCGGCTACCCGGAGTACGCCTGCTCCATGGCCGCGGACATGGTCTACGCGCCGGAGGACCCGGCTGCGGTGTTCCTCGACGGCAGCTTCGCCCAGTGGAGCATCGACACCTCCGGGTGGTACTGCGTCGACGGCATCTGCCCGCCGCAGATCGGCAACGTGTACATCTACCGCGACCAGAACCACATCTCCAACGCGTACGCTGAATCGCTCGCGCCCCTGCTCTGGGAGCAGCTCTCCCCCATCTTCGCGGAGCTTTCGCTTATCGACGCACCTCCGGCCACCCCCTAAACCCAGCCGTTCACGCCACCCGGGGTGCAACCCCCATCCAGGGCGTAGATCCCGGGCACAGACCCCGAGAAGCAAACCCCGAGAATGCGCCGAATGTGCGGGCGTTCTCGGGGTTTGGTGAGCGGTTAGAAGAACTTACCCTTCTGCATGCGCTTCATCGCCTCATTGAAGTCGAGGTTATTCAGATCCATGCCCTGCATTCCTGCCGGCAGTTGCTCCTGCAGCTTCTCCAGCTCCTTCGGGTCCGGCATCCCGCCGGGCATACCCGGCATGCCCGGCATCTCAGGCATCTTGGGCATGCCCGGCATACCCCCTCCGCGCTTCGGCGGCTTGCGCTTGCCGTTTTTACCCTTCCGCCCCTTCGGCTTTTTCTTGGTGGCAGAGCGCCCGCCCATACCCGGCATGCCCGGCAGACCGAACTGGCTGGCCATCTGGCCCATCATCTTCTTCGCTTCGAAGAAGCGGTCCACCAATTGGTTGACGTCGGAGACCTTCACACCGGAACCGTTGGCGATGCGCTTGCGCCGGGAAGCGTTGAGGATCTTCGGGTCCTTGCGCTCCTCCGGGGTCATGCCACGGATGATGGCCTGGATGCGGTCGAGCTGCTTCTCGTCCACCATGTCGGCCATCTCGTTCATGGCCTTGCCACCCGGCATCATCTTGAGCAGGTTGCCGATGGGCCCCATGCGGCGGATCATCAGCAGCTGGTCCAGGAAGTCCTCGAGCGTGAGCTCCCCCGATGCGAGCTTGTTCGCGGCGGCTTCAGCGTCCTGCTCGTTGTACGTCTGCTCCGCCTGTTCAATCAGGGACAGCAAATCGCCCATGCCAAGGATGCGGCTGGACATGCGCTCCGGGTGGAAGACGTCGAAGTCCTCGAGTTTCTCACCTGTGGAGGCGAACAGAATCGGCTTGCCGGTGACCTCCCGGATGGACAGGGCCGCACCGCCGCGGGCGTCGCCGTCGAGCTTGGTCAGCACCACGCTCGTGAAGTCCACGCCCTCGGCGAAAGCCTCGGCGGTCTTCACCGCGTCCTGGCCGATCATGGCGTCGATGACGAAGAGGACTTCATCGGGATTGACCGCGTCGCGGATGTTTCGCGCCTGGGTCATCAGCGTCTCGTCGATGCCGAGGCGACCCGCGGTATCGATGATCACCACATCGTTCTTTTGTTGCTTGGCGTACTCGATGCCTTGCTGCGCTACCGCGACCGGATCACCGTGGGAGGTGCCCATCTCGTGCTCGAAGGAATCCAGCGAGGTACCCGGATCCGGCGCGAATGTGGGCACGCCAGCGCGTTCGCCGACGATCTGCAGCTGTTGCACAGCGCCTGGGCGCTGCAGGTCACACGCCACCAGCATCGGGGTGTGACCCTGCTTGGCCAGGTGCTTGGCCAGCTTGCCGGCCAAGGTCGTCTTACCGGCGCCCTGCAAACCGGCGAGCATGATCACCGTCGGCGGGTTCTTCGCCATGTTCAGCCGGCGCGTTTCGCCGCCGAGGATGTTGGTCAGCTCCTCGTCGACGATCTTGATCACCTGCTGCGCAGGGTTCAATGCCGCGGAGACGTCCGCGCCGAGGGCACGCTCCTTGACGCGCTTGATAAACGCACGCACGACCGTCAAAGACACGTCCGCCTCAAGCAGCGCGAGCCGGATCTCGCGCGCTGTGGCGTTGATGTCTTCCTCAGTGAGCTTGCCCTTGCCTCGCAAGCCGCCGAGGGCTGATTGAAGCCGGTCGGACAGTGACTCGAACACGGTGTGCACGCTCCCTTGCGCTGCTAGCGGAAAAATATCCCCACAAGACTAGCGCGCGCCCCGGGTGGCTAGCACATCACGGGGCGCAGGGCCGTGGTCGAGCGAGCGCCTAGCCAAGCAACGCGTCGACGAAGCTTTCCACCTCAAACGGCGCGAGATCGTCGGCCCCCTCGCCCAGGCCGACGAGTTTGACCGGCACGCCCAGCTCCTCTTGCACCTGGAAGACGATGCCGCCCTTGGCGGTGCCGTCCAGCTTGGTCAGCACCACGCCGGTGATGTCCACCACCTCGCGGAACACACGCGCCTGCATGATGCCGTTTTGGCCCACGGTGGCGTCGAGCACCAGCAGCACCTCGTCGACGTTGCTCTTCTTCTCCACCACACGCTTGACTTTGCCCAGCTGGTCCATGAGACCGGTGGAGGTGTGCAGTCGCCCGGCGGTGTCCACGAGCACGACGTCCGCACCCTCAGCGACACCGGTGGCCACGGCGTCGAAGGCCACCGACGCCGGGTCCGCACCCTCCTTGCCGCGCACGGTGGACGCGCCGACGCGCTTGCCCCAGGTTTCCAGCTGGTCGGCGGCCGCGGCGCGGAAGGTGTCGGCGGCGCCGAGGACCACGGAGTGGCCCATGGACACCAGCACGCGCGCGAGCTTGCCGGTGGTGGTGGTCTTGCCCGTGCCGTTCACGCCGACGACCAGGATCACGGCCGGCTTACCGTCGTTCGGCATGGCCTTGATAGAGCGGTCCAGGTCCGGGCGGGCGGCCTCGATGAGCGTCTCGCGCAGCATAGCGCGTGCCTGCTCCTCGGTCTCCACGCCGCGCTCAGCGATCTTCTCGCGCAGGGAGTCGGTGACCTTCATGGTCAGCTCCGCACCGAGGTCCGCCATGATGAGCGTATCCTCGATCTCCTCCCATGCGTCCTCGTCCAGGTCGCCGGCGGTCAGGATGCCCAACAGGCCCTGGCCGATGGCGTTCTGGGAGCGCGACAGGCGGCCACGCAGCTTGCCCATGCGGCCCGCTGCCGGAGCGATGTCATCCAGCGGCTCGTCGGCAGGCGCCTCAACCACGACGGCATCGTCGGAAACCTCAGCACCCTCCTGGCGGGCTTCATCGGCACCGGTTTGCGCAGCCGCTGCCGCTGCGGCGGCCTCCTCGGCCTCTTCCCGGGAGGCAGCCTCTGAAGTGGCCTCCGGCTCGACCGGGTCAGGTTCCGTGACGACGTCCTCCGCAACCGGGAGCTCTTCCTCCTGGACTCGCAGCTCCTCTTCGACGGCGCCATTGTCAGGAGCCGTTTGCTTATCGACGCGCTCCGCCGGGACACCCGCAACCGGTTGCTGCTCGGCGGGACGCTCCGGCTCCACCGGTTCGTCAGCCTGCTCCACCGGTTCGTCCGCCGGCACCGCCGGTTGCTCAGCGGCAGGCTCTTCCTGCGCCGGTTGGGAGATCTCGGTGGGGACCTGCGGCTCGTCGTCACGCGAAATTGCTCGCTCGATGACGCTTTGCTCGCCGTCCTGCTCTTGTGGAACAAAAGCAGCCGCGGCCTCGGGCTGCGGCGCCGCCTTCTCACGGCGGATCGGCTCCGGCTGCTTGGGCTGCGCGTCGGCCTGCGCGAAGTTGAAGCCGCCCTTCGCCTGGTAGTTGCCCGACTTCTCCTGTTGGGTGAGCTCCTTGGGCTCCTCCACCTTTTCAAAGGAGATGGTCTTCGATTCCTTGCGCTTCTTCCCGGCCGCGACAATGCCGATGAGGATCAGCGCGATGACAACGACTGCAAGGACGATCCAAAATGCAGTGCTATTTACTAAGGCATTGAGATCCATGGGCTCCAGTGTGCCAGCCCCGTCGACATCACGCGGGAGCGGGCACCAGGAAAGCTCTAGTGGCTCCGTTGGTAGAGCTCCCCGTCACCGAGACCGATCCTCACATCCCCGTCGTCAGTCTTGGCCACCGGCAACCGTGCTTCTTCGCCGCCCTCGGTAAACACGATGTGATCGCCATCGACGGTGCACGTCTCGTCGCGCTCTACGCTCCCAGGCTCGGCAGCGTGGTGGAGCGTGCAATCTCCGCCGTCGATGGTGAGAGTGCTGGTCAGGTTCTCCCCACCGGCTGACTCCACTTTGGTGTAGGTGCCGTCGAGATTCGTTGTAGCGGAGCATCCTCCCGCAAAGAACGTCAACGCAACAACACCGATAACCCCGGCAGTACGTAAAGCTGACATTTCCATCCTTTCTCCAACTTTCGGACGATACTACTCGGCGGGAGCCGCCCCCGCAGGTTGCATGCGCTGCGACAGCACCCGCGTTACCCCGTCCCCCCGCGCATGGTCACGCCGTAGAGCACGTTGGCTACGTCCATCGTCGGTTTCTGGTGGGTGATCACAATGAGCTGGGAGTCCTGCCGCAGCTCCTCCAGCAGGGCGATGAGACGCCGAAGGTTGACGTCGTCAAGCGCTGCCTCCACCTCGTCCAGCACGTAGAACGGGCTGGGGCGCGCGCGGAAGATGGCCACCAAGAAAGCCAGCGCAGTGAGGGACTTCTCGCCGCCGGAAAGCAAGGACAGACGCTTGACTCGCTTGCCCGGCGGGCGCGCCTCGATCTCGATGCCGGTAGCGAGCATGTCGTCCGGCTCGGTGAGCAACAGGCGGGCCTCGCCGCCCGGGAACAGTGTCTGAAACACGCGGGGGAACTCGGCCTCAACGTCCGCCCAGGCGTCGGTGAACAGCTGCAGGATCTGCGCGTCCACATCCTCGATCACGCCGGTGAGGTCCTTGCGCGCCTGGATAACGTCATCGAG
This sequence comes from Corynebacterium wankanglinii, assembly GCA_014490595.1. GTDB lineage: Bacteria > Actinomycetota > Actinomycetes > Mycobacteriales > Mycobacteriaceae > Corynebacterium > Corynebacterium wankanglinii. Next base: position 1,580,841 of record CP061031.1, read on the forward strand.
CTGGGTGCTGAGGAAGGTGTAGCGCTCCTCCAGCGCCTTGAACTCCTCCAGCGCCAATGGGTTGACCTTGCCCAGTGCTCGGAGATCCTTCTCGGCTTGCTTCAGGCGGGCCTGTTCCGCTTCGCGGTCGAAGTCCTCGCCGGGGGTGTACCCGGCAAGCAGGTCGGACACGGCGATGCCGAGGGAGGAGGTGATGTTTGCCTCCGCCTCGTCGATACGCACCTGCGCCTGCGAGCGCGCGATGTCTGACTGGTGGGCGCTGTCGGTGAGCCTGGCGAGCTGCTGACGCGTGGCGTTGACCTGTTGGCGGGCCTGCTGCACCTTGCTCTGAAGACTGTTTACCTGAGCGTTCAGGTCGTCGCGCTGCGCGGTCGCACGGGCGAGCGCGTCGTCGATGCGGGCGGCCAGGTCGCGCGCATGCTTCTCGACGGCGCGAGCTAGCTCACCTTCCGCCCTACGCCGCGCCACCGCCGCCTCGTGCCGGGCCTTCGCCAGCCGCTCCTGCTCAGCCTGCCTGCGCAGCGCGTCGCCTTTGCCGGCCTCTGCCTCGGCGCGCTGCTGTGCAGTGCGCGAGGCAAGCGTGGCCTCCATCTCCAACGACTTGGCGTGGTTGAGCGCGCTTCGGGCCTGGTCGCGCTGCTCGGTGGAGGGCTCTTCCGGCGAGGCCGCCACGTCAGTGTCCACGCGGGTGAGGCGGTCGCGCGTCTCCTCCAGCTCGGCACGGCGCTGAGCCAGGCGCGCGTCCGCCTCCGTCGCGCGGGCGGCCGCACGCTCGTGCTCGGTCGTGTTCGCCTCAGCCTGCTTGACCAGGCGGGTGCGGTCGCGCCGCCAAGACTCGACCTCAGTGTCGTGCTCGCGTAGCGCAGCCTTGGCGGACGCGGCGCTCACCCGGGCCTCGTCCGCTGCCACGGTCGCGCCTTCGAGCGTGCCGGCGAGCTCGTCGAGCAGCTGCTGTGCTTCGGCGAGTTCGGCTTTCGCCACCTCGATGCGGGCGGAAACCTCCACAGTGGAGGTCTGCCCCGTGCCGGCGGCGACCCAGCCCTCGCCCACCAACACGCCGTTTTTCGTCACGGCACGCAGTCGCGGGTCTTGCTCAACCGCCGCGCGGCCGCTGCAAGATCGTTGGCCAGCACCACGTCCGCGAGCAGGCGCGTCACCGGGCCCACCACCTCAGCGTCCAGGCTGACGTGGTCCAGCAGCCAGTCCACCTCTCCGTCGGTGTCCAAGCGCCAGGACGAACCGCCCTGCGTGTCCACCACCACGGTGCGCGCGGCTGCCTCCAGCGCACCCACCGCGTCCTCGGACACTTCTCCGGCGAGCGCCTCCGCGTGCTCCCCGAGCGCGGCCGCGAGCGCGCGGTCCAGCCCGGACTCCACGGTGACTAAGCCCGCTAGCGCTGTAAACCCTGTGAGCACGTCCACCGCCGACCGCTTCGGAGCCTGCTCCGCGAGCGTGTCGATACGCGACTGCAGCGTCGCCACTGCGCGCTCGTGCTCGCGCTGCTGTGCGCGCAGCTGGTCTAGACGCTTATCCGCGGCATCCGATTCGGTGTGGGCGCGGGCGAACGCGTCGTCGAGAGGCGCACGCTCCGCCTCAAAGCCCGCAATGCGCTCCTCCACTTCCGCGACCTCCGCGTCGGCTTGACGGGCCCGTTGCTTCGTTTCTGCCAGCGTTTCCTCGAAACGGCGGACCTCCTCCTCGGCCGCCTGTACCGCCGCCGCCTGGGATTCCTCCTGCGCGATCAGGCGCACCACACCCTCACGGCGGTCCGCGATTGCGCGCACCTGGGCCATGTGCTCGCGCTCGGCGGCGTCGAAGGCCTCCTGGCGCTCGGCCACCTCCTCACGGATGGTTTCCAGCTGCTCGGCAGCTTCCTCGGCCGCGTCGAGGGCTTCGGCGTAGCGCTCGTCCGCAAGCTGCGCCCTCGCCTCGAGCTCTTCGGGGTCCTGGCCGGAATACGGCGCGACCGCGTTGGAGCTGCGGGCGCGCTCGGACGCGATGCGCTGCGTGGCGCTCACGCGTTCCGCGAGTGTGGAAAGCGCGAACCAGAGCTCCTGCGCCTGCTGCGCCTGCGGCTGCAGCTCCTGCTGGCGGGCCTCGACGCTTTCCTGTTCTTCTACTGCCGTCTCTAGTGTGGCCGTGACGGTTTCCACCTGCTCCGCCAGCATCTCGGCCGCGCGCTCCGCATCGGCGTATTTGGCGCGCAGGTGCACCACCTGGTCGCCGGCGAGCTTCAGTTTGGCGTCGCGAAGCTCCGCCTGCACCGCGGCGCCCCGCTTCGCGGCCTCGGCCTGGCGCGCCAGCGGTTTGAGCTGTTTGCCCAGCTCCTCGGTGAGGTCCGTGAGGCGGTCCAGGTTCGCCTGCATGCCGGTGAGCTTGCGCTGTGCCTTCTCCTTGCGGCGGCGGTGCTTGAGCACACCGGCAGCTTCTTCGATAAACGCGCGGCGCTCCTCGGGGCGCGAATCCAGGATCTCCGAGAGCTTGCCCTGGCCGACGATGATGTGCATCTCTCGGCCAATACCGGAGTCGCTCAACAACTCCTGGATATCCATCAGGCGCGCCTTCGAGCCGTTGATCTCGTACTCGCTCGCGCCATCGCGGAACATGCGACGGGTGATGGCCACATCTGTGTAGTCGATGGGCAGGCGCTTGTCCGTGTTGTCGAAGGTCAGCGTAACTTCCGCGCGCCCGAGCGGCTTACGCCCGCCGGCGCCCGCGAAAATGACGTCCTCCATCTTTCCGCCGCGCAGGTTTTTCGCACCCTGCTCCCCCATCACCCACGCGAGCGCGTCCACAACGTTGGACTTCCCCGAGCCGTTCGGCCCCACCACGGCACAGATGCCGGGCTCGAACTTCATCGTGGTCGCCGACGCGAAGGACTTGAATCCCTTGAGCGTCAGCGATTTCAGGTGCATTTTGTGGATGTTACCGCGCGTTTGCTAGCGCGCCTGCATGACCACGATAAAGCCCCACCCGCGGCCGTCGACGTAGCCGTGCGCCGCACCAATACCCACCGCACGCGCGTTGGAGCGCATGTTTTCCTGTGCCCCGGCGAGGTGCGCCACTGCTCAAACGCCGCCTCCGGGCTATGCGAGCTGAACGCGATGTTCTCGTACAGGTTCGCTCCCGAGTGCCGGAAGCTGTGTGTGCGGCTGAGCTCTTCCGCCCACGCCTGCGCCTGCGCGTCTAATTGGCCGCTTCGCAACCACGGCAGGCGGCCGTTCTGGATGCGATAGAAGCTGATGTTGCGGTAGGTTTTCGCGCGCGACGCTTCTGCCACGTCCCACGGCAGTCCGGGATCGTACTGGCGGGTGGGCAGGCTGCTCATGGACGCGAAACTTGAAGATAAGTCCTGCGCCTGCGCAGGTGCCGGGACCGCTGCGAAAGCGGCCACTGCTACAGCGGTTGCCGCGATTGGCTTTATCATCGCTCCTCAAACCCTTCCGCGCCTTTCGGCTCTGAGAACTGTGCTTGCACGTGCTCGACGTTACCGGGCCGACCCGCGGTAGTGGGCTGTTCTTCGAGGAGCTTTTTCAGCTTTGCGACGTCACCTTCGGCCCCCTCCGCAACCACCTCAACGCGACCGTCGCTGAGGTTCTTGGCGTAGCCGGTAAGCCCCAGCTCGAGGGCGCGGGAGCGGGTCCACCACCGAAAGCCAACGCCTTGAACGTGGCCGCGGACGTGAGCTGTCATGCGTGTGTTTGTCATGCCGCCCAAGGGTAGCGCCGATTAGCCCGCACTACTGTCCTGGCCGATCTCAATGCGGTCCTCCGAACTGCGGCGGGTGACCGGGTCGGAGCCGTCCCAGTACTCCACGTTCTTGATCTCCGGGAGCATGTCCCGGTTGAACACCGGATCGACCCCTTGACGGCGCTGCTCGTTGAAGTTCTTCAGCAGCTTCAGCGCCACGCCGCCGAGCGGGATGATCGCGACGATGTTGAAGATGGCCAGCAAGCCAGCCATCGTGTCGCCGAGCGCCCACACAAGCGGGACCGACCCGAACGCGCCGAAGATGACGAAGCCGATGACGATGAAGCGGAACACGTTCAGCGCCGTCTTGGACTCGGTGAGGTATTCCAGGTTCGTCTGCGCGAGGTAGTAGTTGCCGATCACGGACGAAAACGCCAGGAAGAACAGGATAAATGTGATGGCATGAGCGCTCCAGTCGCCGAGAGAATCTGCCAGCGCAGATTGGGTGAGCGACACACCTTGGACGTCGCCTAGGCCGTAGGACACGGCCGGGCCGAGCAGCACGATGAACGCGGTGATGGTGCACACCAGCAGGGTGTCGAAGTAGACGCCGAGCGTCTGCACCAAGCCCTGCTTCACCGGGTGGGACACCGTCGCGGAGGCGGCGGCGTTCGGCGCGGAGCCCATGCCGGCCTCGTTGGAGAACAAACCGCGGCGCATGCCCTGGGTGAAGGCGAGCCACACTCCAGCGCCGGCAACTTCTTTCAGCCCCAAGGCGTGGCCGACAATCAGCTCGAACATGCCGGGGATCTCGCGCCAGTTCACTACCAGAACCACGACGCCCATAATGATGTAGATGCCAGCCATGAACGGCACGATGACCTGTGTCCAGGAAGCGATGCGGGTCACGCCGCCGAAGATGACCAGTGCGGTGAGGGTCGCCAGCACACCCGCGACGATCGCCTTCACAACAACAGAGTCGTTCCCCACGGATGTCTCAATGGCCGCGGTGATGGAGTTGGTTTGGATGGCGTTGTACACGAAGCCATAGGTCAGCGCTAGGAAGGCGGAAAACAGCACGGCGAGGGGCTTCCACCCCAGCCCGCGAGTCATGTAGTACGCGGGCCCGCCGTGGTAATTGCCGTCAGCGTCCTTGGTCTTCCACAGCTGTGCCAGGGTGGACTCCACGAACGCGGTCGCACCGCCGAGAAGTGCGAGCAGCCACATCCAGAACACTGCACCGGGCCCGCCAATGGAGATCGCTAGCGCCACGCCGGCGATGTTTCCGGTACCGACGCGCGAGGCGGCTGAGATCGTGAACGCCTTGAACGCTGAAACGCCGCCATACTCCTCGTCGAGGTCTCGGCCCTCGCGGTCCTTGCCCTTCGGCGTCTCGGCTACCGCCTTGAGCATCTCCGGGATCAGGCGGATTTGAACGAACAATGTGCGGAAGCCGAAGTACACGCCTGCGGCGATAAGGAACCAAGGCACGAGGTTCCAGATCACGCCGTTCAGGGAGTCCTCGACGAAAGAAGTGGCTTCATCCATGGCGGGCAGTGTATCGCCGGGTTGTCGGGATCACACAACGGGCGCACTTTGAGCTACCCCTCCACAGGTTGCGTGCGCACCTCACCGGGCTTGATGGTGCCGTGGGTGCCGAACTCGCGCTGCCAGTACAACAGCGGGCAGTTGGAATTCACCTCCGCCGCCTCCACGTCCACGAGCACGAGAAAGTGGTCGCCCGCGGCGATGATTCGCGAGACGGTGCCCGCGACCCAGGTGTGGTCCCCTGCCAGCTGCGGCGCGCCGTCCTTCATCAACCATTCCACGCCCGCAAATCGGTCCACAGATTTGTCGGCGAAGCGCCGCGCGAGCACGTCCTGCTCCGTGGATAGCACGTTGATGCCTATCGACGAACCTTCGGCCAGCAACGCCAGCAACGACGACTTCCCGTCGAGGGACACCAACACCATCGGGGGGTTCAGCGACAGGGACATAAACGCGCTGACGGTGGTGCCATGCGGCTCGGACTCGGAGCCGGTGGTCACAATCGCCACCGCCGCAGCCAGCTGGCTCATGGCGTCTTTAAATGCTGACAGATCAACCATGTCGATCAACCGTACTCGAGCCCTACAGCACCTGGCAGGTGGGACAGAAGTAGCTAGAGCGCCCACCCACCACCACCCGTTTAATTGGGCTGCCGCATCGGGCGCAGGGCTTGCCGGCCTGTCCGTAGGCATTGAGCGAGCGCGAGAAGTATCCGGAGGCGCCGTTGACGTTCACGTACAACGCGTCGAAGCTCGTACCGCCCTGCTCCAGCGAGCGGGCCATCACCTCGCGCGAGGCGTCGAGGACGGCTTCAGCGTCGCGCTGCCGCATCGTCTTCGCACTGCGCCAGGGTTTGAGGCGCGCCGCCCACATCGCTTCGTCGGCGTAGATGGAGCCGATGCCGCTGACCACTTCCTGGTTGAGCAGCACACTTTTCAACGGCGACCTGCGCCGACGCATCGCACGCGCCGTTTCGCGCACGTCAAAGTCGGACTCGAACGGGTCCGGGGCGATGTGCATGGCGGGTTGCGGAACGCCGTCGATGAGCTGCGTGTACTGCCAGAACCCGAAGGTGCGCTGGTCCACGAAATCCAGCTCCACGTCCCCCATATCTGCGCGGATGCGCAGGTGCGGCGACGTCACCTCCCCATGCTCAGCCACGAGCATTTGCCCGCTCATGCGGAGGTGGATCAGTAGCGCATTGCCGTCGCTGAGCGTGAACCACATGTATTTGCCTCGGCGGCCGTGCCGGTAACCGTCAGCCCCGGCAAAGTCGCTTCCAGATCCACAGTGTTGCCGCGGGCGGCGCGGGGATGCAAGACCGCGACAGCGCCGAAAGTGCGGCCGACAACGTGGGTGTCCAGTCCGCGGCGCACCACCTCAACCTCGGGCAGCTCAGGCATTGCCGCGTACGGCCTCCGCAGCGTGGTCGCGCAGGTAGAGCACCGCCTGGTGCGCCGCCTCCTGCTCAGCCAGCTTTTTATTTGGGCCGATGCCCGTGCCGCGGGAGACCCCAGCCACCAGGGCCTGTGCGGTAAACGTCTGGTTGTGCTCGGGCCCTTCCGCCTCGGAGACATACTCGGCCACCGGCAGTTTGAGCTCCGCTAGCCGCACCTGCAGGTCAGTTTTCCAGTCGTGGTGCTTCTTGCTCACGGTAGCGGTGCGCAGCTTTTCGTCGAAAAGCTTGAGAATCACGTCCCGGGCAGTTTCGAACCCATGCTGCAGGTAGATCGCGCCGAGGAGGGCCTCGGTTGTGTCCGCGAGGATGGACTCTTTATCCCGGCCACCAGTGAGCTCTTCTCCCTTGCCGATGAGCACGTGTCTGCCCAAGTCGATCTCTCGGGCGATATCCGCCAGACCGTAACGCGAGACGATGCTGGCGCGCATCGGTGAAAGGTCCGATTCTGGCCTGGATGGGTAGAGCTCAAACAGCTTGGTCGCCACAGAGAGACCGAGCACCGCGTCACCAACGAACTCCAGCCGCTCGTTGTTGGGAAGGTGGCCGTGCTCGTTGGCAAATGACCGGTGGGTCAGCGCGAGTTTCAGGCCGTCGCGTTCAATGTCGACCCCGAGGCGCCCAAGCAGCGGCGCGTGGTCGACCGCGCTAAACGTCTGCTCCCACAGCTCCTCCGCGTTGACTTTGTTCTTGCGGGAGCGGCTCACAGGAACTTCTCCAGGCCGGCCCAGCGGGGGTCAACCAGGTTGTTCTCCTCGCCTTCGACTGCGTCCGGCGCCGGAACATCGGTATCACCCTCGCACTCTGGCTGGCACGTGGGATTGAAAGGCCAATTCAGCCCCGCCTCGTCCACGAACGCCTGCTCCAAGTCGACGGCGTTGTCCACCACTCGACGAATCTCGTCGCCGGAACCCCGGTCATCTTCAGTTTCCTCATCACCGGTGACGAAATCGTCCGCTGCGGCAAACACCTCTGAAATGCGCACAGACTCAGTCGGGGTGAGCTCCTTGAGGCAGCGGACGCACTGGCCTTCCAGCGTGGCGGTCGCCGTAGCGTCCACCATCACGCCGGAGCCGAGGGGGATTAACGTAGCCTCGACCGTCACCTCCCGGCCTTCAGGGATGGCGATCATCTCGGGGCCAATGCGTGACGGGGAGGGACCCGTCTGTGTCACGGTCTCGGCAGTGCCGTCCCCGCCCAGCACATCGGTGACATCAAATACGAAAGGATTGGTAGCCATAGCGCCCACAGACTACCCCGTTTAATACTCCTCGCCGTAGCCGCCGGAACGCTCCGAGTACCCGGCCCGCTCACCACGGTCCGCGTGGACAGGACGCTCGGTGCGGCGGACCCGCGAGTTTGCGCCAGCGCCCGATGCCCCAGCGCCGCGACGAAGCGCACTGCGGTCCGAAGACACGGTCTGCAACACAGAACGCAGGCCGTCTTCAAACTCCGCGAGCTTCGAATCGACGTAATCGTCGCACTCTGCACGCAGGCGGTTCGATTCCGCGGTCGCCTCATCGACCAGACGGTGCGCCTCCTCATCCGCGCGACGGATGACCTCGGACTCCGAAATCAATCGCTCCTGCTCCGCCAAACCCTTGTCCACGGAGCGCTGGTACTCCTGGTTACCGGATTCCACGATGTTGTCCGCCTCACGCTGGGCGTTGTTTACGGTCATCTCAGCCACGTTCTGCGCCTGAGTGACCATCATGTTGGACTCTTCCTCCGCGTCGGTGACCATCGCGGTGGCGCGAGCCTGCGCGTCCGAAAGCATGGACTCGGATTCGGAGTGCGCGTCGCTGACAATGCGGCGCGCATCCTCCTCCGCGTCGCCGACCAGCATGTCGGCGCGGTCCTGCGCCCCGCGCAAGATCTCGTCCTGCTTGTCCAGCACGTCCTGCGCGTCGTCCAGGTCGACGGGCAGGGCGTTCCGGAGGTCGTCGAGAAGCCCGAGCATCTCGTTGCGGGGAACCATGCAATTGGAGGTCATGGGCACGCCGTAGGCCTGCTCCATCGTCTGAACTAACTCATCCAGGGCTTCGAAAACGCGGTACATGGTGCCCCAGCGTACCCGCTACGCAGTTAGATCACGCCCTGCGCGAGCATCGCGTCGGCCACCTTTTTAAAGCCGGCGATGTTCGCGCCGATGACGTAGTCACCCGCCCGGTCGTACTCCTCGGCGGTGTTCTTGGTCACCGTGAAGATGTTGGACATGATCTTGTGCAGCCGGTCGTCCGTGTAGTCGAAGGACCACGAGTCGCGCGATGCGTTCTGCTGCATTTCCAGCGCCGAGGTTGCCACGCCGCCGGCGTTTGCGGCCTTGCCCGGGCCGAAGCCGATGTTGCGCTCCCGGAAAACCTCGATCGCCTCCGCCGTAGACGGCATGTTCGCACCTTCGGCAACGTAGCGCACGCCATTGTCCACGAGTGCGCGGGCGTGGTCGCCGTTTAGCTCGTTCTGGGTTGCGCAAGGCAGCGCAACGTCCGCCTTGAGGTCCCAGATGGAGCCGTCGGAGTGGAACGTTGCCCCAGAGGCCTCCTCCGCATACTCCGAGACGCGACCACGGCGCTGCTCCTTCACCTCGCGCAGCAGCTCCACATCCACCCCGTGAGGTGTTTCTACCCAACCGGAGGAATCGGAGAAGCCCACCACGGTCGCGCCGAGCTCCTGAGCCTTCTTGATGGCGTAGATGGCCACGTTGCCGGAGCCGGAGACGATCACCTGCGCGCCGTCGAGGGAATCGCCGTTGGCCTTCATCATCTCGTCGGTGAAGTACACCGTGCCGAAGCCGGTGGCCTCCGTGCGCACCAAGGAACCGCCCCAGGTGAGCCCTTTGCCGGTGAGTACGCCGGATTCATGCTGGTTAACCAGGCGGCGGTACTGGCCGAACAGGTAGCCGATCTCGCGGCCGCCCACACCGATATCGCCTGCCGGCACGTCGCGGTACTCGCCGATATGACGCCACAGCTCCGTCATGAACGACTGGCAGAAGCGCATGATTTCGCCCTCAGACTTGCCCTTGGGATCGAAATCGGAGCCGCCCTTACCGCCGCCGATGGGCAGGCCGGTCAGCGAGTTTTTGAAAATCTGCTCGAAGCCGAGGAACTTAATGATGCCGAGGTTCACACTCGGGTGGAAGCGAAGCCCGCCCTTGTAGGGGCCCAGCGCGGAGTTGAACTGCACGCGGAAACCACGGTTGACGCGGATGTTGTTGTCATCGTCCATCCACGGCACGCGGAAGATGATTTGGCGCTCCGGCTCGCAGAGGCGCTCGATCAGCCCGTAGTCGGCGTAGTGGGGGTCTTTGCCCAGCACGATCTTGAGTGATTCGAGCACTTCGGCGACTGCCTGGTGGAACTCCGGCTCACCCGCGTTGCGCTCTAACAGCTTCTGGTAGTAGCCGGCAACTTCCTGGTCAACAGTGCTCAGGGCGAAAACCTCCGATACCTATAAGGGTGCAGAATTACGTACCGGGGAACTTTACAGCACCTTCAGCCGTAAGATAAGACCCCGCTAAACTCTCCCCCATGGCTCATCCCCTCGACCCAGTCCCGTCGCCCAAAATCGTCGTCGCCCCCGATTCATTCAAGTCCACCGCGAGCGCCGCGGATGCTGCGGAGTGGCTCGCTGAGGGCGTTCGCTCAGTCATCCGCGACGCCCACATCGTGCTCACCCCGATGGCGGACGGCGGCGAGGGCACCTCTTCCCTGTTCGAGGGCGAGCGCATTTGCTTGCCGACGACTACCGCAGCCGGCCGACTGACCGAGGCGGAGTACACATTCCACGCCACCAGCAAGACCGCCTACATCGACGTTGCCGCAGCCTCTGGCCTACCGGCCGTGGAAGCGGACCCGGTGCCGTTGACCGGCGACACCTACGGCACCGGCGTGCTCATTGCGGACGCGCAGACCCGCGGCGCCGAGCGCGTCGTGCTGGGGCTTGGCGGTACAGCAACTATCGACGGCGGTACCGGCATCCTCGTCGCCCTCGGCGTCAACCCACTTGATCAGGCCGGCTACCAGCTTCCCCCCGGCGGCGGCGCGCTCGAGCATTTGGCCGGCTTCGACACCGCCAAGGTCAACGTTCCGGCCGGCGCGATGGAATGGGTACTGCTGACGGACACGACAGCTCCCGCCACAGGCCCGGAGGGCGCAGCGCACGTCTTCGGGCCGCAGAAGGGCGCCACGGAGGCGGACATTGAGGTCCTCGACCGGGGCCTGGCTCGCCTGTGCGAGGTCACAGAGGTGGACCCGTCCACACCGGGTCTGGGCGCGGCTGGCGGCGCGGGCATCGGCTTGACCTGGCTGTCCAGCATGCTCCACGGCGATTCGTCCCACGTGCACATCCTGCCCGGCGCGCGAGTGGTCGCGGACTCAAACGGCTTGGCGGAACAGGTCGACGGCGCAGCGCTCGTGATCACCGGCGAGGGCCGCTATGACGGCCAAACCGGCACCGGAAAGGTCGCATCCGTGGTGGGCGAGCTCGCCCGCGAAGCAGGCGCGGCCTTCGCGGTCGCTGCAGGGCGCTTCGATGAGCAACCCGCGGACGGCACCATCGCCGTCACACTGCCCGAACGTGCGGACGTGCGCGAGCAGCTTCTCCAGGCCGGCGCGGAGATCGCGGTGGCCTACCTGAACACCTCCACGGTCCAGGGGTAGATCGAGGGCGCTTCGAAGCGGTCCTGGTCTTCCAGCATCACCGGGTCGCGCGGCAGGTCCGCCTTCGGGGTGAGGATGCGCGACAGGCCCATGGCCAGGCCGTTGAGGCTGTCAGCGCCGTCCACCTCAATGCGGTAGCGGTGCACCTCGGCATCGTCGGGGGATTCGCCGCGGTCCCGCTCGTAGGTTTCTGCCAGTTGGGCGCGCACGGAGTCGTCGATAAGCACCCGCTGCATCCCCACCGTGCCGGAGGAGAGCATCTCGCGGCGCACCAGGATGTCAAGCGCGCGCTGAAACGCGTCGTTGACCTCGCCGGCTGCGGCAGGCGGGACAAGGACATCGAATTGGATCACAGACATGCGCACAAGGCTAACCGGTATGGTTGCGGGCATGTCCAACCCTTCCGTAAACCCCGCGCACTCGTACCACGTTGCGCTTCGGACCATGGCGGACGGGACGCTCAAGCAGGTCAACCCGTTCTCCGGGACGGAGGTGTGGACGGTACCCGGCCGCGGCAACCGTCCGTTGCGCGCAGCTGGCGCCCCTCCGGTGCCACTGTTGCCTGGCGCGTCCGCAGATACCTGTAATTTCTGCGAGGCCCGCAAGCTTCGCACACCCCCGGAGAAGTCGCGCCTGGTGGCCACCGGCGAGGGGTACGAGATCCTGCGCGACGCCATGCCCGAGGAGTTGGACACCACGGTCGCGGAATTTCGGCGGGTGCCTAACCTGTTCGAGATCGTCTCCTACGACTACTGGCAGAAGAACTACGGCTACGAGATGCCGGACACGCGGCGTGAGCACATGGAGCGCTACCTGGCGGATCCGGCGGGGCGCGAGCATGTGCTTGCGACGGTGCGCACGCGCCTTACGGCCGCTGGGCTGGAAGCGGACCTGCCGGAGCCGGAGCTGCTGCAGTACGCGCCGGCGTATTTCGGCGGCGGGCACGACGTGATCATCGCCCGGCGCCACTTCGTCGAGGGCGCGCAACGTTCGGACCAGATCGCTGGCTCAGGCTCGCTCACACCCGAGGAGCACTTCCGCTTTATTGCGTTCACCGTCGATTCGCTGCGCGACCTGGTGGAGCAGCACACCTACGCGCGCTACGTGGTGGTGTTCCAAAACTGGCTCTCCCCCGCCGGCGCCTCGTTCGAGCACCTGCACAAGCAGCTCGTGGCTATCGACGAGCGCGGGGTCAACGCAGAAACCGAAACTGCGAAGCTGCGCCAGAATGTGAACTTGTACAACGACTGGGGTGTCAACCACGCCTTTTACCAAAACCTGGTCATCGCTGAGAACGAGCACGCGATCCTCACCGCAGGTGTGGGCCACCGCTACCCCACCATGACCGTGTACTCGAAGTCGCGCGCTAGCGAGCCGTGGCTGCACACGGCCGAGGAAGTCCGCGGCGTGTCTGATCTGTTGCACGCCGCGCACGCCGCCACTGGTGCCGAGGTAGCCACCAACGAGGAGTGGCACTACCGCCCCGTGGACTTAGACGTGCCCATGCCGTGGCGCATCAACCTCAAGTGGCGCATCTCCACCCTCGCCGGCTTCGAGGGCGGCACGCAGATCTACGTGAATACGCTGTCGCCGTTTGACGTGCGCGACCGCGTCACCGCCTCGCTTCGCACACTGCGTAGCGGCGGCACCGTCTCTGCCTCCCTGCGCATCGCAGAAGAATGCACCCCGGCGCCGAACCTGCTGCTCTACAACCCGAACCTGGAAAGGTGATCTGTGAGTCCTGTGAGTCCTGTGAGTACTGTCTCTGACATTTTGCGCTCCTATCGCGTCGACGAGGTGTGGCAGCGTCGCCTCTACGAGCTGCTGCACGCCAACCCGGAGCTGTCCATGCAGGAGGAGGAGACGTACAGCCGCCTGATGATGGAGCTGTCCCGCTTCGATTGCGAAGTGGTCGCCCCCATTGGCAAGTTCGGCATCTGCGCCGTATTCCGCAATGGCGATGGACCAACCGTGCTGCACCGCGCGGACTTCGACGGCCTGCCGGTGGCAGAGCAGACAGGCGCGCCGTACGCGTCCCACAAAGTGGTGAAAACCACCGACGGCCAAACCGTTGGCACCATGCACGCCTGCGGGCACGATATCCACACCACCGCGCTGCTGAGCATGTGCGACTTCCTTGACAACACGCGCCAGCACTGGTCGGGTACGTTCATTGCACTGTTCCAGCCAGGCGAGGAAATCGGTGCCGGCGCGCAAGACATGGCCGACAACGGCCTGACGGACAAGGTGCCCACCCCCGACGTGGTCTTCGGGCAGCATGTCATGCCCGGCCGCGCCGGGGAGGTCATGTCGAAGCCCGGCCCGCAGTTCGCGGCGTGCGATTCCATCCGCATCCGTATCCCCGGCCGCGCCGCCCACGGCTCCATGCCGCACAACGCCATCGATCCGACCTACACCGCCGCAATGATCATGACGCGGCTGCAAGCCATCGTGGGCCGGGAGGTGGATCCGGCAGACTTTGCCGTGGTCACCGTGGCTAGCATGCACGCCGGCACCACGAACAACATCATCCCGGGTGAGGCGGAACTTGTGCTGAACTGCCGCTTCTACTCCGATAAGGTCAAGGCGAAGGTGTACTCCGCCATCAAGCGCGTGGTCCACGCCGAAGTTTTGGCGTCAGGCTCGCTGGACCAGGCCATGCTCAGCTTCTTCGCCCACGGCGAGCTGCTGGACAACGACGAAACCGTGTTCGCCCGGGTGCGCGAGCAGTTCGACCAGGTTTTCGGTGCTGAGTCTGTCACCGCCGACCCGAAAACCGTCTCGGAGGACTTCCCCGTCATCGGCCAGGCCTTCGGCGCGCCGTACTTTTTCTGGCTCATCGGCTGCACCCCGCACGAAGTGTGGGACAAGGCGGTGGCTGAAGATCGCGTGGGCGAGGACGTGCCGGTCAATCACATGTCCACTTTCCTGCCCGAATACGAGCCGACGATCTCTACTGCGACCCGTGCCGGCCTGACGGCGGTTTTGAGCTATCTGGGCAAGTAACGCGACCGCACGCCAGCACGAGCCCCCGCCTGCACACACCCCAACGCACCGGTACGCTCGGGGCACATGACTGCCACCACACCAGCATTCGAGCAGACCGTCGCAGGACACGTCCGTGCATTCTCCGGCCGCGCGCCGAAAGACTCCACGGTGAAGAAGTTCTGGACGGGCTTGTCCGCCGCCACCGTCGAGCAGTTTGCAGACAACTGGGCGAACACCCGCAACACCTACAAGAAGTCCCGGCGCGCCGCGTACTTCTCGGCGGAGTTCCTGGAGGGTAGGGCGCTGCTGAATAACCTGACCAACCTTGGGCTCGTCGATAAGGCGGAGGCTATTGCGAAAGACAACGGCTTCGAGCTTTCGGACGTGCTGGAGGCCGAGCACGACGCCGCGCTGGGCAACGGCGGCCTGGGCCGCCTCGCCGCCTGTTTCCTGGATTCCGCCGCCACGCAGGACTACCCGCTGACCGGCTACGGCCTGCTGTACCGTTACGGCTTGTTCCGCCAGGAGTTCGAAGACGGCTTCCAGCGCGAGCACCCGGACGCCTGGAAGGAGTCGTTCTACCCCTTCATCATCCGCCGTGGCTCCGAGCAGCGCATCGTGCGCTTCGACGACATGCACGTGCGCGCCATCCCCTACGACATGCCGATTACCGGCTACGGCACGGACAACGCGGGCACGCTGCGCCTGTGGGACGCCTCCCCGATTGCGGAGTTCGACTACGACGCGTTCAACTCCCAGCGCTTCGCCGACGCGATTTTGGAGCGCGAGTCCGTCCACGACATCACGCGCGTGCTCTACCCCAACGACTCCACCTACGCCGGCAAGCTGTTGCGCGTGCGCCAGCAGTACTTCTTCTGCTCCGCCTCGCTGCAGGAGCTGATCAGCGACTACGTCGACACCCACGGCGACGACCTGCGCGAGTTCCACAAGTACAACTCCATCCAGCTCAACGACACCCACCCGGTGCTAGGCATCCCGGAGCTCATGCGCCTGCTCATGGACGAGCACGGCCTGGGCTGGGACGAAGCGTGGGAGGTGACCACCCACACGTTCGCCTACACCAACCACACGGTGCTGCAAGAGGCGCTGGAAACGTGGGAGGAATCCATCTTCAAGCAGCTGTTCTGGCGCATCTGGGAGATCGTCGAAGAGATCGACCGCCGCTACCGCCTGGACATGGAGTCCCGCGGCATCGATGCCGAGACCGCCCACCACTACTCCCCCGTCCACGACGGGCGTGTGCACATGGCGTGGATCGCCTGCTACGCCTCCTACTCCGTCAACGGTGTGGCGGCGCTGCACACCGACATCATCAAACGCGACACCCTCGGTTTCTGGCACGGCCTCTACCCGGAGCGCTTCAACAACAAGACCAACGGCGTGACCCCGCGCCGCTGGCTGCGCATGTGCAACCCGCGTTTAAGCGAGCTTCTGGACCGCCTCGCGGGCTCCGACGAGTGGGTCACCGACCTGTCCAAGCTGCAGGAGCTGCGCCCGCTTATCGACGACCCGGAGGTCCTCCACGACCTGCGCGAGATCAAAGCCGCCAACAAACGCGACTTCGCCGAGTGGATCGCGGAGCGCCAGGGCGTGGAGATCGACCCGGACTCGATCTTCGACACCCAGATTAAGCGCCTCCACGAGTACAAACGCCAGCTGATGAACGCGCTGTACATCCTGGATCTGTACTTCCGCATCACCGTCGACGGCGAGCAGGACGTGCCGAAGCGCACCTTCATTTTCGGCGCGAAGGCCGCGCCGGGCTACGTCACCGCCAAGGGCATTATCAAGCTCATCAACACCATCGCGGAGCTGGTGAACAACGATCCGGTGGCGTCCAAGTACATCCACGTGGTGTTCGTGGAGAACTACAACGTCTCCCCTGCCGAGCAGATCATCCCCGCCACGGACGTCTCCGAGCAGATCTCCACAGCCGGCAAGGAGGCCTCGGGCACCTCCAACATGAAGTTCATGATGAACGGCGCGCTGACGCTGGGCACCATGGACGGCGCGAACGTGGAGATCGTCGACGCCGTGGGCGAAGACAACGCCTACATCTTCGGCGCGCGCGAAGAAGAGCTGCCGGAGCTGAAGGCGCACTACAACCCGCGCCAGGTTGCGGAGCAAACGCCGGGGCTGATGCGCGCGCTCGACGCGCTTGTGGACGGCACCTTGGACGACCGCGGCACTGGCGCCTTCCACGACATCCGCGCCTCGCTTCTGGACGACAACGGCTACGGCGAGCAGGATGTCTACTACGTGCTCGGCGACTTCGCCGCCTACCGCGAGGCCCGCGACCGGATGGCGAACGACTACTACGCCGACCCGGACGAGTGGGCCCGCAAGTGCTGGAACAACATCTGCGAATCCGGCCGCTTCTCCTCCGACCGCACCATCCGCGACTACGCCGAGGATGTGTGGAAGATCGAGCCCACCCCGATCAATTAACTAGTCGCGCACCATGCGCTTCAAAGTGATGCCGTCACCCGCGTGGTGCGTTTCCTCGCCGTCGAAGCGGTAGCCGTGTTTGCGGTAAAACGCCTGGGCGCGCTCGTTGAACTCGGCCACCCACAAAAACGCGGGTTCGCCGGGGTGCACGACTGCGTCCATGAGACGCGGGGCGATACCTGATCCGGCCGCCTCCGCTAGCAGGTAGAGGTTGCGCAGCTCGGTTCGCTCGCCGTGCTCGCCCCCTGGGATGCCGTACGCCATCCCAACCGGGCGGCCATCCACCTCCGCGAGGTAAACCCGGCCGTCCGGCCGCTGGAAGTATTTGGCCCACTCTCGTTCGAGCGGCTCGTGGTTGTTCAAGACCGCATCAGGGATGTGTCCGCGGAAGGTCTCGGCGCGTGAACGGTTGTGCACGTCGGCAACTGCTGCTGCGTCTTTCGCGCCGGCTGGCCGGATTGTGGCGTTCATGCGCGTTAACGCTATACGATTCCACGGCGATGATCCTGCTCATTGACAATTACGATTCGTACACGTTCAACCTCGCCCACCTCATCGCGGAGGCAGCCGGGCGCGAACCGCTCGTCGTCCCCGCGGGCGAAGCTGCGGACCTACCGGAGCGTGTGCGCGCCGGCGAGTTCAGCCACGTGGTCATCTCCCCCGGCCCCGGCACCCCGGAGCGCGAGGAGGACTTCGGCGCGTCGCGCCGCGTGATCCAGGCCGCCGCTGACGCGGACATCCCGCTGCTCGGCGTCTGCCTCGGCCACCAAGGGCTGGGCCTGCTCGCCGGCGGGCGCGTTGACCGCGCCCCGGAGCCGCGCCACGGGTTCGTCTCCACCGTCACCCATTCCGGAGAAGGCATCTTTGCCGGCATTCCGCAGGACTTCGAGGTGGTGCGCTACCACTCGCTGCACGTGGAGGAGCACCCCGGCATCACCGTCCACGCCCGCAGCGAAGACGGGGTGATCCAGGCGCTCAAAGTCGACGGCCTGAATCACTGGGGCGTGCAGTTCCACCCCGAATCCGTGCTCACCCAACACGGGGCGGCGATCCTGCGCAACTTCCTGGGCGGCTGGCATCTCCTCCACCGCGAGGTGCCCGGCGCGCTCGACTGCCAGCGCGTGTTTCACGCCATCCGCGAAGACGGCAACGACGCGTTCTTTCTCGACTCCGCCGATTCTCGCGGGCGCTTTTCCATCCTCGGCGACACCGCAGGGCCGCTTTCGCGCTCCATGAGCTATTCGCTTGACGACGGCGACATTCTGGACACCCTCGAGCAGGAGCTATCCACGCCGCTCTATGGCGCACCGGACCTGCCGTTTAGCGGCGGGTGGATCGGCTACCTGGGCTACGAGTGCGCGCAGCTAACTTTGCCGATCACGCTGCGCCACCGTTCGCCGTACCCGGACGCCTACTTTGTCCGGCCGCAGTCGTTTATCGTCTACGACCATGCTGCCGAGGTGGCTCACCTGTGCGTGCTGGCAGGCGAGGGTTCCGCAGAGCTCCTCGCACGGCTGGGCGACAAGCTGAGCGGGGCCGAGGAAGCGGAAGGGGCGCGGATAGGCAACGGCTCCTGGAGCAACCCCGACTACCTGGGCAGCATCGAGCGGGCTCAGGAGCTGCTGCGCGCGGGTGAGAGCTACGAGGTGTGCCTGACCGACACCTACACCGCCGCCGCCACAGGCGATCTCTACCCCGCACTGCGCGAACACAATCCCGCCCCCTACGCCGCACACCTGGTTTTCAACGGCGTGGAGGTCGCCAGCGCCTCGCCCGAGCGCTTCCTCACCGTGCGCGGGCGCGAAGTTGAAGCGAAGCCGATCAAAGGCACTGTCGCCGCCGATCAGGACCCGGCGCTGCTAGCGGATGAAAAGACGCGTGCGGAGAACCTGATGATCGTGGACCTGCTACGCAACGACCTTTCCCGCGTCTGCGACCCAGGCACCGTCCGAGTACCGGCCCTCATGCAGGTGGAAAGCTACGCGACGGTGCACCAGTTGGTCTCCACCATCACCGGCCGCCTGCGCGAGGGGTGCACCGCCATCGACGCTGTGCGCGCGACCTTCCCGCCCGGCTCCATGACCGGCGCGCCGAAGCTTCGCACGTGCGAGATCATCGACAGGCTCGAGACCTCCCCGCGCGGCGTGTACTCCGGCGCGTTGGGGTATTTCGGTTTCGACGGCCAGGCGGACCTGTCGGTGGTCATCCGGACCGCGGTGCGCGCCGGCGACACAATGACTGTGGGTGCCGGGGGCGCGATCGTGCTGGCCTCCGACCCAACGGCCGAACTCGCCGAGCGCAACCTCAAGGCACAGTCGGTACTGGGAGCCTTCGATGCGTAGGTACGTCTGGCGCGGCGACTTCGTCCCGCGCGATCTCTCCGACGGGCCCCTCGATGTCGCCGACTCCTGGCGCCACTCGTCCGGGCGCACCAACGGTCTGGGGCTGCACCTCGCGCGTTTTACTCGCTCGGCTGGGCCGCTGCCCGAAGGCTTCGTCGATAAGCTCATGCCGCTTTTGCAGGAGGGCGAGTTATTTCCCCGCATCGCGCTGTCGCAAGGACAATTGCTTCTCGACGTCCGCCCCGCCCCTTCTCCTCGCCCCACCACTGCCCTGACCTATGCGCCTGCCCCCGACCCGCGAACCCAGCCCGAGGTCAAAGGCCCCGACTTCGCCGCGTTTTCCGCATACCGTTCGCGGTACCAGGCCGACGGCACGGACGACACGGTGATCGTCGGTAGGCACGGCGCCATGCTGGAGACCACCACCGGCGCGCTCGCGATGTGGGATGGTGACACCCTCTGCGTTCCCGACGGCGTGTGGCTGCCGAGCGTGACATTGCACCAGGTTTTTGCGCGGGCTCAGCGGCTAGGCATCCGCGTGGAGCGGCGTCGGCTCAAACCCGAACCCGCCACCGAGCACCCGCTGTGGTTCCTCAACTCCCTGCACGGCATCAGCCCGGTGCGCGAGCTGCACGTCGGCGACACCGTGGTCGCGCCCCCGGCACACCCTTGTTTCGACGAGTGGCGCGATTGGTGGTGGGGCGGCTTCGCGGTCGAATTACCGGGCTCTGGCTTGAGCTGTACCGCTGCTACCACCTCGGTCTGGACATCCCGACAGAGTTAAGCCCACCAGACGAGGACATCGACCACGACGCCGAAGAATCGGAAACGCCAACCGCCGGGCTCAAAAACTATGCAGCCGCATAGTGGAATCGGCCCGGGAGACTATGCAGCTGCATAGTCCCCGCTTACAGCAACCTACGCTGATCGCTCCGCCAGCACCTTTCCGGTGGCGGTGTCGCGCTCGGCCAGCTCGGCTGGGGAGCCGGTAGCGACGATCTGCCCGCCGTCGGCGCCGGCGCCCGGGCCCATCTCAATCACGCGGTCAGCTTGCGCGATCACGGAGAGGTCGTGCTCGACCACGATCACGGTCTGCCCCGCGTCGACAAGGCTGTTAAGTTCCTTGGTCAGCAGCGCGACATCGGCCGGGTGCAGCCCGGTGGTCGGCTCGTCCAGCAGGTACACGGTGTGGCCCCGGCGCGAGTTGCGGGAGCGCTGCAGCTCGGTGGCCAGCTTGATGCGCTGCGCCTCACCGCCGGAAAGCTCCGGCGCGCCTTGCCCGAGCCGCAGGTAGCCCAGCCCCACCGCTTGCAGGGTTTCCACAGCACGCAGAATCTTCGGCTCGTCGGTGAACACGTCCGCGGCCTCGTCGACGGTGAGGTCGAGCACCTGCGCGATATTGAATCCCTCCCAGGTCACCTCCAACGTCTCGTCGTTGTAGCGCGCACCGCCGCAGTCCGGGCAGGTGGTGTAGGAGCCGGGCAGGAACACCAGCTCAACCTCGATCTTGCCGGCGCCGCCGCAGGTTGGGCACTGGCCTTGCTTCACGTTGTAGGAAAAGCGCGACACGGTCCACTTGCGGCGCTTTGCCTCGTCGGTGCTGGCGAACAGCTTGCGCACGCCGTCAAAGAGCCCGGTGTACGTCGCCAGCGTTGAGCGCGGCGTGCGCCCGATGGGTTTCTGGGTGATCTGTACCACGCGGCTGACAGCATCGAAGCCTTCTTGCTTATCGACGTTCCATCCGGCCTCCCCCGCCCCAGCGCCGTCCGCCGCGTCATCGTCCTCCTCGACAACGGTGGACGCCGCCTCCCGCAGCACACTGGCGAGCACGGTGCTCACCAGCGTGGACTTACCGGAGCCGGACACGCCCGCCACAGCGGTGAACTGACCCATTCCAAACGACACGTCGAGGCCCTCGATGGAGCGGGCGTGCACGCCGGACAGGGTCAGTTCGCCGGTGGCGGACCGGGGGGCGTCGTTCAACGACAGAGTCCGGTTGGCAAGGGCGCGCGCGGTAGGCGCATCACCGGTGTACTCGCTGGTGGGACCCGCGTACACCACTTCGCCGCCGCGCTCGCCTGCGAGCGGGCCCACGTCAACCAGGTAATCAGTCTGGGCCACCAGCTCCATGTCGTGCTCGACCAGGAGTACGGAGTTACCGGCGTCGATGAACCGGCGGCAGATTTCCAGTACCGCGCCGCGCTCGGAGGGGTGTAGGCCCGCGGACGGCTCGTCAAGCACGTACGCCACGCCAAACAAACCGGAACGCAGCTGGGCGGACAGGCGGATTCGCTGCAGCTCACCGGCGGACAGAGTCGGCGCGGGACGATCCAGACTCAGGTGCGCCAGGCCCAGGTCAAGCGCGGACTGCAGCGCGGGCAGGATCTGCTTGAGCAGCAGATCCTCTGCGGTACCGTCCGCTGGTTCCTGCGCGGCGAGCACGGAGTGCACCTGGTCGAGGGGTAAAGCGCCCAGCTCGTCGATAGGCATGCCTGCGTAGGTCACCTTGAGGGCCTCCGGGTTGAGGCGGCGGCCGTGGCAGGTCTCGCAGACGCGCGACTCCATGTAGGACAGCACGCGCTTGCGCAGCGTATCGGACTGGGTTTCGGCGAGCGTATTGGTCAAATACGACGCCACGGAACGCCACGTGCCTTTGTAATTGCGCTGGATCTGGTCCTCGCCGCGCAGGGGCTTGACGGTGACCACGGGGCGCTCCTCGGTGAACAGGATCCACTCACGGTCATCTTTTGGCAGGTCCTGCCAGGGCGAATCCAGGTCATAGCCGAGCGTTGCCAGGATGTCGTGGAAGTTTTTGCCCGCCCACGCGCCGGGCCAGGCCTGGATCGCGCCGTCCTCGATGGACAGCGTCGGGTCCGGCACCATGGACTCCTCGGTGGGTTCGTGCACCACACCGGTGCCCTGGCACGTCGGGCACATGCCCTCCGGCGTGTTCGGGGAAAATGAGTCGGAGTACAGCCCCTTCGGGTTGTCGCCTGCGCGCGAGTACAGCAGGCGGATGCTGTTGGACAGCGCGGAAACTGTGCCCACGGTCGAGCGCGCGCCGCCGCCGGAGGTGGACTGCTCCAGCGCCACCGTCGGCGGCAGGCCCTCCACGGAACCGACCTGCGGGTCCACCGCAGACCCGATAAGCCTGCGGGCAAACGGCGCGACCGACTCCAGGTAGCGCCGCTGGCCTTCGCCGTGGATAGTGCCGAACGCCAGAGAAGACTTACCGGAGCCGGACACCCCGGTCACCGCCACGAGCGTGCCGCGCGGGATGTCCACATCCACGTTGCGGAGGTTGTGCAGGTGGGCGTCTCGAACCTTGATACCAGTCATGGCACCCAGCGTAGGCCCCGCCGAACTACTGCGGGCTGCGGGTGTCCTCGCCCAGCTGGTGCACGTGGATAGTGTTCGTCGTGCCCGCTACCCCGGGCGGGGTGCCGGCAACCACAACCATGGTGTCGCCCTCGTTGTACTGCTCCATAGCGAGCAGCTGGCGGTCCACCACCTTGATCATGTCGTCGGTGCTGTGGACCTGCTCGCACAGGAACGTCTCCGCGCCCCACGTCATGGCCAGCTGCGAGCGCACCTGCTGGACTGGCGTGAACACCAGCAGCGGCAGTTCCGGGTGCAGGCGAGCCACGCGACGAGCCGTGTCACCGGAGGTGGTGAAGGTGACAATGGCCCGGGCGTTCAGGCGGTCCGCAATGTCGTTGGCGGAGTAGGACACCACGCCGCGCTTCGTGCGTGGAATGTGGTTGAGCGGCGGCACGTCCCCCATAGTCTCAGCGGAACGCACGATGCGACTCATTGTGCGCACCACGTTGTGCGGGTCCACGCCCACGGACGTCTCGCCGGAGAGCATGACCGCATCAGCGCCGTCGAGCACCGCGTTCGCCACATCGGAGGCCTCGGCACGGGTCGGCCGGGAGTTCTCGATCATGGAATCGAGCATTTGCGTAGCCACGATCACCGGCTTCGCGTTCTCGCGCGCAATCTGGATCACGCGCTTTTGCACCGCCGGCACCTGCTCGAGTGGGATCTCGACGCCGAGGTCGCCGCGCGCGACCATCACAGCATCAAACGCCAGGATGATGGATTCAAGCGCGTCGACAGCTTCGGGCTTTTCAAGCTTCGCCACCACGGGCACCCGCCGACCAACCTCATCCATGATCTCGTGCACGAGCTCGACATCCGCCGGGGAGCGCACGAACGACAGCGCGATGATGTCTACGCCCAGACGCAGGGCAAAGCGCAGGTCCTCTTTGTCCTTTTCACTCAGCGCTGGCACGGAGATGTCCATGCCCGGCAGGGAAACGCCCTTGTTGTTGGACACTGGTCCGCCCTCGGTGACGCGGCAGACCACGTCGTTGCCCTCTACCTGGGTGCAGACAAGCCCCACCTTGCCGTCGTCCACCAACAGCCTGTCGCCCGGTTTCGCGTCTAGCGCAAGCTGCTTGTAGGTGGTGGACACGCGGTCGTGCGTACCCTCTACGTCATCGACGGTGATACGGACAGTCTCGCCCGTTTCCCAGTAGGTTTTCCCGTCGCCCTCGAAACGGCCGAGGCGGATCTTCGGCCCCTGCAAGTCCGCGAGGATGCCCACCGCGTGACCGGTCTCGTCGGTCGCCTCGCGGACCCAATGGTAATTCTGCTCGTGGTCCGGGTAGTCCCCATGCGAGAAGTTCAGCCGCGCCACATCCATACCATCGCGCACCAGCCCGAGAATCGCCTCCTTGCTGGCCACAGCCGGGCCGAGGGTGCAGACGATCTTTGTCCTTCTATCCACGTGTACCAACCTCACCTTCGTCGGTTTCTTGCGCGTCATTCACCGCCACACGGTACCCGCGATCTCCAGAGCCCGCCGTGGATGAACGGTTGTACTCCGGGTCCACTTCTTCCGGGTTTCCCTGCCCTTGCGCAGCATGAGGAAGATAACCACTGCTGTGATGAACAAGATCGCCGAAACCCAGGTGTTCACGCGCAGGCCGAGGATGAGATTCGCCTCGTCGCGGCGCATAAATTCAATGAAAAAGCGACCGAGCGTGTAGCCCGCCACGTACAACCAGAACACCCGGCCGTGACCGAGCCGGAAGCGGCGGTCAGCCCAGATGAGCACGAAAAATACCGCCACGTTCCAGATCAACTCGTAGAGAAACGTGGGGTGCACGCTCGCGATGACTTCACCGGTGGATCTGCCGGTGAGCGGGGCGTACTGGCCGGCCTCGTTCACGCGGTAGTAGATGTCGAGCGCCCACGGCACGTCCGTCTCCGCGCCGTAGAGCTCCTGGTTGAAGTAGTTGCCCAACCTGCCAATGCCCTGGGCGAGAATGACGCTCGGCGCGACCGCGTCGGCAAACGGCGCCATCGGCAGTCCCTTGCGGCGCATCATCACCCACACCGCGAGAGCACCGAGCGTGACCGCTCCAATGATGCCCAAGCCACCAGCCGTAATATTGAAGGCCTGCCAGGGGTTTTTCCCCTCCCCAAAGTATTTCTGATGGTCCGTAATCACGTGGTACAGCCGCCCGCCGATAATACCAGCGGGGATGACTACCAGCGCCGCGTCCCACACCGTTTCCGGGTTGCCGCCGCGCGCGCTGTAGCGGCGCAGCGACACAGCCATAGCAACGATGATGCCAGCGATAATGCACAGGGCGTAGGCGCGGATCGGAATGGGCCCCAAGTACCAGACGCCTTGCGGCGGCGACGGGATGTTGGCCAAGTTCAGCATTTGCACGCAAAACAGTGTGCCATCTAGTGCCGGGAGGGGCACGCGGGGTGCTGCCCCGCTGTGGCCAACGAGCGGGTGGCCGAAAGCACGTCGCCGGCTGCCATGACAGCTTCGGCCGCAAGGACAGCGTCCGCGCCGCAGGACGCGGCATCGATGAGGTCCCGGGGTGTGGCCACACCGCCGAGACTGATCTTGATCACTTCGCTGGGCAAACCCGGTGCGATCTCCGCAAATGCGTTTCGGTTCAGGTCGTTGGTGTCGAAGGTCCAGGAATTCACCGCCACCACGCTCACCCCGGCGCGTAACGCCCGATCAGCCTCCTCGGGGGTGCGAACTTCCGCCACAGCCACCATGCCGAGCGACTCAGCTCGGTCCACCAAAGCCTCGAGCCTGTGCTGATCCAGGATGCCAACCTGCAGCGGCAGCGCATCCGCCCCGTAGCAACGCGCCTCGTGGATCTGGTACGGGTCGACGATGACATCGCGGCACACCATCGGCAGCTCTACCGCAGCCCGCGCTTCGGCCATATCCGCCAGGGAACCGTCGAAGCGCAACCGCTCCGTCTGGCAGGCAATGAGGTGGGCACCACCGGCCTCGATGTCTCGGGCAAGCGCCTCCACCGGTACGTAACCGGCCCCGGTAGGGCCGAAGACGGGGGAATTGCGTTTAATCTCCACGATGACGCTGCAGCCGTGACGCAAAAGCGCCGCCCGGGCATCCCGGGTCGGCGCCATGTCGCGGGAACGAGCCTTGATGTCTTGGAATGGCACGGCGGCCTCCCGCTTCGCAACGTCGCGAAGCACACCAGCGACGACGTCGTTGAGCGTGCCCGGTGCCGGCATGGCTACCTCCCAGTTGCAAAGGGCCTGTCAAAGCTAAGGCTAGCCGGTGGGCTACGGGGAGCGGAAATCCCGCCCTGCGCCGTTGGAGGGGTCGGTCGGATCGATATCGGCACTGATAGCGTCCCAAAGCACACGTCCGGACTGGGGATCCTCCTCCAAGTCGTCGCGGACCTTTTCCCGCCGCACAGTTTCTTTTTCGTACTTGTTCTGCCGCGGCGAGTCCGTGCCGGGGCGCACAAGAAGCACGAGCGCGCCGAGCACGCCAAGCATCGCGGCGAGCAGCGTAAGCGCTGGCCCTAACGGTTGTGTCGTGACCGAGGTGATCTCCGCCCACTCGGCCACGGCCGGGGGCCGAATTCGACCGCTGTGCCTGGTCCGCACCTGCAGTGAGCAACGTGCGCACACGCTCACTGTCGGCACCTGAAACAAGCAGCCTGGCCGCGGGGACGGCGAGGCCGATCGAGGCTGCGGCGCAGATTCCGCCCACGATTCTCCGGCCCACGCGCCGCAGCGCGAACGCGGCCACCATCCCGGCGAGCAGAAGGACGGCAACGGCCGAGGTTTCGGTGGACCAGTCGGTGCCGTTGACGGCCGCGGTGCCGCCGCCTGAGATGTCGTCGCTGTACTGCGCACTCACCCATTCCAGGCGGGAGGCGATCCAGGTCAGTGCGCCGGATACCCCGAGTAGCGCCGCGCCGGCGCGGGCTGGCCCTTTGCCGTGCTTGTCCTGGGATTTGACTTCAATTGCCATCTATTCCTCCTCGCCCGTTCGGGCTTGCACTGACTCGATGGCACGCATGACTGCCGCGTGCGCGGCCGGATTGCCCACTACCGCACCGGTCTTCCCAGGCTCCCAGCGTGAGCCGTCACCCGCCGTGGCCACAGCTCCTGCGCTTCGAGCCAGCAAAATCCCCGCGGCGTTGTCCCACACATGCGGGGAGAAACTCACTGCCGCTTGGTAAATTCCCTGCGCGGCAAACGCAAGATCGACGCCCACCGAACCGCTGATACGCGGCCGCAGCCCAACCCGGGTGAGCTCCCCCGCAAGCTCTACACGCTGGTTCGACGGCATACGTGGGCGATCCCGTGAAAATACAGACCCTATCCCCACGTGCGGTGCGGCAGCGGTTGCAGTCCCCACCCGCGGCAACGGTTCACCGTTGAGGTGCACCGGTTGGCCGTCGAGAGCAGTCAGACGCATGTTCAGTAACGGGGCGTCTACCACGGCAACTGCGGGCTGGCATTCGAGCAGCAGTGTGACCAGAATTGCGCAGTTGGGGTTGCCGGCTGAGTAGTTGGACGTGCCGTCAATCGGGTCAACCACCCAGCAGGCCTCCTGGCTGAGCTGCCCTCCGTGCTCTTCGCCGACGACGTCGATCCCAGTTGAGCCGGTGAGTTCAGTTCGGAGCAACTCCTCCACAGCCAAGTCAGCGGCCGTAGCGAAGTCGCCCGGCCCCTTGTGCAGCGCGGGCGCAGCCCCGAGCTCGTTGAGAAAAATCTCGCGTGCGGCGCTGACTGCGGACTCTGCAGCCTGCAAACTCCCCGTCACATCCGTCATGGCGTTTACCCCAGCTGTGCAATCCAGTTGCGTAGCACCGCGGCCCCGGCCTCGCCGGAGCGCTCCGGGTGAAAACGCACCGCCCACAGTGGGCCGTTTTCCACGCCCGCCAGCACCGGCATGCCCTCCGCCCAGCTCAACTTCGGGTAGGCGATGAACTCGTCTTGCGCGAGTTCAAAATTGCTCACCCCAGTGTGGGCGTCGAACACAAATTCCGCATCGCCTGCGAGCATCGCGGACCCCTCCGCCGCGGCTACGGTAGCTCTGTTCACAGGAGCGGCGAGCTTATCGACGCCCCCCGGCCACTCCCCGAACCCGGCTTCCTCTTTCGGGCCCCGCTCGAACAAGGCGTCCATGGCTGCCCCGACCACAAGTACCGGGCGAGATCCGGCGAGACGCTGGCCGACCACACGATCTGCCTGAGACGCGAGCAGCGCCCGCAGTGCCACTGCAGTGTCGCCGCTGGCAGCGATCACCATGCCGTCCGCTGTCGCAGCCTCTGCAGGGTTTGTGGTCACCGACACATTCGCGCCTAGCGCACTGAGTGCGGCGTGCACCTCCCGCACGCAGGGGTCTTTTCCCGCGAAAGCGTCAAAGACGGCAACCGTGGGTGCAGCCGTAGTGCCAATTGCGTCGCTCATAAGTGCGTAGTCTAGCTACCGTCACAACTAGCGGCCCCGGCGCGGGTAACGGCGCGGTGCCTGCACGGCCTTGAGGCGAGCGGAGAGGTTGTTCACCTCCACAACACGGTGCCGGCCCAGTTGGCGGTCGAGCAGCGTGATAGCCAAACCGATGGTGATCACGCCGGACGCGACGCCGAATACTGGGGCGAAAGCCATTTGGGCTACCAGCATGCCGTAGAACGTAGAGCCCAATCCGGTGCCGCCGTCGAAACCGATGTTCCAGATCGCGGACGCCTCCGATGTCTTGTGGCGCGGCAAGCGGTAGAACAACAGCGTCAACGCCTCGTTTTGCACCCCACCGAAACCGGCGCCGTAGAACAGCGCGGCGATGAGCATCGTCCACGCAGGCAGCTGCATCGCCAAGATGATGGCCATCAGCGCCACACCAATGGCGGCGGTGATCTGGAACGGAATGAGCACGGTCCCTGGGTAGCCGCGGCGGTCCATGATGCGGCCGGCGATGTAGCGCGAGATCATTGCTGCGAAGTTGAGCACGCCAAGCATGACGCCGGCGAGCGCGGCACCGGAGACCGGGTCGAGCTCGCGCATGGACACCGGGAGGAAGTTCGTGATGGCGCCGTAGGCGGTGGTGACGAACATCAGCGCCAGTGCCGGCACGAGCGCAAGGTGCCACATGGGCACCCGCACGCTTTGCGACGTCTCCGTGTCCGGCTCTGGCGGCGGAATTGTCGGAATGGCCAGGCACGCCACCGCGATACCGCGCCGATTGCCGTGGCGATCATATACACCGCGTCGTAGCCGATCATTTGCACCAAGGCCAAGCCCGACGGGAGCGCGACCATTTGCGCAAGCCCCACTACCACGCCGAAGATGCCGGTTGCGCTGCCTAAGAGCCGCAGCGGCACCAGCTCCGCGATGATTGCCGCCTCGGCCACCGACAGTGCACCGAAGCCGATCCCGCGGATGGCACTGACGGTGAGCAGGGGCGTGGCCCCCATACCAATCATGTAGCCGAGGGCGGGGATGCCCAGGAGCAGCGAAGAAATCGCCATCACCCAGCGGTACCCGATCGTCTTCAGCGCTTTCGGCGTGAAGATTTGGGTGATAACCGTGGCCAGCATAAACACGCCAGTAGACAGCCCAGCCAGCGAGGCCGGCTGCTGCGCGTCAATCACGGCGGTGGGCACCACCGGGAGCAGCAGCGCCCACGCCGCGAACGCCGCGGCGACCGCGACGAGCACGGGAATCAGCCCTCGCGCGCGCCAGACGTTGGTCAGCGACTCAACCTCGGAGCGGCTCAGCGGCGCAGTGGACCATGCCATGTCACATCACCTCCACGAGGGTGAGCGCTGCAAAGAGTACGGCCATGACCGCCAGAAGCGCCAGTACCCCGGTCACCGCGCGCGATGCCCCGCGTTGGTAGCTAGACCACACTCCACCGACGAGAAGCCCCGCCATAAGGCTGAGCACAACCACCAAGATCGGGTTCCCGACAGCGGACACCGCAACGACCTCCTTCATAACCGACTCAAACCAGCCGACATTGTAGACGTTGCAGGCGCTGCGCAGGATTCCACCGGCAACTCTTCGCCATCGGGCGTTATGCTCGCCCTATGGGAAAGCACGCCGCCCCCGCTGAAGACCAGCGCCCGACCGAGGTCACTCTCGATCGCGTCGCCGTCCTGCTGGAAGGGCTCGGGCTCGAGCCCTTGGCTGGCCCGGATCGCCTTGTCATCGGCGCGCACGCGTTTACCCCGCCGCGTGTGGGTGGACTACGCCCGTCCCATGTGCCTTGTTGTGGACACCGCGGACCGCATACCCACTGACTTTGAGCATTCCACCGCGCTTGCCCGATTCATCAACACGTGGAACCACGACCGCGTTGGACCGGCCGCCTCCTACCGGTTAATGGAATCCGGTGACCTTCGTGTGGGCATGCGCCGTGGGATTCACATCAAGCATGGGCTTAGCGACGACCAGCTGGCCGCCGAACTCATCGACACCCTGGAGCACGCCGCCACGTTCTACCAACAGGCGCGCGAGCGCTTCCTCGATGCGGGACTTGACCAGCCGCTGCCACCGCAATTGATGCGCAAACAAGATTCGGACGAGTTGCTTGGGCGCCACCCGTCGTTGCGGCACATTCCCCGTGGCAGCACACACACTGGCACCGTGCCGGAGCTGTACAGCGAAGTCGAGGAGGTGCTCAGCCCAGTGGACGTGGAGGACCTGACTGCGGCCTTGGAGCGACTCGACTTCCGCTACGGCGTCGGAGCAGACGGCATCATCGCCACGGGTGTCAACGGCGTGGCGTTCGCGTTAACCGTCGACGGGCAGCCGGGGACGCGATACGTCCGCGTTACCGGAATGTGGGATACAGGACGCGACGCTCTGGAGGATTTCTTGCCGTTGTGGTTGGTGTGCAACGACGTCAATGAACGCACGTGCGCCACCGCAACCTACCTCCACGAATTCGACGGTCTCATCCACATGCACGCCGAATCCACGATGTTCGCCGGCGAGGGAGCTGCGCCAGCGCAGGTCGTGCAGTTTGTCGTCTCCGCGATGGCCGCCTGTTTGGCCGCCATCGACCATGTCAGCCAACAGGCATCTGGCCAGTCCGTGGTTGATTGGCCGGGGAGGTCTTAAGCTCCCGGTCATGGGAGTACGCAACGAGGTTTGCGCTCCAATAGACAAACACTGCGCTGAAAGGCCCGACTGCCCAGGCGGCCCCGGGGTTGACAGGCGGCACCATCGTGACCGACGCTCCATCCGAAAGGGCGTCTGCCTCAGGAACGGGGTGCAGCAGGCCGACAAACCAGTCACCAAACACGTAGACGCTCAGCACCGCCACGGCACTGACAGCACCGGCCCAGAGCAGCCAACCGGCTCCCCCGCCGACCTTGCCGCGGCGCGCAGCACCGAGGGCGGCAACGGCTAAAGCCAGACCAATCAGTGCGGAGATCAGGGCGAACGTGCCGAATCCCGCGAACTCGACGTTTACCGGGCTGGCTGCCTGATCCACCCGCAACCCGTCGCCCTCCACTTCACCGACGTAGGCGGGGCGCAGCGTCGCCCACGCTCCGCCGCCGACTATCCCCAAAACGCAACCGAGCGCCAGGAGTCCAGCTCCGGCGCTCAGTGACGGTCTAGTTACTAGTTGCACAGCTTCCAGCGACCGTCTTCCTTCTGGAAGATCATGGTCTGGGTCTCCTCACCCTGATCGTTCTTCACTAGCACGCTGCCGGATGCACGATCCCCGTCGACGCGGACATCGGAAAGGCTGACATCCGTCTTCGGCAGATCAATGCCCTGGCCCTGTTCTTCGGCGAGGCGGCTCGCCTCATTAATCTGGTCGAGCGTCATGCCCTGGCGCTCAATCTCCTGCATCATCGGCTCGGTGACGGCCTTGCAGGAGTTTTCCAAGATGGTCGGCGTCCAATCGGCGAAAGAGCCCGGGTTCAAGACGGTGCGAACCGTGTCCTCCATCTCTTTCCGGTCCTTCTCACTGCCCTCTTTGCCGCTGGCTAGCGGCTGGTTTGTGTTCTGAGGCATGCCGTTTTCAAACGGATTGACCAGCGTCGGGGGCTGTTCGCCGTTACCCCCCTGGGCGTTCTGCTGCGACTTCGCGTCCTTCTTGTCTTCCTGCTGCTTGTCCTTCGCGGAGCTCTTCGTCGTGGTCTCCGTCTTCGTCGTTTCCTCCGAATTCTCGGCGGAGGCCTCACTCGACGTGTTTGCTGCGGAAGCGGAAGAGGGGGCCTCTGCGGCGGTGGACAGGCCGCCGGAAGCACCTTCGTCGTCAGACCCACAGGCGGCGAGGGGAGCACCAGGGCAACCACTGCTGCCGCCACTGTCACGCTCTGTTTCGTTTGCATCTCCACGGTATATCAGTACTCTCGTCGTCGGACCCGGCCTATCGTTCGGCCCGGGATTACACCTGCGGCCGAGTTTCGGTAACTGCAGTCGCGGTGAAGACCTGTCGGAAATGGTACCAACTAATCACTGTCGCGCCCGTGGGACGCCTATACAAGCCTTCTGGATGGTTTCTGTGAGCCCGCGTAAAGCCTCGCCCTACCCTGGCCGCGGTCTATGTTGGAAGGATGCAGTTGACCCGCGGGCGAATTACCGACGCAGCCTTGCGCATCCTGGCAGAGTACGGGCTCGCGGATGTGTCCATGCGCCGGGTAGCCACGTCGCTCGGGGTTGCACCGGGTGCGCTGTACTGGCACTTCGAAAGCAAGCAGGAGCTCATCGCATCTCTCGCCGAGGCGATCGTGCAGCCGCTCTTCGACGACCCTCTGCCAGACCCGGCGCGTTTGAGCAGCGAGCTGCGCGCCGCGGTCCTCGCTGTGCGCGACGGTGCGGAAGTGGTGGTTGCTGCGGTAAGCCAGCCCGGCGCGCGGGTGCAGTTGGATCTGGAGGCTCGGTTCGTGGCTTCGGTTCGGGGGTTGCTGGGCGAAGCGGCGTCGATAGGCAACGCGATGGATAAGGTGCACGCCGGTGCCCGCGGGCTGTTGCATCTGACGCTGGGCAACGCTGCGGTGCACCAATCTGCGGCGCAGCTCGCGCAAGCCACGGGCAGCGCATTCTCTGACGATGACGGCAGCGCAGAGCACGCCGCGGCGGTGGCGTTCTTGCTTGAAGGCCTGAAGCGAAGCGAGTGAGGGGGCACTAAGCTGTTGCCCCATGAATGACACCATCGTGTGGCCTGGATCCGCATATCCCCTCGGTTCAACGTTTGACGGGGCGGGCACGAACTTTGCACTGTTTTCTGGCATCGCGGAGAAGGTGGAGCTGTGCCTCATCGACGATGAGGGTGCGGAGACCCGCATCCCCCTGGAGGAAGTGGACAACCACGTCTGGCATGCCTACCTCCCGGGTGTGAGCCCCGGGCAGCGCTACGGCTACCGGGTGCACGGCCCGTGGGACCCGAACGACGGCAAGCGCTGCGACCCCAGCAAGCTGCTCGTGGACCCCTACGCACGGGCTTTCGACGGCGAGTTCGACCAGCACTCTTCACTGTTCTCTTACGATGTCCGTGCCGAGGAGCCGGGCACTGGCCGCAATGAGGAGGACTCGCTGGGTCACACCATGCTCTCGGTGGTCATCAACCCGTTCTTCGATTGGGGGGATGACCGCGCGCCGAAAATCCCCGAGGACGAATCGGTGATTTACGAGTGCCATGTGAAAGGGATGACGCAGACGCACCCCGGCATCCCCGAGCAGCTGCGCGGCACCTACGCGGGCATGGCGCACCCGGTGATGGTGGACTACTTGAATGACTTGGGCGTCACGGCCATTGAACTCCTGCCGGTCCACCAGTTCTTGCAGGATGACCGTTTGCGTGACTTGGGGTTGCGCAATTACTGGGGCTACAACACGTTCGGGTTTTTCGCCCCGGAGCACAATTACGCCTCGTCCTCCGCCCCCGGTGATGCGGTCGCCGAATTCAAGCAGATGGTGCGCGCGTACCACGAGGCAGGTATTGAGGTCATCCTGGACGTGGTGTACAACCACACTGCGGAGGGCAACCACATGGGCCCCACCATCGCTTTTCGCGGCATCGACAACGAGGCCTACTACCGCCTAGTGGACGGAGACAAATTCCACTACATGGACTACACCGGCACCGGAAACTCCTTTAACGTGCGCTACCCGCACTCGCTGCAGTTGATTATGGATTCGTTGCGGTACTGGGTGACTGACATGCATGTCGACGGCTTCCGCTTCGATCTGGCGTCCACCCTGGCCCGCGAGTTTTCGGACGTGGACCGTTTGGCCACCTTCTTCGACCTGGTGCAGCAAGACCCGGTGGTGAGCCAGGTCAAGCTCATCGCAGAGCCGTGGGACGTGGGCGAAGGCGGCTACCAGGTGGGCAACTTCCCCGCGCTGTGGAGCGAGTGGAACGGCAAGTACCGCGACACCATGCGAGATTTCTGGCGTGGAGAGGATTCCACGCTTGGAGAGTTCGCCTCCCGCTTGACCGGCTCGTCCGATCTCTACCAGCACAACGGGCGCAGGCCCACCGCGTCCATCAACTTCATCACCGCCCATGACGGGTTCACACTGAACGACCTGGTCAGCTACAACGACAAGCACAATGAGGCGAACGGCGAAGACAACCGCGACGGAGAGAGCCATAACCGGTCCTGGAACTGCGGCGCGGAGGGCGAGACGGATGATCCGCAGGTACTGGAGCTCCGTGCCCGCCAGCGCCGCAACTTCCTGACCACACTGTTGCTCTCCCAGGGCACACCGATGCTCGCGCACGGCGACGAGATCGCCCGCACCCAAGGCGGAAACAACAATGTCTACTGCCAGGACAACGAGATCGCTTGGATGGACTGGTCGACGCTGGAGGAGGCGGGAGGTCTGCACGATTTCACCCGGCGTCTGATCGGGCTGCGCCGGGACCATCCGGTGTTCCGCCGCCGGCGGTTCCTGGCAGGCGGCGCACTCGGCGACGACGAGCATGGCCGCGAAATTGCGTGGTTGACGCCGGAGGCGGCGCAGATGACGCAGGACGATTGGAACGCACCGTTCGGCCGCGCGCTCATGGTGTACCTGGATGGCGAGACTATCGCCGAGCCCGATTCGCGCGGGCAGCGCGTGGTGGACGATTCTTTCTTGCTGATGTTTAACGCTCACTTCGAAGACATCGCTTTCACCGTGCCGGGAGCGGAGTTCGGCGACGAGTGGGAGGTGGTGGTGGACACCACTGAGGATGTGGGGATCAGAGAGGACGCAGCCCCGGTCCAGCCTGGCACTACCGTCAATGTCGGCCAACGCTCAACTGTGGTGCTGCGCCGCACCCAACCACCCGCAGGCGAAACAACGACGGAGGCTAACCAATAATGATCACCGCGCACGGCGCAACGCTGACCGTGACAAACGACGCGCTGGTCCTCACCCCCACCGCACTCGCCGCGTCGTTGAGCGGCACTACCTCGAGCCGCGAAGTGGCCATCGCCGACATCACTGACACAACGTCCGTTCCGGGCGACGCGTGGACGCGCACCCGCGTCGACGTGCAGACGGGTGCTGGCGCCCTGGCCGTCTGGTTCGCCCCCGGCGATACAGAAGGCCCGGCCGAGCTGCTGCAGCTTCTCGACGACGCGAAGCGCGGCGAGGCGCCTGCGGTCGACACAGTCGCGGGCGGTGCCGGCATCCCCGGTTTTTCTTTCGTCGGCTTCGACGTGGAGACCGCGAACCGCCGTTGGGGCTCCATCTGCCAGATCGGCCTGGTCAAAATCATCGACGGTGAAGAGGTCGACCGCGCTTCCTGGTTGTGCAAACCCCCGGCACCCCTCGCCCAGTTCGAGGAGGGCAACGTAGCCGTCCACGGCATCACGGCCGATGACGTCTCGGATGCGCCCGATGTGCGCGACCGCATCGGTGAAATGGTCGAGTTCGTCGGCGATTTGCCGCTCGTCGCCCACAACGCCCAGTTCGATGCCTCTGCACTGCGCGACGCCTGCCTCGCATCCGACGTCGACATTCCCCAGATGCTCTTCGCCTGCACCCTCGCGCAGGCCCGCGCCACCAAACTGGATGTGCCGAACCACCGCCTGCCCACCCTCGCAGAACACTTTGGGGTGGAGTTAGACAACCACCACGACGCGTGCGAGGACGCCGCCGCGTGCGCGGGTGTGATGGTGGGTTTGGCGCGGGAAGCCGGACACACCGGCAGTCTCATGAGTTTTGTGCACGACTCGGGGTTTACCCTCGGCTCTATCGACGAAGCCCGCGTGACGCCCGTGTTGCGGGATCGCTCTGGCGCCGGACGAGCCACGCAAGCGGAACAAGCCGCGCAGGGCGGTGTGGCAGCGGCGGTGAAGGCCACCGCGGCGCCGCGCGGATCCAATCAGGCGGGTCCAGCGAAGCGGGCGTCGCAAAGCGCAAGCCCTGGTAAGAAACCCGCTCCTTGGCAATCCGTGGCCACCCCGGATACAGTGCCCGAGCCGAATCCCGAGGCGGATCCGAATGCCGCGCTCTACGGAGAGCATGTGACGCTCACGGGCGAGTTCGAGCCCCACGACAAGGGCGAGCTGTGGTCGAAGATCGCGGATCAAGGCGCGAACGTGGGCAAAAACGTGACCAAGAAAACCACCATCCTGGTTGTCGGGGAATGGGCCACGATGACGTCGAAGGAAAAGCGGGCGCGGGAGCTCATGGACAAGGGCCAGGACATTCAGATTTGGCCTGCGCACCACCTGTTCGAGGTGCTCGGGCTTGGGGAGCAGCCGCCGTTTTAAGAATTTTTCCCGCCGAGGGAACCGGGGGCGTGAAGCGAGCGTCTAAGTAGCCATGCAGCTTCTTCATTCAACGCCCGTCTCTCTCGGCGGGGTCACCTTGCGCCTGGCGCGCCTGGACAACCAGGAGTCCCGCGCGTGCATCCGAAGCGGGTTCGGCTCCTCCACCGCCTTCATCAGTCTGTCCCCTGGTTTGGTGTGCGTGTTCGACTCCCCCACCGCGTCAGGGCTGACGCACCAGGAGGTCGGCGCCGCCGGGCTTAGCGTGCACCAACTGTGGAACGCCGCGGCGGACCAGCTCACAGCCCGTGCCCAGCGCGAACAGGGCGTGGAGTTCCTTGTGCGGTGCCCCACTGCGGTGCTCGACTGCGCATCGCTTCCGCGCGGGTTTGAGGTGGACGGCCACGGCGTGCCGGCCGCCTGGTGGCTGGCCCACCCGCAGCCCTTTTCCCTCTTGCACAGGCACTTCGAGGCCGTCATGCAGCCGGATACCGGCCTGGTGTACGCGACCCGCGACGGCCGCGAGCTGTTTGTCTTCGATGCCGGCGTGGACGAGGTAGCCCGGTGCCTTTCCGACGCGGATGTGCTGACGTACTCAGTGGGCTTTCCCCTACTGTGCCGTGCGCGGGCGCACTAGGGTGTGAGAGGTGAAACGCACGATCACCTCCACCTACCGCCTCCAGCTGCGTGGGCCCCACGCTGATCCGGAGGGCCGCGAATTCGGCTTTGCTCAGGCGGCCGAGCTAGTGCCGTACCTGGCAGATTTGGGGGTGTCGCACCTGTACCTGTCCCCCATCTTCGCCTCCGCGCCGGAGTCCAACCACAACTACGACGTCATTGACCCGACGGTGGTGAATCCGGAGCTCGGCGGCATCGACGGGCTGCGGCTGCTCGCCCGCACCGCCCATGAGGCGGGGCTCGGGCTGGTGGTGGATATCGTGCCGAACCACCTAGGCGTCGAAGTCCCGCGCCGGAACAAGTGGTGGTGGGATGTGCTCAAGCACGGGCAGGGTTCGGAGCACGCCCGCTTCTTCGACATTGACTGGGCCGCGGATAACGGGGCAGACGGCAAGCTCGGCCTGCCGGTGCTGGGCGCTCCCGACGACGTCGGGGCGCTTGAGCTGCGCTGCATCGACGGCGAGGACGTGCTCACCTACTACGATCACGTCTTCCCGCTCGCCCCCGGCAGCTACTCGGGGCTGGAGGACGATCCTGTCGCCGTCCACGGCCGCCAGCACTACCGCCTGATGTACTGGCGCGACGGCATCATCTCGTACCGCCGGTTCTTCTCCATCAACGGCCTCGCTGGGGTACGCCAGGAGGACGAGGATGTCTTCAACGCCACCCATGCCCAACTCCGCGAGCTCGTGAGCGAGGGGCTTATCGACGGCGTCCGCGTCGACCACCCCGACGGCCTCACCGACCCATTCGGCTACCTCACCCGCCTGCGCGACGTCATCGGCCACGACACCTGGCTCATCGTTGAAAAAATCCTCGCGGTGGACGAGCCTCTGGATCCCCGTCTGAACATCGACGGCACCACCGGCTACGACGCGCTTCGCGAGTTCGACGGCGTCTTTGTCAACCCCGACGCAGCGGGTCAGCTCGGTGACGTTGCTTACCTTTACAGCGGCTCGCGCTGGGACGAGCGCGCCGTGGAAGTCTCCGAGTGGATCCTCAAAGCGCGCGTTGCGGAAGACGAGCTCGCTGCGGAGATCCGCAGGCTCGCCCGCGCGGTGCGCCACGACAGCCTCTCTTCCACAGGTTCCCAGGTCGGCGACGAAGCGCTCACCGAGGTGCTTGTGGAACTGGTTGCGCGCATGCCCGTCTACCGCGCCGACTACCGTTCGCTGTCGAGAGTGACCGCGACGCTGGTTGCGGAATTGGCCCAGAGCCCAATCGGGTTTGACGCGGCGGCGCTCGACCTTGTCGCGGGTGCCTTGGCCGCCCGCGGCGAGGCCGCCCACCGCTTCGCGCAGGTCTGCGGCGCGGTGATGGCGAAGGGTGTAGAAGATACCCTGTTTTACCGCGCCTGCCGCCTGGTGGCGTTGCAGGAGGTCGGCGGCGATCCGGGCCGCTTTGGCGTGAGCCAGGCGGAGTTCCACCTCCTGCAGGACGAGCGCGCACAACTGTGGCCGCACACCATGACCACGCTGACTACGCATGACACCAAACGCAGCGAAGATACCCGCGCCCGCATGCTGGAGATTGCAGAGATGCCAGAAGAGTTCGCCCAGCTTGTGCACGATGTCTTCGCACTGACTCCCCCGCGGATCACGCCACCGGGCTCTTCCTCATCCACAATGTGCTCGGTGCCTGGCCTCGCGATGGGCGTGCGACGGAAGATTTCACCCGCCGCCTCCAGTCCTACGCCGTCAAAGCCGTGCGCGAGGCCGATGTGTTGTCCAGTTGGAACGACAGCGATGCCGCGTACGAAACCGAAATCACCGAGTGGATAGGCCATCTCACCCACGGCCCTGCCACACGCATATTGGCGGATTTCGCGGTGCACCTCGACCGCGGCGGGGTGGCAGTCTCCCTCGGCCGCAAGCTGCTTCAGCTCGTTGGCCCCGGTATCCCGGATACGTACCAGGGCACCGAGTTCCTAGATTTTTCGCTGGTGGACCCGGACAACAGGCGGTTCGTGGACTACGGGGCGCTCAAAGATGGGGTGGGGTCACCGGAGGACGTCGCAAAGCAACGCATCGTGCGAGAGGCGCTCACCTTGCGGCGGGAACAGCCGGAACTGTTTTTGGGCGGCGGCTGCCAGGCAGTGTTCGCCGAAGGCGCCGCGCGCAGTCATCTGGTAGGGATGGCGCGCACACTTGCGGGTGCGCCACGGGCCCTTGCGCTAGCGACTCGGGCACCGATCGGATTGCAGCAGTCCGGAGGGTGGCGCGGCACCACCGTGACCCTGCCCGAGGGAACGTGGACCGACCGGCTCACCGGACGCAGGTTTGCAGGCCGCGTGGAAGTGGACCAGCTTTACGCCGAACTGCCAGCTGTGCTGTTGACCAGGTAAACTAACCGGCCGTTATGAGCACACAGAAGCATCCCGCCAAAGCGCCGAAACCCCGGAATAAGGCGGTGGACGACACCATCGCGCGCCTCGGATCGACGTATTTTGCCTGGGTGCGCGAGCACGAAGACGCCGCCACAACGTTCCGGCACGCGCTTCACGAGCTCATGCGCGATGCTGGCGTGAACTTTGACCGTGTGGATGCGCGCGTGAAATCGTGGACGTCCCTCAAAGAGAAGGCCCGGAAAACCCGCCCCGATGGCGAGCTAGTGTACCCGGATCCGTGGCACGACATCAAAGACATCGTCGGCGCACGCATCACCGTGTTGCACTCCACGGAGATTCCAGCGGTGCAGCGTCTGCTGGCCGACCAGTTCGACGTGCTGCGAAGCGTGGACAAGGCGGAGGAAACACGCGTCGCCGGCGGTTTCGGCTACGGCTCCCACCACCTCGTGGTGCGCGTGGAGGAGCAGTCCGAAGGGTTGGAGGACTACCTTGGACAGGTCTTCGAGGTGCAGATTCGCACGGTGCTCCAGCACGCGTGGGCAGAGTTCGAACACGACATCCGCTACAAGCGCGCGGGCAAAAGTTTGGACCCTCAGGTAGACCGCGCCTTCACCCTCGCCGCCGGATTGATCGAGCTGGCGGACCAGCAATTCGACCAGATCGCGTCCCTGGCCGACCCTCAAGAGAAGGTGAACACGGACGTGGACGCGGAAATCTCGCCGGAGACCCTGCCCGGCATTCTGACAGTGCTGCTGGGCAATCAGTTTCCTCTCTCGCGCGCGGGCGACTACCGCTTCTGCACGGAACTCCTGCGCGCGCACGGAATAGAGCACGTCTCTGAGGTGGCGGAGCTGACCAACCCGGCGGACATCGAGGCGCTTTCCAACTCACTGTCCTACCCGTTTGTCCCGGGCCAAGTGCGGGTTGTCGATGACCTGTTGCTCAACCGTTACGGCACCGAGCACATCGAGCGAACCTGGGATGCCGGCAACCGCCCGCAGGTGCGCCGCAAACGCCTGACCACCCGTCTGGCGCTGCTGCGCGGCGAATAGTTAGCGGCGGCGTCCGAGCAAGCGGTCGGTCTCCCTGCGCTCTTTTTTCGTGGGGC
This sequence comes from Corynebacterium wankanglinii, assembly GCA_014490595.1. Taxonomy (GTDB): domain Bacteria; phylum Actinomycetota; class Actinomycetes; order Mycobacteriales; family Mycobacteriaceae; genus Corynebacterium; species Corynebacterium wankanglinii. The sequence goes on from CP061031.1 coordinate 1,621,161, forward strand.
GCCCAGAGCCGCGATCTCGAACTGGGGGTGCCGCGAACAGCTCCCGGGGCGGGGGAGGCGGCGAGTGATCGATGTAGCACGACCGTGCAATCGGCGCGCCGACACGCTTGCTCACTGTCGCGGCAACTTCGAGGATGTGCTCGCGGTGGTCTTTCCACACACGCACCGTCTCTCCCGGAACCACCTGGGCCGCGGGTTTGACGGCCTTACCGTCGATCTTCACATGCCCGGCGCGCACTGCCTCTGCGGCTTGACTGCGGGTTTTGAAGATACGTACGGCCCACAGCCACACGTCGATGCGCACCGCGGCCATCGTAGGCTGCGTCAATTTAGTACTGGTCCTTGTGGTTGACGATGCGCTGGACCTTGTTCCAGTTAGAGAACCCGCCCGCAACAGCCACGATCAGGCCGAGCAGGAAGATGGTCCAAGATCCAAAAATCAGACCGAAAGCGATGCCGCCAGCCACCCCGCCACCGGCCCAGAGGACGGCGTTGCGGGAGTATTGGCGCACGGCGGCTTTGCGTTGGGCAATAGGGTCGTTGGGGCGCGGCTGCATCGTCATGGAGTGTAAGTGTAGCCCCTTACAGGGCGCGTTCGACCCAACGGTGGCCAGCAGGTTTCATCTCCGCTCCCCCATGCGTGGCCGCAGCAAGGAGTGCGTGAACGCGCTCTGCTTCCCCAGGAGCGAAGGCGAGCGTGTATGTCGCCGCGCGGTTGTATGAAACATCCACTACGTCGATGCCGGCCGCACGCAGCTCCGACTCTATCCGCCCGGCCTCCGCATGCGGGAAGTCCACGGTGCCGAGCTCCCGGACCTCCCGCGTCACTCGCGTGGCCCCCTCGAGGGTCGCGCTGACAGCTTCGGTGTAGGCGCTGACTAAACCGCCGGTGCCGAGCTTGATGCCGCCGAAATAGCGGATCGCTACCGCTACCATGTCCTGCATCCCGGAGCCTTTCAGCACCTCGAGCATAGGTTTGCCCGCGGTCCCTGAGGGTTCCCCGTCGTCGGAGGAGCGCTCGATCGGCTGAGCGCCGTCCTGGTGCACGATGAAAGCCGAGCAGTGATGGCGCGCATCCGGGTACTGATCCCGCGCAGTCTGGATGACCTCGCGGGCCCGCTCTTCGGTGTCCGCCCGGGTGATCCAGCCGATAAAACGCGAGCGCTTAACCTCGAGCTCGTGGGTTACCAGCTCTTCCGCTGGGCGAACGTAGGATTGCTCCACTGCTCTACCCCGCCACGATGAAGTCGTACTCCGGCGTGCCGGGTTCCAAGCGTCGGCAGCCGAGCGGCGACGCCTCCATGCGCCCCAGCAGCGGTTCGAGGTCTCCAGCGCGAGCGAGCTCAATGCCCACCAGAGCGGCGCCCGTTTCACGGTTATTCTTCTTCAGATACTCGAAGAGCACGATGTCGTCCTCCCCGCCGAGGATGTCGTTGAGGAAGTGGCGCAGCTGCCCCGCTTCCTGCGGGAAGTTCACAAGGAAGTAATGCCTCAATCCTCGGTGGACGAGCGAGCGCTCCATCACCTCGGCGTACCGCAACACGTCGTTATTGCCGCCGGAGATGATGCACACCGCAGTCGAGCCCGGGGCAAGATCAGCTAACCCCAGACCAGCCACCGATAACGCGCCAGCGGGCTCTGCGATGATGCCCTCGTTTTGGTACAGCCCGAGCATCTCCGTGCACACCGCGCCTTCGTCTGCTGAGAACAGCGCCGTCGCGTCCCGGTGCCCGTTGAAGATCTGCCATGGGATGGCGCCGATGCGCTTGACCGCTGCGCCGTCCACAAACGGGTCGATGGTCTCCAACGTCACAGGCTCGCCTGCTGCGCTTGCCGCGCCTAACGACGCAGCACCTTTCGGCTCCACCCAACCACCTTTGTCGCCGGAGACATGTCTGCCAGGTAGGACAGCACCCCGGAGATGAGACCGCCACCGCCCACGGGCACGAGCACGGTGTCCAGCTCCTTGCCCAGGCTGGCAAGCTGCGCCACTATCTCTGCCGCCACGGTTCCTTGGCCAACGACGGTGTCCCGGGAATCGAACGGCTCGATGATCGTTGCGCCACATGCAGCCGCGTCCTCGCGTGCGGCCTGCGCTGCTTCGTCGAAAGTGTTGCCCGTGACCACGAGGTCAATCGCGTCACCGCCGTGCACGCGGATCCTGTCGCGTTTCTGTTTCGGCGTGGGCTTCGGGACGAAGATCCTGCCCTGAATACCCATGGCGCGGCACGCGTACGCAACGCCCTGGGCGTGGTTACCGGCGGAGGCGGCTACCACGCCTGCCGCCCGCGCGTCATCGTCAAGCTGAGAAATGCCGTAGTACGCGCCGCGAATCTTGTATGAGCGCACGTCCTGCAGATCTTCGCGCTTGAGGTAGACCTCCACCCCGTGCTGCTCCGACAGTCGAGGGCAGTACTGCAACGGCGTCGGCGAAATCACCGACGAAATACGACCCTGCGCGAATCTAATATCCGCGGCATGGACGGCATCGAAGGCGGCATCGGACGATTCTGGGGTGCCTGTACGCATGGTTAGCGAGTTTATCCCTGTCCCACTGCGCATGTTCGTTCACTCTCTTGGCTCCTGGCTCGGTGCCCTGCACTCCCAACCGAAACAGAGCACTATATTTTTAACGACGAACCTGCTAGGTTCATCGGAGTGTCATGTGGGGCGCAGCTCCCACAATGACGGCTTTGCATCTTTTACGAGGAGAATACGAGAACATATGAAGCGCATTTCCACTGCAGCAGTCGCTGCGGCTACCGCCATGTCCCTGGCCACCGTCCCCGCATTCGCGCAAGACGCCGACACCGCACCCACCGTGTCGACCACCACCGAGTCCAAGCCGACCACCACCGAGTCCAAGCCGACCACCACCGAGTCCAAGCCGACCACCACCGAGTCCAAGCCGACCACCACCGAGTCCAAGCCGACCACCACCGAGTCCAAGCCGACCACCACCGGTTCCAAGCCGACCAACAACACCAAGCAGGATTCCAATAGCTCCGGCTCCTCTCAGGGCACTCTCGTTGCCGTCCTCTCCGGTACGCTCGGTGCGGTGCTGACCACGAGCCTCATCGTGCTCTCCGACCCGCGTGGCGCCAACAAGATCATCGACCTGGTCAACAACCAGTTCGGCCTTGGCATCCCGCACCTGAACGTTCCGAAGATCCAGCTGCCGAACCTCCCCTTCTAACCAATCACTCTTTCGCCTGAGGAAGGTCCATCAATGAAGTCCCGTTTCGTAGCCGTGTCCTTCGCCGCCACCGCTATCGCAGCCGGTTCCCTCGCGGGTGCCGCAGCCGCCGCCGAATCTGCAACTTCGACGACGACCCAGTCCAAGCCTGCCGAGCCTACTTCCTCGGTAGCGCAATCGAAGGCGACCGCCGAATCCAGCACGGCGGCCACCAAGACCAGCGAGCCGGCACCGAAGCCGTCCGTTGTTGCCCCGAAGCCCACTGAGAACGATCCGACCACGACGATCTCCCTGGGGGAGGAGGCTTCCGAGTCCGCTCCGGCCACGAAGCCCAAGGATCCTAAGAACACAAGCACCCCGGGGTCACCATCACTCCGACCCCGACGTACACGGCGCCAGAATGGCTGCAGCCGTCCTCGCACGAGGAGAAGGCGCTTGAAGTCATTGCGAAGATCACCTTGTGGGTTACCGCGATTACTGCCGCTGTGAGCTCGCTGATGGTCATTGCGGGTTCCATTCCGGGCCTGAAAGAGAATATTCGGCAGATAACTGGCGCTTTTAAGTAAAAACGCGCCTAGTCTCGCTTAAAAGCCCGCCCGGCCTCCGCCGGGCGGGCTTTCACTGTTGCCCCACCCCGCACGGGCGGGGCTAGCCTAAAATGCCGGCCCCAAGGGTTGCCTTCAGGTCGCCCATCAAGCTGGCGGAGCGGTTTACTCGGAGGTGGTCTCCTAAAATCATCAATTGGCTATGCTCTCCGTTGATGAGGTTGAGGTAGACATCCGAGTCGCCCGGATTGTTCACTAGGACCTGTTTCAAACGCGCGATGTTCTCCGCTGTGCACTGGTCCGTGCGCATCGTCAGCCGAAGCGGCAGCCCGACCCCGTTCCCTGGGCCCAATTCAGGCACCTTCACGTCGTCGCCGAACAAGCTCATGCGATCGTCTCGTATGGACACATGCGCTTTCACCAGGATGATGTTGTCCTCCACGATCTGTGGCGCCACGAGGGCGTACACCTTGTTGAAGAGCAGCACATCCACCTGTGCGCCGTGGTGGTCCTCGATCGTGACGATCGCCCACGGGGATCCGTCCTTTTTGGAAAAACGACGGTCGACGGTAGAGATCAACCCACCAATGGTTACCTCCGCGCCATTGCGCAGTTCGCCGGAAAGGATGGTTGTCAGTTGCGTGTCGGTCTGCGCGTCGATCGCTTCCTCGAAGCCGTCGAGTGGGTGGCCGGAGACGTATAGGCCGAGCATTTCACGCTCGAGCGCGAGTTTGTGTTTGCGGTCCCACTCGTCATCGGGTACTTCGATTGTGAAGGCGGAGCTGTCTGCCCCGTCCGCGCCGCCCAGACCTGCGAAGAGATCGAACTGGCCCTTATCGGCCGCCTTCTTCGTGGACAAGACGGAATCGACGGCATCCTCCTGGATGAGCATGAGGCCCTTGCGCGGGTGTTCGAGCGAATCGAAGGCACCGGCCTTAATCAAGGACTCTGTGATTCGTTTATTGCAAGCAAGTAACTCGATCTTGTCCAGGTAATCGGAGAAACTGGTGAACTGTCCTTTCTCCTTCCTGGTCGTCTTGATGGACTCCACCACTTCAGCACCAACGTTGCGCACTGCGGCGAGGCCGTAACGGATGTCGTCGCCGACAGCCATGAAATTTTCCTCGGATTCGTTGATGTCGGGCTGCAACACGCTGATGCCCAAATGCCGGCAGTCCGACAAATAGATGGCGGACTTGTCCTTCTTATCTCCCACTGAGGTGAGCAGGGCGGCCATGTACTCAGCGGTGTAGTTAGCTTTCATAAACGCCGTCCAGTAGGACACCAGGGCGTACCCGGCGGCGTGCGACTTGTTGAAGGCGTAGGACGCGAACGGCTCGATGGTGCCCCACAGCGCATCAACAGCCTCCTTGGAGTAGCCGTTGGAAAACATGCCGGCAGAAACGTTTCGTATTCTTTGCCCAGCACTTCCGGCTTCTTTTTGCCCATCGCCTTGCGGAAACCGTCTGCCTGGCCCGCCGTGTAGTTCGCCACCTTCTGCGAGATGTTCATGATCTGCTCTTGGTAAACGATCAGGCCGTAGGTCTCGTCCAGGATTTCCTTGAGCGGTTCCTCGAGCTCCGGGTGAATCGGGGTAATCGGCTTACGCCCGTTCTTTCGGTCCGCATAGTCCCAGTGAGCGTTCACACCATCGGGCCCGGGCGATACAGCGCCAGCGATGCAACGATATCGTTGAACCCAGTCGGCTTCATCCGTTTGAGCAGCTCCTGCATGCCACCCGAGTCCAGCTGGAACACGCCGAGCGTGTCGCCTCGGGACAGTAACTCGTAGACCGCCTGGTTATCAGTGTCCAGCGCCTCCAAATCGATGGTTTCGCCGCGGTTTTTCTGCACATTCTCCAACGCGTCGCCCAGCACTGTGAGGTTGCGCAGACCCAGGAAGTCCATCTTCAGCAGGCCAATCGCTTCGCACGCCGGGTAATCCCACCCGGTGATGATGGCGCCGTCCGCGGGCCGCTTCCACATAGGAATGTGCTCCATCAACGGCACGGAGGCCATGATCACTGCACACGCATGCACGCCAGCCTGCCTGACCACACCCTCCAGCCCTCGCGCCGTCTCGTAGATCTTTGCGACGTCTGGGTCCGTCTCGATGAGCGAGCGTACCTCGGCAGCCTCTGCGTACCTTGCGTGTTCCGGGTCAGTGATTCCGGACAACGGAATGTCCTTCGCCATGATCGCTGGCGGCAACGCGCCGTTGATCCGGTCCGCCATCTGGAAACCGGGCTGGCCGAAGTTCACTTTGGCCGAGTCCTTGATTGCTTGTTTGGTCTTCACCGTGCCGAATGTGATCACCTGGGCAATCTTGTCTTCGCCCCAGCGCTCGGCCGCGTAGGTAATCATCTCGCCGCGGCGGCGATCATCAAAGTCGATATCGATATCGGGCGCGGACGGACGCTCGGGGTTGAGGAACCGCTCGAACAACAAGCCGTGCTCCATTGGATCGATATTGGTGATGGTCAGCGCGTACGCAACCAGCGATCCAGCCGCCGAGCCACGGCCCGGACCGACGCGGATGCCGATCTCGCGAGCATGCTTGATCAGCTCGGCCACGATAAGGAAGTAGGACGGGTAGCCCTTCATATCGATGACGTCGATCTCGTAGCTCGCTCGCGTGAGGTACTCCTCGGGAACCTCTCCTCCGTCGAAGCGATCCTTCAGCCCGCGGAGAACTTCCTCGCGCAGCCACGTGGTCGGAGTGTGGCCCTCCGGCACGTCGGCGATTGGCATGCGGTCGTGCGGGTGCTCCTCCCACAATTCCCCGTAATCGCCGACGCGCTCGGCGATCCACAAGGTGTTGTCGCAGCCGTCGGGCACTGTGGAGTCCCACAGCTCGCGCATTTGCTCGGCCGACTTGATGTAGTACCCGGTGCCGTCGAACTTAAAGCGATCCGGATCTAAAAGCGTCTTGCCCGTCTGCACACACAGCATCGCCTCGTGCGCTGGCGCTTGGGATTCGAGCACGTAATGGCAGTCATTGGTCACCAGCGGCGGCAAGTCGAGCGCCTGACCGATACGGAGCAAATCCTCGCGAACCCGGCGTTCGATGTGCAAACCGTGGTCCATCAGCTCCAGGAAGTAGTTGTCCTTACCGTAGATGTCCTGCCACATCGCGGCGGCCTCCAGCGCAGCGTCGTACTGGCCGAGACGCAACCGAGTCTGCACATCCCCCGACGGACAGCCTGTAGTAGCGATGATGCCGTCTGCGTGTTCCGCGATCAGCTCCGCATCCATGCGGGGCCACTTGCCCAGCTGCCCCTCGTAGGACGCCAGCGACGACAGCTTGAACAGGTTGCGCAGACCCGTCGCGTTCTCCGCGAGCATGGTTTGGTGGAGGTAGGCGCCGGAGGCGGACACATCGTCCTGCTTCTGATCCGGGGTGCCCCACAGCACGCGCTTTTTGTTGAATCGGGATTCGGGCGCCATGTACGCCTCAATGCCAATGATCGGCTTCACGCCAGCGTCCGCCATACGGCGGTAGAAGGCGTTCGAGCCGAACATGTTGCCGTGATCGGTCATGCCCACCGCGGGCATGCCCTGGCGGGAGACTTCCTCGGCGAGCAGATCCACCTTCGCCATGCCGTCCAACATGGAGAATTCGGTGTGGTTATGCAGGTGCACGAAGGAGGATTTTTTGGCCATGCGGCACATCTTAGACAACGGGCCGACACGGACGAATCCCCTCGAAAATCTATTCGGTTATTCGTACCGGAGGGCGTCGATAGGCTGCATTTTTGCGGCCTTCGACGCAGGGTACGCACCGAAAAACACACCCGTAGCAAGCGAGAACAGCAGGGAGAAGATTACCGCGCTGAGCGGGGGCCACGTCATGTCGAGCACCACGGAGCTTGCGATCATGCCGACTGCCCCGCCGAGGATCACGCCGATGATGCCGCCGATGAGGCACACCAGCATCGCCTCGACAATGAACTGCACACGAATATCGTTCTGGGTCGCCCCCAGTGCTTTGCGCACACCGATTTCGCGCGTGCGCTCCGTAACGGTGATGAGCATGATGTTCATCACGCCGATCCCGCCGACGAGCAGCGAGATGCCGCCGATGGCGGACAGCACAGTCGACAAGGTGCGGAAGATCGTGGTCAGGCCTTCCAGCCCGGCGGCGATGTCGAACACCTCGGCCTCGAAGTCCTCGTTGCCGGCGTACTTTCGGTCGAGGTAGCTCTGCAGGTCAGCACGGAAGGCCTCAGGGTCCTCGTCCGCTGAGGAGCGGACGCTAAACGACGGCACCCAGTTGACCTCCATCCCCAATCGGTCGGCCGACGTGATCGGGATGAAGATATCCGCGAAAGAGGACTCGCCGAAGGTCGGGTTGTCCGCTGCCTTCTCCAAGACACCCACGATGGTGAACACGCTGGTGTTGTTATCCACCTCCACGTCGAACCGGGAGCCGAGGGCCGCGCTTGCGTCGCCGCCGAAAAGTGCGTCCACGAGCTCGGGGGAAACCACCGCAACGGGGCGCTGACTATCGATCATGTCCTGCGAAATGCCGCGCCCGTACTGCACCTTCAGACTGCGGATGTCGAGGGATCTTTCGAGCACCGGGTTCACGCTCACGCCGGCGGTCGTGTCTCCAAGGCTGGCCTCGCCGTCACTGGAGATGTCGATGTCGACGCCCTGAACGCGGTCGCCGAAGGAGGCGGCGAGGGCGTTCAAGTCGTCGATAGTCATCCCGTCGCGCTCATCCGTCGGTGGAGCCATGCTGAAACCGGCGAACGGGTCGTCCGACGCCTCGCCGTCCTCCGCACGCTCGTGGACCATCACCGGATACGTGGTGGTGCCGGCGTCTTCCAAACCGCCCATGACGTCGTTTTCTAGCGCTCGCCCGAGCGTCATGATGATAATCACGGCCATGATGCCGATGATGATGCCCAGCAGGGTGAGCAACGAGCGGAGTTTGTTGGTGTTCAAGCTGGACATGGCCAGCCGCAGTGATTCACGAATGTTCATCTAGGTCGCACCTCCCGGCTGGCGCACTCCTGCGATGCGGCCGTCCATCATCTCCACCACTCGTCCGGTTTCCTCCGCCAGCTCCGGGTTGTGGGTGATGAAGACGATTGCTTTGCCAAGCTCCTGGTTGAGCTCGTGGAACAAATCCATCACCATGCGTCCTGTCTTCGAGTCGAGCGCGCCGGTCGGCTCGTCCGCCAAAAGCAGATCCGGATCGTTGGCCAAGCTGCGCGCAATCGCGACGCGCTGCTTCTGGCCGCCCGAGAGTTCGTTCGGGTTGTGGTGAAGGCGGTCCCCCATTCCCATCCGGTCCAGCAGCGCAGCCGCGCGTTCCTCACGCTCCTTGCGCTCCACGCCCGCGTACATCATCGGCATCGCCACGTTCTGCAATGCGTCGATACGCCCGATGAGGTTGAAGTTTTGAAAGATGAAGCCGATGTTTTGACTGCGGTAGGCCGCGAGTTCCTTGTCCTCCTTGGCGTATACCGGCTCGCCGTTGAAGGCGTACGCCCCCTTTGTCGGCCGGTCCAGCATGCCAATCAGATTCATCAGCGTGGACTTGCCGCAACCGGACGGACCGACGATGGAGACGAACTCGCCTTGGTCGGCGTAGAAGTCAACGCCGTGCAGCACTGTCAGTTCGCTTGGCTCACCCTCGTTGTAGGTCTTGACTATCTGGCGCATGTCGATGAGCAGGCCTGAATCGGCCATGCCCCGGTGCCTGGCTGTGGGTGCAGTCATCTACTGCCCCTCGGCGGCACGCCGGGTGCTCGTCACCGTCACCGTCGCCGTAGTGCGCTCTTTCTCCTCCTTGGCCTGGCGGACTTTCTCCGTGTCAAAGTTCCGGTCAGTGACCTCCACCGTTTCACCGATGCGGTCCATGTATTCGTCCGGCCAATTGATCACAATGTCGCCCGGCTTGAGGTCTCCGCCGGTCACGGCGATGTCCACATCGTTGGCTGCTCCAGTCTTCACGGAGCGTTCTTCCACGGTGCCGGACGTGGCGTCGTCGTTGTCCGTTGCTAGGACAAGCACTTTCTGGTCCTTGTCTTCACCGAAAACGGCGTCTTGGGGCACGCTGAGAGCGTCCTTGGCTTCTGCGGTGATGATCTCCGCGCGTGCGCTGCCCCCGAGAAGCAGCCCCTCTTTGTCGCCGGTGATCTCGATTTCCACCGGGAAGGTCACCTCGTTTGATTTACTGACCTGCCCGCCCATGCCGCCCAGCGCCGGGTTCTGGTTGCCGCCCGACACGGAATCGGCTGCGGGCGCAATGCGCGACACTCGACCGCTGAATGTCTTCTTGCCGGTGGCGGTGGAGGTGAATTCCACCCGGTCCCCTTCGGTGATGTTGGGGATGTCCGCCTCGCGGACGTCGGTGCGGATGACCAACCGGGAATCATCCGCGATCGTGAGCAGTTTGCCCTGCGGGATATCGCCCTCGCGGACATCGACGCTAGTAACCAGGCCTGCGATCGGAGCGTAGACGGTAGATTCGCGCACTTGGTACTCGAGCGTGCCGTCGCCGTCGCCGAGCTGTGCGGCCTCCACCTGACGCCACGCGGAATCCAACTGCGCCTGGAGTTGATCCCGCTCCTGGACGGCTTGCGCCTGGGCCGCCGCCAGGTTTGCCTGCGCGTCCTGGAGCGCCGCATACGCTTCCTCAGTGCTCACACCGGGCCCGACGCCCGCACCGGGCCCAGCCGCAGCGCCGCCGGATTCCCCCATCAGTTGCGTGAGCTGATCCGGGGACAAGCCTCCCGGTTGGCCGGGCTGGGCCGGTGCGCCGGGCGTTCCCGGAGCCCCGATTGGCCCAGGGGCGCCCGGCTGACCAGGTACCGCCTCCGGAGCCTGGGGTGCCGCCGGAGGGGCGGTGCGCACGCCGGGCAAGTGGGACGAAATGTCACCGGCTGCCCGCTCGATCACCGCGAGCCCCCGGCTTGCTACGCGCGCACCGCCATTAGCAGCGACAGCCGCGTTGTACGCCGCCTGCGCTTGGTTGACTTGAGCCTGCGCTGCCCGAATAGCCGGGTTCGTGCCGTTGTCCAGACCGGCCTGGTGCGCATTGAGCTGAGACCGAAGCTGGTCAACGGTTGCCTGGGCATCCGCCTGCGCGTTGGCCTGCTGCTTCTGCTGGATTTCCAACTGCCGCTGCAGTTGCTCGGAGTCCAACGCCGCGAGGAACTGCTCAGGCTGCACGCGGTCGCCCGCCTTCACCGCCACTTTCTGCACCTCGGACTGCACGGGAGTCGAGATATTAATGGAGCGCACCGGCTCGATCGTGCCGTTGACAACGACGCTGTCGGACACTCCCTCGCTGGATGCCACCGTGTAATCGCCCGGGTTCAGGCCATCCCCTTGTGCATCGTTGCCCTCGCCGCCGAAGCCACATGCGCCAAGAAAGAGTGCGGATGTGGTCACTAACGCAAGCCCCGCCCGCGTGAAACGCTTACGTTCGGTCTGGTTGTCGGTGTGGGAAGCCAAGAGATCTCCTCGCATCACGGCCATGCAGATAACTCCGCAAACTATACACGCCCACCTGTTACCGGCGGGGTGAGAGCGAAAGCTCCCCACACCGCGTCAGCCGGAAGCATTTCCACGGCAAGCACGCGGTAGTCGGCCTCAATCTGCAACAGCTCCGCGCGTCCGGCGTGCACCACAGCGCCGGTGAGGGGGTCGGTGGTGGCGGACCGGAGGACGTCGATACGCAGTCTGCCTATCGACGGCTCCGGGACCACGATCGGCGCCCGCCCCGTGACCAGCACTTCGCTCACTCGCGGAGCTGGCTGCACCACCGCCGCTGCCTCGTCCGCGTCGAGGGGGCGGGCGAAGCTCACCAGTGCGAAAGAAGCCTCGTCGTGGTCGAGGGTGGCCGCGGCGCGTTCCACGTAGGCAGGCTCGGATTCCCCCGGCTGCGGGCCTAACGTGTCACCCTGTAACACGCGCGGCGCGGGAGGAGTTGCGGCGCCGACCGCCCAAAAGCAGGCGACAGCGAGTGCCACGGCGACCACGCACGCCCGGAATCGCATTACCCCTGGCGCACCCTCTCCAGTGCGATGCGTAGGTCCTCGGGGTACTCGGAGACGACCTCCATGTACTCGCCGGTGCGAGGGTGGGTAAAGCCCAGCTTTGTCGCGTGGAGCCACTGGCGCCTCAGCCCGAGCTCCTTGGCAAGGTTGGGGTCTGAGCCGTACATGGGGTCACCCACGCACGGGTGCCCCACCGAGGACATGTGCACGCGGATCTGGTGGGTGCGGCCGGTTTCCAGATGGATATCCAGCAAACTGGCACGCCGGAAAGCCTCGATGACGCTGTAATGGGTCACACTCGGCCGCCCATCCTGGGTGACGGCGAACTTCCAGCCCGCAGAAGGGTGGCGCGCAATCGGGGCGTCGATGGTGCCCTCGATCGGGTCGGGCAACCCTTGGACGAGCGCGTGGTATGTCTTGTCCACCGTGCGCTCCTTGAAGGCCCGCTTGAGCACCGAATACGCGGGCACGCTCGCGGCCACGATCATGACTCCGGATGTTCCCACGTCCAGCCGCTGGACAATGCCTTGGCGTTCCGGGGGTCCGGCGTCGGGCAGCGTGTACCCCATCGCCTGCAAACCACCGACAACGTCGGGCCCCTCCCACCCAAGCGTCGGATGCGCAGCCACGCCGACCGGCTTGTCCACAGCGATGACATCGGCGTCCTGGTACAGGATCTCCAGACCTTCCACCAGCTCCGTCACCGGCTGGGGCGCCCGTTTCGGCTCGGGCAGCGTCACCTCCAGCATCGCGCCGCAAGACACCCGGTCGGATTTTTGCGCCGCAGCGCCGTCGACAAGCACATCGCCCTCAGCAGCCATTTCAGCGGCGACCGAGCGGGAAACGCCGAACAGCTTCGCGATTGCTGCGTCCACCCGCATGCCTTCTAGCCCCTCTGGGACGGGCAGCGCCCTGAACTCACCGCTCATCGCCACCGCCCTTCAGCTCCGTCGCAAACGTGGCCAGGATAAAGACCGCAATGCCGACGGTGATGGCGGCGTCCGCCAGGTTGAACACCGCGAAGCCACCGACGGAGATGTAGTCCACCACGTGGCCTACCCAGAATCCGGGATCCCGGAAAAGACGGTCGCAGAGGTTACCCAGCGCCCCGCCAGCCACCAGCGCAAGCCCGAGCGCTTCCCAGCGACTGGCCATCCTCGGCCCGAACCACAAGGCGCCGACGACAAACGTGAGCTGGATCGCCGTAAACAGCCCAGTGAGATTGCGCCCCATGGAAAACGCTGCACCAGAATTAAACAGCAGGTAGAAGCGGAACCAGTCCCCGATGACAGGGTGCACAACCCCGGGCTCCAGCCAGTTCAGCATCAGCTGCTTGACCAGCTGGTCTATCGCAGCGACTGCGATGGTCACTGCCACCACCACACCGAGGTGGCGTCGTGCGGGGCGCTGTGGTTTCGCCGGTGTCATTGCCTCGTCCATCGCCGAACCACCTTAGCCGGTCGCGCGCGGGCGGCCTGTATTCCACCGTGTAGGCCAGGTAGTTTCGTAAGAATGTTCCGTTCTTTCCGCAGTATCACCGCCGCCGCAGGCCTCGCCCTCGCGCTCACCGCGTGCTCCACGGGCGAGGACGATCCAGTGGCTGGGGTTCCAGCTTTTCCTCTCGACGCCCCTTCGGTCACCCTCCTCAACCCCGGCGACGACCCCCAGGACGTCCACTACACCTCAGGCGATGAGTGGGACACCACCGTCGCCGTGTCCGCCGGTGTGAACCAGCAGGTCATAGCACCCGGTAAGGACGTGCCCGCCGAAGCGCCCGCCGGCGGAGACGTCGACAAGACCACCCTGCCGCTGACGGTCGCCAGCGCCGGCGCCCCCGCCCCCGGTGCGGGCGAGGAGGACGCGGACGCGCGCGTCGATGTCGTAGTCGGCGCTGGAAAACACTCCAATCTGGACGTGGGCCAAGACGTCGCCGCGTCTGAAGGCTTCCGGGCGAGTTGGCGTGCGGACGCGTCGGGGCGTATCTCCACCCTGAAACTTCTGGCCCCTCCCGATGCGCCCGAGCGTGGCCTGCAGCAAGTGGAACCCGCTCTCCTCGCCCTGGTCAATAGCGCCGTCGTCTTTCCAGACGATCCAATTGGGCCCGGCGCGTCATGGACGGTGGAACACCGTGTGGCCGGGGATACCGCCACGGTGCGCACCACCACCTACACACTCGTCTCCCGCGAAGGCGACACCCTGACACTGAACACGGCTGTGGACGAGCGACCGCAACGCTCCGACGTCGAGATCGACGGGGCGGGCCAGCTCGATGGCCAAAACGTCTCCATCGAGTCCGCGAAGACCACGTCCGAAGGCCAACTCGTGGTGGACCTTTCTCGCCCGCTGCCGGTGTCCGGCCAGTCTGCGTGGACCACTCGACTCATCTACGGAGGAAACGACGCAGCGCGGGTGGTCCAGGACATCACCCGCGCTGTGCAATACGGCGTGTAGAGGCTACAGGCCAGGTGCCGCCGGGGCCTCAGGTGCCGCCGGGGCCTCAGGTGCCGCCGGCGCTTCGGCTGGCGCTTCAGGTGCCGCCGGGGCTGCCGGGGCGTTGGTCTTGCACATGTCCGGCACCTGCTCCGGGGCGAGTGTGTTGTTGACCAGGAAGCAGGCCCAGCTCTTCGAGATCTTCCAGTGGCCGTCCTCGTGAACGAATTCCACGTCTTCGGCCAGCTGGGACTCCGCGTCCGGGCGGGTGAAGTTTACGGTCGCCAGTACCGAGTTGGCGGTGTAGCCGGGCAGCACCGGATCAACAACCTGGAAGTTCGCCCCGGACTCTTGCTGCGACTGCGTCATCAGGTCGAACAGCTCTGGCGATGTCTCTCCGCCCTGCACGGTGTTTGCCCGCTCCGCGACGGGCAGGTTCGGATCCGCTGCACGCTGCAGCACCGCGTTGAGCTCGTCGGCGGTCGGCATAGCTGCGACCGGAGCAGCCTCGGAGGTGGCCGCCTGCGTTGCGGTGGTGGTCTCAGGTGTGTCCGAATCCTCGGAGCAAGCTGCCAGGCTCAGTGCGAGTCCCGCGGCGGCCGCGGCTGCGACAAGTTTCGGTGCTTTCACGTAGATCTCCTTGCGTAGCTTAAATCTCCTGCTTCACGTTACTGCACACCCGCAACTTTCTGGCACTCTGTGGGGCATGGACGTGGTAGTTATCTCAACCGGCGGCACGATCGCCTCCACCGCGGATGCGCACGGCGCGCTCGTTCCCACCCTTTCAGGCGATCAACTCGTCTCGCGCTGCGGTACCCACCGCGCAGTGCGGGCCATCGACGTGGCCAGCCTGGATTCTTCCTCCATGGGTCTGGCGGAAATCGACATGTTGCGCGAGACCGTCCAAGCAACGCTTCTCGACAAAACCGTCACCGGCATCGTCATCACCCACGGCACCGACTCGATGGCCGAGACTGCCCTCGCGCTGGACCTCATTCACACCGACCCTCGCCCCGTCGTCCTCACCGGGGCGATGCGCTCCGCCGATGCTGCGCAGCCCGACGGACCCGGCAACCTGCGCGGCGCCATCGAGGTCGCCGCGACCCGGCGCGACACCGGGGTGCTCGTCCATTTCGCCGGCGAGACTCTCCCGGCGCGCGGGTTAATCAAGGCGCAAACCACCGCCGAGCACGCCTTCGCCCTCACCAGCGGCACTGCCCTGCCCCGTCCCATGGCGGTGTCTGCCGCGCCGTTGGCCGGGTTGAACATCCCCATCATCCGAGCGTGGGCGGGCGCCGACGGCACTCTCATCGAGGGGCTCACGCCTATCGACGGGCTCGTCCTGGAAGCCCTCGGCTCCGGCAATGTGTCGGCGTGCATGGGCGAAGCCGTCGCTAAGCTGTTGCGCCGCGGCGTGCCTGTTGTCGTCGCCACGTCCGTGCCATACGGCGAGGTCTCGTTCGCGTACGGCGGCACTGGCGGCGGCTCTACCCTCGGAGATCTGGGCGCGTTGCCTGCCGGCTACCTCAGCGCCGGGCAGGCCCGCATCGCACTAGCCACCGCATTGGCCACCGGTGTGGACCCGCGCTCACTGCTGTGAGAACCAGTCCTCCCACGCCAACGAATCCAGCGGGTCAGCTTGCTGGAGCTGCGGATCGTCCGCCCGAAGACTTTTGATCCTGCCTGGACCCGTCGCCCGCGTTTCAAACCGCACCGTCACCCACCCCTTGCCAGCGCCTTGGACCCAGCCGTGCCCGTAATCCGGGTGGTAGACGTCCTGCGTTGCGCGCCACACCCCGCGCTCCGGGGCGCTCTCCTGGTGCACCTCCGTATCGAATTGCGTTTCGTGGTCACTGACGCCGGTTTCGTAGTCCGCCGACACCGGCGACGGTTTCACAATCGCCTGATCCAACTCTGGAAACAGCACGTCCTGCAGTGTCTCCTCCAGGCCCGAGTACGACACCCCCACCAGCCGAATCGGGCCCACCTCGTCGGGGTAACGCACTATCCGGAAGGCGGTGGCCAGCAGCGTCTCCGCGTCGTCGGTGGCGTACGGCAACGTCGCCGAGCGTGACTCGATGCGGAAGTCCGCCATCCGCAGCTTCACCGTCACCGTGCGCGCTCCGCGCCCATCCTTGCGCAGCCTGCGGTGCGACTCCGCAGCCGCCCGTTCCAACGCCGCGTCCACCTCCGGCGGGGTGGTCAGGTCTTGCGGGTAGGTGTGCTCGGAGGAGATTTGCTTCGACTCCGCCCTCGGCGCCACCGGCCGCTCATCCACGCCGCGCGCCAACCACCACAGCTGCCTGCCCACCGCGCCGCCAATGGCAATGTCCAGCTCTTTCTCGCTGAGGCTCGCTAGATCCCCAATCGTTTCAATCCCGGCAGCGAGCAACTTCGACTCAGTCACAGGTCCCACACCCCACAACTCGCTGACCGACATCGGGTGCAGGATCTCTAACTGCCGGTCGTGCGGGATGACAAACACGCCGTCCGGCTTCGCCCGTCCCGAGCCGATCTTTGCGTACTGCTTGCCCGGACCTGCACCGATCGAACTGGGCAGGCCTGTCTCTTCCTTGATCACCGCTCGCAGCTCATTCGCCCATTGCTCCACGTCTTCCGGGCTCGCCCCGATCAAGTCCTCCGGCTCCATGAACGCCTCGTCGATGGACAGCTGCTCCACCACGTCCACGTACCTGCCGATGATCTCGAACACCCGGCGGGATGCAACCGCGTACACCGGCCTGCGCGGCGCCACCAGCACCGCTTTCGAGCCCACCAGCCGTGCGGCCCGATGCGTCGGCATCGCCGAGCGCGCACCGTACTTGCGCGCCTCGTAACTAGCGCCTGCGACAACGCCACGGCCAGAGACTCCCGCCACCAACACTGGGCGTCCTTTGAGCGTCGGGCGGGTCAGCTGCTCGCACGACGCGTAGAACGCATCCATATCGATGTGCAGCACCCAGCGGTTCATGCCCACCACTGTGCACCACCTGCACCACCATGTTCCAATCCCATCACACGGCGAACGAATCTCCGACGGCGTACTCCATCCGCCTCGGCAGCTTTCTGTTGCGCGAGACAAACCGGGCACCGTTTTTGAACGTGAAGAACAGTTCTGCCCCTTGACGCTCGATGGTGACCACTCCGTGGCTCACCTGAGAGTGGCAGCTCGAGCACAGCGGGATCAGGTTGTTCAAATCAGTCATACCGCCGTGTTCCCACTCCTTTATGTGGTGCATCTCTATGAAGCGCTTATGCGAACATCCAGGCATGGCGCATTGATACCCCCAAATCGCCAACAGTGCCTGCACTTGTCCGTCGGTGGCGAACCGCCGCGAACGGCCGACGTGGATAGTCAGTCCTGTGTCATCCAGCAAGTGCAAGCGCACCATCGCATTGGCGAGGTAGCTGCGCACGTCCTCGGAACAGGCCGAACGGTTTTCCGGCATCCAACATTGGCCAGCCTGGCTGACCATGAGGTTGACCTGCACGCCGGGACTGCGAAGCTGACTCGTCGGGTTAGCGCGAACCATATCGATCATGGCCAACAACGCCCCGTATACGTCCTGCTTTTCCGGAGGCCCGTAACGCGACACCGAACGCACGATGTCTTCCGTGGTGATCTTCGTGCGCTTGCGCGGAGCACGGTCTTGCTCTGATGGGACGGCGTCATCGGCGGCAGCTGCATCGTCGATAAGCTTTTGCACCTTCTCCGGATCCTGCAGATCCTCTGGGTCCACATCCTCGAGGCCGAAACTGGCAAGCTGTGCCACTTTCAACGCAGTCAGGAGCTTTTGGCCGGCTACCGCCGGAAGCCTAGCCTCGAAAGCAAGCATGCCGTCGTCGCACTCGCGAGCGCGGGCATAAGGTTCAGTCGGATCCTCCTCTTTGGGCCTTGCCCCGGCGAGCACAAGCTGGAGATCAGCAAACGACATGCCCAGCGCGAGTTGGACGTATTGTTCCTCGTTGTGCTCCTCCAAATACTGGAGAAGAAAACGGACCGTCGAATATGGCATCACCCCCGATTCGAAGGCGTCGAACAAGTGCCTGAACTTTCTCAGCCCTCTCGCCACGCGCACATACTCGAACGCCGTGGCCTGCGGTAGGTTGAGCTCGCTGCGCAACCACGTCACCGTCGACCTCTCGCCGTACTGCTCCGCGAGCCCCTGTTCGTCGAACTGCCCCACCGCATCGAGCATCCGCGCTCGGTGGTGGTTCGCCGACAATTGATTGCATTTGATTTGGTCCTCGAGCACCTCTGCTGACAGGCCACCCGTTCGATCTTCCGTCCGTTCGTCCACCGCAATTGTCATGGTTGATCCCTTACTCATGAACATTGACACCTTTATAGAACGCTCATGTGTTCGAGTCAAGGGTATTGCTGAAAATGTCCATTGAAGTGGACAACGCGTACGGTTTCGCCAACCTGGGGGTCGAACATAGACCCAAAAACTATGCAGCTGCATAGTGGGTGCCGCCCCAGAGTTGGCAAGCAAAACTATGCAGCTGCATAGTCAGCCCCCGCGCACGAACACCCCAAAAACTATGCAGCTGCATAGTGCGTGCCGCCCCAAAGTTGGCAAGAAAAACTATGCAGCTGCATAGTGCCTATCACCGAACGGCGGTGCGCCGCCCCTCCTTAGCAGACAAGAAGGGGCCCAAGACCTAGCTGTTCTTACGAACAGTGGCGGTCACACCATCGATGACGTCGTGGCCCTCGACGGGCTCGGTGACCACGTCAAAGGATGTCGCCAGGGTCTCGGCGGCGATGTGCTCGGCGTGGGTGCGGGCCCAGGCCTCCTTCTCTGCAGGCACGGCCAGCACCACTGCGATGCGGTCGGAAACCTCGAAGCCCTCGCGCTTGCGGGCATCCTGCAGACCGCGGATCACGTCGGCGGCCCAGCCCTCAGCCTCGAGTTCCTCGGTGACCTCGGTATCGAGGACGACCAGGCCGACGGTTCCGTCGGCATCCACGCGCGCGGTGCTTTCCGGATTCTCCGCCACAAGGCGCTCCGTGTAGAGTTCAGGCGTGAGCACGATGTCGCCGTCGACCACCACGTCATCGCCGCGGCGCTCGTAGTTGCCGGCCTTGACGTTCTTGATGGCGCGCTGCACGTCCCTGCCCAGCGACGGCCCGGCCACCTTGGCGTTGACTACAACTTCGAAGGATCCGGCGGAATCGACGTCGTCAGTCAGTTCGACGTCCTTCACGTTCACCTCGTCGCGGATGGTGGAGCGGAACGGCTCCAGCGCCGCGGAATCCGGCAGCGCCACGGTGAGCTTCGGCAGCGGCAGGCGGTTACGCAGCTTGTTCGCCTTGCGCACCGACGACGCAGCGGAGCACACCGCGCGGGTGGCGTCCATCGCCGCGACGAGCTCGGCATCAGCCGGCAACTCGGTCGCCTGCGGGTAATCGGTCAGGTGCACCGAACGCCCGCCGGTCAGCCCGCGCCAGATCACTTCGGACACGTACGGCAGCAGCGGCGCCACCGCGCGGGAGACGACCTCCAGCACCGTGTAGAGGGTGTTGAAGGCCTCCGGGTGTGCCTCTTGGCCTGCCCAGAAGCGGTCGCGGGAGCGGCGCACGTACCAGTTGGTCAAGGTGTCGGCGTAGCGGCGCACCTCGTCGCAGGCGTCGGCGATACGGGTATCGTCCAGCGCCTCGCCGACGGATGCGACCAAGTCGTGCGTCTTGGCCAGGATGTAGCGGTCCAGCACGTTTTCCGAGGCCACCGACCACGCAGCTTCCTCGGAGGAGTACAGCTGGAGGAAGGTGTACGCGTTCCAGATGGGCAACAGCGCCTGGCGCACGCCCTCGCGGATGCCTTGCTCGGTGACGATCAGGTTGCCGCCGCGCAAGATCGGAGACGACATGAGGAACCAGCGCATGGCATCGGAGCCGTCGCGGTCGAACACCTCCATCACGTTCGGGTAGTTGCCTTTGGACTTGGACATCTTCTGCCCGTCGGAGCCCAGCACGATGCCGTGGGCGACAACCTTCTTGTAGGCCACGCGGTCGAACAGCGCGGTGGACAACACGTGCTGCACGTAGAACCAGCCGCGGGTCTGGCCGGAGTACTCCACGATGAAGTCGGCCGGCTGGCGGGTGTCGAACTCCTCGCGGTTCTCAAACGGGTAGTGGTACTGCGCGAACGGCATGGAGCCGGACTCGAACCAGCAGTCCAGCACGTCAGGCACGCGGCGCATCATGGACTTGCCGGTGGGGTCGTCCGGGTTGGGACGCACCAGCTCGTCGATATGCGGGCGGTGCAGCGACTCGGGGCGGGTGCCGAAGTCGCGCTCCAGCTCGTCGAGCGAACCGTAGACGTCCACGCGCGGGTACTCCGGGTTGTCGGACACCCACGCCGGCACCGGCGAGCCCCAGTAGCGGGTGCGCGAGATGTTCCAGTCGCGCGCGCCCTCCAGCCACTTGCCAAACTGCCCGTCGCGGATGTGCGCGGGGATCCACTCGATCTCCTGGTTCAGCTCGACCATGCGGTCGCGAATGTCCGTGACCTTCACAAACCACGCCGGCAGGGCCATGTAGATCAGCGGCTCGCCCGAGCGCCACGAGTGCGGATACGAGTGCACGATCGTCTGGTCGCGCACCACGCGCCCCTTCGCCCGCAGGTCGCGGATGATGTCGCGGTTCGCGTCAAAGACGAGCTTGCCCTCGTACTCCGGCACCAGCGAGGTGAATTTGCCGTCGGCGTCGACCGGGATGACCAGGTCGATGCCGTACTCCTGGCAGGTGAGCATATCGTCCTCACCGAAGGCGGGCGCCTGGTGGACGATGCCGGTGCCGTCCTCGGTGGTGACGTAATCCGCGTTGAGGATCATGAAAGCGTTGTCGTGGTCGCGGAAGTAGTCGAATACCGGCTCATACTCCAGACCCTCCAGCTGTGAACCGGCGTAGGTTGCCACAACCTCGTACTCACCGAGCTCCTTGCCGTAAGCCCCCAGCAGGCTCGTAGCGAGCAGCAACTGCTTATCGACGAAACCTTCGGCCCCATCCGCACCGACCTTGACCAACGAGTACTCCACCTCGGGGTGGACGGCCAGTGCCAAGTTGGACGGCAGGGTCCACGGGGTGGTGGTCCAAGCGATAGCTGCGGCGTCGTGAAGCTCGGTGTGCTCCGCCCACGTCTTCTCCGCCGCATACCCTGCACGCGCGCCGGTCAGCGGAAGCGTGACAGTGACGGTGGGGTCCTGACGGTCGCGGTAGGAATCGTCCAGACGCGTCTCCTGGTTGGACAGCGGGGTGTGCTCCGCCCAGGAGTACGGCAGCACGCGGAAGCCCTGGTAGATCAGGCCCTTGTCGTAGAGCTCCTTGAACGCCCACATGACCGACTCCATGTACTCCGGGTCCATGGTTTTGTAGCCGTTTTCGAAATCCACCCAACGCGCCTGGCGGGTGACGTAATCTTCCCACTCGCCGGCGTAGTGCATGACGGACTTGGCGCAGTACTCGTTGAACTTCTCCAGGCCCATGTCCTCGATCTGGGCCTTGTCGGTGATGCCCAGCTGCTTTTCCGCCTCCAGCTCGGCAGGCAGGCCGTGGCAGTCCCAGCCGAACACGCGCGGGACGTGGTAGCCGCTCATGGTGCGGAAGCGCGGGACGATGTCCTTGACGTAGCCGGTGAGCAAGTGACCGTAGTGCGGCATACCGTTAGCGAACGGCGGGCCGTCGTTGAACACGTACTCCTCGCAGCCCTCACGCTGCTCCAGGGAGGCCTGAAACGTGCCGTCGGTGTTCCAGTAGTTCAACACGGCGCGTTCCATGTCTGGGAAGCGGTCGCTGCCGCCCGTCATGTCAACCTTCGGGTAGACGTTGCCAACCATGACATCACTCCTTCAGCCGTGCAGGGACGCATTGCTGCGCGGTACCACCCTGCTTGGAAGGCCCAGCGGCCCTCCCACTTCATTGCGGTGAAGGAAGTTACGTCTTCCGTGTGTGACGTCCGGTTCTACTGAGCTTGACAGCCGTTCTTCCGGAAACGCTCCCGGTGATGGCCGGATCAGTGCGTGTTACGAGTAACGCCCAGCATCCTACAACGATGCTGGGCGTTTGGGAAGAAACGGAGCGTTACTGCTCGTTCGGAGCGGAGCTAGAACGTGCCTCGAGCTCCTCGAGCTGGGATTCCAGCATCGTCTTCAAGCGCGTACGGTACTCGCGCTCGAAGGTACGCAGCTCCGCAATACGGTTTTCCAGGGCGGTCTGCTGCTGCTTCACCGTGTTCATGATCTCGGTGTGCTTGCGCTCGGCCTCGGACTTCAGCTTGGTGGCCTGCTCCTCCGCCTGGCGGATCTGCGCCTCGGCGCGGGAGTTCGCCTCACTGGTGGTTTCCTCGGCCTTCTTCTGCGCGTCAGTCACCAACTGCTTCGAACGGGTTTCCGCCTCCTGCAGCTGGGCGCGGGAGCGGGTGTTTGCGTCGTCGAGAACCCGCTTCGCCTTCGTCTTCGCCTCGTGGAGCTCGCGGTCCGCGGCATCCTGCGCATCCGCGATGAGGCTGGAAGCCTCACGCTGCGCGTCGGAGGTCAGGCGGTCCGCCATCTCCTGCGCCAGACCCAGGACCTTCGCGGCCTGCATGTGGTTCTGATCATACCGGTCCGTCTCGGCGGGGGTATTAACCGCGTCCCGTGTGGACGTCGATCCAGCGGTGTTGGCGGCTGCGGTGCGGGCGTCCGCCGCACGGCGGTCAGACTCAGCCTGCTTCTCCGCGTTCTGCTGGCGGTCCCGCTCGGACTTCTGCTTCTCCGCGTCCAGCTCAGACTTCGTGTTGCGCAGTTCGCGCTCCAACTCTTCCTTGGAGCGCTTGAGCGCACGCAGTTCCTCGTCGGCCTTGTTGCGAACCTCGGCCTCGATCTGGGTACGCAGTGCCTTCTCGTCGACACCGGAGCCCCCGGCCGCCGGAACGGCAGCAGACGTGCCCTGGGAAAGTTCCTCGACGCGCGCACGCAGTTCATCGTTTTCGTCCTGCAGCTGCGCGAGGGTGTCTTCCACGAGGTCGAGGAACTGATCAACCTCGTCCTCGTTGTAGCCCCGCTTGCCAATCGGCGGCTTGCTGAAAGCGACATTGTGCACGTCTGCTGGTGTCAGCGGCATTTGCATTCCCTTCGATAACTGTATGAGTACTCGCTCGCGCGAAGCATTATCTGCTGAATTGTAACGGTTCCGCCCCACGAGTGCAGCTCAGCATAGCTGGATAACGGGGGAAGATCTTCAGGTGACGCTAGCGAAGTGCCGGATTGATCATGGTGGCAGCGATAAGCATCTGCAAAACCATCAGCACGAAGAACACCACGATCACGCTCACGTCCAGGCCGACGCCACTCCCGCCCAACCGCAGGGGCGGGATAAGCCTGCGCAGGGCCTTCACCGGCGGATCGGTCACCCTAAAGACGGGCTCGGCCACCATAATGAACCAGTGTGGAGGGTCGAACTGCTTCGAAAACGCCTGCACCATCTCGATGATGATGCGCACAATCACCAGTAGCGAATACAGCCCGACAAGGGCGTAGAGAATTGCTCCGAAAAGTGCCACGCCGTATCACCCTACCGGCTAACGCAGGCCGGCAGCACGCTTGAGGTCTTCCTTCTCCACCCTCGCGTTCTCGGGCACGATCGCAAACACGCGCTTGCGGCTCTCGGAACCCCGGGAGAGGTTGTGCATGTTGCCGCGGAGTGCGAAGCACAGGCCGGCGGCAAAGTCAACGATGCGCTTCGCGTCTGCGGTATCCAGATCGGTCAGATCCATCACCACCGCATCGCCATCGCGGAACGGCTCGCCGATCTCTTTGGCGTCGTTGTAGTTGCGCGGCGCCGCAGTGACAATGTGTGTGGTCGCCCGGTAGCTGGGGCGAGCCGGCTCGCGCAACGGTTCCCGGCGCTCGCCGATCGCCGCGCGCTCAACGCGTGACGGGCGCTCAGGACGCTCCACACGGTCGTAGGCCGTGGAGCCGGCGGCAGCGCCCGCAGCGGCTCCTGGGGCGTATTGCGGGTCGTCGTAGTAAGCGTCGTCCTCGCCGTGATCGACGGGGCCGAGGCCGAAAAAGTCTTTAGCGCTGTCGAAAAAAGACATACGGGAGGCTCCTTATGTACGGGCGTAATTGTCGGGGAGGTGAAGTGGAATTTAGCGTACGGGGCGGGGGCCGAGGAGGGCAGTTCCGACACGCACGATATCGGACCCACACGCGATCGCTTCACGGAAATCACCACTCATACCTGCGGAAAGTCTCAACTTCCGGTTGAGCTCCGCCCCGTAGGCATCTGTCAGCGCCCGGGCTTGAGAGAAGACTTCGCGCGGCTCGGCATCGAGCGGCGGCACCACCATAAACCCGGCCAGCTCTAGGTGTTCTGCACCCTCTAACGCTTCCACGATGCCGGGCACCTTATCCGGGGTCGCGCCACCTCGCGCGGAATCGCCGTCGTAGGACAACTGAACCATGCACGGCAGCACCGCGGCGGTTCGGTCGCCGCGCTCGAGAGCGAGCGTCATGCCGCGCTCGAGACCGTGAGCCAGTTTCAGCGTGTCCACGGAATGGACTTCGGCGGCCCAGCGCGCCACCGAATTCGCTTTCTTGGTCTGGATCTGGCCGATCATGGCGATGCCGCAGCGACCCGCAAGGTGCGCCGCTTTTTCGCGCGCCTCCTGCTCTCGGTTCTCCCCCACCAGGGTGAAGCCGTAGTCCGCAAGCTCGGCAATGCGCTCCACGGGGTGGAACTTGGTCACCGGGAGCAAAGCGACGCTGCCTTCGGCGCGTCCAGCCGCGCGCTCTGCTTCACGGATCTGCTGGCGGAGGGTTTCCAGGTTGTATTCGAGATCAGACATCAGGCATCCAAACTACGCCGGCTTGGCGCCCGGTGACGCCTTCCCTGCGGTGAGAGAAAAAGTCGGTGTCGGTGATCGTGTCACGCGGATCTGCGTCGATGTGGGTCACGCCCAGGCTCATCAGCTGGCGCACCAGCCCGGCGCGGATGTCAAGACCTGCCGATCCCCGTTTCGTCCTTGTACGCGAGCCGGGCAGGTGCTTTTCCACGTCGGCCGCCATCGTGTCCGGCACCTCGTATGATTCCCCGCCTGCAGCGGGCCCGAGCAGTGCTTGGATCCGGGAGGGCTGCGCGTCGAGCTCGACCATTGCGTCCACCGTGTTTTTCACAATCCCGTTGCGGGCCCCCATCCGGCCGGCGTGGGCTGCGCCGATCACCCCCGCAGTGTGGTCGGACAGCAACACCGGGGTGCAATCGGCGACGAGGACGCAGAGCGCGAGGTTTTTCTCCCTGGTAACGAGTGCGTCGGTGGCCTCGACGGGGGTTGCCGAAGGTGCGTCGATAGGCGTGACTGTGTTGGTGTGGAGCTGCTCCATCCAGACGAACCGTTCCTCGGGTAGCCCGAGGATGTCGGCCAGCCGAGCGCGGTTAGCGGCGACCGCTGCAGGGTCGTCGCCTACGTGGGCGCCCAGGTTGAACGATTCGTATGGGGCAGCAGAAACCCCGCCCGCACGGGAGGTAAACACCATGCGGACGGGGCGAGCGGAAAGATCTGGCATGCACGCCAGCTTAACTACCGCATGAAGTCGGGCACATCCACGTCGTCGAAGCCGCCGTCGAAGCTACCGTCGGAGCCGGTGTCGCGGCGCTCGTGGCTATCGCGGTCGGCGCGGTCGGCGCGGTCACGGTCGGTGAACAACCCGCCGCGGGATGCCTCGTAGCGGTGGCGCGGTTGGTAGTCGTTCCGCTTCGGTTCCGACTCAACGACCTTGGTGGAGGTCTGCTCCGGCTGCGGAGCCTCCTGCTCGGCAGGTTCAGCGGAGCGGGCGTTCGCCTTCTCGTCGAAGCCGGTGGCGATGATGGTGACGCGGACCTCGTCGCCCAAGTTGTCGTCGATGATGGTGCCGAAAATGATGTTTGCGTCTTCGTCGGCCTTCTCCTCCACGATGGAGGCGGCATTGTTGACCTCCATCAAGCCGAGGTCGGAGCCGCCAGCGACGGAGATGAGCACACCCTTCGCGCCCTCCATGGTGGTTTCCAGCAGCGGGGAGTTGATGGCCTGCTCGGTAGCCGTCATCACACGGTTCTCGCCGCGGGCGGAGCCGACGCCCATGAGCGCCGAGCCGGCGTCCGCCATCACGGAGCGCACGTCGGCGAAGTCCACGTTGATCATGCCCGGGATGGTGATCAGGTTGGTGATGCCCTGGACACCGTTGTAGAGCACCTCGTCTGCGGCGCGGAACGCTTCCATCATGGACAGCTCCGCGTCGCCGAGCTGCAGCAGACGGTCGTTCGGGATGACGATGACGGTGTCGCAGACTTCCTTCAGATTCTCGATGCCTTCGAGCGCCTGACGGGTGCGTCGCTTGCCCTCGAAGGTGAAGGGGCGGGTGACCACGCCGATGGTCAGCGCGCCCATTTTCTTCGCGATGCCGGCCACCACCGGTGCGGCACCGGTGCCGGTGCCGCCACCCTCGCCGGCGGTGACGAAGACCATGTCGGAGCCCTTCAAGGACTCTTCGATCTCCTGCTTGTGGTCCTCCGCGGAGGTGCGACCTACCTCGGGGTTCGCGCCCGCGCCGAGGCCGCGAGTGGCCTCGCGCCCGATATCGAGCTTCGTATCGGCGTCGGTGAACAGCAGCGCCTGGGAGTCGGTGTTGATAGCGACGAATTCGACGCCTTTGAGGCCTTCCTCGATCATGCGGTTGACGGCGTTCACGCCGCCGCCGCCGACTCCGACGACGCGGATCATGGCGAGGTAGTTGGCGGGAGAGGTCATGGTGGTGGTCTCGCCTTTCACAAGTTGGTTTTTGCAGTTGCTACCCATCTTGTGTGAAAGCTGCCGAATTTTGGTTTTCTGGGTCGGCGTGTCACAACCCTAAACCTGTACTTTAGGGTTGTGACCTGCGGATTTAGCGCGAGGTTACCAACTCCGGGTTCGAAATATTGAAACTCTGCCCCGGCAGTTGCAGCACCGTCTCAAGCGCCAGCGCCTTGTTGCGGTTGTCCTCTGCCGCGCCCCACACGACTGTCCTGTCGCCCTCCGCTTTGAGCACAAAGTTGTGGGCGCCGTCAGTAGTGAGCTCACGGACCTGCGGGCGTGCGGGGTCCGTGATGGCGGCGGCCACCTCGACGGCCTCCCGCATCTGTTCGTCACCGATCCCCGTCAGCTGCACCGCCCCTACCGGCGGCTGCGCAACCACGAAGTCTTTCCCCTCGCTGTTGATCAGGTGGGGCTCACCGGACTGGTCCAACCACGCAACGGGAGTGTGTTCCACCACGGTGATATCGACCGCGTTCGGCCACTGCCGCTTCACCGTCGCGGAATCGACCCACGGGTTGCCGGCGACGCGGTGCGCCGCGCCGCGGACGTCGACGCGGCCCATGGGGGTGCCCGCCTCGATCCCGGACAACGCTTCAACTTCCTCGGCGGGCAGGTTCACAGCGCCCTCGACGTTTACGGCATCGACGGGCATGGCCGGGGTAAACGGCAGTGCCGCCACCACTGCGGCGATCAAGGTAATACAGCCGATGACGACGGCGATGGAGCGCCGCGACATTTATGCCCCCCGCAGCGCGTCGAGAATCTCGTCCGCGAGCATGGTGACGCTGCCAGCTCCCATGGTCAACACGAGGTCACCGGGTGCGGCCGAAGTCGCCACCGTGGCCGGAGCAGCCGAGAAGTCCGGCTCCAGACGAACGGGCACGGTCATCTGTTCAGCGATGATGCGGGAGGTCACCCCCTCCACCGGGGTCTCGCGGGCTCCGTAAATGTCCAGCAGAATGCACTCGTCGCTCAGCGAAAGCGCGTCGGCGAACTCGGCCGCGAATTCTTGGGTGCGCGAGTAGAGGTGGGGCTGGAAGCACACGATCACTCGCGCGCCATTGCCTTCCGCCGCCACCTTGTCGCGCGCGGCGGTGAGGACCGCGGCCACCTCGGTCGGGTGGTGTGCATAGTCGTCGTAGACGCGGGTGCCGCCTATTTCGCCTTTGAATTCGAAGCGGCGGCGGACGCCGGAAAATTCGGACAATCCCTGAGCGAGCTTCGCAGGATCGGCCCCCACCAGCGCACCCGCGAGCAAGGCGGCCGCCGAGTTCAGGACCATGTGACGCCCCGGGATGGCCATGGTGTACATCACGTCACCGGAGATGCGCTCGGTGCGAAGCTGAACGTCTACCACGGTGTGTTCGCCGTCCTGGCGCTCTCCTGTCACCACAGCACCCGCCGGGATTTGCGGGTGCCGCGCGGCTGCCTCCGCGGTGCCGTAGCCGGAAACCGTCAATCCGCGCTCGATGGCGCGCTCGCCGCAGGCGGCAGCGTTGTCATCGTCGAGGCAGACCACTACGTGCTTGGCGATGTCCGCGAAATCATCGAAGACCTTGAAGTACTTCTCGCGCGTGCCGTAGAAATCCAGGTGGTCCGGCTCGATGTTCGTGATCACCGCGACATCCGGGGAGTATCGCAGCAGGGACGCATCAGATTCATCGGCTTCTGCGACGAATACGTCGCCGTGACCGTGATGCGCGTTCGTCCCTGCGCGGTTGAGCTGGCCGCCGATGGCGAACGAGGGGTCCTCCCCCGCCGCCTGCAGCGCCACGACCGCCATTGAGGTAGTGGACGTCTTCCCGTGCGTTCCTGCGAGCAGCAGCTGGGTGGAGCCTTCCATGAGTTCAGCCAACAGATCCGAGCGGCGCAGCAGCGGGATGCCCTCGCGCTTAGCGCGCACCAACTCCGGGTTGTCCTGGGGAATCGCCGCAAAGCTGGTCACTACCGCCGTTGGCAGCTCGCCGGCAAGCTCCAAGTTTGCCTCGTCGTGGCCGAGCGCGATCTTCGCGCCCTTCGCCCTGAGTGCGCGAACCGGGCGGGAATCCTTCGCGTCAGAGCCGGTTACGGTTGCGCCGCGGTCGAGCAAGATGTGTGCGACGCCGGACATGCCGGCACCGCCGATGCCAATGAGGTGCACGCGGGAGAGATCTGTCATTGTGGGTCCTTTCCAGCAGCCGCGGCGATGCGCCCGGCGAGGTCTGCGGCGACACTGCCAGCGCCCGAATCTTTCAGCGCCGCGCGCATCGTCGCACGAGCCTCGGGGTCTTGCAGGGGCAAAAGCCTATCGACGAGCACGTCACCGTTTAACGCCGCATCGTCGATACGCAGCGCCGCCCCGGTGGACACGAGGTGGGCTGAGTTCAGGCCCTGCTCGCCGTTTCCGTGCGGCAGCGGTATGTAGATGGCGGGAAGGCCCGCCGCCGAATTCTCGGCCACGGTCATCGCGCCGGAGCGGCACACCACGACGTCGGCCACGGCGTAGGCGGCCTCCATGTCGTCGATGTACGGCACCGCGGTGTAATGGTCGTGCTTGGCCGGCGCATCGTTTTTACGGCCGTAGGCGTGCAAAATCTGGTATCCCGCCGCAGTCAGCCGCTCCACTGCGCCGGCGAGTGCGGTATTGATGCTCACCGCGCCCTGGGACCCGCCGGTGACCAGGATGGTCGGCCGATCCGGGTCTAAGCCCCACATTCGCAGTCCCCGTTCACGCTTGGCGCCGTCCGGGTCCACTCCCACACCAGGGCGGACAGGCACACCGACCACGTCGCCAGCCATGCCCGAGTTCGGCACCGCGTTGAAGCCCGTGCCGCCGAGCTTCACACCCAGCTTGTTCGCCATACCGGCCAACGCGTTGGTTTCGAGGACAAAGAAGGGCAGGCCGAGCGACTTCGCCGCCAGATACGCGGGCGCGGAGACATAGCCGCCGGTGCCGAACACGGCCCTCGCCCCGGTGAGCTTCATCGCTTTGCGGGCTTGGCGCACGGAGCGGCCCAACTTAAACGGCACGCCCGCCAACTTCCACGGTTGCTTGCGGGGAATCGGCACTGGGTCGATCAGGGCGAGTTCAAAACCGCGGGCCGGCACGATAGTGGTTTCCAACCCGCGCTCGGTACCGAGCGCGACAACGTTGGCCCCGTAGACGTCGCGAAGCACCTCTGCGACAGCCAAGGCGGGTTCGATGTGTCCCGCGGTGCCTCCGCCTGCGACGACAACGCTGAAGTGGTCGTGGTCAGTGGTTGCGTTCATAACTCTCCTAACGCCGCGGGGTGGGCCTGTGCGGCTGACCATGGTAGCCCCGCCCGCTCTGGGTCACCGGGGTGCCGTAACCCTCGCGACGCGGGGCCGCCGCCGGTGCGGCAGGACGCTGCTGCAGCGCACGGGGTTCTCCGATGAAGAAGATGCGGTCAAACACTGGCCTGCCGTAATTTTGCATGGAGGACACTGCGTCTGGCTCGTGCCGAGCCACCGACGCGAGCACTCCCATCGCGCCCAGGGTGAAAACCGCGGAGGAGCCGCCGGCAGACAGCATGGGCAACTGGATGCCAGTGACCGGCAGCAGCCCGACGACATACCCCATATTGATGAAGGCCTGGGACACCACGGTCGCCGTCAGGGACGCCGCCATGAGTGTCTGGTACTGCGTCTGCGCCCGTCGGGCCGTGCGCAAACCGAAAAAGCCGAGCATTGCAAAAAGGAAGATAACTAGCGCGCCGCCCCACAGGCCGAGCTCCTCTCCGATCACCGCAAAGATGAAGTCGTTTCGCGCCTCCGGCAAGTAGAACCACTTGGCGCGGGACTGGCCCAACCCGACACCGAATATGTGCCCGTCTGCGAGAGAAAGAAATCCCTGGTGCGACTGGAAGGCCACGCCCTTGGTGTCGTCGAAATGACCGTGCAGCGCGTCGAAGTAGACGTGGAAGCGGTTGGAGCGGAAGCCGCCGGAGAAGAACATCACCAACAAGGCGATAAAACCGGACGCAACCACCACTCCGACCGCCTTCATTGACACGCCCGCAAACAGGAGGATGAACGCAACCACCACAGCGAGCGACAGGGCCATGCCCATGTCGCCCTGCATCCCGATCAGCGTGACACACAGAAGCGACACGGTGAGGAAGGCGGCAAAGCCGTTGTCGGGGGCGCTCAAACGGCGCGGATCCTTATTGGCGAGGATTTTCGCGCCCCACATTGCAATGGCCACACGAGCGAACTCGGAAGGCTGCAGGCGCAGCGGGCCCGCAACGAGCCAGGATTGGGATCCCACCTCTTCGCGCCCCGTGCCGAGCGGGGTGAGTACGGCGACGAGTAGCACGATGGCGATGACCATCAGCCAATTGCTCAGGTTGCGGAGCCGCTCGGGCGGGGTCTTGAGCGCAGCCCAGAACGCGATGAGACCAAGCCCCACCATGACGCACTGGCGCGCGGCTTGGGACCAGACGCTGGCGCTCGCGGCGAACGACGTCGCCATCGACGAGCTCATCACCATCACCACGCCAAGCCCCGCAAGAAACAGCACGATGCTGCGGATCATCGTGTAGTCGATCAGGGGACGTGCATCGAGCGCGTCTCGGAAGCGCCTCGCCGCGGCGCTGAGCTTCGATTCGGGAGCGGGTGCCGCTTTGCGCGGCGCGGCCGGCCTAGAAGCACGTTGCCGGGGTGCGCGTTGAACCGTCATGCTGCCCTTTCGATTGGAACGGCGAAAAACCTCAACCTCTAGTTGAGCTTACTTGTTGTCCGGGTGCCAGTGTCGCATTGCGGCGGCCGCAAACGCGTCGCCACGCGCCGACATTCCGGAAAACATGTCCAAGCTGGCCGCCGCTGGCGCCAACAGCACCGTATCCCCTGGTTGTGCCTGCGCGGCCGCCCAGCTCACCACCTCGTCCATCGCTTGCTCCGCATCGTCTGAATCGGAGACGAACACCGGGATGTCCGGAGCGGTCTGCGCCAGCGACAGACGGATGAGTTCCCGGTCGGCCCCCAGCAGAGCCACCGCGCGGAACTGCGGTGCGTGCGCCTTCACCACCGCGTCGACGCTGGCCCCCTTCAGCTGCCCGCCAGCCACCCACACCACGCTCCCCGCGCCCGTGAGCGCGGAATCGGCGGCGTGCGGGTTGGTGGCCTTCGAGTTATCCACCCAATCCACCCCGCCTGCTGAGTGCACGACCGCACCGCGGTGCCCCTCTACCTCGTATGCGCTCAGCGCGTGCCGGATGTGCTGCGGCGTTGCCCCCTGGGTCAGCGCCACCGCAGTGGCGGCGAGCGCGTCGAGCACCCCGGCCGCCCCCGCGGGTTCAATGCCGTCGGCACTGACAACATCGACGGTTTCGCCGCCAAGCTTTGCGACGATGCGTCCGCCCACCACCCCGACTTGCCCATCCGCGGGTTCCCCGAGGGTGAATCCGATAATGTCCGCGCGGCCAGTGTCGCTGGCGAGGCGCGCCACCTCAGCATCGTCGATGCCGGCAACCGCTACGGCAGCGTTGAGCACCTTCGCTTTAGAAGCCGCGTAATCGGCGAAGCTCCCGTGCCAATCGATGTGGTCGTCGGCGAGATTGAGCAGCACGCCAGCGTCCGGCACCAGCTCCGATGACCAGTGCAGCTGGAAACTGGACAGCTCCGCGACCAGCACGTCTAGGCGCTCAGGCGCGAGCATCGCCTCGCCCACTGCGACGCCGATGTTGCCGCACGCACCGGCGCGCCGACCTGTGTCTTCGCCCGCCGCAATCATCATCTGCGCGAGCATGCCGGTCGTGGTCGTTTTACCGTTCGTGCCGGTAACTACGAGCCAGGTGCGCGGCGGGCCGAACACGCCGGCCCGGTCGAGCCGGAAGCACAGCTCCACGTCGCCGATGACCTCGATGCCGGCCTCCATCGCGTCGATAAGCAACGGCGTATCCGGACGCCACCCCGGGGAGGTGACTAAGAGGTCAACCTCGGGGAAGCGCGAGCGGGCCTCGGCGCCGCTGCAGGCGGCGTACCCCAGGGCCTCCGCACGAAGGCGGCCGCCCTCGGTGTCGTCGACGACGGTGAAGGCGGCGCCGGCGGCTGCGAGCAGCCGGGCGGTGCCTAGCCCGGATACGCCCGCGCCGGCGACGAGTATCGGGCCGGATAGAATGGCTGGCCGCGTCACAGGCTTGCCCCGTTCTGGGACAGCCATTCTCCGTAGAAGACGGCCAAGCCCAGCATGACTGCCATCGCGGAGATGATCCAGAACCGTACGACCACTGCGGTCTCGGGCCAGCCTCCGTTTTCAAAGTGGTGATGGAACGGCGCCATGCGGAATACCCGCTTGCCGGTGGACTTGAACGACGCCACCTGAATGACCACGGAGGCGGCCTCCAAGACGAACAGTGCGCCGATGATGATCATCAGCAGCTCGGTACGCGACCCGACGGATAGCCCTGCCACCAAGCCTCCGAGTGCGAGCGAACCGGTGTCGCCCATGAAGATCTTTGCCGGGGCGGCGTTCCACCACAAAAAGCCCACGCACGCGCCAAAGCCGGACGCCGCCAGGATTGCCAGATCCAGCGGGTCTCTGACGCTGTAGCAGCCCGCAGCGGCGACCGCGTCGCAGGAGTTCCGGAACTGCCAAAACGTAATGGCCACGTAAGCGGCCATCACCAGCGCGGTAGTGCCGGCGGCCAAGCCGTCCAGGCCGTCAGTGAGGTTCACAGCGTTCGACCACGCCGCGAGCAGGATGTAGATGAAGATGAGGAAGATTATCGTGCCGATCGTCCCGCCGCCCAGCGTGAGATTGATCGTTTCCATGTCCCGCACAAAGCTTAAGAACGGCGATCCGGGGGTCAGCCCGTTTTCGTCCGGGAACCGCAGGAGCACCACGCCGAACACCAGCGCGATCGCCAGCTGTGCTATCAATTTCGCGGTCTTGTTCAGACCGAGGTTGCGGCGCATGAACAGTTTGATGCCGTCATCTGCGAAGCCGACGAGGCCGAGCGAGAGCGTGAGAAACAGCACGATCAAGCCGGTGGCGGTGAACGCGGAGTGCCCGGTGATCAAGGCGGCGACGCTGCCACCCAGGTACCCCATGGTGATGCCGGCGAGGATGGCCAGCCCGCCCATCGTCGGGGTGCCGCGCTTCCGGGCGTGGGACGCCGGACCGTCCTCGCGGATCTCCTGCCCCATAGCCCGCCGGTTGAAGTACCGGATCAGCGTGGGGGTGAGAAAGATCGAAACCAGGAAGCTGATAATTCCGGCGCAGATAACTTGAACCATGGAAGTCTGTACCTTGCTATTTCTCTACGTCGCGTTTCTACCTAAGCGTATGCCCTTGCAAGAGCGCTTCTGCCACTACCCACAGCCGGGCCGCGTTGGAAGCTTTGACCAGCACTACGTCGCGGTCCTCGCGGTCACGCCAATTGTCCTCGCCGGTGGGCGGTGACGCCAAGAGTTCCCGCACGGCCTGCGTGGCCGCGTCCGTGTCTGGAACTGGCGTGGTGCGAATGCCGTGATCCGCGGCGCGTTCGTTCAGCGCCGCCATAGCCTCCGACTCGCCGACGGCGACGAGATGCGTAACCCGGTATCGCGCCAGTTCGTCGGCGAGCAGGGCGTGTGCTTCTACTGCACCCTGGCCCAGCTCGCTCATCTCACCGAGCACCGCCACCGATCGCACGCCAGGGCGGGCTGCGGCGGTGTAGCCAAGCGCTGCGATAGCCGCTCGCATGGATTCCGGGTTGGCGTTGTAGGCATCATTGATCACGGTGACACCGTCGGCGCGCGTGTTCACATCCATCCGGTTGACGGATACGGAATGCGCACTAGACAGCGCCTGCGCAACCGTCTCCGCGTCCATGCCCAGCTCAGTTCCCACGGCGGCTGCAGCGAGCGCGTTGCCCACCTGATGAGCACCGAAGACGCCGAGCTCGACGCGCTGTGGCTCGCCCTTTGGGGTGTGCATAGTAAACGACGCGCGCGCTACCGCGTCGAGCTCCACGTCCGTGGCGTAGTAGTCGGCGGCAGTGTTGCCGGTCTCAGAGAAGGTCACCACCCGCGCTTGGGTTCGAGACGCCATGCCCGCCACCAGCTCGTCGTCAGCGTTGAGCACGGCCACGCCGCTGTCCGGCAGCGCCTCCACGAGCTCCCCCTTCGCCCTCGCGATGTTTGACCGGGAGCCGAACTCTCCGATGTGGGCGGAACCGACGTTGAGCACCACACCGATAGTGGGCGGCGCAATGGTGGCCAAGTGGGCGATGTGTCCGATGCCGCGGGCGGACATTTCGGCCACGAGAAAGTCGGTGTCTTCAGTGCAGCGCATCACCGTGTACGGGTGGCCAATCTCGTTGTTAAAGCTGCCGGGTGGCGCGACCGTTTCGCCCGCGCGCGACAGCACCGCGGCAATCAGGTCCTTTGTTGAGGTCTTGCCTGCCGAGCCGGTCACGCCGACGATGGTCAGCCCATGCTCCGCAGTCAGCTCGCGGGCAACTGCAGCGGCGAGCTTGGACATCCCGTCCACCACTCCCGCCGCAGACCCGTCTGGGTCGTTGACGGCAAGGTCCGAGTTGTCCCCTTCGCGCGGCGGACGCTTCTCGACGATCACCGCCGGCCTGCCCACCTCCCGAGTAGTCAGCGCGGCGACCGCGCCGGCTTCGGCAGCCTTATCCACGAAGTCGTGGCCGTCCACGCGCGCCCCCGGAAACGCGATGAATAACCCGCCGGGGCCGATCTTGCGGGAATCAAACTCCACAAACCCGGTCACATGCGCGTCCGGATCCGCCTCCGGGCTGACCTGCCCGCCGGTGATGTCGGCGATGCGCGCCAACGTCATGTCGATCATGCTCGCACTCCCCTTTCTCTGATGGCCCTGCGCATCTCTTCACGGTCGTCGAAGTGCAGCTTTTGGGTGCCCACGAGCTGGCCGACTTCATGGCCTTTGCCCACCACTATTACGGCGTCGCCCGGCTGCGCCCACGCCACGACCGCATCAATGGCCTCGCCGCGGGGACCAACTTCCTCGATCGTCGCGTCCGTTCCAGCCCCGCGCGCGCCCTGGAGCACGGCGGCACGGATCGAGGCCGGGTCTTCCGTACGCGGGTTGTCGTCGGTAACAACGACGAAGTCCGCTCCACGCGCGGCCTCAGCGCCCATCAGCGGGCGCTTGGATGTGTCGCGGTCTCCGCCCGCACCGACAACCACACCGATGCGCCCCTCGACCTGGCCGCGCAAGGTGGCCAGAACCGCACCGATCGCGGCGGGTTTGTGGGCGTAGTCCACGACGGCGACGAAGGGCTGGCCTTCGTCGATACGCTCCATGCGCCCCGGGACAGCGGCCTGCTCCAACCCGCCGAGGAACGCCCGCAGATCCACGCCTGCGGTCTGGGCCATCGCCGCGGCTAGGGCCGCGTTTGCGACGTTAAAGGCACCCGGCATGGGAAGGGTGAACTCGTACGTGTCGGCTGCGTCGAGCCGGATGCGTTGAGACCCCTGGTCGTCGATGCTCACCAGCTCCGCCGTAATGTCCGCCCCAGTGGTCGTGCCGACAGTGACCGGATCCGCGGCGAGGGCGGCCATGCGCAGACCCCACTCGTCGTCGACACAGATGACGCTGCGTTTCGCCCGCAGCTCGCTCTCCGGGCTAAAGAAGAGGGCCTTGGCCTGGAAGTAGTCTTCCATCGACGGGTGGAAGTCCAAGTGGTCCTGCGAAAGGTTCGTAAACCCGGCGATGTCAAAATCTGCACCGGCGACCCGGCCCAACATCAGCGCATGGGACGACACCTCCATCACCACGTGCGTGACCCCTTCATCTCGCATCTGGGCGAATAGCCGCTGCAGCATCGGAGCCTCAGGAGTGGTCAGCTCCGTAGCAACGTCACGGCCCATGATCTTCGTGCCTGTGGTGCCGATCAGCCCCACCTTGCACCCGGCGGCACTAAGCCCTTTCTCCAGCAGGTACGTAGTTGTGGTCTTGCCCGAGGTGCCAGTAATGCCCAAGAGCATAAAGCTTTGCGACGGGTGCCCATACACCTCCGCCGCCACACGGCCCAAAATTGCCCGGACATCCTCTACCACCAGCACCGGACGGCGGTCCACAGTCTGCTGGATGATGGCCAACCCAGCTTCATCAGTGAGAATTGCACCAGCCGCAGAGTCGAAAGCGTAGGTGGCGCCATGCACCCGAGTGCCTGGCAAGGCGGCGAACAACCCCCCGGGTTCCAGGTTGGAAGAATCGAGCCCGATAAAGCTCACCGGCATGGGCGCGCTCGGCGGGTTAACGGTGCGAGCGTTCGCGATCTCGGCGAGGTGCTGCAACGTCGTAGTCGCGGTAGTCATTGCGTAAGCCTCCTTATTCCCCACTATTCCCCCTGCAATCGGTACGGCTCAGCCGGCGGGCTCAGCGGCACGTTTTCGCGGTTGAGCAGCCAACCGGCAATCTGTTTGAACACCGGGGCGGCGGATTGACCGCCCGAGCCGCCGTGGAGAACGCCTCGCTGCGGCTCGTCCAGCATGACAGCCACGACGAATCGGGGATCGTTGGCGGGTGCGATCCCAGCAAACGTGATCCAGTAGGCGCTCTGCGAGTATGCGCCGGTATCCGGGTTGACCTTCTGCGCGGTGCCGGTCTTGCCGGAGAACTGATATCCCTCGAGGGTGTTGCCCTGTGCGGTGCCGTTGTTAATGCCCGCGGGGTCCTCTTGGAATGCGGAGCGGAACATGTCCACGGTGGTGCGCGCGGCCTGCTCGCTGACAACGCGGGTGTGCTCCGGCTCCTCCTGCGGGATCGGCTCCCCGTCCGGGCCGGTAATGCTCGCAATAATTCGCGGCTGGATACGCTCCCCGTCATTGGCTAGAGCTTGATACACGCTAGCCATCTGCAGCGCCGTCCAGCTCATACCCTGGCCAATAGGCAGATTCGCGAAGGTGCCGCCGGACCATTGCTCCAGTACCGGAAGCAAGCCGGACGATTCGTTCGGCAGCTCGATGCCTGTGCTCTGACCGATGCCGAAACGGTTGAGGTAGTCCGCGTAGCGTTCCTCCCCTAACCGTTGCGCCAGTTGGAGCGTACCTACGTTGGAAGACTTTCCGAAGATGCCGGCGGTGGTGTACGGCATCACGCCGTGCTCCCACGCATCCCGGACCGTGATTCCCGCCATGTCGATGGAGCCGGGCACTTGGTGGACCTCAAACGGATCCGTCAGACCTTGGTCGATCGCCGCCGCAGCCGTAATCACTTTCGCCACCGAGCCGGGCTCAAACGGGTGAGAGACGCTGGGATTTTCGAAGTCCTTCCCTTTCTTAATCTGTTGCTCGATGTCGCCGTTCGGGTTGATCGCATCGGTGTTGGCCATCGCCAGCACCTCACCGGTGTGTGCGTCGAGTACCACGGCCTGGGCCTCTTTCGCCAGCGAGTTGGCCTTGGCCTGTTCCAGCGCCTGCTGCACGTACGTCTGCAGGTCGAGATCGATCGTCAGCTCGATACGCGAGCCGCCGACAGCGGGAACCACGTCCCGGAGCGAACCCGGAATGGATTGTCCGCCCGCGGAGACATCCTCCGTCGAGCGCCCGTCGATACCGGTGAGGTCGGCGTCCCTGGATGCCTCGAGGCCAAACTGGC
Source organism: Corynebacterium wankanglinii (assembly GCA_014490595.1). Taxonomy (GTDB): domain Bacteria; phylum Actinomycetota; class Actinomycetes; order Mycobacteriales; family Mycobacteriaceae; genus Corynebacterium; species Corynebacterium wankanglinii. The sequence continues at coordinate 1,659,730 of CP061031.1, forward strand.
CCTGCCCGTCCATAGACACCTTGCCGATGATGTTCTCCCCCACAGCGCCGTTCGGGTACTGACGAATGTCCTGGTGGTCTGCGGCAATGCCGTGGAATGTCTCCGCCACCCGGGCCGCGACGTCGGGATCGACGTTGCGCACCAAGACCTCATAACTGGAATCGGCGTGCAGTTTGTCCAAGATCTCCTTGGCGCTGACCTGTCCGACCTTTGTGGTGGGCTCTGCGGTCGCGGTGTTCGCGGGGGTGTCGCTGACAACCTCACCGTCGCGATCATGCCGGGGATCTCGTTCGCCATAGTGCGCAGCACATCTTCCACGCGAGCATCCACCTGGGCGGCAATATCTTCGTTGGACAGCCCGTCTACGCGCATTTGCAGTTCCTGCTGCTCCTTCAGCTCACTGCGCAGCTGCACCGGCGAAACAGTCAAGGAGCGTGCCTGCATCGTGTAGGCCATTTTGTTGCCGTCGCGGTCCACAATCTCACCGCGGCGTGCCCGGTCGACGTAGGTGCGACTGCGCTGATCGTTGGCCTGCTCGCGCAGGTCATCGCCGATGATCACTTGGACCCAGAAAAGGCGGCCGATGAGCAGGGCCGCCACTGCCAGAAACGCAATGCCGAGCCAGTAGGCCCGCTTGCCGGTGATCTGTTTCTGCGGAGCCGGAGCCGTGTGTGGCCCCCTAGCTGGCTCGCCATGCTGCTGAGACCTCTGCGTGGTAGCGCTCTTGCGTGGCACGTTCACTGCCCACCTCCTTCATCCGCCTCTCCCAAGTGCAAAATTCCACCGTGCATGTCGCCGTTCATCATGCCCCGCTCATTGGGGATACGGCGGTGCGCCACGCCACCGCCTACGGCTGTGCCGGAACACTGGCCTGGTACGGGGCCAGATTGGCCGCATGCGGGGCGTGAGCTGAACGACCCGGGCGCTGGGTGAGCGAATCTTCCAGATCCTTCGTCGCCCTCTCGTCGGAGGATGCGCGAGAGCCAGGCAGACCGGCACCATTGACGTCCACGAGCTTGGTGGCGGACTCAGGGTTGTACGGGCGCTGCTCCTGCGCGTGACCCGCCTCGTCCACCGCGACCACCCCCGGCTCGCCAGCCAGAACCATCCCCATGGCGTCCGCGCGCTGCGCTAAAGCAGCGGCGGATCGGCGATCCTCTAGGTCCCGGTTGAGGGATTCGACCTCGTTGGCCAGCTGCTGCTCCTTAGCCTGCAATTTCTGGATGGTAAAGGTTTGCGTTGTGGCAACGCCGGAGAGGATCATCGCCGCCGCGATGCCCACGAAAAGCAGCGGCAACGCAATCTGGGACAAGGAAGAGAATTTGGTGCGAGTTTGAGCGGTGGCCACCCGTCGCCCGCGCACGGACACGACCTGGTTGGAGCCCAAGCGACCACCGGACTTCGGGTGCCTCTCGTGCGGTTTGACACCCGGCATGGTGCGCACAGAGTTCGCTGGGGTCGCCGCGTTCGCTGTGCTCGCTGGGTGCACACGGGTTGCTCCCTGCTCGCTGCGGCGCGGGGTGCGGGTCAGCGTTGCCGATCGCGTTGCTCGTGCGGCCATGGTGTCCGTCCTTTGTCGGGCTGAGAGGGTGTTGGGCGGGTTAGGTAGTTGGGCGAAGTTTTTCTATGCAGCGCACCCTCACGGGAGCTGCTCGCGGATTCCGCTCGATCTCCGCTTCTGGCGCCTTCTCCGCGCCCCGGGTGACGGTGCGGAAGGCGGGTTCGGTGCCGGGGAGATCCATCGGCAGTCCCGCCGGGGTCTTCGATGAGGTCAGATCCGCGAACGCGGCCTTGACAATCTTGTCTTCCAAAGACTGGTAGCTCATGAACACCGCGCGCCCACCCACACCGAGCAGGTCAGTGATGACCGGCACCACGTTCTCTACTGCCTCGAGCTCGCGGTTGACCTCAATGCGCAGGGCTTGGAAGGTGCGCTTTGCGGGATGGCCGCCCGTGCGCCGGGTTGCGGCAGGAATCGTTGCGTAGAGCAGCTCGACCAATCGCGCCGCTCGGTCGAACGGTTCGCGCTCGCGCTCGGCGACAACCGCCGAAGCGATCTTGCCCGCGAAGCGCTCGTCGCCGTAGGTCTTGAGAATCCGGGCCAGGTCCCCGTGGCTGTAGGTGTTCAATACCTCGGCCGCAGTGATGCCGGCGGTCTGGTCCATGCGCATGTCCAGCGGGGCGTCACCCCTGTAGGAAAAGCCCCTCTCCTCCTGGTCGAGCTGCATCGACGACACGCCGAGATCAAACAGTGCGCCAGCGATGCCATGCTTGCGGGCGGCGTCAAAAATTGGGCCCTGCCCGTTGTCGATGGCTTCGTCGACGTGGTCGAAGCGCGCTTGTACGGCGACAAACCGCTCAGCGAAAGGCGCTAAACGTTCGGACGCCTGGCGCAGCGCGTTCGGATCCCGGTCCACACCGATGACGCGAACCTGGGGAAATACGCTGAGAAAGTGCTCCGTGTGGCCGCCGGCGCCGAGCGTGCCGTCGACAAGCACTGCATTCTCTCCGAAGAGCTCAACGGCGGGAGCGAGGAGTTCGGCCATGCGATCGCGCATGACGGGGACGTGCCCGTGCGGGTCATCAGCGAGCGTGAAGTTCGCCATGGTGAGCCCTCCGTGTCCCTTACTTTCGCGTCGTTGGTCTGCAGTTTGGGGAGCGCATAGAGCCCTGCCCGGGGCGGCTGTGTGTCGGGGAAGTACACCAGAACGCTTCACGCCCCGGACAGAGTCCGTACACGCTCTCCGTAATCGTCGCCCGCTGCGGGGTAGTCAGCCCTACAGCAGACCGGAGAGAATGTCGTCGTCATCCGCCGCGGAGAACGCGGCTTCAGTTTCTTCTTGATACTTATTCCAGGACTCGAGGTCCCAGATCTCGAGAAAATCCACCGAACCGATGACCACGCATTCCTTAGACAGGTTTGCGTACTCGCGGTGCGCCGGGGACAGGGTGATCCGACCGGACCCGTCCAGCGTCTGCTCATCTGCACTGGCAGCCAGATTGCGGATGAACGCGCGCGCCTTGGGGTTGGTGCGGGATGCCGCTGCGGCCTTTCGGGCGCGTGCGGCGAACTCGTCGCGCGGGTACACCGCCAGCGAGTGATCCTGCCCCTTAGTCACCATCAACCCGTCTGCGAGGTCCTCGCGGAACTTCGCAGGCAGGGTCAGACGACCTTTGTCATCGAGCTTGGGAGTGTAGGTTCCCAGAAACATCCGGCGACCTACCTTCCTTCACCTTCCGACGTTGGCTGTGAAATTTTCTCGGCTTCGTTCTGCGGTGTGCACGTAGTCAAGATGCACGCCACATCACTCCGCTGGGCCCCACTTTAACCCACTTCTCCCCACAAACGCCACACTCTGACCCAATTTCCCTTGATAGCCCCATATTTACGCAGGCAGAGGCATCAATCTGCCGTGGGGGCTCAGCCCGTACTGCGCTATCACTTGACTCACTTCGCGTACATAGAGCCCCTCGTACCCCAGCTTTTACCGCGGAATGCCCGCCGCGGCGCCGCGGCAGCGTTCGATTTGGCGCCGGGTGGGGAGAAGTGGGGGAAATGTAATCGGGCAATAAGAAACGCCTCCCCGTGCCGGGGAGGCGTCAAGTGCTAGTAACCGTCTACTTACTGGCGGTCTTCGAAGCGTCGGCGAAAACTCTCTTCCATGCTCGCGCCTCGCTGTGTACGCGGTTTCGATTGCCGCACCGCACGAGAGGATGTGGAGGCGGACTGGGCCGGAGTACGCAACGCCATAATGCCGCCGAACAACATCACCGCGAAGCCGATGATACTGAGCACGACGGTCCACGTGCTCCAACTCGCAAGCGCCACACCGCCGAGGAGAAGCACCAGCCCAAGAACGATGAGCGCGACGCTGCGCATGGTGAGCTGCCCAGTCTTAGGTGAGGAACCGAAGCCGGAATCGGGCACCACACTGCTGCCGAACTTAGGGTCGTCCGCGAAGAGCGATTGCTCAATTTCGCGCAACGCCCGCATTTCCTGCTCAGATAGAGACACTGCTCACTCTCCCGATACCGATGGCGGACTGACATTAGTCATATAACGGTCATCCTACGCAGATTGTTCCCCGCTCCCGCCATTCTGGAGTTACGCGGCGATAGGCTCCTCTCCGCCCAATGTCGCACCGTAGAAATCCTCGGCATCAGCCAGCAGTCGATGCACTACCTCGGCCCCCGGGTCCGACTCGATGCCGGAGGCGACCCTCCCCCGCTGCGCAGAGTAAGCCTGGAATACCTTCGCCCAGCGGGCGCCATCCACTCCGGTGAGAGCGAGCTTGTCCCACGCGCTAGTGGGTAGGCGCTTTCTCTTGCGCAGGATGGACGAAGCCGCATTGCGGGCGCCTGCCACCCGAAGCGCGGCCCGGTAAGCATTCTCCATGGCGAGATCGTGCCGGCCGGCTTCAAAATCATCGTGTGCCTGGGAGATCAGCCCCTCTGCTGCGCTGAGGAATTGCTCTGCGCGGCCCGACCGCGCTCCCGCCCCGTAAACCGCCCCAGTCGTCGCCGACATCACGCTTGCCATTCTCAGTTCCTCCTGATCGCCGTGAAGTTCTGTTCTCGTGCGGCCACCCTAAAACACCCGTTCGACACCTCCGCACAATCTATGAACATGTGTTCGAATCCTTTTTATGTAAAGTTTCCCGCTGCCACGGTTCAAGTGCTTCCATTAAGCTATGACTCCAACCATTCAGCGCCTCACCCCCGCCGAGTTCGTCATGCTCGTCCCCGTGCTCGTGGATCTTTACATCGAGGCCATGGAATACGCCCCGTCGATGCGGCCTCAACGCATCCGAGTGTGGAAGGGCGAAGTGCGCTCTCCTGGATTTACGGCTGTAGCGGCAATAGACGCGAATGAAGTGGTGGGCGTCGCTTACGGATTTCTGGGAACGAGGGAGCGCTGGTGGGACCGCCAGCTTGTCCGCGCGATGGAGGAAAACGGTGGGCTCTCTCAGATAGATAGGGCCATGCTCCACAACTATTTCGAGGTTGCGGAGGTGCACGTCTCCCCCTCCCGCCAAGGCGACGGCATTGGCTCTCGCCTCCTCGCCGAACTGTTGCGGGGTGTGCCCGCTCGCTGGGCTCTGTTGTCCACGCCGGAAGTAGCCGGGGAGGCGAACAACGCTTTTAGTTTGTACCGCAAGTTCGGCTTCGTGGACGTCGCGAGACACTTTTACTACGAAGGCGACAGGCGGCCGTTCGCTATCCTCGCCCTCGATCTGCATAGCTCCACTGGGTAGGGTTACCTGGGACAGACCAATAGGCGCAAGGAGCTAAACAAGGTGGCCGTGAAGAATCTGGGTCTCAACGCAGTTCCGCAGCAGGTTGAGCGCGACCTCACTGCATTCTTTACCAAGCGTGAGGCCGCTGTGGCGCAGATCGGCGAACCAGTTTCCGGCGCGGTGCGCCACCTGCGAGCCTTCGTGCTGGGCGGCGGCAAGCGCATGCGCCCCACGTACGGTTGGGCGGGGTTCGTTGGCGCCGGCGGCCTTGCGGGCTCCGAGGACCCGGACGCGGTATTGCGTGCGATGAGCTCCCTGGAACTCATCCAAGCGTGCGCACTCGTGCACGACGACATCATCGACGCCTCCGACACCCGGCGGGGCAACCCCACAGTGCATCGCGCGCTCGAGGCCGAGCATCGCGAGCAGGGCATGCACGGCTCAGCCGAGGACTACGGCACGAACGCCGCGATCCTGTTGGGCGACCTCGCGCTTGCGTGGGCAGAAGACATGTGGCGATACTCGGGGGTCTCCCCCGAGGCGCTCGTGCGAGCGGCGGAACCGTGGGTAGGCATGCGTACGGAAGTCATCGGCGGGCAACTGCTGGACATCATGCTGGAAAGCCTGGGCAGCGAGTCTGTGGAAATGTCTAACCGCGTCAACCGCTACAAAACCGCCGCCTACACCATTGAACGGCCCCTGCACCTCGGTGCGGCGATCGCGGGAGCAAGCGACGAGCTTATCGACGCGTTCCGCGGCTACGGCCGTGACATCGGCATCGCATTCCAGCTGCGAGACGACATGCTCGGAGTGTTCGGCGACCCGGCCGTGACGGGCAAGCCGGCTGGCGACGACCTCCGGGAAGGCAAACGCACCGAACTGTTCGCCACCGCGCTCGCGATGCTGGAGGAATCCCACCCGGACGGCGCACAAGAACTGCGGGCCGGCATTGGGCAGGTTGAGGAGGAGGCGGAGCTCCGTCGATTAGCAGAGCTCATCCGCTCAAGCGGTGCCGAGGATGCGGTTGAACAGCGCATTCAACAACTCACCGCATCGGGTCTCGGCTACCTCGACGGCGCGGGCATCGACGACGCCACCGTGGACGCGCTCACCGTGCTCGCCCGCAAAGCCACCGACCGGCGGATGTGATGCGCCCGCAAAACTTGGGCGTGGTTGCCTGCGCGATGATCGCGGTCGGCTCCTACGGCGCCGGCGCAACCCGCTACCGTGGCGGCGTGCTGCGCGCCGCGGGCCTGGAGCATTTGTCGTACGGCCACGGACGAGGCCTGATGGACCTGCTGCTTACCGCGGGCATCGTCGGCCTCGTGGCCGCGTGGGTGGCCATCTGGAAAACTCGCCCCACTGCAGGTGAGATGCGCCGCACAGTGATCTGGTGGGCTGGCACCCTCGCATTCAGCGCGCCGATCTTGTCGCGAGACGTGTATTCCTACCTCATGCAGGGCGCAATGCTGCGCGACGGATTCGACCCTTATTCCGAAGGCGCGGCCGTGAATCCGGGGCCGTATCTGTGGGAAGTCTCCCACGATTGGCGCAACACCACCACCCCGTACGGACCACTCCACCTCGGCCTGGGCAAGGCGGTGACCTGGCTTGTCGGCGAGAATGTCACCGCGGGCCTGGTGGTCTACAGGATGATCGCACTCGCCGGTTTTGCACTGATCGCGTGGGCGGTGCCGCGCATTGCAGCGCAAATCGGCGGCAGTCCCGCGCTCGCATGGTGGCTCGGTGTGGCCAACCCCGTCATGTTGTTGCACCTTATCGGCGGGATGCATAACGAGGCCGTGATGGTCGGGCTAGTCAGCGCCGGGCTGTTGTCCTGCCTGCGGCGCCGCTGGTGCACCCCTGGCATCGTCCTAATTGCGCTTGCTGTGTCGCTGAAAGCCACCGCCGCCGTGGCACTACCGTTCGTGGTCTGGCTGATGGTCAAGCGCCACAGCAGCACCCTTGCGGGCCAGGTGGGCACGCTCGCCGCCTGCGGCGCGTGGGCGCTCACTATCAACGTAGGGGTGATTCAGGTGGTCACCTGGGTCTCTGGCACCACGTGGGGCTGGCTTGCAGAAATCACCGGCAATTCCAAGGTGATCAATCCGTTGGCCGGGCCCACCCTCGCCGCCGAGCTGATCACGCCGTTGCTGCAGCTTTTCGACGACACGTTCCGCTACAACACCGCCCTCGCGTGGACCCGCGCAATCTTTTCTGGGCTGATGCTTGCGGGCTTAGCTGCGGCGTGGTGGATCTTCCGTCCCCGCCGGGGCGAAGCGTACGAGCGGCGCGCCATCGCGGGAACCACCGCCGCCTACACGGTCGCATTCGCGACCAATGCGGTGACGCTGCCGTGGTATTACGCCTCGATCATTTCGCTGACGGGCACATTCCGCCCCCCGGCCTGGGTGGTGAAGGTGACCGTAGGTGCGTCGATAGTCGTGGCCTTGGCGTTTCAGGGCAGCGGCAACCACCGCCTTTACGACGCATGGTTTCTCGCCCTCGCCACGATCGCCGCTGTTGTTGCCGTGGAGTGGCTATTCAGGGATACCCCTAGAATGCCATCGCCTGAGCGCGGCGAATTACCTCACGGGCCTTTTGGCCGTGCAGAGCATCCACAGGACGCCCCGGCAGCGACTCGTCCGGCGTAAACAGGAAAGTTAAGATCTCCTCCGCATTGAAGCCGCCGTCGTAGAGCACGGTAATAGCACCGGAGACGAACTTGCTCAGGCCGTCATCGCCGAGCAGGCTTTCCGGGATCACCTTCTTGCCGTTTTTGACCCAATGCACCAGCTTCTGCGCACCGATGTAATCGTGCACCTTGGTCACGGGGACGTCGAGGGCCTCCGCGACATCGGGGAAAGACAGTAGGGTTTCGCCGCTGAGCAATTGCTTGAGATGTGTTTGTGCACTCACGGTCGGCGATTCTACTCTGGAGCCCATGGCAAGCTTAAGTGCAGGCACGACGCTGGACGGGCGCTACGTCGTCGACCGCCCGATCGCGCGCGGCGGCATGGCCACCGTCTACCGCTGCGTGGACGCCAGGCTGGGCCGTGAGGTCGCGGCGAAAGTGATGCACGAACAGTTCGTCCACGACGATGTCTTCCGCGATCGGTTCCGGCGCGAGGCGCGCGCGATGGCCCAGCTCAGCCACCCGAATTTGGTAAACGTCTACGACTTCTCTGCCTCTGGCGGGGAGGTTTTTCTGATCATGGAGCTCATCACAGGCGGCACCCTCCGTGAGCTGCTCGCCGAGCGCGGCCCCATGCCCCCTCACGCTGCAGCGGCGGTGATGCGGGGAATGCTCACCGGCCTGTCCGTGGCCCACGCAAAAGGGATGGTGCACCGCGACATCAAGCCGGACAACGTGCTCATCGACGCGTCCAGCCGCGTCAAGCTGTCCGACTTCGGCTTGGTGCGCGCCGCCGCGGAAACACCCCAGTCCACTGATCAGATTGTGGGCACCGTGGCCTATCTGTCGCCGGAGCAGGTCGACGGTAGCCCGATCACCGCTGCGTCCGACGTCTATTCCGCCGGCATCGTGCTTTTCGAGCTCCTCACCGGCCGCACCCCATTCAGCGGCGATACCCCGCTCGCCCACGCCTACGCGCGGTTGCGCGCTGATGTTCCCGCGCCGTCTTCGCTGATCGCTGGTGTGCCCAAGCTTTTCGACGAATTGGTGGCCACCGCAACCGCCCGCAACCCCCGCGACCGGTTCCACGACGCATCGGATTTCCTCGCAGCACTCGACGATGTCGCCCGCGAGCTACGACTGCCCGCTTACACCGTGCCGGTACCGCGCAACTCCGCCGCCCACAGAGCTGCCGAGTTCCCCACCAACTTTGGTCTGGCGGCCGGGGCCACCGCTAGCGCCGCCAGCGCTGGGTCAGCGCGCGCGGCCCAGCAACGCCTTTTCCCCGGCGACGATGCCCCCACCAGGGTCTCTCCCGCCGCCGCGAGGCCTGCCCAGCCTGCGCCAACCCCGTCGCGGGGCCAGTGGCCGGCAGCTGCGCCCGGCCGTGGCCCTGCGCCCGTACCCGCACCAGCACCGCAGCCCCGCCCACAACGCCCCGCGGGCAAGCCGGTATCGAACCGCTCCGCAATCGGCGTTGCCCTTTACACAGTCGTCGTCATCGTCGTTGTGGTGGCAGTGGGGTTGGGGGCCTGGTGGTTCGGCTCCGGCATGTACGGCGAGATCCCAGAGATTATCGTCCCGCGGGCATAAATCGCCGGGCGAGATCGCACCCGCCGACTACGCAGGCGCCGACCATGCGACGGCATAGCCAGCGCCGCTTCGAAGTGGTACTTAATACCGGAGCATTTCAGCAACGAGGAACGACAGCTCGAGGGCCTGCTCGGTGTTGAGGCGCGGGTCGCAGGCAGACTCGTAGCGGCCGGGCAGGTCCACGTCCGTGATGTCCTGGGCGCCGCCGAGGCACTCGGTGACGTTTTCACCGGTGAGCTCGATGTGGATACCACCTGGGTGGGTGCCCAGCTCGCGGTGGACCTCGAAAAAGCCCTGCACCTCGTCCAGAATCTTGTCGAAGTGGCGGGTTTTGTAGCCGTTCGAGGAGGTGAAGGTGTTGCCGTGCATCGGGTCGGACTGCCAGACCACCCTGTGGCCGGACGCCTCAACGGCTTTGACGATGCCGGGGAGCACCTCGCGGACCTTGTCCTGGCCCATGCGGATAACCATCGTCAAACGTCCCGGCTCGCGGTTCGGATCGAGCTTGTCGGCGTAGGCGACAGCTTCCTCCGGCGTAGTGGTCGGACCGAGCTTGATGCCGATCGGGTTGGAGATCATGGCGGCGAAGTTGACGTGGAAGTCATCGATACCCCGGGTGCGCTCGCCGATCCAGAGCTGGTGCGCGGAAAGGTCGTAGAGCCTGGTCTCTCCGCTGGAGTCCGTGGCCAAGCGCAGCATCGCACGCTCGTAATCCACCAGCAGCGCCTCATGCGAAGCGTAAACCTGGGAGGTGCGCAGGTTATCGTCGCGCACACCGCAGGCGTCCATGAACGCGAGGGAGCGCGAGATCTCTCGGCCGAGAGCCTCGTAGCGGGCGCCTGCCGGGGAGTTGGAGACGAACTCGCGGTTCCAATCGTTGATGTGGTGCAAGTCCGCGGTACCGGAGGACGTCAGGGCGCGCACGAGGTTCATGGCAGCCGACGAGTTGGCGTAGGCACGAACCATGCGGGCCGGGTCGTGGCGGCGGGACTCCTCAGTCGGCTCCACACCGTTCACAATGTCGCCGCGGTAGTTGGGCAGCCCGTTGCCGTCCAGGTCTGAAGATCGTGGCTTGGCGTATTGGCCTGCAATGCGGGCGAGCTTCACCACCGGCATGGACGCGCCGTACGTCAGCACCGCCGCCATCTGCAACAAAGTGCGCACGTTGGCACGGATGTGGGGTTCCGTGTTGGACTCGAAGGTCTCCGCGCAGTCCCCACCCTGCAGCATGAACGCCTCGCCGTTGGCGACGTCCGCCAAGTGTGATTTGAGCTGCTCCACCTCGGGGGCGAGCACAACTGGAGGCACCGACTCGAGAATTTTGCGTACGTACTCCGCCTGCGCGGGATCCCAGGACGGCTGCTGCTTCGCGTCGCGGGCGACGACGTCCTGGAACTTCTCGTTCAGGTCACCCGGCAGCGGTGGCAGATCAGGCAGTACGTCTTTGGGGATGTCAATAGTCCAACTCACCCATTTAGTAGTAGCACGATTCCACCCGCGCTACAACAGTTTTCACCTGCAAGTTCCCAAATTGTGACGGCGGCGTCTCACTATTTGGACACTTTGCCGGAGGCGTCGATAGGCAACGCTTCGACGCACACCCGGAATTTGCGCAGGTTGTGGCGAGCATCCACGAGCGCGTCGTGGTTGCCGTCGGGCACCTTAGGCAACCGCGGCCGCCCCGCCATCTGCCAATACTGCTTCAGCTCGCGGGTGTAGCGCGGCAAATCTTTCGGCAGGCCGGCCATGTCGCCCCACAGTTGTGCGAACACGACGTGGTCGTAGGCGCCGACCCACGCCCACAGCTCCGGTGTGCCGTGGCCTGCAGTGAGAAAGGCGTGCGCCTCTTCTCGGATCTGGCGCAACGGCTTCCAGGCGGGGTGGGAAGCACGGGGAAGCTTGTCCAGCACGTTCTCACGCACCCATTCGTTGGCACGGGACGCGTCGAATTCCGTGCTCACTGCGTAAAACTCCCGCCCGTCCTCAGCGACGATGCCGATGGAGACGAGTTCAATGGTGGAGCCGTCCTCTATGAACTCTGTGTCGTAGAAGTACCGCATCTATTTGCGCTGCTCCGCCCGGATGTCGTCCAGCAGCTCGCGTCTCGACGGCCCCTTCGGGCCCCCGCCGCGACGGGGCCAAAACATCACAGCCGCGACAGCGAGCACGGCCAGCGGCCCGGCCAGCTTAGGGTGCCAGCCCGCCTGCGACGCAACTAAGTACAGTGCCACGATGACGGCAACGAGGCCGAAGCGGATCATCAGGGGTTTGTTCACGGGCGTGCCTCCTCCGGGTACTCCCCCGTCTCCTCCAAAGCTTTCTTCACATCAGAGGCGTAAACGTCGACGTAATCTTCCCCCACCATCTCGGCCAAGCGGCGCATGCAATAGTCCGTGAACGGGCGCATGACTTCCCGCGAATCGGGGTCGTACCCGTGCTCCTCGGCCCACGCTCGTGGGTCTATCGGCTCGGATACCTTGATACGCACCTTGACGGGCCGAGGAATCTTCGTCCCAATCGGGTTGGCCTTGCCGGAGCCGATCATGCCAATCAACATGACCGGAGCGCCCGTCGGCATTGCGATGCGCGCGACACCGGTTCGCCCCCTGTACACGCGGCCGTCCGGGGAGCGCGTGCCCTCCGGGTAGATGCCGAAAAGGTCGCCCTTGCTCAGGACGCTCTCGGCAGCAGACTGCAGCGCGTCACCCGCATCTTTCGCCCCACGGTCCACGGGAATTTGGCCAACGGAGGAGAAGAAGAACTTCTGCACCCGGCCCGACAAACCGGGAGTCGTGAAATACTCCTTTTTCGCCGGGAACGTAATCTGCCGGCGCACGAGGAGCGGCAGGTAGAACGAGTCCAATACCGCCTGGTGGTTAGAGACGAGGATCCCGGCTCCGTGCTCCGGAATGTTTTCCGCTCCCTCGATGGTGGGGCGGTTCCACACCAGCAGCGGCGGCCCGAGGAGAATTTTGAACAGGGAGTACCACTTGTTGTTCATCGTTGCTCGCCTTCTACAGCAGTTCCCGGGCCAAATCAGCGACCCCGATCATACCCGCCCGCGATCCCAGCTCAGCGCAAAGGATCTCTGGCAGTGGGCGGTAACCAGCCCCGACGATGTTTGCCTCCATGGACCTCTGCGCGCTGAGGAGGAACAGATCCGCATCCTCGCTCACACCACCACCGAGCACAATTTGTGCCGGGTCGAGTACATCCGCGACGATGGCCAGCCCACGCCCGAGCCACGTGGAAAAACTCTCCAGTGCCGCGAGGCCCAGCTGGTCGCCGTCACGCGCCGCCGCCATGATGTCGTGGCCGCTTGCACGCTTCTCGACAACCGCTCGGTACACCCCCGAATCTTTAAAACTGCCCTTGGTGGCGATATCGATCGCACAATCCACCAACGACGTCCCGGAAGCGTACCTCTCCAGGCACCCCTGCTTGCCGCATGAGCACGCACGCCCGCCTGGCACGACCGTGATGTGGCCGAACTCGGGCGCGGTACCGAACGCCCCCCGGTAGATCTCCCCGCGGTGCATGAGGGTCGCGCCGATGCCGGTGCCCACCGCGAAAAACACCCACGTGTCCAGGTCACGGCCAGCGCCGTAGCGGTACTCACCCCACGCCGCAGAGTTCGCGTCGTGCTCCAACCGCACGGGTAAGCCGAGCGCCGCCTCAAGATCCCGGCGCACCGGCTGGTCATCGCGCCACGCCAGGTGGGGCGCGAAACGTACGACTTCACACGCCGGATCCAAGAAACCGGCGACAGCAACCCCCACCGCGCCGATATCGTGCTGCGCCCGCAGCTCCCCCACCATCTCCACAATCATCTGCGTCAGCCCCTCCGCGTCGTGCGGCGTGCGGGTGCTGAGAGAGTCCACGATCGCACCGTCCCGGTCCACTACGGCAGCGCGGGCGTTTGTGCCGCCGATGTCGAAACCGACGGTCATCCGTGAGTGAGCAACCATGAAACGGCAGTCTAGTCCGCTTCTGCCTGAGCTCCGCATAGTCCAGCCAGCCGTGCCCCGAGCACCTCCCACGAGAAATGCTGCGCCACGTGCGCCCGACCGGCGCGGCCCATGCGGGTGCGCCGTTGGTCGTCGGCAAGCAGCTGCGAAATGGCCTCGGCAACCGCGTCGCTGTCGTGGCCATCCACGACTATGCCGGTCTCCGCAGTCACCGTCTCCGGGGCTCCGCCCGATCGTCCCGCGACGACAGGAACGCCGCATGCCTGGGCCTCGAGGTACACAATGCCCAACCCCTCCACGTCCAAGCCGCCGAGACGGGTGCGCGCGGGCATAGCGAAAACATCCGCGGCCGCCACAACGTCTCGCAGGCGCTCGCGCGGCACCGCACCCATGAAGATGACGCCGTCCCCGGCGATCGCCCGAAGCCGCCGCTCGTAAGGACCGGACCCAACGATAACCAGCCGGGCGTTCCGCGCTTGCCGACGCACCTCCGGCAGCGCACGAATCAGCGCGTCCTGCCCCTTCCTGGCAACGAGGCGCGAAGAGCAGACGATCAGCGGATCGGCCCCAACGCCGAGACGTTTGCGGGTGGCCGCCCGCTCAGCCGCGGCAGCGGGCCGAAAGAACTCGGTGTCCACGCCCGACGGCAGCGCCACAAAGCGGGGATGGTCACCAAACGCCGGGCGGAGGCGGTGGAGCGTGTAGTCCGAGATGTACGTGACGGCGTCGGTGCTGCGGCCGATCGCACGCAGGATGCTGCGCCCGACAGGCAGCTTCGCCCACCCAGCCTCATGGCCGTGCGTGGAAGCGACAACGTTTGAGGCCCCTGCGCGCTTGGCGGCCGCCCCCATCAGTGCAAGAGGCGCGGCCGCACCGAACCAGACCGTGTCAATGTGGTACAGGCGGACCAGCCGCTGGAGCTCACGCACAGTCGCAGGGGTCGGCAGCATAACCCGGTGAGGCCAACGCACCACGGTGTAGGGCACGGTTTGGTCCCACTCGCCGGCCGTTAACGCATCCTGCACGGACGCGAACACGACGAGCGAATCCGGCCCCTCCCGCCGAGCCAGCTCTGCGGCGAAGTCGCGCAAATACGACTGAATCCCACCCATAGTGGGCGGGAAGTCGTTGGTGACAAGGAGCGTCCTAATAGCGCACAGCACCCTGAATCGGCATCGACGTCAGCGGCACCACCTGAACCGGAATGCCGTAGTCCGACGAGTGGACCACCATCCCGTCGCCGATGTACATGCCCACGTGCGTGACCCCGGGGTAATAGCCAATGATGTCTCCGGGCTGGAGGGCGTCCAGGGACACCGGGGTGCCGCCCGCGAGCTGCGCCTGCGACGTGCGCGGAATGCCGATACCGTTCTGCGCATACGCCCACACCATCAGACCCGAGCAGTCAAATGCGTCCGGGCCAGCTGAGCCCCAGCCGTAAGGTTTACCCAGCTGCGCCAATGCAGCTGCCACAATTCCGGAATCTACTCCCGGCAGGGAGGCCGTATCCACGGGGTGATCTTTGGTCACCCAGCGCTGCCGGTCCGCCTCATTCAAGCTATCCACCCGGCGCTCAATATCGGCCACGCGGCGATCTAATTCCCCGCGCTCCTTCTCCAGTTTCCTGCGCTTGCCGTCGAGCTCATTTCGGGCGTGCTGGGCCTCCGCCACCGCGATGTTCGCCGTCGTGGCGCGATCAGCCGCAACTCGGTTCGCATCTTCCAGCTCAGTCAGCGCGCGCTGGGAGTTGCGCCCGAGGGCTGCGAGGTACGCGGAGCGGTCGATCGCTTCCTGCGGGGTACCGGAATCCAGCGTGGTCAGCAGCGCTTCCGATTGAGGCATGCGGTATCGGGACTGGGCGATGTCGCCGACGTTTTTCCGCTGCGCGTCGCTGACGCCGCGCAGCGTGTCCAACTGGGCCTTCGCATCTGCCGCGCGGGCATTGGCCGAGCGCAGCTTCGCCTCGGAGTCCGAGATCTGATCCTCCAGACCTTTAATCTCTTCAGCTTTCGCGGTAGCTTCGTGCGAAACTGACTCCATCTCGTCGATCAACGCGTCTACATCGTCGGCCTGTGCCAGCGGAGAGAAGATGACGGCCGAGGTTGTCACGCCACCCGCCATCGCGGCAGCGATGACACGGGAGCGGTTGGAGCGGATCGAGTGCTTGCCCACTTGGAAACCCCTTCAGATACGGGAAAGAACGAACAAACTATAGCTGCTGCGGAGACCGTCGCCAAGCAAAATGCCCGAGCTGTGATTTGTGTGAATACTGAGGATTACGGGTTAAGCGCCAAAAAAGAATTGCCCCGCATCGCCGAGACGAAGCGGGGCACTGAGCCTTCAGAACTTAGAAGCGAACCACGGAGTGGATCGGCATCATGTTCAGGCTACGGTAGCCCACCGGGATACCAGAGTTCAGCGCGTCGATGATCTGGCCGTTACCAGCGTAAATAGCGACGTGGGAGGCGCCGCCGTAGTAGACGACGATGTCCCCCGGCTGAATGTCACTGAGAGCAACCTGCTGGCCGGCGGATGCCTGCGCCTGAGAGGTGCGGGGAATGGACTTGCCAACCTGGGCGTACACCCAAGAGGTGAAACCGGAGCAGTCGAAAGCGTTCGGGCCTGCGGCGCCGTACACGTACGGGGAGCCAACCTTGGACTGCGCGATAGACACGATGCGCTCGCCAATGGAGGGCTGCGGAGCCGGGGCAGGCGCCTGGACCGGTGCGGCGTAGGTCTGCTGGACCGGGGCCGGCGCAGCCGGGCGCACCTGCTGCTCCACGTTAGCCAGGAACTGGCTAAATCCCGGGACGTTGGCCACACCCGGCATCGCCTTCACAGTGGCGATAGCGTTCTGAATGTTGCCGCCAGCGGACTGACCCGCCACGGAGGGGATCCAAGCCTCAATGCCCGGGATGTCGGCGATTCCCGGAACGTTTTCGATACCCGGAACCTGAACGGAAACCGGTGTGTTGGGAACACGAACCTCAGCTGCGGAGGCGGCTGCCGGCGCTACCAGTGCAGCGCCTGCGGCGATTGCGGCGGTTGCCGCTGCTGCGCGCGCTGCGGTGTTTTCCTGGCGACGGTGCTTTGCCACGATAGTTTTCTCCATATCTTCTCTTCGCCAACCGGGTTAGCTGTCGGGCGGGGTGTTGAGAAAAGGCCCTGCGCCCCACGGGAGTTTTGGCCCCACTGTGGTTCCCCAGTCCCCGTTTCAGCGATCCGCGGGTGCGAAACACCGTTTCGGGTAACGGCTCATATGTTCTTTTCGGTACATGCTGCCAACGGCTGTTGTCGCAATGTCTCGATCAGGTTACGAAACGGCAACAAGGCTGTCCACCCGCCACGCCGTTACACAACCGTTTATCAAGAGAAATCCACCACTCTCGGACACGCTCGCCCTCAAGAACTGCGCCCCTAAATACGTGTCCAGCGGCTACAGATATACGTCCTGAACTGGAAATTAGCTCCAGAATGCCAACGCAAATGGGCCGCCAGTTTTAGATACAACCACACATAAATTCGCTCTGTGCGCTTCATCACACAGGCTTGTTTACCGCTCTGTAACAATGCGAAACCCCCTCACCCACTGGCGGGTGAGGGGGTTGAGCAGCCGGGCCGCTCTCGCGGGACGAGAGAACTACTCGGCGCTGTTGTGGGTTGCGTCGCGGTCAGAGCGATCCTTCGTGGCCTCGTGAGCGGCGCAGCGTCTCAACAGCCTCGTGGTGGTTCTGCTCCTCCGCATCTCGCACGCGCTCGGTGACGCCAAGCTCAGCCGGCGAGAACTTGCCGATGGTATCGGAGTCCGCAAAGCCGAGCTGGTTCATCTGCTTCGGAACGCGGGCACCTGCGTACTCCAGCGGCACCGGGTGACCGTGGTCATCCACAGGGCCGAGCGGCTGGTGGATCTCCACGAACGCACCGTTAGGCAGGCGCTTGATAATGCCGGTCTCGATACCGTGCTCCAGCACCTCACGGTCGGAGCGCTGCAGGCCGATGCAGAGGCGGTACGTGATGAAGAACGCCAACGGCGGCAGCACGATCAGGCCGATACGGCCAACCCAAGTCATCGCGTTCAGCGAGATCTGGAAGAAGTGAGCCACGTGGTCGTTACCACCGGAGAGAGTTAGCAGCAGGAAGAACGTCAGGCCCATGACGCCAACACCAGTGCGTACCGGAACGTCACGCGGACGCTGCAGCAGGTTGTGGTGGGCGTGTCGCCGGTCACCTTCTGCTCGATAAACGGGTAGCTGATCAGCAGCACGACCATCAAGCCACACAGCAGCGCCACCCAGAACGCACCAGGGATGGTGTAGTTCCCGAGGTAGAGCTCCCACGCCGGCATGACACGGGCGGCGCCGTCCGTCCACAGCATGTAAATATCAGGCTGGGAACCAGCGGAAACCTGCGACGGGTTATAGGGGCCAAGGTTCCAGATGGAGTTGATGGAAGTCAGACCAGCCATACCGGCGAGCACAGCGAAGACGACCATCATGTAGCCAATTGCCTCAGTCGCAAACACCGGAAGAATGCGGACACCGACAACGTTGTTCTCCGTACGGCCCGGGCCCGGGAACTGGGTGTGCTTCTGGAACCAGACGAGTGCAAGGTGAGCCGCGACCAGGGCGAGGATGATGCCCGGCAGGATCAGCACGTGGAGGATGTAGAAGCGGTCCAGCATCAGATCGGACGGGAAGTCGCCGCCGAAGATAGCCCAGTGGATCCAGGTACCGATGATCGGCAACCCCAGGATGATGGCGGACATGATTCGCAGGCCGACGCCGGAGAGCAGGTCGTCCGGCAAGGAGTAACCCATGAAGCCCTCGATCATGCCCAGCAGCACGAGGTGACGCCGATGAGCCAGTTCGCCTCACGCGGACGACGGAACGCACCGGTGAAGAACACACGCATCATGTGGGCGAACATCGCCATCATGAACATCAGTGCGGCCCAGTGGTGCATCTGGCGGACAAAGAGGCCGCCACGGACGTCGAAGGAGATATCCAACGCAGTGGCGTAGGCACGAGACATCTCGACGCCGTTGAGCGGGAGGTACGCACCGTCGTAGATCACCTTGGTGATGGACGGGTCGAAGAACAGTGCCAGGTAAATACCGGTCAGCAGCAGGATGATGAAGCTGTACAGCGCCATCTCACCGAGCATGAATGACCAGTGGGTCGGAAAGACCTTGTTCAGCTGCGGGCGAAGGACGCCCGAAATGGTGTAGCGCGAATCAACGTTGTCCGCGACTTGATCAAGTTTAGTGCTCATTAGGACTGACGCTCCCAGAATGCCGGGCCGACGGGCTCGATGAAGTTCCCGTTGGCGATGAGGTAACCGTCTTCGTCAACAGTCACAGGAAGCTGCGGCAGTGCACGGGCCGCCGGCCCGAAGACCGGCTTGCCGTACTGCAGAGCGTCGAACTGCGACTGGTGGCACGGGCACAGGATGCGGTTGGTTTGAGCCTCGTAGAGCGAGGTCGGGCAACCGATGTGCGTGCAGATCTTGGAGTAGGCGTAGTAGTCGCCGTAGTGGAAGTCTTCCTGGCCCTCGCGCTCGATCGCCTTCTCCGCGTCCTGCGAGCGCAGGCGGATCAGCATGACCGGGTTGCGGGGACCGTGGATGGAGTGCATGTGGTGCTCGTAGACATCGCGGGTCGGGTCGTATTCCGCACCGTCGTTGACGTCGTCCGGGTACAGCGGGAAAACCGTCTCCATCGCTGCAGCAGCCAGGTCCTCCGGGCGCATACGCACCAAGCGGGAAACACCCGCCGTGGTGTAGTGGGAGCCAGCCTCGCCCTCGTGCAGCTCAGCGATGGCGCCGGTGTCGCGGCCGAGGTAGACCTTCACGCCCTTGTCCTGGATGGTCCAGCCATGAGTCCACAGCGTGCCGTCGCCGTGGTAGTCCAGTTCGTGGCGGACTTTCCACGGGTTCTTAATCATGCCACCAAGCGGCGCGATGACCATCAGGCCAGCGAGCACACCAGCGGTGCCGAGCAGGCCCTTCAATGCTTTACGACGACCAAGGGTCGACGTCTCCCAAGCGTCATTCAGCAACGCGGTCGTAGTCCGGCGATCCAGCTCGCTCGAGCGGCCGTCGTGGCGGCGCTGTACAGCGATCTCCTCCGGGACGAACTTCTTCACGTACTGGATGATTGACACGCCGAGGGCGCAGAATGCCAAACCCGCGGTAAGGCCGAGCAACGGCGTGTACAGGGTGTAGACCCAGAGGCCGTCGTCGCCATGGAACTTTGGCTGCCACGGCCAGAACAGGTAGACGCCCAAAAACGCCAGTGCGCTGAGCACCGAAATAGTCAGCCAGATGCCGATGCCGGTTGCCGCGGATTTCTCCCGCGGGTCACCCTCGACCGGAAAGCGCTCCTTGCGGTACGCGACGGTGACGTCGTCGAGCTCGGTACCGAGAGCTGCCAGCTCCGCATTGTTCATGCGGTCGAGCTCCTCCACCGTGTATTTCTTATTCACTTCACTCATGAGCGAGATCCAATCCACATAGCAGCGGCAGCGACCAAGGTCACGCCGATGATCCACATCGCCATACCTTCAGAAACCGGTCCGAGGCCGCCGAGTGCGTAGCCACCCGGGGACGGAGTTTCCTTGGTGGACTTGATGAAGGCGATGATGTCCTTCTTCTCGTCAGCCGACAGCTGGCGGTCGGAGAATTTCGGCATGTTCTGCGGGCCGGTGAGCATGGCCTGGTAGATCTCCTGCTCGTTGGCGGGATCCAGCTCAGGCGCGTACTTGCCGGAGGACAGCGCGCCACCACGACCGGTGAAGCTGTGGCAGGACGCGCAGTTCAGGCGGAACAGTTCGCCGCCGCGGGCGACGTCGCCGGCCTGGATTTGGCCGTCAAAGTCCTTGCCGCGCAGTTCCTCTTTTGCGAGGGAGCCGTCGGGGTTGTAGACGAGCTCCGGGCCGCCGCCGTTGGCAGCGACGTAAGCCGCGAGGGCCAGTGCCTGCTCCTCGGTGTAACGCGGACGCTTGCGCTCAGCCTGTGCGTCGTTGGACATCATCGGCATGCGGCCAGAGTTGACCTGGAAGTACACGGCGCCCTCGCCGGTACCGATCAGCGACGGACCGCGATCTTCGACGCCCTGGAGGTTAGCGCCATGGCAGGTGATGCAGGCGACGTCGTAGAGGTCCTTGCCCTCCTGGATCATCGCCTGATCATCGCGGGCTGCGGTTGCCACCTGCGTATTCGGGGTCAGGGCGGACGCGAGCAGGCCCGCACCCGTCAACCCCAGCGTCAGGGCTGCGGCGCCAGCGAGCGTGCGCTGCGTCTTGCGTCCCTGGCGCTTCTTCTTGGGTGAGTTTTCCATTGTGTTCCCTTAGCGACTTTTCAGAATTTGCCTCGTACGGTTGCAGCTCGTCTGAGCTACTGCACCAGGTAGAGAGTGATGAACACGCCGACCCAGATGGCGTCGACGAAGTGCCAGTAGTAGGAAACGGCCATTGCGGCGGTTGCCTGCGCCGGTGTGAACTTCGACTTGGCCACGCGCATCAAGACGATGATGAAGGCAATGATGCCGGCGGTCACGTGAGCCATGTGGAAGCCGGTGATGATGTAGAACACCGAGCCGTACACACTGGATTGCGGAGTAACACCCGCCGACACCATTTCGGTCCACTCGAATGCCACGAGGCCGAGGAAGATAACGCCCAGCACCACGGTCACGGTGAACCACTTGCGCAGGCCGAATACGTCACCCCTCTCTGCGGCGAAGACACCGAATTGGGAGGTGAAGGAGGAAGCAATCAGCACGACAGTGATGATTGCGCCGAACAGGACGTTGAGGTGGTCCGTCTGGTTGCTCCAGTCACCTGCGGCGAGGCCGTTTGCGCGCGACGTGAAGTACATCGCGAACAAACCGGCGAAGAAATGAGCTCTTGGGCGAGGAACGCGATCGTGCCCACGCTGACCATGTTCGGACGGTTCAGCGCTGGGACGCGATTCTGCGGCGTCGCCATATCTTGGTTTGTCATTGCGGTCGTCACGGGTGAGATTATCCCCTATCTCGGCCTGATATTCATCTCACTCACCCCCGTAATTTTGCTGTGAGTGCGCGCCCAGCCAGCAAGTTCTTGCCTCTTGGCAACTCGGAAAAATTTTTTCAGCTCACGCGGGAACTTTTTCATCTGAAATACGACCAGAACACTGCTGGTCACCGGGCCCCTTCACCACGGGTTGACTTATCCCCTCTCGCCACCCCCCACTTTTTCCGTGGACTCCGCGAACACGCGCCAGTTCCTAGATGTGCTGGATCTCACACCTGTAGGGCGAACCGGCGGGCTCCAACAGGGGACAAACTTTCGGATGATCGAAGACAAAAGAACACCCCCGCCGCGGGGATCGCGGCGGGGGTGAATACGTCGGCGGTTAGTGCTTCTCGCGCGGAATACCGTACTGCAAGCTCAGCATCGTGGTGGTGCCGATGAGGCAAACTGCACCGATAGCCAGCAGCCACAGCTGCCAGAAGGCGATGCCCAGGCCGAGGATGCAAATGGCCATCGCCATTGCGAACGGCCAAATGGAGCTCGGGGAGAAGAAACCGAGCACGCCAGCGCCATCCTCGATCTCCGCCTCTTCCCAGTCCTCCGGAACAATGTCCATGCGGCGTTCCGTGATGTCGAGGTAACCGCCGAGCATGAACGAGAACACGGTGGCAAGCACGAGGCCGACCGAGCCGATCCACTCGATGCCGAAGAGGTATGCGTCCTCACCAATCCAGGTGGTAGCGAGGATGTAGAACACGGCCATCAAAGCAAGGAAGGTGCCGATGGCGTAGAAAACCTTTGATCCAGTTCCCATGGCTTCGCTCTCTCTTTCTTAAACGTTCGCGTTCGGGTCGACAGTGTTGTTGCCGTCGCGGGTGCCGGTGCGGTCCGAGACGAACGGACGGGTGGAGGTTGCGTACGGCTCCTCGCCGATGGAACGCAGAGCCTCGGAGTTAGCGGCGCCCGGGTTATCGCGACGGAACTGGATGTACCGCTCGAACTTCTCCGGTGTCACAGCGCGCACCTCGAAGTTCATCATCGCGTGGTAGGTACCGCACATCTCGGCACAGCGGCCGACGAACGCGCCCTCTTCTTCAATGCGCTCGATCTGGAACGCACGCTGCTGCTGGTTGTTTTCCGGGTGTGCGTACACATCGCGCTTGAACAGGAACTCCGGAACCCAGAACGCGTGGTTCACGTCACCGGAAGCGAGACGGAACTCGATCGGGGTGTCGGTGGGCAGGACGAGCACAGGTACCTCTTCGGTGGACCCGATGGTCTCGATCTGGTTGAAGTTCAGGTAGGACAGGTCGCCCATGGATGTGCCGTGAATCGGGTTCGCGTTGTGCATATCCTCGGGGTCGAACTTGGTGTCCTCGGCCAGGGCCTGTCGCTCGGTGTCCAGACCGTCGTAATCCCGGCCGTCCGCGGTGAGTTCGCCGTCGACCTCCGCGTAACCGAACTTCCAGTTCCACTGGTAGCCGGTGACGTCGACAGTCACCTTCGGGTCCTTATCCAGTGCGGTGGTGCGGGTCTGCGCCTGCACAGTGAAGAAGAACAGCACCATGACGATGACGATCGGCACGACCGTCAAGACCAGCTCCAGTGGAACGTTGTACTGCAGCTGCTTCGGGAACTCCCCTGCCCCCTGCTTGGCGCGGGCCTTCCTGTTCCAGCGGACGATCGCCATAATGAACAGGCCCCACATGGTGATGCCGATAATCCAGGCGGCAAGCCAAGTCCACACCCAGAAGTTGTACATCTGGGTACCCTCCGGAGTGACCGGGTCCGGCCAGCCCATGTCGAGGATGTTTGCGAGCGCCTCCGGCGCGGCGACGTCACAGCCGGCTAGCCCGAAGCCACCCAGCAGGAGCGCGCCCGCGACGCCGGCCTTCTTGGCGAAACCGCGGTTTACTTCCTTATCCACGTGTGTCTGCCTTCCTGTCCACACTAAAAACACTGAATGCCCATGTTCGTGACAGAACATTCCTACGGGGCCAGAATAGTTCATCTCGTCTGGGCCGTCGGAATCTTGGTGACGGGGGTGAGGGCGCTGGCCGAAGGAACGTCGATAAGCAACTGCTTAGCGACGAAATAGCTTCGCCCCGCGGCCGCCTGGGCTTAAAACTTCATCCATAAGTTGGCCCCCTTATGGGGCACGGCGAAAGTTGGGCGCATCCGGTTCACGAAAACGGCAAGCAAAACCCTATTGTTGAGGGGACTTCTGGCCGCTACCGCGGCGCACCTATATATACGGAGAGGTTTCAGTATGTGTGGCCTTCTTGCCCTGCTTTCTGCAGACGCGAACGCAGCCCAGTTTGTTCAACCGGTAGAGCGCGCCCTGCCGTGCATGTACCACCGCGGCCCCGACGCGGCCGGCACGTGGAATGACGATCACGCCGTATTCGGCTTCAACCGCCTGGCCATCATCGACATCGAACACTCCCACCAGCCGCTGCGCTGGGGCCCGGCCAACAACCCGGAGCGTTACGCCCTGACCTTCAACGGGGAGATCTACAACTACATCGAGTTGCGCGAGGAACTCACCGCGGCGGGCTACACCTTCAACACCAGCGGCGACGGCGAGCCGATCGTAGTCGGCTTCCACCACTGGGGCGCCAACGTGGTCGAGCACCTGCGGGGCATGTTCGCCTTCGTCATCTGGGACACCGAAACAAAGACGATGTTCGCCGCGCGCGACCAGTTCGGCATCAAGCCGTTGTTCTACGCCACTACCGGCAAGGGCACGGTGTTCGCCTCAGAGAAGAAGTCGATCCTGGAGATGGCCTCGGAATTGGGTCTAGGCCTGGAACTTGATCGACGCGCGATCGAGCACTACGTGGACCTGCAGTACGTGCCGGAGCCGGAGAGCCTGCACAAGGAGATCCGCCGCGTCGAATCCGGCTGCACTGTCACCCTCAAGCCCGGCGGCGAGGTTCACTCCGACCGCTACTTCAAGCCCCACTTCTCACCGCAGCCGGTAGTGAAAGGCAAGGAGCAGGACCTCTACGACCGCATCGCGCGCGCGTTGGAGAACTCCGTGGAAAAGCACATGCGTGCCGACGTCACCGTCGGTTCCTTCCTCTCCGGCGGCATTGACTCCACCGCTATCGCCGCCCTGGCCAAGCGTCACAATCCGAACCTGCTCACCTTCACCACCGGCTTCGAGCGCGAGGGCTATTCCGAAGTAGATGTGGCCGCCGAATCCGCAGAGGCCATCGGGGTGGAGCACATCGTCAAGATCGTCTCCCCCGAGGAGTACGCCGACGCCATCCCGAAAATCATGTGGTACCTGGACGACCCGGTGGCGGATCCCTCACTGGTGCCGCTCTTCTTTGTGGCACAGGAAGCGCGCAAGCACGTCAAGGTCGTATTGTCGGGCGAGGGCGCAGACGAGCTGTTCGGCGGCTACACCATCTACAAGGAGCCGCTCTCGCTCGCCCCGTTTGAGAAACTGCCGAGCGCGCTAAACAAGGGCCTGAACCGCCTCAGCCGCGTGCTGCCGGACGGTGTGAAGGGCAAGAGCCTCCTCGAGCGCGGGACCACCCCCATTGAGGACCGCTACTACGGAAACGCCCGCTCCTTCAACTTCGAGCAGCTCAACCGTGTGTTGCCGTGGGCGAAACGCGAATGGGACCACCGCGAGGTCACCGCACCGATCTACGCCGCCTCCACCGAGATGGACCCGGTGGCGCGCATGCAGAACCTGGACCTGTTCACCTGGATGCGCGGCGACATCCTGGTCAAGGCCGACAAGATGAACATGGCGAACTCGCTCGAGCTCCGTGTGCCTTTCCTGGATAAGGAAGTCTTCGAGGTCGCCCAGACCATCCCCTACGACCAGAAGATCGCGGGCGGCACCACCAAGTACGCCCTGCGCAAGGCGATGGAGCAAATCGTGCCCCCGCACGTGCTGCACCGCAAGAAGCTGGGCTTCCCGGTGCCCATGCGCCACTGGCTGGCGGGCGATGAGCTCTTCGGGTGGGCGCAAGACACCATCCGCGAGTCCCAGACCGACGACATCTTCGCCAAGGACGAAGTCCTTGAGATGCTCAAGGAGCACCGCGACGGCGTGTCCGACCACTCCCGCCGCCTCTGGACGGTGCTCGCCTTCATGGTGTGGCACGGCATCTTTGTCGAGCACCGCATCGACCCGCAGATCGAGCACAAGGACTACCCGGTCCAGCTCTAGGTAGCGCCTGCACTACCTCAAACGTAGCGCCAGGGGTGTTGTGCCGCGACCCGCATGCCGGTTGGATGAAATGCATGTCAAAAGCACGCAAGATTCTCCTCACGGTCGGCGGCCTGATAGTTGCGCTCATTCTCGCAGCGGCTACCGTCTTGTACGTTTACGGTCCCACTGTCACCGCCATGTACACCGGCACCGCTCGGTTCTTTGGCACGGACACCCCGAAGCGCTACACCTCTACGGTGCTCGACCTCGCCGACCAGGGCATCTACGCAGACTCTGCGGAGTTTGCGGAGGCCAGCGCGGCCGCTCGAGAGGAAGCGAAGCACGCGGAGACGCTCGACGACATCCGTCCCGCACTCGACAAGGCGGTACACGCCGCCGGAGGCAAGCACTCCAAACTGTTCGCACCGGTCACTGGCGACGATGACGAGGTTGCTGAAACGGAGGCCGCCAGAGTGGCGGTCAGAAACGGCGTCGCGGTTGCAACGGTGCCTGGAATCGACCGTCACGCTGACATCCAGGCATACGCGGACACCCTCACCAGCGGCCTGATCCAAGCCCGGGATGATGGGGCTTGTGGGGCTATCGTGGACCTGCGCGGTAACTACGGTGGCGATATGGGACCAATGCTCGCAGGTCTCTCACCTCTACTTCCGGACGGGGAGGTGCTCGAATTTGTTACAGCAAGCGGCTCGATGCCGGTCAACGTCAGCGGTAACGCGGTCAACGGCGGAGGGAGCGCCCTGGAAACCGCGGGTGGCAAATGGGACGCGCCTACCGCTGTGCTTGTGGACGAAAACACCGCCTCGTCCGGCGAAGCGACGATGTTGTCGTTCCGCGGCTTGGAACGCTCGCGCAGCTTCGGTGCGCCGACGGCCGGCTATGCCTCGGCCAACATGGTCTACGACTTTCCCGACGGGAGCAACCTGATGCTCACCATTGCGAAGGATCGCGCCCGCACCGGCGAAACGTTCGCGGAGGATCCCATTCGTCCCGATACCGAGGGCGGTGAAGCAGACGCGCTGGCGTGGCTCGCCGAGGAGCATGGCTGCCGGTAGCACACGAAAAAGCTCCGCACCGTGTTCCGGTGCGGAGCTTTCGTCTTCAAGCAGGAGCGATTAGTTGAAGCTGTCGCCGCAGGCGCAAGCGGAGCCCGCATTCGGGTTGTCGATGGTGAACCCCTGCTGCTCGATGGTGTCCGCGAAGTCGATCGTGGCGCCCATCAGGTAGGGCACGCTCATCTTGTCCACGACGAGACGGACGCCACCGACCTCGTCGGCCTTGTCGCCGTCCAGGTCGCGGTCGTCGAAGTAGAGCTGGTAGCGCAAGCCAGCGCAGCCGCCGGGCTGGACGGCGATGCGCAGGGAGAGGTCATTGCGCCCCTCCTGGTCAAGCAGAGCTTTCGCCTTCGCCGCGGCGGCCTCGGTCAGGTTCACGCCAGTGGTAGAGGTGGGGGCAGTCATTGCAGTCTCCTTCGTGCGTCGACTTCAAGCTTCGATGTTCAAGTGTGCGCCCATGCTACGCGCCACTCGCTACTGACTGTGCAACCGGCCACCCTGCCGGTCTATTCCACTCGGACGAATTGGCCTTGTAGCCTAATGGGCGTGAAACTTCCCTGGCAGAAAACCGAGCAAGATGCCGACGCGGCCGCTGGCACCGGCTCGACGAAGGTCGAGCTGCCTGACGCGAAGCCGGAGGCGAACCAGCAGGCGGAGGCGAAGCTGCCCAAGGGCTACACCCCGCCAAAGGGCCGCCCAACGCCCAAGCGCATCGACCAAGAGATCAAGCGCGGCGTGGTGCGCGACCCGAACGCGGCCACTCCGGCGCAGGTTCGTCAGCGTGAAAAAGAGCTGAAGAAAACCATGTCCAAGGAGGAGTGGAAGGCGCACAAGAAGCAGGTGCGGGAGGAAAACCGCGCCCGCAACCGCGAGATGCAGGCGCGCATTGACGCCGGCGACGAGCGCTACCTCTCCGAACGCGACCGAGGCGAGGTCCGCGGCTTCGTGCGCGATTGGGTGGATTCCAAGCGCTTCTTCAACAACTACGTCATGCCAGCCGCCCTGGTGCTTCTGGTGATCATGCTCATCGGCACCTGGTTGCCGCGGGTGTCCGCCGTGCTGTCTCTTCTAAGCCTGCTGTTTATGCTGACCATCTTCATCGAGGGCTTCATCATCGGCAACCGCGCCAACCGCGCGGTCCGGGCGAAGTTCCCGGAGGCCGACACTGGCTTCGGCCTGGGCATGTATGCGTTCTCCCGCGCCACCCAACCGCGCAACTGGCGCACCCCGAAGCCGCGCGTCGCCGTCGGGGCAAAGGTCTAGATCATGCACTTCCCGCCGGTCGAAGCTCCAGCGCAATCTCACAGGCACGCCGTGGCCGACGCTCTGGCTGAGTCCGCTAGCGGTCTCGCGCTGGGGCGCCTTGGCTCCCTTGCTGCGTGGATAGCGGCGGTTCAAGGAACGGTCGTGCCCAAGCCGTTCTCCCGGGCGCGAGCGATAATCGTGGCAGGAAACCACGGCATCGCTGAGCGCGGCCTATCCGCGTGGACTGCCGACGCGGGCGCCGCACAAGCCAACGAACTGCGCGCGGGCGGCGGCCCAGGCCAGTCCGCAGCGCGTGTGGCAGGGGCGAGTGTTCGCCTCATCGGCGACTATCTCGATGCTCCTACCGGCGCCATCGATGTGGAGTCTGCGGTGTCCTCCGAGGTCTGGGAAGCAGCCCTCGCGGCCGGTGCGGAGGTCGCGGACAACGAGATCGACGCTGGTGCTGACCTCATCGTCGCCGGGGATATCGGGGTTGGCAACACCACTGTGGCCGCCGCCGTCTACGGCACGTTGACCCGCACCGAGCCGGTCAAAGCGATCGGTCGCGGCTCCGGCATCAACGACAAGGTGTGGAAGATCAAGTCCGCCGCCGTGCGTGACGCAATGTTCCGGGTGCGCAATTTCCGGGACGACACACCGCGGGTGTGTGCGGAACTGACGGGTCCGGACTTCGCCTTCCTGGTCGGGCTCATCGCCCAGTCGGCCGCCCGGCGCACGCCGGTGCTCGTCGGGGAGGTCTACCCCACCATGGCCGCATACGTGGCCGAGCGGCTGGCGCCCGGCACCAAAGAATGGCTCATCGCCGGGCAGGCAACGAGCGAGCCGGCCCACACCGGGTGCCTGGAGGCACTAAACCTCAAGCCGGTGATGGCGCTGGACATGAAAACGGGCCAGGGCGCCGGTGCCCTGGCCGCGTTGCCGCAGCTCAACCTCGCGGCGGAGCTTGCGGGCGAGGTGCTGGCCGAAGGATCGTCGAGAAGCGACTAGCCCTCGATGAGGACGGTGTTCCAGCCGTGCGTGTCCTCCACCTCGCCAGTCTGGATGCCGCGCAGGCGCTCGCGCATGGCCATGGTGATCTCTCCGGCCTCGTTGTTGTTGACCGTGAACTCGCCGTCCTTGGACTTCACGGTGCCTACCGGGGTGATCACGGCCGCGGTGCCGCACGCCATGGTCTCGGTGATCGTGCCGTCCTGCGCTCCCGTGCGCCACTCATCCACCGTGATCTTGCGCTCCTCGGTGGCGTAGCCCAGGTCCTCGGCGACCTGGAGCAGCGACTTGCGGGTGATGCCCGGCAGCAGCGAGCCAGTCAGTTCCGGGGTGATGATCTTGGCGCTGTCGCCGGAGCCCTCAACGAACATGAGGTTCATGCCGCCCATTTCCTCGATGTACATGCGCTCGCACGCGTCCAGCCAGACCACCTGATCGCACCCCTTCTCCGCCGCCTGCTGCTGCGCGAGCAGGGACGCGGCGTAGTTGCCGGCGAACTTGGCATCGCCGGTGCCGCCTGGGGCTGCGCGAACGTAGTCCTCGGAGATCCACACGCTGACCGGCTTCACGCCGCCGTCGAAGTACGCGCCGCGGGCGAGGCGATGATGTAGAAGCTGTAGCTCGACGAGGCTTCACACCCAGCGTTCTCTCGGTGCCGATCATGAATGGGCGCAGGTAGAGCGACGCCTCCCCGCCGGCCTCGGGCACCCAGTCCTTGTCAATCTCCACGATCTGGCGCACCGCCTCCAAGAAGAGTTCCTCCGGCAGCTCCGGCATGGCCATGCGCTCCGCGGAGTTCTGCAGGCGCTTGGCGTTCTGCTCCGGACGGAAGGCGGTGATGCTGCCGTCGGTGTGGCGGTATGCCTTCAACCCTCGAAGATGGCCTGGCCGTAGTGGAACACGTTCGACGCCGGGTCGAGCGAAATCTGCTCGTAGGCCCGAACCCGCGCGTCGTGCCAGCCGTTTTCTTAGTCCATTCGATGGAGACCATGTGGTCGGTGAACTGCTGGCCGAACGCCGGGTCCTCGAGGATCTTCGCGCGCTCGGCGTCGGGGGTGGGGTTGTCGGTCGGGGTGATTGTGAATTCGATCTCAGCCATAGCGCTAAGGGTACTCCCCGCTTCACTAGGCTCGGAGGGCGCAACTGCCCGCACGATGAAAGGACTCCCTATGGCCTTTGAAGTCAGCCTCCCCGCCCGCGGCACCACGGTGCGCGCGACCCCCGGCACCGCCGCCCCCGAGGGCTCCGCCCTGCTCATCCCCGTGGCCAGCGGCGAGGACGGCATCGAGGTTCCCGTCACGGCGCTCGCTCCGAAGGGGTTGCTGGAGGCGCTGGTTGCCGTCGGTGCGAAGGGCACCGCGGGTGAGGTCACGCGTCTGCTTATCGACGGCATTCTGGTGATCACGTTCGGCCTCGGTGATGCCTCGGAGGTTGACGACGAGGCCGTCCGCCGCGGCGCCGGGTCCGCTGCTCGGACGCTCAACGACGTTGAACGCGCCGCGATCTCCACCGAGTTCGGCGTCGGCCCCATTGTGGAGGGCCTGCTGGGCGGCTACGTCTACACCGGCCTGAAGTCCCGCGCGGAGGTGTTTGACCAGGACAACGCGGACGACCAGACCCCGCAAACCACCGAGGTCACCGTCGTCGGCGCCGACGAGGCCGAGTACAACTCCGCCGTGGTCCTGGCGGAGTCCGTGAACCTGGCCCGCGACCTGGTCAACACCCCAGCGAACTACCTTTACCCAGAGCGCTACGCCAGTGTGATGGGCGAGGTTGCGCAGGCCGCCGGTCTGGACATCGAGGTGCTGGATGAAACCCAGCTGGAGCAGCAAGGCTTCGGCGGCATCCTCGCTGTCGGCTGCGGTTCCTCCCGCCCGCCGCGCCTGGTGCACCTGACCTGGGCGCCGTCGGGCGCCGGTAAAACGGTCGCCTTGGTGGGCAAGGGCATCACCTTCGACACTGGCGGCATTTCGCTGAAGCCCGGTGCCGGCATGGAGGACATGATCTCCGACATGGGCGGCTCCGCGGCCCAGCTCGCCGCCATCGCCGCAGCTGCGCGACTTGAACTGCCCGTGCGCATCGACGCCTGGCTCCCACTCGCCGAGAACATGCCGTCCGGCACCGCCACCCGCCCGGGCGATGTGATCACCCACTACGGCGGCATCACCAGCGAGGTCATCAACACCGACGCGGAGGGCCGCCTCGTGCTTGCCGACGCCATCGCGCGTGCCTGCGAGGACAACCCGGCCTACCTCATCGAAACCGCGACGCTGACCGGCGCGCAGCTGGTGGCGCTGGGCAACCGCACCGCCGGCGTGATGGGCTCGGAAGAACTGCGCGACCTCATCGCAGAGTCCGGCCGCGAGGTTGGCGAGCAAGCCTGGACGATGCCGCTGCTGGAGGAGCAGGAGGACGAGCTGAAGTCCCCCATCGCCGACATTCGCAACACCCATAACGCGCGCACCGGCGGCATGCTGTTCGCCGGGCTTTATCTGTCCCGTTTCGTGCCAGAGGACACGGAGTGGGCCCACATCGATGTCGCCGGCCCCGCCTGGAACGGCGGCAGCCCCTACGGCTACACCCCGAAGCGGGCAACTGGCGCGCCTGTGCGGACGATCGTGGAGGCGGTGACGCGCCTCGTCGATAAGCAGTAGCGCTTGGGGTGCGCACGATTTGACATGCGCGCCCAGCAATACCTCGCTGACCTGCGGCGTTGTGGTGGGCGGTGCAGCCGGTATGTCAGATCGTGCGCGCGCTCGCTAGCTGTAGGGGTTTTCGCCCCGCTCGAACTTGGCGCGGCGCTCTTTTTGCTCCTCCCGCTTGCGCAGAATCCGCTCCTGTTCAATCTTCTTCCGCATACGGTCGGGGTATCCCGTCTCTTCGACGTCGTAGAGCATGATGCCCAGCATGTTCGCCACCTGATCGATGCCCTTGGGTCCGCCGATGCGACGGCGGGTGTAATTGCCCTGCTCATCGACGAGGACGACGGACATCTCGTTGACCATCGTCTCCGGCTCCACAAACCCCTCCACAAAGGCACGGCCCACAACCCAGTCGCGCAGATACTGCGCATCGTCCGGACGGATCGTCTCCCCAGGCGCGCGGGGCGGTTTAAACGTTGTGGACTTCTTGCCTTTGCCGAAAAGGTTGAACACGCCCCACATCATACGGTGCACCCCCGCCGCAGAAAAGGTCACCCCTTGGGCAACGTGCGGGGCTCGTTACAGGTACGCTTTGTGGCTGTATAGCTTCCAACGTTTCGATGAGGAGACTTTAAGAGATGGCGCACTCAGTTGAGATGCCCGAGCTGGGCGAATCGGTCACCGAAGGCACGATCACCACGTGGCTGAAGGAAGTCGGCGACACTGTCGAGGTGGACGAGCCGCTGCTCGAGGTCTCCACCGACAAGGTCGACACCGAGATCCCGTCCCCAGTCGCAGGCGTAATCCTGGAAATCAAGGCCGATGAGGACGACACGGTCGAGATCGGCGACGTGATCGCCATCATCGGCGACGAGGGAGAGGAAGCGGACTCCTCCAGCAACGAGTCCGACAAAGAGGACGACAAGGCCGACGAGGCTGAGGCTGAGGCTGAGGACGCCAAGGAGGAGGCTCCGAAGCAGGAGGAGAAGAAGCCCGCCAAGAAGGCCACCGGCGACGCCACCGACGTGGAGATGCCGGAGCTCGGCGAGTCCGTCACCGAAGGCACCATCACCACCTGGCTGAAGGAAGTCGGCGACGAGGTTGAGGTGGACGAGCCGCTGCTCGAGGTCTCCACCGACAAGGTCGACACCGAGATCCCGTCTCCGGTTGCCGGCACCCTGATCGAGATCCTTGCGGAGGAAGATGACACCGTCGAGGTGGGCGATGTGATCGCCCGCATCGGTGACGCTGACGCCGCGGCTTCCTCCGACGACGCGGACGACGACGGCTCCTCCGAGGACAACGTCGCTGACGAGGACGAGAAGGTCACCGAGGAGAACTCCGCCGAGGGCGAGGGCGACAACCCGGAGGACGCGCCGACGAAGGATGACAAAAAGTCCTCCTCCAAGAACAAGAAGGGCTCCGGCGAGGGCACCAAGGTTGAGATGCCGGAGCTCGGCGAGTCCGTCACCGAGGGCACCATCACCACCTGGCTGAAGTCCGTCGGCGACATGGTTGAGGTGGACGAGCCGCTGCTCGAGGTCTCCACCGACAAGGTCGACACCGAAATCCCGTCTCCGGTCGAGGGCACCATCCTGGAGATCCTGGCCGAGGAGGATGACACGGTCGAGGTCGGCGATGTCATCGTGATCATCGGCGACGCTGAGGCAGTTGCTGAGGCAGACGATGCCGACGACGAGGCCGAGGCCGAGGCCGAGGAGAAGACCGAAGAAAAGGCCGAGAAGCAGACCGAGGAAAAGGCTGAGAAGCCGGCGCCGAAGAAGTCGGAGCCGAAGAAGGAAGCGAAGTCCGAGGACAAGGCCGACGCCAAGAACGCCTCCGCGAAGGTGAACAACGGCGACAACGTCCCGTACGTCACCCCGCTGGTGCGTAAGCTCGCCGACAAGCACGGCGTGGACCTGAACACCATCGAAGGCACCGGTGTCGGCGGCCGCATCCGCAAGCAGGATGTCCTCGCGGCCGCAGAGGGCGGCAAGGCTGAGGGCACCGCAGCCGCTTCTTCGGCTGCGACGAAGGAGCAGGCGGACGCACCGAAGGGCGCTCGCGCCAACTGGTCCACCAAGTCCGTGGACCCGGCGAAGGCGGAGCTGATCGGCACCACCCAGCGCGTGAACCGCATCCGCGAGATCACCGCCGCGAAGATGGTGGAGTCCCTGCAGACCTCCGCGCAGCTGACCCACGTGCAGGAGGTGGACGTCACCCGCGTCGCCGAGCTGCGCAAGAAGGTCAAGCCGGCGTTCGTGGAGAAGCATGGTGCGAACATCACCTACCTCGCCTTCTTCATCAAGGCCACCGCCGAGGCGCTGGTGTCGCACCCGAACGTCAACGCTTCCTACAACGCTGACGCGAAGGAGATCACGTACCACGAGGACGTGAACATCGGTATCGCCGTGGATACGCCGCAGGGTCTCTTGGTGCCGGTGATCAAGAAGGTGCAGGATATGAACTTGGCCGACATCGCGAAGGCGATCACCGACCTGGCGGACCGCGCGCGCAACAAGAAGCTGCGCCCGGACGACCTGTCGGGTGCGACCTTCACGGTGACCAACATCGGCTCCGAGGGCGCACTGCTGGATACGCCGGTGCTCACCCCGCCGCAGGCAGGCATTCTGGGTACCGCCGCGATTGAGAAGCGCCCCGTCATCGTCACCGAGGACGGCATCGACTCCATCGCCATCCGCCAGATGTGCTACCTGCCGTTCACCTACGATCACCAGTTGATCGACGGTGCTGATGCTGGCCGTTTCGTCACCACCATCAAGGACCGCATCGAGCAGGGCGACTTCGAGGCTGACCTCGACGTCTAAGCTCTAGAACACGTACCCCGGCACCGCATTTCGGTGCCGGGGTTTCGTATCGCGCCTACAGTGACAGTATGGCCGACACTTTCAAATCGTTCCGCAATTCCACCGACCACTTCATGCGCGAGGCGCTCGGCGGGCTGGTTGCCGCGCACCCGTGCGCCGAATGGCACGACGAGGGTTTTATCGGGCTGTCGCCTGACGACGCCAAAGGGTCGCACCGCGTTGCCGTCATCTCCGGCGGCGGGTCGGGCCACGAGCCGATGCACGCTGGGTTTGTCGGCGAGGGCATGCTTGACGCCGCGTGCCCGGGTCTGTTGTTCACTTCTCCGAACGCCGTGCAGATCGGTACCGCCACCGAGTGGGCCGACCGGGGTGCCGGCGTGGTCCAGGTGGTGAAGAACTACACCGGCGACGTCATGAACTTCACCGTCGCCGCAAACCACGCTGAAGTGGAGGTGGCACAGGTGCTCGTGGCCGACGACGTGGCCACGGAGATCGACACTGACGATTCACCGGGCCGCCGCGGCACTGGGGCCACCGTGATTGTGGAGAAGGTTGCCGGTGCTGCCGCAGCCCGGGGCGACGATTTGCGGGCTGTGGCGGCGGTCGCTCAGCGGTGCGCGGATCGCTCCCGCAGCATGGCCGTGGCGCTCCAGCCAGGCCACTCCCCCACCAGCGACCGGGCAACCTTCGACCTGGACGCGGGCCAGATCGAGGTGGGCGTGGGCATTCACGGCGAGCCGGGCGTGGAGCGCCGGGAGCTCGCGCAGAACACTCCCACCGCAGCTGCCCTGGTTGAGGAGTTGCTCGACGCCATCCTGGCCGCCCTCGACAACCCTGCGGGCGATGTCATGCTCTTCGTCAACGGGCTTGGCGGCACGAGCCAGCTGGAGCAGGACCTCGTGTTCGGCGAGGCCCTCACGCAGCTCACGGACCGGGACTCAACGTGCGTCGCGGCATGCGGGGATCGCTAGTCACCTCGTTGAACATGGCCGGCATCTCGATTACGGTGACCGCCCTCGATGACGAGCTGATCGAGCTTATCGACGCCGAAACGTCCGCCCCCGCCTGGCCCGGCACCGTCGTCGACCCCATTCGTCGAGGCGCGCATGGTCGACGAAGTGACCCAGCCCGACGAAGGCGAGGACAACGCGTGGCTGACCGCGTTCGTGGAGCGCTTAGCCAGCAGGTTCGACGACCTGACCGCCCTGGACCGCCAGGCCGGGGACGGCGATTTTGGACAGAATATGGAGGCGGCCTTTGGTGACGTCGATAGGCCTGTGCGCGGCACGGATGCGGATGTGCTGAACTTCTTCGCCCACCGGATGCTGGTGCGTGCGGGCGGGACCTCGGGCGCGGTACTGGGCACGTTCTTCCGAGAGATGGCGGACGCGTTCGAGGGTGTCGACTCTCGCGAGGGCGACGGCGAGGCATTTGCGAAGGCGCTCGCGGAGGGCATGCAACGCGGCGTGGATGCGATTACCGAACTCGGCGGCGCGAAAGAGGGCGACAACACACTGATCGACGCGCTCGCGCCCGCAGCACAGGCCGCAAAGGACGCCAGCGGCAGCGTCGACGAGGTGCTGGAGCACGTGTTTGGGCCCGCTGTGGAGGGGGCGAAGTCCACCCGCGGCATGCAGGCGACGAAGGGCCGGGCCTCCTACCTCGGGGAAAGCGCGAAAGACGTGCCGGACCCCGGCGCGATTGCAGTGACGTGGTTGTTCGGCGACGCTGCCGTGGAGGAATTCTAGACAGCTTTGTGCAAAACGGGGTCTCCTCCCGGGCCGACCGGCTATGCTGACGCGTGGTTCTACGACCCGAATATCAAGGAGCTCCAGTTGGATTACATCTCCCGCCATATCGGCCCTGACCAGCAAGAACAGCAGAAAATGCTGGACGCGCTGGGCTACGATTCCATCGACGCGCTGATCGCCGCCGCGGTGCCCTCGGGCATCCTGGCGGACAAGCCGC
Source organism: Corynebacterium wankanglinii (assembly GCA_014490595.1). Classification (GTDB taxonomy): domain Bacteria; phylum Actinomycetota; class Actinomycetes; order Mycobacteriales; family Mycobacteriaceae; genus Corynebacterium; species Corynebacterium wankanglinii. Next base: position 1,696,116 of record CP061031.1, read on the forward strand.
TCGAGCTGCCGGAGGCACTGACGGAGTATGAGGCGCAATCGCGCCTGCGCGAGCTGGCCGACAAGAACACGGTGCTGCGCGCCTTCTACGGCCAAGGCTTTTCCTCGACGCTGACCCCGCCGGTGATCCGCCGCGGCGTGGTCGAGGACGCCGGCTGGTACACCGCGTACACGCCGTACCAGGCAGAGATCTCGCAAGGCCGCTTAGAGGCGCTGCTGAACTTCCAGACCATGGTGCAAGACCTCACCGGCCTGGACATCGCGAACGCCTCGCTTCTCGACGAAGCGTCCGCCGCCGCCGAGGCCGTCGGCCTGATGTCGCGCGTGGTGAAGAAGGGCCGCCGCGTGCTGCTGGATTCTCGCCTGCACCCGCAGGTGATCAAGGTGGCCTCCGAGCGCGCCCGCGCGATCGACCTCGAGGTCGAGGTGGCCAACCTGGCCGAGGGCGTCGTCGGCGAGGATCTGGTGGGCGCCGTGTTCGCCTACCCGGGCACCGAGGGCGACATTGTGGACCCGCGCCCGGTGATCGAGGCGATCCACGAGCGCGGCGGCCTCGTCGCCGTCGACGCAGACATCTTGGCGCTGACCCTGTTGGAAGCCCCCGGCGAGTTCGGCGCGGACATCGCCATCGGCACCACCCAGCGCTTCGGCGTGCCGCTGTTCTACGGCGGCCCGCACGCGGCCTACGTGGCCGTGCGGGAGAAGCTGCAGCGCCAGATGCCGGGCCGCCTGGTCGGCGTGTCCAAGGACGCGGAGGGCTACCCGGCCTACCGCCTGGCACTGCAGACACGAGAGCAGCACATCCGCCGCGAGCGCGCCACCTCCAACATCTGCACCGCGCAGGCGCTGCTCGCGGTGACCGCGTCGATGTACGCCGTCTACCACGGCCCAATGGCCTGACCGAGATCGCGCGAGCCGTGCACCAGCGTGCCGCCGACTTTGCCGCGGCGCTTGAGGCAGCTGGAGTGGCGGTCAAGCACGCCGAGTTTTTCGACACGGTGGCGGTGGAGGTTGCGGGGGCACCGGAGGTCGTCGCCAAGCTGGCGCACGCCGGCTACCTGGTGCGCGCGATCGACGACACCACGGTCGGTGTCTCCTTCGGCGAGGACACCACCGACGCCGACGTCGAGGCGCTACTGGCCGGTTTCGGCGCGACCCCGGCGGAAGGTGAGGCGCGCATCCCAGAGGCTCTCACCCGCCCACCGAGTTCCTCACCCACGAGACGTTCAACCGCATTCACTCCGAGACGCAGATGATGCGCTACATCCGCGAACTCGGCGACAAGGACCTCGCGCTGGACCGCACGATGATCCCGCTGGGCTCGTGCACCATGAAGCTCAACCCCACCGCCGGGCTGGAGGCGATCACGTGGCCCGGCTTCGCCAACGTGCACCCCTACACCCCCGACGAGTACACCGCGGGCTGGCGCGAGCTTATCGACGAAATCCGCGCCTGGCTGGTGGAGATCACCGGCTACGCGGAGGTGTCGGTGCAGCCGAACTCCGGCGCGACCGGCGAGCTGGCGGGCCTTCTGGCCATCCGCGCCTACCACGTGGCAAACGGCGACGCGGGGCGCGACATCTGCCTGATCCCGGCATCGGCGCACGGCACGAACGCGGCGTCGGCCACACTTGCCAACCTGCGCGTGGTGGTGGTCAAGACCGCAGACGACGGTTCCATCGACCTGGAGGATTTGGACGCGAAGCTGGGCAAGCACGCCGACGCGGTGGCCGCGATCATGCTCACCTACCCCTCAACGCACGGCGTGTACGAGGAAGACGTGCGCCTGGTCTGCGACAAGGTGCACGCGGCCGGCGGTCAGGTCTACATCGACGGCGCGAACATGAACGCGCTGACTGGCATCGCGCGCCCCGGCGACTTCGGCGGCGACGTCAGCCACCTGAACCTGCACAAGACGTTCACCATCCCGCACGGCGGCGGCGGGCCGGGCGTGGGCCCGATTGGCGTGGGCGAGCACCTGATCCCGTTTTTGCCGGGCGACCCTGTTGACACGTCGGCGCAAGCCGACGGCGGCGTGCCCGTCGCCTCCACCCTCTACGGCTCGGCGGGCGTGCTGCCAATTTCCTGGTCCTACATCGCCATGTCCGGTGCGGCCGGCCTGCGCAGCGCCACCGAGCACGCCGTGCTGGGCGCGAACTACATCGCGCGCGCGCTGAACGATGCTTACCCGGTGCTCTACACCGGCAACGACGGCCTGGTGGGCCACGAGTGCATCCTGGACCTGCGCGAGCTCACCGACGTATCCGGCGTGACCGCCGCGGACGTGGCCAAGCGCTTGATCGACTACGGCTTCCACGCCCCCACCCTCGCCTTCCCGGTTGCCGGCACGCTCATGGTGGAGCCGACCGAGTCCGAGGACTTGGCCGAGCTCGACCGCTTCATCGAGGCGATGCGCTCCATCCGCGCCGAGATCCAGGAAATCATCGACGGCGAGATCGAGTACGAAAAGTCCGTGGTCCACAACGCACCGTTTACCGCCGTCAGCGTGATCCGCAACGAGTGGCCGTACGACTTCCCGCGCGAGAAGGCCGCCTACCCGGTGGACTCGCTGGTGCACTCGAAGTACTTCCCGCCGGTGCGGCGTATCGACGAAGCCTTCGGCGACCGCAACCTCCAGTGCGCCTGCCCGCCACCGGAGGCGTTCGACATCACGCCGGAGGTCGCCGAGGAAATCGACGCCGAAGTGTCCGAGAAGAACGCCAAGTACTAAGGAGAACACACCTATGCCACAGACCCCGCTGCACGCCACCCACGAAAACCTCGGCGCGAGCTTCACCGACTTCGGCGGCTGGGAAATGCCGTTGAAGTACGGCTCCGAGTTGGAGGAGCACCGTGCCGTGCGCACCGACGTGGGCATCTTCGACCTGTCCCACATGGGTGAAATCGATGTCAAGGGCCCGGACGCCGCCGCGTTTTTGGATTACGCGCTCATTTCCAACCTCACCGCGCTGAAGGTGGGCAAGGCGAAGTACTCCATGATCGTCGCCGACAACGGCGGCATCCTGGATGACTTGATCACCTACCGCTTCGCGGAGGACCACTTCATGGTCGTGCCCAACGCCGGTAACGCAGCCACCGTGTGGGCCGCGTTCGAGGCCCGCAAGGGCGACTTCGACGTCGAGCTGCGCAACGACTCCGAGGCGGTCGCGCTGGTTGCGGTCCAGGGCCCGCGCTCGCTTGAGGTGCTCACACCGCTTCTCGACGGCGACGCGTCCGCCCTCACCTACTACTCCGGCGCCTGGTCCTCGCTGCGCTCGAACCAGACGGAAGAACCGGTCGACGTCTTCGTCGCCCGCACCGGCTACACCGGAGAGGACGGCTTCGAGCTGTTCTGCCAGTGGGAGGACGCGCAGCAGGTGTGGGACGCCGTCATCGGCGCCGGCACCCCCTGCGGCCTGGCAGCGCGCGACTCGCTGCGCCTTGAGGCCGCCATGCCGCTCTACGGCCACGAGCTGACCGCGGATACCACCCCGGTGGAGGCCGGTATGGGCCGCGCGTTTGCCAAGAAAGAGGCGGACTTCGTGGGCAAGGCGGCGCTTGTCGGCCGCGAGCCCAGCGTGGTCATCGCGGGGCTGACCTCCGAGCAGCGCCGCGCGGCGCGCGAGGGCGCGGAGGTCTTCCTCGGCGACGACAAAATCGGCGTCGTCACCTCCGGCCAGCCGTCGCCGACGCTGGGCTACCCGGTCGCGCTCGCCCACCTGGATCCCGCCCACGCGGAAGTGGGCACGGAAGTGGAAATCGACATCCGCGGCCGCCGCTACCCGTTTACTATTGCACCGACCCCGTTTTACTCCCGAGAGGACGCATAACCATGGCACTCAAGCCTGACTTCTACTACTCCGAGGACCACGAGTGGATCAACTCCACCCCGGATGATGCCGCCGGCCAGACGGTGCGCGTTGGCATCACCCACGTCGCAGCGGACCGCCTGGGCGAGGTCGTTTTCGCGGAGCTGCCGCAGGTCGGCGACACGGTTACCGCCGGTGAGACCTGCGGCGAGATCGAGTCCACCAAGTCCGTCTCCGACCTCTACTCCCCGGTCACCGGCACCGTCACCGCGGTCAACGAGGACATCGACGGCGCCTACGAGGCCATCAACAACGACCCGTACGGCGAGGGCTGGCTCTTCGAGGTGGAGGTCGAGGAGGTCGGCCCGCTTCTGACCGCCGACGAGTACGCCTCCGCCAACGGCGTCTAGTCCCCTCCTGCCGTCGGGGACTAGGGTCTAACGGTATGACTGCGCCGCGCGACCCGTTTTTCCCCGCCGAGCAATCCATCCGAGCCTCAGCCGCACCCATCGACGTGCGCGAGCTGGGGCTCGTGGATTATCAGGAGGCATGGGACCTCCAGGCAGACATCGCTTCTCGACGAGCCACAGGCGATGCCCCCGACACAGTGCTCGTGCTCGAGCACCCCTCCACCTTCACCGCCGGCAAACGCACACAGCCGGAAGACATGCCTGATCCCTCCTACCCCGTGCCGGTCGTGCCGGTGGACCGGGGCGGGCGCATCACCTGGCACGGCGAGGGCCAGCTGGTGGTCTACCCGATTATCAAACTCGCCGAGCCAGTGGACGTGGTCGACTACGTGCGCCGGCTCGAAGAAGCGCTCATCCAGGTCGTGCGGGCCGCAGGCGTGACCACCGCGGGGCGCGTGGACGGGCGCTCCGGGGTCTGGGTGCCGGCGGAGACGAAGGCGGCGGACCCGAAGGCGTCGACAAGCGAACGCAAAATCGCCGCCCTCGGCATCCGCATCACACGCGGCGTGACCATGCACGGGCTGAGCCTGAACTGCAACAACACCCTCGACCACTACGACCACATCGTTGCCTGCGGCATCGACGACGCCGACGTAACTACCCTCTCGCTCGAGCTCGGCCGCGACGTCACCGCGAACGAGATGGCCGGCCCGGTAGTGCACGAATTGGAGCGTGCGCTTGCCGGCGAGCTGGTCGTTGCGGACCACACGTTTGCCACCCGTCCGGACCCGTCGAAGGGTTTGACACGGAAGGTACGGTAAGGGCGTGACTGTAGCACCAGAAGGCCGCAAGCTTTTGCGCGTTGAGGCGCGCAACTCCGAAACTCCGATTGAGAAAAAGCCGCGGTGGATCCGCAACTCCGTCAAAACCGGTCCCGAATACGAGGACATGAAACAGAAGGTCAAGGGCGCTGACCTCCACACGGTGTGCCAGGAAGCTGGCTGCCCGAACATCCACGAGTGCTGGGAATCGCGCGAGGCGACCTTCCTCATCGGCGGGTCCCGCTGCTCCCGCCGCTGCGACTTCTGCGACATCGCCTCCGGCCGCCCGGATCCCCTCGACCGCGACGAGCCGCGCCGCGTGGCCGAAGAGGTGCGCAACCTCAACCTGAACTACTCCACCATCACGGGCGTCACCCGCGACGACCTGGACGACGAGGGCGCGTGGCTCTACGCCGAGGTAGTGCGCAAGATCCACGAGCTCAACCCGAACACCGGCGTGGAAAACCTCACACCCGACTTCTCCGGCAAGCCCGACCTGCTGCAGGAGGTCTTCGAGGCGCGCCCGGAGGTGTTCGCGCACAATGTGGAGACCGTCCCGCGCATCTTCAAGCGCATCCGCCCCGCGTTCCGCTACGACCGCTCGCTGGACGTGATCCGGCAGGCGCGCGATTTCGGGCTGATCACTAAGTCCAACCTCATCCTGGGCATGGGCGAGACCCGCGAGGAAGTTCTCGAAGCGCTGCAGGATTTGGTGGACGCGGGCTGCGACATCATCACCATCACCCAGTACCTGCGCCCGGGCCCGACCTACCACCCGATCGACCGCTGGGTGAAGCCGGAAGAGTTCATCGAGTACCGCGACGCCGCCTACGAAATGGGCTTCGGCGCCGTCATGTCTGGCCCGCTGGTGCGCTCCTCCTACCGTGCCGGCAAGCTCTACGTCGAGGCGATGGCCCACCGCGGGCTGGAGTTGCCGGAAAATTTGCGGCACTTGGCGGAGACGTCGCAAGGCGATACCGCGCAGGAAGCATCGACGCTGCTGAAGAAGTACGGCGCGTCCGCCGACCACCCCGTAGTCACCCGCTAGGGTCTTTGGCCCGCGTTGTGGCCGTGGCATACAGTTATGGCCATGGCTACGACGCAGGACAAGGCAGCGGCAAAGGCTGCCAAGAAGGAACAGCGCGCAGCGAAGCGCGCCAAAGGCAAAGCGACGCGCTCACAGCTCAAGCAGGCGTTTGATATCCAGCGCAAGCGCGACAAAGCGCTGATCCCCATCATGCTCGCCTGCGTCCTCGGTGGCGGGCTGCTGTTCTTCCTCCTCGGCCTGTGGTGGGGCGCGAAGTGGTTCTGGCTGATCATGGGCCTGATCCTGGGTGCCGTGCTGGCGATGTTCATCTTCTCCCGCCGCCTGGAAAAGTCCATGTACGACGAGGTCGGAGACACCCCCGGCGCCGCAGGCTGGACGCTGGAGAACATGCGCAACACCATGGGCATCGTGTGGCTGACCAAAACCGGCGTGCAGGCCAACACCCACATGGACACCGTCCACCGCGTGGTGGGCAACCCCGGCGTCGTGCTGGTCGGCGAGGGCGACCCGAACCGCCTGAAGCCCCTGATGGCGAAAGAGCACAAGCGCGTCGAGCGCCTCCTGGCCGGCGTGCCGGTCTACGAGGTCTTCGCCGGCGAGGGCGAAGGCCAGGTGCGCAACCGGGACCTGCAGAAGCACCTGCTGAAGATGCCGAAGAACTACCAGAAGGACGAGGTGTACAACCTCTCCGCCAAGCTGGACGCCATGGATTCGCGCGGGCGCGGCGCCCAGGCCGCCGGCCTGCCGGGCGGGCCGCTGCCGAAGCAGGCGCAGAACATGGCCGGCATGAACCGTAAGATGCGCCGCATGCAGGCGCGCAAGGGTGGCAAGTGACCAAGCCGACCCCGCGCATGGACGCCGAAGCGAACACCTGCCTTCGCTTCGGCGTTTTGCTGTTAGCCTCCGGGGCCTCCGGCTACCGGGTGATTCGCGCTGTGAAGCGGTGTGCCCGTTCGCTCGGCTTCGACAACGCGGACGTCATCGTCGGATTCAACACGATCAGTTGCACCTTCCATCGCGGGGAGCAGTTTCGCACTGCTGTGGCCGACGTGCCGCTTCCAGGTGTGAACGCGTCGCGCATCGAGGCCCTGGAGACCGCCGCGCACTCGTTGCTGCAAAGCTACCGCACGCCCGAGGTCATCGGCGCCGCACTGGATGAGATCGAGCGCATCCCTTCCCCGCGCTGGGGCCCTCGCCTATCGACGTTAGCCGCAGGTCTTGCCTGCGCCGGATTCGCAATCTTGAACCAGTTCGGCCTGGCCACCGCGGCGGTTGTGTGCATAGCGGCGATGCTGGGGCAGCTGGTGCGGTCCGCGCTGCACAGGGCGCATTTCAACCTCATCGGGACCACGATGACGTCGGCTTTCGTCGCATCAGCGGCGTTCTTGCTGCTCGCCCGCGTGCCCCCCGTGCTGCCGATCTCCGGTGTGGTATCCCCCGGCTTTGAGGCGGCCGTGCTGTTCCTCATCCCGGGGTTTCCGTTGTTCACCTCGTTTGTGGACTTCGCCCGTTTCGACTTCACCGCCGGTATCCCGCGGCTGCTGTTCGCCCTCGAAATCATAGTGGTGATCATGCTGACCGTCTCGGTGGTGGCGATGCTGTCCGGCACCCCTGAAGCGCAGCCGCAAGCCGTGCCGAAATCCGCGGAGTTCTTAGCCGCCGGCGCGGCGGCGAGCTTTGTCAGCGTGGGGTGCTTCGCCCTGCTGTTCAACTCCTCGAAACGCATGGCGCTGCTCGCCGCGACGCTGGGGATGGCGGCCAACGCCGCGCGCCTGGGGCTGCTCGCCTACGGGGTGCGCTCGTACCTTGCGGCGTTCGCCGCGGCGCTGCTCATCGGTGTCGCTGGCGGGCTTCTGGGCCGACTGGCCCGGGTGCCGCGCACCACCGTCACCATCCCGGCTGCGGTGGTCATGATCCCCGGCACAGTCATCTACGCGGCGGTGCACGACTTCGCGGTGGGCGACATCGTCAACGCGCTGTCGCGATTCACAGAAGTGTCGTTCGTGGTGCTCTTTATCGCAGGCGGCCTGTCGGTGGCCCGGATGCTCACGGATCCCAACTGGGCGTTCTTCCGCTACATCGACTTCGACCACGAGCTGGCGGGTGAAGAACGGCCGATCAACAACTAGGTGCGGATCACCGTCGTGGTGGTGGCGCGGTCGTGCATGCCGCGCCCGTCAGCGTCCACAAGCGCGGCCGGCAGTACGAAGCCCGTGAGGATGGTGCGCACGGCGGCGCGCCAGAACCCCACCGGCGCTTCCTTATCCACCCGCGCGACACCCATGCCCAGCACGGCCATGCCGGGAGTGCGCGCGAAGAGCCACCCGCACACGATGCCGAGCACGATCCACAACAGGTACGTCACCGTGTACTTGTCGCCCAACGCGCCGGTGTTCTGCGTGATCAGCGAGGCGGCGACGGCACACAACGCCCAGTCGATGAAGACCCCACCCATGCGGCGCAGGACCGACGCCTGCGAGCCCGGCCCCTCCTTCGGCATGCCGAGGAACTCACCCGGGTACCCCGGCAACGCGCCCTCGCCGGTGAATTGGTTAGGAATTTCCGGGCCGTTGCGCCAGTCATGTCGTCGATTAGCAGCCATGCCTACCGAGCGTAGCGGGGCGCGCGCGTAGACTTGAAACCGCTTATGCCCGCCAACAGAGGAGGAGTACCGTCCGTGGCCTTCGACAACATCGAAGATGTCAAGAAATTCATCGCCGACGAGGAGGTGGAATTCGTTGACGTGCGCTTCACCGACGTGCCCGGCATCGAGCACCACTTCTCTATCCCCGCGTCGATGTTCGACGAAGACGTGATGGAAGAGGGCCTCGCGTTCGACGGCTCCTCCATCCGCGGCTTCACCACCATCGAGGAATCCGACATGACCCTCATGCCGGACCTCGCCACCGCGAAACTGGATCAGTTCCGCGGCTCCAAGACCCTGAACGTGAAGTTCTTCGTCAACGACCCGTTCACCCACGAGCCGTTCTCCCGCGACCCGCGCAACGTGGCCAAGAAGGCGGAGGAGTACCTGCGCTCCACCGGCATCGCGGACACCTGCTCCATCGGCGCGGAAGCGGAGTTCTACCTGTTCGACTCCATCCGCTACGAAGTGGAGGGCCACTCCGCGTTCTACGAGATCGACGCTGAAGAGGGCTGGTGGAACCGCGGCAACGAGGTCGAGGCCGACGGCTCGCCGAACCTGGGCTACAAAAACCGCTGGAAGGGCGGCTACTTCCCCGTCCCGCCGCACGACAAGACCGTCGAGGTGCGCGACGCGATGGTGCGCAACCTCGCCGCCGCCGGCTTCGACATCGAGCGCTTCCACCGCGAGGTGGGCAACGGCGGCCAGCAGGAGATCAACTACCGCTTCAACACCCTGCTCCACGCGGCAGACGACCTGCAGGACTTCAAGTACATCGTGAAGAACACCGCGACGCTCTACGACAAGACGGTGACCTTCATGCCCAAGCCTCTGGCTGGCGACAACGGCTCCGGCATGCACGCCCACCAGTCACTGTGGAAGGACGGCGAGCCGCTGTTCTACGACGAGTCCGGCTACGGCGGCCTGTCCGACATCGCCCGCTGGTACATCGGCGGCCTGCTCGAGCACGCGGGCGCGGTGCTGGCGTTCACCAACCCCACGTTGAACTCCTACCACCGCCTCGTGCCGGGCTTCGAGGCGCCGATCAACCTGGTGTACTCGCAGCGCAACCGCTCCGCGGCGATCCGCATCCCGATCACGGGCGCGAACCCGAAGGCCAAGCGCATCGAGTTCCGCGCGCCGGACCCGTCGGGCAACCCCTACCTCGGCTTCGCGGCGATGCTCCTGGCGGGCATCGACGGCATCAAGAACCGCATCGAGCCGCACGCGCCGGTGGACAAGGACCTCTACGAGCTGCCGCCGGAGGAGGCCAAGGACATCCCGCAGGCTCCGACCTCGCTCGAGGCTGCGCTGCAGGCGCTCGAGGCGGACCACGACTTCCTCACCGAGGGCGACGTGTTCACCGATGACCTCATCGAGACCTACATCAAGCTCAAGTACGACAACGAAATCACCCCGGTTCGCCTGCGCCCGACCCCGCAGGAGTTCGAGATGTACTTCGACTGCTAGTTGCTTAGCGACGCCAGCTTCGCCCTGCCACCGCCAAGGTTTGCATAGCCTGACCTGCGGTAAGGCAGGGCGAACTTCCTTGCGGGGGTGCGCAGAACCCGCCAGGATGGGCCGCATGACTGATGTGATGAGCCGCCCCAACGCCGAGTGCCCCGACGATTGTCCGGGCTGGCGGATGCTGGCGTCGATAGGCAGGACCCCGGCACCGGCGAGCGGCTCAACCGCCTGCGCGCTGCGGTGCTGGGCGCGAACGACGGCATCGTTTCCACCGCCGCGGTGGTCGTCGGCGTGGCAGGCGCGACGTCGGACCAGACGACGATCGCGATGTCGGGTCTGGCGGCCGTCATCGGCGGCGCGGTGTCGATGGCACTGGGCGAGTACGTCTCGGTGTCCTCTCAGCGCGACTCGGAGCGCGCCATGGGACTGCCCGCGCACGCGCAGGTCAACCCGTGGTCGGCGGGCATCGCGTCGTTTTTCTCCTTCCTGCTGGGCGCGGCGCTGCCGTTCGCCACAGCACTGCTCGCCCCGGCCGCGTGGCGCATTGCCGCGATCTTCGGCATCACATTGGTAGCGCTGGCGCTGACAGGTGCGTTGTCCGCGAAACTGGGTGGGGCACCCGTTGGACGGTCGGTGGCACGCATCGTCGTCGGCGGATCGCTGGCTCTAGCGGCCACGTTCGCCATTGGCTCGCTGTTTGGCGCGAACGTGGGCTAAATTTGGCCGACGAGGCGCAGCGACCGAGGGCACGGAGTGGCAGCTCGGGCGTCGGCGGTATCGCTCCCTCTGGCGCTAGCGAAGGGGGGGTCGGGCACCGGAAGGGAACAGGGATTACCATGCGCTGAGTGACCGACAAGTTTCGCCAACTACCTCCGCCCGGCCCCGCGTGGGGCGGCAGCCTCATGGGCACCTCGATCGTCTCGCGCCTGCTCGTGGAGATGGATCTGAAGTTCGCCTCCGGTGTGTTCGCGGCAATCTCGTGTGTGATCCTGGTTGCGCTCGTCGTGGGATTTGCCCGCTACCGGCACCCCAGCTTCGAACGCACCACAATGGCCGAGTGGTCGATGTTCTTCATCGGTATCCTCGCGCTCGGCGCCGCACTGTCCGGGCTGACAGACCAGGGCGTGTTCCGTCTCATCGGATTTTGGATCGGCGCACCAGTCACCGCCGTCACCTGGGCGATTCAGCTCTCGCGCTTTGACGGCGACCCAAAGTTCACGTGGGGACTGCCGTTGGTCGGCCCAATGATCTCCGCCTCCGTAGCCGGGTGGGCCGCCCGCGACTACGGGCAGCTCTACCACGTCTTGGGCACCGTGTTCTTCGTCATGTCGCTGCTGACCGCCGTTCCGACTTTCATCCGCGTGTACTGGGCGGCGTGGCACGGCAAGGTCGACCTCTCGGGGCCGAAATCTGCGACGGCGTGGGTGCCGCTTGGCGTGATCGGCCAATCCACCACCGCGATGCAGATCCTCTACCCCGGCCGGGTGTCCATCTACTACGGCTACGTCGCCCTTGTGCTGGCCATCCCGTTGGCAATTTGGGCGATGATCACCTTTTATCCCAACGTGCTGCGCTGGGTGGACTACTCCCCGGCGTGGTGGTCGTGCACCTTCCCGCCAGGCACGGTGAGCATGGGCGGACACCAGGTGGCGCTGGTGAACGGGTCCCACTGGCTCGACGTGGTAGCGCTTTCCATCCCCGTGTTGCTCCTCGTGCACTGGTCCTTGTGCTCCAGCCGCTTTGTCAGTTGGGTGCTGGAGGGCCGCCGCGAAACCGCCCGTAACCAGCCGCTCCCCTCCGCCCGTTAAAACGGCACGCCGATTTGCCCGCCTTGTGGGGCGGGTTTGTGGGCGTGGTGGGGTTAGTCGAAGAGGAGTTCCATGGCCCCGGGTGTGGTCATGGGGATGTCGGTGCCGTTGGGGGCGATCCATGTGATGCGCCCGTTGGGGTTGTCGATGTAGCCGAAGCGGCCGCTACGGTCATCGGCGTTGACACCGTTGTGAAACGGGCACAACTCGGCGAGGTTGTCCATGTTGGTCATACCCCCATGCGCCCACGCGGTGATGTGGTGCGTCTGCGTGGTCTCTGCGCTTGTTTTGCAGTCCGGGAACGCGCAGCCCGGGCACAGCAGCTTCGACATGGTTTTCTGCTTGGTGTTGGCGAAGCGTTGCCCCCGGTAGAGGTTGACCGCGCCGTGGTGGGGGTGGAACGCGGCGACGTCTAGCACGTCGCCGAACTGGTGGTGCAGGTACTGCGCGCCGGTCATGGTGGTGCCGTCGGTGCAGGTAAGTTCCACCTCGTCGCCGGTGCCGGCGTGGATGCGCATCCAGTCGGCAATCGGCACGATCACGATCGGGCGGAATGCTGCTTTCGGTACGGTCTCGCCGTCGCGCAGCAGGGCGGCGAGTGCGTCGGCGAGTTGGGCGGCCGCGGGTGTGTTGGGGTCGATGCCGGTGCGCAGGAGGTGCTCTAGATCTGCCAGCTCGCGTTCGGTGTAGGTCCATGTCATGGTGCGCATACCATCGCGTGAGCGGCTGAACCGGCAGGCGGGTGTCGGGGCCGGGGTGGGCAGGTCGATGAGCCGGTCTGCGCGTTTGGTCAGCCCGCGAAACGACCCGCGGTGGCGCACCAGGTCGAGGCGGATGCGCCAGCGGTCGGCGGCGGTGGCAACGCGTGTGAGTTTCTTTTCGATGTGGATGAGTTGATCAATCGGCATGCCCTCCGCCAGCGCGAGTGCGTCGCGTTGTTGACGGGTGAACCGTGTCGGCCCGTAGTAGGCGTGGTGCACCCGTGCCAGGTCGCGCATCCGGGTGGTGGACAGGCCCGCGGCCAGCGCGGTGTCGCGGGAGAAGTCGGCGAGTACACCCACACCCGCCGCAGCAAACTCGGAGAAATTCATGCCCGAAACGCTAAGCCGCCGCAACCGCCAAAACTAGACCCCCGGCAAATTGTGGATAACTCAACCTGAGAAACTCACAACCCGCAGGTCACAGGGCCAAATTCAGATCTACGTCGACGCCACCAACACGCCCGCGGGAGGTGAACTGCCACATAACGGGGGTTGGCATGCCGAGCGGGTGAGGCCAGTCATCCGGTCCTGGGGGCGCGGCAGAAGGGTCGTTCGAGCCCCACTGGGCGAGCCACAGGCCACCGAACTCGGACACATCCGCCCACATCATGTGTCGCCGCCAGTACCACGCGTTCGTATACACGCCCGCAACCTGCACGCCGGCGGTGGTGAAGGCGTGGTGGGCGGAACGGACGTCGTGAAGCGAAAGGCCCGCGGGGCTTTCAACGTCGAGCCACATGGGCACCCGGCACCCTCCGAGCACCTCGAGAGAGGCCGACACCTGGGCGGCTACGGACGTACCCTCCGACGGCGCCCGCAGGAAGTGGTACGCGGCCGTGGCGTAGGGCGCGAACGACGCAAAGGCCGAATCCTGGTACGTGCCGTCGGTGGTTCGCGCGATGACGAAGTCGAAGCCGGAAACGTCGAGCCCGCGCTGGTGCTCCGAGACGTCGACGCCGAGTTTCACCGCTTCGACAACCCCATGCGCGGCACGAAGCTACCCGGGTGGCGGCGCTGCGCGGCGGCGTCGGCGATGGCCAGGCGCCACTTCGGGTCCGTCACCGGCATCTGGGAGATGGGGAACCAGCCGACCTCGGAGGACTCGTCATCGCCGACCACCGGTTCCGCAGCCGGGTCGAGCGGCTCACAGCGGATCTGCACCGACATGTAGCTTGCCTGGTCCCCGTTGGCGTGCGTGACCGGCCCGTGCGCCCCCACGCCCAGAAGCGCAGCGGCGGTGACCGACACACCGGTTTCCTCCAGCACCTCGCGCACGGCGGCGGCGTGCGGGTCCTCCCCCGGGTCCGCAATACCGGTCACCGGCGTCCACTGCCCGTTGTCGGCCCGGCGCACCAGCAGTACGTCGGGCACCGCCCACGGCGACTCCACGCGCGAGTCGCGCAGCACCACGGCGCACACGGCCGGCACCCACATCAGGTCGGTGCCGATCTTCTTTCGGGTCTCCACGATGAACTCCGGGATTGGCATGGCCGCAAGTGTACAATCCCCAGAATTATGAGCACCGCCGTCAGTGAACCCGAGGAGAAACAGCCCCTTCTGCGGCGCATCCCCGCTCCCCTGTTCATCGTCGGCTTACGGCACGTTGGTCATTTTGGTGGTTGTCGGCGCTGCGATGGCGGCCGGTTACACAGCGGACACCACCCGCGAGGAGGCGCAGTTGCCGCAGCCGGAGCGCCCGTTCAATCCGGCGCCAGCGGACTCTTCCAATGTGGCGGCGAGCATCCGGCCGAACCTGATCGACAACGTTCGCGTCGGCGAGACCAACACGGGCGCAATGCTGCGGGGCGACATCGTAGACGGCGCGTTGGACGACACCACGGCAATCGCGGGCCACCTCTCCCGGCTGCTGGAGCAGAATTGTGTGGATACGGTGACGTTGACGTCGAAAAGCGGGATGCGTGTGAACTTCTGGGGCTTCTGCTTTGCGACGCTACCTCCGGCCACCATCGCCCAGTTCATCGACATCGCCGTGGATGAGGGCGCCGACTCGGTTGCGTTTTCGGATTACGCCTCCCACGACCACTTCCACCTGGTTACGTTGAACTGGATGGACGTCGAGGATGCCGACGAGCTTTCGCAGCGCTGGCTGGAGGTGGAGCGCCCCGACGAGATCAACCGGATCACCTTCAACGGCTACACCGACGACGAGGTCGTGGTGGTGGACAACGACAAAGAAACCGGCGAGGAATTGAAGCGCTGGCCGCGTCTCACCAACGCTGCGGAATAAGGTCCGCGTCCGGCACCACGTGGCGGATGACGGCCATGACCTGGTCGACGTTGGAGTAGCTCATCAGGTGGGGGTTGTCCATGCCTTCGTGGCACTCCTCGCCAGAGCGGCCGGCCTCGGTGCCGGAGACGACACCGATGACGGTGGCGCGGCCGTTCACTTCTGCGAACACCGGCCCGCCTGAGTCGCCCGAGGCGGCGCACACGGCGGCAATGTCGCCGAGTGTCTCGTCCTCTACCCCTGGGTCGAGGTTGACTATCTGCACGCGCTCGGTGGCCTCGAAGGTGCCGCACGTGTACCCGGTGGTGGCGCCCGTTTTGCACACCCTCTCGACGGGCCCCAGGTTGTCCCCGATCCCGGTCGGAATCGGCGCACCGACCACATCCATGTAGCGCTCCGGGTCCGTGATCTCGATGATCCCCACGTCCGCCCCCTCAGTCTCCGGCGTGTGAGGGCTATACAGGCCGGAGAAGATGACGTGGCCGACCTCTGAGGCGTAGTCGAACGCCGTAGACGCGTTCGTGGGCCACACCAGGTCGCCTTCGTGGCCGCAGTGGCCGGCGGTGACCGCGTAGGCGCGCCCGTCCTTGCCGGTGAAGGAGAACGCGGCCGTGCAGGACTGGGCCGTGAAGTGCTCGCCCGGCGCGGGTTGGTGGTCCGTGGTCTGGATCTTCGTCCCAGGCGCCCACGGCGCGAACGCCGGGACGAGGACGTTATTGTCGGCCACGGGCGCCGCGTCGCCGGGTGTTTGCACCTCGGATAGCGCCTGGCGCTCCTCCACCGTCGCGGTCGGGACCTTCGACGCGTTGAGCCCCAGCCACACCACCATGGCGACGAGTGCGAGGGTGGCGACAATGACGGTGATCCAGCCGCCGGTGCGCAGGCCGCCGCGGCGCCGTGGCGCGGTTGCGGCGGGCTGGTTGGTTTCGCCCGGCAGGGGCGGGAACTGCCACTGCTGCCCTTGTGCCGGTTGGTAGCGCTTGGCCAGGTTGGGCCGCTCAGGCCTACTGTTCAGGTTGGTCAACCGCCGGATCCTGGTCGGTGGATTCCTCGCCCTCTTGGTTCTCCTGCTGGGCCATGATCTTCATGTCCCGGATGAACTTCTCCGGGTCGAAGTCGGTGTAGTGCTCCGGCCCCGCAAACTGCTCTTGCGCCATTGCGCGCTCCTTTCGTGGGTGGCCTTAGACGTTAGTGCGTTCGATGGCGTCGGCGATAAACGTCTTCACTGCCTCGGCGTCGTTGGGCAGGTCGGTGACGTGACGTTCGGCGTCCAGGATCTCCGCGAACCGCTCCGGCACCTCCGGTGCCTCGCCGATGGCCTCGGCGATGGTGTCGGCGAATTTCACCGGCAGCGCGGTCTCGAGGACCACGATTGGGGTCTCCACCTCGGCGGCGAGGTGTTCCGCCACGTGGATGCCGTCCGCGGTGTGGGGGTCCACCAAGACCCCGTAAGTGTCGTGGATCCGCTTGATGGTGGCCACGCGGTCGGCGTGCGTGGACGTGCCGGACAGAAAACCGAACTCGCCGCGGATGCGCTCCATCACTTCGTCCCCGCCGAGGTCTTCTGCCGCGAAACCGCCGTCTTTCACCTTGTTGCCAAACAGGTCGGCGGTGAGGTTGGAGTTGCGGAGCGTGGCGTCGAAAATCATGCGCTCGAAGTTGGAGGCTTTGGAGATATCCATGGACGGCGAGGACGTCGCGTGCGTCTCGGCGGCGGTGCGGGGCGGTACGGTACTCGCCGGACGTGAAGAACTCGTGGAGCACGTCGTTTTCGTTCGTGGCCACGATGAGGCGGTCGATGGGCAGGCCCATCTGCTTCGCAATGTGGCCGGCGCACACGTTGCCGAAGTTGCCGGTAGGCACGCAGAAAGACACGCGCTGCGGCGCTTCGCTCGCCGCAGGGGCTTCGGTGACTTTCAGGTACGTGGCGATGTAGTACACCACCTGCGCGAGCAGCCGCGCGAAGTTGATGGAGTTCACCGCGCCAATGGAGTACTTGGACTTGAACGCGGCGTCGGCGCTGACGGCCTTGACCACGTCCTGGCAGTCGTCGAAGACACCGTCGAGGGCGATGTTGAAGATGTTCGGGTCGTCGAGCCCGAACATCTGCGCCTGCTGGAACGGGGTCATGCGCCCGGCCGGGGTGAGCATGAACACCCGGATGTTGTCGCGCCCGCGCATGGCGTACTCGGCCGAAGATCCGGTGTCGCCGGAGGTGGCGCCGAGGATGTTGATCTCCTCGCCGCGGCGGGCCAGCTCGTACTCGAACAGCTCGCCGAGCAGCTGCATCGCCATGTCCTTGAACGCGGCGGTCGGGCCTTCGGAGAGGTGGCCGATGTGCAGGTTGTCGCTCAACCGGGTCACCGGCACGATCTCCTCGTCGGCGAAGACGGGGGTGCGGTAGGCCCGCGCTGCGATCGCTTCGAGGTCTCGCTCAGGGATGTCATCCACGTAAAGCTTGAGCACCTCTGCTGCCAGCGCGGCGTAGCCGTCGGTGGCGAGGAGGGTGCGCCAGCCGTCGAGAAGCTCGGGCGTAATCGTCGGGTACACCGCCGGCATGAACAGGCCGCCGTCCGGGCTTAGGCCGGTGAGCAGGATGTCGGTGAAGGAGCGGACCTTCGCCGTTGCGTCGCGAGTCGAGATGTAATCCACCCCGCGAATACTACGGCATGGGCGCCTAGCGGCGGGGCGGTTCCTGTCGGCCGGTCAAAATATCCACCACGGAGCGGATCGCGGCGTCGCCGAGCGGGGCGATCGTGCGTTCCTTCTCGGGTGCCGCCTCGCAAACAGGCGTGCGAGTGCCGGGTTCGACGGTGATGCTCAGCGTCTCGCCGTCCAGCTCAAGCGCGGTTTTCGGGTCCACGCCGGCCACGCGCGCGGCGTCCACCAGCGCGACCAAGTCGGCGAAGGTGGCGTCATTCAGGTCGATCGTCATATTCACTGCCATGGGCACGAGCATATTGCCTGTCGACGCCGTCCCGCCCGCCACCTAATCAAACTCCAGCGACGGCACCTCGCCCCAGAACACCTCCTCCACCACCTGGTGGGCGCGGCGGGTGATGCGCAGGTAGTCCTCTAAGAACTCCTGCTGGTCGTCCGGGTCGTAGCCGGCGGATCCAGCCACCTGGGCGAGTTGGGGGCCCGGCGCGGGCAGCTGGTCGGCGCGTTTGCCGGTGACCAGCACGATCGCGTTGCGGGCGCGGGTGGCCGTGAGCCAGGCGGTGCGCAGCACATCGGCGTCAGCGCCGCGGATGACGGACGGGTCGTCCAACTCAGCCAGGAAGTCCAGCGCGTCCAGGGTGGAGGGGGTGCGCAGCTCCTCGTGGGTGTGGGCGTGCTGCATGGTGAGCAGCTGCACGGTCCATTCCACGTCCGCCAAAGCGCCGCGGCCGAGCTTGGTGTGGGTGGCGCGGTCCGCGTTCCGGGGCAGGCGCTCGTTGTCCACCCGGGCTTTGATGCGGCGGATCTCTCGGATGTCGGCGGGTTTGGCGCCGCCGTCGGGGTAGCGGAACGCGTCGATAGCCTGAAGGAACGCGTCGCCCACCCCCGGTCGCCGGCGACCACGGCCGCGCGCAGCAGGGCCTGGCGCTCCCACACCTCGCCCCACTCGCGGTAGTAGCGCCCGTAGCTGGCGATGGTGCGCACCACCGCACCAGAGCGACCCTCGGGGCGCAGGCCCAGATCCACCTCCAGCGGCGGGTCCCCGGAGGGCTTGGACAGGCGCGCGCGCATCTGGTCCACGATCTTCGCCGCCCACGCGATCGCGTCCGCCTCGGCGACGGCCCCGGTCGGTTCGGCCACCACGATCACGTCCGCGTCGGAGCCGTAGCCGAGTTCGGCGCCGCCGAGGCGGCCCATGCCGATGACGGCGAGGCGGGCCGGAGGCTCGTCGTGAGGCGAGGACGCGAGATCGGCGAACACTTCGGCGCGCAGCGCGGCCTCGAGCACTGCCTCCCAGACGTACGTCAGCTCGAGGCAGACCTGGCGCACATCCATGAGCCCCAGCAGGTCGGCCGACGCGATCCGGGCAAGCTCGGCGCGGCGCAGCGAGCGCGCCACCGCCACAGCCTTGTCGGGGTCCGCCTGGTGGCGCTTCGCGGAGGCGACAACCGCCTTATGCACCTGGTCGGGCGCGGGCTCCAGCAGCCGCGGGCCGTTCGAGCCGTCGCCGAGCAGCTTGACCACGTCGGGCGCGGAGATGATCAAATCGGCGGCGTACGGCGAGGTGCCGAGGATGTGCATGAGGCGCTGGGAAGCCACGCCCTCGTCGCGCAGCATGCGCAGGAACCAGCTGCGATCCACCGCGGCCTCGGACAGCTTGCGGTAGTTGAGCAGCCCTTGGCCCGGGTCTGCCGTGTCCGCGAGCCAGTGCATCAGCGACGGCAGGAGGATCGCCTGCAGCTTCGCCTTCCGCGAACTGCCCTTCACCAGGGCGGACAGGTGGTCGAAGGCGCGCGCCGGGTGGCGGTAGCCCAGCGCCGCCAGCTGCGCCTTGACCGCGTCTGCGGACAGCGTGGCCTCGCCGACGGACATATCCGCCACCGCCCCGAGCAGCGGCCGGTAGAACAGGCGCTCGTGCAAGTCGGCGACGTCGCGCCGCACGCGTTTGAGCTCGCGGTACAGCCCCTCGACGGCGGTGCCGCGCTGGTCGGCGGAAAAACCGGCGGCGCGCGCGAGCCACCGGTTACGCTTCTCGTCGTCGGGTTCGGGCAGCTGGTGGGTGCGCTTGAAGCGCTGCAGCTGCAGGCGGTGCTCGAGCAGGCGGAGGAATTCGTACGCCTCCATGAGCACCTTCGCGTCCTCGCGCCCGACGTAGCCGGCCGCAGCAAGCGCGGCAAGGGCGTCCAACGTGTTACGCGCGCGGAGTGTGTCGTCGATGCGCCCGTGCACGAGCTGCAGCAGCTGCACGGCGAACTCCACGTCGCGCAGGCCCCCGGGGCCCAGTTTCAGCTCCCGGCGGCGCACGTCCGCCGGGACGTTTTCCAGCACGCGCCGGCGCATGGCCTGGACGTCCTCGACGAAGCTGTCGCGCTGGGAGGCCTCCCACACCAGCGGCGCGGTCGCCTCCGAGTACGCGCGGCCCAGCTCCATGGTGCCCGTCATCGGCCGCGCCTTGAGCAGCGCCTGGAACTCCCAGGTCTCGGCCCACTTGCGGTAGTACGCCCGGTGCGAGTCCAGTGTCCGCACCAGTGCCCCGGAGGCGCCTTCGGGGCGCAGGTTCGCGTCCACGTCGAAAAAGCAGGCAGATCCGATGCGCATCATCTCCGCAGCCGCACGGGTGATCTTGGGCGACGCCGGCTCCGCCACGAACACCACGTCCACGTCAGAGATGTAGTTCAGCTCGCCGGCGCCGCACTTGCCCATGGCTATCACCGCAAGCTCGGCGTCCACGTCGTCGTCGCCGTACACCGAGCGCACCGCCACCGCGAGCGCCGCCGTAAGCGCCGCGTCCGCCAGCCACGTCAGCCGCTCTGTGGTGTAGCTGTAGCTCATCGGCTCGCCCTCGCCGTGGCCTTTCACCGCGGCGAACGTGCCCGCCAGGTCGGCTGCGGCGATGCGCATGACCAGGCTGCGGTGGGCGTTTTTAAGCCGAAGCTTCGCGACGCCAACTTCGCCCTCCCCCGCCCTGTACAGTCCCGGCCCGTCCGCGTCCACCCCCACCGCGGCGAGCATGGTGCGGTAGAGCTCCTCGCGGCCGGGGACGTCTTCCAGCAGCAGCCGCCACTGATCCGGGTGTGCAATGAGGTGGTCCGCCAGCGCGGTAGAACCGCCAAGCAGGGCGAACAGGCGGGTGCGGAAGACGGGGTTGCCGGTCACAGCCTCGAGCAGTTCACCCCAGCCGTCGCCGAGCGCGTCGTGCAACCGGTGGGCGTTGTTCAGCGCCAGGTCTGGGTCGCCCGCGCCGGCGAGGGTGTAGAGCGAAGCGTCGTCGCCAAGCGAAAGCCCCTCGATGTCCTCGGCGGCGCGGGGACTGGTCAGGCCGAGTTTGGCGGGCGAAATCACAGGTCAATCCCGGTGTCGATCTCCCACGGGGTGATCTGGGCGGTGTAGTCGTGCCACTCGTCCCACTTGGCGCGCAGGAAGAACTCGAAGACCTGCTCGCCCAGCACCTCCGCCATGAACTCGGAGCGCTCCAGGTGGCGCAGCGCCTGGTCGAGGGAGTTGGGCAGGTCGCGGTAGCCCATCGCGCGGCGCTCGCGGCGGGTGAGCGCGAAGACGTCATCGCGCGCCGGCTCGTCCAGGTCGTAGCCCTCCTCAATGCCCTTCAGGCCCGCGGCGAGCACGGCCGCGAACGCCAGGTAGGGGTTGCACGCCGAATCCAGGGAACGCACCTCCGCCCGGCGCGACTCCGCCTTGCGCAGGCGGTAGGTGGGCACGCGCACCATCGCGGAGCGGTTGGAGATGCCCCAGGTTGCGGCGGTTGGCGCCTCCGAGCCGAACTGGAGGCGCTTGTACGAGTTCACCCACTGGTTGGTCACCGCGGAGATCTCGGCTGCGTGCTCGATGATGCCGGCGATGAACTGCCGGCCCGTGGTGGACAGGCTGATCTCATCGTCCGGGTCGTGGAACGCGTTGGTGTCGCCCTCGAACAGGGAGAAGTGCGTGTGCATCGCCGAGCCCTCGAGGTTGGCAAACGGCTTGGGCATGAAGGTTGCGTGCACGCCGTTGATCTCCGCGACCGTTTTCACGATGTAGCGGAAGGTGACAATGTTGTCCGCCATGGTCAGGGCATCGGTGTGGCGCAGGTCGATCTCCTGCTGGCCCGGCGAGCCCTCGTGGTGGGAGAACTCGGTGACAATGCCCATGTACTCCAGCGCGGAGACTGCCTGCCGGCGCAGCCTGGGCGCCTCGTTGCGCTTGGCTTGGTCGAAGTAGCCGCCTTTGTCTGCCGGGGTGGGCGGCTGGTCCGCGTGTCCGGGTTTGACCACGTAGAACTCGATTTCCGGGCTAGCCAGAAACTCGAACCCCATGTCGCGCGCGGCGCCTATCTGGCGGCGCAGCACCTGGCGCGGGTCGGCGTAGAGCGGATCGCCGTCGGGCATGGTGATGTCGCAGAACATGCGCGCGGTTTGCAGGCCCGAGTCTTCGTCGAACGGCAGCGGCTGGTACGTCGACGGGTCGGGCCGCAGCAGCGTGTCCGACTCCGAGATGCGGGAAAAGCCCTCGATGGACGAGCCGTCGAAGCCGACGCCCTCCTCGAAGGCGCTTTCCAGCTCGGCCGGCGACATCATCACCGTTTTCAGGGAACCGAAGATGTCGGTGAACCAGAGGCGGATGAATGCGATGTCCTGCTGCTCCACCAGGCGCAGCACGTTGTCTGTTTGGGCGCTCATACCCGTTTACTGTAGCGGCCCTGCGGGTGCGGCCACGCAGGCTAAGCTTGGGGGTTAACAAACTATTGAAGGAGGACAACGATCATGGCTGCACACGCACCCGAGCAGTTCCTCGAGGTGGAAATCAAGCTCGCCGTCGACGAGGGCACCGGCTTGCCGGACCTGACCCAACTTCCCGGCGTGGACGAAATTAGGACCATGCGCGAGCACAACCTCTCCGCCGTCTACTACGACACGGAAGACCTGCGCCTGACGCGCTCGAAGATCACGCTGCGCCGCCGCACCGGCGGGGCGGACGACGGCTGGCACCTCAAGTTGCCCAAGGAGGGCGGGCGCAACGAGGTGCGGGTGCCTCTCGATGACCCTTCGGTCGTGCCCGAAACGTTGCTGGCGTGCGTGCGCTCGATCGTGCGCAACGCGGAACTCGCCCCAGTGGCGCAGGTGGACAACCGCCGAGTGGAGATCACCTTGGCGGGCGCTCAAGGCGAGGTCGCGGAGTTTTGCGACGACCACGTCACCGCCTGGTCGCTTTTGCCCGGCGGTGAGCGCACCAGCTGGCGCGAGTGGGAGCTGGAACTGTCGGAAGCTCTCGCCGGCACCGACGAGGGCAACACCCTGATCAACCAGGGCACCTCGTTCCTGATCTCGGCGGGAGCGCGGAAGTCCTCCTCGCCGTCGAAGCTTTCCACCGCGCTGGGCGATTCGGTAAAGACCGCGCCCCTGCCCCCGCACATGCGCGCCGAGCTTGACAGCGACTCGCCTGCCGCCGCCGTGGTGGAATCCCTGCGCAAGCAGCGCGATGCCATTGTCGCGTGGGAGCCGCGCGTGCGCGCCGACGAGTTCGACTCGGTGCACCAGCTGCGGGTGGCTACCCGCGAGATGCGCTCGCTGCTGGAAACGTTCGAGGGCATCTTGGAGGGCGAGCAGCTTGCCTCACTGGAAGACGAGCTCAAGCACGCCGCCGGCGTCCTCGGTGTCGCCCGCGACGCCGAGGTGGTGGAAGAGCGGTTCTTGGAGCTGCTGGATTCCGACGAGTCGGGGCTCGTCGACGAGGCAGCCCGCGCCCACATCGCAGGCGACATGCGCCGGGACTACAACCAGGCCCACGCCGAGATCGTGGACATGCTCAATTCACAGCGGTTCATGGACTTGCTGGACGCGATTGACGGGTTGCTGGCGCAACCGCCCGTCGCGAAGCAAGAGGCTTCCGGAAAGAAGGAGAAGAAGCAGTCGAAGGAGGTCCTCTACGACCACCTGAAGCGCGGCTACAAGAAGCTGAAAAAGCGCCACAACAAGGTCGACGAGCACTACCACGACACCGACCTGCCGCTGCACGAGCGCGAGGACTACGTCCACGACGTGCGCAAGGCCGCCAAGAAGCTGCGCTACTCCGCAAACGCCGCGGCGGATGCGGGGCTTAAGGCTGAGCGTCTGGCGAAGGCGTGCAAGGCGCTGCAGTCCAAGTTGGGCGACTTCCAGGACGCCGTCACCTCGCGCGACCGCATCCAGCGGCTCGCTGGCGAGGCCCGCGAGCGCGGCGAGGACACCTTCGCCTACGGCATGCTTTACCAGCGCGAGCTCGACCGCGGGGAGCAGGCGCTCGCCGGCTACGACGACGCCGTGCGCGAGGTGCGCAAGGCGTTTAAGAAGATCAAGCCGTAGGGTTTACTTTTCCCAGGACGGGGCCTCGCCCCAGTTGTCGTCCGCCTCGTCCTGGTTGTCCGCGCGCTTGTTGCGCTGCGCCGCGATCTGCAGGGCGGACTCCGCCTCCTCACGGGTAGGGTACGGGCCCATGCGGTTGTCCCACGCGGCCTCCTTGCCCTGGGTGACCTCGCCGGTGGTGGGGTTGTAGTAGTACTGCTCGTCTGCCATGTTCGCGCTCCTATCGTTCAGGGTTCTTTGCCCGTCCGACTGTACCGGGGCGGTTGGTAGTGTGGTTGCGGTTGAAGGAGCGTGACATGGCAGTGTGTAAAACCCCGTTTGTGGCCCCCTCGCAGTCCCCTGTGGAGCGCGTTCGCGCAGCGCACCCCGGTGAAGGCCGCGTGGCCTCCGCGCCGGGCACGTGGGTACTCATCGGTGAAAACGTGGACCATTTCGGCGGCGTGACCTTGGCCGGCACCGTCGCCTTGCGCGCGGCCGCCGCGGTGAGCCCGCGCTCGGACGGCGTGGTGGCCATCGCCGCACGCGGCCCGCTGGGCCAGGAGTTTTCTGCGCAGTGGCGTCATGACGAAGAACCCGCCGACGGGCTTGCCCGCCGCTGGTGGGGCCTGGTGCACACCCTCGTGCAGCGCCAAGTGCTCTCCCGCGATACCGCCGGGTTAGACATCACCGTCGAGTCAGACGTTGCGGTCGGCGCGGGCCTTGGTGCGCTGTACGCGGCCGACGCCGCCATCGCACTCGCCCTCGCGGCCGACCACGACGACGTGGATACCGCCCCGTTCCGCGCCCGACTGGCCGACATCTGCTCCCATGCGGTCGGGGCCTATTCCTCCCTGCCCGTGCTGCGGGCGCGCCATGCCGTAGCCCTGCGCGGCGGCGACGGTGTCTCGGTGGTGGACTACGCGGACGGTTCGCTCACGCAAGCGCCGCACCGGCACGGCACGGTGTCCGCGTGTTCTCGCTGGCTGCGAACCTCGGCGAGCCGTTCGTCGAGTCCCGGGACGCTATCGTCGACCACCGCGCGTTCATCGACGCGGCGTGCGCCAACTTTGGTGTCGCCTCGTTGCGCCAGCTTCCCGACGCCTCCGGCCGCACCGTCCAATGGGTCGAGGCCCGCCGCGCCGCGGGCGACGAGCAGGCGCCTGCGCCGGAGACCGCGCGGCGTTGGGTGCAGTTCTGCGAATCCGAGACGCTGCGCTCCCTGTCCGCCGCGAAAGCCCTGCGCTCGCGGCGCGCCAACGAACTCTTCACGCTGCTGAACTCCCCGACGGAGTCCCACGACTTGGCCACACCCGATGCCCTGGTCGCACTCGCCCGTAAGCGCGGCGCCGTCGCCTCCCGCCCCGCTGCCGCTGGCACCTCCAACGCCGTGATCGCGTTTGTGCCGGTGCAAAACGCCGATGCGTTCGCTGCAACCATGGCCCGCGAGTTCGAAGTTATCGAGGTCACCGCCGGCGAGCCCGCCCGCGTGGAGGGGTAGGGCCCCCACCTAGTCTGCGGGCCAGGCGAAATTGACCTCGCGGGCCGCCGGATCCGCCCGCACGAGGGAGAACTTTGTCTCCGCGCCTTCCTCGGGTGCACCGGAGGACGGTGCCAGCACTGGCGGGTCCACGATGAACACCCGCGCGGCGTTCTCGCCCGTTTTCAGGGTCACGCCGTCGAAGTTATGACCCACCCACGGTGCAAGCACCGTGGCTTCGGTCAGGTGCAGGCACGCTTTTTCCACGGTGTTGGCCAGCTGGGAGGACCGGCCCATGGTCTTGATCACCCGGGACGCGTCGCGCATCACCCACTCCGGCACCTCCGTGCCGGCGCAGATGGCCAGGCACACTTCGGTGGCGTAGCGGTCGATCAACCGCCGAAGCGGTGCGGTGACGTGGGAGTAGTACCCGCCGATGCCGGCGTGGACCTCGGGCTCACCCGCCGACAAGTCCACGTACCCGGACCCGCGCAGGAGTTTCTGCGCCTCGCGCATGACGGCCATGCCACGCGGGGTGTCGGCGTCCACGCCGGCGAGAAACTCTCCGATGTCCCCGGCGACCTCTTCGGCAGGGTAGCCGAGATTACCGGCTTCTCTGCGGAAGTCCGTCTCCCCGCCAGCATCCGCCGGGCCCAGGGTACGCAGGAAACCCACGCCCGCGTCCACCATCATCCGGCCCGCCACCATGCCGGTGAGCAGGGAGATTTCGGAGTTGTAGTCCATCACCGGGTGACGGGGCTCGATTACCAGCTCAAATGTGTCGCCGTCGCCGACCACCCGCACTGACGGCAGGCGCAGGTTGATCGCGTGCCTGCGAAGCGAGGACTGCTGGCGCAACTTGCCCACCTCCTCCAGCAAAGCCACAGAGGGGTGCACCGTGCCCGCCTGCATGTCCGCGTGCACGCCCTCGTAATCCAAGCGAGCTACCGAGCGCACCAGCGCGCGCTCCACGTGCGCGGACTCCACCTCGCCGCCGTCGTCTAACTCGAACGTCCACAGCACCGCGGGCCTGTCCACGTCCGGCAGCAGCGAGGCCGAACCCTCCGACAGTTCTTCCGGGTGGAGGCGCGCCGGCTCGTCGGGAAGGTAGATCGTCTGGCCCCGCTCCAGGGACTCTTCCGCCACTGCCGAGTCCGGGTCCACGAACGCGGCCACATCGGCGATGGCGTAGCGCACCACAAACCCGCCCCCGCGCCGTTCGATGTGCACGGCTTGGTCCAGGTCCATCGATCCGGCGGGGTCGATGGTGACGAGGGGGACGGAACGGGCGTCGATACGCACGCGCGCAAAGCGGTCTTCAAGCTGCGACGCCTCGGCATGCAACGACGGCGCGAACCCGGTGCGCACGTCGAATTCCCGCGCGATCGGCCGGAAGTTGAGGGGCGCGGCGTAGAGCTTCATAAGCAGCCATCGTGCCACGAAAAGGGCGAATGAGTCGGCCTGTGAGCCGGATTCTGTTCCCCTTGCGGGGCGGCGACCATCCATCTGGGCCACCCATTGCTGGGCGCCTCAAGCAGCTACCTTCGGACTGGGCGGGCAGCCTGCGTCCGACGACCCCTGCGCGTGCGCAGAGATTCTTGCCTTGCTCCCGGTGGGGTTTACCTGGCCACCTGCGTCACCGCAGATGCCGGTGCGCTCTTACCGCACCCTTTCACCCTGACCTCGTTGCCGAGGCGGTCTACTTTCTGTTGCACTTTCCCGCGGATCGCTCCGGGTTGCTGTTAGCAACCACCGTGCCCTGTGGAGTCCGGACTTTCCTCGACCTGCGCCTTCCCGCTTCGCGGTGGTTCGCAGCGCCGCGGCCGCCCGGCCGGCTCATTCGCGTGTGTGAGCTTACGCTTCTTGCTTCTCGACGTTCAACCTCCGGCCCACCTCCCCGCGCTGCGCTTCCGCCTCCCCGCGCCGCCGTCACGTTCCTTTTCGCGCCCCAATCGCCGGATTCAGCTACCAGGATCCAGCTAACAGCCGATTTTAGGCCTGATAGCTGGGTCTTAGTAGCTGGATCCTCGTGCTCGCGGCAGGCCCGCGACGCCCTACCTGTGATGGGCGACGTCGTTGACGCAGCGGACCACGCCGTAGTCACCGTAAAAATCCACCACGGAGATGCTGGCCAGGTCCAGAAACAGGTGCTTGAACATGTCCGCGTTTGCCCCGAGGCCCTGTCGGATAAACGACTTCACCGGCGTCATGTGCGTGACCACCAGCACCGTCTGGCCCTCGTAGCGTTCCTGCAGCTTCAGGCGGGTCCGAGACACGCGGCGGTGCAGCGCGGTCAGTGACTCCCCGCCGGGGGGCGCGTTGTTCGGCGAGGCCTGCCACTCCTCAAACGCCGCCGCATCCTCGGTTACCGCCTCGTCGCGGGTAAGCCCCTCAAAGTCGCCGAACGCCATCTCGCGCAGGCCTTCCTCGGTCGCGATGTCCAGGCCGAGGGCACCAGCCGCGATGCGGGCGGTGCCCTGCGCGCGGGCCTGCGGGGAGGCGACGATAGCGTCGATCCGCCCGAATTTGCGCAGCGCCTCGGTGGCCCGGCGCGCCTGGTCGCGGCCGGTGTCGGTCAGCTCCGGCTCGGACGTGCCGGAGAAGCGCTGCTCCGCCGAGTGCTGTGTCTGCCCGTGGCGCAGCAGGATGAACCTGGTGCGCGGCGCGTCGGTGCCGGACCAGTGCGCGGGGCTCGCGGTTTCGTGCTTGGGCTTCTGGGCGCCCTCCGGTTCCCCCTGCTTCTCCCCCACCCACACGCCGGTGCCTTTGACTATGCCGGGTTTGTCGCCGCGGGCTGCGGCGTCCATGGCCACGTTGGACAGCTCGTCGGCCTTTTTGTTCTTCGCGCGCGGGACCCAGGTGTAGGTGACCTTCTCAAACGACGAGGCGAGGTCGCGGGCCTCGCGGGCCAGCTTCTGCATGTCGGGGTGCTTGATTTTCCAGCGGCCGGTCATCTGCTCGACCACCAGCTTGGAGTCCATGAACACGTCCACGCGGGTCGCGCCAACCTGCTGGCAGGCCTCCAGGCCGCGGACCAGTCCGTAGTACTCGGCGACGTTATTGGTGGACTTTTTGCCCACCACGTAGGCGATTTCGGCCAGGGTTTCGCCGTCCGCGTCGTAGACCACGGAGCCGGATCCGGCAACGCCCGGGTTGCCACGGGAGCCGCCGTCGCAATACATGGAAACGTGCATGCGCTACTCCGCCGGTTTCACCCGCACGAGCAGGGTGCCGCAGTTCGGGCAGGCGGGCAGCTCGTCTTCCGGTTCCCCCAGCACCTCGGCGCGCTCGGCCGGCGGCAGCTGGATGAAGCAGCCGCCGCAGGCGCGGCCGTTGAATTTGGCGGCGCCGATGTCGTCGTAGGCGCGCAGCACGTCGGCGGGCAGCTTGGCGCGCAGCGACTCCGTGTCAACGGTTTCTTCCTCCGGCAGTGCGTCCACGGCGCGCCGGGCGGTTTCGACCTTGCGGTTGGCCTCGTCGACGCGGGCGGCGTGCACGTCGCGGTTGTTGCGCAGCGCCGCGATCTCGTTGTGGGCCTCTTTTAGCTCGCTGAGCAGGTCAGCGATGCGGGACTTCGCGGCGTAGCGGTCGTGCTCCAAGTCCTTGCGGCGCTCGGGGTCGGTTTCGGCGGTGAGCTGGCGCTTGTCGTCCAGCTCGCGCTTCTTCAGCTTCCGCTCGTCTTCCTGGATGCGCAGGATCTCCAGCTCCATGTCGTCCACCGCGAGCTGGGCTGCGGCGGAGGCGTCGGTGAGGCGCTGGCGTTCGTCGATAAGCTTCTGAAGCTCCTGCTCCTCGGGGCGCACGCGCGGCTTCGAAGACGCGGCGTCTGCCTGCGCGAGCTGCAGGAGGACGGGCTGCAGGTCTTTGGAAAGGTGCATCGGTACTCCTTTACTGCGGGTGCGCGGAGATGGTCCACGGATCCGTGCGGATGCACAGGATCTCGGTGTCCACGCCTAACGGAGCCACGATACTCTCCGCCTGCTCGGTCCACGGAAACTCGCTGGCCCAGTGCGCGGTGTCGATCACGGCCGGCCCCCCGGCGCGCAGGTGCTCGTCCACCGGGTGGTGGCGCAGGTCGGAGGTGACGTAGACGTCCACGCCGAGCTTTGCCACGTCGGCAAGGAAGCTGTCGCCAGCGCCGGAGGAGACCGCAACCTTGCGCACGACCTGCTCCGGGTCGCCGGCGGCGCGCACGCCCCACGCGGTTGCCGGCAGCGCGTTGGCCACCTGCTGGGTGAATTCGCGCAGCGTCATCGGCTCTTCCAGTTCGCCGATGCGGCCCAAGCCGGTCGCTGTTTCGAGGTCACGGGTGTCAGCCACCTGCACCACGTCGAACGCGGGCTCTTCGTAGGGGTGGGCTTCCCGCAGCTTCTCGCCGATCCTCCGGCGGTCCCGCGCCTTCGCCACAAACTCGATCCGGATCTCGTCGCCCGTGTAGTGCGTGCCCACGGCCCCGTCGGTGGGGTTCGCGCCCTCGACGGGGGTGAACTCACCGGCACCTTCGAAGGAGAAGGCGCACTCGCGGTAGTCCCCGATCTCCCCGGCACCGGCCCCAAACAGCGCCTTTTTCAGGTCCGCGGCGGCGCTCGGCGGCACGTGCACGCCCCAGCGCTCCAGAGCGTCTATGTGCACCGGCTTGATGGGGCGACCGGGTGTGATGCCGACGAGCTCCGCGAGCTTGTCCGAAACGCCCGGGCGGGCGGAGTCCGCGTTGGTGTGCGCGGCGAACAGCGCGCAGCCGCCGGCCAGCAGGGTGTGGATGACCTTGCCCTTCGGGGTGTTTGCGGCCACCGAGTGCACGCCGCGCAGCAGGAGCGGGTGGTGCACCACCAACAGTTGGGCCCCGGCGGCGACGGCGCGCTCAGCCACCTCCTGAGCGCAATCGAGCGCGAAGGCCACCTTGGTCACCTTCGCGTCCGGGTCGCCACAGATGAGCCCCACCTGGTCCCAGCTTTCCGCCAGCGCGGGCGGGTAGGCCGCCTCGAGCGCGTCCACAACTGTCTGCACTGTTACGTCTGTCATGGCAGCAAGCCTACAAATTTGGAACAGTGGGCAGGTGTGAACGCCACTTTGCTTTTCGACGTCGACGGCACCCTCATCGACTCCTACCCCGGCATCCGGCACGGATTCCTCATCGGCTTGGAAGCCATTCGGTGGGACAAACCCGACGAGGAATTCATCCGCCGCATCCCCGGCCCGCCCATGCCGGAGACGATGCGCTCGCTCGGCATGTCTGCCGCGCAGGTCGAAACCGCCATGCGCGCCTACTCGGACTACATGTCCGGGGAGGGCTGGCAGCGCTTCGAGGTCTACCCGGGAATGGCTGCCCTGGTGGAGCGGTTGGCCGGGGAGGGCTACCGCGTGTGCACGGCGACGTCGAAAAGCGAACGCTTCGCACGCGCGGCCTTAGAGCGTGCGGGGCTTTTGGAACACATCGATTTTCTGGGCGCGGCTTCCAACGACGGAAAGCGCGCGAAGAAGGTCGACGTGATCCGGCACGTGCTCGATCAAGCGAACCCCGAGCGCCCGCTGATGGTCGGCGACCGGCTGCACGACTTCGAGGGTGCGAAAGAATTCGGCATCCCGAGCGTGGCCATGACCTGGGGCTACGGCGCTGCCGAGGAGTGGGATTTGGCCGACTGGGTGGCGCGCGACGCCGACGAGCTGGAAAGGATCATCCGTGAGTTCTAAATTGCACATCGACTTTGTCTGCACCGGCAACATCTGCCGCTCCCCCATGGCGGAGGTGATCGTGCGCGAGAAATTGGCGCAGGCCGGTTTGGGGGATGCGGTGACGGTGACGTCGTCAGGCATTGGCGGCTGGCACGTCGGCCAAAAAGCGGACGAGCGGGCGCGCGCCGAACTGGCAGCCCACGGCTACGACGGCGAGGCGCACCGCGCCCAACAATTCGGCTTCGAGCAGGAGCAAGCCGACCTGATTGTCGCGCTGGACACCAACCACGTCTCCGAGCTGGTCGCCCGCGGCGTGGACGAGGACAAGGTGCGCCTCATCCGTTCGTTCGACCCCGCCTCCCCGGACGGCGCCGGCGTGGCGGACCCCTACTACGGCGGGCCGGAGGGCTTTGCGGTGGTGCGCGAACAGATCGAGTCTGCAGTTGACGGCATTATTACCTGGTTGCGCGAGCGACTAGACTGACCCGGCGTGAGCGCCAACAGTCAATCGTCGAAACCGTGGTGGCGGCAGATGCTTACCCCCGGCTGGGTCATCGCGGCGCTTTTAATCGGGGTGTTCTCCTACTACGCATTCACGTTCCTGGCTCCGTGGCAGCTGGGCAAAAACGAGGCGCTAGTAGAGCGCAACGAGCACATCTCCGCCGCCTTCGAGCACGACCCAGAGCCGCTGTCGTCGCGCTTGGGTCCGGACGGGTCCTTGGGCGACGGCGCCGAGTGGTCCCGCGTTGTCGCTACCGGGCGGTATACGGGCCCGGACGTGCTGCTGCGCCTGCGCCCCGTCGACGGCACCCCGGCCTTCCAAGTGCTCACCCCGTTCACGCTCGACGACGGCCACGCGATCCTCGTCCACCGCGGCTGGGTCAAGGCGCAGGACTCCACCCAGGTACCAGACATCGCGCCCGCACCCACCGGCGACGTCACCATCACCGGCATGCTTCGCGCCGACGAAGGAGTGCACCCCAACGCCCCCATGCACGAGCAGGGCTACGACATGGTCTACTCCATCAGCCCCACCCAAGTTGGCGACCTCGTGGGGCAGAGCCTGGCCTCGCCGTACCTCCAGCTGCTCAGCGACCAACCCGGCGTGCTCAACCCCATCCCGCTGCCGCAGCTGGAAACCGGCAACCACCTCTCCTACGGGCTGCAGTGGATCCTCTTCGGCATCGCCGCGCCCGCCGGCCTGATCTACTTCCTGTACTCCGACTCGCGGGAGCGCCGCCGCTTCGAGGCCGAGCAGGAGCAACTGCTTGACGACGCCACCTCCGGCGCCCCCGGACCCGACCCCAACCCGGCCCCCTCCCGGGCCCGCCAACGCTACGGATCTTCCCGGGCCAACCCGTGGGCCAAGGCCTACGATAAGGAAGAAGAACGTTAGCTTTTCCTTGCCCGAAGGGGACTGATCATGCCCATTGACCTCGAGCAGCTCCACTCCGCCCTTCATGTGTTGCGGGCCGCGGGCGTGGAGCTCGCGGACGGCATCGAAGCCGAGGACGTGGAAGACGCCGCCGCCGACCACGCCGTGCTGTTCACCGACCGGCCATTTGCGGTGCTAGCCCAGGTAGCCGAGGCGGACGAGAACGCCCTGTTTTCCCCAGCCCGCCCCAGTGCTTTGGCCACTCGCGCTGCCCGCGCTTGCGACGCCGCCGGTGTGGAGCTCTGGGACCTCGCTGTCGTCCCAGATTCCAAAGGGTCGGCGGCCGGGTCGGCCAGGGTGCGGTTCTCGCAGTGGGATGTCGCCGACGTGGAGTTCAACGGGCCCTCCCCCTGTTTCGAGCTGGGCATCCTCGCCGCCATCGAGGCCCGGGCGCTGTAGGCCCGCCACACAGCCCCGCCACAGGCTAGATGCTTACCCCTAAACGCTTACTTCTCGACGAACCTCCGGTCGCGCCCGCCACCGCACTCGAGAAGTAAGCATCCTGGGGTAAGCATCTTCGGCCGGGATGGGCTGACCTACCCGGCCCAACAGCAGTTTTCGTTTCCCGTAAGGGCTCTGCTACTCTGCTTGCTACGCGCGCCGTTAGCTCAGCTGGAAGAGCAACTGGTTTACACCCAGTAGGTCGGCGGTTCGAGCCCGTCATGGCGCACCACATCAATGGTCCCGATCCGGCAACTCCGGAACGGGACCATTCGCGTTGCTGCCTGGCCCAGCGGCGGGAGCGAAATCCCTGGTCATCGGTTACGGGGGGTGAGGCAGGATCCCTGCCAGGAGCCGAACCGGTCGGCCTTGGTCTGGGTAAAGCCAGCCAGCTGGGCGGATTCGGCGATCTCGCTGGGCGGGACCACCCCAGCGGACCCGGCCCCGGGCGTCATCAGCCAGATTCGACCGCCGGGGCCGAGACCACGGGCGACGTCTACCAGGTCGTCCACGAGATCCCCGTCGCCGTCGCGGAACCAGAGGAGGATGGTGTCGCAGGGATCCTCGGCGTCTTCGTCGAGAAGTTCGGCACCAATGGCATCCTCGATGGCTTCTGAGATGGCGGAATCCGCGTCATCGTCCCAGCCGATCTCTTGCACCACATCGCCTGGGTTTACCCCGAGGCGTGAGGCGAAGGTGTCCACTCCTGTGGCACTCAAGTTTCCGTGTCCTCCATGAATCTAGGTTGGTTCTGGGCGACAGCTTAACGTCGAGAAGCAAAGAATGCGCGAAAACTCGTGATTAGTCTCACCAAAGCGCACCCGCTGTAAGAAGTACCGCGCGCAACGACGTATCCTTGAGGGCGTATTGCCCGAATGAACCCAGGAGGTTGAAGTGGCCCAGAAAGAAACCGAGATGGAAGACGCCCGCGCCAAGACCGCGGCCGAGGTTGACACCAACATTCTCTCGCTGCGCGAAGGCGTGGCGTCCTACCTGCACGACGCAGACCCAGAAGAAACCCAGGAGTGGATGGACTCCCTCGACGGGCTGCTCGAGGATTCCGACCCGGAGCGCGCCCGCTACCTCATGCTGCGCCTGATCGAGCGCGCCAACGCCAAGCGCGTGCCGCTGCCGGCGCTGTCCTCCACCGACCTGGTCAACACGATTCCGACCAACCTCGAACCGGAGTTCCCCGGCGACGAGCAGATTGAGAAGCGCTACCGCCGCTGGATGCGCTGGAACGCTGCAGTGATGGTGCACCGCGCACAGCGCCCCGGCATCAAGGTCGGCGGCCACATCTCCACCTACGCGTCCGCCGCGGCCCTCTACGAAGTCGGCTTCAACCACTTCTTCAAGGGCAAGGACGCCCCGCAGGGCGGCGACCAGATCTTCTTCCAGGGCCACGCCTCCCCGGGCATGTACGCCCGCGCCTTCATGGAAGGCCGCCTGAGCGAGGACGACCTGGACGGCTTCCGCCAGGAGCACTCCCGCGAACAGGGTGGCCTGCCGTCCTACCCGCACCCGCACGGTTTGCCGGGCTTCTGGGAGTTCCCCACCGTGTCCATGGGCCTGGGCCCGATGAACGCGATCTACCAGGCGCGCTTTAACAAGTACCTGCAAAACCGCGGCATCAAGGACACCGACCAGCAGCACGTCTGGGCGTTCCTGGGCGACGGCGAGATGGACGAGCCGGAATCCCGCGGCCTGATCCAGATGGCCTCCCTCTACGGTCTGGACAACCTCACCTTCGTGATCAACTGCAACCTGCAGCGTCTCGATGGCCCGGTGCGCGGCAACGGCCAGATCGTCCAGGAGCTGGAGAGCTTCTTCGTCGGCGCTGGCTGGAACGTGATCAAGGTGGTCTGGGGCCGCGAGTGGGACGAGCTTTTGGAAAAGGATGAGGACGGCGCGCTCGTCCACATCATGAACACCACCAAGGACGGCGACTACCAGACCTTCAAGGCCAACGACGGCGCCTACGTCCGCGAGCACTTCTTCGGCCGCGACGAGCGCACCAAGAAACTCGTCGAGAACATGACCGACGAGGAGATCTGGAACCTGCGCCGCGGCGGCCACGACTACCGCAAGGTCTACGCCGCCTACAAGCGCGCGCTGGAGACCAAGGGCAAGCCGACCGTCATCCTCGCCCACACGGTGAAGGGCTACGGCTTGGGCCACAACTTCGAAGGCCGCAACGCCACCCACCAGATGAAGAAGCTGACGCTGGAGGATCTCAAGCTCTTCCGCGACAAGCAGCAGATCCCCATCTCCGACGAGGAGCTGGAGAAGGACCCGTACCTGCCGCCGTACTACCACCCGGGCGAGGACGCCGAGGAGATCAAGTACCTCAAGGCCCGCCGCGAGGAGCTCGGCGGCTACCTGCCGGAGCGCCGCGAGACCTACACCCCGCTGGGGCAGCCGGACTTTGAGAAGACCTTCAAGGCGCTGTTCAAGGACTCCGGCAAGCAGGAAGTCGCCTCCACCATGGCGCTGGTGCGCACCTTCAAGGCGCTCATGCGCGACAAGGAGCTGGGCAAGCGCGTCGTACCGATCATCCCGGATGAGGCCCGCACCTTCGGCCTGGACTCCTGGTTCCCGACGTTGAAGATTTACAACCCCAACGGCCAGAACTACGTGCCGGTGGACCACGACCTGCAGCTGTCCTACCGGGAGGCCGCCGACGGCCAGATCCTGCACGAGGGCATCAACGAGGACGGCTCGTCGGCCTCCTTCATCGCCGCGGCGACCTCGTATGCCACCCACGGCGAGCCGATGATCCCGATGTACATCTTCTACTCGATGTTCGGCTTCCAGCGCACCGGCGACAACTTCTGGGCCGCCGGCGACCAGATGGGCCGCGGCTTCATCATCGGCGCCACCGCCGGCCGCACCACCCTGTTCGGTGAGGGCCTGCAGCACATGGACGGCCACTCCCCGATCCTGGCCTCCACCAACCCGGCCGTGGTCCCGTACGACCCGGCGTTCGCGTACGAGATGCCGTACATCATCTCCAAGGGCATCGAGCGCATGTACGGCAATGGCGAGGGCAAGGACGAGAACGTGATGTACTACATCACCGTCTACAACCAGCCCCACCACCAGCCGGCACGCCCGGAGAACCTGGACGTGGAAGGCCTGCACAAGGGCATCTACCTCTACGACGAGGGCAAGGACCTGGACAACAAGGTCTCCCTCCTGGCCTCCGGCGTGGGCATGCAGCAGGCGCTGCGCGCGCAGGAGATCCTGCAGGAGCAGTACAACGTCGGCGCTGCCATCTACTCTGTGACCTCGTGGACCGAACTGGCCCGCGACGGCCAGCGCAAGGCCACGGAGCAGCTGCACAACCCGGAGGCTGAAGTCGAGGAGGCCTTTGCCACCAAGCAGCTGAAGCAGACCTCGGGCCCGTACATCGCGACGTCCGACTTCGCTTCCGATCTGCAAGAGCAGATCCGCGCCTACGTGCCGGGCCAGTACATCGTGCTGGGTGCAGACGGCTTCGGCTTCGCCGACACGCGCGAGGCCGCCCGCCGCTTCTTCAACATCGACGCGGAGTCCATGGCCGTCGCCGCCCTGCTGGGCCTGGCCAACGAGGGCAAGATCGACCGTTCCGTGGCCGCCCAGGCAGCCAAAGACCTGAAGATCGACGACCCGACCGCCGCCACCCCCGACCAGGACGGCGAGGACGAGGGCCCGGAGAACGCCGCCGAGTAGCGGGCCTTTGCCTAACGACGAAGGGGCGTTCCGTTTTCGGGCGCCCCTTTCGTTATGCCCGGGGGCGGGTTCGGCCATGGGCTTGGCTGGCCGCGGTTTTGTTTTTGACAGATTCCACATGGGGCTCGCCGCGACCTGGGGCGTTCGGGTCGGCTGCCGGAATTCATGCGGAATGTGTCAGGCCGACGGGTCTGCGGTGCCCCATGCGGGTGGTCTACCCCCGCCGTCGACGCGCCGTTACAACTTTGGCAAGAACTGCTGCAGCTGCGGCCACGCAAGCGCTGCCACGCCGACCAGCACCGCCAGCACTCCAAAGACCAGGGCCAACTTCTGCGCGGAGGATGAACCGGCCTCGGGCGCCGGGCCGGAGCGGGAGTAGGTTCCGGCGCCGGCTGCGGTTCTGGCGCGGGCGGCAGTTCCACGCCGACGCCAGTGTTTGTCACGCCAGTCCAGTCTCTCCGTTGAGAACCGTCCGCGAACGTTGTCACCACCTCGAAGCTCGCGCTGCTGTAGGAGTCGGTCGGCACCGTCGCGGTGATGGCACCAGTTTTCTGGTCGACGCTCCAATCCCACCCCTCCCCACCGGTGACAGCCCACTGTGCATTCGTGGGGAGATCCAGCGCAAATTTATTGGCAGGTTCCAACGTCACGGTCTGGCCCGGGTCTGCGGTGATACGTTCCACGTACGTCGGGTTGTAATAAAAGGCGTCATCCGAGGTCAGCTTCACTTGCTGCGGAAATAACTCACTAGAGCCATCCGGGAACTTCACACGCACCATGAAATCGATAACGTTCTCACCCGGCTGTGGAGGCGTTTCCTTGGTGTGGTTGTTCAGACGGACGCCAAGCGGCTTGTCTACGTACTCGAGCTCGCCGTTAAAGAGTTGCGCCTTGTTCCGCAGCGTGTCTTCGCCGGTCTGCTTCCATACCGTCCCTTCCGGCACACCGAGGAGCTCGTACTCGGTGGTCTCGGTGTAGCCGTCGCTCGGAATGAAGGCCACGTGCCGCGGGGTCGGGTCGAAGTGCGGCGTGTACTCGTCCGCCATCGACGCTGACGCAGCGGGCGCGAGGAGGCCGGCGGCGACGACGGCCACGACTGGAAGTGCGAAGCGTTGCATGGGCATATCATAACGGCATGGAACTTTCGCAGCGGTTGGACCTCGGCGCGCTCGACCTCCCCGAAGACACCGACACCACTGAGGCTAGGGACACGTTCACGCGCCTCGCGGAGCTCGTGGAGGAGGTCTCCGGCGTGGATATCGCACCGGAAACGGAGCTGGCCGGGAGCGGGATTTCGTCGTTAGACCGCATAGAGCTCGCGGTGCGCATCGAGGACGCATTTGGAGTGCCTATCGACGAGCACGTCTACGCCCAATGCACCACCGCCCAAGACCTCGCCGACTATGTGGAGGAGCACCAGTGATTTCGTATCTGACCGACATGGATGGCGTGCTGCATCGCGAGGGCGAGATCATCCCCGGCGCCAAGGAGTTCATCGGCGCGCTGCGCAGCGAAAACATCGATTTTATGGTGCTGACCAACAATTCGATCCAGACCCCGCGCGACCTGTCGGCGAGGCTGATGCGCATGGGCCTGGACATTGAGCCGGAGCGAATCTGGACCTCCGCCACGGCGACCGCGAAGTTTTTGTCGCAGCAGGCGGGCGAGGCCTCCGCGTACGTCATCGGTGAAGCTGGCTTAACGACGGCACTGCACGAAATCGGCTGGATCCTCACCGACGCCGATCCCGACTTTGTCGTGCTGGGCGAGACTCGCACCTACTCGTTTGAGGCGCTGACCACGGCGTCGAACCTGATCCGCAACGGCTCGCGGTTCATCGCCACCAACCCGGATCTGACCGGCCCGGGGCCCGCAGGCGTGGTGCCGGCCACCGGGTCTGTGGCCACTATGATCACCGCCGTGACCGGCATGGAACCGTACTACGTGGGCAAACCGAACCCGGTGATGATGCGCTCGGCGCTGAACAACATCGGCGCGCACTCGGAGAACACGGTGATGATCGGCGACCGCATGGACACCGACGTCAAGGCCGGCCTCGAGGCGGGCATGCGCACCGTGCTTGTGCGCTCGGGCATTGCCGACGACTCCGAGATAGCCAAATACCCCTTCCGCCCCACCGCGGTGCTGGATTCCGTGGCAGGCCTGGTGGAGCGGATCTGGGATCCGTTCGGCGACGGCTTCTACACCGAAAACGACAGCATGTAATCGCAGCCTATGGCGCGAGTTGGCGCGCCCTTTCGACGAGCTTGACTGACAGCCGCGACGTCTGTTTTACCTGAACCTCGCTAAGACCGACATCGCTGTAGTTGGCCATCGTCTTGTTTTGTAGCACCGTGTTCAAAGCCTTTGCGGCGTCTTTTTCCCCAACCAGCTCCAGCATCCGCACGGCCTCAAAATGGTCCGCTGAGCGGTTATAGGAGCCACTGAGTGCGCCACAGATCACGTCGCCGGCGCCTATCGCAGCGTTAATGTAGTTGGAAATCACTGCGTTTGCGCCGAACTCCCCCTCGGCGAACTGCGCCAGTTCCAAATGCTCTTCGACCCGAAGCATCCGCTTGCGAAGAACTGCATCGTTAGCCTGTGCGGTCTTTCCTTTGCCCGCTCGCGGTGCCACGAATCCCCTCAGAATCCCCCGTACACGTTGCGGATCACCGTATATGGTTTTGCCCTCGCCCACAATGTTGTCGAGGATTGCGCCTGGATAATCTTGGTCTGCGGTCCAAACTACAACGTTGGCGGGCGCCCCCGTCCAGGCCTCTACCTGGCGTGACAGCTCATACACTCCACTTTCCGCCTTCAGAGCCGCCGACTCATTGTCCATTAAAATGAGCAGGTCGATGTCACTGGAATCCTCCATTTCACCCCGGGCTGCCGAGCCAAAGAGCACGCATCCCGCCACGACCACTGGCCAAGATTCCACGCACTGCGCAATGCGGGAGTGAAGCTCCGCTGTTGCGTGAGCGATGTCCTGGATTGGGCCAGCGAGCAGGTGCTGTTGGTTCAAGGAGTAGCCCCTGACCTGCCCCAACACCCGCTCGTGGATGACCCCACCCTGAGCGAGCCGTTCCAAACTACGGCGAACGCTGGACAACGACGGGCCCGCCGCTAGACCGTGAACCTGCTGGGCAGTGAGCTCCACCGGTGCCCGACCGAGTGCGAGCAGCACTGCTGAATTCGCGTCGGAGCAGATGGCGGTGAACGGGTTTTGAAGCTTCATAGTGTCAATTTTGACATGCGTGTGTCATTTTCGAAACACCAGCGTCAAAACTGACACGGCCAAGCGAGCTCCGGGCCACCAGGCCCCGAGCTACACCGCCGAGTCGGAGCCTGCGACGTAGAAGCGCTGCAGGTTGACAAACTCGTCCATGCCCAGCGGGCCGAGCTCGCGGCCCAGGCCGGACGCCTTCACGCCGCCGAACGGCAGCTCGGCACCGCGCGCCTGCGGGATGTTCACGTGGATCATGCCGGTGTCGATCTTGGCGGCAACACGCTTGCCGCGCTCCTCGTCCTCGGACATCACGGCGCCGCCGAGGCCGTAACGGGAGTCGTTGGCAAGCTCGATCGCCTCCTCCTCGGAGGAGACCTTGTACACCTCCGCCACCGGGCCGAAGAACTCCTCGTAGTAGGAATCGGTGCCCACGGGGATGTCGGTGATCACGGCCGGGGTGATGTAGGCGCCCTTGCCGGTGACCTCGCCACCGACGCGCAGGTTCGCGCCCTCGTCAACGGCCAAGCGCAGCTGCTGCGCCAGAAGCTCCGCTGCGTCGCGGGAGGACAGCGGGTAGAACTCGTTGCCCTCGCCCGGGTTGAGCGGATCGCCCTCGCTGTAGGAGGAGGCGATGTCCACCAACGCCTGCACAAACTCGTCGTAAATGTCCTCCATGACGATCATGCGCTTGTTGGACGTGCAGGCCTGGCCCACGTTGCCGATGCGCTTGTTCCACGCGGTCTCGGCCGCCGCCTTCACGTCGGAGGAGTCCAGCACCACGTACGCGTCGGTGCCACCGAGCTCGAGCACGCACTTCTTCAGTGCCTCGCCGGCCTGGGAAGCAATGGCGCGACCTGCGCGCTCGGAACCGGTCAGCGACACGCCCTGCACGCGGTTGTCTTTGATCATCGTGGAGATCTGCGAGTGCTGGGCGTACACGTTGGTGTACAGGCCCTTCGGCGCGCCGGCCTGGTCGAAGATCTTCTCAATCGCGGCGGCCGAACGCGGGCAGATCTCCGCGTGCTTGACCACCACGACGTTGCCCGCCATGATCGCCGGGGCCGCGAAGCGTGCGACCTGGTAGTACGGGAAGTTCCACGGCATGATGCCCACGATCACGCCGAGGGGAACCTTGCGAAGGATGGAGGTGCCGCCGCGCTTGTTCGGGATCTCCTCGTCTGCGCCGAACTCCGCGCCGTTGTCGGCGTAGTAGTTAAAGATCTCAACGACGTCGTCGACCTCGCCGTCGCCTTCCTCAACCGACTTGCCCATCTCCTCGGCGATGATGCGTGCGAGTTCGTCACGCTGCTCGTCGAAAAGCGAGGCGACCTTATGCAGCACCTCGGCGCGCTCCTCGAAGCTCTTCTCGCGCCACTGCTTAAACGTGTCGTTCGCGGTATCCAGCACGTTTTCGAGCTCGTCGTCGGTAATGAAGTCGAAGCTTTCGACAATCTCGTTGGTCTTGGGGTTTTGCACTCGGTATTTAGTAGACATGTCCCCCATGGTACGAGCGTGGCGTGATGCTTGCCAGAAAATTTTCCTCACGCGCGAGGCGGTCGATGGCGTGGGCGAAGACCTTGAGTTCCGCGCGCGAAGCCACGATGGTCTCGCGGCACGAATACGTCCGGTCCGGGCGGCGCTGCCAGCGCGTGAACCAGACCTCGCCCGGCTCGCCCTCAGGAAGCAGGAGCATATGCTTCTCGACGCTCCGCCGTACCCGCCCCGGCATCCCCTCGATCTCGAGCGTCCAAGCGAGTCGGTTGCGCGTGGCACGGCAGGTGCGGGCGCGGCCAGTGTTGTCGTCATTGATGGGGACCCTTCTTGCGGGCTGCGTTTCGCCCGCATCGATGGCGGCACACTCCACCCCCGGTGACTAAGCGGGATTGCCGCGGCGGGTGACTAGTCCGCGCGGCGAAGTGCGAGACGAGAGGTTCGTCTTCCCCAACGGCCTCTGATTTCTCTTGGCCGATATTGCTTCACACCAGTTCACTCGGGCAACCCTAAACCGCAGCTTGATCCCCCTATTTGCTCGAGCTTCGGTTGAGGTTGAGGCACGCAGCGACACAGCCTCGGCCCTCCCCGTAACGAGCGCACGTCCTCCCCTCGGACTACACTTCTCCACGACACTGGGGGATCAAAATGGGGGAAATTATGCACTCAGACGCGCTCGGCGCCGTAGGCATGTTGACGGCGTTCGCCGGGATGATTTTGGCCATGAACTCCGGAACTCGGCTGCTCGGTTTTGCGCTGCTCGCCGCAGCGGTGGTCATGGGGGTGGCGGGGCTCGTCCGGCGCCGCGAGCCGGTCGATTCGCTGCTCCAGCCGCACCAACCCAAGCCCGACCGCATTCCGCTGCTGGCGGTGGTTTTCGCGCTAGTCGGCGTCGGGTTCAACTCGCTTGCCCCGGTCCAAGAGAAGCTCAAGGCCATCGAGGAGACCGAGTACACCGAGGAACAGCTCCGCGAGATGGAAGACGCGTTGCGTTACGGCAGCCGCAATGGGCGTCGGTTGAGGAGGGCGGAGAGGGCCGAAGGGGCGTCGATAGGCAATCCGCTCCCCCTCGGCTCAACCGTGCGGATTGATGGATGGGCGATCACGGTCCACGCGCCCGACGCGCACACCGCCACCTACACCGGCGCGACGACGGCGAAGCCGTACACGGTGTTAGTAAAAGATGAGGTCATCGAGGTTGCGGTGGGCAACGCCACCCGATACGTGGCCGTTCACTAGGCACCCG
Organism: Corynebacterium wankanglinii; assembly: GCA_014490595.1. Classification (GTDB taxonomy): domain Bacteria; phylum Actinomycetota; class Actinomycetes; order Mycobacteriales; family Mycobacteriaceae; genus Corynebacterium; species Corynebacterium wankanglinii. The sequence goes on from CP061031.1 coordinate 1,738,809, forward strand.
CTACTTCAGCCCGTAGGCCCGGTACAGCGCCGCGACGAACTCGTCGTGGGTGACCTCGCCGTCGACGGAGGCCAGCTCGTCGCGCACGTCCTTGCGGGTGGGGGCGGAGATCATGGTGGGGGTGGCGGGACGGCGTCGAGAGGCGACGGGCGGAAGCTTCTCCCCCACGCGGTGCTTGACGCTAGTGAAGTACCGGTCCACGGGCGCGAGCGCCTCCACGCCCGGCACCGACCAGTTGAACCAGTACGCGGCCACGCCCAGCCCGACGCCCACCAGCGCGGAGACCGCCAGGCCCACCGACTGCCAACCGAGGTCGTAGAAGAGCTGCACGCTTATCGACGCCACTATCGCCGGCACCACGTACCACTGGCGGTCCACGAGAATGGATGGGATCTGGCCGATCATCATCTCGCGGATGACCATCCCACCTGTGGCGGTGAGCACGCCCATGAGGATGCAGCCGAACCAGGTCACGTCCGCGCGGAGGGCGGTGACGGTGCCGGTGACCGCCCACACGCCGACGATGACCATGTCGCCGTGGAAGCGGAACAGCTCCCAGGCGCGGCCCTCGATGGGCAGGGCGAACGCCACAAGCGAGCCGACGAGCGCGGTACCGATGTACCACGGATTCTGCAGCGCGGAGGCCGGGGTGGAGCCGATCAGCGCGTCGCGGATCATGCCGCCCGCCATGCCGGAGATGATGGAGATGAGCATGAACCCGACGGCGTCGAAACGCATGCGTCTGGCTACCAGGCCGCCCATCAGCGCGTTAAGGAACACGCCGATGAGATCCATCACGGCAAAGGAGAAACCGACGGCGGTGAGCACGTTGTCGAAGTACATGCACGCCATCGTAGGGGGCTGCTAGGTAATCGACTCGGTGCGCTCACGAACCTCGTTTTGCAGCAGGATGCGCAGGGCTCTGAGCAGTTCTTCGTCGGAGGAATTCTCGAGTGCGCGCGTGACATCCTCGCCGTTGTCTCGCGGTTCGGCCTCGTCCGTGTGCGTCCCCAGGGCGTCGCCGATCTTCTGCTCCAGCGGGCGCTCGATGTGCTTGGTCTGGAGAAAGGAGAACCGATCCCCGCCGTAGTAGACCGCGATGGCGAAGATCGGCGCGGCGATGGCGGCGGCGAGCATGCCCTCGCGGACGAGGTCGAAGTGGTTCATCACCAGCATGATCACCGAAGAAATGATGGCCGGGAAGACAGTCATCTTCTGGGCGGTGAACAAAGACGGGACGCGCCGTAGCGCAATGTCGCGCATCATCGTGCCGCCGGTGGCGGTGATGACCGCCAGCAGCAGGCAAGGCACCCAGCTCAGCTCCGCGACCAGGCCTTTAAGCGTGCCAGCGACCGCCCAGACGCCGATGGTGATGATGTCCGCGTAGAAGCGGAAGTTCTCCCAGAGCTTGCCGCGCAGCGTCACGGTGTACGCGATGGCCGCGCCCAACGTGGCGGTGATGAGGTATCCGGGGTTGGTCAGGGCGGCGGCGGGGCCGTCGTTAAGGATGGCGTCGCGGATCAGGCCGCCGGCCAGCGACGATATGTACGCGATGAAGGCGAACCCCACGATGTCGAAGTTCATCCGTTTCGCCACGGTGCCGCCGACGGTTGCGGCGAGTAGCACGCCTGTGTATTCGAGGACGAAGTAGAGGTTGCTTACGGTGTCCGAAATCTCCATGGCCGCCAAGGCTAGCCCGCGGCGCTGCGCCCACGCCCTCGCAAGTGGGGCGGGTCTGGGCGAGCATCTCTCGAGCGCGTGGACAAATGGTGAAAAAAGGATGGTGAATCTCCGGGGCGGGATCAAGCGGTTAATGCGCCACGTTTGAATATTTGCTGGAGTATCTCACGTGGGGTTGCTCCGCCGAGGACTTGTCGGGGTGTGTCGTTGAGTTCGTCTTGCACCCAGGCGACGTGCTCGGGGGTGACTTCGGCGAAGTCGGTGCCTTTCTTGTAGAAGCGGCGGCGGATCTCACCGTTGGTGTTCTCGTTGGTCGGCCGCTGCCACGGTGAGTGTGGATCGCAAAAGTACACCTCGCAGCCGTCTTTGATGCGCACACGTGCGGTTTGAGCCATTTCCACGCCTTGATCCCAGGTGATGGTCTTGAGCTGTTCGGCATTGAGGTCTTTGACCATCTGCTGGATCGCTGCAATCACCGTCATCGATGTGTGTTCGGTGGGCAGATGACCAAGCAGGGTGTAGCGGCTGGTGCGCTCCACCAGGGTAATCAGCGCGCTTTTGCCGCCCTTGCCGATGACAAGATCACCTTCCCAGTGCCCAGGGATTGCCCGGTCGTCAACCTCCGGGCTGCGCTTGGTGATTTCAGCGCCTTTGATCCACGGCTTACCCGTTAACACACCGGCATTACGGGGCCGGGTTTTTCGCCGCTTGCCGCCGCGGATGAGCACATCTTGGGTCTTCATCACCGCTTCAAGCTCGGCGCGCAAGCTGCCTTTGCTCTGGATGTACAAGGCACTGTAGATCGCTTCGTGGGAAATACGCATGCTTTCATCATCGGCGAAAGCGTGCTGAAGCCACACACTGATGCGCCCGGGCGACCACCGGCGGGCAAGACACGCCACCACCACAGCACGAAGCACCGGGTTGTCGTCAAGCTTGCGCACCTTCGGCCGGCACGCACGCGCCTTAGCACCCGTGTGGGCACGCCGGGCGTTGTAGAAGACCTTCTTTTCGCCGTCATCGTCGATGATTTCCCATCCGTTGCGGGCAATTTCCCGGCTGATCACGCTATGGTGGCGCCCCAGAAGCGTTGCGATCTGTCTGGCTGACATTCCCTGGCTGCACCCATGTTGGATCGTCAGGCGGTCTTCAAACGACAGTTGGACCCCGCGGCCGACTTTCACACGGTCCTCGGCGTGGTCGGCAGGCGCGTGGCCTGCCTGTGTTTTCATTGGTGCTGGCACGGAATCAACTTTGCTGTGTGCAGGGGTTGTTACCGCACAAGCCTCCGGCGTGTTGGCGGGCTGCACCGCATCACGGTTTCCGCCCGCCTTCTCCTGGCGTGCTTGTTGCACCCAGCGATACACCGAATTCACAGACCTGTCGAACGCCGCCGCGACCTTTTCAACCGGTTCACCCGCTAGTACTCGCTCGACCGCGTCAGCTTTCTGCTGCGGGGTGATACGGGGCTTTTGCTGCAGTTCGGTCCGCACACCGACTTTCGCCAACCGCGAGTACAACGCAGCCGCAGAAAGACCTAACGTTGCAGCCGCATCCGGTACCGACATACCTGAAGCCACCAACGCCACCGCGTCGTCGATGAGCTGGTCGCGTGCACGTGCCAACGCCTTCATCGGTGGGAGCGCACCTGCTTGCTTGACCCATTCATAAACCGTGCCCTCTGCCACACCGGCATCACGAGCAATCTCGCCGACATCATCGCCTGCAACAAGCCGCGCCACAGAAGCAGCCTTCACATCCTTCGGAGTCCAACGGCCAGCCACAACAACCTCCAAGTCGAGGTGGCGCATTCACCCACTGACAACTCCCGGTATTTCAGGGCAGATTCACCATCCTCCTCTCACCATTTGGCCCCGAGGGGCCTGAACGGGCGCGCTACCCCAGGCGCTGCACCGCGTCAACAACGAGGTCCCAGAACCGGTCCACGTCTAGGCGCGTGGCCACGGAGGTGTGGCAGGCGGATTCGGCAGCGGTGACGGCGGGAGCGTCAGCCCCGAACGCGCGCAGGTCCGCAACGGTGCGACCGCGTGTCAGCGTCCCCGCCAGCTCCACCGACACCGGCACGGCCACGGTTTCCGCCACGGACGGGTCGATGACGTAGGCCACCGCGCACGGGTCGTGCACCGGCGGGTTGTCAAAGCCCTGGGCGTCTTTGTAGTTGCGGCGGAAGGCGTCGATGAGCCCCACGAAGTCGCCGGCGGAAGTACCCAGTGCTGCGAAACGGGCTTCGACCTCAGGGGTGGCAAGCGCCTGGTGCGTCAGGTCCAAGCCCACCATGACCACGCGCCACGCCTCGCCGAACACGATCGCGGCGGCCTCGGGGTCCACGGCGATGTTGAACTCTGCGGACGGCGTGTAGTTGCCGGCCCCGTACGCGCCGCCCATGAGCACGACTTCCTTCACGCGCGAGACGATCCGCGGCTCCAGCCGCGCCGCCAGCGCAATGTTGGTCAAAGGCCCGGTGGGCACCAGCGTCACGGTGCCCGGCTCCTCGCGCATCAGCGTATCGACGATCCACTGGACCGCCCCCGCCTCCTCCACCTCAACCGTCGGTTCCGGCAGGTCGAAACCGTGGATTTCCATGCCGGAATCGCCGTGGATGTCTTCGGCGGTGATGACGCTGTTGAGCAACGGGCGCGTTGCCCCGCGGTAGACCGGAACGTCCCGCAAACCGGCAACTGTGAGCACCTGCTGCGCGTTGCGCGTGACCTTATCGATGGTGTGGTTGCCGCCGACCGTGGTCAGGCCGAGTAGCTCGATGTCCGGGTTGCCGGCGGCGAGCAGGATGGCCACCGCGTCGTCGTGGCCGGGGTCGCAGTCCAGGATGATCTTACGCACGGGCAGCCAGGTCCTCTGCAGCGAGCGTGTCCGGCACCGTCTCCGGCTTCGGGATGAGGAAGGACGCCGCGAACGCGCAGCCCAGCAGGATGGCGCCGGCGATCATGCCCGCGCGGTAGCTCGCACCCGCGGCGGTGAACACCGCGAAGATGATGGTGAAGGAGAGGCCCGCGCCCAGGTTGAACGCGCCGCCGTTCAGCCCCGGCAGGTAGCCCTGGTTGTGCTTCGGGGCGAGCACCACGCCGAGCGAGCCAAGCATGATGTTGGCCATGCCCGCGTAGGTGATGCCGGCCAGAAGCGACATGGCGAGCAGCATGCCGTGGGTGGGGTTGCCCACAACCACGATGCCGAACAGGACGGACAGCGCCGCGCCAGCGATACCGATCTGCAGGATGATCTTGTAGCCCACGCGCCCGGCGAGCCAGCCGGAGACCGGGCCCATGAGCAGGCCAGCCAGGGCGTACGGGGTCAGCGTCCACCAGGACACCACGCCGGCGGACATGCCGGGGCCGGCCACATCGTCCTGCGCGAGGTTGGGCACCAGGCCGTTCATCACGGCAAACACGCCGGTCATGGTCAGCGTGGTGGTGAGCAGGATTGCCCAGGTGCGGCGCTGGGCCAACAGGTCGGTAGACATCAGCGGGTGCGGGCTGGACTTCTCCGTGCGCCAGAACCACACCAGGGAGGCTGCGCCGATGGCCAGCAGGATGATCACCATGAACCAGTTCGCGGCGGCCAGCGCGCCGGCCTCGTTGAGCGCGGTGAGGATCGCGGCGGCGCGACGACCAGGCCGACCACGCCCTTCCAGTCCATCGGCTGGAGCTGGTCGGACTTGGTCTCCGGCACGCCGAATTGCACGGCGAAGACGGCGATCAGCGCGGCTGCGCCGATGACCCAGAAGAGGGAGCGGAAACCGAAGGCGTCGGTAAGCCAGCCGCCCAACAGCGCGTCGATGCCGGCGATGCCGCCGTTGACGGAGGTGAGGATGCCCACCAGGAACGCGAACTGCCTCTCCTCGCGCACCGCCTGGCGCAGCATGACGGAGGTCAGCGCCACGGTCGGGCCGGAGACACCCTGGATCACGCGGCCGATGAACAGCATGGTCACATTAGTGGCCAGCGCCGCAACCACGGAGCCGATGACGGTGACGACCATCATGCCGACCAGCACCTTGCGGCGCCCGATCAGGTCACCCCAGCGGGGCATGAACAGGGAGAACAGGGCCGCGGCGGTGAAGAACGCGGTCTGCGTCATACCGATTTGCGCGGTGGTGGCGCTCAGCTCCGTTTCCATGGTGGCCAGCGCCGGCGCGAGCATGGAGGCGTTGAGCTGGAACGCAAAGACGGCGACCAGCAACGCCGTCATCAGGGGCACGACCTGGCTGGTCGGCAACTTCCGCCCCGCTGCTGGTAACGAGGTGTTGGTCATAGTCATGCGTGCAGTGTAAAACACCCCGCGCCGCGCAACTACCCCAAGTTTCTCGCCTATCGACGCCCACCTCACGGCCCACTCCCCCTCCCCGATACCCTGGTCGCGCGGAGCATGTGTGCGATTGGGTGGCGTCGCACAAAACCTGAATTCGCCGGCAGGAAAAGTCCGAATTGCCCTCGTTTTTCCAGGGAACCTCAGTGAGCCAGCATCACACAACTCGCCGAATTCAGGTTTTCCCGTCAACCCCGAATTCGGCGCAATTACGGGCACCGAAATCGAGACTTATGTATGCATAAACCGACTTAGGGCCGTCTGAATTCGAATTTTCACTTAAGCGATCTTTCCGCGTATCCCCCTGAAAGTTTGCGGCCGGCCTACCCCAGCGCCTCCCACAGCGCCGTGTTGGTCTCCTGCCACAGCGGCTTGGCCCAATCCCCGAACTCCCGGTCCGTGAGCACCACGCACGCCTGCCCGCCCGCGACCCACAGGTACGTCCCCGCCATGCCGAAGTGGCCGACGGTGTCTTCGGGCATGCCGTCGCCGGTCCAGTGCGGGGATTTGTCGCCCTTGATCTCAAAACCAAGGCCCCACGGGCACGGCTTTTGCATCCCGTAGCCGGGCACAACCCCGCGCAGGTCGCCGAACTGGTTGGAAAAGGCCTCCTCTAAGGTCTCTTCGGCCAGGAGCTTCGGCTGCAGGAGCTCTCCTGCAAACGCTCGCAGATCGCCTATCGACGACGTCCCGCCATGCCCCGCCGACCCATAAATCACCGTATTAGTCATGCCGAGCGGCTGGAATACTCCCTCACGGGCGTAGTCTGCAAACGCGATGCCGGTGGTCTCTTCAACGAGGTCCGCCAGGATCTCATAACCGGCCGAGGAGTAGATGCGGCGCTCCCCTGGTGCCTTCTGCGGCTCGCGGGAATCGAAGCCGACGCCGGAGGCGTGGGCCAGCAGGTGGCGGACGGTGGAGCCCTCGGGCCCGGCGGCGTCGTCGAGCTCGAACGCCCCCTCCTCTACCGCCATGAGCACGGCGTAGGCCGACAGCAGCTTGGTCACGCTGGCCAGCTCGAAGATTTTGTTCTGGTCGCCAAGCTGCGCCTCGGTGTCGCCCACCAGCGCCGCCGCGACGTTGTCTACCGGCCAGTCTTGGAAAAATTTCTCGAGCTGCATAGGCCCCACCCTACGTGCGCGATGCGGACCACGGCGCGGCGCTGCCACGGGCACTTTGCGGAATAGTTCACTCGGCGTTGAATCGGATCACATCCGGTTGTTAGAAAGTTCACTTTCCGCAGGTGGCAAATCGTCGGCTGCGAAAAAGTTCACTGGCCGGCAAGCTGCCAGTGAACTTTTCGGCGCTCCGGAGCTAGAACGGAAGCGCCACGCCCGGGATCAGGCCGGACGACGCCGCGAACGCCGCCCCTGCGCCCAGGACCGCTAACAGAGTCACAACGATGCCGGCGATGGCACCAGGGGCGAGGGCGAGGTCCAGGCTCGACGGCGCGGCGGGCACAGGGCGGTTGACCTCCTTGCTGCAGTCCTCGAAACGCTGCGCCGTGTAGGAGGCGGCGGACTTGAAGTAGGCGACCTCACCCACGCTGAACGGGGTGTCCAGGGTGGAGGGGGCCGGTGGCGGAGCTGCCCAGGTCGTCGGCGATAACGGAGCTAGAGGTGTGGTCTTTGACGGGCCAGAGGGAGTCTTTGTCGATATCCTTCAGCGTGCCCCAGCCGTTGTCGCCGAGCCCGGCGCGCAGCGTGTCCTGCGCCTTGTGCCAGTTGGCGACGGCGTCGGCGCGGCTGCCGGAGTGGTAGAGGATGTCGTCGGCGTTGAGTCCGGCGGCCAGGGCCGGGATCTGGTCCTTGTTGTAGTCAATGACGCAGACGCGGGAGAAGCCCGGGTCCACCGGGACATCAGCGGCATCAGCGGCGGAGGCGGCAGGGGCAACGACGGCGACGGAGCAGGCCACAACGCCCGCGGCAAGAGTTTTACGCATGCGCAAAAGATTACTCCGCGCGCGCTGACCCCGCTTGCGAAACGCGCACCTCGTAGTCCTCCATGTCTGTCCCGGCCACCAGCGCCGTCACGTGCGCCCGCGCGAGCTCCTCGGCACGCTCCCCGGCGCGGTCGAGCAGCCCCGCCGAAACAGCCTTCTCCCGCGCGTCGGCCTCGCGGTCGGCGATGAAGCCGGTGACGTCCTCGACGCGGAGTTGGTTGATGGGGTTCATGGTTTGGTCGTAGACCTGCACGCTGTCGGCGTCGATGTGGGATTCGAGCACCTCCACTTCCGGCAGTGTGATGTCGATGGTGTGGTTGCCGGAGGTGACGTCGATAAGCGACGCATCGCGGATGCCGGCGGTGACGCGACCGTCGTAGGTGACCAGGAAGTTGCGCCCGGTAAACGGCACGCGCATGCCGAGCACCTCGAGGCCGGCCTGGTCGAACTTGCCCACGTCCGAAAACGCGTATTCCTCGGTGGCGAGTTGGGCAATATCGCTTAACGACGCCCCAATGGTGGTCGACTCGACCTTTTCCTCCCCCATCCCAAATAGTGCCGGGCGGGTCAGCGCCAAGACGAGCGCCACGATGGCGACCACCGCAATGGCGGAGGCCAGCGCTCCGGCGCAGCCGGCGCCTCGGCGGGTTGTTCGGGTATCGCGCGGGGAAATCTGCAGTTTCGTGCTCACTTCCCTTACCTTACTTCGCCATGAAAATGTAAGGTGGCTCTCACCTTTTTCCGACGAATTATCGCCGACCAGGAAGACCCACCATGACTGGATCAACCAAAGTAGAAAACGGCCCGCACGACCGCCCCGACCAGGAGCATCGCGCGGACCGTAAGGACAACAACCAGCAAGAAGGGATGAGCGGGTTCCTGGGCTGGATTGAGAAGATCGGCAACAAGCTGCCGGACCCGTTTTGGCTGTTTGTCATCCTCGCCGGCGTGGTGGCCGTCTCCTCCTGGATTGCCAACAAGGCCGGACTGTCCGCGGTGGACCCGGCCAGCGGCGAGGAGATCCACATCGAGTCCCTGCTCACCGGCGAGAACATCTCGCGCATGGTCACGGACGCGGTGGAGAACTTCATCGCCTTCCCGCCGCTCGGCGTGATCCTGGCGGTGATGCTCGGCGTGGCCGTGGCGGAGCAGACCGGCCTGTTGGCGGCGATGGTGCGCGCGATGGTGGACAAGGTCAGCCCGAAGATGCTCACCTTCATGGTGGCGCTGGCCGGCGTGACCGGATCGGTGGCCTCGGACGCCATCTACGTGATCATCATCCCGCTGGGTGCCATGGCCTTCCACGCGGTGGGCCGCTCGCCCATCGTCGGCTCGATGGTGGCGTTCGCCGCGGCATCCGCAGGCTTCAACGCCTCGCTGATCCTGAACATCACGGACCTGCTGCTGGCCGGCATCTCCACCTCGGCGGCGCAGCTCGTGGACGAAAGCTACGAGGTCTCCCCGCTGGCCAACATCTTCTTCGTCATCCCGTCCGCCATCGTGCTTTCGCTGATTATTACGGCGGTAACGGAGCTGTTCGTGGACAAGAAGGCCGAGGCGCTTGTGGACCACGACGACATCGACGAAGACGAGCTCCAACTCGACGAAACCAACGAGCCCGACGACGCCCACCTCACCGACGACGACGACCTCTCCCTCACCCCACTCGAGCGCAAGGGCCTGACCTGGGCCGGCGTGACCCTCCTCGTGGCACTGGCGGCCTACTTCGCCCTGTTGTTCATCCCGGGCTTGCCGTTCGCGCGACCCGAGGAGGGCTTCATGGAGTCCCCGCTCATCCGCGCGATCGCTGTGCCGATCACCCTGATCTTCTTCGCCACCGGCCTGGTCTACGGCCTGGTCGTGGGCACCATCGACGAGGCCGCGGACATCCCGACATTCATGGCCAAGGGCCTGGAATCCCTGCTGCCCATCCTGGTGCTGTTCTTCGCCGTCTCCAGTTCCTGGCGTGGTTCCAGTGGTCCAACCTGGGCCCCTGGACCGCCATCAAGGGCTCCGAGCTGCTGCAATCTTGGGACCTGCCCAACGTTGTCCTCTTCGCCGCCTTCGTGCTCATGGTCACGCTAATCAACCTGTTTATCACCTCCGGCTCCGCGCAGTGGGCGCTGATGGCGCCAGTGGTGGTGCCGATGATGATGTACGTGGACGTCTCGCCTGAGGTCACCCAGATGCTCTACCGCATCGGCGACTCCCCCTCCAACATCATCACCCCGATGTCGCCCTACTTCGCCCTGGCGCTGACGTTCCTGCAGAAGTACTACAAGAAGGCCGGCGTGGGCACCCTGATGTCGCTGGCCCTGCCGTACTCCGTGGCCATGCTGGTGGGCTGGTTCCTCTTCTTCATGATCTGGTACTTCCTGGGCATCCCCCTCGGCCCGGGCTCGCCGATGGGCTACCAGGTGTAGTTCGTTCGCGGGCCGGTTTCCCGGGTTTTCCCGGGCCCTGGCGGCCGGTCAAACACAGATTTCGAACCGAAGACTTCGAAAACGCCCCATTTAACGGCCGTTTTCGAACTCTTCCCTTCGAACTCTTTGCGCATTTGCTTATCGACGAACCTCCGGCGATACCCGTCACCTTCCATAGAGCGACGTAATGATGCGCTCCGCAAGCAGATGCACCGTGGTCGAGGCAGAATGCCGCCCGACGTGCTCGTCGAAATCCTCTAACGAATCCAGCGGCTCTCGAACTTTCGCCTCAGCGCGTGCGATGGCGCACCGGACATCGTCCACGGTGAAACTTGGCTGGGCGGATTTTGCGTATGCGGCCAGTGCTGCATCAAGCTATCGAGGACATCTTTTTGCGTGCTTGCGCCCTTTGCATCAGCGAAGTGGAGCAACAACCAGTACTCGAACTGCGGAACACTAAAACCTACTCCGCGGTCCTTGCGTTCGGCAGCCCATTCAAAAACTGCCTGGAGTTGCTGGTCCGTCGCATCGTCCTCATCGAGGACCACCCAAGCTTGATCGCCGGGATGCAGATCACCATCACGTCTAAGGTTGGCCAGCCATTCGTCTGCAGTCTTGAGCAACGCAGGTGGGTGGGGATGCACTCCTCTGCGCGCTTCTACTTTCACGGGCTTGTCCCGAAAGCACTCCATTTCGAAGTAGTTCTTCTCAGTCGTGCCTTCGGTGACGATGAGAAACACATCTTTACCGGGCGGGTATTGGCCCTTTTCTCTTACCCCCGAACTTTCTCTCACGAGAAGACCGCACCCGCCTATTCGACATTGCTGAACTCCAGCGGCTTTATCGCAGGCACACCACCGAATCTGCCTCGCAGGTAGCTCTTTCGAAGGTCTGTCGTCTTCCGTGGGCCCTCGAAATCCGAGAGGACGCTCGTTTGGGTTTGGCCCGATCTGTCCTTCTCTATTACCCAGATCTCATCTCGCCGCAGCGTTTCGGGGTCCATGAGCAAAAGGTCGTGGGTGGTAAAGATCAGCTGCGCACGGGAATCCGCGGAGGAATTCGCAAGGAACCCACCGATCAGCGCGCGAGAGAGTTCCGTGTGGAAGCTGCGGTCGAACTCGTCAACGACCAAAACCGCTTCGAAACCCGGGGTCGCCAACCGAGAAAATAACCCGAGCAGCCTCGTAGCGGAACGGGTCCCGTCCGACTCATCCCACCAGCGCAGGCCATAGTTGCCGCCTTCTTCTGCGGAGTGGAGGAGGGTTATTCGTTGCGCCTCAATCTCATCGCCGTCGAGCCGCAGCGTGAAGCGCCCCGAAGATAATTCCACATCCATCGGATAGTCCGGGTTGCTTCGCAGCTCCTGCTCTATCTCCAGTGCTTGCTCGGCGCCCAACCCCAAAGCTGAAAGTTCCACGAGCTCGGTTTCAACACCTGTAATTCCGGCGTCGATCTGGGAGATCAAGGTCTCCCATCCATCGGGCTGGGACTGCAATTGGCCGAGATCCAGAAGTCCTGCCGGAATCACAAGGACCGTTTCAATGAATTCACGGACGACTCCGAACGCATCCAGTTTGAGCGAATCTGGGAACCGCGAAAGGTTCGTCTCGCTGGCAAATGAGGCAAGAGGAACCTTGGGCGGAACAGACTCGAGCAGCACTCGTGCTTGCGCAACTTCGGTGGGGAAACGCTCCGACTTCTCATCCAGCAGCGGGAAGCTGAACGAATCACCCACGCGTTCAAACACGTCAATTTCATCTTTGGACAGGTACTTCGTTAGCCGCTCCTCCACCACGCTCCTCGCGTCGAAGGCCAGCACATACTCGTAAACGATGTCGTCGACGGAGAACAACACCTCAAATTTCGTTGGTTCAAGCGCCGCCTCTGGACGAAGAGCGAACGGATCAAACGGCATCGGATCTGAAGGGCGCGGTGGATCTATCAGCATTCGCTGCAGCGCGGTCAGCGCCCTGACGAACGTGGACTTGCCCGCCGCGTTCGCACCGAACAGCGCTGCTACGGGATTAATCCGCTTCTTGTAGCGACGAGAAAGCTCTGGACAGCGCTCTCGATGAACCTGCTCCCTAGTCGCAACCATGTTTATCGACGCAGGCTCGTACACCGAGCGATAGTTCGCGATCGTGAGGTCCAGCAGCATAGGCACCCCTTCCAAACAATTCGCCTATGATTCAAGTTTCTTGCATCATAAGCGAAATTCCGAGCTATTGTGAACCCCGTATAACTCTCGCACTTTCGCTTATCGACGACCCTCCGGCGAGCACACTTCAGTCCTCCGGCCACAGGCGTTTAGGCAGATACCCTTCCACAAACGCTCGCCCACTTGGCACGTCTATCCCGCGGTAACCGTTATGCCTTACGTCGTCGATAAACCTCACACACTCTTCTACAGTGCAGCGGTGTTCAAGGACAGCTCGACGGAGAATTTCTGTCGTGGACCATGCCTCTAGGCCGTTGTCGAGGGCAAGCTGACGGCCGTCTTCGTCATCGGCGTAGATTTCAGCTTCTTGCCCTGAATCCGACATGCTCAAAGCCAATGCAATGCACTGAGCTTCGCCCAGATTCTTTGTGCCTACTCCCCCGAGTTGATCGCGGAGTTTCATCGCGAGGATGTCGTATTTCAGGTCCAGCGGGAGAAGCCCAATCCACTTCGCTTCCAATATGGCCCGGTTGCCATCGAAGCCTTCTAGCTCTTTGCGCACCTGCATCGGATAGGCGCAAGTCCATGGCGCGAGGATTCGCTCCAAGAACCCGACATGCCCGGTCTGGCTGGCGTGAGTCAGCGGGCCGGTATCGGTGATCAGGAGCACGGTGCCTGCCTAGGCCCCAGCCGCCTGTGTCAGATCCCGTGACGGAAGCTCTGACTCGGACACTGCACCAAATAGCGCTTCGAGCGCAAGCCCCTTGGACACTGCGCGTCGCTGATAAGCGTCGAGAATGAGTTCTTGAAAACGAGGCGGAACCACACTCAACGCATCCACAAGCGGGATATCGAAACCTGCGGCTTGGAAGTCCTCACGCGTCGGCCGCCGCTTTTCTTCCAAGACAAACTCGTCTTGCGTGATGGTTCCGAGGTTGAGCAGGTGCGTCAACGTAGCAGTCCAGCTCACTCCGCAGCGGGCAGAAATAGCCATCACAAAAAGCCGGGCAGGTTCACCGACGTACTCGGATTTCACCTTGTGCACATACTCTTCTGGCATTAACAGATGGGCTGCAAAAGAATTCATGAAACGCTCGACGTCCGATCGTCCGCAAGCGTCCGCAAATGTGGTTCCAAACAGCCAGTGTCCGAGCTCGTGTGCGAGAGTGAACCGCGGCCTCATCGAGTCTGCGCGGGTAGCTACCAGCGCCACGCCAAAATCGCGCTCACCATCTCGCTGAATCTCGGTTACTGCACCCTCAAACGGGGAACCCACAAAGTTCCTCGAGAACGCAAGCAGGCCAAGCTTCTCGCAAAAGGCCGTCAGGTCGCGGATCGGCTCAAGCCCCTCTCCCGCGGCAGCGCGAGCTGCTTCGGCTCCCTTCTTGGTGTCGTCGTGGCTTTGCGGCATCGTGAAAGGATGCCCCCTATCTACTGTGATGATTCCCCGGTCGCGCAGCTTGCGAGCACGAAACGCCAGTGCTTCGAGAGCAACATCGAAATCCGGGGACACACCGCCGTCCAACGCTGCTCTACGACTGGCAACTAGCTGCTCGCGCTCCTCCAGAAACCATCCGACCGGAAGGCCGGTCGCCCCTGACACCGACGCCACCTCAGACGAGGTTGGATAACGCCGCCCCTTCTCGATCGCTTCGAGCAACCCCGCTTCTACCGAGGATCGGTCAGCAAGAACATCGACCGGCACGCCGACGAGTTCCCTCGCCTCTGCCATCCGCTGCGCGATGATGCGAGCGTGCTGCTCGGTTGCATCCATGTGGCCATCATGCCACGTCACGTCCCCGCTGTGCATTTTCGCGATTCCCTTTGCACACGTGGAAACTCCAAACACTGTCTCGCAAAACCCAAATCCAGTCGCCCAACTCTCGCCACAACAACCCCATGCGACAGCCTCCCCCGCCTACGAATTCAGGTTTTCATCTACGCGCCAAAATCAAACAACCCCTACGTTCTTGCCACAACAAAAACCGGGAGCGGCACAACCCGCTCCCGGCTCAACTCGCTCTCAGCGCCTCAAGCGCCGAGCACCACACCCCGACTCCCGAAGTCCTACTTCCCAATCTCCGCCGGCGTGCAAATCGACGCCTGGCGGATGAACTCCTCCGGCGCGCCCTGCTCTCGCAGAGTCAGACCGTTGTAGCACCCGCGCGACATCCCGCTCTGCTTCGTGCCGGCGGTCGGGATCACGGCCCACTTGCCGTTGGAGTTCTTGAAGTACAGGATCCAGTCCGTCTGGTTCGCACCCGCAATAGCCCACTTGCCGTCGCAGAACATCACGTTGGTCCCGGTGAAGTGCGGCCACTCCGGCACCACCGCGTCAAACGCCTGAGGCGCGCAAGAGCCACCAGCAGCCGCGCCATTGTCCTTCTTGGTCAGCCCCGGGATCGCGAGCGCCGGCACCAGCGAGGAAAGTCCGGCCGCCGCCGCCGGGTCCAGCCCTTCGGGCAGCTCAAGCCAGCCCTGCTGCACCGCAAAGTACCCGCCGGCACCCACTGCGGCCAGCACGCCGAGCGTGATGCCGATAATTGCGCCCGTGCTTAACGACGACCCTTCGGCCTCCCCCGAATCCGCAGAGGAACCCGTTTCGGTAGTGTTCGCGCCCTCTTCAGCGAAGGTGGCAGGCGCAATGACGGCGGAGGTGGTGACGGCGGCGGCGACGCCGAGTGCAAGCATCGGTTTCTTCATGCCCGCTACTTTATCGCGTTATACCCGTCACTTCGAGGGGAACAACGCAATTCCCCACACCACCGGACTTGACCTTCACCCACTCTAGCTGCCCGTGCACATGCAGCGCCGCATCATCAGGCTGCGCTTCACCCGCCACTAGGACCCGCACCGCATCGACTACCCCCTCGGCGTTGCCCCACTCTAGGAGCGGCCGGGCACTCGCCCGCTACAGCATGCCGAAACTGTCTTGTATAGACCATCCAATCGGACTGACGGACCCAAAGAACCCCCGGCGCGCGAGCACAGCGTACCGGGGGAGTTGATTCATCTCTACAACAAAAACCCGGCCGTATCCCCGACGACGGCGAATGGCGTGTGCACGGGCGTAGCTCTGAACAGGACGGTGGTGCCGGGCGTGCCCGTAATCGCGCCACCCGGGCTGGCGTAACTGCCGGGCGTGAGTATTGCGACCCGCGCTACACCGTCGATGGCTACTCCAAGATGGTGCACTCGGAGATTATGCCCGACGAGAAGTAAAACACCGCGGCTCGGTTTATGAAGCACGCCTGCGAGTTCTTTCCCTCCCGGGGCAAGCGGCCGCACACCGACAGCGCGGTCGAGCGGTCCAACAGCACGCCCATACAGGAGTAGACATACCTACCCCCATATGCCAGCAAGCTCGCCCTGCAGGAGACGTTTGCTCATTTCCTTCATGGGTACAACTATCAGCGAACACTCACCCTCATCAACGCCCTCACCTCCGCACAACGCGTTCACAACGTCACAGGGAAATATAACTACCGGTCGCACCTATTGGAGTCCAGAGTGCGCATGCTCTGCGATGCGAATAAACCGCGATTCAGCGAGTCGCTTGAGCAGCGCAGTGCGTCTAGGTCCCTCTGAGGGGGATGCAAGTGCGGTGTTTAAAAGAACCACCTGGCAATCTACAGAATGGGAGTCTAGTGACTCGTTGATAATTTCCCACAGGTCATCTGTCTCCCCAGTTGAAGACCCTATCCAGCGTTGGGCTACCAGCGAAAGAGCGAGAGCACTTATTTCTGAAATTTCATGCTCCGTGAATAACGCTAATGACCAATTGTCAATCGTTTGGTGAAAATCTGCGACACGTAGTCCAGCGACAATCTCGAAGCGATTGCCAGTCAACAGCTTTAATTGTTCTAGTGATGAAAATTCGTTCGCATTGAGTTTGAAAAACAGCTCAAGCGCATTGGCACGAATCTCCTCCTGGATTTGCCCCTGTACGAAGAAGGAGTCGAGAGCTTTATGCGACCACGATAAAGCAACAGCGCTCAGCGGGTCGACCAGATTGCGAGGAATCTCACCTGCGTGCTGTGCTAAAAACCTTAACGCTCGTCTTGTTTCTTCTGCTCGCACGAAATGTGGTCTGAGAAAAGATATAATTTCGCCCCAACATGATGCTTCAGGAAAAATCAGTGAAAGGCGGGCGAGTTCCACAATTGGGGAATAACTTCGTCCGAACGAGGCACCCCTCTCGCTGCTTTTGATGTCGTCCTCAACGACTTTTCTTAACTCCTCGATGACGGAAGCAAAATGAGTTCTAGGAAGAGCGCGATCCAGGCCAAAGTTGAGATAGGCTCTAATACTTCCTGCCTCAATTTGCCCCGTTAGCTCAGCGAAGAGTTCGGTGTTGTGCCTTGGGAAAACTTGGTCGATGACGCTCCTAAGGGTGTCACCGCAGTTTTTCCGTGAGTCCACGATCTGCTCAATTTGGCCGGTTTTCCAATGGGATGGATTGATCATTAGAAACCAAGAGGAGTAGTGGGATGACAAACTTTCGTCACCGAGGGGCAGCACCTTGATGAGATGCTCGCGGATTGCGCTTTGCACTTCGCGATCTGCAACTGGGTAGAGATCGGCCAAGGTATCAATAAAAGGTAAGTGCGATCCTGCGTAGGTATGGAGCCGTCGGACCGTCGGATATTCCTCTCGGATTTCTTGTAACAGCCAGGAGGCAAGTCGAGAAGCCTCTTCGGTAGATAGATAATCCGCAGTTAGCTTCACTACCTCAAGGTCAGTCCGAATGTTTGAAAAGGTGGCGGCGTCGGGCCCGATCTGCTTCACGTAGTCAAGAACTGGATCAATCGCCCCTTTACGAATCGAGTGTTTGACAAAGAGCTTCAATTCCTGACTAGGAAGACATTGAAGCGCCCTCGATGTAGTCGACGGGTCTAGAATCCCATCCTGATAGCTGCACAACAGGTGGAAGGTCAGCATCTGAGTCGTGTGCCGCCATCTCGAGGCATTCCCCGAGAGTACTGATACCAAACTTGCCGCTCGAAGACTGACGTAGCCTGCATCATTTTTTCCCAATCTTATAGATCTGTCTTGGAGGAGCTCGCGAGCGGAATTGGTAAGGCTCGCCGATAAGCCTTTATTTTCGAGCTGATCCATCCATAGGTTCGACTGATTGTCTAAACCATTGAGAGAGGCTTGCAGTGAGTCGCCAGTTTGCCTCGCGAAACGAATTGCAAGAAGGCTGCTGATCGTGCTTGATCGAAGAGATCCGCCCGTCGGATCATTTCGAAGCAACGCAGACAATGAGAGGGCGTGTTCTAATGTTATTTCAGCCTCCTCTACCTTGCCAACGTCACGCAGTGCCCAGGACAAACAAACGCTGAGCCAAGCGAAATCTCCGTCAGAAAACTTACGAGGAGAATGGATCGCGTTGCTTAGGACTTTTCTGGCATCTTCGGCTTTTCCTAATTCCAAATAGTATGAGGCATTGCATACAACCCACGCTACATATTCATGGTTCGAGTAGAGAAAGTCACGTTGAGCTCTTCCGCTACCGAACTTGCCTCCGCTAAACCAACTCAATAAGAGGGCATAAATCTCGGATAAAGCGGAGTCTGGTTCGTGCTTATCAGGGAAGAGCCAGCCCTGTCCCTTGTGGCCGTATCGCGCGATGAGACTGGTTCTTCCTGAGAGAACGCATGCAATGGCTTCCAAATAATCTTTCGGGCCGCGACCTTCGTTGGGGTGTGGTGCTATAAGCCGAGGGGTGAGAAATGCGGCGCGCAACTGGTTTTCTGAAGAGAGTCGCTCGCGGCCTCCCCACACTGTGCCTTCCCAACTTCCTTTCCGATTCCCGGAGAGAGCGTATTTGAATAGGCGATCCCTCGACTCTTCCCCCAGAAGGTTCTCTTCTGGAACGAAAATCCTCCAATTTTTGCCCGCTGAAATCGTAGTTTCAGGGGAGATCGATTGCCAGTATCCCTCTTCTTTCTCGTGATCGATCAGCAGCAAAATATGGGGGCAATCGTGTTCAACCCAGTAATCTCTATGAGTGGCATCTATCGAGTAGTACCAGCCTTGTTGGCCTTCGAGAATCGCGCGACGCTTGAATGCATGGGGCCCAGTCTTTGTTTGAACGCCCAAAAGGGCGCCGGTTTCGTTTCTGTCCGGATCTCTGACTTGAACGAAGAAATCGGTTCCCACATCGTGTTGAGCAACTGGCACCGGGCCCCACCCCAGCCGCTCAAACTTGTATTGTGTTAAGGATTGGCCAGTTGCGCCGAGTTGGTTCGTTTCTGATTGTTTCATCGGGTTCTCTAATTAGGTTTTTGAATCAATTTTTCGGTGTCGCGGGCATTGGGAGAGTACTTCGGGGATGCATCAGGGGCTTGTGAGTCTTCTTCGGATCCTATTCCGCTGGGGTTTATTGCAACAGAAGGCACTTCCGGCGGCTGCTATTTAGCCTAAGCTTATTCTGGCTCGGGAGCTGAAATATGGCGCTTTGATCCGGTGGAGTACCCCGCTGCCGAGAGCGGCTTATTGGTAGGGGTGTTGCGGAACGGTGGTAGGGCTGGATTCGGACTAGCCGGTAGGGCCGGGCAGCTGGCCTTGTCGGGACCAGTGGGATCCGCCGGCGCACTAATGTTGTCGGCATCTTCCCTCACCGCGATCCTGTGATTCGCTCAGTCGGGGCCGTCCTTGCTGAGCAGCATGATAAGTGGATTCAGCAGAAACGCTACATGTCGTTGACACGCCTAGAGCAAACCAAGGCGTTGATCACAGCCAAACTCATCGACGCCGACACCACCACCCGGCAGGCAAGGAGATTGCAACGTAATGACCAACCACACCCAGGCCCGTGCCGGACC
Source organism: Corynebacterium wankanglinii (assembly GCA_014490595.1). Classification (GTDB taxonomy): domain Bacteria; phylum Actinomycetota; class Actinomycetes; order Mycobacteriales; family Mycobacteriaceae; genus Corynebacterium; species Corynebacterium wankanglinii. Next base: position 1,758,183 of record CP061031.1, read on the forward strand.
GATCCCTGCTAACAGATCACTGACGATTCGAAAGAACTCATACACCACTTACGCGGACTTAACCGTGGCAGGCGCAATGACGGCGTAGGTGGTGGTGACGGCGGCGGCGACGCCGAGTGCAAGCATCGGTTTCTTCATGCCCGCCGCTTTTATCGCGTCATCCCCGTCACTTCGAGGGGAATAACGCAATTCCCCACACCCCGAGCGCGACAGCAGCGGCAATCAAAACCCGCCACAGCACCCCACCCGGCCGCGAGAACCACTTGTCCGCAACCAGCCAGACCACAGACGGCAGCACCAGCGCCAGACCCAAAAACGTCAACGCCCGCCAATCCGCCAGCCGGTTCGCCGTAATCATGCACACCACACCGAACCCGATCAGCCCCGCTGCGAGCGCGTGCGGACGAACACCACCAATCGGAATTAACATGCCCGAAATCCTACCTCACAACTCGGCCACAAAACCACCGCCGAAAACCAGGTCTAACCTGGCGATTTGTGCATTGCGAACAACCCACGCCATATTTACATCTCGTTGCACAGCGAACAGCAACGCAACGATATTCCTCCATAGCTCAGTTGGCAGAGCATTCGACTGTTAATCGAAGGGTCACTGGTTCGAGCCCAGTTGGAGGAGCAAAACGGAGAAGCCCGAAAGGGCTTTTTTCGCATTTCCACCCCCTCGTTTCCACTCCCCGAATAGAGGCAAACCCGATTCAGCCCCATTACACTTACAAGTGAAACCCAATACGCTTCAATCTCCACGGTAAATGGAGGCTCAAATGACTGCCACGCTACCTTCCTCAAGCACCATTGTTCTGAGCGCTGAAGACACGGCTGCCTTCGAAGCCCTGCGGATGCCCGAGGACGCTGACATCGCAGTTCTCGACAAGAATGGCAACCAAGTTGACCTCCCCAAGCGTGTGCAGACAACCGTACTTGCAGCGATCAAAGCTCTCACGGAGTCTGGCGATGTCGCGATCACCCGAATGCCGGAACAGCTGACAAGCACTTCTGCTGCGGACGTGCTGGGAATCTCGCGACCGACCTTGATGAAGTGGGCAAGGGCCGGCAAGATCGAAAGCTTCAAGGTCGGAACACATACCCGTTTTCACCGAAACGACGTGCTTTCCCTCAAGAGCCAATTAGCAAAGGAGCAGGATGAGGCGCTCGAAAGACTTCGGTCATTTGAACTTGAATCGTTCGGCCCACTAGCCGATTAGCCTCGCTGGTGCCGTTCACTACCTAAGGTCGTAGTCGTGACACAACGGGTGCTCATCGATGCCAATGTCTTGGCCAGTCGGATTCTGACAGACTGGCTCTTTCATTTGCGCAACTGCACCCGTGGCATGTTTTCGATCCTATAGAGCCGCGACATCCAATCTGAGACGACACGCACCATGCGTAAGAAACATCCCGAGTGGTCGGGGTCCGCGATCGAGCGTCGATTCCAAATGATAGAAGCTCTTATCGACGACACGGTTGTCGCACCAGATGGCGACTACGACTTCAGCGGAACTGATTCGGGGGATTTCCACGTTCATGCGGCTGCAGTGGCGGGGAACGTGCACTACATCCTCACCGATAACCGGCCTGTCCATTTCACCTCGCGCCCCGACGAGGAACAATACGAAATCATCAAAAGCGACGATTTCTTCAATCTCGTCGCCGATTCCAACCAACCAGGATTCATCGACGCGGTCGCGGGCCAATTTGAGTATTACTCGCAGCGGGCGTCGTAAAAGACCCGCTCCATGTCGCATTGCACCGCGCAGGGTGCCCCAACTTCGCAAAGCGGGTAAAGCTGGCGTTGCGACAGATTGCCCTTCAGCAGTAGCTGCCCACCCGCCGCGCCGGATCCAGCGCCACCTCCCTGCGCATAACCTCCGCCATCGTCACCACGTCATCGCACGCAAACGCCCCCTTCTCCACCGAAATCGCCACATCACCGGCCGCCCGCCGCGCAGCCCCACATCCTCCACAATCACCTGTGCACCGCGCAGCACATCCTCATGCAACTCTCGCGTGTCTACCGTGTGCGCCCCCACCGCAAGCACAGTCGCATCAGGACGCAATTGCCTATCGACGACCACAGGTTCCCCCGCACTCGTCGCCACCACAACCAACCCGGCACGCCCCAACACCTCATCGGCCGCAGCACTCCCCGCCCGGGGCCCACGGATGCGGCAAATCCGCCTGCACGCTCCGCGAGATAAACGTCACCGACACCTCCCGCACCCCCTCCAACACATCCATAACCGTGCGCCCATGCGCCCGCCCCTGCACACCCGCGCCGACGATGACGCCCTCCAACGGTTCACTCGACACGCGCAACCGGACTCGACCGCTGGAAGGGGCTGGGCGCATTGGGGTTCTGGGGAGCAGTCGGGAACGGCTGACTGGTCATCGATCCTCATCTCGGGCAGGCTGGGAGTAACCCCTGAAAATCATCGCAACTTCCGGGGCGCGACAAGTGGGTACGTAGCCCCCGTCAGGCGCAATCCACCGCGTCGGCCACCACAAGGTCCTCCCACGGCATGCCGACGGTCTTGAACACGATCGGCCGGTCTCGCTCGAGCTCGACGGACCCAGTCACCACGTCTTTCATGGGGATCAGGTCCTAGCGCGCCAGCGCGCCTTCGGCAATGGCCAGGGTGACGTCGCCGGCCTCGCGCAGCGCCGCGTCCACGTCCTCGACCATGACGTGCGACGCGCCCATCAGGTCGGAGCCGAGCTCGCGGGCGTCGGTGGTGTGAGAGCCAACGGCGATGATGAGGGCGTCGGGGCGGACGTCGGCTAGCGAAAGAATCGGCCCGCGCGCGGTCGTGGCGCAGACGACGAGATCCGCGGCCGCCACCGCCTCACGAGCCTCGGTCGACCCCGCCGCGAGCCAAGGATACCCCAGGTCCCGCGGCTCGCTGCGGCCGACAAAGCTTATCGACGCCTCCCCCGCCCCCACCACGGATTCCACCGTCGCGGCGTGCCCGCGCCCCTGCGCCCCGGTGCCGAAGATGACCACCTTCAGCGGCCCGGCGGTACCCGTGAGGAAGTCCCGCACCCCGGCGATGGAGACGGCGGGGGTGCGCAGGGTGGTCAGGGCGGTGCCGTCGAGAAGCGAAAAGGGCGTGAGCGTAGTGCTGTCGATGAGCAGGTACTGGCCCTGGATTAGCGGGAGGGTGGGGTTGTGGTCCTCCGGCTGGATCGCCAAGATTTTCACGCCGCTGACGCGCGACAGCGACGCCGGCAGGATGTGCATCTCCCCACGGTGCAGCGGCGCCTTCGTGCGGGGAAGGTCAGTGGCCGGGTCGAAGCCGTCCCGCAGCGCCTGACGGAGGGCGTCGACGGCATTGGCGGGGCTCAGGCGGGCGAGGACTTCGTCGTGGGTGAAGATGCGCATGGGGCTGAGGGTACGTCGGCAAGAAAATCGGCATGCGCCCTTACCGATTTACCGATAGACGGCAAACTGTCCATTTATTTATAAATAAAACTTACTCAGATTGCCAGCCCAGTTACCTTAATTGTGATACGAAATACTTACACATCTTTTCGTTCAACACACCTACGGAGGTAACCGTGAACTATCGTTCACAGGTGCGCGACAGTCAGGTTAGGGAGCTTACCGATCGCGTCAGCAAAAATAAGTATGAACATTACTTGAAGCGTATGGACCTCAACCGCCTGAGAGGGTTGGAAGACACATCGATTCAATTCGACTTCCCGGTGACGGCTATCGTAGGCCCTAATGGCTCGGGAAAATCCACCGTGCTTGGCGCAGCTGCGCTAACCTCCACTGCTTTCAAACCCAGTCAATTTTTCGCCAAAGCTGGCAAGTACGACGAGACCATGCGAAATTGGAGCGTCGAATACGAATTAATAAAGCCTGCGGACACCCGCAGCAAAACCCACCCCCGAGGAAAAACTTCCTCGATGACCGCCAGCTACAGGCAGTCTAAATGGAATCGAAACGCAATTAACCGGCCAGCCAAACTGATCGGGATCAGCCGTACTATCCCTGCTGCGGAAAAGAAGAACCTCAGCAGCTTCCAGCGCAAGGCATTCAAAGCCAAATACGAGAATCCGCTGACCGCCGAGACGCGGCAGGCAGTCGAACGCATTCTGGGAAAGGACGCGACAGACTACATCAAAGTCTCGAATGACCCGAACAGCTCACAGCCGCTGATCGGTACAGACAAAGCTATTTTCGCTCGCACCCTTAGCAAGGACTCCAAAATCGGATATTCACAGTTTCACTTTGGAGCCGGCGAAGCATCAATCATCTCAATTGTCGAGGAGATCGAAACGGCCGGAGACGGAGCGCTCATCTTAATCGAAGAAATCGAAAATGGGCTACACCCCGTCGCCACAAAGAGGCTGGTCGAGTACCTAATTGATGTCGCGCGACGCAAGTCTGCACAAATCCTGTTCACCACGCACTCTAATGATGCCCTGGCGCCGCTTCCCTACGATGCTGTGTGGTCTGTAGCGAACGGCAAACTAAGCCAGGGGAGCTTGGATGTCGCATCTTTGCGAGCACTCACGGGAGAGGATGTTACTTCCTGTGTAGTATTCACCGAGGATGAATTCTCGAAAGCATTAGCGAAAGAAACACTCCGCCGTCTGCGGATGCAGGATGCTGACGGAAAGTCATACAAGGTGGATATGAATCAAGTCGAAATACACGGAGTCGGAGGCGAGGGCAACGTAATAAAATTCACCGAAACCTCAAATTCCCGTCCGGATCGTAAGTATCCTGTCCTCGGCCTCCTTGATGGTGACCAAAAGCAATACAAGCGGGAAAACCCGTCGTTGAAGTTCCGCGACCAGACATTCCGCGCTCTCCGTTACGGGCCCGGGCAACACGGGCCGGAAGAGGAAATCTACAAAGCGGTTCTGGACTCGTTTTCTACCGCAAACACTTCGGTGAGCTTGCTAACTGTGGCCCTCCTAGGTAACAGCGACGGGCAAAAGTTTGTCCGGGAAAAGGTCGATGAAATTTGGCGCACTAACAGTGAACCACACCTCCTTTACAGCAGATTGGGAGAAGTTCTCGGATTCTTGGATGAGGAGCTAGTAACGCATGCGTTCCTCGCTAGGTGGTGCGAGCTCCATCAAGATGAAAGTGAAGCGATCTGGGAAGGATCTTTTGAAGCGCTCCCGTGGCAGCCTATCGACGAGGAGTACATACCGTCGATGGGCTAGAGATAGCACGCCGGTTGGGGACCAGGCGAAGCATCGGCTAAGAGCTCGAGCACAGGGGCAACTTGTTGCTATTAATTCGTTGCACCGCTCCAAGAATCAACCCAGATGTTTCCACCTTGTTCACGATCTACTTGGCAGCGCCGGCACTTTGAACGCAAAACGGTCTTCCGGTGGAAACCTAATGCTATTTGGGGGGGAGGATACTAGGCCAGTTCTCCCCCCCCCTTTCCAGACTGCCTGACCATCAGCGAAAAATCGACGAGCACTTCGCAGCAATACGAAGTCATCTCCTATACTGCCCCTCACCCCACCGCAATTGCGGCAATAAACTCGCCGGCCCACTCCCCCACAAGCCACCCGGCACCCGCCGCCGGCAGTACGAGAAACAGCAGCTCAACCGCCATCACGCCCACGCTCCCCAAGGGTGTTTGCCCGAGCGTGATCAGCAGCGCGCGGTCCCGGCGGCGCTCCCGCCAGGAGAGGAATACGGTGTTAGCAATGCCCACCAGCGCGATGACGAGGGCGATGAGGCTCATCATCCAGGTGATCGAAAGCAGGCGCTCCACCATTGCGACGGTGTCGGCGCGGCGGCTGAAGGACTCGGTCATCGTCACCGGCGCGTCGGCGCCGGCGGCCGCGGCGCGCACTCCGTCGAGCATGGCCGGGTCCTGCACCAGCGCGCCCTCCATCCGCAGCATGACGGTGGGGCGCGGCGCCGCGTCGACGGTGTCGGCGACGAGGGCGGGGTCTACAACCGTGAACAGGTTCGAGGTTTTCACCGTGGGCAGCTCCGTGTCCACCGTGGAGCCCTTCGCTAGGCTGACGACGCCCGACTGAACGCCCCGCCGCAGCACCGGCGAGCCGGGATCGACGGCGAAGCCCTCCGGAACGCGCGGGGGCACCAGGCTCGCCGCCACGCCCGGGGTCGCGGCCTGGGCGTCGGCGAGGGTGGGGGCGATGTCGCCGGGGGAGGGAGGTCACGGTGGCGTCGACAAGCCCCTGCTTGCTGGCTGCGTCGACGAAGTGGGAGCGCGGCTGCTCAGAACCCGTCAGCACCGCGGCGACGAGCGCGACGGCGACCGTCACAATCCCGATCACCGACGCCGACCTGTTCCACTGCCGCGACGTGTAACCCAGCGCCAGGCCCAGCGGTGGCAGGGTCACGCGCACCCGGAGCAGCAGCGGGATGATGACGGAGAGCGCGGCGGCGGCGGAGAGCGTCGCCAGGCCCGCCGAGGCGACCGCCCGGATCACTCCCCCGCCGCGCAACGCGAACGCGGCGCCGGCGAACACGATCGCCACCACCACGTACCCCGCCTGCAGCGCGCGGCTTCCCGAAGCCTCGGCGCTCTCGACGGCACTGCGGCGCACCGACAACACCGCCGCGGGCAGCGCCGACAGCACCGTGACCGCAAGCGCGCCGGCCCCGATGGCGGCAAGCCACGTGGCGGGCAGCCCGACGTTGTCGAGGGGGACGAGGATCCCCATCTCCTCAGTCACCGCGGGCGCGGCGCCGGCCAGCGCGACCCCGAGGGGCAGGCCGAGGGCGGCGCCGAGGAGGCCGAGCACGGTGGCCTCGACAACCGCCGCCGCCAGAATGCCTATCGACGACCCACCGATCGCCCTCACCAGCTTCGTCTCCCGCGACCTCGTGATCACGGACATCGCCGAGTAGATCGTCAGCGCGGCCACGATCGCCACCAACCAGGGTAAATGCCGTGATCAGGAGGAAGTACTTGTCGCGGGACGCGAAGTAGTCGTCGCTAAGCGTCTGCACATGCGCGGCGGCGCTGACGCTGTCGAGGAACGTCCGGTCGAGCGCACCTCCCCTGAGGGCGTGTCGGTGGGCTGCCACTGGGCGATTGCCACGTTGTCCGCGACGAGCCCGGCGCCCCCGACGAGCAGCTCCGCGGCGCTCGGCGTGACGCGCCCGACGACCGTCACCTCCACCTGCTGCGCGCCGAAGAGCAGCGTCTGTATCGACCCCACCGGCGGCTCCTCCCCGGTGGCCGCGATCTCCCCGGGCCGTGCGGCAGGCGTCCCTCGAGTACGCCGCGCCACTGCAGCGGCCCCTCGGAAACCCCAGTGATAGGTATGGACTGGTACAGGTTTCCCTCCACGCTCATCGGCGCCGACGTCCTCCTGTCAAAGACAGCGCCCGGCGGCCCCTCGGGAACGAAACCCTCGACCGTCTGCACGTAGCCGGCGGAGGCGTAGGGGGCGGCGAAGGTGCGGTCGACGGTCTGTCTGATGGTCAGCCCGATCGCCGCGGCCGCGATGGTCAGGGCCACCGCCGCCACCACGGCCAGCAGGAGCCCGATGTAGCGGGCTGGCCGACGCCGAAGTTGCGCGAGGGCTAGGCGTATCACGAAACGATCCGCCCGTCTTTCATCCGGATGAGTTTGTCGCCAAAGGACGCCGCCCGCTCGTCGTGGGTGGTAAGCATGAGGGTCTGTCCCATCTCGTCCACAAGCCGCCGGAACAAGCGAAGCACCTCCGTGCCGGTCTCGGTGTCGAGGCTGCCGGTCGGCTCGTCCGCGAACATCACCGCCGGCCTGGCGAGCACCGCCCGCCCGATGGCGACGCGCTGGCGCTGCCCGCCCGACAGCTCGTGCAGCAGGCGGCGCAGCCTCCCGCCGAGGCCCAGGGTCTCCACTACCTCATCGAAGTGCCCGCGGTCTACCTTCCTGTGCGCCAGGCGCAGCGGAAGCAGCAGGTTATCCCGCACGTTCAGCACGGGCACCAGGTTGAACTCCTGGAACACCACGCCGATCTCGGTGCGGCGCAGCTACGCCCGGGCGGATTCGCTGAGCCACGCGATCTCCCTGTCCCCAGCCAGACCCCCGAGGTGGGCACCTTAAGCCCAGCAAGAACGTGGAGCAGCGTAGATTTCCCGCTTCCCGACGCCCTCATCACCGTCGTCCACTCCCCTGCAGAACCGACAGGCTGACGTTTTCTAGGGCCGTTAGTTCGGCCTTTTGGTGTCCGAAAACCATAGACATTCCGGCACCCCATACTGAGAGAGTGCCCGATTGTTTGTGTGCGGGGGCTTGGTTTTCGAGCCGAGAGCAAACCAAGGCGTTGATCACAGCCAAACTCATCGACGCCGACACCACCACCCCGGCAGGCAAGGAGATTGCAACGTAATGACCAACCACACCCAGGTCCGTGCCGGACCCGATCCCTGCTAACAGATCACTGACGATTCGGAGGAACTCATACACCACCTACGCGGACTTAACCATAAATTGGTCACGCATGGCGCCAGCGGAGCTATTCGCGGCCCGGTTCGTTACGGAAGTACTCCACCGTGCGCGCCACGCCCTCATCCAAGGGCACCAGCGGCGTCCACCCAAGCACTCGCTCTGCCTTCTCGTAGCTCAGCGAAGAGCGAGCGACATCGCCCAGACGAGCGGGCTCATCGTTTGGTTCATCCGGCGCGCCGACAGCTTTCGCCACCGCAGTGTGGAGTGCCCGGTCAGTCGTCTCCACGCCAGCACCGATGTTGAAGCGTTCACCATCACCGGCCTCCGCAGAGGCAAGGTAAAAAGCACGAGCCACATCCCCCACGTAAACGTAGTCACGCGTGTTCGTGCCCCCACCAAACACACAGGTAGGATTGCCGTCGAGCAAGTTCCGCGAGAAGATCGCGACCACTCCGGCCTCTCCGAATGGGTTCTGCCGGGGACCGTAAACATTCGCGGGCGCAATGAAGCTCGTTTCCAAACCGTAGAGCTGGCGGTACACGTTCAAGTACAGCTCACCAGCGACCTTCGACGCCGCATACGGCGACTTCGGGTCAACGTGCAACTGCTCCGTAGCCGGCAGCTGCTCAGGCTCACCGTAAATCGAACCACCGGAAGACGTGTGCACCACTCGACGCACCCCCGTACGCCGAGCAGCCTCCGCAAGACGGATAGTCGCGGTGACGTTCATCTCGGCATCAAGAAGCGGGTCCTCAACGGAGCGTCGCACATCAATCTGCGCTGCCAGATGGAAAACCACCTCAGGTTCGACGCGACGGAAGATCGCTTCGAAATCTGCGTCACGAATGTCTTGCTCGAGAAGTTCGACTGCACCAGATTCAAGGTGGCTGGCAATGTTCTCAGTGCGCCCTGAACTTAGGTTGTCGATGACCGTGACCTGGTGCCCGTCCCCCACCAGGAGGTCGACAAGGTGCGAGCCAATAAAACCGGCACCGCCAGTAACAACAGTTCTCAAAACCTCGCAACTCGAAGAAAATAGACGGTGGTAATCGTACCTTTAGTTGGTGTCCATTAACGGATCACATTCATCTCTAGCAGAGAAACGATCGTAGCCGGCGGAGGCGTAGGGGCTAGCGTCCACTTGCGGATTACCCCTACCGAGTGTTTCTTCCTCGGACTATATGCCGTAGTCGAAAGAGGACATTTGCTGCGGGATATACTTCTACGAAGCTGGCGCACCGCTTGTGCCAGCGGTAGCCCCACAAAGACAGCCGGGAGATATGTGATGCCACGAAACCCTTCAGGCGGACGCAAAGGGTTCCTCGGAATTTTTCTCGGCAGCGGGATGGGCCAAGTCGTCTCGATCCTAGCTGTGCCGATCATCGCGAGATTTTATTCTCCTACCGAATTCGGCACATTTGCCTTGGTCCTCGCTATCGCGGGCATGCTCGCGCCGGTTTCGACCCTCGGGCTCGACCAAGCCATCATCAGGCCAGGTTCTAGAGCAGACCTAGCTTCCCTGATACTTACCGGGTTCTTAGCAAGCGCAATTCTTTCCTTCCTTGCTTTCTGGGTGCTTTGGATGAATCCCGGAATTTTCCGCGATTCCGATTCGTCGCCTGCGTTCCTCGCAGCTGCCTTGTCATCCCAACTTTTTCTAAACTGCTGCACCCGACTTTTAAACCAAATTGCAGTTCGTAATCGGCACTACTCCAGCCTGGGTGTTCGAAACAGCGTTCAGTCCTCAACTATCGCGCTCTCCCAGATCACAATCGGCGCGTTGAACTGGTTTACCTGGGCCAATGGACTGATAATTGGCTCACTTCTCGGATCGCTAATCGGTGTCTTGGTGCTCATTCGCTACCTACTCCCGTTTGTGCCTTTGTTCCGGAGTGCTGCGCCATTAACGACAATCAAGACTCACTGGCGGTACCCAGTAATCTTCGCCCCAGCCAATGTTTTCGACCAGTTGGCGCTTCAAGCACCGCTGTATGTCTCGGGTTTGTTCTTTTCACTTTCCGAAACTGGACAGTTGGGGATGGCCGAGCGCTTAGTCGCCGGCCCGATAGCATTGATAGCGTTTGCAGGTGCCTCCACTTTTGACGGCGAGGTTTCACAGAAGCTCAGATCCGACGCTCGCACCCTAAAACGCACCTATCTCAGGCACTCAAAGGCCTACTGGGCCCTCGGGGCCCTATTCAGCGTCTCAATTTGGTTTCTAGCGCCGCCACTACTGCCCTATATTCTGGGTTCAGATTGGAACGCCGCAATCCCGATTTTGCAGTTGATAGCGTTTGCCGCTGGAACAAGATTGGCTATCACGCCTATCAAAGGAATATTCAGGTCATTGGCCTACGCCCGAGTCTTGTTCATGCTCACCGTGATTAGAATTATCTTGATCGCGCTCTCTATTGCGGTTATCGCTGCCTTCGATCTGCCTTTTCTCCACGCTGTTGGAGTCCTCTATTTCACGCTGGCTACGAGTGATATTCTTCTTTGGGCGTTCGGCTTGAATGCTTGTCATAAGTGGGACTCTCACGCTGCCCAAAAGCACCAGTAGCAGAGGTGCTGCTCATCGCCTCCGAAAGGTTCTTTTATGAGACAGGTCGAAGTGAATTTGCAGACCTACCCTGCCACCAACCTCGGTGATGACCTCTTCGCCTTCATCCTTAGTCAGCGGTACACCAACACCTTTCATGTCTCGCGCTTGACTCACAAAAGCTCGTTCTCCGGGGTACCAAACGTGATTCCATCGAGGTCCGCAGTCGGCGAGCTCCTATTTAAGATCCTCAATAGATTGCTTCCCCGCTGGAAAGATCACTTCCGGGCCAAAACTATCCGCCAGCAGGACATCTTTGCCGTCGCCGGCGGTTCAATTTTTATGTACCAAAATAATTTGGATTTTTGGGAGCGAGAGAGAGACTTTTACCTAGGACTAAACCGGCCCGTATACGTGCTCGGGTGCAATATCACCGACGAGGGGCCGGAAGCTTTCAAATCTGCGATCCGAGAGATCGCACGTAGCTGCGTCGACGTGACCGTCCGCGACGAAGCAACGTTGGAATTCTTCGACAGGGCCCCGAACGTCCGTCTTCTCCCCGATCTCGTATTCGCTCTCGAGATGGACGAATTCCAGACTGATCGCATCGAAGGTTCTGCCCTCATTTCGGTAGTCGATGGATACAGATTCGGAGAGGAAATTGGTAATTCGTACTTCCAGGGGCTGTCAGAAATGGTCAAACAGCTCCTGGCGGAGAACCGCAACGTTACCCTGATGTCCTTCTGTTCCAAAGAGGGCGATGAGACGGGTATCGAACATCTTCTAGACGCGAGTGGTCTCGTTCCCTGTGACCAATTGTCCGTTTATTGCTACGACGGGGACATTGCAGAGGCGCTCCGGACTATCGGTGCCGCTGATTTGGTGATTGGCTCTCGCTTCCACGCCAACATTCTCGGTCTGCTTAGTGGTGCAGCCGTCCTCCCCTTTCCTACAGCTCGAAGACTCCCCGAGCTTTAAGAATGGCCGGAATCGAGTGCCCGGTCACTCCGTTACAGGAATGTGGGCTAGGTGTGCTGACGGAAGACCACCAAGCTCGATTAACTAGTTCGGAAATAGCATCGCTGCGGAACCGCGCCGAGGAGCACTTTCTCGCGCTCGACGCAGTCCTCGAGCGACGGTAGGTTATTGCACGACTAGCCCTGAAGCCGCCGCAACACCGCTTCAGCCAGATTTTCACATCTTCAGAGGTGAGCAATGATATCGATCGTGATACCTGTTTACAACGCAGCCAATTTTTGGGTGAATGTCTCAGTAACATCCAACGACAAACGCTGAACGACTTCGAATGCCTACTTGTAAACGATGGCTCTACCGACTCAAGCTTGGAGATCTGTAAGGAAACCGCCGCAAACGACTCGCGCTTTAAAGTCGTAGATCAACCGAATAGCGGTGCCGCTGGCGCACGTGCTACAGGTGCCCGCGCTGCGACTAGGCGATATGTTTGCTTTATTGACGCTGATGACATCATTCACCCCGAGTTCTTGGAGACGTTGCTTGCAGCCTCAAATGATTGTCCACCGGGGCACATTGTTAGCTCTGAGATATGCCCCTACCAAGATGGGGAACGACCTGCCTTCAGCGTCTCATCCGGCCCCAATTCACGTCAAGATCGGTTAAGCGCCCTTTCGAGCCTGCTGTACCAAAAATCGGTCAACGGAGTCGTCGCGAAACTCTATCCAAGAGTGCTTATTTCCGAATCCGATTTCCGAGGTGACGTGGTTATCGGTGAAGATTTAATACAGAACTTGGAATCTGTGAAAAGGGCCGAAGGTATTGTCAGCGAAGCCTCGCGACTGTACGCATACCGGCTCCATGCCAGCAGCTCGATCAGAAACGCCAGTGCTGAGAGCCACGTTAAGCTCTTGTGCTACCTGGAAGAGCAGAAATCAGAGCTTCCAGAGCTGAGGAACGCACTCGACAACCGCATTTTCGCCGAATCCATGTTCGCAACGTTAGAGACAGACTTCATGAAGAACCATAAACGTGGGTCGAGCCTAACCGGGAAACTGATTAGCAATATCGAGCGCACGCGAAAGGTGGTAGTGAAAGATCCCGATTCTCGCTACGAGTATCGGTTGCTCGCCGCGGCAAGCTTTGTCCATCCGCTGCTGCCACGCTTTTTGATGACGCTGCGATCTTCCCTTAGACGTAGCCCGGGCGGGATCTAACCAAAGCCCGGAAGTGCCTTGCGCTCACTCCATACGCAAAACGTCGGAATGGCGACAGAGCACGAGTGGTCTTTACGCTTTTTTCGATTCGTGAACCAGGGCCAAGTATTGTTTCCGTTGAATGAGGTACGAGTTCTCAATAGAGAATTTTCGAGCGTGGGCTACGGCATTGGCCGAGAATCTCGGGTAGGCCTCAAGCGTTAGTACCTCGTTCACCGCTCTCGCTATGCCCTCCGGGGTGCGGTCCGAGAACAGGACGCCCGTTTCGCCATCCAAAACCACCTCGTTAAACCCGGCGACGTCCGGCCCGACCACGGGCACACCCGTCGCCTGTGCCTCAGCTGCAACCAGACTGAATCCTTCGAACTCAGAGGTCGACAACAGCACATCATTCTGTAGAAGTACAGACTTAACGTCATCTACCTCCCCTAGGAATTCAACTCTCGACGCGACGCCCAGATCGTGCGATAGCTCTACGAGGGAGGCTGCAAGGGGCCCGTCGCCAGCGATCTGCAGTCTCGCGTCTTTCAAACGAGCAACTGCACGAATCGCCAGATCAACACGCTTCACTTCTTTCAACGATCCCACGAACGCAATACGACGTTGCCCCGCAGCACGCGCTCCATTTTCGGTGAGGAAATCCGAGCTGATCCCATTCGGGGCGGTCACAACAGGTTTGCACAAGCCTAGGAATTCAAGGTAGCGAGAAAGTGAAGCCGCCACGCCATCGCTAATGGCGAAAAAACCGTTGTAGCGAGCATAGACGAACCTCTCAGCAACTCTGAATGCTGGGTTTTCCATACGTCGATTCGAGGTGCTGTGCTCGGTGAACAGAAGAGGTTTGGCGATCGCGGTCGCCCAGTAAAGCGCGGGAAAAAGATGCACATGCACCACGTCTGCATCTCGCGTCATTGACCGCAGGCGAACCGGGATCCGCGGATCCCATAGTGAAGACGCAATTGCTGTAACTTTCAGGCCGTGTTTCTCGGCGCGCCTCAAAGGAACTCCGCCTGCAGAGCGCAGCGTCACAATCTCGCATTCGTCTCCCGCCTCCTTAGCAGCGAGCGCCAAATTAGCGACGAGTGTTTCGGCTCCCCCCGTCTCCAATGAGTTAATTATATGCACAATTTTCACGTAACAGACCTTCCGTTCTTTGCAGCGGTATACAAGCCGATGGTCACGCCCGAAGCCCTGCGCGAAACAGGGAGACATCACCCACGATTATGCCCTCAGAAGCTACCGGCAGGTGATGCGAACTTGAGTTACGTGTCCATGCTTATTTGCCTCAGTGCGTCGACTCATTTGCTCGGCTACTGACGGCTTTAAGGAATCGCAATTGCTCGGAAATGACGTGTTGGACATCAAATTCGGAGCGAGCGGTCACAAGCGCTCGAGACCCAAGCTCCGTCCTCAGATTCGGATCGCGTATGACCGCGTCAAGCGCTCCTCGCAGCGCTTCTGAATCTCTCGCCTCCACGAGCAGACCATTCTCCCCCGGATCAATGAGATCGGTATTCCCAGTCACCGAAGTAGCAACAACGGGAAGTCCAGAAGCAAATGCCTCGAGAACCACGTTCGGTAGCCCTTCACGATAAGAAGGCAAGCAAAAGATGTCCATCGCCTTGAACGCCGCCGAGGTATCGTCAATCTTTCCTGGCGCGACGAACGGGACACCGCGAGCCTCCATCTCGGCGATAACGCGTTCACCGGCTGCGTCTTCCAGCGGCCCCACGAGGAACACTTGGAAGTTGCTAGCTTTTTCGAGTAGCGAAACGCTGGCTTCACACAGCTCCTCTATTCCCTTATCCTTGGTCAACCGCCCGACGAAACCGATGGTCAACAGGTTGGGATCCAATCCCCACCGTGCTTTTTCAGCGGCTCGTTCCGCGTCATCGTTGGTGGGAGCAAAGCGCAGCGTGTCCACTCCCTGCGTACTGCCACTTCCGATAACGGATATGTCCGATTCTTTTGCCAAGCCCATCGAAAGTACTAAGTTTCGGAGAGAGGGGCTCACCGCAACTGTCGTCGTTGCAGACGCGATCACGAATCGCTCGATCAATTCAAGCAGCGTGCGCATTTTTCCTGAGGCGGTTTCTAGGCGCAGGCCGTGCAGCCAATAGATCCGGTTCGGTACACGAAGAAGACGCGATGACATCATACCCAACAGGCCGGCCTTGGGCGTACCTGATATGACGATATCCGGCCTGATTCTGTAGAGAACGCGTATCCACTTGAACAAGCTCCCGAGGTCCTTTAACGGCGATGGATTGCGTTCCATAGGGATGTGTTCCACCGCAACGTCCTCACCGAGGGAATCAAGAGAATCTCCACCGCTGGAAATGAAGGTTACGTCCCAGCCATTATCAGACATGTACCTCGCGAGATCCGCATGGTATTGCACGGCGTGGTCGGTTGTCACCGCGATTACTACTTTCATCTACACTGCCCCCACATCGTTTGCTGCGCCCAAGTCATCGTCAAACGAGGGCACACTTCCAATGCCGTTCTGCTTCGATAGCTGGTGGATTTCGGCGTTAATCCCCTCTTTCCCAATGTCAAGGATGGAATCGTCCCCGATCATTCGGAGCGTCCTCACGATGATGTTTAAGTCGGTTCTCAAAGAAACCGACTCCACGTAGCGCAAATCCCACTCGATCTTTTGAAAAATCGAAATTGCGTTTCGACCCTGCGCCTGAGCAAGACCGGTTATTCCCGGGCGGACATCGAAGCGACGTCGCTGATTTGAGTTCATTACGGCGTGATAGTCGGGTATCCAGGGCCTAGGGCCGATAAGTGACATGTCCCCCCGAAGCACGTTGAGAAGCTGGGGCAACTCATCGAGAGAAGTACGCCGCAGCCAGGCGCCAACGCGGGTCACCTGATCCGCAGTAGACACATCGTAAACGTTGTTGTTACGCCCCATGCTGCGAAATTTGCAGATTTTGAACGTTTCTCCGTCTTTACCTGTTCGATTCTGGCGAAACAGGACCGGACCGGGTGAATCCAGTTTGATAGCGAGCGCAATGATTAGCAGCAAAGGTGCCGTGACGAGTAGAACAAGTACGGAAACACCGATATCTACTAGTCGTTTCCCGAACCCGAGGTACGGACTCCGGAGCAATAGCGGCGTTTTCCCAATCCATTCGTTTCGCATACGCGACCATGACACCTTCGCTAGAAATCATCTAATAACGAAAAAACTATACCCCATACATGAATTATGCGAGCGACTAACAGCAAATGTCCAGCTTTTGCCCCATACGTTCAACCGACCTCAAGCTCGACAGTCCTAGGGGAGAAACAGGCCAACCTGTTTCTCCCCTAGGACTGATGCTCTACTCAGCAGCGCGCTGTAATAAGGAGGCGACGGCCGCCGTCGCCTTTGCCACCTGGTGGTATGACGTGTTGTAAACGTCACGGGTGGCTCCGTATGGGTCGATGATGTCCAGATCTTCGTCAGCCAATGATGTCGTCAGTAAATTCTTACTCAACCTCACCGCTTCGATAGCAGAAATCATCTTCTCTCGGGCATCTGGAGAGGCGTTAAGGGCCTCAGCGACGTATCGGTCGGGAGTTACTTCAACCAGCATGGCGAGCTCCCGCAGAGTGAAAGTCCGTTTTCTGGCCCTAGGGCAAAGCTCAACAACAGCCCTGCGGTGTTCTCTTGCCATACCCAGAATGAGATCTGATCTTTCGATCATTTCTGGGGTAAGCTGCCGGCCCACGTGCTGATCCGAATTGGCCTTTCCTATGGCTTCTTGCGCCATCGCTGGCATGTGGGATCCCACCAGGGCCTGGGTGCCGGCTGAGGCGACATAGATTTCTTCAGCGGGGAGAGCATCCTTTAGCAGGATTTCAGCTTGAGGAGAACGACAGACATTCCCGGTGCATACCGTCAAGATCTTGAATTGCTTCGTCATTCGCTGTCGTCCTTCGAAGTGGTGGGCCCGTAGTTTCCGTAACCGTACCGGCTCAACGCCTTCTGGGGAAGCATCGTGACGACAAGGCCCGCTATCCGCGCCTTGGCCTGTGTCAGCGCATCAATCGCGGCCGTCGCCTCCGGTTTCCTGGTAGATCCTGCCGCTATAACGAGTAGATGGTGGGCCTCACCGCGGCCGACTACCGCTGCATCCGTGACCGAGAGAATTGGCGGCGCGTCGATGATGATCGTATCGAACTCCTGGCGGAGGGTTCCCAGGAGCTCGCGCATTTGAACCGATCCCAAGAGCTCACTCGGGTTCGGGGGAATGCGGCCTGCTGGCAGGAAGAACATGTTGGTTCTTCCCCACTGCTCGAGCACATCCTCTAGATCGGCCCGTCCCACCAGATAATCTGTCAGACCCGCGCCGCCTTCGACATTGAGGTGCTTGTGCAGCGTTGGCAAGCGAAGATCCCCCTCGATAAGCGCAACTTTAGATCCCGTCTCCGCTATCGCGAGGGCCAAATTGAGCGAGGTGGTGGACTTTCCTTCGGCTGGGTTAGCAGAGGTAACGACGAAGGTCGAAGTGCTCCCGTCGAAGTCTAGAAACTGCAGATTCGTCCTCAGAGACCTGTACGACTCTGCCCGAGGGCTGCGCGGTTTCGTTTGCATCGTCAACGGATTTTTGTTTGCGTTAGGGTCATCGATGATGCCGCCCATTATGGGGAGTCCCGTCACATCTTCCGCCTCCTGGACGGTGCGGATTCTGGTATCTAGAGACTCGCGTAGAGCAATCGCACCGACACCGAGGACAAGGCCCAAGAGCAGCCCGACGAGGGTGTTTTCTACGGTGTTTGGCTTAAAAGGCGCCGAAGGGATCTTTGCAGCCTGGGTGGTGGTGAGATTCACCCGGCTTTGTCCATCGACGGCATTTGGTTCGAGTTCTTCCTGCACAACCCGTTTGAAGGACTCGCCTACCGCTTCCGCGATACGGGCGGCATCTTCTGGTGAGCTGTCGCGAGCCACAATGTCGATCAAAGCTGTTTCGCTCGGTGACGAGACGGTGAGCTTACTTGAGAGGCTTTGGACAGAGTCATCCAACCCGAGTGAATCGATTACCGGTTGCAGAACGATACCCGTAGGCACCACATCCACGTAGCTGTTAACTATTTGGCGCGAGTAAGTAGCTCCCTGCGCCAACTCACCCGTCGTCCCCTGCGCACTGCGCACCGAAACATAGAGCTGCGTCTTGGACTGGTAGAGGGGCGTAGTCGCCATAGACGCACCGAAACCCGCGCCACATCCCAAGACCGCAGCAATCACGATGATAGGCCACCGTTTCGCAAGCACTTCCAAATATTCTCTAAGCCCCATGGAGCACCCTCTCAATTTCACTAGCTACAGTTGCCCAGCTTAGGCACAGATAGGCGACCCTTCCGCCGCACCGTCACCGACCGAAGTCAACTGACTCAGGATATCCATCGGTGTATTGTGCCATTAGTTCGGCCCTGTTTGCGCACCAAAATTCGGGTAGTCTACGTCTCATTTGGGCCGAGAAGGTCTCGACAGGTTCTTTCAACAGCTCCCACGGAACTCATACGCTCGGTTTAAGGGCTCCAAGGTGGAATTAAAAGTGCCCATTTCGCCAATTCCCGGCGATCTGCCGAGGTCTCATGCGGCGCTTCCCCGGTCACGAAGAAGAACTGCCGTTCAGTGAGGTCGGTGAGTTACCGGCCAATTAGATTCGTTTGAATCTACGCCGGTTCAAAGGCACGACACCTGCTTCGACGGGGCAACCCACACTATGGCCGGGCTCGGATGCTTCTAGGTCCATCGCGCCCACCTAGTGATGAGATACAGATCCAGCACGAGATCAACTCAACAAAGTTCACCGACAGTGCTGAACCGGAACCAACTTGGAAAAGGAAATCTGTAACCTGTATACCGAAGTATACTGATTTTTCAGGCCGGACGGGGTGCCCGTTGCACCACTCCCTAGCCCCCGACTTTCCAAGCAGCCGACCGCCTGTACCTCGAAAACCGCAGTTTGGTGGCCACACTTCGCAGTGGGCGACGAAACTTACTCCATTGTCAGATTATGACCGGAGGGGATCCCGTCACACTGTAGGATTACACTGACTGCCCGAACGAGCCCCGTGCGACCGAGTCTCGACGGGCAGAGGGAAAGGTAGTAACTATGTCAGCATTTTTCTACGCGTTGACCGCGACGATAGCCTACCTCTTTAACCCCTACGCTGGCTTCAGCGTTTTCTGTGCCATTACAGCCATGATCCATCTCCGTGCTGATGGTTCCCCCCTTTACCGGAATTTGAAACTGCTGGCGATAAGCATGCCGCTCTTTATGGCTCCTGTACTTCCTGGCCTTCCAGTTATGGGTTCGTGGACTTCGCTTTTTTTTAGTGGTAGCGGTTCAGCTAGCCCGTCGCAGGTTCGATTTCGGAGCTCTTGATCTTTACCTTTTGGTTGTATTTGTTCTGGGCACAGTCGTGACGACACTCCAAAGCAATGGTGGCGTTCGCGAAGTTTACTATTCCACGCAAATTGCTCTCCTCATTCTTCCGCCTAGCGTCGCCTTGATCGCGCGGAAACACCGTGAGTCGCTGGTGACGCGAGGCGAGCAGGACCACCTGCTCTTCGCCGTCGCTGGCGCCATTGCGGCATCGGGAACGGCTGTAGTCGTTCAATGGCTTCTGGCAACCCGGTTCGGGCTGTCGCTCGGCCACATTGCTTTCTTCCAAAATCGAGTTTCCTACGACCTCTTGATTCCGGCGTACAGCGCACTCTCAGCGCTGCTTTCGATCGGCCTACCCCTGGGACCGGTTCTGTGGCGTACGGGAAGAAAACTTGCGGCGGTAACCCTACCTGTACTCAGCGGAATTTCTATCGTAATCAACTCCTCACGTACCGGCTTTGTAGCAGGTGCCATCGGACTTGCCATTATCTTGCTGTTCCCGCCCCGCGGGGTGAACCGCGTCGGCAATGTTTTGCTCTTGATTCCAGCATCTGCTTTCGTTATTTGGCTTTTCAATAAGGTCACGGATTCCTCGCGCTTCAAATCGGCAAGCCTTTGGTCTGCAAACGGGCGTTTTGAAACGTATACAGCTGGCTACGAACTTTGGACCCAGTACCCTCGCTATTTCCTGTTCGGACGAGGCTACGCGAATTACCCCACAATGCCCCCTCATAATTTTTTTCTAGAAACCCTTGTATGCTCAGGCCTTATAGTTGCGCTCGCTGTGGCTGTAGTCTTCGTGAGGTTTATCTGGTTTACGTGGGGAACCTCATGGTGCTATCTCATCGCCACTTATCTAACAGCAGGCATGTTTTTCTCGGGATTTTACAACTTCAAGCCTTTGGCAATCCTTCTGATAATCGGGATTTGCTGTGCGAACCCAGGCGAGACCTGGCGAGGTGGCCAGGAAACTTCGAAATCTACAACCAAGAACACGTCCCCGCCGACTATCTCTCTGAAGCACAGACCACAAAACCAGATGATCAGACAAGCGGACGTAAACTGACGTTGTAGTAATTTCCAGCATTTCCAGCGCATGCTAGCGAGGCCCGCCAGCCCGCTCAGATCCAGTAACGGGATAGATAAATATGCATTTTCGACGGGTGTCAAGGATTGCCACGATTAACCTGACGCTGATTTTGACATTAACCCTATTAGGAGGGCTTTCAGCAGCCGGATTGGCTTTTTTCACCCCCGCCACGTACGTAGCGAAGACTCAACTTTACGTCACTGCGTCTTCTGGAGGCGCAAGCACTAACGAACTGGCCCAGGGAGCAACGTATTCCTCCCAAATCGCCAATAGCTACGTGGAGATGGTTTCCACTGGAATCGTTCTGGATCCGGTGGTCGACCAGTTGGATCTCGATGTCGATTCAGCAGAACTAGCGGAGCGATTGCACGTCTATTGTCCTCAAGGAAGTTCTTCGATCGATCTTTCTGTCGAAGACACCGATCCAGCTCGCGCGGCGGAAATCGCGAACTCCGTGGCAGACATTCTCAAAGGCCTAGTCTCTGAAAAGCTCGAGAGCAAGGGCCCGAACGGCCAGCGACTAGTGCATTTGACGACAACTGACGTAGCTTCTGCGCCCTCAACACCTGAAAACCCCAAGCCCGTACTAGACATCCTCAGCGGATTGGTTATCGGTTTACTAAGCGGTATTGGCCTTGCTTTACTCCGATTTACGTTCGATGGTCGAATTCGATCACTCGCCGATGTTCAGGAATCCACGGTGGTGCCACTGCTGGGGGGCATCTTAGATGATCCCACGGTGGAAGAAAACCCACTAACCGTACACGCTAACCCAGCAAGCCCGCGAGCGGAGTCGTTCCGCGCCCTGCGAACTAATCTACGATTCTTAAACACGGATAACGAGACAGGGTGTTACGTAGTTAGTTCTGCAAACCCAGGAGAGGGAAAATCCGTTACTTCGGTGAACATGGCGTTGTCCCTGGCGGAAGCTGGTGCCCGTGTCGTTTTAATCGAAGCCGATTTGAGGCTCCCAAAGGTGCACGAGTATCTCGGGGTTGAAAGCAGCTCCGGCCTCTCCGACCTTCTGGTCGGACGGGCGGACCTCGAAGACGTTCTAGAGAGATGGGGGCGTTCTACGCTTTACTTTCTATCAGCAGGAAAGATTCCACCGAACCCGAGCGAGCTCCTCGGCTCGAATGAAATGAAAAGACTAGTCTCCACTTTGAGGGAAACTTTCGACTACGTCATCTTTGATGCTCCTCCCATACTTGCCGTCACCGACGCTGCAGTGATCGGGCACCATACGGAAGGTGCTCTAATGGTGGTGGCCGCAGGTATGACGAAAAAATCCGAGCTGACGGGCGCCATTTCTGCTCTAGACCAGGCGGGGGTTAACGTTCGAGGAATTGTTGTAACCCGGATGACCCAGGGGGATGCTGCAGGGTACGGCTACGGAACATATGTCTACAGCAACCAAACTATAAGCGCGGGGAACTGAGGTGGTACACAGGGCCATTACCGATTTCGCACTCGCCGCCTCAAGCGGCGTCATGTAAATGCGGGCCCCGGAACCGTCGAAGACATTCGGGGCAGCGAACTATGCCACGGCTCATTGTAGGTCCTCGCGAAATCTCGTTTCCGGCTCTCGACGGACTCGCTACTAGAACGCAGTGTGCGCTGCGATTTGGACCTTAAAACGACCGTCACGGGTTACGACAGGCCGAAAAGCATCTCCGTGGGCCACTGCATATACCCCTAGGCGGGGGCTTTACTGAATGCAGGAAGCGAGGATCAAGACTTTCTAATGGTTACGTCCCTATACAGATGACCACCGTAGAACGAACCAAAGCCCGGGAATTTCTTCCCGGGCTTTTGCTGCTCCTCCAACTGGGCTCGAACCAGTGACCCTTCGATTAACAGTCGAATGCTCTGCCAACTGAGCTATGGAGGAATGTTTTGTCGCAATCCCTTGCAACGGTGCTTTACTATAGCGACCATCTCACGCCATCACCAAATCGCCCTCTTACCTGCGCAAACAAAATCCGCATCTTATCCACCACACAACATTCCGCAACAATTTCTTCGAACCAATGCAGGGACGATATGATGCGAATGCTGCAACTAAGGGGCTATAGCTCAGTCGGTTAGAGCCGCGGACTCATAATCCGCTGGTCGCGGGTTCGAGCCCCGCTGGCCCCACAATGAACCCCGCCAGAGGGACGTGGATAAGCGCGCGTTAGGTACGATGGTGCGCATGATTCAGTTCGTTGTCGGCGCCGCCGCCGGGTACGTGTTCGGCACGAAGGCAGGCAGGAAGCGCTACCACCAGATTGTCGATGCCACCCGGGCCGTGGCCAACTCCCCCATCACCCAGCAGGTGGTGCGTTCGGGGCGCAAGGCGATTGCGAACAAGCTCGACCCGGAGCCGCGCATGCGCGAGGTCAGGAACCTAAAGCGCGGCAAGGGCCAGGACCAGATTCTCGAGCCCGACGAGGACTAGGCCAGGCCGGCGACGATCCCGTCGAGAATGTCCTTCTCGCTGATCACCACGCTGCCCAGCCCGGCGCTCTCGCGGGCGAGGTCCACGATCTCCTCCACGATCACAGAGCCGGCCGCGATCACGTCGGCGCGGCCCGGGTGGACGACGGGGTTCGCGCGGCGCTGCTCCGCGGTTTGGGCGCGCAGGGCTGAGGTGGTGGCTGTGAGCTCGTCGAAAAGCAGCTCCGACATGTGGATCCTCGCGGGGTCGTAGCTATCCAGCCCCTGCGTGAGCGCGGAGAGGGTGGTGAAGGTGCCGGCGCAGCCGACGAGCGTGCGCGCCGACGCGACCAGTGGGGCAACCTCGCGCAGCGTGTCGCGCACGTAGGCGCGCGCGCGTGGGTCTCTGCGGCCGTCGGCGGGTCCGAGCGCATGAAACGCTCGGTCAGGCGTACGCAGCCCATCTGCGTGGAAACAGCCTGCTTACCGACGACAAACTCCGTCGACCCTCCCCCCAAGTCCACCACGCAGAACGGCCCGCGGTCGGGATCGATGTCCGCCGTCGCCCCCGCGAACGACAGCGCCGCCTCCTCCTCGCCGCTGATCACCTCCGCGCGCCCCGGGCTGGACGCGCCCCAGCAGTTCGGCCGTCATGGAGAAGAAGTCCTCCCTGTTCGCCGCGTCGCGCGTGGCGGAGGTGGCCACCATGCGCACCTTCTCCACGCCGAGGCGCTGCATCGTCTCGACGTATCCCGCGAGTGCCTTGCGGGTGCGCTCGATCGCCTCGGGGTTGAGCCGCCCCGTCTCGTCCACGCCCTGCCCGAGCCTGATGATCGTGTTCTGCCGCGTCAGCTCGGCGGGCATCCCCTCGGAGCTCCGCTCGGAGACGAGAAGGCGGATGGAGTTGGTGCCGCAGTCCACGGCCGCGACGCGCGTCATGCCAGCCCCTCCCCTGCTTCCGCGAGCGTGATGCCGAGATCTTCGAGCGTGGGCCAGTCGGCGGGAATGGCGGTGCCACGGAGGTCACCGTGCTCGGCGGCGAGAGCGACTGCCTCGGTGCCGAAGCGGACGCGCTCCGGGCCTTCGGCGAGCGCGTAGGCGATGAGAACGTGGAGGCACTTCACGCGCTCCGGCATTCCGCCACCGGAGAAGTCGGTGCCCAGGTCCTCGATGGCATTGCGCTCGGCGAGGAAGTGCTCGTGGGCAGCGAGGTAATCGGCGCGAAGGTCGTCGCCCTCGTTACTGTCCGCGTTAAGGCGGTTTTCCATCCACTTCATTACCTGCGCAACCTCGAGGCGGGACGCCTCGGCGGTGAGGCGGGGGTCGGTGAGGTAGTAGAGGGTGGGAAACGGGGTGCCGTCGTCAAGCTTGGGCGCGGTCTTCACCACCGCCGGCTGGTTGTCCGGGGTGGTGTACGCGATCGCGAGCACGCCGCGTGGAGTGCGGCCGAGCTGCTCGGCAACGATGGCGAGTTGTTCGTCAGTGGGAGGAGTGTGCATGCGGGCCATTGTCCCACACGCTGCTTACTGCGCTGGCGCGGGAGCTTCCGGTGCCGGGGCCTCCGGTACCGCCGGCGCTTCGGGCGCGTCAGGGTGAGATGCAGGCCCCTCCGGAGCGGGGGCGGGCGGAGCGTCGTCGATAGGCGGAAGCTCCGCCCCCGGGACCTCGCGCAGGGAGTCCCACATCACTACCGGCCAGGTGCGGGTGTCGGGGATGTCGTCCTTGCCGGTGGTGATGGCCTCGGAGGCGGTCATGCGGGGGTCGATGATCCGCCAGGCGGTTTCGCCCTCCTCCATCACGCCCAGGCGGCGGCGGGCCTCTTGCTTGAGAAAGGCCTCGTCGTCGTACATGGCGATGTCGCTCTCCAGCGCCAGCTTCTGCGCCTCCAGGCGAGCGATGGACTCGTTGGCGCGGGCGATCTCGGCGCGGCCCTCGTAGAAGTTGCGCAGCGGCGCCGCGATGGCCAGCAGCACGAGGATGAGCACGGCGATGAGGATCACCACGCTGGCCATGTCCTGCTTGGGAAAGGCGATGGCTCGCCCGCGCTGCCGGCGCTGGGCGGCGCGCTCGGCCCTCTCCCGGTCGCGGCTAGCAACGGGGACCGTGCTGGGGCGGCGGGTGCGGATCGAGCGCTTCGTCATAGTCCAGACAGTGTAGAGGCTAGATCCGCTCAAGGATCTCGCGGATCGCGGCGCGGCCGGCATAACGCTCGCACAGGTCGGCTACGAGCTCCTCGAAGCGCTCGAGGGCGGCCTGGTCGTCGGCGACGAACTTGCGGATGTCCCGCAGCTCCGCCTCCATGCGCTTGTAGGAGGGCAGGTCGCCGGCGGCGGCGAAGTGCTCCGGCAGGCGGAACATCAGCTCGGTGCCGCGGGCGCGGTCCACGTTGACGCCGATGGCGGTGCCCATGTCGAAGATGAGCTCCGGGTCCAGCTCCTCCGGGCGCGGGTGCTCGGTGGCCACCTTGTAGCCCAAGTCGAAGTCGTCGAAGTGCTCGGCGTAGAGCAGCTGCAGGTTGCCGCGAACCCAGCTCGGGGCGGCGTCGATGACCTCCCGCGCCATGTCGGGGGTTGCGCCGTCCTCGGCGAGCAGCTCGCGGAAGCCGCGGCCCGGGTGGGACTTGGCGTAGGCGGTGCGGAACTTCAGCAGGCTGCCCGGGCCGAAATAGCGGTCCAGGCGGCTGGTCAGCGCCTCCATGGAAATTCCGGTGCCGCCCAGGCCCAGGCGCTTCTTGCTCACGCGCTCCTTGGCGGCCTCCTCGAGCAGGTCGCGTGCGTCGTCGTCGCGGGCGCGTTCCTCGAAGAAGTCCAGCAGCTCGTCGCCAGTGAGCATCTGCTCGAGGGCGAGGTCGTCGCCGCGCAGGCGGGCGATGCCTTCGCGCAGGTGCTCGAGGGCGTCGTCGAAGCGGCCGTAGGAGTCCTGCTTGTCCAGGCGGCGCTCCAGCTCGTCGATAGCCTGGATGTCCAGCCAGTCGGCGTAATCCTCCAGGTTCGGCTCGCCGAAGCCGGATTCGTCGAAGACGAGGTTTGAGATCCACTCCACCACCTCACCCGGTGTCGGCGCTGCCTGGCGGTACGCGGCCAGGTGGAGAATGGTGGCGGTGCGGTACGCGTCGGCGAGGGAACCGTAGGCGTCGTCAGTGCGCAGCAGCATCTGTCCGATGCCCTCGGTGGCGCACTCCAGCGGGCGCACCATTTCGGCACCCCAGCCGCGGTCGATGCACGCAGAGCAGATGTCCAGCAGCGCGAACCATTCCTGCGCCACCTCCGCGGTCAGCCGCGCGGACCAGCCGGGGTTCTTGCGGCGCAACCGCTCGACGCGCTGCGTCAACCGCTTACCGACGGCCTCCGGTCCCCCACGGTGCTCCGCCGCCCCCACCTCAAGCGCGAGGTCCACATTCGGCTGCGCCACGCGCAGGTTGCGCACCAACTGCACTAGCTGGTCGTGGCGCAGACTGTCCACGTACGTGTCAATCTCGTCGTCGAAGACCGCCTCCGCGGCGGCGGCCGCCTGGACATTAGGGGTAAATACCTCGCCACGCTCCGCAATGAGCTTGAGCGCAGTCGCCACCGCGTGGCGGCACCACTCGTGCTCGATGGCGCAATCACACTGCGCCTGCAAATCCGCGCCTTCCAGCCGTAGCACCACGTGGTACTCGTGCGGTGCAGTCACGGTAGAACGTACGACGTTGTCGGTCTTCTCCGTGATCTCCACACGGTTCGAGTCGATCTTCTGCCCACGGTCAAAGCTCGCGTGGTCGGTGCGCTCCGCGAGGTAGTCCACAGTGAGATCCTCAAACATGGCACCTACCTTGCGGGTGCGCCCCACACCGGGCATGCGGATTCGGGTACTTGAAGTCACTCCGGACATGCTACGCGGGGGACCGGAGGTTCGTCTATAAGCAGACGCTTACTTGAAGCGCGGGAACGCGGAACGGCCCGCGTACTCGGCGGCCGGGCCGAGCTCCTCCTCAATGCGCAGGAGGCGGTTGTACTTGGCCACGCGCTCGGAGCGAGCCGGCGCACCAGTCTTGATCTGGCCGCACGACAGCGCCACGGCCAGGTCCGCGATGGTGGTGTCCTCCGTCTCGCCGGAGCGGTGCGACATCATCGTGCGGTAACCGTTGCGGTGGGCCAGCTCCACGGCGTCGAAGGTCTCGGTGAGGGTGCCGATCTGGTTGACCTTCACCAGCAGCGCGTTCGCGGCCTTCTTCTCAATGCCCTCGGCAAGGCGCTTCGGGTTGGTGACGAAGAAGTCGTCGCCCACGATCTGCACCTTGTCGCCCAGCTGCTCGGTCAGCGTGGTGTAGCCGTCCCAGTCGTTCTCATCCAGCGGATCCTCGATAGAGACGATCGGGTAATGCTCCACCAGGTCCGCGTAGACCTTGATCATCTCCTCGGCGCTGTGGCGGCCGCCTTCGAAGTTGTAGGCACCATCCTCGAAGAACTCGGAGGAGGCGACGTCTAGTGCGAGGGCGACGTCCTCGCCCACGGTGTAGCCGGCCTTCTCAATGGCCTCCACAATAAGGTCCAGGGCCTCCTTGGTGGAGCCGACGGACGGGGCAAACCCGCCCTCGTCGCCCAACCCGGTGGAGAGGTTCTTGGACTTCAGCACGCTCTTCAGCGCGTGGTACACCTCGGTGCCCATGCGCAGCGCCTCGGTGAACGTCTCTGCACCGACCGGGGCGATCATGAACTCCTGCACGTCCACGCCGGAGTCCGCGTGCGCGCCGCCGTTGAGGATGTTCATCATCGGCACCGGCAGCACGTGCGCGTTCGGGCCGCCGATGTAGCGGTACAGCGGCAGCGCCGCCGAGTCAGCCGCAGCCTTCGCCACAGCCATGGACACACCCAAAATCGCGTTCGCGCCGAGGTTCTTCTTGTTGTCGGTGCCGTCGAGCTCGAGCATGAGCGTATCGACGATCCTCTGGTCATCCGCCTCCAAGCCCGCGAGCTCATCCGCGATGGTCTCGTTGACGTTGTTCACGGCCTTCAGCACACCCTTGCCGGAGTAACGCTCGTCGCCGTCGCGAAGCTCGTGCGCCTCGTGCTCGCCGGTGGACGCGCCGGACGGCACGCCCGCGCGGCCATGGGAGCCGTCCGCGAGCAACGCCTCAACCTCAACGGTGGGGTTGCCGCGGGAATCCAGGATCTCGCGGGCGAAGATGTGCATGATGTCGGCCATGGTGACTCCTTGCATGGGTCGAGTGCGTAGTTCCGCCAACCAGTCTAGCTGGGCGCGGCGGCGGTTTCAGCGATGCGCCGGTTGGTTCACGGCGTAGTTCGCCGCGGCGTCGCGCACGCGGGCGACGTAGTCGTTGGAGTGGTTATAGGCGAAGATGGCCTCCTTCCAGCCCTCCTCCGTGGCAAGGTCGCGCGTGGTGCCGCCGGAGTTGCACAGTAGGTTGGCGGCGCCAAGCGCGGCGTCGTCGATCTGCTGCGGGTCTGCCACGCCGTCGCCGTTGGCGTCGCGGCCGTAGCGGGCCCAGGATTCCGGGATGAACTGCATGGGCCCTACGGCGCGGTCGAACTCCGTGTCGTTGTCGTACGCGCCGCCGTCGGTGTCCTCGACTTTGGCAAAGCCGCCGCCGTCCAGTCGCGGGCCGATAATGCGGGGCTCCGGGTAGCCGTCCTGGTTGAGCTGGGAGTTGTCAAAGCGCCCCGTGTACGTGCCGTGGCGCGTTTCCACCCAGCCGATGCCGGCGAGGGTGTTCCACTGCAGGTGGCAGGCGGGCCAGGCCTCGGCGGCGATAAGGGCGGCGTTGGCGTAGGCCCGGATGGCCTGGCCGGAGACGTGGGTGGCGTTGCCGATGTCCTGGGACCAGTCAAAGAGCTGGTCGGAGGTGCGCCCCGGCCCGTGAACGTTGATCGCCGGGGGTGCCTGCGCGGCCGGCGGCGGCATGGTGACGGGCACCGGCTGGAGCGGCTCGTGCTGGTCGGTGGTGGAAAAGGCCGCGATGAGCCAGGCGACGAGCGCGACGGCCAAGACGACGGCCGCGGCCGCGCCGATGAGCCCCGCGCAGCCGCACCCGCGCGCTACTCGCCTGGCTGCAGTCATGGGCGGAAAGTGTACCGGGCGGGTGCCTCCTATCGGCTAACGCGCCGGTGATACATACCCGCGTTCGGTCGCGTAGCACAAGAGCTGAATTGCCGCCGGGCTTATGTCTACGTTGATGCACATACTTCCGGTGGGGCACGCGCTGAGTTCAGGTTTCGCCGGAAAACCTGAACTCGGCGGCAGTTTGGGGGGCTATTGGACGGCGCGGATGCCGCCGGGCTGGGGTTTCGCGCGGGCGTTTTCAGGTTTTTACCGACGCGAGCCAGTTCGCATATATGCGCCCGACCGAACGGGGCCCAGCCGCCTAAATCCCTTCTGTCACGCCTGTCACTTCTTTCACATGTATGATCCTTCGCGAACCAGTTTCTTCCCCGAAAGGACTCCCCAATGCGCCGTCTCGCTTCCCTCGCCGCCGCTGGCCTCGTGGCCGCTGCCGCTTTCGCCGGAACCGCAGCCCCGGCCCAGGCCCAGAACTTCGAGCTGATCAAACTCCTCAACGGCAACGTCGCCACCGCGAACTGCGACGTGCTGCGCGCGAGTCTGACCGCCACCCGCATGGTCGGCCCGGACACCACCCGCTCCCAGCTCATCGGCAACGTCAATGCCGTGGTGGGCCAGGACGCCACCCTGCGGCTGGCCTCCGCGTCCACCGTGGCCACGCTCGGCGACCGTGCGCTGGAGTGCGGCATCGTCAAACCGGACCCGGCCACCCCGCTGGACAAGTTCTTCGAGATGAGCTCCCAGATGTCCTCCCAGGCCAACCTGCCGGACATCCGCACCTACATCGGCGCGCTGCGCTAACTCCCGCTAGGTCTTCTCCCGGGCCTTCCCTCCTCCCACAGCCGGTCCTGGGTGGCCTTGTCCACGGGGCCGGTGGAGCCGTCGAAAAGATAGGGCGCCCGCCTGCGCATCTTCTGCACAAACGCGTCGGCCACGTCCGAGAAGTCGAAGGCGCCGCGTTCCGACGCCAACTCGGCGTGGAACAGGATTTGGAGGAGGAGGTCGGCGAGTTCGGACCGGAGGGCGTCCATAGGCAAATCGTCCTCGATCGCTTGGGCGACCTCTTCAGCCTCCTCCCGTAAAAACGGCAGGAGGCTTTCGTGTGTCATGGCCTGCTCCCACTCGCCGCGGGCGCGGGCGGCGTGCATGGTGCGGGTGGCCTGGTAGACGGGGTCGTCGAGGCTGGTGGCGCGTTCGAGCGAAGCGCCGTCGACAAGCCAACGGGCGACTTCGGGTGCGTCCTCGTCGGTGGAGATGAGCCACCTGTCGGGGCCCTTTTGGGCGGCGAGCGCGCTGCGGATACCTGCGGGGACGTCGGGGGTGAAGGTGACGTCGCCAGCGATCCGGCCCGCAAGGTGGAGGGGGATCAGCGAGGGCCAGCGGGGGTCGAGGAGCAGGACGGTTGCGGTCATGGAGGGCAAGTGTAGGGGCCGTACTATGGGGCGCATGACTCAGATTGCTCAAGCCCTCGAGACCGTCAAGCCCACCGCGCAGGACGTGCTGGGCGACTCCGTGACCTTCTCCCCCATCCGCTGGAAAACGGGATGGCCACACCACCTGCGCCGCGTGCCGCCGTTCCGCGACGACGCCACCGCCTCCATCACCCGCTCCGAAGTCTTCGCGTTCGCCGCAGACGTTGCCGAATCCGGCTACGCGCGCGACCAAATCATCGACTTTCTGGGCGCCTGCTTCGCCTACATGGCCGGCCAATCCAACCAGGTGATGCAGCTGCAGGCGTTTTTGCGCAACAAGGGCAAGGCGTCTCAGCTGCTGGGGGCTGTGCGGCGGCTCGAGGGCGCCTCGCCTATCGACGCCTACGGTTCTTTGACGGCAACCGGCCTGCCCCCGAAGTTCGCCTCCGCCATCGCGTACTTCCTGGCCGGCGAGCAGGAGGGCGGCTCCGGCGCCGAGCTGAAGCCGGTGATCATCTGCTCCAACCGTGCGCGTGTGGCCGGGCTGGCCAAGGACGCCGACTGGACCGCCGACGAGTACGGCGAGTACCTGGAGGCGTTGGCGGCGGCGCGGGATGCGTACGACGCCGAGCTGCCTCTGGACGCCGTGGAGTGGGCGCTGCGCGAGTTCGCCCGCCGCTCCGAGTAGGGGGAATGTGTGCGATCCGGCGAGCTCAGGGAAAACCTGAACTCGCCGGTTTTTTAGGTGGTCAGTGGCAGGCAGTACATCACGAACCCCTTTCGTTTAGCCCACTACACTTGATTAAGTCAATCGCCCTAAACTAGCATCGTGACAAAACGCAAGGACATCCTCAAAGCGATATCCCACTACGCAAAGACAACCGAGCAGGAACTCACTATCAAAGAAGGCGGTAACCACACACGCATATGGGTCGGTGACCGCTACACGACTGTTCCCAGGCATCGAGAAATTCCCGATCTCGCCGCCCAAAAGATTTACAAGCAGATTGGACTGAAGTAACGATGAACTGTTTTACCGCGACTGTCCAACGTGACTCCGGCTGGTGGGTAGGCCAACTCGATCAAGACCCTGGTGTCATTGTCCAAGCGCGTCGCCTTGATCAGATTGAAGACGAATTCAAAGATGCCCTTGGACTCTTTCCCGAGCTGACCCACGATGCAGAGTCCGCCCAGATCGAACTCGCCATCGGTGGCGAAGCGGAAAAGGCGGCGCTTTCAGCACGAGACGAGCTCGCAGAGCTGCGTCGGCAAGAACACGATCAACTGGGGAAAATCGCCCAGCACGCGAAAGACCTCTCTGAACGCGGTTACAACTACCGTGACATCGCCTACCTTCTGGGCATCAGCTACGGCCGAGTCGGGCAGATTCTCAAACAGCACTCCGCAGCGTAAGGCCAATGATTGACCCGGCTCCGGGGGTTTCGCCCGGCCCGCCGGCTAGATGGTGAAGACCAGATGGTGAATCCGCGCCGATTTGGCGGGCGGGATCAAGCGGTTAATGCGCCACGTTTGAATATTTGCTGGAGTATTTCACGTGGGGTTGCTCCGCCGAGGACTTGTCGGGGTGTGTCGTTGAGTTCGTCTTGCACCCAGGCGACGTGCTCGGGGGTGACTTCGGCGAAGTCGGTGCCTTTCTTGTAGAAGCGGCGGCGGATCTCACCGTTGGTGTTCTCGTTGGTCGGCCGCTGCCACGGTGAGTGTGGATCGCAAAAGTACACCTCGCAGCCGTCTTTGATGCGCACACGTGCGGTTTGAGCCATTTCCACGCCTTGATCCCAGGTGATGGTCTTGAGCTGTTCGGCATTGAGGTCTTTGACCATCTGCTGGATCGTTTCAATCACCGTCATCGATGTGTGTTCGGTGGGCAGATGACCAAGCAGGGTGTAGCGGCTGGTGCGCTCCACCAGGGTAATCAGCGCGCTTTTGCCGCCCTTGCCGATGACAAGATCACCTTCCCAGTGCCCAGGGATTGCCCGGTCGTCAACCTCCGGGCTGCGCTTGGTGATTTCAGCGCCTTTGATCCACGGCTTACCCGTTAACACACCGGCATTACGGGGCCGGGTTTTTCGCCGCTTGCCGCCGCGGATGAGCACATCTTGGGTCTTCATCACCGCTTCAAGCTCGGCGCGCAAGCTGCCTTTGCTCTGGATGTACAAGGCACTGTAGATCGCTTCGTGGGAAATACGCATGGTTTCATCATCGGCGAAAGCGTGCTGAAGCCACACACTGATGCGCCCGGGCGACCACCGGCGGGCAAGACACGCCACCACCACAGCACGAAGCACCGGGTTGTCGTCAAGCTTGCGCACCTTCGGCCGGCACGCACGCGCCTTAGCACCCGTGTGGGCACGCCGGGCGTTGTAGAAGACCTTCTTTTCGCCGTCATCGTCGATGATTTCCCATCCGTTGCGGGCAATTTCCCGGCTGATCACGCTATGGTGGCGCCCCAGAAGCGTTGCGATCTGTCTGGCTGACATTCCCTGGCTGCACCCATGTTGGATCGTCAGGCGGTCTTCAAACGACAGTTGGACCCCGCGGCCGACTTTCACACGGTCCTCGGCGTGGTCGGCAGGCGCGTGGCCTGCCTGTGTTTTCATTGGTGCTGGCACGGAATCAACTTTGCTGTGTGCAGGGGTTGTTACCGCACAAGCCTCCGGC
Source organism: Corynebacterium wankanglinii (assembly GCA_014490595.1). GTDB lineage: Bacteria > Actinomycetota > Actinomycetes > Mycobacteriales > Mycobacteriaceae > Corynebacterium > Corynebacterium wankanglinii. The sequence continues at coordinate 1,791,364 of CP061031.1, forward strand.
GTGTTGGCGGGCTGCACCGCATCACGGTTTCCGCCCGCCTTCTCCTGGCGTGCTTGTTGCACCCAGCGATACACCGAATTCACAGACCTGTCGAACGCCGCCGCGACCTTTTCAACCGGTTCACCCGCTAGTACTCGCTCGACCGCGTCAGCTTTCTGCTGCGGGGTGATACGGGGCTTTTGCTGCAGTTCGGTCCGCACACCGACTTTCGCCAACCGCGAGTACAACGCAGCCGCAGAAAGACCTAACGTTGCAGCCGCATCCGGTACCGACATACCTGAAGCCACCAACGCCACCGCGTCGTCGATGAGCTGGTCGCGTGCACGTGCCAACGCCTTCATCGGTGGGAGCGCACCTGCTTGCTTGACCTGTTTAGAAGATCGAAATGGAAGCGGTGTGGTGAGTTTGTGGTAGCGCTTGAGTGGGGATCCGGTAGCGGGTCCCTGCTCAGGCGCTTTGTGTGTTACTGGTTAGCTTCCAGTCTCATGTTTGGTCCTTCGAGGGTGATGATTTCGGCGCCGGCGATGAGTCGGTTGAGGATGGACTCGGCGATGACAGCGTCCGGGATAGATCTGTACCAATCTTGCGGGGTGAACTGTGAGGTCACGATCGTTGATCGGTTGCTTTCTCGTTCGGAGAGAATGTTGAAGAGCAGGTGCGCGGTGGCGGCATCGACTGGGGTGGTGAGGAAGTCGTCGAGGACTAACACATCGACGTTGATCAACTCGCGGGTGAGTTTGAGCCGGGCTGGGTCGTCGAGCGGCATCACTGCGAAGTGCGCGGCAAGCATGTCGGTGCGGTAGAACCTGGCGGAGTAGTCGTTGCGGCATGCTGCGGTGATCAGAGCTTGGGCGAGGTAGGTCTTGCCGACTGAGGATTTGCCCAAGATGACAATGTTTTGGCCCAGGTGGCACCATTGTCCGTGAGCGAGTCGGCTGACTTGTTCTGGGTTGATGTTGCGGTCAGGTGCGTAGACGACGTCTTCGAGGCAGGCATCGGGGTTTGGCGATCGTGATGCCTTGAGCAGTTTGTTGATGCGGCGTTCGCGTCTGGCCGCGACTTCTTTGTCGAGTGCGTAGAGCACCTTTTGGGAGAAGGTCCACGTGTCGAAGGCTGGGTCGTTGGCGATGTCGATGACGCTTTTGCCGAAGGCTGTCATGCGCATCGCTGTGAAGTCCGCGAGGACGGATTCGTCGAGGAAACGCTCTTGCGGCGGGGTCGGTGGGGTCATGGCGTTGTGGTTCCTTTCTTGATGAGGTTGTCCAGGCTGAACTGTGCTGCGCCACCGAGGTAGGCGCCGCTGGTGTCGCGTGTGGCAGCGGCGGACGGGTGGGCCCGATGCCCAGGTGTGGCCGGTGCCGGTTGGTCGAAGCCGTGTGGTCGGGTTGCGACTTCTTTGCGTACGGCGGCCATCATGTTTTTGACCGCGGTGTAGGACACCGCCCGGCGGGTCCCGTCGGAGGAGACCAAGCGCTTACATGCTTCTTCCAACACGAGCTTGTTGGCGTGTTTGCCCATTGACAGCACGTTCCTGCACGATTGGTACGCCTGGGCCGGGATTGCTTTCGCCGCGATCATTTCCTCGATGACGGTGCGTGTCGCCGGCCCGATCTTTTGGGCTTCGCGCAGGAAGTAATCGCTCGTCCACAGTCCCTGGGTGTGATCCATGTTCGCCGGTATGTGGTCGGCATCGGTGACATACGCCCCGCGGGTGTGGGCAAGCGTGTGGGTTGTAACGGCACGGCCACCATCGAAGACCGTGAGCACTTGCCCGGTGATGCGCACATCGACAGTGCGGCCAACGAGCTGGTGCGGCACGGAGTACCGCACGCTAGCTACGGTGATGTGGAAATCTGGGGCGACCTTGGCGCGTTTCCACTCGGTGCGCTGCCACGGGGTATCGGGAAGCGCTGTCAACAGGTGCCTTTCATGCGCATCGAAAATGTCTTTGCGGCTTGACTGCTGGTGACGAAACGGTACCGCCTGGTTGATCTGGTCAACCAGCTGCTGAATTCGCGAGTTGAGTTCGTCAAGGTCGACGCACTGGTGGCCATCGAGTGCGTGGATGACCTTGTGGGTGACGATCTTGACTGCGGCTTCGACATTCGCTTTGTCTTTCGGCCGTTTCGCCCTCGTGGGCAGTGCTGCGGTGTTGTAATGCTCCAAAAACTGCTCGTAGGTGTCGTTGACCTTGCGGTTTCGATCCGCCGCGCTGATCGCGTTCGACGCAGTCGAGGCATTATCCGGCACCACAACCTCAGGCACGCCCCCGAAGTAGGCGAACGCGTGGTGGTGGGCATCAAGCCAGGAATGCTGGCGCTCATCCGGACATGCGAGGGCAAAAATCATCCCTGAATACGGCATTGAGGCGACAAACACGCTGACCTTCACCCCCGGTGCGCCATAAGGGTCGAACAGGCGCATCTTGGTGCCTGCCCAATCCACCTGCATGGTGTGCCCCGGTGTATGGGTGATGCGTGCGGTCAAACCGGCCGCATCGACATGAGACGCCACCAACTGGCGAAACCGGTCGTAGCTGTAATGAAGCTGGCCGGGTAAAGCAGGTGTGGTGGTGTAGCGCGCCCACAGCACTTGCAGTGTCTGCTTGTTACGCCCCGTGCGGGCTTTGACCACCGCATCAAAATCGATAGGGACGAACTCGCCCTGGCCGGTACTGCGCCCATCTACGAATAACTCGTCGAGCTCATCATCCGTCAACGCCAAAACCTGGTCGACGGTGCGAATCCCAAGGGATCGAAGCACCTGATTCGACCGGGAAATCGTGCGGTGCGAGCACCCGAGCTGTTGTTCAATCTGGCGGTACGAACGCTGCTGCACAAGCAGCTTCATCACCGCCCGGTAATCCGTCATCAGCGGACTCCTTCCGGTAACCGGCTACACCCCTGTGGCGCAACCACCCGAAAGCATCACCCGCCACCGCCAACCCCGCTACCGGAAACCCACTGAACCGCTACCCGAAAGTCACCACACCGCTACCAACTAGCCGGTCGCAACACTTGACCCATTCATAAACCGTGCCCTCTGCCACACCGGCATCACGAGCAATCTCGCCGACATCATCGCCTGCAACAAGCCGCGCCACAGAAGCAGCCTTCACATCCTTCGGAGTCCAACGGCCAGCCACAACAACCTCCAAGTCGAGGTGGCGCATTCACCCACTGACAACTCCGCGCGGATTCACCATCTGGTTTTCACCATTTGAGTCCCGAAATCAGCTGACAGCGCACCGGAGCGCAACCGCACCCTAGGCGGCCGTCGCCGGATGGGGGCCGTTTTTGCCATGCGGCAAATATTTGCCACATTCCAATTTCGGTATAACCGCGCCCCTACCGGTTGCCGCGGAAGGCGCGGTCGTTGAGGTCGCGACGGGCCTGCTCGAGCGCGACGAGGTCGGAGCACCGCGGGGATAATGAGGATGCTGCCCCCCAGGGTGCCAGCACATCGCCGTCCGGTGCCTGATCACTATGAGTCGCACTTGAAAAGTCATTGCCCAGAGGTAAGCCCCCTGGACCTGCCTCAGCGACGCATCTCAAGTTGCGCATATAAAAAGCCCAACTTCGGTCTCCCGGAGCCGGGCTAGCTCGCTACTTCGAGAAGTTTACTTAATCGGATAGACCTGCTTGCCCGCGCCGCTCTTCAAAATCAAGCCAGTCTGCGCTGAAAGCGTGACTGGAAGATCAGCGTCCTTGAGTTCGTAAGCGAACTGGGCGGTCACCTTACCGTTCGGCTTAACGACCTTGTTGTCTGCCAAATCATCGGTGTAGAAAACAGCCATCTGCAGATCCTGGCGGACATTCTCGTCCTCCTGCTTAGCGGAGAAAGTTCCGACCCAAGCTTCGATGGTGTCAACCTCGCGCGCACGCTTGTTGGTGAAATCGTAGGTGAACACAATCACCGGCTTCGAGCCCAAAACATTCTCGCGTCCGCCCGCGCGGACAACTTCGACCTTGGTGATCTCAAAACGGTAATCGAGAGAATCGAGAACGTTGTTCTCAAACCTCCCGGACTGCGCTTCGGTAGTCGGAGTTGGAGATGGTGTCGGCTGCTCCGTGGTCGGTTTGACGTTGGTGGAAGGAGCCGGGTTGGTGTCACCCTCGCTCGAACCAGCACCAATGCCAACAAGAGCAAGCAACAGGACAATCACGCCAATTACGGGTCCGGCGAGCCAAACCAGATCCTCGGGCTTCGTAGGGAGCTTGAAGTCCATCTGACTTCCTTTCAAAAAACGGTGAGGAACCCAGGCGGAACCTCTTCAAATCTTCACTTTAACCTGTGAGCGTGGGTTGCGACAGTTGTGTTTCAAGCCTCGCCGACAACTCCTCAGTAGCCCACACCGAGCCCATTGGAACAGTGATTCGCTAGCGAGACGACCCCTACCGGTTGCTGCGGAAGGCGCGGTCGTTGAGGTCCCGGCGCGCCTGCTCGAGCGCTACTAGGTCTGAAAACAGCGCGTTGTAGGCCTCCTCGTCGTCGGAGGGGCGCATGCGCTGCAGCTGAGATTTCAGCTGCGCGATCTGCTGGCCCACCCGCGTCTCCTGCAGGCGGGACAGGACGGAATCGGCGTATTCGTAGAGGTCGTCGGCGTGGATGGGCTCCACGGCTAGCTCGGATACAAAGTTGCGGCCGGTGTAATCGCGCATCTCGCCGGCAACCGCGGCGAGGAAGTTGGAGACGTCGGCGGGGCTGGAAGCGGCGCCAGGTGCAGAGCTAGCACGAGGGCCGGCACCGGAGCTCGCAGAGCCCGCCGACCCCGCGGCAGCGGCCGCACCGGCGCGGGCGCAGCCGCCGGCGGCGGTGATGGCCTCGCGGACCTGGTGGTAGGCGTCGTGGGTGAAGGCGTCGGGGTTGATACCGTCGAAGTAGTTGCCAGCAGCGGCCGGGTGCTGCAGAGCGATCTTCAGTGCCTCGCGCTGGGGCCACAGCACCGGGTCGTCCGGGCGGGGCGGGATGAGGATCTCGGACTGGGCCCCGGAGCTGTCCGGGCCAGCGACGGCACCAACAGACGCGGCCTTCGGCGTGCGCTTCTGCTTTTTCGGCTTCTTCGCCTCGGCGCGGACCTGCTCCAGCACCTCGTCCGGGTTGGGCCAGCCCACCCAGCCGGCCAGGCGGGGCGTACTCCTGTTGGAGCACGCGGTCGGAGATGGTGGCGACGACGGGCACGGTGCGTCGTAAAGCTTGCACCCGCCCTTCGGCAGAATCCAGCGAATAGTCCTGCAATAGCGACTCGATGACGAACTCGTAGACCGGCACGCGGGAGGCCACTAGGTCGCGCACCGCCGCGTCGCCGCGCGCGAGGCGCAGGTCGCAGGGGTCCATGCCGTCGGGGGCGACCGCGACGAAGGACTGGGCGCCGAACTCCGCGTCCGTTTCAAAGGCGCGCATGGCGGCCTTCTGCCCGGCCTCGTCGCCGTCGAAGGTGTAGATCAGCTCGCCGCGGAAGAAGCTGTCGTCGAGCATGAGGCGGCGGATCAGGCTCATGTGGTCGCCGCCGAACGCGGTGCCGCACGTGGCCACGGCGGTGTCCACGCCCGCAGCGTGCATGGCCATCACGTCGGTGTAGCCCTCCACCACCACCGTCTGGTGCTTTTCCGCGATGTTCTTCTTGGCCTTATCGATGCCGAACAGCACCTTGGACTTGTGGTACAGCAGCGTGTCTTGGGTGTTGATGTACTTGCCCAGCGGGTCGTCCTCGAACAGCTTGCGCGCGCCGAAGCCGATCACGTTGGAGGCGGTGTCCTTGATCGGCCAGATCAGCCTGCCGCGGAACTTGTCTATCGGCCCGCGTTTGCCCATCGATGACAGGCCGGCGTCGATAAGCTCCTGCACCTCAAAGCCCTTGCGCAGCAAGTGCTTGGTCATCGGGTCCCAGCCGCGGGGCGCGAAGCCGCATTCGAAGTCGTAAATGAGCTCGCGCGAGAAGCCGCGTTGCAGCAGCATGTCGCGCGCGGGGGCGGCGTCGGCGGTTTCCAGCTGCTCGCGGAAGTACTCGTGCGCGGCCTTGTTCGCGGCGAGCAGGCGTTGGCGCGTGCCGCGGTCCACGTGGCGAGCGCCCGTGGAGCCGCCCTGGTAGTTGATGCGGTAGCCGATGTGGTCCGCCACCGCCTCCACAGCCTCGGGGAAAGTCAGCTGTTCCATCTCCATCATGAAGGAGAAGACGTCGCCGCCCTTGCCCGTGGAAAAACAGTGGTAGTAGCCGTGCGCGGGGCGGACGTGGAAGCTCGGGGTGCGCTCGTCTTTGAACGGGCTTAAGCCCTTCAGCGAGTCGTGCCCCGCGGGCTTGAGCTGCACGTACTCGCCGACAATCTCGTCGAGCGGCGCGCGCTGGCGGATAGCCTCAATATCGCTATCCGGAATTCTGCCCCTAGCCATGGCGCTCACTCTAGCGCGTCAGCTGAGCCGATTTGATTCAGCCATGTTTCCTGCGAGTAAGCCGAGTAAGCTGAAAAACGTAGTTAGAAGGAGAGTAAGTGAACGTCAGAGAAGATTCAGAGTTTGTTAGTTTCCAGGGACCCGGACAAACGGTCCGCACGATTGCTACTGGAGGTTTTGCAACGGTCGACGAGGTTGAAACCTCTTCCGGCGAGATTCGAGCCCGAAAACGACTCATAGGTGTTCCCGACTCAAACGCGCACCGCACCAATGTGGCCCGTTTCGAGCGAGAAGTTCAAATCATGCAATCGCTTGCGTCTCCTTTCGTTGTGGAGATCCTTGACTCGTACGATTATCAGTACTCCGAAGACGCGTTGCCACTTCCGTCTTATACGATGCCCGTCGCCGAGGGGAGCCTAAACGACCTTTGGGAAACGCGGGGAGGAGCGAAAGGGTGGGAAGCTAACGCCCCCTTTTACCTATCGCTGCTCAACCAAGCTGCGATGGGGCTTGCTTATTTGCATGTGAACGACATCCTGCATCGGGATTTCAAGCCCGCCAACCTGCTGATATTTGACGGTTCCCGTCTCCGCCTGAGCGATTTTGGAAACGCTACCTCCCCCCAACCGACTTCGGACGTACTCACTCATACTTTCACTCGTATACACACCGACGGTTTCGTCGCACCCGAACAAATGCAAAGCCTGAAGGCAGCGTGTCCTCAATCGGACGTTTTCTCGTTTGGAGCCACCCTGTACTATCTGATGACCGGTAGTACGGTCCAGTACGACTCGAAAGAAATCCAACGAAACCTTGAACGATTCCCTCAACCATTGGGTGAACTAGTCCAAGAGTGCTTGTCTCTGGACATCCACCAGAGGCCGAAAGACGGGGTCATGCTGGCATTACGGTTTCGTGACACTTACAGGGAGCTGTATCAAAATTACGATTACGATCGCTTGAAGATCCCGCGGGATGACCTTGTTCGTGCTCACGCCCTGATCCTTAAGCGTGGTGATAACCGTCTATTGTCTGTTCTGCAGCACATCATTCAAACAACCGAAGTGCCACTGTCTCTCTGCTACACAGAATTTGACAATCGCGCCTTAGAAACAATCGCAAGTTTCGAGGACCGCTCGATTGTTTACAGGCTGTTCGAGACGATCGACGAACGTTTCAAGGAAACCAATAGCTGGAACGACGCGGAGCTTGTAGGTGAAATGTATCGAACCTTACTTACGCACATGAGCCGACAGACCGATTGGAGCATGGAAAATCAGCCCGATCAAGCTTTCGCAAAACGCCTTGCATCAAGTGTTTTGATGGTTTCCGCGCGCCTCAACAGGTATCAGGGAGGTCGAGAATTCCTCAAAATGTTTTGTCAGCAACCACAATTGCCCACACAACTATTTGAGGAGATACTCACGGAACACCCCAGAGAGCGCACGTTCATTGTCGACGATGTTAACTCCGAGTGGATGACGCTGACCCCTGAAATGAGAGCCATTATGTCCTAATAGCCCGGAGAAATAGGTTTTCTAAATTACCGGCTCGTCTTTGAACGGGCTTAAGCCCTTCAGCGAGTCGTGACCGGCGGGCTTGAGCTGCACGTATTCGCCGACAATCTCGTCGAGCGGCGCGCGCTGGCGGATAGCCTCAATGTCGCTATCCGGAATTCTGCCCCTAGCCATGGCGCACACTCTAGCGCGTGGCACGATATGGCCCTATGAAGCGCCCATTCGTCCTGCTCGCATGCCTGTTTTTGAGCAGTTGCCTATCGACGCCACCTCCGGCCGAGCCTGCGTCCGCTTCCGGGCTGCCCGCGTGCGGCTCGCTTCCCGACGAAGCCTGGGACACCGTCGACCTGATCGAGGCCGGCGGCCCCTTCCCCTACCCGGATAACGACGACCGCCGCTTCGGCAACTACGAACACGCGCTTCCCCAGCAGCCAAAGAACTACTACCGCGAGTACACCGTGGACACCCCGGGCGTGAGCCACCGGGCGCACGGCGCATCGTCACCGGCGGCGGCGCCGACGGCCACGTCGACGAGTGGTTCTACACCGCCGACCACTACGACACGTTCTGCGAAATGGAGGTCAACTGATGCCAGCCGTGTTTATCACCCGCCCGGTGCGCTCGGTGGAGGACCTCGGCGCCGCCATCATCGCGGCTGTCTACGGGGTCAGCGAAAAGGCCGGCGCTTCGTCCCACGAGGCGCGGCCGGTGCCGCGCAACCTCGACGCCCTGGCCGACCTGTTGCGCGAGACCCGCGTGAAGCGGGTGGTGGTGACGGATTGGCGGGTGCCGGAGGCGTCGATAGGCGGGCTGCTCGAGGCGCTCGCCGACGAAGGCGTGAAGCTCGTCCACTAGACCCCAAGTAACAAACCCCCATTAAGGCCCAAAATGGCGCATACTAGGGCTCTGTTACTTGGGGTTTGCGGGTGGGAGAGACTACTTCGTCTCGTACGGGTGACTGGTATGCACAGCCTCGAGGAAGACCGTGCGATCATCGAGGTAGAACCAGATCCGCGCTGAACCTTTCAGCGTCGGTTTGTGTTGCCACCGCTCGAACGACTGCCCGCCGCGCTGCACGGTCCCCAGCTCCCCCTTTAGGCGGTAATTGGTGGGAGTGTTTGCCGTCGGGGTACGAGTGAGGAAATCCCATGCGTCGGCCATCGGGTTCCGCATGGTGGCCACCAGGTCGCGCCATCCCTTCTTAGCCCCAGCCGAGGCGAAGCGGATGTCGTACTCGACCTTCTTTGAGGGCCGCGGAACCAGCTCTCCCTTTCTCCCGGCCGCCATCGCTACGGGCGCTCCACCGGCTCACTGTCTTCGAGCCAGTCGTTTTCCTCGTGCCCGAGCCCTGCCGCGACAGCGGTGGCGGTTTCTTTCCACGCAGTGAACTCAACGAGGGCAAGGTGTGGCTGCTCGGTGGCGAAGGAGGCGCGTGCTGCGTCGATAAGCTCCTGCGCACACGATTCCCTGTCGGCCTGCGACAGCGACAGCATCCAAGGGAATGATCGAGCCATTCGCTCGCCGAGGCTGCCGACGCCTTCCGTTGCCACGGTGATGAGTTGGGCCGCGAGTTCCAGCAACTGCGCCCGCCGTTGCGCCTCCCGCGAGGACATAAGCACGAGCGACTCCCCGTCGCGGCGCGTGACCGTGACTGGGTGTTTTTCCGCTTCGGCGAACACCTCGGCGGACCGCTTGCTCAGGTCAGAGGAGCGGCGGGAATGCGGTGGAGTTCCTGCTGCAAGTGTCATGCCCCTTAGGATATTCGGAATGTATTCGGAAGTCGAGGGCTCACGGCCTGCGGATGATGTCGACAGCTTCCGGCAAGTCCGGCGGCAGCGCCGCGCAGAAGTACAACGACTTGGTCAACTGCACCATCTCGCCCTCGCTGATGCGCCGGTGGGTTTCGGTATCTACCGACGACACCCTCCGCAGGTCGACGAGCTTTTCCCGCAGTTCCTTCTTGCGCGTGTCTTTCATCAGCCCCCTCCACTAATTCCCCGCTGCGGAGACTACCGGAGGCCCGTGGTTCCTGCCGAGTATTGGGCCCGGCCGGCGGGGCCGGCCAGCGGGCCCGGCCGGCGCGGCCGGTTCCCACCAACCGCAGGCCTGCCCCCTCCCCCAACTCCTCAGACCCCCAGCAAAAAACCCCTAGTAAGGCCGAAAAACGGGCATTCTCAGGAGGGCTTACTAGGGGTTTGCGGCAATGAGCGCGGACTTCTTCGATGCTGGCGTCCTCACGCCGTCCCCGCACTTACACGCCAAATCCGCCCAGGGAAAGTGCCGTGTGCCATAATGCGAGACAATGTGAAGCACGACACGATCGGAGAAGACCTATGAGCTCGCTCATCCTGGTGCTCGTCGGCCTAGCGATGATGGCTGCCGGCTACCTGCTGTACTCGAAGTTCCTGGGCAAACGCGTCTACCAACTCTCGGACGCGTACACCACGCCCGCGCACACCATGGAAGACGGCGTGGACTTCGTCCCCACCAACAAGTACGTCCTGTGGGGCCACCACTTCACTTCCGTGGCGGGCGCGGCGCCGATCATCGGCCCGGCCGTCGCGGTGATTTGGGGCTGGGTGCCGGCGTTTCTGTGGGTCACGCTCGGCACGGTCTTCTTCGCGGGGATGCACGATTTGGGGGCGCTGTGGGCGTCGCAAAGGCACCGCGGGCAGTCGATCGGCACCTTGTCCGGCCGCTACATCGGCGCGCGCGGGCGCAACCTGTTCCTCGTGGTGATTTTCCTCCTGCTGCTGATGGTCAACGCGGCGTTCGCGGTCGTGATTTCCAACCTGCTCATCTCCACGCCGAGCGCCGTCATCCCCACCTGGGGCGCCATCGTGGTCGCGCTTTTGATCGGCCAGGCCATCTACCGCTTCAACTGGAACCTGCCGCTGGTCTCCGTCGTGGGCGTGGCCGCCCTGTACGGGCTGATGATCTGGGGCGACCGCATGCCGCTGTCCCTGCCGGAGGAGATGCTGGGCATCCCGGCGCGCGGCTGGTGGATCATCTTCCTGTTCGCTTACGCGTTCGTCGCCTCCCTGCTGCCGGTGTGGGTGTTGCTGCAGCCACGCGACTACATCAACGGCCTGCAGCTGTTTGTCGGCCTTTTCATCCTCTACGGCTCGTTTTTCATCGTGCGCCCGGAGGTTGTGGCGCCCTCGCTTCGCGACGCCGTTCCGTCCGGCACCCCCGGCATCTTCCCCCTGCTGTTTGTCACCATCGCCTGCGGCGCGATTTCGGGCTTCCACGGCATCGTCTCCTCGGGTACCTCCTCGAAACAGCTGGACAAGGAAACAGATGCCCGTTTCGTGGGCTACTTCGGCGCGGTCGGCGAGGGCCTTTTGGCGCTGGGCACGATCGTGGCCACCACCTCGGGCTTCAAAACCCTCACAACGAGTGGGAGGACGTATACAACGAATGGAACGCTGGCGGAGTGGATGCGTTTATCAAGGGCGGCGGCGACCTGATGCACGCCGGCCTGGGCATCCCCACCTCCCTGTCTGCGACCATCCTGGCCACCATGGCGGTGCTGTTCGCCGCGACCACCATGGACTCCGGCGTGCGCCTGCAGCGCTTGGTGGTCTCCGAAATCGCGGAACTTATGGGCGTGAAGCTCTCCGGCGTTGTGGCTACCGTCATCGCGGTCGGTTGCGCGCTCGGTCTGACGTTCTCCACCGGCGTGGACGGCTCCGGCGGCATGCTGATCTGGCCGCTGTTCGGCACCACCAACCAGCTCATGGCGGGCCTGACGTTGTCCATCCTGGTCATCATGCTGACCCAGCTACGCCGCCCCACGTGGCCGGTGCTGATCCCGCTGGTCTTTGTCACCGTGATGTCCCTGTGGGCCGCGGTGCTGCAGCTACGCACGCTATGGTCAGCGCAGAACTGGCTGCTGCTGGTCATCGACGTCGTGATCATCGGCTGCGCCATCTGGGTCATCGTGGAGGCGATCACCGCCATCTCCAAGGCGCGCCGTGAGCCCGCGGTGGTATGGCGCGACGACGAAACCATGCCGGGTGAGCTGGCCGATGCTCGAGCGCGCTAAGGCCTTCGCCCGCGGCCTGGACGAGTTCTACAAGGCCCCCTACCGCCGCGAGTTCGCTCGGGCTGCGCGCGAGGAGGACGATCTGTTCACCCTCCTCGTCGCGTCCGAGACGCTCGGTATCCCCAACCCCGCAAGCTTTTACACCCTCGAGCTGATGCCTTTGCTTTACGACGAGTTCCACGCCTGGCACACCCGCATGGGCATGGACCGCTCCCCCTTGGACGGCGTGCGATGCTGCTAGAGACCGCACCAGTGATGTTCTTCGGCGGCAAGGGCGGGGTGGGCAAAACCACCGTCTCCGCCGCCACCGCGGTGCGCCTGGCCGAGGCGGGCAAGCAGGTGCTGCTGGTGTCCACGGATCCGGCGCACAACCTGGGCCACATCTGGTCGCAGCGCTTAGGCGCCGAACCGACCACGTTGGAGCCGGGCCTCGACGTGGTCGAGCTCGACCCGGCCGCGACCACCGAGCGCCACCTGGCGGAGGTGGAACGCTCCATGCGGGCGATGATGCCGGAGCGCATGCACCCCGAGATCCGCCGCCACCTGGAGCTGGCGCGCAACTCCCCCGGGATGCATGAGGCGGCGATGTTGGAGGCGGTGGCGGAGCTCGTCGATAGGCAAGGCTTCGACCACATCATCTTCGACACCGCCCCGTCCGGCCACACCTCCCGCCTGCTGGCGCTGCCGGAGCTGATGGCCGCATACACCGGAGGGCTGATGCAGCGGCGCGAGCAGTCCGACAAGTTCTCCCGCGCCGTGCGCGGCTTGGGCGGAACTGTCGACGACCCGGTGGAGCGTCGTAACCAGGAAATCCGCGCCACGCTTTTGCGGAGGCGCCGCAAGTTCGAGCGCCTGCGCGACGTGCTCACCGACCCCGCGGCCTGCTGCTTCCACATCGTGCTCACCGCCGAGCGCCTGCCCGTGCTCGAGAGTGCCGAGCTGTACCGAGACCTCACGGACAACCGCATACGCGTCGGCGCGCTGGTGGTCAACCGCCGCAGCCCGGCCGACGCCGGCGAGTTCATGGCCTCGCGTCGTGCGGTGGAAGACGACGCGCTTGAGCTGCTTGACGCGAAACTTCCCGACATCGCCCGCGTCGAACTGCCTTGGCTGCCCGGCGAGATCGGCACCCGCGACGCGCTGGCCGCCATCGCCGCGCAGTTATAGCACCCTGCTCCCTCTTGCCCCAGCCCGGGTGTGTGGGTTCTAGGTATGTCGATATGGTTCCGTCGAGTAAAACCTGAATTCGCACTGACCGCAGCAGCGAAAGTTAGCCCTCGCCCAACCTCTCCGGCACCGCGAGGCCACTCGCGTTTTGACGAATTCGGGTTTTTCAACAAACCCTGAATTCGCATCCCTCAACAAATCTATGTCCGGGCGCTGACCAGGGAGGACGCTAGGGGGTTCTTAACGGGGATCGGCGATGATTTCAGGGTTTTGCCGACGGTTGTCGATGCGACACACCCCACCTCCTCGTGCAGGGCGGGTGCGGGGCGGGGCGTTTGCGACGGCCGTTGCCGCCCTAGAAGTACCCCTCGAACGCGGCGGCCTTTGTCGCGGTGCGCTCCAGGCGCGACTCGGTCATGGAGGCGATCTGGTCCACGATCACGCGTTCGCGCTCCAGGTCCGTCTCCGCGGCGACGAACCACGCCTGGAACATGGTGTCTAGCGAGCCCGGCGCGCCGGCGCGTAAATACTCGTGGACGCGGTAGATGCGGTCGCGCTGGCGTTCCTGGCGCGCCTGGTGGGACGGCTGGTCCATGACGTAGAGCACGGCAACGGTTTTGAGCAGGCGCACTTCCGCCTCCACGTCCGGCGGGACCACCAGCCGCCCGTGTTGGCGGCCCAGGCCCAGGCCCGCCTCCCCAGCGCCCGACCCAGCGCCGAGCGCACGGTTTTCGTCGTCCTCCAGGGTGGCGCGGGTGACGGCGCCGACGTAGCGTCCCACCAGCTGCGAGGTCAGCGCCTTCAGCCCGGCCCACGCTCCCAGGGAGTAGTCGAACTCGCTGGCGGCGGCGATGGCGGGCAGGGCCCGCAACCGGTCGGCGGCGTCGACCAAGGAATCCGCGTCGCCGCCGAACGCCGCCGCGCCCTTTTGCGCCAGTGCCGCCAGCTCCACGAAGTCCCACAGCACGCGCAGTGACACGCGCCCGGAGACGATGCCGTCCTCGACGTCGTGGACGGAGTAGGCGATGTCGTCGGAGAAGTCCATCACCTGGGCCTCCATCGGTGGCGCGCCGTCGGTGTGGCCCTCGCGCACCCAGGCCAGCACGGCGGCGTCCTCGTCGTAGGCCGAGTACTTGCGGTTCACTGACCCGTCTGCGTTCGTGCGCGTGAGCGGGTATTTCACTGCCGCGTCGAGGGAGGCGCGGGTGAGGTTGAGGCCGTAGGACGTGCCGTCGATAAGCACTTTCGGCTCGAGGCGCGCCAGGATCCGCAGCGTTTGCGCGTTGCCCTCGAAGCCGCAGGGCGCGATCTCGTTGAGCGCGACCTCGCCGTTGTGTCCGTAGGGCGGGTGCCCGATGTCGTGGGTCAGCCCCGCCATCTCGCACAGGTCGGGGTTTAAGCCCAGGCCCTCGCCGATGCCGCGGGAGATCTGCGCCACCTCCAGCGAGTGCGTCAGGCGGGTGCGCGGGGTGTCGCCGTCGCGGGGGCCCACCACCTGCGTTTTGTCGGCGAGCCTGCGCAGCGCCGCGGAATGCAGCACGCGGGCGCGGTCGCGGGCGAAATCCCCGCGCGAATCCGGGGCGAGTTGCGCGCCCTTCGGCGCCTCGTCGGCGCGGCGCTGTGTATCAGCGGCGTTGTAAACGTACACGTCGCGCTACCCTAGTCGGCATGACTAGCCGTTACCTGAGCATCCTCGCCGTGTCCGGCGGCCTGTTTCTCACCGCCGCCCCCGCATTTGGCTTATCGACGGAAGCTTCGCCCACCCAACTCCAGGCCCAAGCAACCGCCACCAAGGCGTCGCTCGAGCCTGGGCGACTGACGCAACCGGTGACCGACGACGCCGCGGTGCTCTCCGCCGGCGAACTCTCCGAGATCGAAGCCGCGATCCAGCAGGTGAGCCAGACCAAGGGCAAGTCGGTGCGCGTGGTGTTTTTGCGCTCGTTCGGGCAGTACACCCCGCCGGAGTGGGTGGATAAGGCCGTGGCGGCCAACGGCTCGAATACCGCCGTGCTGGCAATCTCGCCGGATGAGCGCCTGTATAACGTCGGCGGCGGCGAGGAGTGGACGCAGTCCGAAATCGACCGCATGAACGAGGCCGCGTACGCGCAGTTGTCGCAGATGAACTGGTCGTCCGCCGCGTTGAATGCGGTGAATGCGGTGGGGGCCGGAGGGTCGTCGTCAGGCAGTGGCGGCAGTGGCGGAGACGGCGCCGGCTGGCTCGCAGGCGGCCTGGGTGTGGCGGCGCTCGCGGGCGGCGGCGTGTACGCGGCTACGCGCAAGGGCACGAAGAGGCAGCAGGCCAAGCAGATCGAGTCCGCGAAGGCGCTGGACCCGGCGGACACCGATTCGCTGGGCCGATTGCCCACGCCGACCCTGGAGGAGCTCGCGCGCGACGCACTCGTCTCCGCCGACGACTCCATCACCCAGGGCAAGCAGGAGCTCGAGCTGGCCACCGCCGAGTTCGGCGCGGACCGCGTGCGCCCGTTCACCTCCGCGATGAACGAGGCCACCGCCACCCTGCAGCGCGCGTTTTCCACGCACCAGAAGCTTTACGACGCGATCCCGGAAACCGAACCCGAAAAACGCGCCATGCTGGTGGACATCGTCTCCTCTTCCGGCCGCGCGGAGCAGGCGCTGCGCGACAAAACCACCGAGTTCAACGAGATGCGCGGCGTGCTCATGCGCGCGCCCGAAGAAGTGGACAAGGTGCTCGCCCGCACGGTGGACATCCGCGCGCGCCTGGAACCCGCGCGCGGCACGCTGGAGCAGCTGCGCGGCGAGTACCCGGCGGAGATGCTCGAATCCATCGCGGACAACGTGGACATCGCCGCTGCGTCCCTCGACGAGGCGGAGAAGGCGCTCGGCGAGGCCCGCCAGGTCGCGCAGCAGCCCGCCGGGCGCCAGGGCGCGCTGCTGGACACCCTCGCCGCCGCCACCCGCGCGGTGAACGTCTCCGACACCAACCTTGCCGCCATCGAGCACGCCGAGGACAACATCCGCGCCGCACGCGCCAACCTACCGGCACTGGTGGCTGAAATCCGCGGCGAGCTGCGCGACATCGAGCAGGTCAAGGGCGCGCGTTCGCAGGGCGCGCCTATCGACGTCGCTTCGCTCGACGCCGTCTCCGCCAAAGCCCAGCGCGCGCTGGCAGAGATGGGCGACCGCGCCGACACCGATCCGCTGGCCCTCTACCAGGAGCTGACCAGCATGGACGCTGAGATCGACGCGGCCCTCGACCGCGCCAAAGGCATCGCCGGGGACCAGTCCCGCGCCCTGCAGCTTTTCGACCAGCAGATGCAGGTCGCCGGCGCACAGATCCAGCGCGCCGAGGACCTCATCCTCTCCCGCGGGCGCATCATCGGCTCCCGGGCCCGCACCCTGCTCGCGGAGGCGAAGCGCCAATACGCGCAGGCCCACCAGCTGCGTGTGCGCGACACCCGCGCGGCCATCGACGCCTCCCGCGCCGCAACCGACACCGCTCGTCGCGCCGAGTCGGCCGCAAACGACGACATGCGCCGCTACCAGGCGGCGCGCAACCGCCAGACCGCCGACTCCCTCGCCAGCGCGGTGCTGTGGGGGTCGGTGCTCTCCGGCGGTTTCGGCGGGGGTGGTTTCGGCGGCGGATTCGGTGGAGGCGGCTACGGCGGCGGGTTTGGTGGGGGCGGCGGAGGCTTCTCCGGCGGGCGCCCCTCCAACCGCGGCGGCACCTTCTAGCGGGTGGGCTAGTACCGGGTGCGTCGGGCGGGCGCATCCACGAAGGTCAGCGCCCACGTCATGAAGGCGAGGTCCACCAGCTGGATCTCGTCGAACCCGTCGGCGCGAAGAGTGGGCTCTGCCACGTTCACGCCGAGCTCGCCTGACGGGAACCCGCGGGTGACGGCGATGAGCTCGCCGGAGGCGTCGCGGATCTCACGCTTCGGGGTTATGGCGCCGGCGAGGAAATCAAAACCTGTGCGGTTGCAGGTGTAGCGCCGCCCGGCGCAACTGGCGACGTAGCGCGAGACGGTGAGCCCCGCCTTGCGCAGCTCGTACTCGCCGCCGGTGCCCACGTCGAAGGCACGGAACCGCACCGGGTTGTCGGCCGTGATCCGCAAGACGGTCGCACCTGTATCGCCGGTCACCCTGATCGTGTCGGGGGTGGATTGGGCGATGGACCTGTGGTCGTCGTAAAGCGTGGGGCCCCGCCAGATCACAACACTGCCACCACGACGGTGAACAGCGACAAGAACACCAGCGTTGCTATCAGCGCGGTGGAGGTGACCATCTTGCGGGCCTCCAACACCGCGCGCGACAGCCACGCAAGACCTGCGACGTGGGTGGGCGGCAGGTTCGTCTCGCCCTCGAACTCGAGGATGGCCTTGCGCACGCCGTTGTGGTCCTGCGTGAACTGGGCGACCTTCTCGCCGTCCGGGCCCTCGACCACCCAGTTCTTGGTGGTCTCCGGGATGAACGCGTACGGGGTGTCCTCCACGACCACGTCGATGCGCTTGGCGCGCTTCAAGCTGTCGCCGGTGCGCACGATCTCGCGCCCGCCGCAGGTGGCCACCGCGCCCGTTTCCGGGTGGGAGGTCAGCTCCCAGTGTTGGCCGCACACGATGGCGCGGTCGTGCTCGAATACGCCCAAGACGTCCGGGCCGTCCTCGGCCAGCAGCTTCGGCGCGTCCCGGTTCGTGCGGTCCCAGCTGACGTAGTGCACGGTTAGCAGCCGATCAGGCGGGCGGCCAGGTAGGACTCGAGCTCCGCCAGCGGCACACGCTCCTGCTCCATCGTGTCGCGCTCGCGCACGGTGACGGCCTGGTCCTCCAGGGTGTCAAAGTCGTAGGTGACGCAGAACGGGGTGCCCGTCTCGTCCTGGCGGCGGTAGCGGCGGCCGATGGCGCCGGAGGTGTCGTAATCCACGTTCCAGTGCTGGCGCAGCTTCGCGGCCAGCTCCTCGGCGGGGCCGGCGAGCTCCGGCTTCTTCGACAGCGGCAGCACCGCCACCTTTATCGGGGCCAGGCGGCGGTCCAGGCGCAGCACGACGCGGGTGTCGGTGCCGCCCTTGGCGTTGGGGGCCTCCTCCTCGTCGTACGCGTCGATGAGGAAGGCCATCATCGCGCGGCCCAGGCCTGCGGCCGGCTCGATGCAGTACGGGATCCAGCGCTCGCCCGATTCCTGGTCGAAGTAGCTCAAGTCCTCGCCGGAGGCCTCGGCGTGGGTGCGCAGGTCGTAGTCCGTGCGGTTGGCCACGCCCTCGAGCTCGCCCCACTTGGAGCCGGTGAAGCCGAACGCGTACTCGATGTCGACGGTGCGCTTGGAGTAGTGGGACAGCTTCTCCTGCGGGTGCTCGTACAGGCGCAGGTTGTCCGGGTTGATGCCCAGGTCGACGTACCAGTTGTAGCGGTTGTCAATCCAGTACTCGTGCCACTTCTCGTCCTCGCCGGGCTTGACAAAGAACTCCATCTCCATCTGCTCGAACTCGCGGGTGCGGAAGATGAAGTTGCCCGGGGTGATCTCGTTGCGGAAGCTCTTGCCGGTATTCGCGATGCCGAACGGCGGCTTCAGACGCGCCGACGTCATGACGTTTTTGAAGTTGACGAAGATGCCCTGCGCGGTCTCCGGGCGCAGGTAGTGCAGGCCTTCTTTGTCGTCGACGGGGCCCAGGTAGGTCTTCATCAACCCGGAAAACGCCTTCGGTTCGGTCCAGTTGCCCGGCTGGCCGGTCTCCGGGTCGTTGATGTCCGCCAAACCGTTTACCGGCGGGTGGCCGTGCTTTTCCTCGTACGCCTCGATGAGGTGGTCGGCGCGGTAGCGCTTGTGGGTGTGGAGGGACTCCACCAGCGGGTCCGTGAACACCTCGACGTGGCCGGAGGCCTCCCACACGCGCGTGGGCAAGATGACAGAGGTGTCCACACCCACCGTGTCCGGGCGGGACTGCACCATGTGCTTCCACCACTGGCGCTTGAGGTTTTCTTTCAGCTCGACGCCTAGCGGGCCGTAATCCCACGCGGAGCGGGTGCCGCCGTAAATCTCGCCCGCGGGGTATACCAGTCCGCGGCGTTTGCAGAGGTTAACGACGGTTTCGATCTTTGATGCGGGCATCAACATCTCCTGGTGGGAACGTGCGTGCAAATTACCGTGAACAGCATAGCCCGCTTCACAGAGCCTCCGGCCACCCACCCAGCTTGGACACAGGTCCCAACGCGTGAGGGCGTCTTGTATCCTGGACCAACGTCAATACAATTTTGCCCAATGGCCCTGACGAAAGGGGACGCCGATGAGCGACCGCTGGCGTCTGGCTGACCATACGGATCTCACCGAGGAGGAACTGGACCGCGCCGCCGCACTGGTGAAGGTACTGGATTCCCAAACCCGGCTGGAGATCCTCCTGCTACTCAACGAAGGTGAGAAGGTGGTGCACCAGCTGGTCACCGAGCTGGACAAGTCCCAGCCGCTGATCTCCCAGCACCTGCGCGTACTGCGCTCGGCCGGCCTAGTCACCTCCTCCCGCAAGGGCCGCGAAGTGCTCTACGCGCTGTCCCAACCGGACGTCATCGGCATCATCCACGATCTCGCCTCGCTGGAGACCATCAAGCAGGCGGAAGACGAGCTGGCCGCGCGCCGCGAACGCCGGCAGCGCACCGCCACTACAAGCCGCGAGGACGGCTCCGCCGGCGCGGCCATCATCGACCCGCCCGCCCCGGTGCGCCCGGAGCTCGACCCGGGGCTGCTGCCTACCACGCCGAAGCCGATCCGGGACTAGCTACACTTGGCGGCCATGACGCAACCGAACCGCCGGGCGCATCACGCGCGCCCCGTACCCAAGCTGGGCCCGCGCATGACGCGCCAGCGCGCCGCCGTCGTGGAGACGCTGCGTGGGCTGGACAAGTTCGCGTCTGCGAAAACCATTCATGAGCAGCTGCTAAACGACGGCGCTTCCGTCGGCCTCACCACCGTCTACCGCACCCTCCAGTCCCTCGCCGAGGTCGAAGCCGTGGACGTGCTGCACTCCCCCGACGGGGAAACGCTCTACCGCGACTGTCTGACCGGCCACCACCATCACCACCTCGTGTGCACCGAGTGCGGGCGCAGCGAGGAGATCGAGGGCGGACCCGTGGAGAAGTGGGCCGAAATTATCGCCGCGCGCTACGGCTACGAGCTCGCCGGCCACGACGCCGAAGTCTACGGCGTGTGCCGCGCCTGCCAGGCGAGACGCTAGCTACTTGGCAAACTTGTCCACCGCACCGCCGAAGCGGCGGTCACGCTTGGCGTACTCCAACACCGCGTCCCAGAGGTCTTCCTTGGTGAAATCCGGGAACAGCACGTCCTGATACACCATCTCCGCGTACGCCGACTGCCAGAGCAGGAAGTTCGACGTGCGCTGCTCGCCCGAGGGGCGCAGGAACAGGTCCACGTCAGGCATGTCCGGGCGGTACAGGTAGCGGGCGATGGTCTTTTCGTCGGCGGCGGTCACACCGTCGTCGAGAAGCTTTTGCACCGCGTCCGCGAGCTCCGCGCGCCCGCCGTAGTTCACGCACATGGCCAGGGTCAGGCCGGTGTTGTGCTTGGTCAGCTCCTCGGCCACCTCGAGCTCTTCGATGACACTGCCCCACAGCTTCGGGCGGCGCCCGCACCACACCACACGCACGTTTTTGTCGTGCAGCTCGTCGCGCTGGCGGCGCAGCACGTCGCGCGTGAAGTTCATGAGGAAGTGCACCTCGGACGGCGAGCGCTTCCAGTTCTCGGTGGAAAACGCGTACGCGGAGAGCCACTCCACGCCCCCGAGCTCGATGCACGCGTCCACGGCGTCCATGAGCTTTTCCTCCCCCACCTTGTGGCCCTCGGTGCGCTTCAAGCCCCGTTGCTGCGCCCAGCGGCCGTTGCCGTCCATCACCAGCGCGATGTGCTTGGGGATGAACTTCTTGTCTATCTGTGGAGCGCCCATATCGACGATTATGCCTGCTCCATGATCTTCAAACTCTTCAGCCCGGCCTCCAGGTTGAACTGCAGGTGTGCGACCGTGGCGCGGTGAATCTGCGCCACGCGTATCGACGACGTCCCGTTCCCCCGCTGCATCAACCACATATCGTGCAGGGTCTCTTCATCCACGTCCATGGAGCCCGGCGGCCGGCAGTTGTTGCACACCGCACCCCCGACGGCGGCGTTGAACGCCTTGTGCGGGCCCGGGGTGCCGCAGTTCGCGCAGTTGAACAGGGAGAGCCCCCACCCGGCGTGCTCGGTGGCCTGCAGGATGAACGCGTCGAGCACCATGGTGGGGTGCTGGTCCCTCTGCAGGTTCTTCAACGCGTCCTGGACCAGCGCGAACAGGGTGGGGTCCGCCTCGTCGTAGCTGAGCCGCTCCGCAGTCTCCATCACCGCGCAGGCGGCGGTGTAACGGTCAAAGTCGTCGATGATGCGGGCACCGTAGTAGGTGACGGTGTCGGCGGAAGCGATCGTCGATAGGCCTCTGCCCGGGTAGATCAGCGCATCCACCTCCACGAACGGCTGCAAGCGGGAACCGAAACGACTCTTGGCTTTGCGCACCCCCTTCGCCACCCCACGAACGAGCCCGTGGTTCTGGGTGAGTAGCACCACCACGCGGTCTGCTTCGCCGAAGTCGTAGGTGCGCACCACGAACGCGCGGTCGCGCCAGTTCGGACGGGGTGCCCTAGAAACCAAGCCGGCCCAGCGCCTTCGGGTCCTGCTGCCAGTTCTTCAGCACCTTCACGCGCACGTCGAGGTAAACGTTGCTGCCGGTCAGCTCGATGATCTGCTTGCGTGCGCGATGCACGATGCTGCTCAGCCGACGCCCGTCGGGGCCCTCGATGATGCGCTTTTGGCCCGGGCGCTCCAGGAACAGCACCGCGTAGATCATCATCCGCTCCGGGTTGTCCGGGTCCGGGTGCATCTCGTCGATCTGGACGGCGACGGAGTGCGGCAGCTCGTCGCGAAGCCCCCGCAGCGCCTCCTCGCGGATCAGCTCCGCGATGCGGGTTTCCGTGTCCTCGTCGGTGGTGTGGCCCTCCGGGTAGAAACGCGGCCCCTCGGGGAGGTTGTCCACGATGACGTTGAGCAACACATCCGTCTGGACGCCGGCCGTGGCCGAGACTGGCACAAGATCCGCCTCCGGGCCGAGCAGCTCGTGCAGCTCCAACAGGCGCTCGCCGACGGTGTCCTTGCTGGCTTTATCCAGCTTGGTCACGATGCCCACGATCGGGGTGTTCGGCTTCGTCCCCCTAATCTGCTCCAGGATGTAGCGATCGCCAGGGCCGATCTTCTCGTCCGCCGGGACCGTGAAGCCAATGACGTCCACGTCCGCGAAGGTGTCCTTGACCACGTCGTTGAGGCGCTCGCCCAGCAACGTACGGGGGCGGTGGATACCGGGAGTGTCCACCACGATCACCTGCGCATCGTCGCGGTTGATCACGCCGCGGATGGGGTGGCGGGTGGTCTCCGGCTGGTCCGCCATGATCGCGATCTTCTCCCCCACCAGCGCGTTCGTCAGCGTGGACTTGCCGGTGTTCGGGCGGCCGACGAAGCTGACAAAGCCGGACTTGAACCCCTCCGGGGTGTCGGTGAAGGCGCCGGCGTCTGCGCGCTCGACGTCGTTCGCTGCAGCGTCCGCGGGCAAGTCATCCGGGAAATCGGGGAAGTCGCTCATGGCGAATCAGTTTACCTGACCTGCGGGTTGTGAGTTTCTCAGGTTGAGTTATCCACATTTCGCTTCTGGTCTGGTTTTGGGGGTTGCTTCAGGTTTAGCGTCTGGGGCATGAACTTCTCCGAATTTGTCTCCGCCGGCGTTTCGGTGCTCGCCGACTTCGACCGCTCCGCCGCGATGGCCGCGGGCCTGTCCACCGCCCGGGTGCGCGACCTGGCGCGTGTGCACCACACCTACTTCGGGCCGACCCAGTTCACTCGCAAGCAGCGCGAGGCGCTCGCCGCCGCCGACGGCATGCCGGTGGATCAAGTTGTGCTCATCGAGCGCAAACTCACCGCCGTCGGCGACGCCGCCGAACGCTGGCGCATCCGCCTCGACCTCGTGCGCCACCGCGGCTCCTACCGGGCGCTCACCAAACGCATCGCACGGCTCATCCACGTGCCGGTCTCACCACCCAAACCCTCCTGCCGGTTCTCCCGGTCGAAGGCAGGCATGCGCACCATGATCCTCACCTACAACGAGCGAGACCTCGCCGACCTCGAACACCTCCTGCGCCAGATGATCACCTCCGACAACCCGGCGGCAGCACAAATGGCCGAGGCACTGTTCACCCTCCTGCGCGACGGAGACAGCCTCCCACACGCGAGGCCGCGGCCCATTGTGCTGGTACCGGTTGACGACCATGTGCGCATCCACGCCGGCAACGGCGACGAGGTCACCTTGATCTTGACCGATGGCACCACCATGACCGGTGCCGAATACCTCCACCACGAATTCGGCGACACCTTGGAAGTCGCGGCGTTTCACCCGCAACACGGACCGGTGAACCTGTACCACACCAAGCGCCTCGCCAACACGAAACAGAAAACCATGTCGAAGCTTGTCTGCCCGGCGTGCGCGTTTCCAGACTGCAAAGCCACAGCCGAAACCACCCAGACGCACCACATCCACGCCTGGGCTCACGGGGGCATGACCAACATGGACAACCTCGCCGAACTCTGCCCGTTCCACAACGGAGTCAACGCCGATAACCGAAACGGCCCATTCGGCTACATCGACAACGCAGGCGCCCGCATCCACTGGATCGCACCCAACGGGGTGAAAGTGCCCATGACCACCCCCGGCGCCATGGAACTGCTCTTCGGCTAACCCCCACACCCACCAAAAACCCGCCCCACACAGGCGGGGAATTCGGTGTGCCTAAAAACAGGAAGGGGCTAGAGGGCCTCGACCTCGAATTGGAGCTGCGGGTTGGCGTAGTAGTCCTGCGCCTGGACGAGCTGCAGCTCCGGGGAGTCTGCTTCTTGGGTGACGCGCAGGAGGTCGTAGACAGAAGAGGCTGTCTTGGCCAGGGCGTCCTTCACAGCGTCCTCGGGGTTCGCGCCGGCTCGTCCCTGCAGTACGTGGCCGAGGAAGAGCGCGGCGGTGACGTCGCCGGAGCCGTTGCGCTTGAACGGCAGGCGCGGGGTGCGCACGAGCCACTTGCCGTGGTCGTCGACCGCGATCATCTCGACTACACCCGGCCCGCCGTCTGCGGCGGCAGCAGCAGACGGCGCGTCGGGGCGCTGCACGGAAGTGACCAGGACGGTCGACGGGCCCATCTCGCGGGCGGCGTCCACCGCCGCCAGGGTGGAATCCAGGTCGGTCACGTCGCGCTCGGTGAGGAAGCCGAGCTCGAACTGGTTCGGGGTGATGATGTCCGCAACCGGGACGATCGTCGAGCGGAACAGCGGCGGGATCTCGTCGGCCACGAAGCAACCGGAGGTCGCGGAGCCCATTACCGGGTCGCAGGCGTAGATCGCGGGGTTTTCGGCCTTGATGTCGCGGACGGTGCTGACAATCACGTCGGCGATTTCGGGGGAGGCTTGGTAGCCCGTGAGGATGCCGTCGATAAGCGGGAATGCGCCGCGGTCCTTCACACCGGACAGCACGGCGGCGACGTCGGTAGCCGGGATGATCGGGCCCTCCCACGCGCCGTAGCCCGTGTGGTTGGAGTAGTTCACCGTGTAGACCGGCCACACTTCGTGCCCGATGCACTGCAAAGGAAAGACCGCTGCCGAGTTGCCGACATGGCCATACGCGACAGCGGACTGGATGGAGAGAATATTGCTCATACGAGCATTTTAGAGCTCCGGGGACACCAGGATCTTCACGGCGGTCTCGTTGCGGTTGATCAGGGTGTCAAAGCCCTCGTCGACCACGCCGTCGAAGCCGATCTTGCCGGTGATGAACGGCTTGAGGTCCACCTTGCCTTCCTCGACGAGCTTGATGGTCTGCTCGTGGTCGTGGGCGTAGCCGATGATGCCGCGGACGGTCAGCTCCTTCATCACCAGCGCGTGGATGTCGAACTCGGCCTTCTTGGACCAGATGGACTCCACGACGAGGGTGCCCTTGAGCTTCAGGCAGTCGATGAGCTGGTCGAGCACCACGTTCACGGAGGTGGCCTCGAAGGCGACGTCGACGCCCTTGCCGTCGGTGAGCTTCAGGATCTCTTCCTTCAGGTCCTGCTTGGACGGGTCGATAGCGTGGTCGGCGACGCCCGCGTCGATGGCCTTCTGGCGGCGCAGCTCCGAAAGTTCGGAGACGATCACGGTGAGCCCGTACGCCTTAGCGACGGCAGCGGTGAGCACACCAATCGGGCCCGCACCGCCGATCAGGGCCACGTCACCCTCCTTCGCCTCGGAGGCGACGAAGGCGTGGTGGGCGACGGACAGCGGCTCGATGAGCGCGGCTTCGTCCAGCGGCACGTCGTTGCTGATCGGGTGGACCCAGCGACGCTGCACCGCGATCTTCTCGGACAGGCCACCGCCGCCACCGGCGAGGCCGATGAAGTTCACGTCCGGGTGCAGGTTGTACGGGCCCGGCTCCTTCGGATCGACGTCGTCGGGCAGGACGTACGGCTCGACAACGACGTGCTGGCCGACCTCCAGGTCGTCCACGCCCTCGCCCAGTGCGGCGACGACGCCGGAGAACTCGTGGCCGAGGGTTACCGGCGGCTCCTCACCGGTGATCGGGTGCGGGTGGCCCGGCTTCGGGCAGAAGATCGGGCCCTCGAGGTACTCGTGCAGGTCGGTGCCGCAGATGCCACACCAGGCGATGTCGATGAGCACCTCGCCCTTGCCTGCCTCTGGGGCGTCGATCTCCTCGACGCGGATGTCCTTCTGGCCGTAGTAGCGTACAGCGCGCATGTGAAGCTCCTCTCGGTAGAAAACCTGCTTACGGGTAAAATTCTACCGAAAATTGCGATTATTCGCCTACGAGCGGCTCCACCGGTTCGGCTACCGAAACGAGCACCGTGCGCGTCTTCACGCGCCCGCGGCGGTCGCGCCCGCCCTCGGCGGTGTAGCGCACCCCGTCGCGCAAGATGGAGGCCCCCGGCAGGGGCACGCGGCCGAGTTCGTAGGACAGCAGGCCCGCCACGGTGTCCACGTTGTCCACCACGTCCTCGGCGTAGGTCAGCTCGTAGTCGAGGTTGTCGGCGAGGTAATCCACCAGGTCATCCAACGGCAGACGGGCCTGGACGCGGAACACGCGCGGCTCCACCTCGGCGATTGGCGCTTCCTCGTCCTCGTCGTACTCGTCGGTGATCTCGCCGACGATTTCCTCCAGCAGGTCTTCCATGGTCAAAAGGCCGGCGACGGTACCGTACTCGTCGATAAGCATGGCGATGTGGGTGTTCGACTGCTGCATCTCCCTGAGCATGACGTCCAGCGGCTTGGAGTCCGGGATGAACAGCGGCTCGCGCATGAACTCGGTGATCTTCGTGGCGGGGTCGAGCGGGCCGCCGCGGTCGTCGAGCATGTCCTTCAGGTAGACCACGCCGACGATCTCGTCGACGCTCTCCCCGATAACCGGCACGCGCGAGTGCCCGGAGCGCACCATCAGCGCGGTGGCCTGGCGGGCGGTCTTCTCCCCCTCGATCCACACCATCTCCGTGCGCGGCACCATGACTTGGCGGGCGTAGCTGGAGGCGAGGTCGAAGATGTTCTGGATCATGCGGCCCTCGGTGGTTTCCACCACGCCCTTTTCCTGCGCGACTTCGACCATCTCGCGCAGCTCCACCTCGGTGGCGTACGGGCCGTCGCGGAAATCCTCGCCCGGGTGGAAGAGGTTGCCTACCCAGATCAGCAGCTTTGCGACGGGCCCGAGCACCACCTGGAACACCCCCAAACCCTGCGCCGCCTTCAGCGAAATGGTGTACGGGTTGCGCTTGCCCGCGGTGCGCGCAAACACGCCGACGATGGAGAACTGCAAAAGCGTGACAACGATCACCGCGACAGCGATCGCCCACCCGTCGGAGGAAAGCAGGTTCATGGCCAGCATGGCGGCGGAGACAGACGCGGTGACGTCCAGGACCGTCTTCAACAGCACGAGGGTGTTGACGTGGTTCGCGCGGTGGTCCACCACCCGCAGCAGCGCCTCGGCGCCCGGGGTGTCGTCTTTGACCATGCCCTCCACGCGGGCGCGCGAGATCGGGGTAAGCGCGGACTCGATCGAGCCGAGCAGGCCGGACAGCAGCAGCGCGACGATCGTGACCGCCGCGTAGGTGAGGGTGAGCGTCACTCGGTGTCCTTCATCAGTTTGTCCAGCTCGTCGCGGTCCGCGGCGGACGGGAACGCGTGCGCGCCGGTCGGCTTGGGCTGGTACTCCACGCCGCGGCGGGCCAAGTCGTCGTACCAGTCCGCCAGGATCTCGTTTTGCAGGGCGAACATCTCGCGCTCGTCTTTCGGCTCGATGTGGTCGTAGCCGAGCAGGTGCAGCACACCGTGCACGGTCAGCAACGCCATTTCGTGGGCGAGGTCGTGGCCGGCCATCTCCGCCTGCTTCCGGTCGTAGGCCGGGCACAAGATGATGTCGCCGAGCATGGCGGGACCAGGCATATCCGCGTCGGGGCGGCCGCCGCCCGGGTGAGCTCGTCCATGGGGAAGCTCATCACGTCCGTGGGGCCTTCGAGGTCCATCCAGCGCACGTGCAGGTCCGCCATCGTCGGCTCGTCCACGAGCGTGATGGTGGCCTCGGCGTCGGGGTGAACGTCCATCGAGCGCATGGCAAAGGAGGCGACGTCGATAAGCATTTGCTCGTTGACTTCGGCCTCGCCCGATTCGTTTAGCACTTCGATACTCACCGCGACGCCTCCGCTTCCCGCTCGGCCTCGATGGCCTGCTGGCGCTTCTCGTAGCGCAGGGAGTTCTGCGCGTCGTGGCGGTCGTAGGCGGCGACGATGCGCGAGATCAGGTGGTGGCGCACCACGTCGGTGGCCGAAAGCTCCTGGAAGGCGATGTCATCGATGTCGCCGAGGATGCGCCGCGCCACGCGCAAGCCCGAGACGGTGCCGCGCGGCAGATCCACCTGCGAGGTATCGCCGGTGACCACCATCTTCGAGCCGAACCCTAGGCGGGTGAGGAACATCTTCATCTGCGCGCCGGTGGTGTTCTGCGCCTCGTCCAAGATGACGAACGCGTCCGAGAGGGTCCGCCCGCGCATGTAGGCGAGCGGGGCGACTTCGATGATGCCGGCCTCAATGAGTTTCGGGATGGCCTCCGGGTCCATCATGTCGCGCAGAGAGTCGTACAACGGGCGCAGGTACGGGTCGATCTTGTCGCTGAGCGTGCCGGGCAGGAAACCCAGCTTCTCGCCGGCCTCCACCGCGGGGCGGGTGAGGATGATGCGCTTGACCTCTTTGTTCTGCAGCGCCTGCACCGCCTTCGCCACCGCCAGGTACGTCTTGCCGGAGCCGGCCGGGCCGATGCCGAAGGTGATGGTGTGCTCGTCGATCGCGTCCACGTATTCGCGCTGCCCCGCCGTCTTCGGGCGGATGACCTTGCCGCGGCGCGAGATGATCTCCTCGCCCAAGATGTCGGCCACGGAGCCCGGCGCCTCCGCCTCCATGATCCGCACGGCCTGGACCACGGTGTCCGGACCCAGCGGCACGCCGCGCCGCGCCATGGACTCGAGCTCTTCCACCACGCGCAGCGCATGCGCCGCCTGCTCAGCGTGGCCCTTGACGGTCAGCTGCGTTCCGCGGGCGTGAAAGCCGACGCCGAGCTGGTCTTCCAGCACACGGAGGTTGTCGTCGTTGATTCCCAGAACGGACTGCGCGTACGCCGAGTCGAGCTCGACCTTGCGCGTCACCATCTCTTCCATGGGGGCCTACCCTACCAGCGGGCTGTCAGCGCCCCGATCGCGCAAAGACCGGCGAACGCCGCCGACGCGGTGCGCAGCACCTCCGGCCCGAGCTTCACCGGGCGGGCCTGCAACAGCTCGAGTTCGTCCTCCCCGATGCCGCCCTCCGGCCCGACGATGAGCCACACCTCGTCGCCGAACTCCACCTCGCGGATGGACTCGGTGGCGTCCTCGTGCAACACCAGCGCGTGACCCTCGTTCCTCCGGTCACGGAGAAGATCCGACAACTGGTTCGTGGTCACCGGCTCGCGCACCTCTGGCACCCACGCCCGGCGGGCCTGCTTCGCGCTCGCCAGCGCCTGGGTGCGCCACTTTGCCACCTGCTTGGCCTGCTTGTTCGCTGGCCACCGGGCGATGGTGCGGTGCGAGATCCACGGCACGATCGCGTCCGCCCCGCCCTGCACGGCCAGGTCTACGGCCAGCTCCGCGCGCTCGCCCTTGGGCACCGCCTGCACCACCGTCACGCGCGGGGTGGGTTGTTCGAAGCGCTCCTGCCTGACGACGTCACATTCCACGCGCTGGCCATCCACTCGTGTGACGGTGGCTTCGGCGGCGGACCCTTGGCCGTCGATAAGCATGATGTGCTCACCGGGCTGAATCCTCTTGACGTGGGCGTGCTTGGCCTCGGCGCCAGTGAGGACGCCGGCGGCCGGGTCGTCGGTGAGGAAGTACGGCAGGCTCATCGGCGGAATTTGCCGCGCATGCGGGAGAAGAACCCGTCGTGCTCCTCGTCGGACTCGACGTGGACGGCCGGGTTGTCCGGGTGGCCGTCGCGCAGGTCTTCCAGCGTCGCGCGCTCCTCGTTGGTGAGCGCGGTGGGTACGGTGACCTGAACGTGGGCGACCATGTCCCCGGCGCCCTCGGCACGCAGCCGCGGCATGCCTTCGCCCGGCAGGTGGATCGTGTCGCCGGGCTGGGTGCCGCCGGGAACCTCGATGGTGGTGCGCTCGCCGGCGAGGTTGTCCACCGTGAGCTGGGTGCCCAGGGCCGCGTCGTACATGGGCACGGTCAAGCGCAGGTGCAGGTCGTTGTTCTCGCGCACGAAGACCGGGTGCGGCTCAACCTGGACCTCCACGTAGAGGTCGCCGGCCGGTCCCCCGCATGGCCGACCTCGCCCTGCGAGGCCATGCGGATGCGCATGCCGGAGTTGATGCCGGCCGGGATGTTCACCGTGAGGTCGCGGGTGGCGCGCACGCGGCCGTCGCCGGCGCACTGCGGGCAGGGGTCCTGGATGACCTCGCCGTAGCCGTGGCAGGTAGGGCACTCACGAGTGGTCATGACGTTGCCCAGGAAGGACTGCTGCATCTCCTGGACCTGGCCGGCGCCGCCGCACGTGCCGCAGGTGACCGGCTTGGACTCGGTCTTGGAGCCAGTGCCGTGGCACTTGTCGCACAGCACCGCTGTATCTACCGTGACGTCCTTCTTCGCGCCGGCGAAGGCCTCCTCGAGGGTGACAGTGGTGCGCAGCAGCGCGTCGTTGCCCGGCTGCACGCGCGAACGCGGCTGGCGCGTGCCACCGCCGCCGCCGAAGAACGCCTCGAAAATATCGCCCAAGCCGCCGCCGAAACCGGCGCCGCCACCCATGCCGCCGCCGGCTTCCATCGGGTCCCCGCCGCGGTCCACGATCGCGCGCTTCTGCGGGTCCAGCAGCACCTCCTGGGCGGCCGCGATCTCCGCGAACTTCTCCGCCGCCTCCTCGGACGGGTTCACGTCCGGGTGGTACTTGCGCGCCAGCTTGCGGTACGCCTTCTTAATCTCCTGCTCGGTGGCCTCCTGGTCAACGCCGAGGATGCCGTAGTAATCGCGAGCCATAACTTCCCTTCTATTCGCCCCGCAGGATGCGGCTAATGTAGCGGGCCACGGTGGCAACCTTTTGCATCGTACCGGGGTAGTCCATGTGCGTCGGGCCGACTACCCCGAGGCCGCCGAGTGCCTCATCGCCCGAGCCGTACGCAGTTGTAACAATCGACGCGCGCGAAAATTCCTCATCCTCGTTCTCGCGCCCGATGCGCACGGAGACCTGCTCCAGCTCCTGCGCGCCGGCGAGCAGCTTCAGCACCACCACCTGCTGCTCCAGCGCGTCGATGACGCCCTGCAAGCCGCCGGAGGGCACCACCAGGTTCGACGAGCCAGCGATGATCAGCCGGTCCGGGGTGGCGTCCACGAGCGTGGTGATCAGCACCTCCGCGGCTCGGGCGGCGGGGTCGGCGAGGTGGGGCGGCGCGTTCGCGGACAAACGCGCAAGCGCCGCCGACGCGTCGCGCATGGTCTTGCCCACCAGCGCCTCGTTGAGCAGGTCGCGCAGAAGCCGCACCCCGTCCGCGCCGATGGGGCCAGCGAGCTCCACGTTGCGCTGGTCCACGCGGCCGGCGTCCGTGATTAGCACGAGCAGCAGCCTCGTCGGGGTGAGCTCCACCACCTCGCAGTGCTTCACCCGCGCAACGCTCAACGTGGGCAGCTGCACCACCGCCGCCTGGTTGGTCAGCTGCGCGAGCAGCTGCACGGAGCGGCGCAGCACGTCCTCCAAGTCCACCCCGTTTTCCAAAAAGTCCAAGATGGCGCGGCGCTCTGCGGCGGACAGCGGCTTGACGTCGTGCAGCGCGTCCACGAACGCGCGGTAGCCGGCCTCGGTGGGGATGCGACCGGACGACGCGTGCGTCTGGGAGATGTAGCCCTGCTGCTCCAGCACCGCCATGTCGTTGCGGATGGTCGCCGAGGACACCCCCATGTTGTGCCGCTCCACCAGCGATTTCGACCCGACGGGTTCCTGGCTGGCGATGTAGTCGGCCACAATCGCGCGCAACACCGCCTGCCGCCGTTCGTCTGCTGCGCTCATGCATGCCTCCTTACTCGGCTGCCAGGATATCGGTGATGATGCCGTCTGCAAGCAGCCGGCCCTTATCCGTCAGGCGCAGCCTCTCGCCGCGCTCCAGCAGCCCCGCGCGCACATGCCTATCGACGACGTCCCGTGCCCCCGCCCCGATCCACCCCGCCGGGATGCCCTCTCTCAGGCGCAGCCCGAGCATGACCGCCTCGGTGTGGGCTTCCGCTTCCGTGATGGATTCGGAGTCGTGGACGGGCAAGGTGGCGTCGGCAAGCAGCTGCGCGTATCGCTCGGGGCGTTTGACGTTGAAGAAGCGCTCCGACCCGATGAAGCTGTGCGCGCCGGGGCCTGCGCCCCACCACTGTTGGTTGCGCCAGTAGATGAGGTTGTGGCGGCACTGCCCGCCCGGTTTCGCCCAGTTGGACACCTCGTACCAGGCGTAGCCGTGGTCCTCGAGGGTGGAAGCGATGAGTTCGTAGCGGTCGGCGTAGACGTCTTCCTGCGGCGCGGGCAGCTCGCCGCGGCGGATCTTGCGGGCCATGGCGGTGCCGTCTTCCACGATGAGCGAGTAGGCGGAGACGTGGTCGACGTCGGTACCCAAGATGGCGTCTAAGGTGCGGCGCACGTCGTCGTCGGTTTCGGTGGGCGTGCCGTAGATCATGTCCAGGTTCACGTGCGCGAACCCGGCGGCGCGGGCCTCGCGGGCGGCGGCCACGGCGCGGCCCGGCGTGTGCTGGCGGTTCAGAACGCGCAGCACGGGCGTGGAGGCGGACTGCATCCCCAGCGACACGCGGGTGAATCCGGCGCCCAGCAGGCCGTCGAAGTACTCCGGGCTGGTGGATTCCGGGTTGGACTCGGTGGTCACCTCCGCGCCGGGTGCGAGCCCGAACGTGTGACGCACCGCGGAGAGGATGCGCCCGAGGCCGTCTGCGCCCAGCAGGCTGGGCGTGCCGCCGCCGATAAACACGGTGTCGGCCTGCGGCAGCCCGCGGGCGGCGGCGAGCTCGAGTTCGCGCTCTAACGCGTCCAAGTACTGGGCGTGGGAGGAGTCCACCTCGGTAGGCGTGTAGGTGTTGAAGTCGCAGTACCCGCAGCGCGTGGCGCAGAAAGGCACGTGGATGTAGACGCCGAACGAATCCATGGCGCCAGGTTAGGCCCCGCGGCGGGAACGCTTCGCGGCGACCTTGGCCACGATCCGGTCGATGCGGGCGCGCTCCTCCAAAAACTCCGGCGGGTTGGACCCGCGCATGGTGCGCACGAACGCGGGGTGGTCGACGCAGACGGTTTCCACCCAGCCTGTGACGGCCTCCTCCACGATCTCGCCGACACGGGCGTAGAGGTGCGGCAAGCTCACCACGCCGAGCTCGCGCGCGACCATGTCGGTCTGCTCCAGGCAGTAGGACACCACCTCGCCCAAGTGTTGCACCACCAAATCGGTGCGGCCAGTCAGCGCGTCCTGCATGGTCTGCACCGAAAACGGGGCCTTTAAGGGGAACAGGTCGTGGAGACCGGAGGCGTCGAGAAGCTCGGGCTCCGGGATGCGCTCCTCGGGCTTCGCCCCCGCAGACAAGTGGCCGGCGGCGCGGCCGGAGGTGAGCGCCTGGCGCAGGCCGATCAACTCGGCTACCACGCGGCGGGCGTCCTGGCGCGCGTCATCGACGATTTCGACGAACTCGGCGAGGCAGTCCTCGGTGAGCTCGCCGTCGTAATCCGCGATGGCCTCGGCAAGGTGCTCGGTGTACTCCGCCACCTCGTCGCCGATGTTGTAAATCTCCTGGGTGAGCTCGCGGTGACGCAGCACAGCGGCAGTTTTGTGCATCCCGGGCCCTCCTTGGAAACGCCTGTGCGTAAGTGACAAATTGGCATGCTATGCCACCACCGCAGCGGAGGAAGGAAGGCGCGCCGGACTACCGCTGGTACAGCTTGTCGATGTCCTCCTGGAAGCGCTGGAACACCACGTTGCGCTTCACCTTCATCGTCGGGGTCATCTCGTCGTGCTGCTCAGACAAGTCGCGGTCCAGGATGCGGAACTTCTTAATCGCCTCGGTGCGCGAGACGGTTGCGTTGGCCATGTTCACCGCGTCCTGCACCTCGGCGCGCAGGGCGGGGTCCTGGGCGAGCTCGGAGATCTTCTTGTTCTGCGGGATGTTGTGGTTGGCCTTCCAGCGCTTGAGCTCTTCCTCATCGAGGGTGACCAGCACGCCCACGAACGGCTTGCCGTCGCCGACCACCAACGCGTTGGAGATCAGCGGGTCCTGTCTGATGATCTCCTCCATCGGCCCCGGCGAGATGTTCTTGCCGCCGGCCGTGACAATGAGGTCTTTTTTGCGCCCGGTGATGGAAACGAAGCCGTCCTCGTCTACCTCCCCCAGGTCGCCGGTGTTGAACCAGCCGTCCGTGAGCGCCTCGTCGGTCGCGGCCGCGTTCTGCCAGTACTTGTTAAACACGCCGGGGCCTTTGAACTCGATCTCGCCGTCGTCGTTGATGCGCACGGAGTAGCCGTTGACGGGCTGGCCCACGGTGCCAATCTTGTTGGCGTTGGCGTTGTTCACGCACGCCGCGGCGCACGTTTCGGTGAGCCCGTAGCCCTCGTAGATGGGCACGCCCATGCCACGGAAGAAGTGCGACAGGTCCGAACTCATCGCGGACCCGCCGGTGATGCCGTACCAGACCGAGCCGCCCATGGCGTCTTTGATCTTGCCGTAGACCAGCTTTTCAAACACCGCGCGCTTAGCCTTCTGCACCCGCGACGGCCCCTCCGGGGTGTCCAGCGCCTTCGAGTAATCGATCGCCGCCTTTTCCGCCTCTAAGAACATGCGCTTGCCCACCGCAGAGCCGTCCGCCGCCTTGTTGTAGGCGCCCTCGCGCACCTTCTCAAACACGCGCGGAACGCCCACGACCAGGTTGGGGCGCACGCGCTGCAGCTCCACCATCAGCGTCGAGGTGTCGGACCAGTGCGACTGAGTCGCCCCCGAGATGGTCCACGCCAGCGACACCGCGCGGGCGAGCACGTGCGCCAGCGGCAAAAACGTGACCATGCGCTGCCCCGGGTAGGACACCCGGCCGATCTCGTTTTCCAGCAGCGCCCAGCACTGGTACGCCCAGTTGCCGTGGGTGATCTCCACGCCCTTCGGCCGGCCGGTGGTGCCGGAGGTGTAGACGATGGAGCCCAGGTTGGCGTGGCGGGTGGCGCGGACCCGTTCGTCGATACGCGATTGCTCCACGTCGCGCCCCTCGAACTTGATCGTCTCCACGCCCGCGGAGTTCAGCTCGTAGATGCGCTCGAGCTTCGACGGCGAGTCCGCGAACTTGGGCCTACCCGTCTCATCCAGCAAAAACGGGCTCATGAGCTGGGTGTGGTCACGCGTTTCTGTAAACGCGATCTTCGCGCCGGAATCCTCCAGGATCCACTGGATCTGGTGCATGGACGACGACGGGTAGATCGGCACGGATGCGGCGCCAGCGGCCCAGATAGCGAAGTCCAACAGCGACCACTCGTAGCGCGTGGACGACAAGATGGCCACGCGGTCCCCCGGCTCCACGCCCGCGGCCACCAGGCCCTTCGCCACCTCGTAAACCTCCTGCAAAAACTCAGCGGCGGTGACGGACACCCACTCGTAGTTGCGCGGGCGGTAGTACAGCACCAGGTGGGGGCGCTCCTCGCACGTGTGGATCAGCCCGCTGAGGCACGTGTCCGTGTCGTTGAGGGTGAATCCGAGTTCCGTCGTGTACGCGTTGGAAGGCATGGTGCTCAAGCGTACCCCAGCAGCTACGGCCCGGCTTTGGCACAATGCGTGACGTGACAAACGTGGAACTGCTGCACGCCCTCGCCGAGTCTTACGGCTTCGGTACCTCCTACCGCGCCTCGAACGGGCTGGTCACGGAGCCGCCCGCCGAGTCGTTTCTGAAGCTGCTCCGAGCGCTGGGGCTTTCGCTTAGCGACGACCCTTCGGACGAAGAACTCCAATTCCACCTCGACGCCCGCCGGGAATTCTGGGCCACCCGGCCCATGCCGCCGTGCGTGGTTGCCACCGAGGGGGCGGAGCGGCACTTCAACGTGCACGTGCACGACGGGCACTGGGCGCACTGCTGGATCCGGCTGGAAGACGGCACATCGCGCGACGCCTACCAGGACGAAAACTGGGCCCCGCCGTTTACCGCCTCCGACGGCGTGACGTGGGGCGAGGCCACCTTCCACGTGCCGGGCGACCTGCCCGCGGGCTACCACGAGCTGCACCTGGAATCGGACAACTTGGACGAGGTCTGCCCGCTCATCGTGGTCCCGGCGGCGCTGTCCACCAACGCCGACGTGGTGCGGGAGCCGGTGTGGGGTGTGATGGCGCAGCTGTACTCGGTGCGCTCGCTGGATTCCTGGGGCATCGGGGACTTCCACGACCTGGGTTCGATCGCCGAGGCGGTCGCCGAGCAGGGCGCGGACTACCTGCTGATCAACCCCGTCCACGCCGCCGAGCCGGTCCCGCCGATCGAGGACTCGCCGTACCTGCCCACCTCCCGCCGGTTTGTCAACCCCATCTACATCGCCGTCGAACAGGTCCCGGAGTTCGCGATGCTGGATGAGGGGGACCGGGAGGACGTCGTCAAGCTTGCCGCCGAGTTCAAGGCCATGAACCACACCAACGAACCGCTGGAGCGCGACCGCATTTTCGCCGCGAAGCTTGCGGCGCTCAAGGCGCTGTTCTACGTCTCGGCCGCGGACGAGGCCCGCACGCACGACTTCGAGCTGTTCTGCCTGGACGAGGGCGAAGGCCTACGCCAATTCGCCGAGTGGTGCGCGGCGCAGGCCTCCGAGTCAGAGCACCACGGCGCGCCGAAGCACGCCGGAGAGGACCCGCAGGAGCTGGTCCAGTTCTACATGTGGCTGCAGTTCATCGCCGACGAGCAGCGCCGCGTGGCGCAAGAGCGCGCACTCGCGGCGGGCATGCGGCTGGGTATTATGACGGACCTTGCCGTGGGCATCCACCCCGGCGGCGCAGACGCCGCCACACTGCACGAGGTGCTTGTTCCCGACGCGTCCGTGGGCGCGCCGCCGGACCAGTACTCCCAGCAAGGCCAGGACTGGTCCCAGCCGCCGTGGAACCCGCAGCAGCTGGCGGAGGCCGGTTACGGGCCGTGGCGGGACCTGCTGCGCACCGTGCTGCGCCACTCCGGCGGCATCCGCGTGGACCACATCCTCGGCCTGTTTCGCCTGTTCTGGCTGCCGCGCATGGATACACCCATGCACGGCGCGTACATGAACTACGACTTCGAGGCCATGGTCGGCGTGCTCGTGCTGGAGGCGCAGCGCGCAGGCGCCGTGGTGGTGGGCGAAGACCTGGGCACGTTCGAACCGTGGGTGCAAGACGTGCTGCGCGACAAGGGCATTCTGGGCACGTCCGTGCTGTGGTTCGAGTCCGTGCCGCCGGAGGTCCCGCGCCCGTCGCAGCAGTACCGCAACCTGGCGCTCACAGCCGTGGGCACGCACGACCTGCCCCCGACCGCCGGGTACCTCGAGGGCGCGCACAACGCGCTGCGCCACAAGCTGGGCCTGGTTGTGGAGAGCCTGGAGGAGCTCAACGCCGCCGACGCGGTGTGGATCTCCCAGGTGCTCGCCGCCGCGCAGGCGGAGGGCGCGTTCGAGGGCACCACGCTTGCGGACGTGGACTTCCTGGACCAGGACTTGGGCGAGTACGACGACGTGGACACGCTCGTGGAGGGCCTGACGCGGTTTGTCGCCTCCACCCCGTCCGCGATGACCTGCACGAACCTGGTGGACATGGTGGGCGACACGCGCATTCAAAACCAGCCGGGCACCAACCGCGAGATGTACTCCAACTGGTGCATCCCGCTTTGCGACACCTCCGGCACCCCCGTCCTCATCGAAGACCTCCCCGACGTGCCGCTGTTCACCCGGATCGCCTCCGCAAGCACTCGCTAGCGCTCACTAGCACCCGCCAACGCTCGTGCTAGGGCACGGGCGTTGGCGGGGTTAGCGGGAGCGTGGTCGGCGCTACAGCGCGCCGGCGAGCGCGGCGACGACAACGAGGGCGATGA
This sequence comes from Corynebacterium wankanglinii, assembly GCA_014490595.1. Lineage (GTDB taxonomy): Bacteria > Actinomycetota > Actinomycetes > Mycobacteriales > Mycobacteriaceae > Corynebacterium > Corynebacterium wankanglinii. The sequence continues at coordinate 1,829,181 of CP061031.1, forward strand.
GCACCCACATCACCTGGGTCACCCGCGATTGCGGGTACTTCCGCTGCTGCTTCGGCAGCTTTTGGTCCTGCTTGCGCAGCTCCTCCGGGTTGGCCATGGGGCCTAAGCCTAGCCCGATGGCCTCAGCGGCGGGAAAACAGCCGCGCGGCGGCGCGGGAGAAGGCGTCCACCGCACGCAGCAGCACGTAGCTGGCCGCACCGCACACCGGCGCTGCAACCGCCAGGATCACCGGCACCTGCAACCAGGGGCTCAACCCCATCACCCAGCTCATCGGATTATGCCCAACACGTAGCCGATGGCGGGCACCAGCACAGCCGCTGCGGCGACGACCCCGAGCGTGATCACCAGCGCGTCGGCAATGCGGCGGTCGCGCTGCTCCTTGACTTCTACCGGATCTGCGGGGGCCTCGCTGGGCACGCTGGACGGGGTTGCCGCGCCGGTGGGCACCGGAGCTGCAGTGCGGGTCCTTGTCGCAGGGGGCGCGGACGCACGCGTCGCCGAGGGGCGCGCCGACGTCGGTGTCGCGGACTGTCCCGCGGTGCCGCGCGTCGTCGGTGCCGGTTTCACCTTCGGTGCCGGTGCCGACGCCCGGGTGGCCGATGAGGTCGCCGTCGGCCGCGCGGCGTTGGTTGGCGTCGTCCCCCTCGACGCCGACGAAGGCTCGACCGCGGGGGGAGCCGGGGTCGCTTCGGAGGCCGGGAACTGCCGGGCGTAGTACTCGCGGAGGAAGGCGTCGATGCGGGCGTCGTCGTACGTAGGGCCGCTCTGCAGCGAACTTGCCCGCTCAAGGCCCACCACTTCGGTGTCGTCCTCGTCCACGAGCGCGTTCGCACCCGACATCACGCCGACGAACCCGCGGCCCGGCGAGTACACCGGCCCGCCGGAATCGCCGAAGTGGGGTGTGCCGGGGGCATCGAAGTAGATCGTTTTCTCGATCATTCCCACAAACGGCCCGCAGGCGGCCTCCCGGCTGCGCCCGTGGGAGGCGAAGCCGTGGTAGCACAGGGTCTCCCCGGGCGAAATCTCGCTGATAGGAATGTACGCCCCGCCGTAGGTGTTCTGGCCGAGCGTGACGTTGTTGAACCAGTAGATCACGGCCCAGTCGTTGGCGTTGGCGGGCCCGTAGAAGGCGGCGGCCGGGTAGATCAACCCGGCGGGCGTGGGGAGTTGCCGCCCGTACTCGTCGGCCACGTAGACCGTCGATCCTCCCGGCCGCGGGGCGGCGGAGTCCACCGCGCAGTGGCCGGCGGTGTAGCTGCGGTGCAGCGCGACGTCGTTGTAGCCGATGGTGCAGGAGGTCAGGTTGTAGCCGCCGATGTTGTCCACGAACAGCCGCTCACCTTGCCTAGCGACGAGCGGTTCCGCCGCCCCCGCTCCCGGCAGCGCAACCGGCACCGCAGCCGAAGACACGGCGATCGCCACGGCCGCGGCCAGCGCGCCGGCTCGGGGGCGCCCCGGATTTCGGCGCAGATGTCGGCGCAGAAGTCGGCGCGGCATAGGCGTGTCCTTGTCTTGTTTTTTGAAGCGGTGAAACCCTCTCGACTCTACCGCAGGTGCCCAAAAAACTCCCTCAGCGCGAGTTTTTCTGTGCGTCTGTTCGCGCCCCCGCGAGGCCGCGGCGCTTCAGCAGCGGCTGGGTGTCTTTGTCCCGCCCGCGGAAGGCACGGTACGCCTCGTCGTAGTCTCGGGAAGCGCCCCGGGACAAGATGGCGTCGCGGAACTTTGCGCCGGTAGCGCGGTTGATCCCCTCTTCCGCCACCAGCGCGTAGCCGTCGGCGTCGAGCGCTTCTGCCCAGAGGTAGGAGTAGTAGCCCGCGGAGTAGCCGCCCGCGAAGATGTGGTTAAACCAGGTGGAGCGGTAGCGCGGCTCCAAGCCGTCCACGTCGAGGCCGTAGTCGCGCAGGACTTGCGCCTCGAAGGCGTCGACGTCCGAAGGTAGCTCGCCGTCGAGCGAGTGCCACGCAAGATCGATCGCACTGGCCGCGAGGTACTCCGCGGTGGAGAATCCCTGGCCGAACTGGCGCGACGCCTCCATCGCCTCGAGCAAGGGGGCCGGGATCGGTTCGTCGGTGTCCACGTGGCGCGCGTAATTGCGGGCGATCTCGGGGGCGAAGGCGTAGTTCTCGTTGATCTGGGACGGGAACTCCACCCAGTCGCGCGGGACGTTGGTGCCGGAGTGCGAGGGGTAGCGTACGTCGGAAAGCAGGCCGTGCAGTGCGTGGCCGAACTCGTGGAAGAGCGTTGTCACCTCGTCGATGGTGAGCAGGTTCGAGTTGATGGACATCACGTTGACCACCACCGGTTTCGTGCCCGCGAGGTGGGACTGGTCCACGAACGAGCTCATCCACGCGCCTCCGCGCTTAGACGGGCGGGCGGCGTAATCCGTCAGCAGCAGGCCGATACCCGTGCCGTCCTCCTCCTTGACCTCCCAGACGTCTACGTCGTCGCGGTAGCCTGCGAGGTCTGCGCGCTTGTCCACCGTGATGCCGTAGAGGAGGTTGGCGGCGTAGAAGACGCCGTCGGTGAGTACCTGCTCGAGCGGGAAGTACTTGCGCAGCTCCGCCTCGTCGAGACCGAGCTCCTCCGCGCGGCGCTTGGCCTGCCAGTACGGCCAGTCCGCGCCGTCAAGGTCCTCGCCCGCGAGCTCGCCAGCGAGTTTGCGCTCCGCTTCGGCGTTGGCGGCGGCAGCCGGGGCCAGGTCCGCGATGAGCTGGCGGGCGGCTGCCGCGGTGCCCGCGGTCTCCTCCGCGATGACGTAGTCGGCGTGGCTGTCAAAACCCAGCAGCTTCGCGCGCTCCTGGCGCAGCGCCACCGATTCGAGGACGATATCGCGGTTGGAGTCCTGGCCGCGCTTGCGCGAGGCGTCGAAGAGCTTGTGGCGCGCAGCAGCGTCCTGAAGTTCAGATTGCAGCGACTGGGTGGTGGGCAGCTCGATCGGTACGACGTAGCGGCCGTCCTTCTCGTAGGAGGCCAGCTGGTCTTCAGACAGGCCGGCCAGCTCGTCCCGGGTGAACTCCACTGCCAGCCTTGTGGTGTCCGCGAGCAGGTTGCGGCCGAAGCGCTCGGACAGCTCGCTCAAACGCTGGTTGATTTCCTGCAGGCGGGACTTTCCGGCGGCATCCAGGTTGGCGCCGCGGCGGGTGAAGCGGCGCATCAGCTCTGCGTGAAGACGCTGCGACTCCCCGTCTTCCGGCACCTCGACGCCCTTGATGCGCTGATAAAGCTCGTCGTTCTGGTAGATCGAGTCCACGTGCGCGGACAACCGGGGCACGATCCGGTCCGCAACCGCGTCGAAATCGTCGGTGGCATCCGTGCCCTGCAGGTTGAAAAACCACGCCATCACGCGGTCCAGGTCCGCGCCCGCAAGCTCGAAGGCCTCCACGGTATTTTCCCACGTAGGTTCCGCGGCGGTGGTGATCTCCGCGATCTCCGCCGCGTGGTGCCTCAGCGCCTCCTCAAACGCGGGCTCCACGTGCTCGAGCCGGATGTTGGCGAAATCCGGCAGGTTGTACGGCAGTGTCGAGGGCGTGAGAAGCGGGTTCGTCATGGCGGACAGTGTAGGCGGTTAGGCTTCTGGCCTATGGGCGATACGGAAATCACATGCGCGGCCGGCACGATCCTCGGGCGCACGCGCGGCGGGGTGCGGGAGTTCGAATCCGTCCCGTATCTCGCGCCCGCGGGAGCGTTCGATGACCCCGTGCCGCTCGAGCAGGGGCTGCTTATCGACGCCACAGTGCCGCACCCCCGCGCCCTGTCCATCATCACCCCGACAGGCGCCCGCCCCGGCACGGACTGCCCGGTGGTGGTGTGGCTGTGCGACCCCGTCGGCGCCACCGGCGTCGCCGACGCGCAGCACGCCTTCGTTCAGGTGCGCGTCCCCCACCGCAGCGGGTTCGAGGGCTTCATGCCGTTCGCCGCGGACCCGATCGCGCACTTCCGCGGCGTGGCGGACGTGGCCGAAGCCCTGCACTGGATCCAGCGCAACATCGAGGCGTTCGGCGGGGACCCCACCAACGTCACCGTTGTCGGCGCGGGCGAAGACGCGGCGGTGGCGCTGTGGCTGTGCCGGCGCGACCACTACGCCGGGGAGTTCCGCCGCGTGTGGGCCGCGAACCCCGTGTTCCCGCGTGCGCCGTACGAGAAGCGGAAGTGGGCGGCGCGCTTCCTCCTGTCCGCTCCCCTGACGCGCGACAAGCTCAACGAGTTGGCTCGAGACAGGCCGGGTCGGGTGGCGCGAAGCTACCGTCGATACGCAAAGGCGTTCGGGCCGATGGGCCCGCAACCCTACGACGAAGCCGAGCTCGCCGACCTGGCGCACGTGCGCGTCGCGCCAACGCTCGACGCCGGGGAGATCGCCCGGTTCGCCCGCTAGTTGTTCAGGTTGCCCTTGAACGTGACGTTGCCGATGGTGAACTCCGCGTCCCACAGGTTGCCGGTAGTCACGTCGAAGGGGTACTTCGCGTTCACCGTCGCGCCGGGGCCGAGCGGGCGGTCCAGGCCCACGATGTCAACGCCGGCCTCCTCCGCGACGGGCTGGAACTTCGCGTCCTTCATGTCCGGGTTGGACGTGCTGTTGGCGTTGTAGCGCAGCTTCGGCGTCAGCGTGTCCTCGGGCAGGGGCGCATCCGACTCGTTGGTGATGGCCACCACGACCACCGAGCCGCCGGCGGGCGCATACGAGGTGCCCTGCCACTTGTAGGACAGCTCCATGGCGGGATCCTCCACGCGCTCACCGTCCGTCTTGTCGCTGACCACCGGGTCGGTCTCGTTGACCTCGAAGGTCTTGCGCTGCACACCGATACGGTCGTCCGCCTGGCCCTGCGGCGCGTCTTCCGCCGCGGTGACCTGGGTGGAGCTTGCGGTGTCCTCCGCCATCTCGCCGTCCGCGCACGCGGTGAGCGCCAACGTGGAGGCCAGGGCTGCGGCGGTGAGCGTTGCGGCCTGCGGGCGGCGGGTGCGGTGGAACATGGGCGCCTCGTTTTCTCGCGGTAGTAGCTGGGGCTTTTGCGGTTTGCTGCACCACTTTACAGCCCGGGTAGTGTGTCGAAATTATGCAGTCTTTGATGCGCGCGCGCGCGCAGCGCCTCCGCCCTGTGGCCGTACTACATCGCCGTGGTAGTGGTGTCCTCCCTGGTGGCGGGCCTGGGGTTGGTCTCGCCGTTTCTGATCCGGGAGGCGACGGACACGATCGTGGCAAAGCTAGGAGACGCCTCCCTGCCCGACCCGACGCGCACCGTCATCTGGCTCGCCATCGCCCTCTTCGCCGCCGAAGCCTCCGCGTCGCTGCTGCGCAACGTAGCGGGCTACCTGGGCGACGTGATGGTCGCCCGCATCCGCCAGATCCTGTCCACGCGCTACTTTGCCAAGCTGCTCGCGCTGCCGCAGCGCTACTACGACAACCAGGTCACCGGCACCATCATCGCGCGCCTGGACCGCTCCATTGCGAACGTCACGCAATTCATCCAGTCCTTCACCAACAACTTCTTGCCCATGCTGATCCAGGTTGTGGCGATTTTGGGCATCACCGCTTACTACTACTGGCCGCTGACCGTGCTGCTCGCGCTGCTGTTTCCCCTCTACACGTGGCTCACCGCGCTGACGTCGAAACGCTGGCAGGTTTTTGAGAAGGAGAAAAACGCCAACATCGACGAAGGCAACGGCCGCTTCGCCGAAGTGGTGGGCCAGGTCAAGGTGACCAAGTCCTACGGCGCGGAGGTGCGCGAGCTGGAGAAGTTCGGCCGCCACTACACCAACACTGTGGAGATCACCCGACCGCAGTCGCGCTGGTGGCATGCCATGGACACCGCGCGCGGCGTGGCCATGAACCTCATCTTTTTGGGCATCTACCTGATCCTGTTCACCCGCACCCTGCACGGGCATTTCTCCGTGGGCGAGATGGTCATGCTCATCCAGATGGTCACCATGGCCCGCCAGCCCGTGACCATGATGAGCTGGATCGTGGACTCCGCCCAGCGCGCCGTGGCCGGCTCGCGCGACTACTTCAAGGTCATGGACGAGCCGGTGGAGCCCACCGCGAACCGCCAGCTCGTGGCGGCGACGGAGGCGTCGGGGATGCCGGAGGTCGTCGCGAAGCAGCAGGCCCCGCTGACGGTGCGGGAGCCAGTTGTCGCGTTCGAGGACGTCACCTTCGAGTACACGACAGGCGAGCCCGTGCTTCACGACGTCAGCTTCGCCGCCCACGAAGGCGAAAAGATCGCCCTCGTGGGCGAATCCGGCGGCGGCAAGTCCACCATCGTCAATCTGCTGCTGGGCCTGTACCCGATCACCCGCGGGCAGCTGCGCGTGTGCGGCGAGGAAATCGGCGAGCTCGACGTGGAGAAGCTGCGCGCGACCACCGGCGTGGTGTTCCAGGAGGCGGCGCTGTTTTCCGGCTCCGTGTTTGAAAACATCGCCTACGGCAAGCCCGACGCGACGCTGGAGGAGGTCGTGGAGGTGGCCAAGCGCGCCAACGCCCACGACTTCATCATGAAATTCACCGACGGCTACGACACCGTCATCGGCGAGCGCGGCCTGCGCCTGTCCGGCGGGCAGCGCCAGCGTGTCGCCGTGGCCCGCGCGATGCTGAAGGACGCCCCGCTGCTCATCTTGGACGAGGCCACCTCCGCGCTGGACACCAAGGCCGAGCGCGCCGTGCAGGCCGGCTTGGACGAGCTGATGGTCGGGCGCACCACCATCATGATCGCGCACCGGCTGTCCACGATCGCGGGGGTGGACACCATCATCACGCTGCGCGACGGCCGCGTCGACGAGATCGGCTCCCCGGAAAAACTGGCAGTCTCCGGCGGCATTTACTCGGAGTTGCTGCGCCTGACCGCGTCATCGTCCGCCGCGGACCGCGAGCGGCTCAAGGCGTTCGGCTTCCACGTCGACGGCGCCGAGGAGGAAGAGGACGAGGACCGTTAAATATGAATGACGCGGATTAACTCCTCAAGCCCGCGAAAATCTCCCGGATTGCGGGTGTACAGGTCGAGCCCTTCAGCGAGTGCGCAACTTGCGATCAAGAGGTCGAACGCCCGGCGTTTTGGTTTTCGGCCTGCTTTCATCACCGCACCGTAGACGAGCGCATACGCGCGGGCCGCGCGGTCGTCGAAGGAAATACATTCAACCAACTCTGAGACCGCGTGTGCTTGGTTCGCCCGTCTCGCCCGTTCGACCGGATCGTTCGCCGCCGCCGGCCCAGCGGACAGCTCCGCCAGCGTGACCGCCGAAATCGCCCAATAGTCTGGTAGTCGGTCCAAGTCAATGTCGTCCAGGTCAAACAGCACCGAAGTATCTAACAAACCCCGTTCAGCCACGCGGATCAATTCCTTGATCGACAAACTCGTCAATATCCGCACGGAACTGCGCAAAGTCGACACTCGCAACACCCCGCAGGGCGGCGATGAGATCCTCCTTGCGCCCGAATTTCGGCTTTCTCAGCGGACGAAGTTCCCCGACAGGTTGCGAGTTACTTGTAATCACGAATGTTTCCCCCTCATCGAGCGCACGCATGATTCGTCCGCTCTCATTACGCAGTTCACGTTGACTGATTGTCTCCGTCATGAATCGACCGTAGCACCGTGCGCTACACCCTGGGAAGGGGTGACAAGCAAGAACTTCTCGCTACCGTGGGCGGCATGCAATTCCCCGACCTCGAAACACTGCAAGCCCGCGGCACGCGGAAGTGGACGCAGTTCGACGCTGACGTCCTGCCGCTGTTCATCGCGGAAAGTGACTTCCCCACCGCCCCGGCCGTGAAACAGGCGATCGTAGACGCGACCGAGCGGGAGATGTTCGGCTACACCCCCGCCCCGCACGCGCACCGCCTGGGCGAATCCGTCTCAGATTTCTACGCGGACCGTTACGCCTGGCGCCCCGACCCGGCGAAAATCTTCCCGGTTGCGGACGTCGTGCGCGGCGTACTCCTTGCCATCCAACACTTCACCGAGGGCGACGTTGTCGTTCCGGTCCCCGCCTATTTCCCGTTCTTGGACGTGGCGCAGGTAGCGGGGCGCGAGCGTATCGACGTCAGCTCCGCCGGCGGCCTCGACCTAGAAGAAGTGGAGGCCGCGTTCCACAACGGCGCGGGCAGCATCATCGTGACGAACCCGTTCAACCCCGGCGGGTACGTGTTCACCGAGGAACAGTTGGACGAGGTCTGCGCGCTGGCCCGGAAGTATGGTGCCCGGGTGATCGTGGACGAGATCCACGCGCCACTGGTCTACGAGGGCACCCACACCTGCGCCGCGGCGAACAACCCGGACGTGTGTATTACGGTCACCGCGACGTCCAAGGCGTGGAATGTCGCGGGCCTGAAGTGCGCGCAGATGATCTTCTCCAACGACGAGGACGTGAAAACCTGGAACGGGATGTCGGGCGTGACCAAAGACGGGGTGGGCACCCTCGGCATCGTCGCGGCCGAGGCGTGCTACGACCACGGCCGCGAGTTCCTGGACGAGGAGGTGGCCCAGCTCAAGGCCAACCGCGACTGGTTGGTGGAGCACCTGCCCCAGGCGGTTCCGGGCATTGAGATTGAGGTGCCGGCGGCGACCTACCTCATGTTCTTGAACTTCAGGAACACAAAGCTTGACGACGTCAAGCCGGCCGCGTGGCTGCGCCGCCACGCGAAGGTGGCGATGAATGAGGGCGTGGACTTCGGCCCCGGCGGCGAGCACCGTGCCCGCATGAATTTCGCTACCTCCCCGGAGATTCTGCAGGAGGCAGTGAGGAGGATTGGCGAAGCCGTCGCAACGCTGTAGCGTCCCACTTTATGGAACCCAGTTCCCATCAAGCGGTCGGGTGTTCTATGCTTTAGGCCACTCCAACCTGTCTAGAGAGGTCTACCAATGGGTTCCACAGCGGTCTCACAGCCGGCAGCACCGGTTAAAGGCGAGGGGGCGAAGCGCTCCAACAGCGCGATCATCGTCACCGCGCTCGCCCTGTTTTCAATGTTCTTCGGCGCGGGCAACCTCATCTTCCCGCCCATGCTGGCCGTCGAGGCGGGCGACAACTTCTGGCCGGGCCTGATCGGCTTCCTGCTCACCGCCTCCCTCCTGCCGGTGCTGGCTGTTATCGCCATCGCGCTGTCCGGCTCCAACCTGCGCGACCTGGCGCAGCGCGCGGGCACCGCTTTCGGCGTGATTTTCCCGGTGATGGCGTACCTGTCCATCGGCGCGTTCTACGCGCTGCCGCGTACCGGCGCGGTGTCCTTTGAAACTGCGGTAACCCCGCTGTTCGGCGTCGACTCGTTGGCCGCGTCCGGCATCTTCAACGTGGTGTTCTTCGGCATCGCGCTGGCGCTGAGCTGGAACCCCACCACGATCATGGAGACGCTGGGAAAGTTCCTCACCCCGGCGCTGCTGGTGCTGCTGGTGATCATGATCTCCGTGGCCGTCTTCCGCTGGACCGCTGAGCCCGTGACGCCGAACGCGCCGTACGACGAGGGCCCGCTCACCGCGGGCCTGCTCGAGGGCTACCTCACCATGGACTCCATCGCCGCGCTGGCGTTTTCCATCGTGGTCATCTCCACCCTGCGCAGCCGCGGATTCAACGAGGGCAAGGAACTCGTCGGCGGCACCATCACCGCAGGCGTTGGCGCCGGTGTCATGCTCGCCCTGGTCTACGTGGGGCTCGGCCTGATCGGCCGCGTCATGCCGGGTGCCGAGAACTTCGACAACGGAGCCGGTCTGTTGGCTGAGGCCGCGAACCTGACCATGGGCGGCGCGGGCCAGACCGTGTTCTCCCTGATCGTGCTGCTGGCCTGCCTGACCACCGCCGTGGGCCTGATCACCGCCACCGCCGAGTACTTCTCCGAGCAGTTCCCCGGCGCCTACCACGTGTGGGCCGTGGTCTTCGCGGTGGCGTCCATGATCATGGCAACCCAGGGTCTGGAGTTCGTCATGGCGATCGCCGCCCCGGTCATCGGGTTCCTCTACCCGCCAGCGATCACCCTGATCGCGCTGACGCTGATCGAGCCGGCCTTCCGCGCCCGCACCCGCTTCAGCTGGGCGTTCTTCCTGCCGCTGTGGGTTGCCGTGATCTGGTCCGCCATCGAGACCTTCATCTCCCTGGAGTGGGCCGCGGGCGCGCTCACCCCGATCGTCTCCTGGGCGCCGCTGTTCGACGCGGGCCTGGGCTGGATCGTTCCGGTCGTGGTCGCCTTCGTCATCGGCCTGATCATCGACTTCGTGCGCCCCAAGCCGGCCATGATCCCGGGCACGATGGAATCCGTCGACGGCGAAGACCTCTCCGCCGAGGGCGACGCCGTCCCCGTGCTGCAGGCGAAGGACTAGGGCTGGCGAAGCGGTCGTCGATAGGCAAAACGCGTACGGTGGGGCGTTATGAACGCCCCACTTTCGCTTATTGATTTCTGCACCCGCTACCCCGACGAAACCGTCGGCGAGGCGATGCAGCGCTCCGTGGCCTTCGCCCAGCAAGCGGAGGCCTTGGGTTATGAGCGCATCTGGTACTCCGAACACCACAACATGCCCAGCATCGTCTCTTCCCCCCCGCGGTACTGATCGCGCACATCGGCGCGAAAACCAGCCGCATCCGCCTGGGCTCGGGCGGGGTAATGCTGCCCAACCACGCGCCGTACGTTATCGCCGAGCAGTTCGGCATGCTGGAGGAGCTCTACCCCGGCCGCATCGACCTCGGCCTCGGCCGCGCCCCCGGCACCGACCAGCAGACCCTCGGCCGGGCGCTGCGACGCGACCCGCGCGCCGCGGAGAACTTCCCGCAAGACGTCCAGGAGCTGCAGGCGTGGCTGTCCAACGAGTCCCCCCTGCCGGGCGTGACCGCGATGCCGGGGTACGACACCAACGTGCCGCTGATCATCCTGGGCTCGTCGATGTTCGGCGCGTCGCTGGCCGCGCAGCTGGGCCTGCCCTACGCTTTCGCATCCCACTTCGCGCCGCAGCACCTGGAGCAGGCAACCGCGTACTACCGGGAGAACTACCAGCCGTCCGAGCGCCACCCGGAGCCGTACTGCATCGCCGCGGTCAACGTCACCGCCGCCGACACAGAGGAAGACGCGAAGCGCCAGACGACGGTCGTGCACCGCAACCGCGTCCGCGCATTCATGGGCCGCCAGGGCAAGCAGCTCAGCGACGACCAGCTGGATACCGTGGTCAACTCCTACCAGGGCCGCCAGATTACGGATATGCTGCGCTACACCGCAGAAGGTACTGGGGAGCAGGTGGCTGAATACCTGGAAAACTTCCGCACCACCGCCCAGGCGGATGAGCTGATGATCTCGCTGCAGGCCGGTAGCCACGAGGAAGTGGGCCGCTCCATGGAGATTCTCGCCGAGGCGTGGAATTAAAACGGGCTATGTAGGACAGGTCTCCAAGTAATAGGCGCTGAAGAAGCCGTGGATTAGTATCTGGTGGTCAATACCCCGGGGATGTAGATGAAGGACGTGACCCACCATGGCGCCATTGCCCACCGGCCCGCTTCGCCGCCCGCAGCACGAGGAAATCGCCGATTACCTGCGCGATGAGATCTTCGCCGGCCACATCCCAGCCGGCGAGTCGCTGCCCAGCGAGGTAGAGCTGTGCGAGCAGTTCAACACCTCCCGCGGGCCGGTGCGCCAGGCCGTGGCGACGCTGCGTGCGGAGGGGCTGCTCTCCTCGGGCCGCGGCCGCCGTTCCCTGGTTTTGTCCAACACCCGGACCGAAACGTTCGAGGAAATCCTGTCCAATACCTCCTGGATCTTCCGCATGGGCAAAGACCCGAGCGAGCAGATGGAGCGTTTCGGCCTCGGCGCCGCGGATGAGACGCTGGCGGAGTGCATGCGCATCGCCCCGGGCAGCGACGTGTTCTTCGTGCACCGCGTCCGCAGCGCCGACGGCACGCCGCTGGTGATTGAGAAGATGGCGTTTCTGCCCCACCTCGCGGAGGTGATTGAGGGGGTGGACACCGCGGAGCAGTCCATCCACCGCGAGCTCGTCCGCGCGGGCGCGGACTTCAACAACATCTCGCGGTCTTTCACCATCGAGCAGGCGGACGCGGACACGGCAGCTAAGTTGGACATCCCCGAGGACGCGCCGGTGCTGCGGGTGCAGATCAGGGCGCTGACGCATAACGGCGACGTGCTCGAGTGCGCCGTGCACACATTCCGCGTAGACAAGCTCTCCTTCGGCCTAAACAACGTCCGCGGCCACTCCTCCCCCCTCTGGTTCCAGGTGGAGTCTGCCATCCAGTAACCTCATGGCATGCATGTCAGGACTCTGGCGGTCGCTGCCGCCTTGGCCCTTCCTTTGGCCGCATGTAGTACCGCCGATCCGCGTGATTCCGTCGTAGTGGCGGCCTCTGCTGCCCCCGCCGGGTTGGACTTCACCACCACCGGCGGCGCGGCGGCCCCCCAGGCGCTGGTGGGCAACGTGTACGAGACGCTCGTGCGTATCGACGCCTCGGGTACCCCAGTGCCGCACCTCGCCGACAGCTGGGACCGCGACGGCGGCACGTTCACGTTCCACCTGCGCGACGGCGTGACGTTCGCCAACGGCAAGCCGTTCACGGCGGACGACGCCGCCTTTTCCATCCGCTACGTTCAAGACGAGTGGACAAACGGCCTGAAATCGCAGATGGAGCCGGTGACGGAGGTGGAGGCGCTGGATGAGCGCACTCTCCGGGTGCACGTCGACGGCGGTGCGGCTGCGGAGGACGCGTGGCTGTGGTCCATGGGCACGTTGACAGGGGCGATGATGACGCCGGAGGGCGTGGACACGCTTGCAACCGCACCGCTGGGCACCGGGCCGTACACCGTGGAGCGCTTCGACGTGGGCGAGGCAATCGAGTTCCGCGCCCGCGGCGACTACTGGGGTGGGCCCGTCGCACACGACGCGGCGATCCGCTACTTCGACGACCCGGTCTCCGCCGTCAACGCACTTCGCGTGGGTGATGCGGACGTGGTGTGGGGGATGCAGGCGCCGCAGCTCATCAACACGCTGCCGGAAGACATCCGCGTGGAGGTGGGCACGACGAACAGCGAAGTCCTGCTTTCCATGAACAACCAGCGCTCCCCGTTCGATGACCCGGACGTGCGCCGCGCCGTCGCCTACGCCGTGGACCGCAAGGCCATCAACGAGGTGGTCTACAACGGCCTGGCTACCGACACCGGCGGCGCGCCCGTGCCGCCGACGGACCCGTGGTTTACCGGCCGCGACTACTACCCCTTCGACCCCGACAAGGCCCGTGAGCTTCTGCGTGGGCGCACCCCGGACATCACCATCACGGTGCCGAACCGGCCGTACGCGCAGGAGGCCAGTGAGCTTTTGTACTCGCAGCTTCGCGACGTCGGCTTCCGCGTTCGCCTGGACACGGTGGAGTTCCCGGCCGTGTGGCTCAACCAGGTGCTCAAGGGGCATGACTACCAGTCCTCCATCGTCGCCCACGTGGAACCCCGGGACGTGCCCATGCTGTTTGGGAACCCGGAGTATTACCTGGGCTACGACAACGCCGTTGTGCGCGAGCAGATCGCCGCGGGCGACATGGCAGGCGCCATCGACCACATCATGGGCGACGCCGCCGCACTGACCCTGGTCAACGCGCCCAACATCGTGCTCTTCGCCCCTGGCGTGGGCGGGCTGGACCCCAACGTCGTGACCGACTCCCTCCGGCTCAGCGAGGTGGAGAAATGATCCGCACCGTGTGCGCGCACCTGCTGCGCTTCGTCCTGCTGCTCGCCGGAGCCAGCCTGATCATCTTCATCCTCCTGCGCGCCGTGTCGGGCGACCCGGCGCGCGTGGCGCTGGGCGTTTCCGCCACCGACGAGGCCGTCGCCGAACTCACTTCCCGCCTGGGCCTGGACAAGCCCCTGCCGGTGCAGTACTTCGACTGGGTCGGCGGCCTTTTCCACGGCGACTTCGGCATCTCCATGGCGAGCGGCAAGGAAATCACGGAGACGGTCCTGGAGCGCGCCGGGGTGTCGCTGGCCCTCACGCTGACCGCCATGGCGGTCTCGCTCGCCGTGGCGGTGCCGCTCGGCGTCTACCTCGCGCAGCGCTCCCACTCCCCCGGCGGCGTCATCGTCGGCGGGCTCGCGCAGGTGGGCATCATCGTGCCGTCGTTTTTGGTGGGTATCGCGCTGGTGGCGCTGTTTTCTGTGCGCCTGGGGTGGCTGCCGGCCAACGGCTGGGGCTCGCCCGCGCACGCGGTGTTGCCGGTGGCGTCGCTGGCGCTGGTGCAGGCGTCCATCCTCACGCGCTACGTCGCCGCCGCGGTGCGCGAGGAGATGGGCAAGGACTACATCCGCACGGGCAGGGCCCAGGGGGCGTCGATAGGCAATGTGCTGTTCACCTCGGCACTGCGAAACGCGGCGCTGCCGGTGATCACCGTGGTTGGCGTGCAGCTCGCGTCGCTGGTGGTCGGCGCGGTGGTGATTGAGCGCGTGTTCACCATCCCGGGCTTGGGCACCATGCTTCTCGACGCAGTGGGTAACCGCGACCTGGCCACCGTCCAAACCGTGATGATGCTGATTGTCGCGTTCACCCTGGTGGTGAACCTGGTGGTGGACCTCGCCTACACGGTGGTGGATCCGCGGATTCGGAGGCGCGCATGAGCTGGCAGCGAAAATTCGGCGCGGTGATTGTCGGGCTCGTCGCGCTTGCGGCGCTGGTGACCTTGGTGTGGACGCCGTACGACCCGCTGCAGGCGGACGTCGCCTCGCGGCTTGAAGGCCCGTCGCGCGCGCACTGGATGGGCACCGACCAGTACGGCCGCGACATCGCCTCGCGCGTCATGGACGGCGCGCGCCTGACGTTGACCGTGGCCGTCGGCGCTGTGGGGTTGTCCGCGCTGGCGGGCGTGCCGCTGGGGATCTGGGCCGGCATGCGCCGGGGCGCCTCGCGCGTGGTCATGGCGGGCGCGGACCTGTTGCTCGCTTTCCCCGCGCTCCTGCTGGCGATCGTGTTCACGGCAGTGTTCGGCGCGTCTATCTGGATCGTGGTGCTGGCCATCGGCATCGCCGGCATCCCCGGGTTCGTGCGCGTCGCCCGCGCCGGCACCATGCAGGTGATGCAGCACGACTACATCTTGGCCGCGCGCGTGGCTAAAGTGTCCGGCCCGCGCATCGCGTGGCGCCACGTCCTGCCGAACATCTGGCCGATCGTGCTCACGCAAGTCTCCGTCGCCGTCGCGCTGGCGATACTTGCGGAAGCCGGCCTGTCGTTTTTGGGCCTCGGCGCACCGGCACCGTACGCCTCGTGGGGGCGGATGCTGCAGGCCTCCCAGCCGTATTTGGCCACCTCCCCGCACCTCGCGCTCTGGCCGGGGGCGGCAATCGCCCTGACCGTGCTGGGCTTCAACCTGATGGGAAGCGCCGATGATCGACGTTAAGCACCTGACCATCCCCGGCATCCTGGAGGACATCACCTTTGCCGTCGCGCCGGGCGAGCGCGTGAGCATCATCGGCGAGTCCGGCTCCGGCAAGTCTCTCACCGCGCTGAGCATCATGGGGCTCACCGACCTCCCCGCGCAAGGCTCCGTCACGGTCGACGGCACCGAGATGGTGGGCACCCCGGACCGGGTGCGGCGCCGCGTACGCGGGCGAAAGGTGGCCATGGTGTTCCAGGAGCCGATGACGGCGCTGGACCCGCTGAAGCGAATTGGCAAACTCGTCTCCCACGAGCTGCTCGCGGAGGTCGGGGTGGACCGCCCCGGCGCCTACCCGCACGAGCTGTCCGGCGGGCAGCGTCAGCGCGTGCTTATCGCGTTGGCCCTGTCCCAGAACCCGGACGTGCTCATCTGCGACGAGCCCACCACCGCCCTCGACGCCATCGTGCAGGCGGAGATCCTGGACCTGTTGGACCGCCTCGTGCGCGAGCGCGGCATGGGCCTGCTATTCATCTCCCACGACCTCGCCGTGGTGCGCCGCATGACCGACCGGGTGCTGGTGTTCAAAGGCGGGCGCATCGTCGCACCGGACTCGGACTACGCGAAAGCCCTGGCTGCCGCCGCCGAACCCGGCCCGCCCGCACAACCGGTCCCCCTCGGCGAGCCGGTGGTGACGCTTTCCAATGTCTCTCTGCGGCGCGGCCGCACCCTCGCCGTGGACGACGTCTCCCTTTCCGTCCGCGCCGGGGAGCGCCTGGCCATCGTCGGCGGGTCCGGCTCCGGCAAGACCTCGCTGCTGCACCTCGTCGCAGGGCTGCGCGAACCGACAACCGGCACCGTCCGCGTTGCAGGCGACGTGCAGATGGTCTTCCAGGACCCGTACTCCTCGCTGGATCCGCGGATGGCCGTGAGGACGTCGATACGCGAGACCGGCGTGGACGGCACCCGCGCCGACGAGATGCTCGCGCGCGTGGGGCTTGCGGGCACCGGCGACCGCACCCCGCGGCAGTTCTCCGGCGGGCAACGCCAGCGCATCTCCATCGCGCGCGCCGCGGCCCCGCGACCGCGCATCCTGCTTGCCGACGAGCCCGTCTCCGCCCTCGACGCCACCATCCAAGACCAGGTGCTGGACCTGCTGCGCGACACCGTGGGGGACAACACCTTGGTATTTGTCACCCACGACCTGCGGGTGGCGCGCGAGCTGTGTCCGACGGTGGCGGTGATGCAGGCCGGGCGCATCGTTGAGCAGGGTGCCACCGAGCGGATCTGGGCGGCGCCCGAGCACCCGTACACGCGGCAATTGCTCGCGGCTGTGCTGTAGGGGCGTACGGTAGATTGACGGCCATGAGTATGTGCGTCGTCGGATCCATCAACGCCGACCTCACCGTCAACGTCGAGCGCCACCCCACCCCGGGCGAGACCTTGCTGGGCACCGGCGGCGGCATCACCGCCGGCGGCAAGGGCGCCAACCAGGCCGTCGCCGCCGCGAAGCTGGGCACAGACGTGGTGCTGGTGGGCGCGACCGGCTCCGACGCCAACGCCGCCCCCGCCACCGCGCTGCTGCGCGAGGCCGGGGTGGATCTGACCCACGTGGAGGAAGTTGCAGACGTCACGGGCCTCGCGGTGATCACGGTAGCCGCAAACGGCGAGAACACCGTGCTAGTGGTCCCGGGTGCGAACGCGCGGGTGGACGCGGAGTGTGTCGGCCGCCACGCCGGCGCCGTGGCCCCCGCCGACCTGGTCCTGCTGCAGGGCGAGATCCCCGCCGACGGCTTCGCCCGCGCCGTGGAGCTGACCCGCGGGCGCGTGGTGGTCAACCTCGCGCCGGTTGTGGACGTGCCGCGCGAGGCGCTGCTCAAGGCGGACCCGCTGATGGCCAACGAGCACGAAGCCGGGCTCATCCTGCAGCAACTCGGCCTCGACGGCACGGGCACGCCGGAGGATCTCACGCGGCGGCTGCTCGAGGCCGGTTTTTCCTCCGTGGTGCTCACGCTCGGCTCCGCCGGGGCGCTGGTGGCCGCCGAGGGCGAACTGACCCACATCGACTCCCCCAAGGTGGAGGCCGTGGACACCGTCGGCGCCGGCGACTCCTTCGCGGGCGCGTTCTGCCACCGGCTGCTGGAAGGCGATTCCATGGTGGACGCTGCCCGCTTCGCCTGCCGCGTCGGCGCGTTCTCGGTCACCCGGCCCGGCGCGCAGCCGTCCTACCCCGGCGAGGCGGACGCACTGCCGGAGGCCTAGACCCCGCGCGTTAGACCCCCGCCATGTCCAGCAGGCGGCCAAGCACCGCCTCGCCGTGGCGGCGCAGCCCGTCGTGCTGGAACTGGTCCGTCTCAAACACCTGCGCACCGATGACCTCCGCCGTTTCCAGCGACAGCTCGCGCGGGACGAAGATGTCGTCGGTGTAGACCGCCGCGTACGCGTCGTGGCCGCCGGCCAGGCCCGCGTAGAGGTTGGACCAGTCGTCCTTGGCCGCCAGCTCGTGCGCTGAGCGTGTTAACGGCCGCAGCGCCGGGTCCTCCTCGAATTGGAACGGGAAGATGTGCTCCCCGGTGAGGTAGAACTCCGCATCATCCGGGCTGGCATCAGGCGCGAACCCGTCCAGCTCGCGCGAGACCCGCTCGGCCGCCCACGCGGTCGCCCCCGGCACGGTGCCGCCGTAGATGGATTCGTGCACGGCGGCGTACAGCGGCCCCTTGGCAAAGCTGACGCGCTCGCCCACCTCCGCCAGAAAGTCGGTGCGGAGCCTGCCGTTGGGGTGAAACGGTGCCTCGAACAGTCGCGCCAGCGATGCGAATCCGCCCTCGCGCCCCAGCTCGATGCCTACCGTGCGCAGCCGGCGGGCGCTGAGCCGCTCGCCCGTGGGCAGAGTCTCTTCCTCCACCTCCAGGTGGCGACACACCTCGCGCAGCATTTTCTCGGCCGCCGGGTACTTCGCGTTGAACTGCTGGTGGCGGCGCTTCAGCTTGGCAAACGTCGCGCGGTACACCCCGTCTGCGCCCTCGCCTATCGACGGCACACCTCCGGTAAACAACGCCCTCCCCACACGCTCCGGGTGCGCGGCCAGGTAGTGCGCGAGGCAGAACCCGCCGAAGGACTGGCCCAGCACATCCCAGCGGGCCAGGCCCATCTCCTCGCGTAGCGCTTCGGCGTCGGCCACGATGTGGTCGGCGCGCAGGCTGGCGAGCACTTTAGCGTCGATAAGCTCGGGCGTTGCGGCGTCGATCCTGGTGGAACGGCCGGTGCCACGCTGGTCCAACAGCACTACCTGATAGCCGCGCTTGAGAGCGTGGGTGATCCACGCAAACCGCTGGCGCGGCGCCGGGAAACCCGGCCCGCCCTGCAGATACAGCAGCGCCGGCGCCTTCGGCTCGCCCAGCACGCGGGCGAAGACAGTGAAGCCGCCGCGGGAAAATTCGATCTCGCGCATCATGCAAGTAGGGTACGACCGAGGAAATCGTCCTCGTCGCGCACACCCGGCAACGCGAAGAAATAGCCGCCGCCGTAAGGGCGGATATAGTCCGCGAGAGGCTCGCCCTCGAGCCGTTGTTGCACGGTGACAAACTGGCGCTGCAGGTCCTGCTGGAAGCACACAAACAGCAGGCCGATATCGAGGGTGCCATTGTCGCGCACACCGTTGTCGTAGTTGTACGCCCGGCGCAGCATGAGTTGGTCCGCAGTCTCCGCAGTGCGCGGGTTGGCCAGACGAATGTGCGCGTCAGTTGGGATGACGTCGCCGTTCGCGTCGTCCAAATAGTCCGGCTCGGCGTACTCGTCGCCTCCGGACAGCGGCCCGCCGGTGGCGCGGTCGCGGCCGAAGATCTGCTCCTGCTCCGCAATGGAGATCCGATCCCAGAACTCCGAATACATGGTAATCAGGCGGACCACCATGTAACTGCCTCCCGCAGTCCAGGCTGGCTCGTCGGCACCGGCCCACACGAGGTGGTCGAACTCGTCGGGGCTGGGGTTGACTATCCCGTCCTTGAACCCGAAGTGGTTGCGCTGCGTGCCGGTCGGGCGCGGCTCGTTCATATACCCGTTCTGGCGCCACTTCACCGCGACGTCTCCCCGAGTGTGGCGCAATATGTCGCGGAGCGCGTGGGTGACCGTGTCGTGCTGGTCCGCGCACAGCTGCAGCACCAGATCGCCGTGGCACTTCTCTGCAACGAGCGTGTCGTCGGCGAAGGCTTCCATCTCCCGCAGGCGCGCCGGCTTCTTGTTCGACAGCCCGAACCGGCCGTCGAACAACGAATCACCCACCGCCACCGTGACGGAGAGGTTGTCCGTGGGCAGCTCCGGACCAAGCTCCCCGGAGTCCCCGGCGGGAAACGCGATGCCGTCCGGCGGAGTTGCGCCGCCGGCGGTCAGGGCACGGGCGCGGTCGGTGATGGTACGCAGCAGCTGCTCCAAGCGCTGCTTTCCGGTGCATTGGAGATCGAGGGCCACCACCTCCGCGTACTTTTGCGGCTGGTTGACTATTCCCTGCTGGTGGTCGCCTTGGAACTCAAGCCGCGCGGCGGGGTCGTTGGTGTGGGAATGGTCTGAGCGCGGTGTGCCGTCGTCGCGCGAACGCGCAGAAAGCCCCTGCGCCGTCGCCTGTGCCCCCAACGCGGCGCTCGCGGCGGCCGCACCGGTCAAAAACGTGCGGCGGGAAAACGTAAACGGGCAGGGCACTAGTCCATCCTCCGGATCACGGTCATTGTGGCCACGGGTGCGAGCAGTTCATTGGCTTTTGCCACTTCGGCTTGCAAGCGCAGACGATCTTCTTGCGGCCACTGGTCAAACGCGGTGTCGTACTTGCCGTCCAAGTCGTCAGCGAGGCTGTTCAACACATTCAGCTGGTCGTATATTGGCGCGGTATCGAGACCGCGGCTTTCCACTAGCTCGCGCAACGGATCGAGCGTTTCGCGGGTAGCGCGCACACTTCCCCGCAGCGCGGCGCTAAGCGCGTGGGCTCCGTAGTCGCGCTCGCCGCGGAGGTCGAAGCGTTCGAATTCCTCCATCACCTCGTGCGTGCGCAAACCGTAATCCGGTGCGGGGATGGCAAAGTGCCCTGTCTCCAGCGCGTGCGCCGTGTGATCCACCGCAGCTGCGAGCGCGTCGGCGGGCTCGGCGGATAACGCACGATCAGAAAACAGCATCCGTTCCACCTCCGCGTATCCGTCGAGGCCCTCCCCGGCCACATCGCGCTTGCATCGTCGAAGGAGCGGTACGTTTCCATATAGGTCAGGTAGGCGCGCTGGGCCGCGGAGCGGTCGCCGGACCGGATGGCGTCGGCAAGCGCCTGCGCCTGCGCCTGCAGCTCAGGCAGGCGCTTCTTCTGCGCTGCAGCATGGGTGATCGATACGGCGGAGACTTCCCGGTCCGTAATCGGCACCATCTTCGGCGCACCGGTAAACGGCGACTCAGCGACAGTGAAGGTCTCCGATTTCACCGCCGAGTCGCTGTGGAACACGCACGTCAGGTGGTAGGAACCGTCTTCGAGCTTGGGGGTCCAGGCACGCTCCGCGGGAGAGCCGATGCGCTCGAGGACTTGGTAGGCGTTTCCCTCCTCGTCGGAGATGTAGAGGGTCAAAGGCAACCCGGATGTGTTGTACACCTGCCAGTGCGCGGTTGCGTCCACGTCCCCGGGAGTCGGGCAGTTGTAGACATCGCGGACGTGAAGCCGCGTGTCCGCCTGCTCCACTTCCGGCTGGGGCTGCATGTCCCCTCCGGAGCTGGATCCGCTTGATCCCGTCTGCGGTGCGTGGATGACGGCGGCCACGATCGCAAGGACCGCGGCCAGCGCCGCCATAGCGTACTGGTAGGTGTCCATACTTCGGGTTTAGAACGGCAGCTTGAAGTTCTCAACCATCTTCGGGTCGACACCAGGCATGCCGTTCATGTACCAGCTGCCGATGCCCACCGCGATGGCCAGAGCCAGCACCACAGCGGCGATGATGCCGCCCGTGGAGGAACCCTCGGCGTCGCTGGACTCGGAGGAGTTGCTCTGCTGCTCGGCCGGGGAGGCGTCCTTCTTGGCCAGCGTGGTAAACGCCGGCACCCCCTTTTCCGTCACCAGCGGGTTGTTCATGCCCTCGA
The DNA here is from genome assembly GCA_014490595.1 of Corynebacterium wankanglinii. Taxonomy (GTDB): domain Bacteria; phylum Actinomycetota; class Actinomycetes; order Mycobacteriales; family Mycobacteriaceae; genus Corynebacterium; species Corynebacterium wankanglinii. The sequence continues at coordinate 1,850,599 of CP061031.1, forward strand.
CAACCGGCTTGAGGTTGATGGTCTCGCGGGAGGTGTTGTCCACGCGCTCGACAGAGGCGTAGTCCTTGGCCACGGTGCCGTCGGTTTCGTTGAGGAACACCTTCGGCGCCTTTGCGCCGCTGAAGTCAAACATGGAATTCAGCTCACCGGCGCGCTCGTCGAAGGCGATGCCGCCGAGACGGCCCAGACCCCAGTTGTCCTGGATGAACTTGGTGATGGAGGTTTGCTCCGTGTAGGTCGAGTCGATGTGGTTGACCTTGGAGTACGGCGAAACCACCAGCAACGGCTGACGGGTGCCCGGTCCGCACTGGCCGTGCTTGTCGCCGGCGACGCCGACCTTCTTCGCCGCGGCGGTGCAGATCTCCTTGTCCTGGTGCGGATCGTTGGAGCCGTTGAGGATCTCGGGCGCCTTGTGGTCGTACCAGCCGTCGGAGTCGTCGTACGCGATGACCACGGCGGTGGAGTCCCACTGCGGGGAGTTCTGCAGCTCGTTGATGTAGTGGGTGATAAACGCCTGCTCATCCAGCGGGTTGGAGTAGCCGGCGTGGCCGTCCTGGTAGTTCGCGGCCTTGAGGAAGGACACGGCCGGCAGGTTGCCCTGCTCCAACGCGGTGTCGAAATCTTTCAGGTCGTACTGGTGGTTCGCGCGGTCCGTCTTGCCGATCATCTCGTCCGACGACGGGGCGAGGTGATGCGGGTTCGCGGTGGAGGCGTAGTACTGGAACGGCTGGTGGTGCGGGTTGTAGTCCGTTTGATCCTGGCCGCTCAACGTCTTGTGCGCCGCGCCGCAGCGAGCACGGCTGTTGTCGGTGGCTTCCTCGGTCGGGCGGAAGCCGCCCTGGAACCAGCCCCAGGTCACATCCTTTTCATTGAGCTGATCGCCGATGTTCTTCGAGTGCATCGCCGTGACCTGGTTGGTGCCTGCCGAGGACTTGTTGGAGCAGTCATCGAACAGCGGGTCCGGGTCGCCCACCACGGTGGCTGTCATGCCGTCTTCAGACACCCCCGCGAGTGCGTGGTTCTCCCCGTCCTTGATCTTCTGCTGCTCGCCGGTGGCGGGATCGTGCATGGTGGCGTCGGCCACGGTGCCCGCAATCAGGTTCAGCGCACCCGGAGTGGACGGGCCGAAGATGGTGGAGAAGCTGTTGTCGTTCATCGCGAAGTTCTGCGCGTAGTTCCACAGACCCGTCACAGTGTTGCCGTCGTAGTAGCCCATGGTCATGCCAGGGGTGGCAAACGCGTCCTGTCCGTACTTGTCGATGTCGGTGGACACCGTCTCCGGGAACATATCCATCTTGCCGCCGTTGTAGGCAGCCTGCTCATCACCGTAGTGGTGGTTCTGGTCGGTGGTCACCGCATTGCCCGGGCCGATGCGGAACGGCTTGATCGAGTTCGGGTTCTTCTCGCCCAAAAGGTCCGCGTTTTCCAAGTTGTCGGCCTTCGGGGTGTTCGGCTTCGCCTGAAACTTCGGCGCAGCCTTGCCGCTGCCTTGCAGCGTCTCGCCGTCCTTGTTCAGCGCGTTGGGGTAGGTGGCGAAGTAGTGGTCAAAGGAGATGTTCTCCGAATAGATCACCACAACGTGTTCGATCGGTGTCTTGGTTGCGGCGTCTGCGATGCCGGGGAAAAACGGGGCTGTTGCGGCAGCTGCAGCGCAAGCTGCGATGGCGCGGGTGCGGAGCTTCATGGTGTCCAACTTTCAGTCAGGCGAGGATGAAAACGACGAAAGCTGCGGGGGCCTCCAGCAAGAGGTCCGGGCCCTTTCAGCAACGATTAAATGCCCGCTGCACTTACTGTGCAAGACCTGAGATCCCCGCCGCCGAACAGGGTTTTCGCCCAAAACCCCAGCACCTGGGCATGGCGCGCACAGCATCGCCCCATCGACCGTTTCCCTAGAATTTACCTGTGGTTCAACTTTCGGGGTTGCGCCGGGGCGCTCGCGCATATTTCGTCCAGCATCTCGAACAGGCCGCGGGCAACCTCAGCGCCGTGCACCCAGATGCGGTCGTGGAGCCACTCCGGGTGCGTCTTCACCTTCAGGCCCGGGGTCTTGCCCGCCGAGCGCGCGGTGAGCTCGTATGGGATGAACACGTTCTTTTCGTACAGAATCGGCACGACGAAGCTGGAGAAAAAGGCGCTGCAGGCGGATTTAGAGCGCCCGGAGAAGCTGCGGTTGGACCACATTGAGATCTGCGACAAGCTGTGGTTCCGCCGAGTTCACGGCCGTGACATCGACACCCGCGTGCTCAAAGGCCTGCAGCGCGCCACCGGCTTCGACCAGCTTGGCGACAACTTCGACACCAAGGGCATATCCCGTCAACGTGTGATCCGCACCCAGTTCGAGCAGGTCTCCGGCCAAATTGCCGAGAATCGCTCCGAGGCGATGAACCTGATCTTGGGCTCCGTGGCCGCGGCCATCGGTGCCCAGGACTGGGCCGAGGCGTCCGGGTGGAGCGGGCTGTGGGGCAACCTCGCCATTGCCGCCATCATCTTCGTGCTCATGTTCGCCCTGGTGCGGGTCCTGCAAACGGTATTCAACCAGGGCAAGCGGTTCACCTTCGGCGAGGCGGACTAGCGCCTACTCCTCGCCGTCGGTGGACAGCGCAGCCACGAACGCCTCCTGCGGCACGGTGACCGAGCCGATGTTCTTCATGCGCTTCTTACCGGCCTTCTGCTTCTCCAGCAGCTTGCGCTTACGCGAGATGTCGCCGCCGTAGCACTTGGACAGCACATCCTTGCGAAGCGCCCGGATGTTTTCGCGGGCGATGATCTTCGAGCCGATGGCCGCCTGGACGGGCACCTCGAACTGCTGGCGCGGGATGAGCTCCTTGAGCTTTTTGGTCATCTTGTTGCCGTACCACTGTGCGGAGTCCCTGTGCACGATGGCGGAGAACGCGTCCACCGGCTCGCCCTGCAGGAGGATATCCACCTTCACCAGGTCCGCGAGCTGCTCGCCGGCCTCCTCGTAGTTTAAGGAGGCGTAGCCCTTCGTGCGGGATTTGAGCATGTCGAAGAAGTCGAAGATGATCTCGCCGAGCGGCATGATGTAGCGCAGCTCCACGCGGTCCTCGGAGAGGTACTCCATGTTCTTCATCTGCCCGCGCTTGGACTGGCACAGCTCCATCGTGGAACCGACGAATTCCTGCGGCACGATGATGGTCATGTTCACAATCGGCTCGTAGACCTCGGGGATCTTCCCGCTGGGCCAGTCCGACGGGTTGTGCACGATCTGCTCCGTGCCGTCTTCCGCCACCACGCGGTAGGTCACACTCGGCGCGGTGGAGATCAGATCCAGGTCGAACTCGCGCTCCAGGCGGGTGCGGGTGATTTCCATGTGCAGCAGGCCCAAGAAACCGCAGCGGAAGCCGAAGCCGAGTGCGACGGATGTCTCCGGTTCCCAGGTCAGGGAAGCGTCGTTAAGCTGCAGCTTCTCTAAGCTCTCGCGCAGGGCCGGGAAGTCCTCCTGCGAGACCGGGAACAGGCCCGAGTAGACCATGGGTTTGACGTCCTCAAAACCTTCCAAGGGTTGCGAAGCACCCTTGGAAGCCCACGTCACCGTGTCACCGACGCGGGTGTCGCGAACATCTTTCACGCCGGTGATGAGGTAGCCCACCTCGCCGGGGCCCAACCCTTTCGTCTTTTTCATGGTGGGCGAGACCACGCCGATTTCGAGGATCTCCAGCGTCTTGCCCGTATTCATCATGAGCACCTTCTGGTTCGGCTCGAGCTTGCCGTCCATCATGCGCACGTAGGTGACCACGCCGCGGTAGGTGTCGTACACCGAGTCGAAGATCAGGGCGCGGGCGGGCGCGTCGGCGTGGTTTTCTTTCCCGTCCGAGCGCAGCGAGGACGGGGCCGGGATGAGGTCCACGACCTTATCCAGCAGCTCCGGCACGCCCTCGCCTGTCTTGCCGGAGACGCGCAGCACGTCCTCCGGCTCGCAGCCGATGATGTTGGCGATCTCCAGCGCGTACTTCTCCGGGTCCGCCGCCGGCAGGTCGATCTTGTTCAGCACCGGGATGATCTCGAGGTCGTTGTCGATGGCCATGTAGAGGTTGGCCAGGGTTTGCGCCTCGATGCCCTGGGCTGCGTCGACAAGCAAAATTGCGCCCTCGCAGGCGTCCAGGCTGCGGGCGACCTCGTAGGAGAAGTCCACGTGGCCCGGGGTGTCGATCATCTGCAGCACCATCTGCTCGCCGACGTGGTCGCCGGTCTTTGGCACCCACGGCAGGCGCACGTTCTGCGCCTTGATGGTGATGCCGCGCTCGCGCTCGATGTCCATGTTGTCCAGGTACTGGTCGCGCATCTCGCGCTCGTCCACCACGTTGGACAGCTGCAGGATGCGGTCTGCCAGCGTGGACTTGCCGTGGTCGATGTGGGCGATGATGCAGAAGTTGCGGATCCGGGCGGGGTCCGTGAACGTTTCTTCTGCAAAGTTTGTCGGTTTGGCGGCCATAATTGCCACATCCTACTTTGCGCACCCCGCGCTACGGTATGCACCATGGCCTACCACCGTCTCGGACTTGTCGCCCGTTTTCGGCCCGCTGCATGGTGGCGCGCGGTCATCGAGCTTGTGATGCTGGCCGCGTTCGCCGCGCTGTTTGGCGTCGCCTGCGTTGTCGTCCTCGGTGTGGCCGCGCAGCAGCACGGACGGGACTTTTCAGTTCTTCTGGAGGGGAGCGTGGACCCGCTGACCCCGCTTGTGCAGGTGTTAGTCATCGCCTCAATCCTGCCGGCACCGTTTCTCGCCGCGCGGATCGCCGGGCGCAACCCGCGGGCGCTGTGCAGCACCGCGCTGCGCCTGCGCTGGGGTGTGCTCGGCCGCGCACTCGCGGTGGTCGGTGCGCTGTATGCGGCGCAAGTGCTTATCGACGTCCTCCGGGCCCCCACCGACCCCACCGTCACCCCGTTCCGGTTGGAGTTGATCGCGGCGTTTGCGTTGGCCGTGCCGTTACAGGCCGCCGCGGAGGAGTTCGTGTTCCGCGGCGCGCTGCCGCAGATCCTCGGGCAGTGGGGTTCTCCCGCGTGGCTGGCGTACGCGCTGCCGGCCGCGCTGTTTGTGGCAGGCCACGCCTATAACTGGGTCGGGCTGGTAGACATCGCAGTGTTCGCGGTGTGCACCGCTGTGCTGACATGGCGCACCGGCGGGTTGGAGGCCGGCATCGCGCTGCACGCCATCGGCAACACCGTGTTTTTCTCCTACGGGGCACTCGGTTTGGTTGATCCGAACGCGACCGAGATCGGTGCAGTGCAGATGCTCGGCGCGACCTTCATGACCGTCGCCTGCACCACGCTCCTGCTGTGGGCGCTCCGCGGCACCGGTCCGGGCAGCCGAGAAATTTCAAGTGGCGGGCAGAAACCCCTTGTCCCAGCTGACGCAACGGCTTAAGGTTGCGGATAACTGTTACCCGGAGGTGCACACGTGGCGTTCGAGCGATTCAAGCGCAAAGGTGCGCGGCCACGCACGGCCTCGCTCGATCAGGGGCTGGCGCAGCTGCACGAACGGGTGAACAACCAGATCGAACACCGACGCAACCGGGCCTCCCGCGTGTACGTGCGTCCCACCGACTCCGTGCCGCGCAACGTGTACTACGCGGCAGACATGGACAGCGGCGCCGAGGCCGGCGAGGTTGTGTGGGTCACGGTGCCCTCCCGCCCACCTAAGGAGCGCTCCATGCTGGTGGTGGGCCGAGACCACACCGATGTCTTGGGCCTGCTGATCTCCCCCGAGCAGGAACATGCGCACGACGACCGCTGGTTTGAGATCGGCCCCGGCGACTGGGAAGCCTCCGGCAGCCCGTGCTGGGTGCGCCTGGACAAGACGCTCGTGGTGCCGGAGGCGGACGTGCACCGTCGCGGCACGACGGTGCCGCAGCGCCGCTTCGAGCGGGTTGCAAACACCCTCCGCGAACGCTTCCAATGGTCGTAGGCGGTTTGGTGGGGTAAGTCGGGCCTGGTATTCTGCCTGAGTTGCCCGTCACCGGCCACCTTTGCGGGTGCGTTCTGCTACGCGGACAGGACCTTGGGTTCGCGTTCATACCCAAAAGCAGTGCGCGTGATGCCCGGGCCGGGGCGACGACATCCAAGTTCGATTGAGAAACCAAGAGGTATTTCACTAATGGCTAACATCAAGCAGCAGAAGAAGCGCGTCCTCACCAACGAGAAGCGTCGCATGCGCAACAAGTCCGTCCGCTCCGCCACCCGCACCGAGATCCGCAAGTTCCGCGAGGCTGTGGAGTCCGGCGACAAGGCTGCCGCCGAGGCACAGCTGCGCGTGGCATCCCGCAAGCTGGACAAGGCCGTGACCAAGGGCGTGTTCCACCGCAACTCCGCGGCGAACAAGAAGTCCAACATGGCTCGCGCCCTGAACAAGATGGACTAGGTCCGGGTACCGTACGTCCCGTTTGCTCATCAGCAAGCGGGGCGTTTCGCGTGTAATGCCCCTACCCACAGAATCGATGTATCCGCTGTGAAACTCTCCCGCCGCGCGATTGCAGTCGCGCTTGCCGCCGCCCTTCCGCTATCTAGCCTTTCTGCCCCACCCGCACAGGCGCAGACGTTGAGCTCCTCCCCGAGTTCGAGGCGCTGCTCAAGCGCTACGCCCCGGGTGTGGATCCGGCCCTTGTGCAGGCGCTCGGCGTGCTCGCGGCACTCGCCGCCAGTTTGGCAATTGCGATTCCGATTGTGAGGTCGGGCGAAGCGGTGTCGATAGCCAGGGAGCACACCCACAGCCTCCAGGTGGGCGGGCGCAGCCGCACCTACGACGTGGTGCTGCCGCACGGGTTCAGCCCGGAACGGTCCTACCCCGTGGTTCTCGGCTTCGGCGGCTGGCAGCACACCTCGCGCCAGACGCGCGACTACGAGAACTTGGAGAGCCAGTTCCCCGGCGCGATCGTCGTCTACGGCCAGGGCGTAAACAACGCGTGGGGCGGCGCGCCGTACGCCGCCACCAGCGTCAACGACGACGTCTCCTACACGCGCGCTGTGCTTGACGACGTCGCTTCGCGCTACCACGCCGACACCACCCGCACCGTCGCCGTGGGCCTGTCCAACGGCGGCGGGATGGCCGCCGCGCTGGCCTGCCACGCGCCGGAGATGGTGGACGCTGTGGCCACGGTGGCGGGCGCGTTCTACTCCCCCACCGTCACCGGCTGCGCGGGCGGTCAGGTGCCGACGCTGATCATGCACGGCACCAACGACGCCGTGGTGAGCTACAACGGGGGCGTCCGCCACGGCGCACCGTACGAATCCGTCGACGCCGTCGCGCGCACCTTCGCACGCAAAAACGGCTGCTCGCTGGTCGCCGCCGAGTCCCGCTCGGGCAGCGTGACCGCGTTCGACTTCGAGCGTTGCTCCGCGCCCACGCGGATCGAGCGGGTGGAAGGCGGCGGCCACACCTGGTTCACCGACCCCGACGCCACACGGGCGACGGCGCAGTTTTTGCGGCGCTTCCTTTAAACCACGCCGATAAACCCGCGCCCAACGAGCGCGGCCCCGACGATGATGAAGAATGCGCCGGCAGCAATGTCGATGTAGGGGCCGGCGAATAAGAATGTCCGGCGCAGTCTCTCGGCGGACGTGACCTGCGCGATCAGCCCGAACAACGCAAACGAACTGAGCCACAGCGCCGCGAGCACAACCAGCGCGGTGGCCAACGACGGGCTGGCCGGCAACATCGGGGCGATCATGGCGGCTAATGCCACCACGATCTTCGGGTTGGACAGATTGGTCAGCAGCCCGCGGAGGTAGGAGGACCGCACAGACCCGAGGCGCTGCACCGCCTCGTCGAGGTCTGCCGGCGGTTCGTCCCGGTCGCGCAGCCCGCCTCGCAGATTGACCGCCCCCATCCAGACCAGGACCGCGCCGCCGACGACCTGCACCGCACTGACGGTCTGGGGCACCGCGTTGAGGAGCGCCGCCGCGCCGAAGACGGTCAGCGCAAACCACAGCGCCGCGCCGGTGTGGATGCCCAGGTTCGCGGCCCACGCGTGCCGGCGCGACCGCGTGGCGGTGCGCATCAGCAGCACGAGATCCGGCCCCGGTGGCCGCGGCACCGACCAGGTTGAGCCCGACGATGGCCGCGAGATCCCCCAGCGCGATCATGCCAGTTCAGCGATTCGGCGCACCGCGTTTTCGAGCGCGAATTCCGGGTCGCCGCCCTGCCCCTTGACCTCCGCGTCCAGGTCGGAGACGATGATCACGGCTTGGGAAACCGCGTCGCCGCCCACTGGCGTGCGACCTGCATCGTTTTCTTCGCCACGTACGGGTGCATGCCTACGGTGCGGGCGATCTGGTCCGGGTTGGCGCGTACACCGTGCAGTTTGGCAATGTCGCCGACCTTGCGGGCCAAAGCGGCGGAGATACTGACTGGGCTGGTGCCCAGCTGCAGCGCCCGGCGAGTGGACGCCAGCGCGCGGTCGGTGCGTCCGGCCACCGCCTGGTCCGCGATGTCGAAGCCGGCCACCTCGGCCACACCCACGTAGTACGCGCGTACGGACTCGACGGTGAGTTCTCCCTCAGTGTCGCTGACCAGCTGGCTTACGGCGGAGGCGAGCTCGCGCAGGTCGGAGCCGACGGATTCCAGCACCGCCGCCGCACGTCTGGGGTGGGGCGTACACCATGGCGACGGAATTCCTCCATGAGCCAAGTGCGGCGCTCGTTGTCCTTCAGCGGGTCGGCCTTGTGCACCTCGGCGGCTTTAGCAAATTTTTTCACCATGGCCTTTTGCCGCCCGCCTCCGGTGTGCTCAATGACCAGCGTGATCCCCGGGGCCGGGTCCACGCACGCTGTGAGCAAAATCTCGGTGGGTTCTTTGCCCGCCAGTTCAGCGTGCTTGACCACTACCACCCGGTCCTCCGCAAACAGCGAGGGGCTGGTTGCCATGGCTATCTCGCCCTCGGAGACGTCGCCGGCGCGCAGCGTGGTGACCTCCACGCCCTCGCCGGCCGCTGCGACGATGGCTTTGGTCGCGCGCTCCGCCAGGAAGTCGTCCTCGCCGAGAACGAGGTGCACGGGGTTGAGCATGCGCGCCATCTTACGGCCCACGCACCTCCAGCACCGCGTTGCGCTGTAAGCCCGGGGGATTATCCGCGGCCAGATTTGGGGAAACCTGGCAAATTCATCGCCAGACGTTCATATTTGTATTGGAACCCGCACAGCCCGCAACGCTGCGCGGTACCACCTGGTTGGTTTCAAACTGACAATGCTTACCGGAAGGATCTTTCATGAGCACGCCTTTAACCACCCGCCGCCGCGGCACCTCGATTGCGGCCGCCGCACTGGCCCTCGCCACCGTTTCCCCACTCACGCACGCGGTTGTCGCCCCCGACACCGCCCCCGCCGCCGAAGCTGTGACCAATAGCAGCCCGGCCGACTCGAAGTGGTCTGCCCCGGCCGGAACCATCGACGCAGACGCCATCAAAAACGGCTACGTCAACAGCGCCATCGACCTGACCAACGCCGCGCACCTGCTGTCCGGCCGCGTTGGCGTGATGGAATCAACCGCTCCGTCGAGCATCTCCGACTCGATGGGGCTCAACGGTGTCACCGTGTTGATGCAGTTCCGCGACTCCGACGGCACGCTTTCCCCCGTCTACGCAGCCCAGTCCCAGCCCCTTGCGAGGCAGGCCGCCGGCGCCTACGCCTTCGACCTGCGCATGCGCGACGCAAACGGCAACCTGGTCAAGGATAAAAAGGGCAACTACGTCTCCTTCTACGATGCCAACGGTAAACCGCACCTATTCGACGCCTCCGGCGTGGGCAACGGCCAGCAGGCGTACCGCCTGTGGGTGGCGGAAAAAGACCTGGTCAACCCGGAAACGGGCAACCAGTACGTCTACACCCGCCAATCCGGCGGCATCGTGCCCAACTCCTGGGTCGGCGTGGCGCCGGGCTCGGGCCAGTACCCGCGGACGCGTCCGGCATGTTCCAGCTTGTCGGCACCAACATCCAGCGCACCGGCATCTTCCTCACGGAGGTCGTGGATCCGGCAAACAGCTACATGTCCGCGCCCAACGTCAAGGTTGACCCGCTGGGGCCGCTGAACAATCCGGCGACCACCCTGCAGGTGACCGACACCATCTCCGGCTTTGTGTGGATGGACACGCTCAAAGGCGACCGCACGGTCGGCCCGCCAACCCGCAACATGGACGACGGCGACACCAACCTCGAGGGCTACAACGTCTTCGCTTCGGTGCTGACCCCCGACGCCCAAAAGCGCGTCGAGGCCATTGAAAAAGATTCCAAGATCACGCTGGCGCAGCGGGCGGGCGCTATCAAGGCCATGCTCGAGGAAATGCGGGCTGCCGGCAAGGAACCGATCGCGGTGACCGTTACCGGAAAGACCGACAAAAACGGCCAGTACACCCTGCGCACCGGCTACAAGGAGCTCTCCGGCAACTCGCGCATGTACATGTGGGTCACCGACCAGAACGGCCAGCAGGTCAACGCGTACTCACCATTTCCCACCCCGGTGTTCCAGGAGTACAACGACAACGCCGGCGAGTCTCCCCACCCCGCCGCGACCTTCGTGCCGGGCATGAACCCCTTCGCGGACAACTTCTACAACTTCGGCTTCGCGGTCGTGCCCTACGGGCCGGTGAAGTTGGACATTCCCAACTACGACCAGCTGCTGAACCCGTCGCCGCTGGACGGCACGGCGCAGCTCAACGTCACTGGCACGCTGCCGCCGGTGCCGGGCAACCGAATCGTCTGGCGCAACGAAACCACCGGCAAGGTGGTCAAGGAGTGCCCGGTTTCCTCGCTCGCGGAGGCGAACGCCTGCACCTTCCCGGTCGCGTCCGACCCCACCGCCGCAGCCGGCACGGTCTACTCCGCAACACTTTACGGCGGCACCGGGGACCTCCTCGCCTCCGACTCCTTCCAGGTGGCCAATGGCCAAAACGCGGTGAGCCAGCCGGCCTACCCTGACAAGGAAACCTTCCCAGGCAAGGCCGTCACACTGAACCAGACGGACACGTCCGTTCCGGCGGGCACGGAGTTCACCTTCGGCACGCCTGTCGACGCCTCCGGTTCCCCCGTTTCCGACTGGACCACGCAAGCAGCTTCGGATGCGGGCACCGGCGGGTTCACCGCCGCCCCGCCCGCCGGCACCGCGCCCGGCGAGTACACGATCCCCGTGCAGGTGGTTTACCCGGACCGCTCGCAGGAGACGGTCTTTGCCAAAGTCACCGTCACGCCGCCCCAGCAGGCGGAGGAGTTCACCCCGCAGGGCCAAACCACCGAGGCCGCCGTGGGCACCTCTGTGCCGGAGGCGCGCTCGGCCATCGCCAACGTGGTGGACCTGCCGGCGGACGCGACCTACAGCTGGGAAACGCCGCCGTCCACCGACAAGGAGGGCGACTTCCCCGCGGTGGTGCTGGTGACCTACCCCGACGGCTCGGTGGACCGGGTGCCAGTGACGGTGCGCATCACCCCGGCACCGGCGAAGCCGCTGAACCAGACCAACGAGCCCGCCGGGCGAGATCAGACGGTCAACCTGGGTGATACGCCGATCGCGCGCGCCTCCATCGCCAACGCCGACGACATGCCTGCTGGCACCCATTTCACCTACGAAACTCCGGTGGACACCTCCACGTCCGGCGCGAAGCAAGCCGTTGTTCTGGTCACCTACCCCGACGACTCCGTGGACCGGGTAGAGGTGAAGGTGCACGTGCGCACGCAGGCGGAGCAGTTCGACCCGTCCGGGCAGCCGCAGACGGTGGACAATGGTGCTGAGGTGGACCCGAAGGCGTCGATAAGCAACGCAAGCGAACTGCCGGAGGGCACCACCTTCGAGTTCGAGAACGCCCCGAATACCTCCACGCCGGGGACGAAGGACGCCGTTGTCGTTGTCACCTACCCTGACGGCACTCAGGATCGCGTCCAGGTGCAGGTCACGGTGACCCCGCAAAACGAGCAGTACGCGCCGCAACCGGCGGTGCAGGTGGTGGATCAGGGCACGACGCTCAACCCGGAGCTGTCCTTGGTTCCGAACCAGCAGCTTCCCGAAGGCACCCGCTTCGAGTGGGCCGCCACCCCGGACACCTCCTCGCCGGGGATGAAGGACGGCGTGGTGCGCGTGACGTACCCGGACGGCACCACCGAGGACATCAAGGTGCAGATGGAAGTGCGCACCCAGGCCGAGCAGTACGCGCCGGTGGCGAAAACGCAGACCGTCGACAACGGTGCCACGCCGAAGGCACAAGACTCCATCGCCGACACCGCATCGCTGCCGAAGGGCACCACGTTCGAATGGGAGGAAGCGCCCGACACCTCCTCGCCGGGGTCAAAGGACGCCGTCGTCGTGGTCACCTACCCCGACGGCTCCACCGAAAAGATCCCGGTGAGCGTGGTTGTGCGCACGCAGGCCGACGCGCTCACCCCCGAGAGCCAGGACCGCACCGTGGACAACGGCAGCACGTTGGACCCGAAGGACTCCATCACCAACGCCGGCGACCTGCCGGAGGGCACCAAGTTCGCCTTTGAGACGCAGCCTTCGACCGACAAACCAGGCACGTACACCACCAACGTCATCATCACCTACCCCGACGGCAGCGTGGACACAGTGCCGGTGAAGGTCACAGTGAGCCCGCTTTCGGACACCACTGACCCGCAGGGCGCCGACGCCACCGTCGACAACGGCAGCCACGTCACAGCAGAAGACCTGCTGGCCAACGAGGACACGCTGCCGGAAGGCACCACGCTCGCGCTGGAGAACCCGGTGGACACCTCGAAGCCGGGCAAGCAAGAGGTCACCGTTGTTGTCACCTACCCGGACGGCTCCACCGAGAAGGTCACCACAACCGTCACGGTGCGCGAGCAGGCGGACACCAACTCCCCCGCTGGCCAGGATATCGACGTGGTCGAAGGCGCCGCGGCGTACCCCGAGTCGGCGATCACCAACATCGGCGCCCTGCCCGCCGGCACCACCTTCACCTGGGCCACCGAGCCGGACACCAGCGCAACCGGCACCCAGGACGCGGTCGTGCGCGTGACCTACCCGGACGGCTCCACCAAGGACGTGCCGGTCAAGGTCAACGTCACGCCGAAGCCCGCCCAGCCGATGAACACGACCAACAACGCCACCGGCCAGGACATCACCGTCAAGGCCACCAGCGCGCTGGACGCCCGCAACGCCGTGGCGGACGCGGACTCGCTGCCGGCTGGCACGCACTTCGAGTTTGTCAACCCGCCGTCGACGGACAAGCCCGGCACGTTCGACAACGTCGAGGTGCGCGTGGTGTACCCGGACGACACGGTCGACACCATCACCGTGACGGTCACCGTCACCCAGCTTGCGGACGACTACACTCCCGCCGCCGCGGAACAGACCGTGGACAACGGCGCCACCCCGGACGCCGCCGCATCCATCGGCAACCTTTCGGACCTGCCGGCCGGCACGAAGGTGGAATGGGACAGCGCGCCTGACACCTCCTCCCCCGACGACAAGACCGGCACCGTGAAGGTAACCTACCCCGACGGCTCCACCGACACCGTCGAGGTCACCGTCACCGTGCGGCCGCAAGCCGACACCCTCACCCCGGCGCCGAAGGTGCAGACCGTCGGCTACGGCACGACCGGCTTGCGCCCGGAAGACTCCATCGCCAACGTCGACGAGCTGCCCGGCGCCACCTACGCCTTCAAGAACGAGCCGGACACCACCAATCCCGGCGTGCAGGAAGTCACCGTCACCGTGACCTACCCGGACGGCTCCTCCGAGGTGGTCACAACCCAGATCGTTGTGAGCCCGCTTGCGGACGCGCTCGAGCCGGCTGGCCAGCCGCAGACGGTGAATAGGGATGCTGCGGTGGACCCGAAGGCGTCGATAAGCAATGCAAATGACCTGCCCGAGGGCACCACCTTCACCTTCGAATCCCCCGTGGACACCGCGACCTCCGGTGCCAAGGACGCGGTGGTGCTGGTGACTTACCCGGACGGCTCCGTCGACCGTGTCAGCGTGCAGGTCAACGTACGCACCGACGAGCAGTACTACGCGCCCGCCGGCAGGACGCAGACCGTCAACATCGGCGACGACCCCGCGCCCGCCGCCTCCATTGTGCACCCGGAATCGCTGCCGGTGGGCACCAAGCTGACGTGGGAGAGCGCACCGGATACCTCGAGCGGCGGCGCGAAGGACGCCGTGGTGCGCGTGGAGTACCCCGACGGGACCAGCGAAACCGTGAGCGTGACCGTTAGCGTCCGCTCCAACAAGCAGCAGTACACCCCGCACGCGGGTCTGCAAACGGTGGACAAGGGCGCGCAGCCGCAGGCCGCCGACTCCGTGGATAACGCCGGCGAGCTGCCGGACGGCACCGAGCTCACCTGGGCGTCCACGCCCGACACCTCCTCGCCCGGGCAGAAGACCGGCGAGGTGCTGGTGACCTACCCCGACGGCACCTCGGAGACCCTCCTGGTTGTGGTGCAGGTGCGTAACGACGCTGAGATGCACGATCCCACCACCGCCGACCAGGTGGTGAACCAGGGCCAGGCCGTCGACCCGCGCGCGTCGGTGTCCGGCGACCTGCCGGACGGCACGAACCTCACCTGGGAGCAGCCGGTGGACACCTCGACATCCGGCGTGAAGGACGCCGTTGTCGTGGTGACCTACCCGGACGGCTCCGTCGACCGTGTGCCGACGAAAGTCATCGTGCGCACCCACACCGACCAGCACGACGCTGCCGGCCAGGACATCACCGCTGTCGAGGGCATCGACGCGCCGCCGGCGCGCACCGCCATCGCCAACGTGGCGGAGCTGCCGACCGATGCCGTCTACACGTGGTCGGTCGCGCCGGATACCTCCGCAACCGGCGATGTCCCCGCCGTGGTGCTGGTGACCTACCCGGACGGCACGGTGGACCGCGTCCCGGTCACCGTCCACGTCGTAGCGGCACCGAAGACCCCGATGAACGAGCAGCACACCCCGAGCGCTGGTGAGCAGACCGTCAACGTCGGCGACAGCGTCGTGCCGCGCGCTTCCGTGGGCAACGTGGGCGACCTGCCTGCCGGCACCTACTTCGAGTTCACCCAGCCGGTGGACACCTCCACCCCGGGCAATAAGGACGCCGAGGTGCTGGTGACCTACCCGGACGGCACGACCGACACTGTGAAGGTCACCGTTGCCGTGCGCTCCCAGGCCGACCAGTTCTCCCCGGAGGGCCAGCCGCAAAGCGCCAACCACGGGCAAGTGCCAGCGGCCACCAACTCGATTGCCAACCCCTCCGAGCTGCCGGCCGGCACCACGGTGACCTGGAAGACCGAGCCGGACGTTACCGCCCCGGGCGACAAGGACGCCGAGGTGCTTGTGACCTACCCCGACGGTTCCACTGAGACCGTGAAGGTGAAAGTCAGCGTCCGCGAGCAGTCCCAGCAGTTCAACCCGGCCGGTAAGGACCAGTCCGTGAAGGAGGGCGATGCCCCTGAGGCGTCCGCGTCTATTGCCAACCCGGAGCTGCTTCCCGAGGGCACCACGATTACTTGGGAGGACGCGCCGGACACCTCTACTCCGGGCGCAAAGCAGGCCACAGTGGTGGTGACCTACCCTGACGGCACCACGGACAAGGTCAACGTCCAAGTTGCCGTCGGTTCCATGGCCGACCAGCACGACCTGGTTGGAAAGGACCAGAGCGTCACCAGCGGCGATGTGCCGCAGGCCGGAAACTCCGTGGCGAATGTGGCCGACCTTCCCGCGGGGACCACATTCGGCTGGAAAACCGCCCCGGACACCTCTACCCCGGGCGCAAAGCAGGCCACAGTGGTGGTGACCTACCCGGACGGCTCCACGGACACCGTGGACGTCACCGTTGACGTGGCGAGCCAGGCTGACACGCACGACCCGCAGAGCCAGGGTATCCAGGCCGTGGTGGACATTCCTGCGCCGAACGCCGCGGCCGCTATCGCCAACGCGTCCGACCTGCCGGCCGGCACCACCATCACCTGGGACAGCGAGCCCGACACCTCCACACCTGGCACCACTGCCGCGACTGTGGTGGTGACCTACCCGGACAAGACCGAGGACCGGGTGCCGGTGGAGGTCACCGTCATCGAGGCCCCCGCGACCCCGATGAACGAGTCCCACCAGCCAGACACCCGCCCGGTGTTTACGAAGCAGCTTGTCGACGCCCCTTCGGCCGCCACCGCCGTCGTCAACGCCGGCACCTTCCCGCCGGGCACCCACATCGAGTGGACCACCGAGCCGGACACCTCCGTGCCCGGCGAGCAGACAGCGTCGATCACCGTGACCTACCCGGACGGCACCAAGGACGTCGTGGAGACCACCCTGACCGTGGGTGAATCGCTGTCCACCACGCACACCCCGTTCTGGAACCAGACCCACGCCCAGCCAGGTGCCAAGGTGACCCTGCCGCAGATCGGCGACCGCTCCTTGCCGGCCGGCACCACGTTCACCGTGGACAACCCGGCGTTTGTCATCGCCGACAACGGCACTGTGTACTTCACCATGCCGGCGGACGCGAAGCCCGGCGATGTGTTCACGACCACCGTGACCATCCGCTACCCGGACGGCTCCTACGAGACGGAGGAGATCCGCGTCACGGCGGGGATGGCCTACAACCCGAGCTACGGCGATCCCGTCGCCGCGGCGCTCGGCGGCTCCGGCACCGCGCTGCTGACCTTCGATGTCGCTCCGGGTGTCTCCGAGGCGCACATCACCGCAACGCACGACCACAACGGGCTGTGGCAGATCTCCAACCCGGACGCCCGCGGCAACATCACCGCAGTGGGTCCGACGCTGGAGGCGCTGGCGAAGCTGTACACCGGCAAGGAGTCGGTCGCGGAGCTCGCATCGCTTTTCGATGCCTCCGCCGACGTCACCGTCACCTACCGCCCAGGCGTGCCCGCCGACGAGGACGTCACCGCCCGGTTTACCCTCGTCGCGGTTGACGGCACGCCGATGGCGCAGGTCTCGGATTGGGACGGCGACGGCACGTCGAACGAGGAGGAGCTGGCGAAGGGCACCAACCCCTTCGACCCGGCGTCGGTGCCTGCGAGCGCCGCGCCGACGATCAACCCGATCACGGCAGGCGACCAGACGGTCAGCGGCACGGCCGCGCCTGATTCTGAGGTAGTGGTCACCTTCCCCGACAAGTCCACCGCGACCACGACGGCTGCCAAGGACGGCACGTGGACGGTCGACGCTCCTGAGCTGAAGGGCGGCGACGTTGTCGAGGCCGTCTCCGACGGCGGGGACCCGGTGACCACAACGGTGCAAGACGGAGCAGCCGAGCCGGAGGCGCCGAATCACGGCTACCCCACCGATGCCACCGTCACCCCGGGCGGCACCACCACCATCCCGGCACCGACGCTTCCCGAAGACGCCACCGTCGCCCCGAAGCCGAGCGTGCCCGACTGGGTCGAAGTCAAACCCGACGGCGAGATCGTGCTCACCCCGCCGGAAGACGTCACCCCGGGCACCTACCCGGTCGAAGTCGAGATCACCCAGCCGGACAAGGACCCGGAAACCGCCACCATCGAGGTGACAGTGACCGAGCCGGAGGCGCCGAATCACGGCTACCCCACCGATGCCACCGTCACCCCGGGCGGCACCACCACCATCCCGGCACCGACGCTTCCCGAAGACGCCACCGTCGCCCCGAAGCCGAGCGTGCCCGACTGGGTCGAAGTCAAACCCGACGGCGAGATCGTGCTCACCCCGCCGAACGACGTCACCCCGGGCACCTACCCGGTCGAGGTCGAGATCACCCAGCCGGACAAGGACCCGGAAACTGCCTCCATCGTGGTGACGGTGACCGAGCCGGAGGCGCCGAATCACGGCTACCCCACCGATGCCACCGTCACCCCGGGCGGCACCACCACTATCCCGGCGCCGACGCTTCCCGAAGACACCACTGTCGCCCCGAAGCCGAGCGTGCCCGACTGGGTCGAAGTCAAACCCGACGGCGAGATCGTGCTTACCCCGCCGGAAGACGTCACCCCGGGCACCTACCCGGTCGAGGTCGAGATCACCCAGCCGGACAAAGACCCGGAAACTGCCTCCATCGAGGTGACAGTGACCGAGCCGGAGGCGCCGGCGCCGTCTGTGTCCTCTTTTGGGTCCTCTTCGCTGACTGATGAAGAGCGCCAGCGCTGCATCGCCACCGGTGTCGGCTTCGGCGTGCCGCTGCTGGCGCTGATCCCGCTGGCGGTTGCCGCGCAGGTGCACCTGCCCTGGGTTGACCAGGTCTCGCAGCAGTTCAACGCAGCTGCGCGCGACTTCAACACTCAGTTGCAGCAGCAGGCCGGCGTGTTCAACCCCGAGTTGGCGCACCAGGTGGACAGCATCAACCGGCAGCTGGAGGCGTTCGGCCGCGACTACGGCACCGCCATCGGCGCTGTCGGCGCGGTTGCCGCTGTCGTGCTCATATCCGCCACGTTGTGGGAAAACTGCACCCCCGGCTCCCAGCTGAGCACTGACTCGAGCAGTAAGTAGCGCTCGCTGAGCCCAAGTAGGCACCTGACCGGCCGGTCAGGTGCCTTTGCGGTTGGGAAAGATGACGGGGATGCCCTGGCGGGTGGCTACTGGACGTTTCTTCGGCGGGCCGCTTTCAAGCACGACCACAAGCTGCGCCCACTGCGGCACCGGCTCAGCCTCCTCGGCGGTGTCCACCACATGCGCGCGCAGCCCGGTGTAATCCACCGGTGCGGCGGGCTGATTCATCACGGCGGCAACGACCACGCATGCGGCCGCGGCGCACACTGTCGCCCGCGGGCGTCCGGCGAGGAACCCGGCGATGATCCAGCCGTAGGCCACCACAGCCGTCAACGGGGTTGCGCTCACCGTCGCGCTCGGCAACCCTGCCCCGATTTTGGCCACGGTGTGCACCCACCACGCCATCGGCTCCACGCACCACAGCACAGGCACCTCCAGACCGCCAGGTAGAAGCGACGCCACTGCCGCGATGAGGCCGAGCACCGTCACCGGCCCCACCACGGGGGCCACCAGCACGTTGGCGCCGACAGCTACCAGCGAAACTTTCCCCGCCATCAGGGCCACGATCGGCATGGTGGCCACGTCCGCCGCCACTGCGACGACCAGCGCGCGCACGAGGATGTCCGGCCAGCCCGTCGCCGCCAATGCCCGGTAGAGCAGCGGAAATAAGGCTACGATGCCGGCAGTGGCCGCCACAGATAGTGCGAACCCGTAGTGCACCGCGAGATCCGAGTCCACGAGCACCAGCCCGATCACGGACAAGCACAGCGCGTGAATCGGTTCCGCCTGCCTGGATGAAAGCACCGCCACCAGCCCCACCAGGCCGGACACCGAGGCACGCAGCACGCTCGGCTCCGGGCCGACCAACGCGGCGTAGACCAGGAGCGCCACTGCGGAGGCCGCGATCTTGCCGCGCAGCCCCGCCCCGGCCGCTGCCGCCGCAACCGCGGCGAAGGTGGAGACGATCGCGATATTGGCGCCAGAGACAGCAGACAGATGCGACAGGCCGGTATCGATGTACATCTGGTGCTCCGCGGCGGACTGCAGGTTGACGTCGCCGAGCACCATGCCCGGAATGAGCCCCTGCGACGCGGGGCCCACCTGCGCCTCCACCGCCGCGGCGAAGGTGGAGCGGACGTGGTGCGCGAACGCCGCCAACCCCTCGGGCGGGCCGATCACCTCGACCCGGCCATTGAGCACGAACGGGTTCACGCCGGGGCGGCCCGACTCCGCCACAACCCCACTGCCCACAACCTGCGCGCCGTTGACGGCACCGTCGGGCAGCTCTTCGACGAACACCGGCGTGACCGACGGCTGGCCCGGCACCCGTACCCGCACGAGGTACGCGCCGGACGACGTCTGCTTCGGTGCGCCGCTGACCGTTCCCGCGACCTCGGCGGCGGTGGAGCACAACCGCATCCGCACTGTCGCGGTCACTGCAGCCGCCACCCCAAGGCCCGCGGTGAGCACCGCCTGGCCGAGCTCGCGCCATATCAGACACCCAACCACGAACACGCCTGTGGCAGCGGCCGCCGCCCACGTCCCGAACAGGATGCAGCACGCCGCCGCGGCCCACACTGCGAGCGCCGCCGGAACTAGCCGCAGCTCCGACACGGCTACAGCCCCACCTGCGAACGCATTGCTTCAAACTTGGCGGGACCGATGCCGCGCACGTCCATGAGCTGCTCCACCGACGTAAACGGGCCGTGAGCCTCCCTGTGGGCGACAATCGATGCCGCCGTCGCTTCCCCCACCCCTGGCAGCGAGGTGAGCTCCGCCGCAGTAGCCGAGTTCAGCGACACGGTTCCGGGCCTGCCGTCTGCGGGCGGGGGCACACCAGGCGGCGGGGCGGCACCGACGGCCTGGACGAGGATCTGCTGGCCGTCCACCAGCAACTGCGCCTGGTTGTGCGCCAGCAGGTCCGCATGCGGCAGTGGCTGGGCGACCTGGAGGGCGTCGGCGATGCGGGAGCCCTCGTTGAGCGTCATCAGCCCCGGGTTTGCCACCTCCCCCACAACGGCCACTACCACCACCCCGCGGACTTCAGTCGGTTCCGCTACCTGCTCCCATTCGATCTGCTCGCCACCATCGCCGTCGCGGGTGAAACCCCACACCCCCACCGCAAGCAGCAGCGCTGCGACCACCACGGCGGCCGGCTTGACCGGCACCGACACGCGCGGCGCGGGGTAGCGCACAGCCAGGAGGTCTTCTTCCCCGGTTGGCCTGGTGAGCTCCTGCAGGCGGTCAATGGCGTTCATGCCACGGAAGCTAAATGTGCAAGCGCACAACCGGAAGCCCCCCGGCCGAAATCTGTGGATAACGTTGTTGCGGCGTCACCAACTCACCCCGCTTGTCCACAGCTACTGGGCGTTCCAGAGAAGAAAAGACAACCGAAAGGCCGATCGCGCCGGGGCCGGCGTGGACCGCCAGGACGTCGACAAGCGGTTCCAGCATCACCCGGGAGCCCTGCGGTAGCTGGGCCTCGAGCAGGTCCGCGAGCTGACTAGCCGCATCCGCCGCGTCCGCGTGCTGGATCGCGGCGAACACCGGCTCGCCGGCGGCGCGCTCCACAACAAGTTCCGCGAGCTTGGCAAACGCCTTCGACTGGGTGCGGGTCTTGCCAGCGAGTTCCAGCTTGCCGTCGTGGATGCGCAAAATCGGCTTGTTCGCCAGCAGCGCCGCCGACAGCACCGCTGTGCCTGTGGGCAGCCGCCCGGACTTTCGCAGATCATCCAACTGGTGCAGGTATACCCACGTCTCCGCACGGGCGAGAGTGGACTTCGCCATCGCCTCGCATTCGTCCACATCCCCGCCTTCTAGGGCCACCGTCGCAGCGGCCATTGCCGCGGCGCCGACAGTCATGCCGGCGGCGTCGGTTTCTACCACGCGGACGGTTCCGGGAAACACCGCAGACGCCGCCACGGCCGCAGACCACGTCGACGACAGCGCCTTGGACAAGTGCAGCGCCACCACCCCGTCATCTCCGCCGCGCTCCAGCTGACGCGCATAACAGGCCGCCAACTCCAGGGAGGAAAGTCCGGAGGTGCCCTTCTCCTCGCCGTGGTCCATCACGTGCATGTCCGCGACGGTGATATCCAGCTCGCGCACAACCTGCGCAGGCAAGCCGGCCGAGGAGTCCACCACCACACGCACTGCCACTTAGTTCAGCCCCCGGTTCCAGGCTTCGAGGTACCAGCGGGACACCGAAGGATCGTCGGGAAGCGGCATCGCCACAAGCCGTGCGGTGTTGGCGTTGCCCAGTCCTTTCAGCGCCGGGTACTGCGCCACAACGAAGCCGAGAAGCGACGCGGTCAGCGCCGCGATCGTGCCGCCGTGGGAGACCAACAGCACCGCCGAGTCGTCCCACTCGCGGTAATCACGCACGAGCTCGTCCACCACCGCGCGCGCACGCCCGGCCACCTCCAGCCGGCTCTCCCCGCGCGGCGGCGCCCAGGAGGCATCGGTGCGCCACACGGCACGCGCCCCTTCGTGCGCAGTGTCCACCTCGTTGTGCGTCTTGCCCTGCCAGTCCCCGAGGTGGGTTTCGCGCAGGCGGCTATCGACGTCTACAGCAAGCCCCAAATCAGCCGCCACCACCTCAGCGGTGTTTCTCGCGCGCATCAGGTCAGATGAGACGATCTTGGAAATTCCGAGATCACGCAGTTCTTTCGCCGCGGCGTGGGCTTGCGCGACACCCCGGTCAGACAGCACCGTGTCCAGCTGCCCCTGCATGCGCGAGGTGGCGTTGTACTCCGTCTCGCCGTGGCGCAGCAGGATCAAACGACGTTGCATGGTGTAAAACTCGCCTAGTATTCGTCGTCGGCTACCGCCGGGCCCTCACCCGCAAGCGGCAGGTCTTCAATGTTCTGCGCCTGGCGCAACTCGGCCTCGTCGCCGAAGGCAGTGGGGCGCTCGTAGGGCTCGAGGCCCTCGACCTCGATCGCCGGGCAGTCCGCGTAGAGTCGGTCTAGGCCGTAGAACTCGCGCTCGGCGTCACGCTGGATGTGGACGACAAAGTTGCCGTAGTCCAGCAGCACCCAGCGGTTTTCGCGGTTGCCCTCGCGGCGCTTCGGCTCCACGCCAAGATCCGTCAGGTCGTCCTCGACCTCCTGGACAATAGCGGCGACCTGGCGTTCGTTGTCCGCCGAGACAATCACGAACACGTCGGTGATAGCCATGACGTTGGACACGTCGATGACAGCGATGTTCTTGCCAAGCTTTTCATCCGCTGCCTTGGCGGCAACTTTGGCCCGGTCGATGGAGATCTGCGGAGCGGTCAAGTGGGAAACCCTTCGTGTGTAGGCGGACAGACCCCGCCATTGTCCCACGACACGCCCCGGTAGTGCTACTTAGGCGTACAGAGCGTTCTTGGCGATGTACTGCACCACCCCGTCCGGCACCAGGTACCAGACCGGGCGCCCCTCGGCGGCGCGGGCGCGGCAGTCCGTGGACGAAATGGCCATCGCGGGAATCTCCACCAAGTGCACGCGCTCCTGAATGTCGGCGGGGAACATGTCCTCCCGCAGCTCGTAGCCCGGACGTGTGACACCGACGAACTCTGCGAGCTCGAACATTTCCTCCCAGTCGTGCCACGACATGATGGAGGCAAGCGCGTCCGCGCCAGTGATAAAGTACAACGCCTCGTCAGGGAACTGCTCGCGCAGGTCCCGCAACGTGTCGATGGTGTAGGTCGGCCCACCACGGTCGATATCTACCCGCGAGACCGAAAACCGCGGATTGGAGGCGGTGGCGATCACCGTCATCAGGTAACGGTCCTCCGCCGGGCTGATCGTCTTGCCCGCCTTCTGCCACGGCTGGCCGGTGGGCACAAAGATGACCTCGTCCAACTCGAACCGGTCGGCCACTTCGCTCGCGGCGACCAGGTGCCCGTGGTGGATTGGGTCGAACGTGCCGCCCATGACACCGATGCGCCTGGCCCGATCCAACGAGGCCGCGTAGTGTTCCCCCACTGCGCCTACCACTGCGCCTACCACTGTGGGGGCAAAGGCACGATGTCGATGGACTCGATGAAGAGCATGCCTGCTCCCAACAGCGCCCCAAGCAACGCGCCGACGATGCCGAACGCGATGCCGACACCGAGCTCCGTCTTCGTCTCGTCCGCCCACTTCTCGGAGGAACCGGCGGAGCTGCGCGACACCTCGCGCTTTGTGCACAGCGGCTCGCCGTTTTCGTCCTTCACCGCGATGGGCTCGCCGGTCGCCCCGTCGATGATGGGCGTGCCTTTGTCATCCACCTCCCAGGTGCAGCTCTCCTCAACGACCACCGTGCGCTTGCTGTCGCGCGTAATGGTTTCAGCGCCGGCGGGGGCTGCGGCGAGGGCTACGGCGCAGGCGGTGGCTGCGGCAGTGGTGCGGATGCAACGCGTCATCAGCGGTACCGTACCTGATCTACGAAACGGCCGAAGGAATCGGAAACCTGGTTATCCCAGCGCGACGGCCAGCGGAAGTACCTGGCGTGGTTGCCGCCGTTGCTCTGGGAGCCCTGCAGCGTCTGCACCGACAGGTCGCACACCGCGTCCAGCGGCAGGCAGTAGTTCACGCGGTTGCGCGTGGCCGCAGCCGTCTTCGAGTTAAACGGCAACATGCCCAGCATGCCGCCTGCGCCGCCGCCGGGCACGCCCACCGTGGACCAGTCGCCCGCCGCCGTGTTGGGGTTGCCAAAGTAGACCACGCCCGCGAGCTGACCGCGTCGCGCCAGTTCGCGCTCGTGCTCAAGCAGAATCATCGCGCCCTGGGAGTAGCCGGACAGGATGTACTTCGGGCGGCAGCCGGTGGCGCGCTCGTAGTCGTTGATCATCTGCATCACTCCGCCACGGCCGATCTGCACGGAATCCAGGAACTGGTTCGCCGCGCGCCGCGCCGTCATGAAGACCGGGTTGGCCCACTGGATGGCCAGGCCGAGCGCTTGCAGCAGCGTGGACGGCACAGCCACCTCGGGCACGTCGTACTCCGGGAAGGTCGCCGGGTAGTAGCGCGGCTCCAGGCCGATGACCTCGACGTCCTTCATCAGCGAATTGCCGCCGTGGGTGGCGGTGTAGCGGCGCTCCGCATGACGCAGGAAGGCGCGGATGGTTTCGCCCTCCCAGCCGTTGGAGGTCCACGGCGCGGCCCACGAGTACTTGGTGGGGTAGATCTCCCCGTTCTGGCCTGAGCCGCGTGCGGCAACCACAGCGACGGCGGGGCAGCGGGTCTGCGCGTCCGCTTCCTGCACGGGAGCGACGGGGGTGACAGTGGCGGTAACTGCTGTGGCAACAGCGGTGGCGAACAGCCCGAAGCGGGCGCGCCAAGAGGTCCGGGATTTCAGCACGCGAGATAGATTAGCGCACCTGGCCGGTACCTTCCAGGATCCACTTGGTGGTGGTCAGCTCCGGCAGCGCCATGGGGCCGCGGGCGTGCAGTTTTTGGGTGGAGATGCCGATTTCCGCGCCCATGCCGTACTGCTCCCCGTCCGTGAAGGCGGTCGATGCGTTGAGTACGACGGCGGCGGCGTCGATGGCGTCAGCGAAACGTCGTAAAGCATCGGCATCCTGGGCCGCGATTGCCTCGGTGTGGCCGCTGGAGTAGCGCGCGATGTGGGCGATCGCCCCGTCCACGCCGTCCACGACCGCGCTCGCGATGTCCATGCTGAGGTACTCCTCGGCGAAGTCAGCCTCGGTCGCGGGTGTGACGTGGGCGCCGAAGGCAGCATGCCTATCGACGTCGCCGTGCACCTCAACCCCCGCTCCCTGCAACGCGGCGATGACGGCGCGCTTGTTTTCGTCCGAGAGAGCCGCGTCGATGAGCACGGTTTCCGTGGCGTTACACACGCTGACCCGGCGCGTCTTGCCGTTGAGTAGCATCGCGACCGCCTTGTCCATGTCCGCGGAGGCGTCGATGTAGAAGTGGCAGTTGCCCGTGCCCGTCTCGATGGTGGGCACGGTCGCGCCCGTCACCACGGCCTCGATCAGGCGCGCGCCGCCACGCGGGATCACCACGTCCACCAGGCCGCGGGCGGTGATGAGGTCTTGAACCGACTCGTGGGAATCGCACGGCAGCAGCTGCACCGCCTCGCGCGGCAAATCGTGATCTGCGAGGGAGTCCTGCAACACCTCGACCAGCTTCTGGTTGGAGTGCCTCGCAGTCTTGGAACCGCGCAACAGCGCCACGTTGCCGGATTTCAGCGCCAGGCCGAACGCGTCGACGGTGACGTTCGGGCGGGCCTCGTAGACCATGCCCATCACGCCCAGCGGCACGCGCACCTGCTTCATCTGGATGCCGTTGGGCAGCGTGCGGCCGGTGAGCACCTCCCCCACCGGGTCGCGCAAGGACGCCACCTGGCGCAAACCGTCGGCGATGCCCGCGATGCGCGCTTCATCCAGCGCGAGCCGGTCCAACACTGACTCCGCCAGGCCGTTTGCGTGGCCGTGCTCCAGGTCGCGGGCGTTGGCACCCAGGATCTCGCCTGCGCGCTCGGTCAACGCAGCGGCGGCCGCGAGCAGCACCGCGTCCTTCGCCGGGGTCGGTAGCGCCGCGATCACCGGCGCTACCTCTTTCGCGCGGCGCGCCTTCGCGAGCACCTCCTCGCGCTCGGCCTGTCTTTGCTGGTCAGTCTGCTGCGCACTCATGCAGCAATACTAGCGCTCGACGAGTACCAAAACTCTTGACACTGGCGCGGGGTGTCCCACTATTTCGGTATGACCGATTTGCAGCTCTTCAACGTCCCGGAAAAGCTGGTGCGCGCCCTTGAAGCGCAGGCCCAGCGTCGGAACACGTCCGTGTCCGACGTCGCTGTTGACGAGCTGACATTCGCGCTCAACCGTCGCGAGCGTTCCGCGGCCCTGGCTCGACTCGCCAGTCTTCCCCGGGTGAGCCCGAAGGGCGAATCCATCGCCGATGCTGTTCGCGCTGAACGGGACGCCCGCGCATGATTCTGGATCCGTCCGCGGCGATCGAACTATTGCTGCGGACTGATAAGGGCGACCAAGTACTCGAGCTGGTCTCTGCGGAAGACGCAGAAATCCACGCACCTCACCTACTGGTAACTGAAGTCGTGCAGGTAATGAGAAGGCAGGTGCGGTCCAACGTTTTAGACGTGAGTAGAGCGGCCGAGTCTTTATCGATCTTGAGCGAGCTGGGTATCCAATTTCACGGACATCTTCCGCTCATGGCTCGAACCTGGCAGCTCCGCGAGAACGTCTCCGCTTACGACGCCACTTTCATAGCGCTTGCCGAAACGCTCAATCAGCCGCTCGTCACCGCAGATGCCCGCCTCGGTAACGCGCCTGGATTCGGGGCGACCATACTGGTCATTTAGTACCCTGCGTCGACGTCCACTTCGGTGACCATCTTCTCGCCCGCGGCGTACAGCTCCCAGTTCTTCGCGGCCAGCCCACCGATGCGGCGCTCCATAAACCGCGGGATGTTGGCCACGTGCGGGGTGATCACGCAGTTGTCCAGGCCCCACAGCTCGTGGTCGGCGGGCAGCGGCTCGGGCTCGGTGACATCCAGGCCGGCGCCGCGCAGGTGGCCGTCGGCAAGAGCCTGCGTGAGCGCCTGCGTATCGACGAGCGGCCCGCGCCCCACGTTCACAATCACCGCACTGTCCTGCATTTTGCCGATCGTCTCCGCGTTCACCATGTGGCGGGTTTCGTCCGTGAGCGGGGTAAGCAGGACGAAATAGTCGTGCTCCGCCCACACGTCGTCGGACAGTGTCACCGTGCGGTCCGCGCCCTCGACGGGGTTGCCGGAGCGGTTCACAGCCGTGATGTCCATGCCGAAGGGCTCGAGGAAGCGGATGAGGGTTTTGCCGATGCCGCCCGCGCCGATCAGCGCCAGCTTCTTGTTGTCGAAGAGGTACTGCTTCTCCTTGAACAGCTGCGTGTTGTTCCATTCCGCGCTGACGGCCTTGAGCCGGTGCTCCACGGCGAGCAGCAGTGCGAGGGCGGATTCGGCGACAGTGTCGTCGTACAGCCCGCCGGCGTTGGCGAAGCGCACGCCGCTGCCCGCGTATTTGGCAAAGACGTCCTGCAGGTTCTCCACACCCGCGTACTGGATTTGCACCACCTTGACCGATTCAGGCAGCTCGTCGGGGAAATCATCCGGACCACCGCCGAAGATGATCATGTCCGGGTTGTCCTCGAGCGCGACGTGGGTGTGGCCTTCCCCCTCCAGGGCGGCGATGGGCTCGTCTTTGGGCTTGGGCAGGTAAGCGAATTTCATGCCCGCCCAGGGTAGCGCCTACAGACGCGAGGCGTAGTTGGACAAGTAGTCGGCGTGGACGACCGCGCGGCGCTGGTGCTCCGGCAGCTCGTGGGTTGGTTTACCCAGCATGCTGGCCAGTTCGGCGGCGTCGTAGGCCACCTCGCCGCGGCCGACCGCCTCCGAGTCGGGCCCGAGGATTTCCACGATGTCGCCGGCGTGGAACTCTCCCTCGATGCCGGTAATGCCCACCGCGAGCAAACTCGTGCCGCCGCGGGTGACGGCCTCGACCGCGCCCTCATCCAGGCGCAGCACCCCTTCGGCGTCGGCCGCGTACAGCGCCCAGAACTTCCACGCGTTGAGCCTGCGTTCCGGGCGGGTGTGGAACACGGTGCCCACCTCGGCGGTTGCCAGCGCGTCCTTGATCTTCTCCGTAGCCGTGAGCAGCACCGGCACGCCGCCGCGAGCGGCAAGGCGAGCGGCCGAGACCTTCGCCGCCATGCCACCGGTGCCGAATACTCCCCCGTCGCCCGCTTGGACGTCGGTGAGGTCGTTGCCGGAGCGCACTTCGTCGATAAGCTTCGCGCCCGGGTCGGAGGGGTTGCTGGTGTAGAGGCCGTCCACATCCGACAGCAGCACCAGCGCATCCGCCGAGATCAGCGTGGCCACGATGGCGGAGAGGCGGTCGTTGTCGCCGAAGCGCATCTCGGAGGTGGCCACGGTGTCGTTCTCGTTGACAATCGGCACCGCGCCCATCTGGCGCAGGCGGTCGATAGTGCGCTGCGCGTTGCGTGCGCGCTCGCGTGAGCCGGCGTCTGACTGGGTGAGCAGCACCTGCCCGATCGTGCGGCCGTAGCGCGCGAACGAGGCGCCCCACACCTGCGCCAGGTGGATCTGCCCCACCGACGCGGCCGCCTGCTTCGTTGCCAGATCGCGCGGCCGGGCCTTCAACCCAAGCGGGCCCATGCCTGCGGCGATGGCGCCGGAAGAGACCACGATGACGTCGGAACCGCGCGCGATGCGGTGCTCAATAGCGTCGACGATCCGGTCGATCTTCTCCGGGTCCAGCTCGCCCGCCTCGTTGACCAGGGAACTTGTGCCGAGCTTCACCACGATGCGGCGGGCGGCGGCGATCTTGTCGCGAAGCGTTGTCATATGCGGGAAGTCTACGCCTGTGGATAACTTCCATTGCGTTATCCACAGAATTCGGATGGGTCTTGTGCGTTTCGTTTTACCGGGTAGGTTGCCTCGCATGAACGAAATCGACACAAACGCGCTCGACTTCCTGGAGCGTTTCGACCGCCAACAGCTCATCGATGCCGGTTACAGCCTGCGACGCATCGGCGAATGGCGCATGGTGCACACCGTCTACTTCGGCGCCACCAAATGGACCGCCAAGCAGCGCGAAGCCAAAGCCCGCGCGCCGGGGCTCAACATGGATCAACTGGTGCTGATAGAAAAACAACTGCGCCACATCACCGACGACGCGCAGCGTTGGAAACTGCGCCTCGAGCTACTCACCTTCCGCGGCACTTACGAGGCACTGCGCCGCCGCGCGAAAGAGCTCGTGCCGGGGCCGCCGAAGAAAAAACCGCGCAGCGGGGTGACCTTCTTCGCACCACGAATGGGCATGCGCACGATGATGGTCACCGGCACCGAGCGTGACATCACCGACATCGAGACGTCGCTGCGCACCGGCCTCGATCACGCACTGCCGGAGTCGCCGCAGATGCTCGCCCCGCTTCTCGACGCCCTCCGGTCCGGCACAGGCAGCATCCCCCACGCCGTCCCGCGCCCAATTGTGCTGGTGCCGCTCGACGCGCACCTGAAGGTCCTTACAGGCGACGGCGACGACGTGCTGCTGGGAATGTCCGACGGCACCACCATGACCGGCGCCGAATACCTCCAACTTGCCCGCGGCGAGGAGCTCGAGGTAGCGGTGTTCCACCCCGAGGAAGGGCCGGTGAATCTGTACCGGGGCGCGCGCTTCGCCAACGCCAAACAGCGCGACCTGCTACGAGCGGCCCAGCCGGTGTGCTCCGCGCCGGACTGCATCCGCGCCGCCGATCACTGCGAGGCCCACCACATCGTGCCCTGGGCGCACGGCGGCGAAACCAACCTGGACAACCTGGCACCGCTGTGCCGCTACCACAACCGGGTCAACGACGACGCCCCGCACCTACGCAAGCGCGGCCGGATCGTGCGGCGGCGGGGCCGGATCTTCTGGCGCTCCCCGCGCGGCTACGCGGTAGCCAACGAGCGCGGCCACCACGGCGCCATGGATCTCCTGTTTGGCAGGTGGATGCCCTAGCCCTGCCAGCGCTCGCGGTCCGCCTCTTCGCCTGTGCCGTAGTCGTACTCGTCGATCAGGCCGCGGCGGGCCTGCGAAGCACGCTTGCGCTCCGCCGCGGAGATGCGGTCCGTGCCGCTGAGGCGCGCGTCTTGGCCGCGGCCGGCCAGCGTGGGATCGCCGCCGATGGACGGCTCCCAGTCGAAGGAGATCTCCCCGATGGTGACGGTGTCGCCCTCATGTGCACCCGCCTTGCGCAGCATGTCTTCCACACCCGCCTTGTTCAAGCGGTCGGACAGGTAGCCCACGGCCTCGTCGTTTTCAAAGTCGGTCTGGCGCACCCAGCGCTCCACCTTCTCGCCCGTGACCAACCAACCCTCGGGGTACATGGGGTCGCGCACGACCTCGATGCCGCCGTCATCGTGGCGGCGGCCGGCGAAGTTGGGGCGGATCACCTGCGGTTCGTCGCTAGGCACGCTGCGACGCTGCTTTCGGGAGCGCTTCACAATGTCCCACATGGCCCACTTCAGATCGTCCAGCCCTTCGCGCGTGGCGGTGGAGATCAAATACACCGGCCAGCCGAACCTCTCCTCGATGTCCGCGCGCAAGAACTCGGCGAGCTCTTTCGCCTCCGGGACGTCCATCTTGTTCAGCACCACCAGGCGGGGGCGCTCGCGCAAGTCGCCCAGGCCCGAATCCATATCGAGCTCGTCGGCGTAGGTGTCCAGCTCATGCTCGAGGGCCTCGATGTCGGAGATCGGGTCCCGGCCCGGCTCCATCGTGGCCACGTCGACGATGTGCGCGAGCACGGCGGTGCGCTCGATGTGGCGCAGGAAGTCCAGGCCCAGCCCCTTTCCCTGGCTCGCGCCCGGGATCAAGCCCGGCACGTCCGCGATGGTAAACGTGTCGTGGCCGACCGTGACCACACCCAGGTTCGGCGCGAGCGTGGTAAACGGGTAATCCGCGATCTTCGGCTTCGCGGCGGACACCACCGAGATCAGCGAGGACTTACCTGCCGACGGAAACCCCACCAGCCCCACATCCGCCATCGACTTCAGCTCCAGGATGAGGTCATGCGCCTCCCCCGGTTCGCCTTTGAGCGCGAACCCGGGGGCTTTGCGCTTCGCCGTCGCCAACGCTGCGTTGCCCAGGCCGCCGTAGCCGCCCTCCGCGGCGATGAAGCGGGTACCCGGCACGGTCAGGTCCGCCAGTACCTCACCGTCCTCGTCGCGCACGACGGTGCCGACTGGTACTTCGAGCACGAGGTCTTCGCCGCGCGCACCGTTGCGCCAATCGCCCGCGCCGTTGCCGCCACGCCCGGCCTTCACATGGGGCCGGTACTGGAAGTCCAGCAACGTATGCACCTGGGTGGACACCTCGAGCACGATGTCGCCGCCGTGCCCGCCGTTGCCGCCGTCCGGCCCGCCGAGCGGCTTGAACTTCTCGCGGTGGACGGACGCGCAGCCGTGGCCGCCGTCGCCGGCCTGCAGGTGCAGCGTTGCGCGATCAACAAATTGGGCCATGGTTGGGGTCCCACCTTTCTTTCTGACACGGACGATGATATGCAAAAAGCGCCGTCGGCCCGTTCGGACCGGCGGCGCCGATTCACCAGCGCTTAGGCGGTGGCGGTTGCCTCAGCGGCGGTGCCTTCATCCACAACACCTGCCGCCTCGGCCTGCTCGAGGACCTCGGAAGCGACGCCCTGGCCGTCAGCCGGGACGATGTTGACGATGCGGCGCTTGCGCTTGATGCCGAACTGGACGGAGCCGGAGGTCAGTGCGAACAGCGTGTCGTCGCCGCCACGGCCGACGTTGTCGCCCGGGTGGAACTTGGTGCCGCGCTGGCGAACGAGGATTTCGCCGGCCTTGACCTGCTGGCCACCGAAGCGCTTCACACCGAGGCGCTTGGACTCAGAGTCACGACCGTTCGCGGAGCTGGATGCACCTTTCTTGTGTGCCATAGTTCAAATTCTCCTAGTGGTTACTTGATGCCGGTGATCTTGACGGTGGTCTGCGGCTGGCGGTGGCCCTGGCGCACCTTGTAGCCGGTCTTGTTCTTGTACTTCAGAATGTCGACCTTCTTGCCCTTACCGTGCTCGACGATTTCCGCGGTCACGTTGACCTTGGACAGAGCGTCCGCGCCGGAGGTGACGTCTGCGCCATCAACGAGAAGGATCGGGGTGAGTTCGACCTTGTCGCCTGCTTCACCCTCAAGCTTCTCGACCTTGACGAGGTCGCCCTCGGCAACCTTGTACTGCTTGCCGCCGGTCTTGACGATCGCGTACATAGAGGGTTACCCCTTATCTCTACTCGCCCGCCCCTGGCATGCACAGGGGCGGAATGGAACAGTTTGAGCGCTTCGGGGCCGGTAACGAGCCAGCCGTACCCGCATGCGTAGGCAACGAGGCGGCACGCCCCGAAACAGCGACTCGGCAAGACTACACCGGCACCTCGCGCTTTACCAAACCGCGCTAGCTGCTGCGTCGCGTAGCGCGCCGCCGTCCGCGCCGCGGGGAAGCCTGTGCTTCTCGACGCCGTTCCGCAGCACCCGCATCTTCCTTGCCGCCGCCCTGGGTGGTTTGGGCGGTTGCACGCTCTGCCGCAACCGAGGCGTTGGATTTGCGCACCGCGCGGCGCCGGCCTCGACGGCTAGCGGATGGCTTCGCTGGCGCGGATGCATTCGCACGCTCCTCGGTGCGCGTGTCCTCCTGAGCCTGTTCGGGCTCTGCGAAGTCCTCGCGGCGAGGGCGGTGGTCCGAGCGGGAGTTGCCGCGGGTCCGGCGCTTGCGGCGCGGCGAGTTCTCGAACTCCTCCACCGCGTCCTCGTAGCTCGGCTGCGGCTCCTGCGCCGGCACATCGTGGGTGGCGTCCTCCGGCGCTGGTTGGCGCTTTTGCTGGTCCTGCGCTTCCGGCTGCTTCCCGCGCCCGCGGCTGCCACCACGGCGTCCGCGGCGCCGCGACGAGCGGCGGCGCCCGTCCGCGTCGTCGTCGAGCGAGCCGTCCGGCCCCGTCGCCCCGGCATCACCGCGCGAATCCGCGTCGGTGGGCGTGTCCTCCTGGGCGGGGTCCTCGTCGCTGAAGATGGAGTTGAGGAGGTTGTCCATCTCGTCGTCGTTGAGGGGCTTGCGCTTGGAGCGACGCTGACTCCGCGACTTGTGCTCGCGGCCGCCGTCACGGTCACCCTCGCGGCCGCCGTCCTGGGCAGCGTCTTTGTCACGGCTGCGGGTTGCGCGGCGCTCGTCGCGGCCGCGCTCGGAGTACGGGTCGTGCTCCACCGGGTCGTCGGTGACGATGATGCCGCGGCCGCCGCAGCACTCGCACTCGGTAGAGAAGGTCTCCAAAAGCCCGTTGCCAAGGCGCTTGCGGGTCATCTGCACCAGGCCCAATGAGGTCACCTCGGAGACCTGGTGGCGGGTGCGGTCACGCCCGAGCGCCTCGTTGAGGCGGCGCAGCACGAGCTCCTGGTTTTCGGGGAGGATCATGTCGATGAAGTCGATGATGATCATGCCGCCGATGTCGCGCAGGCGGATCTGCCGCACGATCTCCTCGGCGGCCTCGAGGTTGTTGGAGGTCACGGTCTCCTCCAACGAGCCGCCGGAGCCGGTGAACTTGCCGGTGTTGACGTCGATGACGGTCATCGCCTCGGTGCGGTCGATCACGAGCGTGCCGCCGGAGGGCAGCCAGACGGTGCGCGACAGCGCCTTTTGCAGCTGCTCGTCGATGCGGTGGACTTCAAAAGCGTCCTTGCCGTCGTGCGCGTCGCGGTCGAACTTCTCCACACGGTCCAGCAGGTCCGGTGCGACGGACTGCACGTAGGCGTGCACGGTGTTCCACGGCTTGCGCCCATCCACGATGAGGGACGTGAAGTCCTCGTTGAACAGGTCGCGCACGACCTTGACCAGGATGTTCGGCTCCTCGTACAAGGTGACCGGCTTGGCGCCTTTCGACGACTTTTCCTTCTCCGCCTGCTCTTGGATCGCGGTCCACTGGTTGTGCAGGCGGTTCACGTCGGCGGCGATCGCCTCCTCCGGCACGTTCTCCGCGGCCGTTCTGATGATCGCCCCGCCCTTGCCGGGCACCACGTTGTTCAGGATCTCTTTCAGGCGCTTGCGCTCCGGCGCCGGCAGCTTGCGGGAGATGCCGGCACTGCGACCGCCCGGCACGTACACCAGGTAGCGGCCTGCCAGGGAGATCTGCGTGGTCAACCGCGCGCCCTTGTGCCCGACCGGGTCCTTGGTCACCTGCACCAGCACTTGGTCGCCGGACTTGAGCGCCTGTTCGATGCGGCGCGAACGTCCGCCGAGACCTGCGGATTTCCAGTCCACCTCGCTGGCGTAGAGCACGCCGTTGCGGCCCTGCCCGATGTCTATGAAGGCCGCCTCCATGCTGGACAGCACGTTCTGCACACGCCCGAGGTAGATGTTGCCGATCATGGAGGACTGGCTCTCCGCCGTGACAAAATGCTCGACGAGCAGACCGTCCTCGAGCACAGCGACCTGCGTGATCTTGCCGTGGCCGTCGTGACGGTCGCGCTCGCGCACCACCATGTGGCGCTCCACGGACTCGCGGCGGGCGAGGAACTCCGCCTGGCTCACAATGCGGGAGCGTTTGCGCTGCTCCTCGCGTTTTTCGGTGCGGCGTCGGCGCTGGGCTTCCAGGCGCGAGGACCCCTTGATCGCCTTCGGCTCCTCGATCGGTTCGGGCTCGTGCCTCTCGACGTCCTCCGGTTCCCCCTCCGGCGAAGCGACGTCGTCACGCTGCTGCTCCTCCTGCGTCGGCGCTGCAGCCCGGGTGGCGCGGCGGCGTTTGCGGTCGGGAGCCTTGAACAGCGGCGCCCGGTTGGTGGCCTCCTCCGGGACGGGGGTGACCGCAGGCTCCACGTCGATGAGCGGATCCTCCTCGGCGGGATCGCGCAGATCCGCCTCGACCTTTTCCTCGATCTGGTGGATCTCGTTTTCCACGTCTTTGCGCACGCGCTGGCGGATCTTCTCATCCGCAACGTCGTCTGCTGCCGGGGTGTCGGGGTGCTCTGGGGCGGTGGCCGCCAAGGCGTCGAGAAGCTGCTCGCTTTCCGCCCGCGTCAGCGTGGACTGCGCCACCTTGACCACGCCCAGCTCGGACAGCGCCACCACGAGCTCCTTAGACGGCACTCCTAGCGCCTTGGCCAGGGTAAACACGCGAGTCTTGTCCGCCAGCTGCGAGCGGTCGAACGCCGCGTACGGGTTGTCCGCCGGCTGCGCTTGCGGCGCCGCCTTCTTCCCCGTCTTTTTCACCGCTCGCCTGCGAGACGTCTTCTTCTCCGGCGTGTCGCCCTTGTCAGCGGATGCCTTGTGACCAGCCAATACGTCACTCTCCAATTTTGCTCAGCCGCACCACGCTGGGGCGGGCCGGGCGCTGGCAGCATGGTGCCGAAGCGGCCGCGCGGCGAGCCCCACGGGGCGGTACGTGTGAAAGTTTCCTGGCGTCGCACTGCGGCGCCTGCGCTGACCATTGTGGCACAGTGGTCCACGCAGCGCGGAGAGGGTTTACTTTTCCGCCAACCGCAGCAGGTCCGCCACGGCCGCCACCGGCGCGTTCGGGTGCTGCTCTGTGAGCGCTGTGCCCACCACGATCTGCAGTACACGCGCTGAGCTCAGCTGCGCCACGCCACTGCTGCGCAGCATCTCGGCGATCATGTCTTTGAGCTCCTGCAGTGCGTGATCGACGCTGGACCCGACCTCGTTCGGCTCGCGCTGCGCCTCCACGAACGCCGTGATCACAGAGCGGGCGCGCCCCGGTTGCCCGCACGCAACGACATCGACCGCGGCCTCAGCCAGAAACACCGGATCCTTCAGGTCGGCCCCCTGCGCGGTGGCCCGCGCAAACGCCGCACGACGCCGCTCAACCAGACGGTCGAAACAAGTGACCACAAGTTTGTCGCGCGTGGAGTAGTAGTAGCCGATGGATCCCACCGGCACCGAAGCCGCTGCCGCGACCTGCCGGTGCGTGACGCCTTTCAGCCCCTCGGAGAGCAATAGCGTGATCGCCGCATCCAGGATTGCAGAGCGCTTCTCCACCGCTCTTGCCTGCTCGCTGCGAGCTGCCACTGCTACCTGCCTTTCTACCCGTCCGGTTACATGCAACCCTATTTATACAACAAGTCCGTGAGAATGCTAAGAATGCCCGCCCCAGACGTGAAAAGCACCGCAGCCGACTGGCTGCGGTGCATCTGCGCGGTGCGTTAGAGGTTGGGGAACCAGATGCCGATCTCGCGCTCGGCCGACTCCGGCGAATCGGAGCCGTGCACGACGTTCTCCCCCACGGACAGCGCGTAGTCGCCGCGGATGGTGCCCGGGGTGGCCTTGGACACCGGGTCGGTGCCGCCAGCGAGCTGGCGCCACGCCTCGATGGCGCGCTCGCCCTCAACGATGCCGGCGACCAGCGGGGCGGAGGTGATGAAGTCCACCAGCTCACCGAAGAACGGCTTGTCCTTGTGCTCCGCGTAGTGCTTCTCCGCGGTCTCGCGGTCCGCGGTGCGCAGGTCCAGCTCCACGAGCTTGAGGCCCTTGCGCTCGATGCGGGCGATGATGTCGCCGACGTGTCCGTTTGCCACGCCGTCAGGCTTAATCAGGATGAGAGTGCGTTCAGTCATAGCCTCAAACCTTACCCCAAAGTCCTATTTAAGCCTCCCGCACGATGCGCGCTGCGTCCTCAGGTGAGGTCCCCCGGAACCACAGTTGCACCTGCTGCACTGCCAGTTGGAAATTGCCCTCGTCTTTCATGCGCTGCACGGTGGCCAGCTTTTCGTCGTCAAGCGTGGGCGCAACCTCCTCGCGCAGCTTGTACTGCTCGTAGAACCCCAGAACCAAAAACAGCCCTGCCGCGACAATCGCCGCCGTACCCGCCCACCCCGGTAACGAGGTGTAGACGGCCACCACCGCGACGAGGGAGAACACGGCCGCCAGAACGAAGCTCACGATGCGCATGGGCAATACCGTAGCCTTGTTTGCCATGGTGCACAGCAGTCCGCTGCCGGACATCACCCTGCCCGGCACAGCTTTCGACCGCATGGTCCCCACCAACGTCGCGCTGCCGGCCATCACCGAAATCGATACCGGCCGCACGGTCACGTACGGCGAGCTCGCCGAGCTCGCAAACGCCGCTGCCGCGCGCTTGCGCAGCCGCGGCGTCGGCCCGGGCTGCGTGGTGGAGCTGCGGCTTTCCAACTCGATCGATTTCGCGGTGGCTCTGCTCGCGGTCGCCCGAACCGGCGCGGCCGCGGCGCTCATCGGGCCTTCGCTTATCGACGCCGAAGCTTCGCGCCTGTCTAGCGTCGCCGGCACCACCCACCGCGTCGAACCGGGCGACCTGGCCCCGGGGCCAGGAGCGGCTTTCGACCCGGCCGATCCGGACTGGGTGGCCGCCATCCCGTTTTCCTCCGGCACCACCGGTCTTGCCAAGGGCGTGGAACTGACCCACCGTTCGATCGCTGCGAACGCCGCCCAGTTCAACGCCGCGCTCGCCGCCAGCGGCATCGGCGAGGGCACGCGGGTGGCAGCTCCCCTGCCGTTTTCCCACATCTACGGGCTAAACACGCTGCTGCTGTCCTCGCTTGCGGCCCGCCGCCACGTGTTCACCGCCGCGCGCTTCGATCTCGCCGCGTTCGCCGCGGCCCACCGCAACCACGGCATCGAGCTGAGTTACATCGCCCCGCCGATCGCGCTCGCTCTCGCGAACTCCCCCAACGTCGACCCCGCAGATTTCGCCACCACCGCGCACATGGTCTGCGGGGCCGCGCCGCTGAGCGAGTCGGTGGCCCGCCGCGTTGAGGAGCGCCTCGGCGTGGTCGTGCTCCAGGGCTACGGCACCACGGAGTCTTCCCCTGTGACCCACGTGGGCATCGCCGGGCGTTCGAACCCCGGCACCATCGGGTTCGCGCTGCCCAACACGCAGTTTCGCATCGTGGACGTCGACACTGGCGCGGAGGTGCCGGACGGCACCGCCGGCGAACTGCAGGTCCAGGGCCCTCAAGTCATGCGCGGCTACGTGGACAACCCCACCGCCACGCAAACCGCCATCACGGACGGCTGGCTGCGCACCGGTGACATCGCCCGCGTAAACCCGGACGAAACCGTCACGGTGGTCGACCGCGCGAAGGACGTGTTCAAGTACCACGGGTTCCAGGTCGCCCCCGCCGAGCTGGAGGCGCTGCTGCTTACGCACCCACTCGTCGACGACGTGGCTGTGGCCGAGCGCGGCGGGGTGCCGAAGGCTATCGTCGTGAAGCAGGATGGCCTAGACGAAGCCACCGTCATGGCGTGGGTTGCGCAGCGCGTCACCGCCTACAAGAAGGTGCGCGCAGTGGAGTTCGTCGCCGAAATCCCACGCAACGCCGCCGGCAAAATCTTGCGCAAGGACCTCTAAGTGCCCAAGTGCTGGGTGGTGAGGTAGCCGCCGCGCATGCGCTGCACGATCTCCGAGCGCATGCGGATAACGAAGTACCAGACAATGCCGAAGATGATGCCAACGGCCGTGACGGACCAGTGGATGAAAAAGCCGAAGATCAGCGGGATCTGCAGCGCCAGGTCGATCCACAGCGCGGCGGGCTTCTTCTGGAAGAACGCCATCACCACATGGGCGAGCCCGACGACGGTGACGTAGACCCAGTTGAAGGTGGTCCAGTGCACCCCGTCGTCGACTTTCAAGATGACGGTGAGGATGAGCAGCACGGTGATGGCCTCCATGATCAGCGTGCCGGAAAGCACGCCGGTCAGCCCCGACATCGGGTCCTTGACGGGCTGCTGCCCAGGGCCGAGCGGGCCCATCTGCTGGTTGCGGCGTTTCATTGCGGGTCCTTTCCAAACATGGCGCGCGCCTCGCCGGCAGTGACCACGGAGCCGGTGATGATCACGCCGGAGCCGGACTGCACACCGACCTCTGCCAGCGCCTCCTCGGCGAGTTCCACGGCGAGCGCGTAGGCGGACGGCAGGTGCTCCTCCACGTGGACGCGCTCGTCGCCGAAGACCTCGCGGGCGGTTTCCGCCAGCTCGTACGCGTCGGTGGCGCGCGGGGAGGAATTCTGGGTGATCACCACCTCCGTGAGTACCGGTTCGAGCGCCTCCATGATCCCGCGCGCGTCCTTGTCGCCGAGGATGCCGAGCACGCCGATAAGGCGGGTGAAGTCGAAGTCGCGCTCGATCGCCGCCGCCAAGGCCTGCGCGCCGTGGGGGTTGTGGGTGGCGTCGATGAACGTGGTGGGGGTCGCGCGCACGCGCTCCAACCGGCCCGGCGAAGTGGTGGCCGCGAAACCTTCCCGCACGGTGTCGGCGTCCAGTGTGCGCTCCGACGACGCGCCCAGGAACGCCTCCACCGCCGCCAGCGCGACCGAGGCGTTGTGCGCCTGGTGCGGGCCGGACAGCGGGACGAACACATCCGCGTACTCGCCGGACAGGCCTTTCAGCGTGAGCGTCTGCCCGCCCACGGCCACCTCGGAGACGGCCACGCCGAACTCCTGGCCGAAGCGTGCCACCGGCGCACCGATCTCCACCGTGCGCTCCAGGATGACCCGCATGGCGTCCGGATCCTGCTGGCCAATCACGGCCACGGCGTCGGCGCTGCGGATGATGCCCGCTTTCTCTCCGGCAATCTCCCCGAGCGTCTCGCCCAGGTAGTCGGTGTGGTCGAGCCCGACGGGCATGATCGCGTCCACGTCCGCGTCGACAACGTTGGTCGCGTCCCAGCGCCCGCCCATCCCTACTTCGACCACCGCGACGTCCACCGGCGCGTCCGCGAACGCCGCGAAGGCCAGACCGACCATGACCTCGAAGTAGCTCATCGGCACGCCGGTGCGCTCGTCCACCATCTGGATGTACGGTTCGATCTCCCGGTAGATGCGCACGAAATCGGCAGGGTGGATCGGCTCGCCGTCGATGCCGATGCGCTCGGTGACCGACTGCAGGTGCGGGCTGGTCGTACGCCCCACGCGGTTGCCGAAGGAGCGCAGCAGCGACTCCACCATCCGCACCGTGGACGTCTTGCCGTTAGTGCCCGCGACGTGGATGACCTTGAAGGACTTCTGCGGCTCGCCCAGGTAATCCATGAGCAGCTCGATGCGCTCCAGCGACGGGTCGATGTCCGTCTCCGGCCAGCGTGCAGTGAGCTCCGCCTCCACCTGCGCGAGTGCCGCGAGATCCTCCTCGCTTACCCCGCGCGGTGCGGGCTCGTCTACCGACCGCCCCTCCCCCGGCGCGCCGAGGTTGAGCGTGAGCCCGGTGTCAGTCTGTTGGATGTCGTACTGCTCGGGCAGTTCCGGCAGCTCAAACTCCTCGTCCGCCACTTACGCCTCCGGCAGCTGGCCCAGGCGGGCGGTGACGCGTTCGAATTCTTCCTGGGCCACCTGCTGGCGCACCTTGATCTTTTCCACGACGGCTTCCGGCGCGTTAGCCAGGAATTGCTCGTTGGACAGCTTGCCGCCCGTGGTGTCCAGCTCCTTCTGCGCCGCCGCGAGCTCCTTTTCCAGGCGCTTGCGCTCGGCGGCCACGTCGACGGTGCCGGAGGTGTCGAGTGCGACGTCGAGGTTGGTTGTGCTCAAACGCATTTCAATGCTTGCGGACGCTGCAAAGTCCTCCCCAGGCCGTTCCACCCTGGCAATCTGGCGAACCACGTCTTCGAGACCAGCCAAGTCGGCGGAAGTGAAGTCCACGCGTGCGGGCACCTTCTGCGAGGGCTTGACCCCCTGGTCGGAGCGGAAACGGCGCAGCTCGGTGATGAGCTTGATGGCGTCTTCCACGCGGGCGCGGGCCTGCTTGTCGGTGTCGGCGCCGCCGTTGGTGTCATCCGCGGTCGGCCACGCCGCGAGCGTGACGGTCTCCTCGCCGGTGAGTGCCTTCCACAGCACCTCGGTGACAAACGGCATGGTGGGATGCAGCAGGCGCAGCACCACGTCGAGCACGCGGCCGAGCACGACCCGGGTGGTGCGGCCCCGCTCCTGCGCTTCCGATGACGCGCCAGCGTCATCGCGCGGGATCTGGGTCTTGGCAATCTCCAGGTACCAGTCGCACAGCTCGTCCCACGCGAAGTGGTAGAGGGCCTCGTTGGCCTTGGCAAACTGGTAGTCGTCCAGGTAGGCATCCACCTTGGCGCGCACCTCCTCGGCGCGGTCGAGGATCCAGCGGTCCGCGTCCGTGAGTGCCTCGCGTGCCGGCAGCTCTCCCACGTGGGCGCCGTTCATCAGCGCGAACTTCGTGGCGTTGAACAGCTTGGTGGCAAAGTTGCGAGCCGCGGTGGCGTGGTCCTCGCCAATGGGCAGGTCCACGCCCGGGTTGGCGCCGCGGGCCAGGGCGAAGCGCAGCGCGTCCGCACCGTAGCGCTCCACCCAGTCCATCGGGTCGATGCCGTTGCCCAGGGACTTAGACATCTTGCGGCCCTTTTCGTCGCGCACCAGCCCGTGCAGGTACAGGTGCTCGAACGGGACCTGGGGCCTCTGCTCCGCTCCGGCCCCAAGGACGTCAGGAGTTTCCTGCCCGGCGAAGGTGCCGAACATCATCATGCGCGCCACCCAGAAAAACAGGATGTCGTACGCGGTGACCAGCACCGTGGTCGGGTAGAACTTCTCCAGCTCCGGCGACTTCTCCGGCCAACCCATGGTGGAAAACGGCCACAGGGCAGAGGAGAACCAGGTGTCCAGCACGTCCGGGTCCTGCTCGTAACCCGCCGGCGGCTCTTCATCCGGCCCCACACAGACCACGTCGCGCTCGCCGTTTTCGTCAGCCGGGCCGTACCAGATCGGGATGCGGTGGCCCCACCACAGCTGGCGCGAAATGGTCCAGTCGTGCATGTTGTCCACCCAGTCGAAGTAGCGCTTCTCCATGGACTCCGGGTGAATCACCGTGTCGCCGGAGCGCACCGCCTCGCCGGCCATTGTCGCCAGCTCGTCGACCTTGACAAACCACTGCAGGGACAAACGCGGCTCGATCGGCTCGCCGGAGCGCTCCGAGTGCCCCACGGAGTGCACGTACGGGCGCACTTCCTTGACAATGCGGCCTTGCTCCGCCAGCGCCTCGCGCACCGCCACGCGCGCGTCCTCGCGGCTCATCCCGTCGAACTTCGTGCCGGTGCCAGCGATGCGGCCCTTCTCGTCCATGACGATCGGCATGTCCAGGTCGTGGCGCAGGCCCATCTCGTAGTCGTTCGGGTCGTGCGCCGGGGTGATCTTCACCGCACCGGTGCCCAGCTCCATGTCCACGTAGTCGTCCGCGATGACCTGGATCTTCAAATCGTCGCGGAAGGGGTGGTCAAACTCCTGACCCACCAGGTGGGCGTAGCGCTCATCGTCCGGGTGGACGGCGATAGCGACGTCGCCAAGCATGGTCTCCACGCGCGTGGTGGCCACCACCAGGTGCGGCTCGTCGTCGGAAAGCGAGCCGTAGCGGATGGACACGAACTCGCCTTCGACGTCCTTGTACACCACCTCGATGTCGGACACGGCGGTCTCCAGCACCGGCGACCAGTTCACCAGCCGGTAGTCGCGGTAGACCAGACCGCGGTCGTAGAGCTGCTTGAAGATGGTCTGCACGGCGCGCGAGAGCCCATCATCCAGCGTGAAGCGCTCCCGCGACCAGTCCACCGAGTCGCCGATCGCACGCATCTGCGTGGTGATGGTGCCGCCGTACTGCTCCTTCCACTCCCAGACGCGGTCGATGAACTCGTCGCGCCCGTAGTCGTAGCGGTCCTTGCCCTCCTCGGCTTTGAGCTTGGCCTCCACCTTGGTCTGGGTGGCAATGCCGGCGTGGTCCATGCCCGGCAACCACAGCACCTCGTAGCCCTGCATGCGCTTGCGGCGCACCAGCGAATCCATCAGGGTGTGGTCGAGCGCGTGGCCCATGTGCAGCTGGCCGGTCACGTTCGGCGGCGGCAGCACAATGGAATACGCGGGCTTGTCCGAGGCCGGATCCGCCGTGAAATAACCGGCGTCAACCCAACCTTCGTACAGGTCGCGTTCGTGGTCGCTGGGCTCCCACGACTTGGGCAGTTCGTTCGCGCGGTTCAGATCGTTCTCAGTCACGCGCCCTATCTTAACCAGCGGGCTAAAACAGCTTGTCGGCTATCGCGGCTTCCTCGCGCAGGGCCTCGATGTTGGCGTCGATGCGCGCCCGCTGGTCGTCGTTAAGCTCGAGGCCCTCCACGATGTGCCAGGTGCCGTCGCTGGTAGCGGGGAAGCCGAACACGAGACCGTCGTCCACGCCGTACTCGCCTGTCGACGGCAACGCTACCGTCGCCCACCGCTGCCCCGTGCCCTGAACCCAGTCGCGCATGTGATCCACGGACGCCGATGCCGCGGAGGCGGCGGAGGACTTGCCGCGCACCTCGATGATCTCGGCGCCGCGCTTGGCCACGCGCGGGATGAACTCGCCGGTGTACCAGTCGCGGTCCACCTCCACAGGGTTGCCCTCTGCGGTGGCGTAGGTGACGTCGGGGAACTGGGTATCCGAGTGGTTGCCCCACACCACGAGGCGCTCAATGCTTCTCGACGCCACCCCAAGGCGGTCCGCCAGCATGGACTGTGCCCGGTTGTGGTCCAGGCGCATCAAGGCGTTGAAGCGGTCACGGGGCACGTCCGGCGCCGCCTTGGACGCGATGTACGCGTTGGTGTTCGCCGGGTTGCCCACCACGAGCACGCGGATATTGTCTGCCGCACCGTTGTTGATTGCCTCGCCCTGGCCGATGAAGATCTTGCCGTTCGCGGCCAACATGTCGGCGCGGGACTCGCCCTTGCCGCGCGGCTTCGCACCCACGAGGAAGGCCGCCTCCGCCCCGTCGAATGCCTTCGTGGCGTCGTCGGTGACCTCCACGTTTCGCACCAGCGGCAGCGCCGAATCAGCAAGCTCCATGGCAGTGCCTTCAGCGGCGCGCACCGCATCCGGGATCTCCAGCAGGGTCAGGTCCACCGGCTCCTCGCCGAAGACGTCGCCCGCAGCGATGCGCCACAGCAGGGAGTACGCGATGTTGCCGGCTGCACCGGTCACCACAATCTTAGACATGTGTTCATTCCTTTCCGTCGGGGAAATTGTCACTGCCAACCTACCCCCGCCCGGGGCGGAAATTCAGCGCTATGCGACCGGCAACGGGCATCTGATGCACGATTGAGAGGTATTACGAGTGAAAGGGGCAGGACGTGGCCGACGCGGTTTCCGGCATACCTTCCCCCGACGCAGTTGTGCGCGCCGCGGTAGCTGCCTTTTCCAGCAAGGGTTACGC
Source organism: Corynebacterium wankanglinii (assembly GCA_014490595.1). Classification (GTDB taxonomy): domain Bacteria; phylum Actinomycetota; class Actinomycetes; order Mycobacteriales; family Mycobacteriaceae; genus Corynebacterium; species Corynebacterium wankanglinii. Next base: position 1,894,762 of record CP061031.1, read on the forward strand.
CGGCGTGACGGTGGAGACGTTGGCCAAGCGCACCGGCATGACCAAGCGGATGATCCATTACTACTTCGGCGACAAGCGCGGTCTCTACCTGGCGGCGCTGCGGCACGCCGTAGATTGCTTAGCGCCGCCGGAAGACGTTCTCAACCGCTCCCACGCCGTGCCGGTGGAAGGCATGCGCAGGTTCGTCGATGCGCTCTACCACGCGTTCCTAGATAACCCCGAGGCCGTGCGATTGGTGCTGCGGGAGAACCTGGACCCAGCCGTAGAGGCTGAGGACGCCGCCCAGTTCACCGACGTACGCGACGTCACTCTCCACGCCGAGCGGCTGCTCCTCGCCGGCCAAGACGCCGGCGCGTTCCGCCCCGGCATCACCGCCGTGGATCTACTCACCCTGATCTCGTCGCTGTGCTTCTTCCGGGTGAGCAACGCCGCGACCGCGCAGCACCTGTCGCGGGTGGACATGGAAAGCCGCCGCAACGTCGACGGCATGCGACGGATGGTCATCGACACCGTGCTGGCGTTTTTAACCTCGAACATCTCTTACTCAGGCTACGAGTCCTACCTGGAGGCCGCGCCTGCGCCGGCGGAGGATGCGGAGCCGGACGAGTACTTCGACATCTACGGCGACGAAGGCCGGATTGTGTAGTGGCCGAAGGAGCGCGGCTAAGCGGAGCGCTGCTCTTCCGCCTCGACGAACTTCGGTTCCCCCTCGCCGCGCGCCACAGCCCCGTCGACGATGACCTCGGCAACATTCTCGCGATCCGGCAAATCGTACATGATGGGCACAAGGAGCTCTTCCATGATCGCGCGCAGACCACGCGCGCCAGTCTTGCGCTCCGCGGCCTTGTCCGCGATGACGCCGAGCGCCTCGTCAGTGACCGTGAGCTCGGCGCCATCCATGGAAAACAGGCGCTTGTACTGCTTGACCAGCGAGTTCTTCGGCTCGGTGAGCACGCGCTTCATCGACTCGCGGTCCAGGTCGTTGACGTGCGCGATGATGGGCAAACGGCCGATGAACTCCGGGATGAGGCCGAACTTGACCAGATCGCCCGGCTGCACCTGCGCGAGCAGGTCGGCCTCGTCGCGCTGGTCTTTCGAATCGATCTCGGCGCCGAAGCCGATACCCTTCTTGCCCACGCGCTCCGCGACCACCTTGTCCAGGCCCGCGAACGCGCCCGCCACGATGAACAGGATGTTCGTGGTGTCCACCTGGATGAACTCCTGGTTCGGGTGCTTGCGCCCACCCTGCGGGGGCACGGAGGCGGTGGTGCCCTCCAAGATCTTCAGCAGCGCCTGCTGCACGCCCTCCCCTGACACATCGCGCGTGATCGACGGGTTCTCGGACTTGCGCGAGATCTTGTCCACCTCGTCGACGTAGATGATGCCGTGCTGCGCGCGGTTGACGTCGAAGTCCGCCGCCTGCAGCAGCTTCAGCAGGATGTTCTCCACGTCCTCGCCCACGTAGCCCGCCTCGGTCAGGCTGGTGGCGTCCGCGATGGCGAACGGCACGTTGAGCATGCGTGCCAACGTCTGCGCCAGATAGGTCTTGCCGGAGCCGGTCGGGCCCAGCAACAGGATGTTGGACTTGGCAATCTCCACATCCTCATCGCGCTTGCGGCTGGTCACGTTGGAGGATTCCGCCTTGATGCGCTTGTAGTGGTTGTACACCGCCACCGCCAGCGTTTTCTTCGCGGTGTCCTGGCCGATGACGTATTCGTCCAAAAACGCCGTGATCTCGCTCGGGCGTGGCAGCCGGTCCGGGTCGGACGCGTCGCCCTTCGCCTGCGCGCCGGCAAGCTCTTCCTCGATGATCTCGTTGCACAGCTCGATGCACTCGTCGCAGATGTAGACGCCGCCGCCGGCGATGAGCTTTCGCACCTGCTGCTGGCTCTTCCCGCAGAAAGAGCACTTGAGCAGGTTCGCGCTGTCGTGCGTGGTTGCCATATGCGCCTATCTACTCCCGTCTTCGGTCGATCCCAACCGAGTGTAATGGTTGCGTCAAACCGTACCCCGCGCCCCGACACCGGGGGATTATCCGGGCGCTTGCGTGGGAAAACCGCCACAATGGGGCCCATGACGTTTCTTCGCACCCACGAATTCGGTTCCCCCGACGGCCCGGCAGTCGTGCTGCTGAGCTCCATCGCCACCACCCACGAGGCCTGGTCTGAGGTGATCCCGGCGCTGTCGGGCTACCGCGTGATTACCGTCGACCACCGCGGCCACAGCGGGTCCGGGGTGCCTGAGGAAGACCCGGAGGGCGTGGGCACGCTCGGGCGCGACGTGCTCGCCGCGCTGGACGAGCTCGGCGTGGACCGCTTCACCGTCGTCGGCATCTCTCTCGGCGGCGCGATCGCGCAGTGGCTCGCCGCAAACAGCAAACGCGTGGACAAGGCCGTGTTCGCCGCCACCGCGACCTTCCTCGGCGGTGAAAAGGCGTGGGCCGAAAAGACGCGCGTCGCGCTTCACGACGGCACCTCCGGCCTCACCCCCTCCCTGATGGGCAACTGGTTCACCGACGCCTTCCGCGAGAACCACCCCGAGGTGGTCGAGCGCGTTGCGGCGATGATCGACTCCGTGGACGACCAGGGGTACGCCCAAAACGGCCGCGCGCTGGCCACCTGGGACTTCGCAGACGAACTGGGCGCAATCACCTGCCCGGTGCTCACCATCGCCGGCGTCTCCGATCCGACGTGCCCGCCGGAGAAACTCGAGGAAATCGCCGCCGGGGTCTCCGGCCCGTCGCACAGCGTGGTGATCGACCCCGCGGCCCACCAAGTGGCGATTGAGCACCCGGAGGCGTTTGTTTCCGCACTGACGCAGTTCCTCGCCGAGTAATCCGCTAGCCTGGACACGTTAAAGCGCACCCTGAAAGGACCCGACACGTGAACCGCAGCCGCACATTTTCCGCCGTCGCCGCAGCCGCCCTCGCCGCGTCGTTGCTGACCGGTTGCTCGGACTCCAGCGCGGACGAGGTGCGCCTGGCGGAGCCGGTGCTCGACTTCCCGCAGACAAGCACCACCGCCACCCCGACGCCGACCACCACCGAGACCGAGCCAGACGAAGAGGAAACGTCGACCTCGAGCACCACCTCCTCCTCGTCCGAGAGGTCTTCGTCCACTTCCACCAAGACGTCGACGTCTACCCGCACCTCCACCAGCTCCAGCAAGCGCCGCTCCAGCAGCTCGGGCAACTCCAACTCGGGCGACGTCGCGCGCGAGCCGGCCCCTGCCCCAGCGCCGGTGCGCGAAACGATCGTGGACAACCGCCCCGGCGCCACGTGCGCCTGGCCGACCCAAGGCGCGGCCTCCGGCAACCAGGAGTACAGCACGTTCTGCGACCGCGAGTGGGCCCGCACCGTAACGGATGACGGCCAGGACTACTACTGGGCGGCCAAGGACGGCGGCTGGGTGTCCGTGGACCCGAAGGGCACCGGGGACAACGGCGCGTGCTGGGCACGCGAAGACTTCGAATCCGCTCCGGAGGCCATCCGCAACGCGGTGACGTTCTGCGAGAATCCGGCGGCGGAGTAGCCGAAGGTAAACGTCGATAAGCAAAACGCGCCCGGGAGGAACCCGGGCGCGTTGTCGTTTGCTCTTAGCCGTTGAGCTTGCGGTAATCGAAGACCTGGTCGATGATCCCGTAATCCACAGCCTCGGAGGCGGTGAGGATCTTGTCGCGGTCCGTGTCAATGCGGACCTGATCGGCGGTGCGGCCCGTGTGATGCGCAAGCGTCTCCTCCATCAGGCGGCGCATGCGCTCGATCTCGGCGGCCTGGATTTCCAGGTCCGACACCTGCCCCTGGGTGCCCTGGGTCGCCGGCTGGTGGATCAGCACGCGGGAGTTCGGCAGCGCTGCGCGCTTGCCCGGCGCTCCCGCGGCGAGGATCACTGCGGCTGCGGAGGCCGCCTGGCCCAGGCACACGGTCTGCACGTCCGGTCGGACGTACTGCATCGTGTCGTAAATAGCCATCAGCGCGGTGAAGGAACCGCCCGGGGAGTTGATGTACATGGTGATGTCGCGGTCCGGGTCCTGGGACTCCAGCACCAAAAGCTGCGCCATGATGTCGTTCGCCGACGTGTCGTCCACCTGGGTGCCCAGGAATACAATGCGCTCCTCAAAGAGCTTGCCGTACGGGTCGATCTGCTTCGTGCCGAAGCTGGTTTCCTCCAGGAACTGCGGCAGCACGTAGCGGGAGTTGGGCATTTGGAAAGTCATGGTGGGTATCTCCTTTAATCCTCGTGTGCCTTAGTTCTCGCCAATGGAGTGCTCGCCCGCCTGGGCGGCGTTCTCGATGACGTGGTCCACGATGCCGTACTCCTTCGCCTCCATCGCGGTAAACCAGCGGTCGCGGTCCGAGTCCTTGGTGATCTGCTCGAAAGACTGCCCGGTGTGCTCAGCGATGAGCTCAGCCATCTCGCGCTTGGTGGAAGCGAACTGCTCCGCCTGAATCGCAATGTCGGCGGCGGTGCCGCCCACGCCAGCGGACGGCTGGTGCATCATAATGCGCGCGTGCGGAAGGGCATAACGCTTGCCCTTCGTGCCGCCCGAGAGCAGGAACTGGCCCATGGACGCGGCCAGGCCCATGCCGTAGGTGGCGATGTCGCACGGGGAGTACTTCATCGTGTCGTAAATCGCCATACCAGCGGTCACGGAACCGCCGGGCGAGTTGATGTACAGGTTGATATCGCGCGTCGGATCCTCCGCCGACAGCAGCAGAATCTGGGCGCAGAGCTTGTTCGCAATCTCGTCGTCCACCTGCTGGCCCAGGAAGATAATGCGCTCCCGGAGGAGACGCTCATAAACGGAGTCTCCCAGGTTCATGCCTTGGGTCGGGGAAGTCATAACAGACGCTCCTTTGCTAGTTCATCCAGTAACGCCCCTACCCTACTCGCGAGGTTGGTCAACTCCGAGCCTGTTCGCTACCGGCGTACGGGTGGAGTTTGCAGCGGCGGGTGGGCGCCGCCGGCCGGGGACGGCTCTGACAGATTCCGCCGGGTCATTTTCGCGACCTGGGCGTTTAGGGCCCGCCTAAGGGATTCCTGCGGAAAGTGTCAAAAGGTTGGGGCGGTGGTTTCCGCCGACCTGCACTAAGTGAATTATTCAGGCGTCCAGTTGAAAGTTTGTTCACAGAGAGTGCCCGACCGGGTGAACAGATTTACATTTGGGGCACTAGAACGCCGCGGCTCTGACAGATTCCGCCGGGTCATTTTCGCGACCTGGGCGTTTAGGGCCCGCCTAAGGGATTCCTGCGGAAAGTGTCAACGCCCGCGCCCAGAAAGGCCAAAACGGCCGGGGCGAATGTACGCCCCGGCCTCTAGCACGCGCGAGAAGGCCTAGTTCTCGTCGGACTCGGCTGCCTCGGCGGTGTCCCCACCCTCGACGACATCGTCCGCATCCTCCTCGATCTCGCCGAAGTACTCGTTCGGGTCGACCTTGTTGCCGGCCTCGTCCTCAACCTGGGTGCGGGAGATGGCGATGGCCAGCGCCTTGCCGCGACGTACGTCGGAGAAGAGGTTGGCAATCTGGCCGGACTGCTGCAGCTGGGCCACAAACTGGTTCGGGTCCATGCCGTAGGACTGGGCGGTGAACAGGATGTGGTCGGTCAGCTCCTGCTGGGAGACCTCCGGCTGCTCCTGGTCCGCAACCGCATCCAAGAACAGCTGGGTACGCACGGACTCCTCGGCCTGCTCGCGGGACTGCTTGTCAAACTCCTCGCGGGTGGTGCCCTGCGCCTCGAGCAGCTGCGCAAGCGCGTTCTCGTCGTGCGCCATCTGGCCCAGCAGCTGGTGGAGCTGGTTGTGCACCTGCTCGTCCACCACGGACTCCGGCAGGGCGAACTCGGACTGCGCCAGCGCCGCCTTCAGCACCTCGTCACGGATGTCCGCGGCCTGCTGCGCCTTCGCGTTCTCCTCCACCTGCTCGCGGGTGGAGTTACGCAGCTCCTCGACGGTGTCGAACTCGGACGCGAGCTGCGCGAAATCATCGTCGAACTCCGGAAGCTTGCGCTCCTTGGTCTGCTGGACGGTGACCTTCACGGTCGCTTCCTCGCCCTTGTGCTCGCCGTACTGAATCTCGGAGGTGAACTCGGCGTCCTCACCGGTCTTCAGGCCCTTGATGGCCTTGTCCAGGCCGTCCATCAGGTCGTCGGCGCCGACGCGGTAAGTCAGGCCCTCAGCGGAAGCGTCCTCCAGCTTCTCACCGTCGAGGGTTGCCTCGAGGTCGATAATGGCGAAGTCGCCCTTCTTCAGCTTGCGCGAGGTGTCCTTCAGTTCACCGAACCGCTCGCGGAGGGTGTCCAGCTCGGCGTCGACTGCTTCGTCGTCAAGCTTGAGCTCCGGCACCTTCACGGAGATCGCGGAGAAGTCCGGCACCTGGATCTCCGGGCGCACGTCCATCTCGGCGGTGAACTCGACAACGTCGTTGTCCTCGATCTTGGTGACCTCGATCTCGGGCTGGCCGAGCGGGTTCAGGTCGTTTTCCGCCAGGGCCTGCTCGTAGCGGGTCGGCAGCATGTCGTTGACAACCTGCTCCAGGATGGGGCCGCGGCCGAAGCGCGCGTCGATCAGCTGGCGCGGAGCCTTGCCGCGACGGAAGCCCGGGATGTTGACCTGCTGGGCGATGGCCTTGTAGGCCTGGTCGATTTCCTTGCCCAGTTCGTCGAACGGCACGCTGACGTTGAGCTTCACGCGGGTGTCGCTGAGCTTGTCGACGGAAGTCTTCACGGATTTCTCCTACTAGATCGAAACAACGTTTGTCAGATGTTTTATGTGCGGCGGGCCCGTACTCGACGGGCCCGCCTTTGTCGGGGCGACAGGATTTGAACCTGCGACCCCCTGCTCCCAAAGCAGGTGCGCTACCAAACTGCGCCACGCCCCGTAGCGGCAAAACCGCACGGTGTGAACCACATCCGCTTGCGCCGTGCGGTTCAGGACAGTCATTGTAGCGGGGGCCAAATAACTGTCCGCATTGAGGGCACAAAAACACCGGCCCCGCAACCGGAACCGGTGTGTTTGTGCTGAGGGAATGACGGGAATCGAACCCGCGTCTTCAGCTTGGAAGGCTGAGGTATTAGCCACTATACGACATTCCCATGCGCCGAAAAGCGCTGTTCGGAATGTTAGCGCAGCCGGTACGGTTGAACCAAACACGTGACTAGACGCACTAAGGAGCCACCGTGTTCGGATTGATTTTCCTCCTCTTCCTCTTCGGCCCGCTGCTGTTTTTGCCCATAATGTTCTCCGGGCCGAGGCAAGTGCAGCCGTCGCGGCGCCAGGTGGCTCAGCAGCAGCAGCTGTCTTTCGACGACGCGTACGCCGACGCCAAGCGGTGGACCGACCGCCTCGGCTCCCAAGTACTCAACATCTCCGGCAACGACGCCGCGTCCAAGCAGGCAATGGCCGACGCGTCCGAGCGGTTTAACGCGGCGTCCGCCGGGCTGAGCGACGCACGTTCCGTCAAGCAGGCCATGCTTGCCCGCGAGTCCGCCCTGGAGGGTCTGCACTACGTCAACGCCGCCCGCGAGATCATGGGGTTGCCCGCCGGCCCGCAGCTGCCGGAGCTGGAGGGCCAGCGCCAGGCCGGCCGCGTCACCGAGCAGCGCACGGTCACCCAGCAGGACGGCTCCCAGGTGACGGCCTCGCCCTACGCCACCGAGCAGACGCCGCACTACTACCCCGGCGGCGCCGTTGCCGGCCGTCCGGTCCCCGCTGGCTGGTACTCCACGGCGTGGTGGGGCCCGGCGATGATGACCGGCGTGTGGGCCGCAAGCTCCATGATGTTCTACTCCACCATGTTCGCTGGCATGTCTGGCGCGGCGTCTGCGCAGGCGTTTGAGGCCGGCGGGCTCGGCGAGGGGATGGATGGCGCAGGCGACATGGGCGACATGGGCGACATGGGCGGCGGCGACTTCGGGGACTTCGGCGGCGGCTTTGACTTCGGGGGATTCGATTTCTAGCCGTGCGTTAGACTGCACTGCGATTGCGAAGACTGCGAACCCGATAAGGAGTGGCCGTGCGCATTGCTGTGCTGCTGAAAGAAGTGCCGGACACCTACAGTGACCGCGAAATGAACCTGGAGACGGGTTTGACGGACCGCTCCGGCGACGTTGTTGCCGACGAGGTCAGCGAGCGCGCCGTCGAGGCCGCTCTCCGCATCGCCGAGGCCGGCGAAGGCGTCGAGGTCGAGATCCTGAGCGTGGGCCCGGAGTCCGCCGCGGACTCTGTGCGCCGCGGCATCGCCATGGGGGCAGCAGAGGCGTACATCGTCTCAGACGACGCACTCACCGGTGCGGATGTGACGCTTACTGGTGAGGTGTTGGCGAAGCTCGTCGAGAAGCAGGGCTACGACCTCGTTGTCGCGGGCGGCATGTCTTCCGACGGTGCCGCGGGCGTAGTCGCGCCGTTCGTGGCCGAGCTGCTGGGCTGGCCCGCGCTGACCAACCTCACCGAGCTTTCTATCGACGGCGATTCCATCCGCGCCACCAGGCCTCCGAGAACGCAACCGCGGAACTTTCCGCGCAGCTGCCGGCCGTGGTGTCCGTGGCTGACGGGTTCGCGGACCCGCCTACCCCAACTTCAAGGGCCTCATGGCCGCGAAGAAGAAGGAGCTGCGCGCGGTCACGCTCGCCGAGCTCGGCGTGGACCCGGAGGACTTCACGCACCCGCGCGCGATCATGGTGGGCATCGAGCGCCGCCCGGAGCGCGAGCGCGGCGAGATCATCGACGGCAGCCCAGCGCGCCGCTCGCCTGGTGGACTTCCTCGAATCCAAGAACCTCATCTAAGGAGCACCCATGACCGATGTACTTGTTGTCCCGGACCGCTCCTTCGACGGCGCGGTGGAACCGAGCGTGGCGGAGCTGATCGGTGCGGCGTCTGCGATCGGCACCCCGGTCGTGCTCGCCAGCGACCGCGCGCACGCCGAGGAGCTCGGCGCACTGGGCGCCGCCGTCGTGCTCGTGTCCGACGCCCCGCTTATCGACGCCGCTGCCGCCGCGTTCGACGCGCTCTACCCCGCCGCCGTCCTGTTCGCCCACACCGTGCGCGGACGCGAGGCCGCGGGCCGTTTCGCTGCGCGCAAGGGCAAGGCCGTGCTTACCGACGCCGTGTCCGTCCGCCACGACGACCAGGGCGTTGTCACCGACCACCAGAACTACGGCGGCGTGTACTCCGCCGTGGCCGCGGCAACGCACTCGGCGCCGGTGATCACCCTGCGCCCGGGCGCGGTGGAGACGCGCGCCGATTCCGCCACCCCTGAGGTGAGGGAGTTGGAGGTGGCGGCATCCGGCGCGCGCGAAGCGACCGTGGAATCCGTGACCCCGGTGGAGCGCACCTCGAACCGGCCCGAGCTGCTCACCGCGGACAAGGTGGTCGCCGGCGGCGTTGCACTTGGCGACGAGGACACGTTCGAGGAGCTTGTCGGCGGCCTCGCCGACGCGTTGGGGGCCGCCGTGGGCGCCACCCGCTCCGCCGTCGACGAAGGGCAGGTTCCGTATGAGGCGCAGATCGGCCAGACCGGCGTGATGGTCAGTCCGAAGCTCTACATCGGCGTGGGCATCTCCGGCGCCGTGCAGCACCTGGTGGGTATGCAGACCGCGGACACCATCGTCGCCATCAACTCGGACGAGGACGCGCCGATCTTCGACATCGCCGACTTCGGCATCATCGGCGACCTGTTCGACCTGGTGCCGGACATCATCACCGAGATCAACGCGCGGATCGAGGCGCGCAAGTAATGCAGGTAGAACTCCGCCGAGGCCTCCCCCGCGTCGCAGGCGGCGACCCGTGGCCGCCCGCCGGCACCGTGGAGGTGGAGGGCGCTCCGGCTGCCCCCGCGGCGCCTGCCGCGCCCGTTGCTGCTCCGGCCGACACTGCCCCAGCTGCCGACACCGTTGAGGTGCCGCTGCGCCAGGGCCTGCCTCGCGTCGAGGGCGGCGACCCGTGGCCGCCAGCGGGCACCGTTCGCGTTGTCGCGCCCCGCCCGTCCCAGCCGGCCGCGGCCGAGGCTGGCGCGGCCGATGCGGCGCTGGACTCCAACGCCGCAGACACGGCCACGGACCTCATCTCAGTGCCGCTGCGCCGCGGTCTGCCGCGCGTGCAGGGCGGCTCGCCCTGGCCGCCAGCGGGCACCGTGCGCGTCCCGGCGCCCCCGGCCGCGGCCCCGGCGCTCCCCTCCGAGGCGCCGCAGCCCCAACCGGAGCCTGCCGCACCGGCGGCCACCGTCCTCGGCGACGCCGTGGCCAAGGCCGCACCGGTGCCCAAGGCCGCGCCCGTGGCCAAGGCCGCGCCCGTGGCCAAGGCCGCGCCGGTGGAAAAGGTTGCGGGGGTGGAACCGGAGGGCGTCGTTAGGCGGTGGCTCCCGTGGGCGATCGGTGCCCTCGTGCTGCTCGCTGCGGCGGTTATCGGCGCGCGCTGGTTCGTGGGCACTGACACCGGGGCCGACTTCATCGCGCGCTACGACGGCCTGCAGCCGCTGCCGGACAACGCCCCCGTCGGGTTCCCGGCGTGGCTGAACTGGGCCCATTTCTTCAACATGTTCCTCATGGCACTAATCGTGAAAACGGGCCTTGACGTGCGCCGCGAGAAACGCCCCGACGCCTACTGGCAGCCCAAGAAGGGCGGCAAGAAGATCTCCGTGACGCTGTGGCTGCACCAGGTGCTGGACGTCGCCTGGGTCGTGCTCGGCGTCGTGTTCTACGTGCTGCTGTTCGCCACCGGGCAATGGATGCGCATCGTGCCCACGAGCTGGGACGTCTTCCCCAACGCGGTATCGGCGGGCCTGCAGTACCTCTCGCTGGACTGGCCAGATGAGAACGGGTGGGTGTACTACAACGCCCTGCAGGAACTCTCGTACTTCGCCACCGTGTTCATCGCGGCACCGCTATCAATCGCGTCCGGGTTCCGCATGAGCGGGCTGTGGCCGAAGGCGTGGCCAAAGGTACCTGTCGGGTGGGCGCGGGCGGTGCACTTCCCCACCATGGTTTACTACCTCATCTTCGTCGCCGTGCACGTATTCTTGGTCGCCGCAACCGGGTTGCGCGGCAACCTCAACGCCATGTTCGCCGCGCGTGACGACGCCTCCGGATGGCTCGGCCTCATCCTCTTCCTTCTCGCCGTCGCGGTGACGGCCGCCGGCTGGTGGGCGGCCCGACCCTCTGTGGTCACGCCGGTGGCGCAGGCCACGGGCAAGGTGACGCGCCGCTAGGCTGGCACACCTTTTCGGGGTAGCCAGCCTAGCCTAAGTTAGGTAAGACTTGCCTGAATTACGCGCGGCGGTTTAGCGTGAGTCCATGTTCCTCGCCGCATTCCTGGTCGGCCTGCGCGAAGGTCTCGAGGCCTCGTTGATCGTCGGCATCCTGCTCGCCAGCCTAGACCGGCGCGATGCCGCCGACGCCCGTCGCAGCCTATGGTGGGGTGTCGGGCTCGCGGTGGTCATCTGCGTTGTCCTCGGCGCCCTGTTCACCTTCGGCCGCTACGGCTTAAGCTTCCGCGCCCAGGAGGCCATCGGCGGCACGCTGTCGCTGGTTGCGGTGGCCATGATCACCGGCATGGTGCTGTCCATGTCCAACAGAGACGGCATGGTGCGCAAAGTCCTCGACGCCAAGACGGGCGACGCCGTCGCAGCCGCGCGAGGGCGATGTTCTGGCTCGCGTTCATCACCGTCGCGCGCGAGGGTCTCGAGCTGACGCTGCTCATGTGGGGGTGGGTGGTGCAGCCGGCGGCGGTCATCGGGGCGTTCCTCGGTATCGGCGTGGCGCTGGTGATGGGCTACGCCATCTACAAGGGTGCGCTGCAGATGAACATGCGCACGTTCATGCAAGTGTCCTCGGCGTTGCTCATCGTCGTGGCCGCGGGCATCCTCGTCTACGCCATCCACGACCTTCAAGAGGCGCAGTTCTTGCCGGGGCCGTTCTCCGGCGCGCCGATCGCCCCGACACACCCGCGCACCGGGGAGGTGCTCGTGGGGTTTGCGACGTACCCGTTCTGGATGGCGTCGTTCCCCTTCGGTTGGGCATTCGATTTCGAGCACGCCATCGACCCCACGGGGCCGATCGCCGCCTTGGTCAACGCGCTCACCGGGTTCGAGCCGAAGATGAGTTGGCTGCAGGTCATCGGCTGGGCCATCTACATCGCCGTCATTGTCCCAATTTTTGTGAACCATGTTCGTCGAGATCGGGGGGTGGGGCGGCCGGAGGTCGTCGATACGCACCCTGCTCTCGTAGGAAAGGAAGTCTAATGTCACACCGCCGAACCTTCGCCGCCGTGGCCGCGCTGCCGCTGGCACTGACGCTCACGTCGTGCGTGGAAAACGCCGCCAACGCCGACAGCATCGAGGTCACCTCCGACGCCGACACCTGCGCCGTGAGCACCGACAGCACCGAATCCGGCGCGCGCACGTTCAAGATCAACAACACCGGCAACCAGGTGACGGAGTTTTACCTGCTCGCCAACGACGGCCTGCGCGTCATCGCCGAGCGCGAGAACATCGCCCCCGGCGAAACGGCCGACCTGACGGTCTCGCTCATGCCGGGCGACTACTTCACCGCCTGCAAGCCGGGCCTGCGCGGGCCGAACGTCGGCCAAAGCGCGTTCACGGTTACCGGCGAGGCCGTGGCCGTCGGCGAGTCGGACCAGCAGCGTTTCGACGACGCCGTCGCCTCCTACGTCAACTTTGCTAAGAACGAAGTGGCCGAGTTCGTCCCCCTCGCCGAGGAGTTCGCCGCCGCCTACGCCTCCGGCGACGACGAGAAGGCGCGCGAGCTCTACCCCACCTCGCGCGTGCACTACGAGCGCATCGAGCCGATCGCGGAGGCGCTGGGCATCCTCGACCCGAAGATTGACTACCGCGAGGTGGACTACATCGCAGAAGCCGACGAGCTGAAGGCGGAAGACCCCGCCTTCGACCAGTGGCGCGGCTTCCACCGCATGGAAAAGGATCTGTGGGTGCCAGAAAAGGACGCCAAGAATGCCGACGGCGCCGACGCCTGGCAGGACTGGGAACCCTCCACCCCGGCCCAGCGCACACAGGTCGCGGAGCTGTTCGTGGCCGACGTCAACCAGCTGCTTGACACGGTCAACGACCCAAACTTCGCCGAGGACCAACAGCTGACCATCGACTCGGTGTCCAACGGCGCGATCTCGCTTCTGGAGGAGGTGGCCACCACCAAGGTCACCGGCGAGGAAGACTGGTGGAGCCACACCGACCTCTACGACTTCGCGGCGAACATCCAGGGCTCACGCATCGCGTTCGACCTGGTCGCCCCCATCGCCGCGGACCGCGGGGAAAACGGCGCCAAGCTGGTCCAAGACATCAACGACCGCTACGACGACGTCGAGGAGCTGCTCAGGGAGTACGGCTCGCTGGAGACCGGGTTCGTCTCCTACGACACCGTCGACGCGGCCGCGCAGGCGCAGCTGACCCGGGCGCTCGACGCGCTGCGCGAGCCGCTGTCGCAGCTCACCGGCACCGTACTGGGGCTGGGCTAATGGTCAGCCGGCGACAGCTTCTCACCCTCGGCGGCCTGGGCACCCTGGGCGCGGCCAGCACGGCCGTCCTCGCCGGGTGTGCGAACGAGGACGGGGCGAAGAAAAATGATGCGGCGGGTGGGGCCGGGGGTTCGTCGTCAAGCGAAGAGCTCATCGTGGACTTTGCCGGCGAGCACCAAGCCGGGATTATCACGCCCATGCAGAACAACCTGCACTTCGCGGCGTTCGACATTTCGGAGAAGGCGGACCGCGAGGACGTGATCGACCTGCTCGAGCGCTGGACCGCGGCGGCGCGCAGGCTCACGCTCGGCGGCGACGTTTCGGCCAAGGGCGCGTTCGGCACCGGAGACAGCTTCCCGCCGGACGACTCGGGCGAGGCGGTCGACCACGGCCCCTCCGGGCTCACGCTCACCTTCGGCTTCGGCCGCTCCTTCTTCCGCGAGCAGCTGGGCACCGCCGACAAACTCCCCGCCGAGTTCACCGAGATGCCCACGATGACCAACGACTTTTTGCGCCCCGAGTTCTCCGAGGGCGACATCTGCATCCAGGCGTGCGCGAACGACCCGCAGGTGGCAAGCCACGCGATTCGCAACCTCACCCGCCTCGCCGTGCCCACCGCAACACTGCGCTGGACCCAGCTCGGCTTCGGGCGCGCGGGCGCAACCGGGACGGAACAGCCGACACCGCGCAACCTGTTCGGCCAGAAGGACGGCACCGCCAACATCCGCGCCGACGAGGACGCGGAGTTGGCGAAGCACGTGTGGATTCCCGCCGACAGCTCGCAGCCGTGGGCCGCGGGCGGGACGTACATGACTGTGCGCCGCATCGCCATGAACATCGAGGTGTGGGACACGCTGCAGCTGCGCGAGCAGGAGCGCGTGACCGGCCGCGACAAGCCGGTCGGCGCGCCGCTGTCCGGCGGCGACGAGTTCACCGAGCCCGATTTCGAGGCGGTCAACGAGCGCGGCAACCCGAAGATCGACCGCGCGTCCCACCTGTTCAACGTGCACCCGGCGCAAAACGACGGCATCCGCATGCTGCGCCGCCCCTTCAACTACGTCGACGGCACGAACGAGCAGGGCCGCATGAACGCGGGTCTGTTCTTCATCGCGTTCACGCAGACGCCGGAGCGTTTCGCGCGCGTGCACAAGTCGATGTCGCGCGACGAGATGTTCACCGAGTACCTGAAAACCACCAACACCGGCACCTACCTCATCGTGCCGGGCGTGGGAGGCGAGGGCTACATCGGCGAAGGCATGTTTGCTTAACGACGTCTACAGCGGGCGGCCCATGTCGGTGCGCGAAATCTCCACGGCTTTGCGGATCACTTCGGCGAGTGCGGCCTCGACGCGCACCCGCGACTCGTCGTTTTCCAGCAGGTCCTTGCGCACCTCGAACATGACGGCCAGCACGGCGGTGTTCTTGTCGTAGTCCACCGGCACGTACGCCCCGGCGAACGGGGTGTTGCGCTCGACGTTGAAGCCGGCGGCGGTGAAGGCGCGGGCGGCTTCGTCGGCAAGCACGGCAGGCGTGTGCACGGAGTGGGTGCCGATGCAGACGTCCGGAAGCAGCTTGCCCGGGTGGATGCGGTACTCCTCGGGCTGGTTGTTGTAGGAGTGCACGTCCACGATCACGGCGCACCCGCAGTCCTGGATCCGCCCGCGCACAAGCTTGGACACAGCGTCGGCGTACGGGAAGTAGTACTCGGCCTTCAGGTCGGCGACGTCCATGTCCAGCGGCCGCAGCGGGTTGCCGTCGCCGAGCTTGAGAAAGATCGCGCCGCGGCCGGTGGCGTCCATGGATTCGCGTTCGTTGGAGAAGCGCCCCGGGTCCGCCACCAGCCGCGAGAGGTTGTTCACGACCATCCACGGCGCGCAGCCGGACTGCTCGGCGGCGGCCGCTGCGAGCGTGTCGGTGTGGTCGTCGGTGACGCGGTCGAGTTCCTCGGCGATCTGCTCGTCGGTGGCGATGAAATCGGCCGCCACCTCCGCCGGAATCTCGCGCGAGGCGTGCGGCACGTGCACGATGACGGGGCAGTCGTTACTTCCCTCGTGGATGGTGAAGTTCATAGTTTCGCAGGATATAGCGCGCAGGGGCATCTTGCTTGACGACGCCACCTTCGGCCTCAAACGCCTCCAACCAGCCCTCCATCGGGAAGCTTCCCCACTTCGCGTGGAACCGGTTGGCGTTGGCCACGATGTCCTCGATGTGCTCCCACGGCGGCGAGGACACGGGGTGCCACTGGTGGAACGCGTGCGCCCCGCCGACCCACACGAGCGGGATGCCGTGGCGCTGTAACTCGCGGGCGAAGTCGGTGTCCTCCCCGCCGTAGCCTTCGTAGCCGGGGTCGAAGCCGCCGAAGTCGCGCTCGATGCGCTCCCACGTCGTTGCTGTCAGTGCGAACGACAGGGACCAGAACAGGTTGTAATTGTCCGCGTCCACGAGTTCGCCGGGTGTGGGGTTGGGGCGCGCGGGGTGCGGGTCGGGGTCGGTCACGCGCATCTCGCCCTGCCGCATGTACGTCACCGGTCCGGCCACCACGGCGTCGGGGCGCTGGGACAGCGCGGAGACGTAGCGCGGCACCAGCGCGTCGGAGGCGAGGCAGTCGGCGTCTAAGAACACCAGCACCTCAGCGCCGCGCTCGATGGCCACCTGCGCGCCGAGGTTTCGCGCCGCCGCCAGGTTGCGGGGCCCTTCCACCACGTGGCTTTTCGGTACCGCCTTGGTCAGCACCTCGGCGTCCGCCAACGCGACCGTGACGTGGTCCACCCCCATGGGCATGAGGTTGACCTGGTGGGTGAGGTGGTCCTTGCGGTTGGCGTCGGCGAGCGTGATCACGCAGGTGGCGGGCTGTCCCGGGTTCTCGGCCACGGCCGCGATCACCTCGGCGGCCCGGCGCGCGGCGCCCTCGGTCTGCCAGCGGCCCCAGTCGGTGTCGCGCTGGCGCAGCAGCTCGGGCCACTCGTCGGGTGCGGGGAAGGCGTTTCGGACCGTCGCGAGGCCGTCGAGCGCTAAAGCGCCGAGCTTCTGCTCGGCGAACGGGCGCGGCTGCGGCAGGATCACCGCCGGGGTGTCGGTGGCGGCGAGGTCCGCCACAGAGTTCTGCCCGCCCGCGGTGACCGCGATGCCGGCGGACTGCAGCAGCTCCGTCGGGTCGTCCACGTGGTTGTCGCCGCCGAGGAAGGTGAAGCGGTACTCCGGGCAGGCGCGCTGCACGGCGTCCCAGTCCTCGGGCGACCACGTCGAGCCGCCCAGGCCCGCCATCACCACCACGTGGTTCGGATTGCGCTCCACGCTCTTGCGCGGGGTCAGCCGCGAGATGCCGCCTACGGCGTGCAAACGGTCGGCATGCGCCTGCAGGTGATCCGGCACCGGAACCCAGTCCGGCCACGCGGCCACGATCGCGTCGGCTTGCGCGTAGGCCAGCTGGTGCGGCGCGTCCCCCCCGCGCCCGGCATCGCGTGCACCACCACGGGCACGCCCATGAGCCGCACGAACGCGGCGATCTCGTTGGACACGTCCACGTAGAACGCGTCCGGCTGGTGCTCCGCCACCCAGTTGGCGATTTGCGCGAACCGCCGCGCGATCTGCGGTGCCCCGTACGGCGCGTAGTGGAGCGTGCCGCCGGCGGTCATGGCGCGGCCGGAGCGCAGTTCGCGTGGGGTGTCGGAAGCGTCGTCGATAAGTGTGACGTCCCCGCCGGCTGTGGAGAGGATTTCGCACTCGTGGCCCATCGCGCGCAGCTCGCGCTGGATGGCGCGGCAGCGGTGCATGTGGCCGGAGCCGTGGTGGTGGGCATAAATCCCGATCATTGTCCTACCTTCGCAAACGCCGCCACCTGACGGAAGATATCTGTGTAGCGCTTCGCGGTTTGGCAAAGCGAATGCCTATCGACGACCCAACGGCGCACCACGTCCCGATCCAACCCACGCGCCCGTGTGATCGCGGCGGCGAGTGCGTCGACATCGTCTGCGGGTGCCAGGCATGCGGGGGCGTCGCGCAGCAGTTCGCCCATGCCGCCGCGGCGGAACGCCGCCACGGGGGTGCCGCACGCCATCGCCTCGAACGCGACGAGGCCGAACGGCTCCTCCCAGCGCGGGGTGACCACCGCGACGCCGCAGTTGGCCACCAGGCCCCGCAGCTCGGCGTGGGAAAGCTCGCCGATCCACTCCACCCCGTCGCCGAGACGGGGTGCGATCTCGTCGCGCACGTAGTGGTGGTCCCCGTTGCGGCCGGCGAGCACGAGCGGGATGCCGGCGGCGCGGCAGGCGTCGATGGCCAGGTGCGCGCCCTTCTCCGGAACAAGGCGGCCGAACCACACGGCCGTTTCCCCGCCCGGGCCGGGCCGCCACAGGTTGACGTTCACGCCGTTGGGGATGATCACTGGTTCCGTGGGCAGACGCCAATCCCGCGCGGTGGTGCGGCTGACGGCGGCGAAGCGCCCTGCGCGCAGGCCCGCGGCGGTGATCGCGTCCTGGATCTCGTCGACCATCGGGGTGTGCAGCGTGGTCAGCATCGGCAGCGGCTCCGGCGACGCCTCCGACGGGAAGATGTACGGGTTGAGGCTGTTGTTGTGCACCACGTCGTAGCCGCGCGCAACGAGGAGCCGCCGCAGCTCGATAAACGCCGCGTTTTCCCGTTCGCGGCCGCCCTCGGGGTAGGTGGTGTCGGTGGCGTCTTCGGCGCGGTCGCCCCAGTCCACGCCCGGCAATTCGAAGTCTTTGGTGTTGCCGTCGGAGCCTTCGGCGGCGAAGAAGTCCACCTCGTGGCCGAGCTCCCGCAGCGCAGAGACCATGGTGTGGCAGAACGCCTCCAGCCCGCCGGCGTACGGCTCGCGCACCGGGTAGCGCGCAGGGCCGATGAGCGCGATGCGGAGCTTCGCGGCGCGCGGGGTGCGCGCGGCCGGTTGCGCTGCGACCGTCACTGGCCCACCACCTTCTCGTAGATTGCCTTGTGCGCCCGGCGCACCTGCTGCATTTGGTGTTCTCGGTCGCCGGCGTATGGCACGTGCCCGCGCGCGAGCAGGCGCGCCGCCGCTTGACCTGCCGCGTGCCCGTCGCCCGCCGCGTACACCGCCACGGCTTCGGGCGTGTCCGCCTGCCCGGCGTAGCAGCCGGTATCCGGCACGACAACCGGCACACCGAGGTCGCGGCACATTTCCAGCCACCCTGAATGCGTTCCCCGAGTGTACGGCAGAATGCACACCCCGGCGCGCCCAACCGCGGCGTAGAGCTCCGCATCATCCATGGGCTCGTGCACGACCACGTTCGCGTTGCCTATCGACGCCAGCTCCGCCCCCTCATGCGCATACACATCCAGCGGCACCTCGCTGGCAATGTCGGCGTAGAACTTCGCGTCCGCCACCACGTTCGCGCGCAGCGACTTCACAAACACCGCCGCGCGCCCGCCCGGCTCCACATCCACCGGCACGTCCACGATCCGCGGGTGCGGGATCACCTGCACGTCCCGCGCCCCGTAGTCGCGCTCGAGGACCTCGGCGGCTTGGTCGGTGAGGGTGATGAGGGCGGAGCTTGCGTCGATAAGCAACTGCAACCGCTCGTGGTGCGGCGCCTGGTCCTCCAAGTGCGGGTTGTCCAGGTCGTGGACGGTGAGCACGAGTGGCACCGGCAGCGCGTTGCACAGCTCGGCGATCTCGGCTGGGGTGCGGTGTTCGAAGCCGAAGTGGATGTGCACGGCGTCCACGTCGCGCGGCTGGTTCCACCACGACGCCTCGAGCGCGGGGTGCGGCCACCAGTTGCCGTCGATGTCCGGGTCCGGGAGAAACTCCACGCCCGCCGGCTGGATCGCCTGCGTATACGGGTGTTCGGCGGGGATGGAGAGAACGCGCATTCCCCTAATATAAACCTTCTCGAATACGGTGAGGATATGTCTTTGCTCGTCGTAGTTGGCAACTGCCAGGCGGAGTCCACCCGCAAGCTGCTCATGTCCACCGGCCATTTTTCGGGTGAGCGCATCGCCCCGGTCCACGAGCTGGAGGAAGCGGACATGGGGTGGTTTGTAAGCCTCGTGCGCCGCGCCGACGTGCTGGTCACCCAGCCGATCCGCGACGACTACCGGGGTCTTCCCGTGGGCACGCGGCAGCTGCGGGAGCTGCTGCACCGCAACGCGCGCCACGTGGTGGTGCCGGTGCTGCGCTTCGACGGGCTGATGCCGTACCAGGCCATCATCCGCGACCCCGCCGATCCCTCGCTGAACCCGCCGGTGGTGCCGTACCACGACCTGCGCACCCTGGTTGCGGCCGCGGGCTATAGTGCCGCGGCTGCCCCGTCGCCTGAGGCTTTGCGACGAGCCGCCGCCATGTCCGTCGAACAGATCCGCCTGCGCGAGCAGGCCCACGGCGCGGTGGAAGTGTCCGACTACCTGGAGACGCACCCCGTGTGGCACACCGTAAACCACCCCAATAACGCGACGCTTGCGTTTATGGCCTCGCGGGTGTTGGAGGCGCTGGGACTTACCGGCGAGCCTGTGCCGCCGGACTACGAGATGCTCGGCGGGCTGGACGCCCCCGTCGACGCCGACGCGGCCGAGGCGCTCGGCGTGGCGGTGCACGGCCGCGACGAGTGGCGCGACCGCGTGGCCGGGGTCATCGACGCCGACGAGATCCGCGCCGCGCAACTGGAGTTCTACCGGCAGCGGCCCGCGCTGGTCGAGCACGGGCTGCAGCGCCACGCGGAGCGCCTGGCGAATCTAGGGTTGGTGCAATGAAACATCTCATCGTCGGACCCGCGGGCCACGGGGTGACCGAGTACGCCCTCGGGCTCGCCCGCGCCACCGGTGCCGAGGTGATCCGGGAGGAGACGTTCGGCGACTCCCCGCTCGCCGGCCCCGTCCACGTCACGTTCACCGACCACCTTTTCGGCGACACCGCCGAACGCCTGCTTGCGCGCATCGACGGCCCGCTGTCCGTGAGCCTGCACGACATCCCCCAGCCGGAGGAGGGCGCGGCCCGCTACGAGCGGCGCGCAGGCGTCTACCGCGCCCTCGCCGCAGCCGCGGATGTGGCCGTAGTGAACTCCGACCACGAGGCGCGCTTCTTCCCGGCGGGCGCAACGACCGTGATCCGCCTGCCCATCCCGGTGATCGACTCCTCTTTCGACCCCGAGCCGGGCACCGTCGGCGTGCTGGGGTTCCTCTACCCCGGCAAGGGCCACGAGGACCTCATCGCCGCACTGCCGGACCGCCGCCTGCGCTTCCTCGGCGCGGTCTCGACTGGCCACGAGCAGTGGGCGGCCGATCTCGTCCGTTCGGCGCGAAGCGTCGAACTCACCGGCTGGCTCACAGACGAGGAGCTCGCCGCTGAGATGGGCCGCATCGCCGTGCCGGTGTGCCCGCACCGGCACTTCTCCGCGTCCGGCTCGCTCATGGCCTGGCTGGGCGCCGGGCGGAAAGTGCTGGTGCGGGACTCCGACTACGCCCGCGAGATCGACGCCTGGCTGCCCGGGCGCGTCACGCTGGTGGGGGAAGGGGGCTGGCGGGACGCCGTCGATAGGCATGTGCCCGAAAGGCTCGACCCGCCACGCTACGGCTGGGCCGAGGTGGCACAACGTTGGGAGGAAACATGGCGTTTCGCTGGCCTGATGTGAGCGTGGTCATCCCGCACTACAACGACGAGGATTCCCTCGCGCGCGTCGTGGAGGCGGTGCAGGCGCAGGATTACGCGGGCGAGGTGGAGATCATCGTCGCCGACGACGGCTCCGAGGTGCCTCCGGCTATCGACGGCGTCCGCGTCGTGCGCCAACAGGACAAGGGCTTCCGCGCCGCCGCCGCGCGAAACTTGGGGGCGGACGCCGCGCGCGGGGAGGTGCTCGCGTTCCTCGACGCCGACACCGTGCCGGAGCCCGGCTACCTCTCCGCGGTCGTTCCGCACATCGTGGGCGACGCGCGCGCGGTGGTCGTCGGCGCGCGCCGCACCGGCGCGGACAACACCGAGCCGCAGTGGCTTATCGACGCCTGGTCCGCCACCGACAACCTCCGCCACGCCGACCACAGCTCCTGGCGCTACATCATCTCGGCGGTGCTGACGTGCTCGCGCGAGTTCTTCGGCGAGGTCGGCGGATTCGACGGCACGCTCGTAGGCTACGGCGGCGAGGACTGGGAGTTCGGCTTCCGGGCGTGGAACGCCGGCGCGACGTTTGTGCACGAACCCGGCGCGGTCGCGCACCACCCGGAGGAGGACTTCGGCGCGCGCTACGACGACCCGGCGGCCGCCACCGCCGTCAAGAACGCCGAGACCCTCGCCCTGGCCCGGCGCGTCACGCACCCGCTGGCGCGGCCCGACGGCATCATCTTCGACACCTTCGACATGCAGGTGGAGGTGCCGGAGCTCGAAGGCGAGGGGGTGCGCGACTTCGTCATCGCGGAATGGATCAAGGTCGGCGCGTATGTGCGTGTGGCAGAGGTGCCAGCGCTGTTTGCCCACGACCCGCGGGTGGGCACCTCCGAGGTGGAGGCGCGGGTGAACATTGCAGTCGGGGCGGGCTGGGCGCCGCAGGACTTGGGTGCGCTGCTGGCCGCCGAGTATGTGCTTTGCCCCGACGGTACGGTCGTGCGCACCGCACGTGCGGCGGCGCTCGGACTCGAACCGGTCACCGCGCACCCGGACGAGATCGGGATGACGCCGGTGCAGGGCCCGCTGCAGCTGGAACGCTACTTCGCGGGCTGGTAGCGCTCGCTGACGCTCGCGCTACCAGGGGAGGCTCCGAGTAGCTACGGCTGCGGCGCCACGCCGGTGCGCTCGTAGTCGGCCAGGATGTCGATGCGGCGCTGGTGGCGCTCGCTGACGCTCGCGCTACCAGGGGAGGCTCCGAGTAGCTACGGCTGCGGCGCCACGCCGGTGCGCTCGTAGTCGGCCAGGATGTCGATGCGGCGCTGGTGGCGCTCCTCTTCGCTCCACGGCTGGTTCACGAAGGCGTCGACAATCGCCAGCGCCTCCTCCTCCGTGTGCATGCGCCCGCCGATGCCGATGAGCTGGGCGTTGTTGTGCTCGCGCGCCAGCTTCGCGGTCTCCTCCGACCAGGCGAGTGCGCAGCGCGCGCCCTTGACCTTGTTCGCGGCGATCTGCTCGCCGTTGCCCGAGCCGCCGAGCACAATGCCCAGCGAGCCCGGATCCGCCACCACAGCCTCGGCGGCGGCGATGCAAAACGCCGGGTAGTCATCCAACGCGTCGTACTCGTGGGCGCCGCAGTCGGTCACCTCGTGGCCCTGCGCCTCGAGGTGGGCCTTGATCTGGTTCTTGCGCTCGAATCCGGCGTGGTCTGCTCCAAGGTAAATACGCATGGCGCCTACCGTACCTGTGGCATCTCAGTGCGAGTGCGCTTGAGTTCGAAGAAGTACGGGAACTCCGCCAGCCCCACCGCGTGGTCGAACAGCTCCCCGGCCTGCTCGCCCTCCGGCAGGCGGGTGATCACAGGGCCGAAGAACGCGGTGCCGTTGAGCGAGACCACCGGGGTGCCCACGTCGTCGCCCACTGCCTCGATGGCGGTGGCGTGGAAGCCGCGCAGCAAATCGTCCACGTCGGAGGTGTTGGCCACCTCGGCGAAGTGCTCCGGCAGCCCGACCTCGGCGAGCGCCTTCGCGATCACCTCGTCGTAGGCGCCGTACCCCTTCTTCATGCTCTCCCCGCCCGGGTGCACGAGCGTGCCCATGGCGGTGTAGAGCTCGTCTACCTTCTCGGGAGCTTCCTCCTTCACCTTGGCGAACACGCGCGCCGGGCCCCAGTTGGCCTCCATCATCGCCGCGTAGTCCTCGGGGATGTCGCGGCCGTCGTTGAGCACGGCGAGCGACATGGGCACCCACTCGATTTCGATGTCTCGGACCTTTTCCACTTCCTTCATCCAGCGGGAGGTCTGCCACGCGAACGGGCAGGATACGTCGAACCAAAACTTCACTTGTTGCGTCATGGGGCCCACGATAGCGCGTGTAGGCTGCGGCAAATGAAGACCAATCTGACACGCTCCGACGCGCAGGCGCGCGCAGCACTGATATCCAACGTCCGCTACGACATCGCCGTGGACATCACCGGTGCAGACGAGTTCACCACGGTGAGCACCGTCCAGTTCGATTCGAAAGCGGGCAGCACGCACTTCGACCTGGTGGCGGCGGGCTTCGAGGCCACGCTCGATGGCGAGGAGACGGGCCGCGAGCTGAAGCTTGACGACGGCGCGCACACCCTGGTGGTCACCTCCCACGACGCGTACAACCGCACCGGCGAGGGCCTGCACAAGTTCACCGACCCGGTGGATAACAAGGATTACCTGTACACCCAATTCGAGCCCGCGATGGCGATGAAGGTGTTCGCCGGCTTCGACCAGCCGGATTTGAAGGCCACCTACACCGTGCGCGTGACGGCGCCGGAGCGCTACACCGTGATCCTCAACGAGGCGGCCGAGCGCAGGGACAACGGCGACGGCACCGCCACCTGGACCACCACGATCGACTACCCGCTGTCGACCTACCTCATTGCGATCTGCGCCGGCGAGTTCGAGCGCGTCTCCGACGTTTACCGTTGCACCGACGAAGGAGGTGCAACGCGGGTCATCGAGCTGGGTCTCTACGCCCGCGCGAGCCTGATCCCCCACCTGGACGCGGAGCGGATCTTCCGCCAGACCAAGGAGGGCTTCGACTTCTACCACGCCAACTTCGGCCGCACCTACCCCTTCGGCGACAAGTACGACCAGGTGTTCTGCCCGGAGTACAACATGGGCGCGATGGAGCACGTGGGCTGCGTGACGTACCGCGACGAGTACATCTTCACCTCCGAGCCCACCCCGTACCGCCTGGAGCGCCGCAACGACACCATCCTGCACGAGATGGCGCACATGTGGTTCGGCGATTTGGTCACCATGCAGTGGTGGGATGACCTGTGGCTCAACGAGTCGTTCGCCACCTGGTCTGCCGCCACCGCGCAGACCGCGATCGGCGAGTACGCGGACGCGTGGACCACGTTCGCGTCCGTGGAGAAGGCGTGGGCGTACCAGCAGGACCAGCTGCCGTCGACGCACCCGATCGCCGCGGACGCGCCGGACATCGAAACGGCGGAGCAGAACTTCGACGGCATCACCTACGCCAAGGGGGCGAGCGTGCTCAAGCAGCTGCAGGCGTACGTGGGCTACGAGGAGTTCTTCGCGGGCGTGCGCACCCACTTCGACAACCACGCGTACGGCAACGCCACGTTCGCGGACTTGCTCGGCGCGCTTGAGCAGGCCTCCGGCCGCGACCTCGCGGACTGGGCGGAGCAGTGGCTGCGCACCACAGGCCCGTCCACGCTGCGCCCGGAGATCGGCGAAACCTTCGCGGTGCTGCAGGAGGATCCGCGCCCCCACCGCGTGCGCGTGGGGCTATACAAGCTTGCCGACGGGCCGGCCGGCTCCGCCGTCCAGCGAACCCACCAGGTCGAGACCGACATCGACGGCGAACGCACCGAGATCCCCGAGCTCGCGGGC
Source organism: Corynebacterium wankanglinii (assembly GCA_014490595.1). GTDB lineage: Bacteria > Actinomycetota > Actinomycetes > Mycobacteriales > Mycobacteriaceae > Corynebacterium > Corynebacterium wankanglinii. The sequence continues at coordinate 1,919,706 of CP061031.1, forward strand.
GTCGAGCACGACCTGGCCATCGTCAACGACGACGATCTCACCTACGCGAAGATGCGCCTGACACCCGAGCACCAGCAGTTCGCCCTCGAGCACCTCGGCGAGATCGAGGATTCGCTGGCGCGCACGCTTATCTGGTCCTCGTTGTGGGAGTCCGTGCGCGACGGCGAGCTGGCCGCCCGCGAATTTGTCCGCCTCGTGGCGCGCGAAGCCGCCCGCGAGACGCACCCGAGCGTGCAGGAGCGCCTGCTCGCCCAAGCCACGCAGGCCGTGCGCCAGTACGTCGACCCGGCCTGGCAGGGCGAGGGCATGGACCTGCTCAACTCCGCCTTCCGCGGCGCGGAGCCGGCGGCCATCTTCGACCGGGCGCTGGCCCGCCTCACCCCCACCGAGGACACCGTCGCCTACTTCAAGGACCTGTTGGAGCGCTCCGACAATCAGGAGGTGCGCTGGCTCGCGCTGACCACCCTCATCGCCGCTGGCGCGCTGCCGCTGTCCGCGGCAGACGAGGAGCAGGACAACACCTCGGAGGGTGCCATTTCGAGGTTGCGCGCGAAAGCTGTCGTCGATAAGCGGTGGGCTTGGGACACGCTGGTCAACGAGGATCTGACCAACCTCGAAGCCCGCTACCTCATGGACGGGCTGACGTTTACTTACGACGGCCTCGAGGGACTCACCGACGAGTACTTCCGCGCCGCGCCCGCGCTGTGGGACCGCCTGACCAACGAGATGGCGCAGCGCACCCTCGAGGGCATGTACCCGAGGTGGGATGTGACCGCAGGTGCCGTCGACAAGGCGAATGAGCTTCTGCTTAGCGACGCCCCTGCCGGCCTCAAGCGCGTCGTCGCCGAGGGCCAGGACCGCATCGCCCGCGCGGTGCGCAACCGGGAGGTCGACGCCACGGCAAACTAGAGTTTCGCCAGCGCCTGCTCGAGGTCGGCGATCAAGTCAGCCTCCTCCTCAATGCCCACGGAGATGCGCACGAGCTCGCCCGGCACCTCGAGAGCGGAGCCCGCGACGGACACGTGGGTCATGGTGGCGGGGTGCTCAACCAGGCTCTCCACGCCGCCGAGGGATTCCGCCAGGCAGAACAGTGTGGTGGACTTACAGAATGCCTTAGCCTGCTCGGTGGTCTGGAACAGCACGGAGACCATGCCGCCGAAGGGGTCATCTGCTTCTTGGCGGTCTCATGCCCCGGGTGGGACTCCAAGCCCGGGTAGCACACGCGCGCGACCTGCGGTTGGGCGTCCAGGAACGCTGCCACGGCCTCGGCGTTGTCGCAGTGCTTGTCCATGCGCACGGCGAGCGTTTTCAGGCCGCGGCCGGTGAGGTAGGTGTCGAACGGCGAGGGGTTCGCGCCCACCCAGCCGAAGAAGAAGCGCAGCTGCTCGTGGAAGCCGGGCACGCGCGCGTCGTCGCCGCAGACGATGCCGCCGACGACATCCGAGTGGCCGCCGATGTACTTCGTGGTGGAGTGCACCACTACGTCCGCCCCCAGGTCGAAGGGCTTTTGCAGGTACGGGGAGGCGAAGGTGTTGTCCACCACCAGCGTGGCCTGCTGCTTCACCCCGGCGATCGCTTCGATGTCCACGATGTCCAGCATCGGGTTCGTCGGTGTCTCCACCCAGATGACCTTGGTGTTGTCTTGCACCGCCGCGGCGACCTCGTCCGGGTTGGTCATGTCTACCACGGTGTTTTCCACGCCCCACTGGGTAAATACCTGCTGGATCAGGCGGTAGGTGCCGCCGTAGGCGTCGTTGGACACCACGATGTGGTCGCCGGGTTTGAGCAGGACGCGCAGGATAACGTCGATAGCCGCCATGCCCGAGGAGTACGCCACGGCGTACTCGGCGCCCTCGAGCGCTGCCACCGCCTTCTCCAGCGCGGTCACGGTGGGGTTCCCCACGCGGGTGTACTCGTAGCCGCCGCGCAGCTGCGCCAACCCGTCCTGGGCGAAGGTGGTGGAGGCGTAGATCGGCGTGTTGATCGGCCCGTAGAGGCTATCGGGGTCGTATCCGGCATGGATGGCGTCGGTGGCAAATCCAGTCATGCCCCCAGACAGTAGACCAAGCTGTCCATTCAGCGCGCATTTTTATGCACTAGACTCGTGCTCCGATGAATGCTCAAACCACACAAAAAGACACGACCGAGAAGGTCGATGAAGCCGTCACCGGTGTGACCAACTGGTGGAACAACCCTGACACGCATGAAATGTTCATCGAGCGCCCGTTGAAGATTCTGCTGATCCTCGTGGTCGCGCTGATCTTAAGTTGGCTGGCGCGCGGCATCATCCGCCGAGCTACCCGCCACGGCATCGAGCGCACTCCACTGCTCTCCACGGCGGCGGAGGACACCCCGCAATACCGCGCGCAGGAGGCTCGCCGCCAGCAGCGCATGAAGACCCTGGGCAACGTCGGCCGCTCCGTGGCCGCGATTGTGATCTGGACGTGGGCGGCGCTCGCCGTGCTGGACCAGCTCGGTGTGAACGTGGCCCCGCTCATCGCGTCGGCCGGTGTGGTCGGCGTGGCCATCGGTTTCGGCGCCCAGTCGCTGGTGAAGGACTTCTTCTCCGGCATGTTCATCCTCATTGAGAACCAGTTCGGCGTGGGCGACACCATCCAGGTCGGCGACGTCGTGGGCGACGTGGAGGAAATGTCGCTGCGCATCACCACCATCCGCGACATCGACGGCGCGCTGTGGCACGTCCGCAACGGCGACATCGACCTGGTGGGCAACCACTCCGCCCGCTTCTCCACGGCGCGGTTGCAGATCCCGGTGTCGCTCATGGCCAACCCGGACAAGGTCTCGCGCGTCATCGAGGATGCCGCCACCGCTGCGTGCCAGGACCCGGAGGTCCGCGACCTTGTCATGGGCACCCCGCAGATGCTGGGCCCCAGCGAGTTCAACCCGACCTACGTGTCCTTCCGCCTGGCCGTGCAGACGATGCCGGGCGAGCAGTGGACCGTGGCCCGCCACATGAATCACCGCATCCTCGCCGCGCTGCACCAGGAGAACGTGGTGCTCACGCCGATGGATTCCGTGCTGGTACAGAACATGGAGAACAATGGATAACGAGCACACGCTGTACGACGCCGTCGGTGGCGAGCCCTTCTTCCGCCGCCTCGTCGACGGGTTTTACACCCAAGTCAAACGCGACGACCTCATCGGCCCGATGTACCCGGACGACGACTGGGAGGGCGCGCAGAACCGCCTCCGCTGGTTCCTCGCCCAGTACTGGGGCGGGCCGCGCACCTACCAGGAGCAGCGCGGCAACCCGATGCTGCGGCGGCGCCACTTCCCCTTCCCCATCGGCGAGGCGGAGGCGGACCGCTGGTTGGAGCTCATGGGCAACTCCATGGAGCAGTTTTCTGACGACGAGCTGCCGCCCGCCTACCGCGCCCAGATGTGGAACCACATGCAGCGGGTTGCCTACATGATGATCAACCAGGGCCCGCGGGCTTACTAACTAGAACAGCAGGTTCGGCCTGCTACTGCGGTAGACCGAGCCGAACGGCGCGTCCAGGCGCACCCAGCTGCCCGCGGTGGCCACGCGCAGGTGGCGGGGAATCTCCGCGGGGGCCTCGAAGCCGGGGATGAGGCCGAGCACGGTGCAGGCGAAAATCATCCGCATGGGGATCTCCACCGGCTGGTTGCTGTCCGCGTCGGCGGTGAGCACCACCCCGTCGAGCAGGGATCGCGGCGGGCCGGCCGGGCCGGAGAACTGCCGGGCGAGGTTGCGCCCCTCGCCCGCTAGGCGCCGCGCAACCCCGATGGGGATATCTTCGCGGGCGGTGAACCCGCTCGCGGGCGGCAGCGCACCCGGCCAGGCGGCGTCGCGGGCCGGGCCCACCTCGGTGCGGCCGTCGCGCAGCGCCTCCAACATGTCCTGAGCTGAGACGGCGGCGCCGGGGTGGGTGGTGGAGCCCAAGGTACGTCGAGAAGCGATGGCGTCGAAGGGGGTGGTGACAAAGACGTCGAGCTGCCCCTCACCCACCTCCTGGATACGCGCGACGGCCTGGGTATCGAGCGCGAGGGCGCGCGTGAGCAGCGCGATCAGCCCGCGCGCACCCTCATCGATGTGAACTTCGACCACTTAATCCCCAGCAGTCTTGGAGAGGATGCCGATCTCTTTCTGCGTGATCTCGCGCGGAGAAGTCGTGGTGGTGTCCACCGTGACCTGCACGCAGTCGATGACGCAGCAGACCTTGCCCTGCGCATCCTTGATTTCCTGGCGGGTGGTGAACGACGTGTTGCCCACGTTGGCTACCTGCGTTTCCACCGTCACCTGCGTCGTGCTTGGCAGGATCGGGCGCACGTAGTCCACCTCGAGGCGGCGCACGAACACCACGAATTCGTGGCCCTGCGAGTAGAAAAACTCCTGCGCGAACGCCAGCCGCGCCTCCTGGGCGAGCTCGATGTACGCGGAATTGGTCACGTGCCCGTAGCGGTCGAAGTCGCCCCAGCGCACTGGGATCGTGTGGATGTGAACGTTGTCGGCCATGAGTGCTCCTAGCGGGTGAGCTTGCGGTGGGTGACGCGGGACGGCTTCGCCGCCTCCTCGCCGAGGCGCTCGATCTTGTTCGCCTCGTAGTCGCCGAAGTTACCCTCAAACCAGAACCACTTGCCTTCTTCCACGTTGCCCTCCCAGGCCAGGATGTGGGTGCACGTGCGGTCCAGGAACCAGCGGTCGTGCGAGATCACCACAGCGCAGCCCGGGAAGTTCTGCAGCGCGTTTTCCAGCGAGCCCAGCGTTTCCACGTCTAGGTCGTTGGTGGGCTCGTCCAGCAGGATCAGGTTGCCGCCCTGCTTCAGCGTCAGCGCCAGGTTCAGGCGGTTGCGTTCACCGCCGGAGAGTACCTTCGACGGCTTCTGCTGGTCCGGGCCCTTGAAGCCGAACGCGGACAGGTAGGCGCGCGAGGGCATCTCGTTCTGGCCGACGTGGATGTAGTCCAGGCCGTCGGAGACGACCTCCCAGACGGTCTGCTCCGGGTCGATGTTCTCGCGGTTCTGGTCCACGTACGAGATCTTCACCGTCTCGCCGACCTCCACGGAGCCGGAATCGGCCTCCTCCAGGCCCACGATGGTCTTGAACAGCGTGGACTTGCCCACACCGTTGGGGCCGATCACGCCGACGATGCCGTTGCGGGGCAGGGTGAACGACAGGTCGTCGATAAGCACGCGCCCGTCGAAGCCCTTGTCCAGGTTTTCTACCTCGACGACCTTGTTGCCCAGGCGCGGCGGGGTCGGGATCTGGATCTCCTCGAAGTCGAGCTTGCGGTACTGCTCGGCCTCTGCCGCCATCTCCTCGTAGCGCTCCAGGCGGGCCTTGTTCTTGGCCTGGCGGGCCTTCGGGGAGGAGCGGACCCAGTCCAGCTCCTTCTTCAGGCGCTTCTGCAGCTTCTGGTCCTTCTTGCCGGCGACCTCGAGGCGCTCAGCCTTCTTCTCCAGGTAGGTGGAGTAGTTGCCCTCGTACGGGTAGAGCTTGCCGCGGTCGACCTCGCAGATCCACTCCGCGACGTTGTCCAGGAAGTAGCGGTCGTGGGTAATGGCCAGCACCGCGCCCGGGTAGGTCTGCAGGTGCTTCTCCAGCCACAGCACACTCTCCGCGTCGAGGTGGTTAGTGGGCTCGTCCAGCAGCAGCAGGTCCGGCTCGCTCAGCAGCAGCTTCGCAAGCGCTACTCGACGCCGCTCGCCACCGGACAGGTTGGTCACCGGCGCGTCCGACGGCGGGCAGCGCAGCGCCTCCATAGCCTGCTCAATCTTGGAGTCGATCTCCCACGCGTCGGCGGCGTCCAGCTCCTCCTGGAGCTTGCCCATCTCGTCCATGAGCTCGTCGGAGTAGTTGGTCGCCATCTCCTCGGCGATCTCTTCGAAGCGCTGCTTCTTCTCAAACAGCTCGCCGAGGCCTTCCTCGACGTTGCCGCGCACGGTCTTCTCCTCGTTCAGCGGCGGCTCCTGCAGCAGGATGCCCACGGTCGCGCCCGGTTGGAGGAACGCCTCGCCGTTGTTCGGCTGGTCAATGCCCGCCATGATTTTGAGCAGCGACGACTTGCCGGCGCCGTTCGGGCCCACGACGCCGATCTTGGCGCCGGGGTAAAACGCCATGGTGACGTTGTCCAGGATGACCTTGTCGCCGATGGCCCGGCGGACGTTTTTCATCGTGTAGATGAACTCAGCCACTACGATTCCCCTTTGTTGGTGAGTGCGGAGGTAAATGCCGCACTTAGGGTACATCACGCGGGCAAGTGCCCCGCCGACTCCGAGGAAGCATTCGGCGCGGCGGGGTGCCCGTTCAGCAGGGGCGGTTTAGAAAGGGGCGCCGCGTTGAGCCGGAGCTCCGGCAAGCTCCTCCTCACCTGCCGAATCGGCGAAGCTCGGTGCGTCGTCGCCGCGGCGGAAGTCCTCGGCGCTCATGCGGCGCTCCTGCGCGGGATCCTCGGGCAGTGCGTTCCAGCCGTCCTGCGGCTCGGCGCTGCCGCGCCCCACGTTCTGGTTGGCGTTGTCGCCGTTGAGCTTCTTGTCCAGCGCTTCGGCGTCCATCACCTTGGGGGGTTCGTGGCCGTCGATCGCGTTGCTTGAGACGGTCGCTCGCACGGAGTTGACCTGGAAACGGGACATGTCGAAGCCGATGTGGCGGGCCTTCATTTTCACGCGCGAGCGCATGATCGGGCTGCCGTCGTCTGCCTTTTCCTCCCAGTAATCGTGGACGAGCTTGCCTACGACAACGACCGGGAATCCCTTGCGTAGCGACGCTCCGGCGTTGACCGCCAGAGCCCCCAGCATTCGACGTCGACGTAGAACTGGTTGAAGTCCTCCCACTCTTCCTTCCCGTTGTTGTCGACTTTCCTGGTATCGGAGGTGGCGACGCGGAAGCGCAGCACGGTGCTGCCCGAGTCGAAACGCTTGAAAAACGGCTCTGCGGTGAGGTTGCCGATCACGGTGTAGTCAATATTGGCCATTGGTTCAGGCCCCTCTCTGTGAGTGTGCGTGTGGTGTTCAGGTGAGGGGGCGAAGCGGTCGTCGCTAAGCAAACGCCCCCTGCACGAGCAGAGTCGCACGAAACAAACAGAGAAAAAAGACCTCGGGCGAATTGTGGATAACTGAACCTGAGAAATTCACAATCCGCAGCTAGCGGCCCCTAAATTGCGCGAGCATCTCGTTGTACCGGCGCCATTCTTCGTCGTCGGATTCGTCCGCGAGACGGTCGGACTCAACCGTCTCCGCCTTGTCTTCGCGCCACCACCGCATGAACAGTTCGCCGAAGACGATCACGAGCGGGAACGAACCGGACGCCCAAGCGATGCCCCCACCCGCCTTTTGCACGTCCAGCAAATCCGGGTGCCACGGCAGGTCCAGGGAACGGTAGAACTCCTCCCCCATCACCGAGCCAAGCTGCATGAGGTAGACCCCCATGAACAGGTGGAACGGCATGGACACCCACAGCCAGAGCAGACGCACCTTGGCGCTCGGGCGGCCAGCAATCTCGTCGGGGCCGATGAGCTCCCAGAAGTAGAAGTACCCGGACAGGAGGAACACGGCGTTCATGATGACGTGGCCAGCGTGCTCCGAAATCATGAGCTCGTACAGCGGCTCGATGACGTACATGGCGTAGAAGAACACCAAAAACTGGATGGTGGACACCGGCGAGAACGTGACCACGCGTAAGAATTTCGAGCGCTGGAAACTCTCCGCCCACAGCCGCGGGTTGAACTCTCCGGCCGGGTAAGCCGCACGTACAAGGGTCAGCGGCGCGCCGAGCACCAAGAACACCGGCACGCCCATGGACAGGATCATGTGCACCGTCATGTGCGCGGAGTATGAGGCGGGCATATGCATGCCAACCCCGGAGCTCAGGGTGACAACAGTTGTTGCGCAGCCCAGCAGCCACCACACGGTTCGGCCCACAGGCCAGCCCTCCACCCGGCGCACCAGGTGCAGATAATAGACGGCCAACAACACCGCAATGGCGCTAAACAGCAGCTCCGGGCGCCACTGCGTGAGCCAGTTGGACCAGCTCAGCGGCTCGTGCAAGTTGTAGCCCATCTGGATCTGCATGCGGGTCAGGTTCGGGTCCAGCGGTGGCGGGGGCGGCGTGCGGCCGAGCGTGACAGCCAAGCCGGACACGGCCGCCATGAGCAGCACCTCCCCCGCGGCCAAACGCGTGAACGCACCTGAACGGGAGCCCAGCTGCGGGATGGTGCGCTCGCGGTGGATAAAGCCGATGAGGCCGAGGACGATAATGCCGGCGGTTTTGACAATCAGCACCCAGCCGTAGGCGTACTGCGTCAGATCCTCCAGGCGCACCCGCACCAGGGCGTTGATCACACCCGAAACCGCCATGGCCACGATGGCGAACAACGCTATCCGCGAGTACCGGCGGGTAGCGGCGGCAAGGCCGGGGCCACGTCGTAAAGCATGCGCCACCAGCGCCATTAGCCCGCCGACCCAGAGCAGCATGGCCACCAGGTGCCAGATCAGCGAATTCGTGCCGTAATCGTGGGCGCCGCCGGTCGCGGAGTGGCCGGTCAGCGCAATCGGCATGATGACCACGATCGAGCCGATGAACAGCGCCACCTGGGACCACCAGCTGGTCGCCGCGTAGCCGCCCACGGCAACAGCTGTGGCGAACGCGGCGACGATGAGCCACACCCGCGCGTCCGCCACCTGGTCTAACGCCTGCGACCACGCCGCGGCCTCGAAAAGAACCGTGCGCAGCGGCTGGCCGGAGACGTCGGAAAGCACCAGCGGGATCATCGCCAGGCCGATCAGCGCAACCCCCGCACTCGCGTGGGCGCCGGTGCGCGAGGCGATGTGCCCGTCCACAGTCAGGCGCGCGCCGTTGAGGTCGTCGCCCTGCTGCTTCGGCGGGATGAGGAAGGCGGTGAGCAGAAACGAGCCCGCCGCCAGCGCAATGAGCAGCCACGCCACACCACGCAGCGCCGGAAGCCCGAACGTGGTGGCTAGCCCGGGGTCCGGGATGCCCAGCTCCGCGAGCGAGCCGCCCGAGAACGCCTCTCCCACCGCCCCAGCCACCACGGCCGCGACGGCGAGCGCGGCCAGATACAGCGGCCACGCGGGGGAAACGGTGCGTTTGCTGGCAGGTGCAGTCATGTCGCTTACCCTACTTTCGCGCTGGGCCGAGCCATAACTACAATGAGCGGGCATTGCCTCCATAGCTCAGTGGATTAGAGCATCCGGTTTCTACCCGGCTGGTCGCGGGTTCGAATCCTGCTGGGGGCGCTTTCCATTTCCCTGGTCAGACGGGGTTTCAGCAAACTCGACCATACTCGCAACGTCGCCTGTTCGAGAACGCCAACCCATATGTCGGAGCTGGTTCCTATGCTGGCACCATCAAAGTTCACCCCAGTTGCACAACAACTATCAGGCACGCTAGCGTTGGCCATGGACGCACTATGGTGCTCCACTTCCGAGGCTCGTGCGAAAGCACGAGCTTTCGTGTTTGAGAGGCAGAATGTACATCGGCTACTTCGACGAGTTCGGCCACAACGGCGCCTACATCTCGCGAAACGACCCAAGCTATAAGACCCACCCTGTATTCGGGATAGGCGGATTCATCATTCCAGCCCACAACGTCCGTCAACTGTCAGGGACATTCCGCCACATCAAGGAGACAGGGCTCAAGGCCGAAATCGACGCCAAGGTCATTGCTAAGGGTAAGCGGGTCGAGGAGTGGGAGAAGAAAGGTGCGACTCTTCTCACCACACAAAACGTACAGCGATATACGGAGGTGCGATGGATGATCAACCGTCTCCTTCGCAAACTCGAAGACCTCGATGCCAAAATAGTGTTCTACGGGCAAGAGAAGCCACGCGGGTCGAACGATGCGACTGGAGAAAACGAATCTTCACGGTACGACCACGCTATGAAACAGCTCATCCAGCGCGTCAATTGGTCGCTACCCGAGCACGAACGGCACATTTTAATCCTGGACAAGCAGGGCCCCAAGGAGCGAATGGAAATCTTCGCAGCTTGCGCAGCCTTTATGTTCTCCCATCAAGATGCTGACAAGCTCCTCGAACCACCGCTGGAGGTGGAAAGCCACCTCTACCAAACGGTGCAGTGCGCCGACTGGATCTGTGCACTTCTTGGACGTATCGCCGGTTTCAAATATGACCCCGGCTTCGAAGAATTCCAGTGGGCTGTGAAGTACTTCGGCAACCGAATCGCACCAGTATGTAGCCCACATAGCAAAATCCGCGCTGCCGGCTCCGGCAAAGACGTCTATCCGAATCACCTCGGCAGCTTCCGCAAGTGCTTCGCTGCCGATGAGATCCCCGCCAGCGACCATGACTTGGACGCTCTAAAGGCCAAGTTCAACCGTTGACGCCACCCATCTGCACGGCCCTAATCCTGCTGGGGCGCTTTCGTTTCCCTGGTCAAGAGGGGTTTCCTGCAGCGGTTGTTCGATCGCACCTACAGTGGGACGTACACGTTTGTGAAGTAAGGAGGCCACACCATGGCTGAAGAGAAGAACTCCCCGGTCGACGAAGACAGCATCAACAACCTCTCCGACCCGGACGCTGACGCGTCCGTGCAGGAAACCGGCGAGGACAACGACTTTGAAAGGGACGGGAAGAACTAATGGCTGACAACATCGACAGCAACGTTTCCGACAGCACCGAGTCCGAGCTGGACAAGCTTATCGACGCCGGCACCGCCCGCATCGGCAACGCCCCGACCAACTTCAGCTCTGTGGACGACTTCGAAAACGCCGAGGACGAGACCCTTCAGACTGGCTCCGGCCACAAGGACGAGCACCCGAACACCGAAGAGCGCACCGACCAGGTAGAGGGCACCGTCCGCGACGGTGACGTCTCCGGCGAGTAGCCCGAACACGACGCGGACCTGCTCCTGCCTGCTCCTGCCGGCCTGCCAGGTTCCCACGGCCCTCCGCATCAAAGCGGCGGGCCGTTTTGCGTTCCGCGGGCGCTTTCTGTGGGCCGCTAGGCCCGGGTTTTGTACGAACTTACATAACCAGCCGCTTATAACCCCCTGACCAGCGGGTTCAATATCTGACATGCGTTCAAGTTGTTAACTTGCACAAAACGGCTCCGTCCCATAACCCGATTTGGAACGACCATCTCACTGTGTGATACATTCAATCCACTCAATGGGAGCCTCCTCCCACACAGTGGAACGCAAAGGACGGGACATGACAACGAGCGTCGAACACGGCTCAATACCCCAGCCGGCGGCACCGGCCGCGATTAGGGAAACCACTCCAGAGGAACGCCGTCGCGTCCGGCTTGCCTCCACCATCGGCACCACGATCGAGTTCTACGACTTCTACGTCTACGCCACCGCCGCCGTGGCCGTCTTCCCGTTCCTCTTCTTCCCCAAATCAGAATCCAGCACCGTCGCGCTGCTGTCCTCCTTCGCTACGTTCGGCCTCGCCTTCATCGCGCGCCCGCTGGGCTCGGTGCTGTTCGGCCACTTCGGAGACAAGGTGGGCCGCAAGGCGACCCTGGTCGGTGCGCTGCTGACCATGGGCATCGCCACATTCATCATCGGCCTGCTCCCCACGTACGCAACCGCCGGCATCTGGGCCCCGGCGCTGCTGGCGCTCATGCGCTTCTGCCAGGGACTGGGCCTAGGCGGCGAGTGGTCCGGCGCAGCGCTCCTTTCCACCGAGACCGCCGCGAAGGGCCGGCGCGCCTGGGCCGGCATGTGGCCGCAGCTCGGCGCACCGTTCGGCTTCTTGCTGGCTAACGGCCTATTCCTCATCCTGGTCACCACCCTCGGCCACACCACCGGCGACTTCGAGGGTGCGTTCATGCGCTGGGGTTGGCGCATCCCCTTCTTGCTGTCCGCCGTCATGGTCATCATCGGCCTGTGGGTGCGCCTGCAGGTGGAAGAGACGCCGGTGTTCCAGCACGTGGAGCAGAACGATCAGAAGGCGGCGTCCCCTCTTGCCGAGGTGTTTAAGACGGCCTGGAAGCCGCTGATCCAGGGCACGTTCATCATGGTCGGCTGCTACACGCTGTTTTACCTGGTCACCACCTGGTTCCTCTCCTACGGCATCGGCTCCGCGGAAGAGGGCGTCGGCCTGGGGATCGCCTACCCCACCTTCCTGAAGCTGCAGCTCGTCTGCATTTTCGGCTTCATGCTCGGCATCCCGGTCTCTGCGCACCTGGCGGACACCTACGGCCGCCGCCCGACGCTGGGGCTGACCTCCGCCGCGATCATCATCTACGGGCTGTGTTTCAAGTGGCTGCTCAACCCAGAGACGTACACCACGACCTCGCTCGGGATCTTTCTGTTTATCGGCATGATCCTGATGGGCTTCATCTTCGGCCCGATGTCCGCGATCCTGCCGGAGCTGTTCCCCTCCCGCGTGCGCTACACCGGCTCCGGCATCGCGTACAACGTCGCTTCCATCTTGGGCGCCGCCGTCGCGCCGTTCATTGCAACGGCCCTGAGCGCGAGATACGGGCCGCAGGCGGTGGGCTTCTACCTGGTCGTTGTCACCGTCATTTCCCTGGTGGCCATCATTTCCGCGCCGGAGACGAAGGACCAGGAGATGCACGAGATCTAAGGCCCGGCGCGCGCACGATTTCACATTAGCCAAAAGCAATACATCTCCTACCCGCGGGTTTATAGCTGCACGCCCGTCCGAAATGTCAAATCGTGCGCACCCCCTTGCTTTCCTCTCCGGAAAGTGCCACACTTGCCCATATGGCAAACAACCCGATCTCCCAAGAAGAGGCTCGCGCTGCCCTCGCGCAGATCGACGGGATCGAGCACGAAACCCAGCGCAAACACATCCCGACGTGGGTTTACGCGATCCTCGGCACCAGTGTCGGCATCATGTTCGCCGGCACGATCATCGGCTGGAAGTACTGGTGGGTGCTGTTCGTGCTCATTGTCATCGCCTGCATCGCGCTGGCCATCTGGGACAACAAACGCAACGTACGCCCGAGTATGAAGCAGCCGATCCAGGAGGATCCCAAAACCAACTGGGCCGCCGCTCTCGCCCCATTTCTCGCCATGTCGCCGATCTGGTTCGTCCCAGAAGGAAGCGTGGTCGGTGGGGTGATCGTCGGCGTGGTCGTCGCCATCGTGTTCACGGCCGTGATGGTCTACGGGGAAAAGCGCCGATGAACGCCTCTGCCATCGACCCCGTCATTCACCCCCTGGCCAGGTTGAAGATCTGCGCGGCGTTGTATCACGCTGGCGCCGTCGAGAAGCAAACCTCCCGCCATGAGATGCGCTTCGGAGCCCTGAAGGACAAGGTGGACCTGTCGGATTCGGCGCTGTCGAAGCAGCTGGACAGGCTGGAGGAGCACGGCTACATCACGCGCTTCCGCGAGTACGGCTCGTCCCGAGCGAAGGACACGGTGTGGGTCACGCTCACCGCAACCGGCGCGCAGGCGTTTGAAGGCCACACGGCCGCGCTGCGCGAGATCGCGGGCGGGTAGATTCGAGCCCATGAGTTTTCCCGCACCCGCACCCGGCTCATTCGCGCTGATCACCGGCGCGAGCCAAGGCATCGGCGAGGCGATCGCACGCCAGCTCGCCGCCGAGGGCCACAACCTCATCCTCGTAGCCAGGCGCCAGGAAGTGCTGCAGCAGCTTGGCGACGAGCTGTCGCACGCCCACGGCATCGATGTCGAAATCTTCGCTGGGGATTTGTCCAAGCAGCGCGACGTCGACGCGTTAGTGCAGCACATCCAAAACCGCACGGTGTCTATCTGCGTCAACTCAGCCGGTATCGCCAGCTTCGGCCCGTTCATGGCCCAGGACTGGGGGTACGAGACCAACCAGTTCAACCTCAACGCCACTGCGGTGTTCCGCATCACCAAGGCCGTGTTGGACCAGATGGTCCCGCGCGGCGAGGGGGCGCTGTGCAACGTCGGTTCCGCGGCCGGCAACCTGCCGATTCCGAACAACGCCACCTACGTGTTCACCAAAGCCGGGGTAAACATGTTCACCGAGGCATTGCACTACGAGCTGAAGGATTCCGGCGTGCACGTCACGCTGCTCGCCCCGGGCCCGGTGCGCGAGGCGTACATCCCGGAAGAAGAGCAGTCCATCGTGGATAAGGTCGTGCCGGATTTTCTGTGGACCACCTACGAGTCCTGCGCCGCCGACACCATCAACGCGATGCGCAAGAACCGCCGCCGCATCGTGCCCGGCCCGCTAGGAAAGGCCATGGATGTGGTCTCCAACTACGCCCCGCGCGGCGTGTTACCGCCGATCATGGGCAAGTTCTACGCACAGATGGGAGAGGAATAAATGGACATTCCCGCCAAAGACAACCGCATCGTCTGGGTGGACTTGGAGATGACGGGGCTCGACCCCGCCCGCCACGTCATCGTGGAGGTCGCTGCCCTGGTCACCGACGCCGAGCTGAACATCATCGACGAGGGCGTGGACCTGGTTGTCCACGCCACCGACGCCGAGCTCGCTGAGATGGACGATGTTGTCACGCAGATGCACTCCGACAACGGGCTGCTCGACGACATCAAGGCGTCCACCGTCAGTCTCGCGGAGGCGGAGGATGCGGTGCTCGCGCTCGTCGAGAAGCATTGCGACCCTGCGCATCCCGCGCCGCTGGCGGGCAACTCGATTGCCACAGACCGCACGTTCATCCGCGCGCAGATGCCGCGTCTCGACGCCGCGTTGCACTACCGCATGATCGACGTCTCCACGGTCAAGGAGCTGTCCCGCCGCTGGTTCCCCAAGGCCTACTACAACCAGCCGCAGAAGGGCATGGCGCACCGGGCGCTGGCGGATATTGTGGAGTCCATCCGCGAGCTGGACTACTACCGCCCGAAGCGCCGTCTTCGTGCCCCCCCCGGCCGGATTCTCAGACCGCTGCCGACGCCGCCTCAGGCGCAACCGACGCCTACCAGCCGTTTTTGTGAAAGCACCGTGAAGGGCTAAGGTAGATCCCGCTGCAAAGCAGCGATGGTGGCTGTAGTTCAGCTGGTAGAGCACCAGGTTGTGATCCTGGGTGTCGCGGGTTCGAGCCCCGTCAGCCACCCAAAGATGCCCCGTAACCTGCCCAAACAGGTTGCGGGGTTCTTCCGTTCCGGCGGAATGCGCGGAATAGTTCGCGCGCCTTTCGCGTTGCGAGGCGCATGACTTCCGTCTTTAATTCCCTGGAACTCGGCCGCCTGACCCTGCAAAACCGCATCGTTATGGCTCCGCTAACGCGCTCGCGCGCGGGGCGCAACGGAGTGCCCACCCAGTTGCACGAGACGTATTACTCGCAGCGCGCCTCGTTCGGCCTCGTCGTCACCGAAGGTGTCTTCCCCACGGTCACCCGCCGGGCCTTCCCCGGTCAGACGGGCATCGACACCCCGGAGCAGATTGCCGGGTGGCGGCGCGTCGCCGATGCTGTGCACGAGGCCGGCGGGCGAATCTTCATGCAGGTGATGAACGCCGGGCGCCTGTCCCACGCCAGCCTGCAGGAGGGGACGCAGCCGGTCGCGCCGTCCGCGGTGGCGTCTGGCACGGCGGTGCGCGACTTCGAATCGCGTAAGGACTGCCCGGTGCCGCGCGCACTGGACACCGATGAGCTACCAGGCATTATCGACGAGTTCCGCCACGCCGCCCGAAACGCCATCGACGCCGGGATGGACGGCGTGGAAATCCACGGCGCGAACGGCTACCTGCTGCACGAGTTCTTGTCACCGAATTCGAACCTGCGGGAGGATGCCTACGGCGGGTCCCCCGAGAAGCGGTTCCGGCTCGTGGAAGAGATTGTGCGTGCGGTGGCGGACGAGATCGGGGCGGATCGCGTGGGTATCCGCCTCTCCCCGCAGAACAACATTCAGGGCATTGAGGAAGTGGATGCGGCCGACGTTGTAGCCACCTACGGCGGGCTGCTGGACGCCACCGCCGACCTCGGCCTCGCCTACGTCTCATTCATGCACGCAGAGCCCGCGGGGGAGGTGATGACCGATCTGATCGGTCGCGCCCGCGCGAACGGTCGCACGCGCGTCATCCTCAACCATGGCTTCGGCCACCTCACCGACCGTGAGGCGGCCGAGCGGCTGGTGCAGCACGGCGATGCCGCCGTAGTGGGCCGGCTGGCAATCTCGAACCCGGACCTGGTGCGCCGCTGGAAGGAGGGGCTGCCGGTGACCGCACCGGACGAGTCGACCTTCTACACCGGCGGGGAGAAGGGCTACACGGACTACCCCGTGTACACTGCCGAAACCCACGCTTAAGGGTAGAGCGGCTCCTCCGAACCACCGGAGCGCTGCTCCCAATCGAGGTTCCAGTACCCCAGGCCGTCGTAAGGCGTGAGCGTGCCGCCGGCGGTGTTCTTCACCACCACCGGGTCGCCGCGCTTGACGTAGTTCTGGAACCACTGGGCGTTGTCGTAGGACGCGTTGATGCAGCCGTGGGACTGGTTGTAGCTGCCCAGCGCGCCGATCGCCCACGGGGCGGAGTGGACGTAGATGCCGGAGTAGGACAGCTGCGTGGCGTAGTCCACGGGCGTGACGTAGCCGCCGGCGTCCAAGGCGAGGCCGTACGTGCGCGAGTCCATGGTCAGCTTCTCGTGCTCGTCGCCGACGACGTACGTGCCGCTCGGGGTGTCGTGGACGTTGTCGGTGCCAAGGGAGACGGGGAATTCCTTCACCAGCTCCCCGTTGGCGTAGACACGCAGCATCTTGTCGGCGTTGTCGATGACCGTTTCAACCTTGTCGCCGATGGTGAAGTTCGTCTCCGAATCCTGGGCCCCGTACAGGCCGTTGCCCAGTTTTTGGCCGTAGAGGTTGACCTTCACGCTGACGTCGGTGCCTGGCTCCCAATATTCCTTGGGCCGCCACCGCAGCTCGTACGGGTCAAGCCAGAAGAACGCGCCGTCGGTGTCGTTGGACGTTGTGACCTCAATGAGGTCCTCGACGGCCTTAGTGTCCTTGATGGCGCTGTCGAAACGGATAGTCACCGCTTGAGCGACGCCGACAGTGGCGCCGTCGAGCGGCCCAACGTACGCGTTCACCGTCGCGTCCGGCGAGAGGGTGGTGAACGTGGACACCACCTTCTGCCCCTCGGTGTCGCGGGCCTCCACAGTGTAGGTGCGCCCGTAGCCCAGCGGCTCGGTGGTGGTCCACTCGGATTTGTCCGCGTTAAACTCCGCCTCGACCTCTTTTCCGCTTTCGTTGGTCATGGTCACTGAGGCCAGCCCCGCGGATGACGACACTGTCACCGGATCGACGGGTTCCACACCCGTTTCCCCGTTGGCCACGTTGATCTGTGGCGGGCGCGGCATGTCCTTCTGCGTCGTGGTAGCCGAAGTGGTGTGGGCTGCGGGCTCGAGGCGCCCGCCGTCCCCAATCGTGCACGACGCCAGCAATGCCGCAACAGCTACCAGCGCGAAACCGCGCACCACTCGACGGTGACCCAATGCCTACCCCTCACATGACCAGGTACGTTCAATTCCCAACACTGTATCCCCTTAACGCCGAAAAACCACTATCCTCGCCAGGAGCCGTAACACCTCATGCTTCACGACGTTTTCTCGCCCCTGACCTGGCGATTTCACGCTGAGCAGCGTCGGTGCTAAAGTTTCTCCTCGTTGCCGAGAGCAACGGAAACAACCAAATACGCGCCATTAGCTCAATTGGCAGAGCAACTGACTCTTAATCAGTGGGTTCGGGGTTCGATTCCCTGATGGCGCACCAAAAGGCCCGGTCGGGGTGATATCGCAACCCCGACCGGGCTATTTTACGTTTGGTGGCCAAAAAATGGCCGAAAAGACATCGCCCCCCATCGAACACGTCACACGAAGTTGGACAATCACCCCACTCCACCCCGCCTGAGAGTAGGCTGAACCCTATGAATACAGCGCTTGTTATCGTGGACGTGCAGAACGATTTTTGCCCCGGCGGAACCCTGGCCACCGCGCGCGGCGACGAAGTGGCGTCGAAGATCGCCGAGCTCATATCCACCGCGGACAGTCGCACCCAAGAGTACGACTGCATCGTGGCCACCCAGGATTGGCACATCGATCCGGGCAGCCACTTCTCTGAGCAGCCGGATTTTGTCGATTCCTGGCCGGAGCACTGCGTGGCCGACTCATACGGCGCGCAGATTCGCGGTCCGGTGAAGACCGAGCTGATCGACCAGTTTTTCAAGAAAGGCCACTACTCTGCGGCTTACTCCGGCTTCGAGGGTGTCAACGAAGGCGACCAGGGGTTGGCTGAGTGGCTGCGCGAGCAGGGGATTACGCACCTCGACGTCTGCGGCATCGCGACCGACCACTGCGTGCGTGCGACGGTGCTGGACGCCCTGAAGGAGGGCTTCAAGGTGCGGGTGCTGCGCGGAATGTGCTCGCCTGTGGACGACAAGCGCGGCGCCGACGCCCTCCAGGAGATGATGGACGCGGGCGCCGAGCTGGTCTAGTTCGGCGTGTAGCCGAGCAGCTCTTCCATCTCCCCCATTTCGGCGGTCTGCACGTCAACCATTTCCTGCGCCATCTCCCGGAGCGGGGCGTAGGCTCCCCGGTCGATCTCATCCTGGGTCATGTTGATCACGTGCGCGTGGTGGAAGTGCATCATTTCGAGGAAGGCTGTGCGAAGCTCGTCGCCAGACAGCGAAGCAAACTCGTTGAGCTGCTCCGGGTGGAACATTCCGTTAGCGATGTGTTTGGAGTGGTGTTCCATATCTTCCTGGATGCCCCACTCGTCGGCCCAGGTGCGCATCTGCGTGTTCTCGCGCTCCTGGCCGTCCTTGATGCGCTGAGCGAGGTCGCGCACCTGCGCGTCGTCCACGTCCGAGGCCAGCAACACGTCCGACATCTCGATGGCCTGCTCGTGGTGCGGCACCATCATGCCGAGGAAGTGGACGTCGGTGTCGTTGTAGTCGGCTTCCGCGGAGGCTGCGGTTTCCTCGTGCGATGTTAGCGCTGCGCGTAGCGACGGCCCCGCGACCGTGAGGATCAATGCGAGCGCGGCGATGACAGCGAGTGCGATCCACAGAGGCTTCTTGCTGGGTCGCATCTCCTCAAGTTCATGGTCTGGTTGATGATCCACCATTGATATTCCCTTTCTTCTCAACGTGAGCGTACCCCGCCGGGCGCCCGCGCAATGGCATATCGACGAAAACCGGCGCCCCGCACACTGTGCAGGACGCCGGTAGGCATTCCGGTTCCTAGTACGCCGGCGCGTCGCCGTACTGCTCGCCGGAGCCGGGTTCCTGGGGCACCTGCGGTGCAGCCGGTGCCACCGGTTCAGCAATGGTGATGATGTTGTCGGCGTAGCCGAGCGCGCCACCGACAAACTGACCGCCGCAGGTGATCAGGACCAGGCGGTTGGGGCCGGTCGAGTCGTTGACCTCCGGCGGGAAGTCCGACCCCTTGGGCAGGCGGTAGGGCGCCTTGCTGACGCGGAAGGTCTGCGGTGTGCCGTCGATGTAGATCTCGAACTCGTCGCCGACGTTCATGTTCGCAAACCGCGCTGCGTAGCCGGCGCCCTGGCCCTGGTAGTTGATGTGGCCGGTGATCACAGAAGATCCGACGGCACCATCCGCGCCCGGCACTGCGGACGCCGAGTACCAGCCAAGGCGCGACACATCCGACGGCGGGATGAGCGCTCCGGTGTCAGTCAACTGGACCGGATCGACGGCGGCGATATCCCCGCCGACGCTCATCGCCATCCCCTCGAAACCGACAAACTGGCCCGGGGCGGGCTCGTACGGCACCTCCTGCGCGCCTTCGGGATCGACGTAGCCACCCTCCGTCGGTACAACCGGCCCGTCGGCTTTCGTGGACTCCGGGGCTTGAGACTCTTCCGGTGCGGTGGCTGAAGGTTCCTGCGCCGTCTCTTCCCTGTCGGAGTCGTTGCGGAAGTTGTAGATCGCCAACTGAACGAGCACGAGCGCGATCGCAAGCACTGCGATTGCAACCCACCACGGCCTGCGCTTGCGCTCTGCGGTCTCGTCGGCGACGTCGGCGTGAGATTCCAGCGCGTACTCGGAGTTGTCGGGCGTGTGCTCCGGATCCGGGTCCGAAGCGCCGGAGGGGACGATTGTGGACATCTAGGGGGTTCCTTAGGTCGTCGATTAGCGACGTGCCAGCAGCTTCTGCAGCTCCTTGAGCTCGCTCTTGCGCTTGCGGCCGTTGTAGGCCTTGATGCCGATCAGCGCAGCGACACCGACGACGATGCCGCCGATGACCTTCTGCACCTTCTCGTCCTGCAGCCAGCTGGCTGCCTGGTCCTTGGCATTGCCCGCGAGGTTCGACGGGTTGGTGCGGTCTGCGAGCTCATCGAGCGTGGATGCGAGCTGGCCGCGGGTGCGCTCGAGGTCGCGTTCGATGTCGTGGATGTCACGTGCCATTGGTGTAGTGCTCCTCTATCGGAAAGTTTGTCTTACTCGGCGTTTCACCGTCGGTGATCCAGCCTAGTGTAAAACGGGGTGGCATGACTGACTCCATTCGCCTTGAGACGGGCGACACCGCCCCCGCTTTTGAGCTGCTCACCGACCAACACGAAACCGTCTCCCTGGCCGATTTCAAAGGCTCGCGCGTGATCGTCTACTTCTACCCGCGCGCCAACACCCCGGGCTGCACCACCGAGGCGTGCGACTTCACAGAAAACTTCGATCAGTTCGACGGCGCCGGCGTGAAAGTCATCGGCATCAGCCCCGACAAACCGGAGGCACTGGCGAAGTTCCGCGCCGACCACGACCTTGGCGTGGAGCTCCTCTCCGACCCGACCAAGGACACGCTAGAGGCCTACGGCGCATTCGGCGAGAAGAAGAACTACGGCAAGGTCGTCCAGGGCGTGATCCGCTCGACGTTCCTCATCACTGTCGACGACGCCGGCCGCGGCACCGTCGAGCAGGCCCAGTACAACGTCAAGGCCACCGGCCACGTGGACCGCATCCTGCGCGACTGGGACATCTAGGAGCTATTGCTTAGCGACGCTCAAGGCCCCGCGCTCTCCCCTTCCACACGGAAGTTGAGAACGCGGGGCCTTAAGGTTTGCCCGCGCCACCGGGGGCGACGCGGGCGCGTTACTCGGCCTTAGATGTAGGCCGGCATATCCGCTTCAAGAGCGGTGCCGCCGGACGGGATCTGCTTGATCTCGCCACGCGGGCTGTCAGCCGGGACCGGCTGACCGGCCGGCTTCGGCGCCTGGCCCGCCGGGGCGGACGGCGCCGGGGCCGGAGCAGGCTTGGACGGGACCGGCTGCGGAGCAGGCTTCGGAGCCGGCTTCGAGGAGCCACCGCCACCGCCGAGCAGAGCCGGGATCAGACCCAAGCCCGGGATGAGCAGCAGCCACTTGAGCTTGTCCTTGTCCACGGAGCTGCCCTCGTCCGAAGTGCCGCCGTCGGACGGCACCGGAGTGGTGGTCGCCGGAGTGGTGGTCTCAGACGGCACCGGAGCCGGGGTGGTCTCCTCAGTGGAGGTACCCGGGGTCTCCTGCGACGTGGTCGGCGGGACGCCCTCGGAGGTCTTCACCGTCTGGTACGAGTCGTTGATGTCCTTGTGCTCAGCGATCTCGTTGTCGTCGGAGTAATCGTCCGGAGTGTTGCCACCCTTCGGGTTGTCCTTGCCGTTGCGGTCAACCTCGGTGGAGGTCAGCGTCTCGAAGGCAACTGCCGCAATTACAGCGCCCTCAGCGTTGGTCACCGGGATATCCACGTTGATCTCGCCGAAGGTGTTCTCCGGGGTGAAGGTCACGGACTGCGTACCCAGGACACGGCCCTCGGAGTACGGCGCCTTGTCCCCGACACGCTCGATCAGCTGTGCGGTTGCGGTGTAGGTCTTGCCCGGGACCAGGCCCCAGTACTTGACCGCGTCGCGGACAACCGCACCGTTGACTACCTCAGCGCCGTTGGCGAAATCTGCGTTGGTGGACACGCCCGGGTTCTGAGGAAGTTCGCTGCCTTCGCTGGTATTCGGGGAGATCACGGTCTGCGCGGCAT
Source organism: Corynebacterium wankanglinii (assembly GCA_014490595.1). Classification (GTDB taxonomy): domain Bacteria; phylum Actinomycetota; class Actinomycetes; order Mycobacteriales; family Mycobacteriaceae; genus Corynebacterium; species Corynebacterium wankanglinii. Next base: position 1,941,609 of record CP061031.1, read on the forward strand.
CGTTGATGTCGCGGTGCTGTGCAATCTCGGCCGGAACACGGTTGCCTTCCGGCAGCTCGTTGCCCTGAACGTCGACCTCGGTCGAGGTGAGGCGCTCGAAGGCGACAGCGGCGTAGACAGGCTCCTTGACCCAGGAGGAAACGGTGATGTCGACATCGACCGCACCGAAGCCGTTCTCAGAAGCGGTGAACCGCTTCTCGCCCTGGCCGATCACGGCGCCGTTGTACTTGGCAACCAAATCCGCGGTCAGCGTGTAGGTCTTGCCCGGAACCAGGCCGGAGTAGCGGACGGTGTCAACGATCGTTGCGCCAGCGACGACCTCCTTCGAACCAGTTGCGAAGTTGGCGTTGGTGCCGATGGCCGGGGCGCCCTCGAAGACCGGCGGGGTACCCGGGGTCTTCGGGCTGCGCACCGTCTGGTTCTGGTCGTCGATGTTCTTGTGCTCAGCGATCTGGTTGTCGTCGGAGGTGTCACCCGGGGTCTCGCCACCCTGCGGGTTGTCCTGACCGTCGCGGTTCACCTCGGTGGAGGTCAGCGTCTCGAAAGCAACCGCGGCGCGAACCGGGGTGTCAATGCCCTCGTTGACTGCAATCTCCACGACAACGGAACCGTTGCCGGTCTCCGACGCGGTGAACGTCTTCGTGCCAGTACCGATAACGGACTCGCCGTAGGCGTTCTTGTCCGCCAGGTTGTTGAAGGCATCCTTGCTCACCAGCTCAGCGGTCAGCGTGTAGGTCTTGCCCGGGACGAGGCCCTGGTACTTGACCGTGTCGTTGACCACTACGCCGGACTTCACTTCCTTCGCACCGCCCGTGAAGTCCGCGGTAGTGCCGATCTGCGGGTTCGGGAACCACACCACCGGCGGCACGACCGGGGTGGTCGTGGACGACGGCACAGTCGGAGTGGTTTCCTTGGACGGCTTCTCCGTGGTCGACGGCTGCGCCGGGACAGTCTCGGTCGGCTGCGTCGGCTCGGTCGTCGGGGCCACAGGGGTCGTGGTCACGCAGTGCTCAGGCAGCGTGGTCGCCGGAACCGTGGACGGAGCAACCGTCGTACCCGGCGCCGTGGTCCCCGGCACCGTGGTGCCCGGAACGGTCGAACCCGGCGTCTCCGGGGTACCCGGGACCGTGGTCTCGGGAACCGTGGTGCCCGGGACAGTGGTCTCCGCAACGGTGGTACCCGGAACCGTGCTCACCGTGGTCACCGGCACGCACTTGTCCGGTGTGGTGGACGGCGCAACCGGGCTGGTCGGCGTGGTGGTCGGGGTCTTGACGACCTCGAATGTCTGCGCCTTATCCTTCGGATCCTTGTGCTCAACAACCTTGCGGTTGTCCTTCGACGGATCCTTCGGCTCACCATTCGGATCAGTCGTCGGCTGGTCGTTGCCGTCGAGCGGGATCGCCCGCTCGTACACGACGTACGTCGCACCCGGGATCAGCTCGGTCAGCGTGCCGAAGTCGACGCTCGCCGTACCATTGCCGTTCTCCGCAGCCACAACGTTGGTGGACTTCACCTCGGTCACCGGGGTGACCTTCACAACCTCGCCCGCCTCGTTGAACTCGACGTGCTGCAGCTGGCCCTCGAAGCGGTACTTGGTACCCGCGACAAGGCCGGAGTAGGTGATCTCGTCGGTCACCTTCAGGCCGTTGTTCACGTCCTGCTCGGTCACGGTCACCGGCTTGCCATCGACGATGGCCTGGCCGTTCACCGTCACCTTGGTGTCGATCTTGCCCTCAGGGTTCGACGGCACCAGCGGCACCACCGGGGTGCTGCTCGGAGCAGTCTCGCTTGTCGACGGCTCCGCCACCGGCGTCGTCGCCTCAGTCGTCCCCTCAGTGGTGGTTACCTCGGTGGTGGTCGTTTCGGTGGTCGATTCCTCGGACGTCGTCGGCGTCGGAGTGGTCACCGGACCCTCGACGGTCTGGTTGCCGTCGTTGATGTCCTTGTGCTCAGCGATCTTGTTGTCGTCGCTGCGGTCCTCCGGGGTGTTGCCACCCTGCGGGTTGTCCTTGCCACCACGGTTGACCTCAGTGGAGGTGAGCTCCTCGAACGCCACTGCGGCAGCGACGGGCGTGGTCACATCGTCGTTCACCGTGATGGTGACGTCGACGAAACCGTCGGTGGTCTTCGGAGTGAAGGTCTTGGTGCCCTCACCCAGGACGCGACCAGCCCGGTAGGAACCCGCCTCGCCGAGACGCTCCATCAGCTTCGCGGTGAGGGTGTATTCCTTGCCCGGAACCAGGCCCTTGTACTCAACAGTGTCTATGACCTTGTTGCCAGCGACAACCTCAGACGAGCCATTAGCAAACTTAGCGTTCGTCGCGATGCTCGGCTCGAACACCGTACGGACCGTCTGGGCCTCGTCGGCGATGTCCTCGTGCTTCGCGATGTCGTGCGACTTCTTGCCGTCGGTGTCCTCGCCCTGCGCGTTCACCTCGGTGGAGGTCAGGCGCTCGAACGCGACCGCAGCCTGGACCGGCTCCGTCACGTTCTCGTTCACGGCGATCTCAACCTTGACGGAGCCGTTCACCAGCTCGCCCTCGGTCCCTTCTGCCTTGAAGGTCACGGCACCGGTACCCAGGACGCGCTTCGCATCCTGCTTATCGACGAGCTTCGCGTCCAACGTGTAGTTCTTACCCGCAACCAGCCCGTAGTACGAGACCGTATCTACGACCGTGGCGCCAGCGATGACCTGCGACGCGCCGTCCTTGAACTCCGCACGGGTGCGGATCTCCGGGTTCGGCTTGAAGCCCTGCTTCACCGTGGTGGTCACGGTCTCAGTCGGGACAGTTGCCGTCGTCGTCGGGGTCTCCGTCACCGTGACGGTTGGAGCGGTGCTGGTGACCGTGGTACCCGGCTGCGTCTCAGTCACATCAGGCTGAGTCTCAGTCGTGGTCGTACCGGCTGCGTCTCAGTCACATCAGGCTGAGTCTCAGTCGTGGTCTTACCCGGCTGCGTCTCAGTCACATCAGGCTGAGTCTCAGTCGTGGTCTTACCCGGCTGCGTCTCAGTCACATCAGGCTGAGTCTCAGTCGTGGTCTTACCCGGCTGCGTCTCAGTCACATCAGGCTGAGTCTCAGTCGTGGTCTTACCCGGCTGCGTCTCAGTCACATCAGGCTGAGTCTCAGTCGTGGTCTTACCCGGCTGCGTCTCAGTCACATCAGGCTGAGTCTCAGTCGTGGTCTTACCCGGCTGCGTCTCAGTCACATCAGGCTGAGTCTCAGTCGTGGTCTTACCCGGCTGCGTCTCAGTCACAGTTGTGGTATCTCCTGGGACAGTGGTGGTCACAGTCGGCGCGGTGACCGTAACAGTCGGAGTAACAGTTACTGACGTGACGGGTGGTTGAGGGGGAACGTCCGACGACGTAGGTGAACTAACGGGCGATGAAGAAGGCACCACCGTGGTTGGGGGCGGGTTGAGACCACCCCCGTTAGGCACGATAACGCGTTGGTAGTTGTCATTGAGGTACAACACTGAGTAGTTGACTGGGACTGATTTCGCCTTTTCTGCTCGGATGTAAGCAGCTAGGTCTTTACCGACGCGAGTATAAAAATCCCTTGAATCCGCATTGTCTGACCCCAGCACGCCCGAGGTCTGGCTTCTGATGTCAGGATACCCTGACAGCTCGAGTAGAGCGAGGTAGATGAAAGCCAGACCGTCGTTACCTGAAAAGTCATACTTATCGCCTTCATAATCCCGAGCAGGCAATTTTCCAGCCTTAAGGGCCTCGTCCGCAAGTGCGTTCGCCTGCTTCCTCAAGTCAGAGGGATTATCCGAGGTAAAGGTATTAACGATCCAACTGAGGGCTTGCTGGTTCTCCAGACTTACATCTGCCAGGAAAGTTGAATCAAGAGACCAATTGGCCTGCCTTTCAGCCTCTGTCCCCTCTGGGTTGTTCTTGTGGGGCTCCAGACAGAAGCCACCGAAGCCAACCTGGGTTTGCGCGTTCGCCCCCTTCTTCAAAGTGAAGCCAACTCCACCCGAGTTCGACATGATTGGAAAAAGGGAAGAGAGAGTGTTGGTCGGATATGCAGGGAACCCGATAGGCTCTCTAGCGCCACCGAAGGTTACTGATTGCGCTTCCGCCTTCGGCGCCGGCACCGCGATCATCGCGATTGCCAGCGCGATCGACGCGAGCAGGGAGACAAACACCCCCCACCACGATCTCGATTTACTTGCTGTCACCTGTCCGCCTTTCTCTCGGTGAGCGGCCCAACGCCGGCTCGGTTGATCACGTCAAGCACCACCCCCGCGACACGACTCGCAGGCAGGGATTTGCCAGTGCAAATATAAGACAACAACAGGGTGGGGGCAACCGCGAAATAGCAGGTCGCGGGCACACGTTGCCAAAACAGAGCAAACCTGTGCTTCTCTTACCTAGAGAAAGACAATTACCCCCTCTGCCCTGCATCAAACAGACAAGTCTTCGCTTATATGTTAAACCGCCCAAAAACTCTCAGGTACATATAAATAGGCCCGCTACCCCCAAGTGGTGCGCCCGGAGAGACTTGAACTCTCACGCCATAAGGCACTGGAACCTAAATCCAGCGCGTCTGCCAATTCCGCCACGGGCGCCTAGCTGTTGGATGGTACACGGCAGGATGCAAACTTCAGAAACTGAGAACACGCACGGTTATCCAACTTTCGTTTGGTTTGGTGGGCCCAGCGGGTACAGTGAGGCGTGTGACTGACACACCGAATGCTGGGGGTATTGGGCAGGAAGGGATGACGGAGCCGTCGAAACGCGAGCGCGTGCGCGTGCGCTGGTGGCACATCGTGTTGCTCATCGCGGCGGCGGTGACGTGCCTGCTGCTCGCGCGGTGGCAGTGGCACCGCTACCAGTCTGGCTCGGGGACGTTCCAAAATCTGGGTTACGCACTGCAGTGGCCCTGCTTCGCCGCCTTCTTCGTCTACGCTTACCGCGCAGGCTTGCGCATGGAAAACGAGAAAATCGACGCGGAGAACGCGGGCCTGACGATGGATGACCTGTACGAGGCGGACCTGGCCAAATACGGCAAACCCAAGGAGCACACAGAGATCGACGCGGACTTTCTGCCCTCCCGCCCCGAGATGGGCGTGGACGAGTTCAACGAGCTCGTCGCACCGCGCCGGAACACGAACACTGAAGGTACTGAAAGGTAAAAGTGAGTTAGCATGACGCAGCCCACCCCGCAGGCCCAGCCCAATCAAGCGCCGAAGATCCACCCCGAACGCCAGCGCCGCGTGAAGCAGGCGCTGCAGCTTTTCACCTTTGCCGCATGGCTCACCGGCGTGCTGTTTCTGCTGCTATGCCTTCGCATGATCATGCAGTACGGCTTCGACATGGATGTCAGCTACCTGTCCTGGGTTGCGCGCGTGCACGGGTTCGCTTTCATGGGGTTCCTGCTGGCGTCGTTGAACTTGGGGTCGAAGGCCCGCTGGTCCACCGCAACGTGGATCACCACCGCGATTTCCGGTGTGGTGCCGTTTATGTCCTTCGTTGTCGAGGCCAAACGCCGCAAGGAAGTGAAGGAAACGTTCCAGCTGTCCTAATGAACACGAAAAGGCCCGGCAGGTGCATCCTGCCGGGCCTTTGCTTTTGCTGCGCCTACTTCTCGCCCGTCTTGGTCAGCACCATCACGCCGACCTTCTCAGCCTGCCCGTTGTCCGGGCTCAAGGTGAGGGTGTCGCCGCTGCGCTCGGCGTTGTACTTCAGATCCTGGTGGGTCAGCGGATCCTCGAGCTTGAATTCTTTGTCGTCGCGCAGGCAGTTCGCCTCGTTGGTTTCACCGTCGGTCTCGGTCATCTGCCAGTCGCAGTCCTTGCCGTCGATAGTGATGGTGGCGTGGCCGCCACCCTTGCCCTCCTGGGTGGCGGTGATGTCGCCGGACCATGTGCCGTCAAAATCGCCCTTCTGGCCGCAGCCGGTCAAAAGCGCGCCGGAGGCGAGGACAGTTCCTACAAGTGCAATCGTTTTCTTCATTCTTCCACTGTAACGAATTGCGTCACTGCAGCGCAGCCAGGTGCGGAGCCAGCGCACGTAGCGCCTTGCCGCGGTGGGAGCGGGCGTTCTTCTCCTCGGCGGAAAGCTCCGCGGACGAGCGGCCGTCGGCGTCGGCGGGCTGGAACAGCGGATCATAGCCGAAGCCGTTCTCGCCGCGCGGCTCCCGCAGCAGCTCGCCCTCCCAGCGGCCCTCCGCGGTGTACTCCTCCCCTCCCGGGGTGGCCAGCACGCAGCAGGAGACGAACGCGGCGCGACGGTCGTTGATATCCGCCATCTGGGCGAGCAGAAGATCATTGTTGGCCTGGTCGTCGCCGTGGGTGCCGGACCAGCGCGCAGACAAGATGCCCGGCATGCCGTTGAGCGCTTTCACCGTCAGGCCCGAGTCGTCCGCCACGCACGGCAAGCCGGTGGCCTTTGCCCCGGCGCGGGCCTTGAGCAGTGCGTTTTCTGCGAAGGTTAGGCCGTCTTCGACGGGGTCGGGGTACGGCGGAGCGTCGTGAAGCGAGACCAGCTCCACGCCCTCAATGTTGAGCTCGCGCAGCACCTGCTCGAGCTCGCGGACCTTGCCCTGGTTCCGGGATGCGACGAGGATCTTTACCATCCCAGCGCCGCCTTCTGCGCCGCGATGAGCTCCTCGCAGCCCTTGGCGGCCACGTCCAGCATCTCGCCGAGCTGCTCGCGGCCGAATAGGCCGTGCTCGCCGGTGCCTTGGATCTCCACGAAGTTGCCGCCCTCCTGCATCACCACGTTGAGGTCCACCTCCGCGCGGGAGTCTTCCTCGTATGGCAGATCCAGGCACACGTGGCCGTCGATGATGCCGGCGGACACGGCGGCGATGGGCTTAAGCAGCGGCTCGCCGGGGACCACGCCGCGGTCTTTGAGCACCGCGACAGCATCCGCGAGCGCGACGTACGCGCCCGTGATCGAAGCGGTGCGGGTGCCGCCGTCGGCTTGGAGCACATCACAGTCGAGCTGGATGGTGTTTTCACCGAGCTGGCTCAAGTCCACCGCGGCGCGCAGCGAGCGGCCCACCAGGCGGGAGATCTCGTGGGTGCGGCCCTTGACCTTCCCCTTCATGGATTCGCGCGGCATGCGCTCGTGCGTAGCGGACGGCAGCATGGCGTACTCGGCGGTGAGCCAGCCCTCGCCAGAGTCCTTCTTAAAGCGGGGCACGCCTTCTTCCACGGAGGCGGTGCACATGACGCGGGTGTTGCCGAACTCCACGAGCACGCTGCCCGCCGGGTTGGAGGTGAAGCCGCGAGTGATGCGCACGGGGCGCAGTTCATCGAAGGCGCGGCCGTCAAGGCGCGAAAAATCAGTCATGCGCCCAAGGGTAACGCAACCGCTACACGTCGAAGGTGGCGCCGGCGACCCCGAGCACGATCTCGCCGTCGAACTCTGCCCGGGCCGCAGTGAGCACCTCTTGGGGGTCGATCCACGGTTGGATGTGCACCAAAACGAGCGTTCTCACGCCAGCTTCCCGCGCGATGCGGCCTGCTTCCCGGCCGGACAGGTGCATGCCTGCCGCCTTGCCCTCGGAAGTAGCGCCCCAGGCGGCTTCGCAGAGGAAAAGGTCGGCGTTGCGTGCGGCGTCGATAAGCGTGGGCGTCCACCCGGAGTCGCCGGAAAACGTCATCACCTTGCCGGCAGAGTCCTCCACGCGCAGCGCGTGCGACTCCTGCGCCGGGTGAACCACCTCGAACGGCGTGATCGTCAGTCCGCTCACGTGCTCCGGCTGCCCGGCGCGCCAAGCGGTGAACTCGAAGGTGTCGGAAATGTCGTCGACCTCGCCCGGCGCGTCCGCGCTCATGCGGCCGAAGTGCTCCGGCGCGTAGGAAGGCCCGATCAGGCGGTGGCGCTGCGCCGCCGGGGCTGTGGGGTGGTAGCGCCGCCACACCAGCAGCGACGGAAAATCGGAGCAGTGGTCCGCGTGGAGGTGGCTGAAGATAACGTGCGCAGCGGCGGGGTCGAACCGCTCCTGCATCGCCGCCAGCGCTCCCGGACCGAAATCCATCACAACGTCGGTTTCACCCGGCACGGAGATGACGTAGGAGGAAGCTGGGTTACCGGGCGCGGCGAGGCTCCCAGAACACCCGAGGATGGTCAACTGCATGGATTCACTCTGCCACGGATGGGCGGGAAATTCCTACTAAAAACGCCAACTACCCTACCCGCGGCCCACCGCGTGCACCGGCGGTGCCAGGAAGCGGCGGGCCAGCGCGTCGAAAGTATCGGGGTCGCCGGTGGATTCGAAGATGTGGGTGGGGGCGGAATCGCCGTCGTGAAGCATCTCGCGCTCGGTGAGCACCCGCAGCACATCCTTGGAGGTCTCCTCCGCAGACGACACGAGTGTGACCTCATCGCCCACCGCGATCTGGATGACGCCGGAGAGCAGCGGGTAGTGCGTGCAGCCGAGGACGAGCGTGTCCACGCCAGCGTCGCGCAGCGGCGAAACGTACCCACGGGCCACCTCGAGGACCTCCTTGCCGGAGGTCTTGCCCTGCTCCACAAAGGGCACAAACTCCGGGCACGCGGCGGCCGTGATCTCAAGGCCCGGATGGATGGAGAAGAGATCCTGGTACGCGCCCGAGTTGATGGTGCCTTGGGTGCCGATGACGCCGATCTTGCGGTTTCGCGTTGTGGCGATGGCGCGGCGCACCGCTGGCTGGATCACCTCGATGACCGGGATATCGTACCGCTCGCGGGCGTCGTGCAGGAACGCCGCGGTGGCGGTGTTGCACGCGATAACGAGCATTTTGCAGCCGCGTTCCACCAGCTCGTCGGCGATGCGCTGCGAGTGCGCCCGTACGTCCGCGATGGGTTGGGGGCCGTACGGCCCGTGGGCGGTGTCGCCGATGTAGATCAGGGATTCGCCCGGCAGCTGGTCCATCACTGCGCGGGCGACGGTCAGACCGCCGACCCCAGAGTCGAAGAGCCCGATGGGAGCGTTGTTGCCGGAGTGAGTATCCACGCCGGACATACTATCCCTGCCTGCGCGCCTGCTTCTCAAGCGCTTTGGCCTGCTTCTTCGCCACCAACTCCGGTGGGTCGTCTGACGTGATCATCATGCCTGCGATGAACCCGCCCACAGCCCCGAACAGGTGCGCCTGCCAGCTCACGCCCTCCGTGCCCGGGAGCACGCCGTAAATTAGGCCGGAGTAGAAAAAGCCGAGGGTGACGCCGGTGAGGATTTGGTTGAGCGAACGGTTGAAAAAGCCGCGCACAATCAGGTACGTCAACCACCCGTACACCAGCCCCGAAGCGCCGATGTGGTTCGTGCCCACCCCGCCCAGCAGCCAGGTGCCCAGGCCGCCGATGACGACCACCAGCGTGGTCACCTCCCAGAACACGCGCTTGCCGGAGTACCCCACCAGGTACGCAAACAGCGCGCCAGGCAGCGAGTTGGACACGATGTGCTCAAGGTTGGCGTGGAGCAGAGGCGAGGTGACAATGAACGGCAGACCAGAAGGATCGAGGGGTGGATGCCGAACGCCTGCAGCCACGGGAAGAAGAATTCGAGGATGAACACCGCCCAGATGACGGCGAGGAAGCCGCCTGCGAAGCGCAGCCCCGTCTTGCGCTGGGCTTTTCTTTTCGACGTCCTCCGGCGCCCCTGCCCCTGGTCCTGCCCGTACGGTTGCGGCGTGGCGTACGGGTTATAGGGCTGCGGTCCGCCGAACGCCGGCGGTTGTTGATCCGGGTGGGAGAACGGGCGCTGGAAGGGTTTGCCGTACCCCGGTTGCCCGGTTTGGCCGTAGCCCCAGCCCTGCGGGGTGCTGTTCTGGTTGCTCATCGCCGTTGGAGTCTAGCCGGTCTGCCTCTACCGGGCGCAGCGGTAACGCCACCGAGCGCGGAGGGGGCCGAAGGAACGTCGATACGCCTTAGCCCATCAGGGCATCAAGTAGGGAATCCTGGCAGAACGCAAGCCAGTCGACGAGGCGCTGGCGGTCCTCGCGAGCGGCCTCGCTGCCGGAGTCGTCCGCGGAGGCGTAGAGGCGCATGTCGTTGAGCGCGGCGATGAATTGGTGCGCCTCGCCTTCCTCAATGGTTACCTCCACGCCGCCCGTGGGGCCGAGCGCAGCGTTGACCACCTGCAGATTCACCAGCTTGGCGCGAATGATGTCGTTCTCGTGCAAGCTGCGCAGCAGCCCGTTGTCGCCGTCGAACTCCTCGTCGCCCTCGCGCTCGAAATCGGGCAGCAACCTTGCCAGACGCGGATCCTGCGGCGCCTCGGTGTGGCCGGTGGCGACGCCGAGCATCTCCGCGAACTCGTCCTTCGGGGCGGACTGGGCGCGCGCGATGAGCGCCTCCGACACCGTGGCGGTCAGGTCGCCGATCACCTCCCGCTCCATCGGGTCGAAGACCGTGGTGTACTTCGGCGTCGAGCGCATCAGGCCCTTTTTCTTGCGCCAGGGCTGCATAAAACTCCCCCTACCCTGCCTGCTGCATCGTGGCCCACAGGCCTGCGGTGTGCAGCTTCTTCACGTCGGTTTCCACCTTGTCTTTCTCGCCCGAGGAGACCACGGCCTTGCCCTCGGTGTGGACCTGCATCATCAGCTCGGTGGCCCGCTTGCGGTCGTACCCCAGCACGGTCTGGAACACGTAGGTGACGTAGCTCATCAGATTCACCGGGTCGTCCCACACGATGCACAGCCACGGCAGGTTCTCGCTCGTGGCCACCTCGACGTCGACGGACTCATCCAACTCCGGGGTTGCCAGCGGCGAACCCATGCGCTGGGCGCGCTCGCCCGCAGGAAAATCGGCTGAGGAAAACATGTGCACCACCTTACCTTCTCGGGCCGGAAGGGTACGCTGTCTCACCATGAACGAGACTCTCACCCACTCCACCGGCACCCGTGGCTCGACCGCATTTTTCACGGATATGTACGAGCTGACCATGCTCGACGCTGCGATCAAAGACGGCACCGCACAACGCAATTGTATCTTCGAGGTCTTCGGCCGCCGCATGCCCAACGAGCGCCGCTACGGCGTGGTCGCGGGCACGGAGCGGGTGTTGGATGCGATTACGAAATTCCGTTTCACCCAGGACCAGCTGGATTCAGCGGAATTCCTATCGCCCGAGGCGCGTGAGTACCTGGAAAACTACAGGTTCTCCGGCCAGGTCGACGGCTACCGCGAGGGCGAGCTGTACTTCCCGTATTCGCCCCTTATGACGGTGCGCGGCACGTTCGCGGAGTGCGTGATCTTGGAGACGGTCATTCTGTCCATCCTCAACTCGGACTCCGCCGTCGCATCGGCGGCGTCACGCATCGTCTCCGCCGCGGATGGGCGCCCGATCATCGAGATGGGGTCGCGCCGCACCAACGAGCAGTCCGCCGTCTCCTCGGCGCGCGCGACCTACATCGCCGGTTTCAACGCCACCTCGAACATGGAGGCCTCGCTGCGCTACGGCATCCCCGCCTCAGGCACATCCGCGCACTCGTGGACGTTGCTGCACGTGGACGAGGACGGCAACCCCGACGAAAAGGCCGCCTTCCGCGGCCAGATCGAATCCTTGGGCGTGGACACCACCTTACTGGTGGATACGTACGACATCACCAAGGGCGTGGAGAACGCGCTCGAGGTCGCCGGCACCGAGCTGGGCGGCGTGCGCATCGATTCGGGCGATCTGGGCATCGTGTCGCGCCGCGTGCGCAAGCAGCTGGACGAGGCCGGCGCGTTCAACACCCGCATCATCGTCTCCTCAGACCTGGACGAGTTCGCCATCGCGGGCCTGCGCGGAGACCCGGTGGACGGCTTCGGCGTGGGCACCTCCGTAGTCACCGGCTCCGGCGCCCCCACCGCGGGCCTGGTGTACAAGCTGGTGGAGGTGGACGGCCACCCGGTGGCGAAGCGCTCCTCCGGCAAGGTCACATACGGCGGGGGCAAGTCTGCTCTCCGCGCCTACCGCTCCTCCGGCGTTGCAGTCGGCGAAGTGGTGCACCCCCTCGGCCTGGACGTGCCGCGCAAACCGAACCTGGACTACCGCGAGATGACGGTGCCGCTGATTCGGGACGGCGAGATCGTGGACGGCCAACCCAGCATCGAGGAGATCCGGGAGCTGCACGCCGCCGCCCGCCGCACCCTTCCGTGGGAGGGTCTCGCGCTCTCGCGTGGCGAAGTGGCCATCCCCACCAAGTTCGTCGGCTTTCCGGAGCCCACCGAGTAGGCCGTGGCTACAGACGAACCTCTGAGCCAGTCCACCGCCGACCTGCTGGAGGCTGCCGTCGACGCGCTCGGCGGCGCCCGCCGCCCCGGCCAGGTGAAGATGGCCGAGGCCGTGACCGCAGCGCTCGACTCGGAGCGCCACCTCGCCGTGCAGGCGGGCACCGGCACCGGCAAGTCGCTTGCGTACCTTGTCCCGGCCATCCGCCACGCGCAGGCGAACGGCACCACCGTGGTGGTGTCCACGGCGACGATCGCGCTGCAGCGTCAGCTCGTCGATAGGGATTTGCCCCGGCTCGCCGACGCGCTCGAGCCGCTCTTGCCTCAGCGCCCCACCTTTGCCATTCAAAAGGGCCGCAACAATTACGTGTGCCTGCACAAGCTCATGCTTGACGACGCACCTTCGGAATCCCTCATCGAGGAAGAAGACCTATCCTGGCTGGGCAAACACGTCAAGCGCGTGGCCGAGTGGGCGCAGGACACCGAGACCGGCGACCGGGACGATCTGGTGCCTGGCGTGCCCGATATGGCGTGGCGCCAGGTGTCCGTGACCTCCAACGAGTGCCTCGGCGCCGCACGCTGCCCGCACGGGGAGGAGTGCTTCGCGGAGATCGCCCGGGAGCGCACGAAAGACGTGGACGTGGTGGTGACGAACCACGCGCTGCTGGCCATCGACGCGCTGGCGGACGTGGCTGTGCTGCCCGAACACGACGCGGTGATCATCGACGAGGCGCACGAGCTCGACGGCCGGATCACCTCCGTGGCGACCTCGGAGATTTCCGCCCGCGCGCTGGCTATGGCCGCCCGCCGCGCCGACAAGTTGGGGCCGGCCCGCGAAACCTTGGAGGACGTCATCGACGACTTCACGGCCGCAATCGACCTGGAAGCACCGGGCCGCTGGGAGACGATTTCGGAGCCTGCACGCGGGGCGTTCGCCGCGCTTCGCGACGCGCTGTGGAAGACCCGCACGGGCATCGCCGACGCCCCACCAGGCGAGTCCGAAAACGACCCTGAGAGGTTCGCCGAACGAGCAAACCTGAAAAACCACCTGGAGGACCTGCACGACGCGGTGGTGCGCATCCTCGAGGTGTTCGACGAGCCAGACCCCGCCAAACACCACGACGTGGTGTGGCTGACCCGCTCGGAGCGCTATGGGGACTCCGTCTCCGTCGCACCGCTGTCCGTGGCGGGCCTGCTGCACGAGAAGCTCTTCGGCGAACACACCGTCGTGCTCACCTCCGCCACCCTTACCGTAGGCGGCAACTTCAACGCTATGGCGGCGTCGTGGGGCCTGCCCAAGGGCAGCTGGGACGGGCTGGATGCCGGCACGCCCTTTGACCCTGCGAAAGCTGGGATCCTGTACACCGCCAAGCACCTGCCTACCCCGGGGCGCGACGGCTTGCCGGCGGAAACGCTCAACGAGATCGAGGAGCTGATCACCGCCGCCGGCGGCCGGACACTCGGCTTGTTCTCTTCGCGCCGCGCCGCCGAGCAGGCCGCCGAGGCGATGCGTGCCCGCCTCCCCTTCGACATTCTGCTGCAAGGCGAGGACTCCACCGGCGCGCTCGTGGACGCGTTTGCGAAGAACGAAAACTCCTGCCTCTTTGGCACCCTCACCCTCTGGCAGGGAGTGGATGTCCCGGGCAGTGCGTGCTCGTTGGTCATCATCGACCGCATACCGTTCCCCCGCCCAGACGACCCACTGTTGCAGGCCCGTTCGAACGCCGCAGACGCTGCGGGCCGCTCCGGGTTTATGGAGGTCTCCGCCACGCACGCGGCGCTGCTTATGGCCCAGGGCGCCGGCCGTCTCCTGCGTTCGGTCACCGACCGCGGCGTTGTCGCCGTATTGGATAACCGGCTGGTAACCAAACGCTACGGCTCATTTATCCGCCGCAGTTTGCCGCCGTTCTGGGACACCACGGACCCCCAGGTGGTGCGCGGGGCGTTGCGCAGGCTGGTGGCTAAGCGATAGCGACGGCGGTGGTGGAGCCTGGTGCAACCTCAGTGAACCCTGCATCGCGGACTGCTACCGCCCCTGGCCTCGCCGCAAGCGCGGCAAATTCGGCGTTGGGCAACTCCCGGACGTTCAGCGGGTACCCCGACTCCGCCCAGTGGTACCCCCAATCGGTATCCCGGGCCGCCGCGAGCAGCATTGACGCGTGCCCCACTTGCGCTGCGGCCTTGCCGGCGGACATGCCAAGGGAGGCATCTAGCGCGATTAACGGCTCGCCGTCGACAATGGGCAGCTCCTCCCCCGGCTCAAGCTCCGTGCCTTTTATCTGGAGCTTGGCTATCTCGTGCGGCACCTCAGATACCGCCGATGGAACAAATGCGCGTACGGCGCCAACCGTCACGCCGGGTAGCGCCTGGACGTCGTCCCACGCCTTATTACGGGCGCGACGAGCCACTTTCCTAATACGGTGCGAGTACCACTGATCCAGCGCCTCGCGCCAGAACCCGTCCTCCCCGGCCCGCGGATCAAGGCAGACTGCTACAGCGGCCCGGGCCGCGTCGCTGAGGACTTGGTTGCGCAGCGGCGGGTCCTGCTTTGGCAGGTTGATCGCCAGCTGCATCGCTTGAACAGTCTGGGGGTCCTGCGGATCCTCCGTGCGCGCTTTGTAGTCCCCCGACACGCGTAGGCGGAGCAGCTCGTGCGCAGATGCGAAATTTTGGTCAACCACCGCGCCCACGCTACTCCTCCGGCAAACCCCGAGGAAGAAGAAAACCCCCGCCGGAGCGGGGGTGTCCTTCAGGAGGCCAGTGAGGCGCAACTAGCTCGTGGTGCGAGCGTTGCCCTCTGCGGCGGCGAACTCGTGGTTGCCTGCCTTGCCGGAGTCGTGGTGGCCAGCGTGCGCCTCGCGGCGCAGGGTCTCCACCATGTGCGGGTAGTGCAGCTCGAACGCAGGGCGCTCGGAGCGGATGCGCGGCAGGGCGGTGAAGTTGTGGCGCGGCGGCGGGCAAGACGTTGCCCACTCGAGGGAGTTGCCGTAGCCCCACGGATCATCAACAGTGACGATCTCGCCGTAGCGCCAGGACTTGAACACGTTCCAGATGAACGGCAGGAAGCCGATGCCCAGGATGAACGCGCCAACCGTGGAGACCTGGTTCAGCAGCGTGAAGCCGTCGGTGTCCAGGTAGTCAGCGTAGCGGCGCGGCATACCCATGTTGCCCAGCCAGTGCTGGACCAGGAAGGTCATATTGAAGCCGACGACGGTGAACCAGAAGTGGATCTTGCCCAGCTTCTCGTCCAGCATGCGGCCCGTCATCTTCGGGAACCAGAAGTACACGCCAGCGGTGGAGGCGAACACCACGGTGCCGAAGAGGGTGTAGTGGAAGTGCGCAACCACGAAGTAGGAGTCGTGCAGGTGGAAGTCCAGCGGCGGGGAGGCCAGCATGATGCCGGTCAGACCACCGAAGAGGAAGGTGAACAGGAAGCCCGTGGCCCACAGCATCGGGGTCTCGAACGTGAGGTGGCCGTTCCACATGGTGCCCAGCCAGTTGAAGAACTTCACGCCGGTCGGGACGGCGATCAGGAACGTCATGAAAGAGAAGAACGGCAGCAGAATCGCACCGGTGGCGAACATGTGGTGCGCCCACACAGCCATGGACAGACCAGCGATGGCGAGGGTTGCAAACACCAGGCCGATGTAGCCGAAGACCGGCTTACGGGAGAACACCGGGACGATCTCGGAGATCACGCCGAAGAACGGCAGGGCCAGAACGTACACCTCGGGGTGGCCGAAGAACCAGAACAGGTGCTGCCACAGAATGGTGCCGCCGTTAGCGGTGTCGTAGATGTGGCCGCCCAGCAGACGGTCGTAGAGCACACCCATCGCCGCAGCGGTCAGCAGCGGGAAGATCATCAGGGCGATGATGGAGGTGACGAAGACGGTCCAAGTGAACACCGGCAGACGGAACATGGTCATGCCCGGTGCGCGCATGGTGATCACGGTGGTCAGCATGTTCACCGCGGAGGCGATGGTGCCGACACCGGTAGCGCCCACGCCGACAACCCAGAGGTTCGCCGACACGGACGGGGTGTGGACTGCGTCAGCGAGCGGCATGTACATGGTCCAGCCGAAGTCGGCCGCGCCGCCCGGGGTGACAAAGCCGAGGAGCATCGCGACGACGCCGACGGTGGTCACCCAGAAGCCGAACGCGTTCAGACGCGGGAAGGCCACGTCCGGAGCGCCGATCTGCAGCGGCAGCACGTAGTTGGCAAAGCCCCAGACAATCGGGTACCGAACGCAAGCAGCATCACGGTGCCGTGCATGGTGAACAGCTGGTTGAACTGCTCGTTGGACAAGAACTGCAGGCCCGGGCTGAAAAGCTCGGCGCGGATGAGCAGCGCCATCAATCCGGCCACGAAGAACCAGATGAAGGACATGATGATGTACATGATGCCCAGTTCTTTGTGGTCGGTCGTGGTGAGCTGCTTGTAAATTTTCGAGCCCTTGCGGGCGTTGCCCGTGGGCTCAGGGCGTGTCGGCGGGACGTAGTTGTCCAGCCGCGGTGCCACAGCGGTCATCTGATCCTCCTGACTACAGCAACCGCACCTCCTCCAGCGCAGGCTGATGGGAGGCACAGTTGCCACGAGTGATACCGGATCAGCATAACGCTCCACACATTGTTTTTCCAGCCTCTCGCCATGGTGCCCCCGTGCGGGGTCAAAGCACCCCGCGCCGGCACTCGTGTGACGCGTGAGCATGCGTGTGGTCACGGCACCAGCGAACACACGCAAGCCCCGGCTCGTCGGGGCGAGCCGGGGCTTGGATAGCCGGATGGACGTTGAGAAGCTATCGCCTAGAAGTCCCAGTCGTCGTCCTGGGTGTCCTCCGCGCGTCCGATCACGTAGGACGAACCGGAGCCGGAGAAGAAGTCGTGGTTTTCGTCGGCGTTCGGCGACAGTGACGCGAGGATGGCAGGCGACACCTTGGTCTCATCCACCGGGAACAACCCCTCGTAGCCGAGGTTGTTCAGCGCCTTATTCGCGTTGTAGCGCAGGAAGCGCTTCACGTCCTCGGTCCAGCCGAGTGCATCGTAGATGTCCTCGGTGTACTGGTTTTCGTTCTCGTACAGGTCGTAGAGCAGCTCAAAGGCGTAGTCTTTCAGCTCTTCCTTGCGCTCCTCGCTCTCGCCGCGCAGCGCCACCTGGTACTTGTAGCCGATGTAGTAGCCGTGCACCGCCTCGTCTCGGATGATCAGGCGGATGATATCGGCGGTGTTGGTCAGCTTGGAATGCACCGACCAGTTCAGCGGCAGGTAGAACCCCGAGTAGAAGAGGAAAGACTCGAGCATCACGGAGGCGATCTTGCGCTTCAGCGGATCGTCACCCGCGTAGTAGCTCATGATGATCTTCGCTTTGCGCTGCAGGTACTCGTTTTCCTCGGACCAGCGGAAGGCGTCGTTGATCGCCGGGGTGTCCGCAAGTGTCATGAAGATGTTGCTGTACGACTTCGCGTGCACGGACTCCATGAACGCGATGTTGGTCAGCACCGCCTCCTCGTGCAGGGAGGTCGCATCCGGCAGCAGGGACACGGCACCAACCGTGCCCTGGATGGTGTCCAGCAGCGTCAGGCCGGTGAACACGCGCATGGTGGCCTGCTTCTCCTCGTCCGTGAGGGTGTTCCAACTCGGAATGTCGTTGGACACCGGGATCTTCTCCGGCAACCAAAAGTTGCCCGTCAGGCGCTCCCACACCTCTAGGTCCTTGTCGTCCGGGACGCTATTCCAGTTGATAGCTTTCACCGGTTTTGTGTGGGACTCCAGGTAACGCGCGTAATCCTCAGTCATGGCGACCATCCTACTTCCGTGTCAACCAACACGGCGCCCGTGGAGGGCCGCCCGCGAGCAATGACATAGAGGCGTTCAGGCATGGCCTACACTACCCCGGTACACACGCAACCGTCGTTTTATAAAGGAGGTCTCGCCGTGGCTGATGCGAGCGGTCATCGGTCCTCTGAGCCCTTGCTGTCCTCGATCTTGGACACCCTCGGCGAGGAGATCGTCTCCGGAAAGCAACCTGAGGGCCATACGTTTACGTTGCACGACCTGTCGGAGCGATTCGGCATCTCCCGCACTGTGGCCCGGGAGGCCATGCGGGCGCTGGAGCAACTTGGCCTGGTGTCTTCGTCGCGGCGCGTGGGTCTGCGGGTCCTGCCGCAAAGCGAGTGGAACGTCTTCGACCACTCGGTCATCTCCTGGCGTCTGCGCAGCGAAGAGCAGCGTCCGGCGCAGCTGGCGTCGCTTCGCGATCTGCGCGATGCCATCGAGCCCGGCGCCGCCCGACTGGCCGCCACCAACGCCACCGAGGAGCAGGCTCGCCGCCTGGAGCAGCTCGCAGACCGCATCGTGGAGCTAGCCGGCCAGGATGCGGGAAACTCCGACGCCTTCCAGGAGGCGGATTTGGAATTTCACGCGGTCATGCTGGAGGCGTCCCGCAACGAGATGTTCATCGCGCTGACCCAGCCGATCATGGACATCATGAGCGGGCGTGCGCTCTACGGCATCATGCCGGACGACCCGCACGTGGACACCATGCAGATTCACGTGGACCTCGCCGCCGCGATCTCGCGCGGCGACGCGGATGCAGCAGAAGACGCTTCTCGACGTCTCCTTCGGGGCGTGAACGACTTCATGGAGATGTAACCCGCGCGCCAACTGTGGGCACACCGGCCGCCACTGCCCTACAGCATGCAGGAAACGCAGCCGTCGATCTCCGTGCCCTCCAGCGCCATCTGGCGCAGGCGGATGTAGTACAAGGTCTTGATGCCCTTGCGCCACGCGTAGATCTGCGCGCGGTTGATGTCGCGGGTGGTCACCGTGTCCTTGAAGAACAGGGTCAAAGACAGGCCCTGGTCGACGTACTTCGTAGCCACCGCGTACGTGTCGATGATCTTTTCAAAGCCGATCTCGTAGGCGTCTTTGAAGTAGTCGATGTTCTCGTTGTCCATGTGCGGCGCCGGGTAGTAGACGCGGCCGATCTTGCCTTCCTTGCGGATCTCAATCTTGGACGCGATCGGGTGGATCGACGACGTGGAGTTGTTGATGTAGGAAATCGATCCGGTGGGCGGCACCGCCTGCAGGTAGCGGTTGTAAATACCGTCGCGGGCGATGTCTTCTTTCAGCTGCGCCCACTCCTGTGCCGTGGGTACCGCGATATCGGAATTCGCAAACAGCTCTTTGACCTTGTCGGTCTTCGGCTGGAAGTCCTCCGGGTCATACCGGTCGAAGAACTCGCCGGTGGCGTACTCGGACTGCCCGAAGTCGGCGAACGCGGTGCCCTTTTCCACAGCGATCTTGTGCGAGGCGCGGAGGCATTGGTACATCACGGCGGCGAAGTACGCGTTGGTGAAGTCCAGGCCTTCCTCCGAGCCGTACTCGATGTGCTCGCGCCCCAAGTACCCGTGCAGGTTCATCTGGCCGAGGCCGATAGCGTGGGAGGCGTTGTTGCCGTCGCGCACCGGCGGCACGGATTCGATGGAGGTCTTGTCCGCCACCGCGGTCAGCGCGCGGATGGCGGATTCCACCGTGCGCGCGAAGTTGTCGGAATCCATTGCCATGGCGATGTTCAGCGAGCCCAGGTTGCACGAGATGTCGTGGCCGGTCTCGGCGTACGTCAGGTCTTCGTTCAGCACGGACGGCGAGTTGACCTGCAGGATCTCCGAGCACAGGTTGGACATGTTGATGCGACCGGTCTTCACCGGGTTCGCGCGGTTCGCCGTGTCCTCGAACATGATGTACGGGTAGCCGGACTCGAACTGGATCTCAGCGATGGTCTGGAAGAACGTGCGCGCGTTGATCTTGGACTTGCGGATGCGCGGGTCTTCCACCATCTCCTCGTACTTTTCCGTCACCGAGATGTCTGCAAACGGCACGCCGTAGACGCGCTCCACGTCGTACGGGGAGAACAGGTACATGTCGTCGTTGCGCTTGGCCAGCTCGAAGGTGATATCCGGGATGACCACGCCGAGCGAGAGGGTCTTGATACGGATCTTCTCGTCGGCGTTCTCGCGCTTGGTGTCCAGAAAGCGCATGATGTCCGGGTGGTGGGCGTTGAGGTACACCGCACCGGCGCCCTGGCGCGCACCCAGCTGGTTGGCGTAGGAGAACGAATCCTCCAGCAGCTTCATCACGGGGATCACACCGGAGGACTGGTTCTCAATGTGCTTGATGGGCGCGCCGGATTCGCGGATGTTGGACAGCAGCAGCGCGACGCCGCCACCGCGCTTGGACAGCTGCAGCGAGGAGTTGATGGCGCGGCCGATGGACTCCATGTTGTCCTCGATACGCAGCAGGAAACAGGACACGAGCTCTCCGCGCTGCGCCTTGCCCGCGTTGAGGAACGTTGGCGTGGCCGGCTGGAAACGGCCGGTCATGATCTCGTCCACGAGCGCGGACGCGAGCTCCTCGTTGCCGTCCGCGAGGAAGAGTGCGGTCATGGACACGCGGTCTTCGAAACGCTCGAGGTAGCGGCGCCCGTCGAAGGTCTTCAGCGTGTAGGAGGTGTAGTACTTGTACGCGCCGAGGAAGGACTTGAAGCGGAACTTGTAGGAGTACGCGCGTTTGAACGTGTCCTTAATAAAGGACCAGTCGTACTTCTCAATGGTGTCCGGCTCGTAGTACTTGTTGGTGACCAGGTAGTCGATCTTTTCTTCCAGGTCGTGGAAATACACCGTGTTCTGGTTGACGTGCTGGAGAAAGAACTGGTTCGCGGCTTCGCGGTCTTTGTCGAACTGGATCTGCCCGTTTTCGTCGTAGAGGTTCAAAAGCGCGTTCAGCGCGTGGTAGTCCAGCTGGTCATGCTCGTTGACCGGCGCCGGGACATTCTTACCCAGGGTCTGGCTTGTCACTTTGTGTCCTTCGAGATTGTTCGTTTGTATTTACCGGAGTATTTCTCGCGCAGTCTGGCTAGCCGCTCGGCTTCGTCCGGGGTGCCACGCCTATCGACGACCTCCGGTCCCCCACGCAGCCCCAACCGCCCAGCGTGTTGGGTGAGTTGGCCGCGCACGTGCGCAACGTCCTCGGCCGAGCCCATGAGCTCGAACCTGTACAGATACGGGACTTTACACTTGTCGGCGATAACCTTCCCGGCAAGGCAAAAATCGGCACCGAAGTTGGAGTTTCCGGCGGCGATGACACCGCGGATCAAGCTCCGGTTCCCCTCGTTGTTGAGGAAGCGGATCACTTGCCCGGGAACCGGCCGCGAGTTGCCGCCACTTACACTCGCGCCGCCGCCGTACGTGGGGCAGATGAGGACGTACGGCTCGTCGACGGCGAGTTCGGGGTCTGCCCTGCGCAATGGGATGCGCCGGGACGGGAGGCCGAGCTTCTCCACAAACCGCTTCGTGTTTTCCGTCGCGGAAGAGAAGTAGACCACCAGCATGGCCGCTGCCTTTCTTCGTGTTGAGTTTTCGAGCGTGGGGCGCCGCCCCCACTGCGGGCGCGGCGCTTACGCGGCAGCGACGAGCCCCTTGATGCGGTCCGGACGGAAACCGGACCAGTGCTCGCCGTTGGCTTCCACGACCGGGGCCTGCACGTAGCCGAGGGCCATCACGTAATCGCGGGCTTCGTCGTCGAGGGAGATGTCGACCGTGGTGAACTCCAGCCCGGCCTTGGTCAAAGCCTTCTCGGTCGCCTTGCACTGCATGCAGGCCGGCTTGCTGTAAAGGGTGATCGACATGGTTCTCGCGCTCTTTCTCTACGGGTTTCCGATGGGGATTCAGAGGATTTCTTTTCGTCCTCGGCTCCCCCGGGGCAACACCAAGAAACACTATACCTTGGGGGAAATATCGGCAACCGCTACTACATGTAGTAGTTACACGGCTGGTATTCCCAGGATAAGGTCCGGGAATGACCTACATGTAGTTCAAACGTAAACACCGCCCTGCTCCCACCGGTGTAATTCGGGGAACGTGAGCGGGAGGGAAGCTGGCGTCGAAAAGCGAAAAGCCCCGCCACCAACCGGTGACGGGGCAGGATTCGCGCTTAGCCCTGGCGAGCCTTGAAGCGGGGATCCTTCTTGTTGATCACGTAAACCTTGCCGTTGCGACGCACAACCTGGGCGCCCGGCTTGTTCTTCAGCGACCGAAGCGACTTGCGGACCTTCATCGGGCGCTCCTTTCTGCTCGGATTACCTGCAATTAGCGACGCACGGCGGGCTGCCGGGTCGCAACACGGGGGTAAATGTTACACACCACCCGCCCTGAATCAAAACCTCCTACCATGATCGCCATGCAGTCTGACATCATCGCCGCCCTCGGCGTGGCACCGACCATTGACCCGGACACCGAGATCGCCCGGCGGGTGCAGTTTCTCGTGGACTACCTGGACACCACCGGCGCGAAAGGCTACGTGCTGGGCATCTCCGGCGGGCAGGACTCCACGCTCGCCGGGCGCCTGGCGCAGCTGGCGGTGGAAAAGCGCCGCGCGGGCGGGGGCGACGCAACGTTTGTGGCGGTGCGCCTACCCCACGGCGTGCAGGCCGACGAGGACGACGCACAGCTGGCGCTGCATTTCATCCAGCCCGATGAGACGGTCACGGTGGACATCGAGCCAGCCACTACCGCCATGGCGGGGGCTGTGGCGGACGCGCTGAAAACGGACGGCCTCGGCGACTTCAACAAGGGCAACGTCAAGGCGCGGATGCGCATGATCGCCCAGTACGCCATCGCCGGCGAGCGCGGCCTGCTGGTGGTGGGCACGGACCACGCGGCGGAGAACGTCACCGGGTTCTTTACCAAACACGGCGACGGCGCCGCCGACCTCGTGCCGCTGGCCGGGTTGAACAAGCGCCAGGGCGCCGCGCTGCTCGCGCACCTCGGCGCCGACCCGCGCCTCTGGGAGAAGGTCCCCACCGCGGACCTGGAGGAGGACCGCCCGGCGCTTCCCGACGAAGACGCGCTCGGCATCACCTACGCCCACATCGACGACTACCTGGAAGGCAAGCAGATCCCCGCAGAGGCCGCCGAACGCCTCGAGCACCTGTGGCGCATCGGGCAGCACAAGCGCCACCTGCCGCCGGGCCCGAACGACACCTGGTGGCGCTAGCCCACCCCCCGCAGGGTCTCCTCAGCCGCGCGCACAAGCGCCGAGCCGTAGGACGGGCCGTGCGTCCACGCGTGCACCGCCAGCGGGTGCAGCTGGTGCACCGCGATGCGCCGCTGCCAGTCGCGGCCGAGCGATCCCCCGGCGTCGAGATAGCCGTCGACAATCGCGCTGAGGTGCGGAGCGCCGAATAGTTCCAGCATCGCGATGTCGGTCAGCGGGTGGCCGCCGTGCGCCGCCGGGTCGATAAACCGCGGGCCGTCCGGGCTGAACAAAAGGTTGCCGGCCCACAGGTCGCCGTGGATGCGGGCGAGCGGCGCGTCCTCGTCTTCTTCCACAAGCGCATCGCACGCCTGCTTGACCGCGTCGAAACCGCCCCCACCCAAGTTCCCCGCCTTCACCGCGTGTTCGGCGAAGGGAAGCACGCGCTGCTCCACGTAGAACGGCGCCCAGTGCCGCATTGGCCGGCACTCCTGCCGCCGCGTCCCGATGAAGTTCGGACCATCCCACCCGTGCGCCGGGGCGCCGAACGCATCCGCGCCCATGGCGTGGATAGCCGCCAGCTCGCGCCCGGCGGCGCGCGCGGCCTCCACGGTCGGGCGGGCGGACTCCACCCGCTCGATGGTCAGGGTGTTCGCGTCCTCGTCCACATCGATCACCTCCACCACCGCATTCGACCCTTCGCGCAGCCAACGCAGGTACGCCGCCTCGGCCGCCGCAGCCCCGGGCGCGCTGCCATGCTTCACAAACACCTCAGACATCGATGCCCTCCAATTCCAACAAGTAGCGTTTCGCCTGAACACCGCCACGGTAGCCGCCGAGCTGCCCGTCGCTGCGCAGCACCCGGTAGCACGGAATGAACAGGGGCAGCGGATTAGTCGCGCACGCGCTGCCCACCGCGCGCACGGCCTTCGGGTTACCCACCGCCCGGGCCAGTTCTGCGTAAGTGGTGGTCCGCCCGTACGGCACCTTCGCCAGCTCACGCAGCACCAAGCCGCGGAACGCCGTGACGCCGCGCAGGTCTAGCGGAACGGTAAAATCCCTGCGCTCGCCTGCGAAATACTCGGCCAGCTGCTGGGCGGCTGCGGGGTAGTCCGAAGGTGCGTCGATAGGCAGGGGCTCCCCTGCAAAGCACACCCGAGAAACGCCCGCGCCACCACCCACGACGCGTAGTGCCCCAATTGGTGAATCCATGCCACCCCACGATACGAAAAACTGCCCGGCATATGCGGCCGGGCAGTGTTCATTGGTGGAGCTAACGGGATTCGAACCCGTGACCCCCACACTGCCAGTGTGGTGCGCTACCAACTGCGCCATAGCCCCGTTGCGGCGGCTGCGCCACCACAAAGAATATGTAGTTGTTAAGTGGAGCTAACGGGATTCGAACCCGTGACCCCCACACTGCCAGTGTGGTGCGCTACCAACTGCGCCATAGCCCCTTGGATAACTCACGTAAATATACAGCCGAGGACGAGGGCCTCCAAATCCCCAGCGATTGTGCGCGGTACCACGCAAAACCGCCCCATCCCTTACTGCGGGATGAGGCGGCGGGTAACTCAAGCGTTAGAGCTGGGAGAGGGTCTCCGGCCAGTCGTCGCGCTTGCCCTGGATGTCCTCGATGTCCTTGCCGTCCACGAGCACACGCGGGGTCCACGCCTCGCCGGTGTTGTCTTCCTGGTACTTGCGGTTGTTGTCGCCCATGCGCTTGGCGGTATCCACGTACTTGCCGTCGCGAATGTCCTGCACCGCTTCCTTCGACGCGCCGTACTCGGCCGCCATGTCGGCGAAGCCGTCGTTGTCGTACTTGTTGTACGCGGACTGCTGGTTCTGGAACAGGTAGTCGCGGATAGTGAATGCCTGCGCGATGTCGCCGTGGGCGAACATCGCAAGCTCAGCGGCGAGAGCCTCGGTGGAGTGGCCGACCTGACCGTTATCCAGTGCGGTCATCGGGCGCAGGTCCACGTTGATCTGGCCCGCCTTGAGCTTTTCCATCATTGCCTCATCGGAGGCGATGTGCAGGTCCGCACAGTGGGTGCACGAAAAGTCCTCGAACAGTTCGGCGGTCTTCGCGTCCTTGTTGTCGCCGGTGAGGTGGATGATGTCCTCGTCCTCGTTCCATGCGACGTTGATGCCTGTGGTGTCGAACAGCTCTTCCTGCTTCGCGGCGCTGCGGTTCTCGCGGCCGTTGAAGACGATGAGGCCGATCACCAACAGAGCGATGGCAATGACAGCGACGACGGCCCAGATGAAGGCCGCGCTACCCTTCTTGTTCGGATTCTCCACTTTGCGTGTGGTCACAGTTATCTCCTGTTGTGCGTGCCGGGAGGCATGTCGGATGCTGCTTACCCAGCCAAGTTTAGGGGTAGACAGCGAACTTCTTAAACGGGCGCCACATCAAACCCTGTGATTGCGATGTAGAGCACGTCACGCGCCACCGTGACGAGCAGGTTAGTCTCCCCCTCCCCTGCGGCGGAGGGGTCGAAGCAACCACAGTCAATGACCAGGCCGCGTTGCCACGCTGACAGCATGCCGATGATGAACAACACTAAAACGATGATGGAGACCTTGCCGGACCAGCGCAGCTTGATCCCCAACAGCAGCAGCAGTCCGCCCGCCAACTCCAGCGGGCCGATGATGTGCGCCAGCAGGTAGGACCAGTCGGGGGTGAAGATCTCGTAGGCCTCGATGGTCTTGGTCACGTCGAGCGGGACGCCGATTTTCGAAGTGCCGGCGTCGATCCACACGTACGCCATATAGAAGCGCGCAAGGGCTGAGAGGATATCCAGCACCAGCGCTTTGGTGTCGCGCGCCGGGGCTGGAGTCGTCGTAGTGCTCATTACCAGAACATTAGTCCACTTACTGCCCCAGCACGTCCGCGACGAGCGCTTGGGCCTCCTCCTGCACCTGCTTCACGTGCTGCTCGCCCTTGAAAGATTCCGCGTAGATCTTGTACTTGTCCTCGGTGCCAGAGGGGCGCGCCGCGAACCACGCGTTTTCCGTGGTCACTTTCAAGCCGCCGATGGCTGCGCCGTTGCCAGGAGCTTCCGTCAGCTTTGCGACGATCGCTTCGCCCGCCAACGTATCCGCCGTGACCTGCTCCGCCGACAGCGCCTTCAACTTCGCCTTTTCTTCGCGGCCCGCCGGGGCGTCGATACGCGCGTACGCCGGCGAGCCGAACTGCCGCTCCAGCTCCGCGTAACGCTGGGACGGGGTTGCGCCGGTCACGGTGGTGATCTCCGCGGCCAGCAGGTCCATGATCAGCCCGTCCTTGTCGGTGGACCACACCGTGCCGTCCTTGCGCAGGAAGGACGCGCCGGCGGATTCTTCGCCGCCGAACCCGATGGTGCCGTCGATAAGCCCCGGCACAAACCACTTGAACCCGACTGGCACCTCCACCAACTCGCGGCCGAGCGAGGCCACCACGCGGTCGATCATGGAAGACGACACCAGCGTCTTGCCCACCGCAGTCCCCGCGGCCCAGCCGTCGCGGTGGCTGAACAGGTACTCGATGGCCACGGCGAGGTAGTGGTTCGGGTTCATCAGCCCCGCGTCCGGGGTGACAATGCCGTGGCGGTCTGCGTCCGCATCGTTGCCGGTTGCCAGGTCGAACTTGTCGCGGTTATGCACAAGCGAGGCCATGGAGTTCGGGCTGGAGCAGTCCATCCGGATCTTGCCGTCGGTGTCCAGGGTCATAAACCGCCACGTAGCGTCCACGTTCGGGTTGACCACCTCGAGGTTCAGCCCGTAGCGCTCCCCGATCGCACCCCAGTAGTCCACGGACGCCCCACCCATGGGGTCGGCGCCGATATGCAGGCCGGACGCCTTGATCGCGTCCAGGTCCACCACGTTGCCCAGGTCGGACACATAGTGGTCGAGGTAGTCGAACTTCCCGGCGCGTGCGTCCAGCACGCCGCTTACCGACGTCCTCCGGACCCCCTCCAGCCCCGCCTTGATGTACTCGTTCGCGCGGGCGGCGATCCAATCGGTCGCCTCAGCCGGGGCCGGCCCGCCGGTGGGCGGGTTGTATTTGAAGCCGCCGTCGCGCGGCGGGTTGTGGGACGGGGTGACCACAATGCCGTCGGCCGTCCCATCCTTGTGGGTCAGGATGGCGTGGGAGACGGCCGGGTGGGGGTGTAGCGGCCGGAGGCGTCGACAAGCACCGGCACCTCGTTTGCGATGAGCACCTCGAGTGCGGAGAGCATCGCAGGCTCCGACAGGGCGTGGGTGTCGCGGCCGATGTAGACCGGGCCGTCGATGCCCTCGCCGCGGCGGTAGTCCACGATCGCCTGCGTGGTGGCGAGGATGTGCGCTTCGTTGAACGCGTTGTCCAGGGAGGATCCGCGGTGGCCGGAGGTGCCGAACGCGACCTGCTGGTCCGGATTGTCCGGGTCGATGTCGCGGGTGTAGTAGGCGGCAACCACCTCCGCGATGTCGATGAGGTCTTCGCTGCGTGCGGGTTGGCCGGCGCGCTCGTGTGCCATAGTCGTTCTCCTTTGCGGTCAAGCGGGCGTTTACCACCATCATCGCGCGTGAATGTAAATCTCGCCACCTTAATACTATTCGTTTTGTCGTATGTTTTACTGCTGGGCATGCTCGACACCATGAACGACTTCCTCAGCGCCGTCTCCTCCTTCGTCTGGGGCCCGTTCCTGCTTATCCCCCTGCTACTCGGCACCGGCCTGTTCCTCACCATCCGCCTGCGCGGCATCCAGTTCCGCACACTCGGACGCGCCGCGCGTCACGCGTTTGTCGATAAGGCGGAAGAAGGCGCCGGAGACATCTCCAACTACCAGGCGCTCACCACCGCCCTGGCCGCCACGGTAGGCACCGGCAACATCGTCGGCGTGGCCACCGCGATCTCCATCGGCGGGCCCGGCGCACTGTTTTGGATCTGGGTCACCGGCATTGTCGGCATGGCGTCGAAGTACTCCGAGGCCTATTTAGGGGTGCGCTTCCGCACCACCGACAAGAAGGGCAAGCAGCAAGGCGGCCCGCACGAGTACCTGAAACGGGGTGTGGGCGGCGGCTTCGGCAAATTCCTCGCCGCGGCGTTCACGCTGTTTACTATCTTCGCGTCCTTCGGCATCGGCAACCTCGCCCAGGGCAACTCCATCGCCGCAGGCATGAACGACGCCTTCGGCATCAGCCCCAACGTCGCCGGGGTGATCATCTTCTTCGCCGTGGGCGCTGCCGTGCTCGGCGGCATCGAGGGCATCGGCAAAATCACCGCCGCGTTCGTGCCGCTAATGATTGTCTACTCGTCGGCGGCGGCATCACCGCGCTAGTTCTGATGGCGGACCGCGTCCCGGATGCGATCGCCACCATCTTCACCGACGCATTCACCGGCACCGCCGCAACAGGCGGCTTCGTGGGCTCTGGCATCATGCTAGCCATCCAGTTCGGTGTGGCCCGCGGCATCTTCTCCAACGAGTCCGGCATGGGCTCGGCGGCGATCGCCGCCGCGGCCGCGAAGACGCAGCACCCGGCGCGCCAGGCGCTGGTGTCCATGACGCAGACGTTCATCGACACCATCATCGTGGTCACCATCACCGGCCTGGTCATCGTCACCGCCGGCACGTGGGACATGGGCCGCGACCAGGCCGCGATCATGACCGCCTCCGCGTTCGGCCAGGCTCTGCCCGGCGAGTGGGGCAGCCTCATCGTCTCAGTCGCCCTGATCTTCTTCGCGTTTTCCACCATCTTGGGCTGGTCCTACTACGGCGAGCGCGCCATCGTGGCGCTCGTGGGCGACTGGGCCTCCATCCCCTACCGCATGTTCTTCACCGCCCTGTCTTTTGTCGGCGCCGTAGCGTCGCTGGAGCTGGCGTGGACGTTCTCCGACCTGTCCAACGGCCTGATGGCCATTCCCAACCTCATCGGTCTGCTCATCCTGTCCGGTCTGGTGGTGCGTGAAACCCGCGAGTACCTGGACTGGGACCCGAAGCTGACAAAGTCGCCGGACGAGGTCGCCGGCTTCGTCGCACGCCAGAAGATGAACTGGCGTTAGACTCTGCGCCGTGGAAAATCTCCGGACTGCACTGCTGATCGGCTTCGGGGCGGGTCTCGGGGCCGTCGCGAGGCACCTTGTGCTTCTTAGCGCCGCCCCGGGGTCCGCGTCTGCACTTGCGTTGACGTTCGCTGTCAACATCGCCGGATGCTTCGCCATGGGCGCCTTCAAGCCGGGGCCGGTGTGGGGCACGGGCTTCCTCGGCGGGTTGACCACCTTTTCCGCTATCTCGGTCGCGGCGATGCAGTCCGAGGCCCTCCACGCCCTGGTCCTTGTGGTGCTCAGCTTTGCGACGTCTATAGCCGCCTACCTTCTTGGCGACACCCTCCGGGAGCGGCGCCATGTCTCCTAGCTGGTTCGGATTGGCGCTCACCATGGCCGTCGTATTCACGGGCGGTGTCCTCGGCGGCATGGCGCGCTACGGGCTGACCCGGCTGATTCACAACACCCACGCCGCCACGTTCGCCGCGAACGTAGCAGCCTCCACCGTCGCGGGCTTCGCCGTGGCCTGCCCTGTGCCATGGCAGCTCGCGCTCGGCGCCGGATTCGCCGGCGCGTTGTCCACCTGGTCCACCTTTTCGCGCGAACTCGGGGACATGATCACGGCCGGTAAGCGCCAGCAGGCCCTGCGCTACGCACTGCGCACAGCCGTGCTGGGTATCGTCGGAGCCTGGTTCGGCATGCGCTGGGGCCTTCGCGCGTTCAGCGGGTAGGGGGGCTACACTGGACGAATGTGCAGTTCGACGACCTGGAAACCGGCCTTACCGTAGCGCTCGGTGCGGGGCTTGGGGCTGTCGCACGCTACCTGGTGCTTGTGTGGGTGAGTCCCGCCCCCGAAGCTTTGGTTCTGGCGGTGACGTTCGCTGTGAACCTGCTCGCGTGTTTTGCCATGGGGCTTTTCCGCCCCGGGGCGTTTTGGGGAGTCGGCTTCCTCGGGGGGTTTAGCACCCTGTCCGCCGTCGCGCTCGCCGCCACCTCGAACTCACCGTTGTGGGCGGTGTTCATCATCGTGCTCAGTCTGTCCACCGCCACCCTAGCGTGGTTGGGTGGCGACGCAGCCAGAGAGCGCCACCATGTTTAGCCTCATCCCCGTGATAACAACGGTCGCCGCTGTCTTCGGCGGCGGCGTTGCGGGTGGCTTCACCCGCTGGTTCCTCATGCGTGAGATCCACCACCCGCTGGCGTCCACGTTCGCGGCCAACGTCGCCGCGTCCGCCATCATCGGTTTCTCGGTGGCGGCGCCAGGGGCGTGGCGCACCGCCGTGGGCGTCGGGTACGCCGGAGCGCTGTCCACCCTGTCCATGCTCGCGCGCCAGTTGGGCGAGATGGTCAAGAGCGGCGAATACGCCCTCGCTCTGAAGTACGGGTTGGGCACCGCGCTCGGGGCGGTGGCGGCCGCGGCCGTGGGCGCGCAGTGGGCCACCGTAGGCTTCGGCTAGGGCGCTACTCCGCGATCGCGTCCAGAGGCGGAGTCCGCGCTGCCCTGCCCGCCGGCCATACCGCCGCTAGTAGGCCCACCAGGAACGACCCGGCAAGGACGGCCATGATGAGGGGCCACGGAACGACAATCGTCGTCAATCCCTTCGCCTCGAGGACGGTGAGAAACGCCCACCCGAGCCCCAAGCCGAGTAACACCCCGAGCGCAGCGCCGTACACGGTCATCTGCACAGACTCCAGGGTGATCATCGTGCGGATTTGGCGGCGCTGCGTGCCCACCGCGCGGAGCATGCCGATCTCCTGTCGCCGCTCGATCACGGATAGCGTCAGCGTGTTCACAATGCCCAGCACGGCGATGACCACCGCCAGCGAGAGCAGCGCGTAGAGGATGAACAGCATCTGGTCGATCATCGCCGAGACCTCACCGGTCATGTCCCCGGTGGACCGGACCTGAACCACGATATCGTGGCGCACCGCATCCTCCAGGTTCTCGCGCAACTGCGCCTCGTCGACCGAGCCGTCGTTATTCACGCCAATCATCAGGATGCGGCCCGCACCCCGCGCCCCCGTGGCCGCGGCTACCTCGTCCGAGACCACGAACGACTGCAGGATGTTAGAGCCCCGGAACAGGCCGCCGAGTGTGGCTTCCGCCGCCGCACCGGTAGGCCCCGCCACCTGCAAGGTGTCGCCCACCCGCCAGCCGCGCTGCCGTGCGATCTCCTCCGGCGCGATGACCGTACTGCCGGTCAGGCTCGAGTTGCCCTCCACCATGTCCAGCGAAATCAGGTCGGCCGGGTCGCCGCGCAGGACATCCGTCAGCCCCACCGGCCCGAGCTGGTAGCTAAACTCGCCATCCACCGTAATTGGCGCTTGCGTGTAGCTGACTGTCTCGCCCACGCCGCGGACGCTGGTAAGGCGCTCCGGCAAATCCTCGGGCAGCGGGAACACACCGTTCTGCGGGCCGGACAGCACGAAATCGGCGCTCACCTCAGTCGTGGCGACATCATCGACGGAGCGTTTCATCGACGCACCCAGCATGCCGATGACGGTCACTAACGCGATGCCCAGCATGAGGGCGAACGCCGTTGTGGCAGTGCGTCGCGGATTGCGACGAGTGTTTGTAGACGCCAGCTTGCCCACCGCCCCAAACGGCGCGCCAATGACGCGCCCGAGGGGCGGCACGACCGGCAGGCTTAACGCGGGACCAGCCAGGAACAACCCGCAAATCGCCGCTAACGCAGCGACGCCAACCAGGGCTGCGCGCCGCCCGGTTGCCCCCTCGACCCAACACATCGCGTACGTTGCCGCGCCCACGCCGAGAGCTACAAGCGCCAACCCCGCCACGGTGCGCCAGCGCAGCGGCTGGGGCGCGGAGGCTTCGCCGGAGCGCATCGCTTCCACCGGGCGCACCTGCCCGGCTCGTCGCGCCGGCGCGAGAGCGGACAGTACGGTGACCACGGTTCCCACCACTATCGGCACCACAACCGCACGGGTGGATAATCCCGTGCCCGCCTCGGGCAACGCCATGCCGTACGAGTTCATGCCTGCTCTGATCAGCGCCACCAACCCCACACCGCCGGCGACACCCAGGGCGGATCCGATGAGACCCACCAGCGCGGACTCGAACGCCACCGAGCGGGTGATCTGCCCCCGCGCGGCGCCGAGGGCCCGCAGCAGCGCGAACTCCCGCGTACGCTGTGCCACGATCATGGAGAACGTGTTCGCGATGAGGAATGTCCCCACCAGCAGGCCAACCAGGCCGAACGCCACGAGGAAGTAGCTGACAAAGCTCAGCGCATCGCGGATTTGCTGAGAGATCTCCTCGGCCACCTCAGTACCCGCGCGCACCTGTAAGTCCGGAAACTGCGCCCTCAGCCTATCGACGACCTCCGGTCCCCCACCCACCGTCAACGCCGGAACCGTGGACCCATCCGTATAGGCGTCAAGGAAGCCCCGCTCCCCCACCCGCAACACGAGCGACGTCTCCTGCGTCAGCGGGTCGTCGTAGAGCCCCGCCACCGTAAGCTCGTTGCGGCCGTCCTTATCCACCACGATCAGCTTCTCGCGCATCGCAATGCCGTAGTGGCGCGCACCGTTCGCGTTGATGGCGACTTCCCCGGGGGCGGTCGGCGCGGAGCCGTCGATAAGTACAGGCGTGTCACCGACCGCCTCCTCCCGGCCGTAATACGGCATCAGACGCGAGGTGCCGAGCTGCGTCTGAATCGCCACTTCGTCCTGCTTAGCCACGACCACAGGAACATCTGCGAACACATTCACCCGCTCCACGCCGTCTTCGGCCCTGATGGCGTCGAACGTCGCGTTGTCGATGCCGCCCTCGCCCTCGGCCGGCCGCACAACCGCATCCACGTCATCGAGCGCGGTATCCACCGCCGAATCGAAGGTGGATGACAGCATGTTGGTGAACATCAGCGCACCCGACAGAAACGCGGTGCCCAACACAACAGCAAGAACCGTCAGTGCCAAACGGAGCTTGTGCGCCGCGACATTGCGCAGCGAGACCCTACCCAGCGTGTTCCCCATCAGCCCTCCATGCCAGCCATAACACGAAGGATCGCGTCCATATCCGGATCGCGCATCTCATCGACAATATTGCCGTCCCGCAGAAACACCACCCTGTCGGCGTAGGAGGCGGCGCGGGCGTCATGGGTGACGATGACCACCGTCTGCCCGTCCTTATCCACCGCTGTGCGGAGAATGTCCAAAACCTCGCGGGAGGCGTTGGAATCCAGGTTGCCGGTAGGCTCGTCACCGAAAATAAGCTCAGGGCGGCTCACCAGCGCGCGGGCGCAGGCGACACGCTGCTGCTGGCCGCCAGACAACTCCGCCGGCCGGTGATCCAACCGCTGAGACAATCCAAGGCGATTCGTGACCTCCTCAAACCAACCCTGGTCAACCCGCTTGCCGGCAATATTCGTCGGCAGCGTGATGTTCTCCGAAGCGGTCAGCGTGGGGACAAGGTTAAAGCTCTGAAAGATGAAGCCGAGCCGGTCCCGCCGAAGCGCCGTGAGTTCCTTGTCACCGAGCCCCGAAAGGTCCGTCTCGCCGATGAAAGTGGACCCCGAGGTCGACGAATCAAGCCCCGCCATCACGTGCATGAGCGTCGACTTACCAGACCCTGACGGGCCCATGATGGCCGTGAACTCGTTCCTCCCGAACTCAACATCTACGCCGTCCAGCGCCTTGACCTCCGTGTCACCCCGCCCGTACGTCTTTACCAGGCCCACCGCCCGCGCCGCTGCCTCAACCATCTCGGTTCATCCTTCCTCGTTGGAGAGCGACGAAGCCCTCCCATCTACCTCCCGGGACTATACGCACCCCGTCGACATGACGATTACGCCACCGGTGCTTGGCGGGGCCAGGTTTGCAGCGCCTGGTGGCGGGCTGTTCCGACATCGGCAGAGAAAAACCGAACAGTCGAACCGTGTGGAGCGAAAACCTGCGCGATGGGTTCCCGTTTAAGCGGGGTTGTGTGCGGTGTGTGCGCATGATGTGACATATCATCAATGGCGACCAGGGGGAACACGGCCTGATTCTGGGCCCAGTGTCAGATCGTGCGCGGGTGGTGGTGCGGGCCGCTGTGTCGGGTGGCGGAGGTCGAGTAGTGGAGGTCGAGTTCATAAGCTATGCGGGGGTGTGCTCGACCTGGGGTACTCGACTTTCGCCACTGTGGGCGTCATCGTGGGTGCGGATACTGCCACCGCGGCGTATGTGGCCTCCTGTCGATAGGTAGAGCCCCGCTGTTGATTGCGGTGTGGTGGTGCGGGTTGTGGTTGTCGAGTAGGGCCCGGGGGTGGGGGTGTGTTCGACGTGGGGTACGCAACCTCCACCACGAACCGGTGTGTGCCCAGTGCGGTTGTCCGGGGGGTGTGCGCATGATGTGACATGTCACCAATGGCGACTAGGGGGAACACGGCCTGATTCTGGGCCCAGTGTCAGATCGCGCGCAGGCAGGGTGGTGGTGCGGCCCCGCCGCGTCGCGTGGCGGTGGCCGGGCGGTGGTGGTCGAGTACCGCCCGGACCACGTGTGCTCGACCTGGGTGGGTACTCGACCACCACCACACAATCAGCGCCGCGCACACGCACCCATCGCCGGTTGCTTGCGGGGTGACCCGGTTGAATGGAATGTAAAAGCACCCGCCCACACCAGAAGTGGTGTGGGCGGGTGCATAAGTGTGAAGTTGTTGGGTCGGCGGTAACCTACTCTCCCACTCCCTCCCGGGGGCAGTACCATCGGCGCGGGCGGGCTTAGCTTCCGGGTTCGGAATGGGACCGGGCGTTTCCCCGCCGCTATCAACCACCGACACACCTTAAGGCATGCCGGCCACGACAAAGCGCAACGCGACTATGCAATTATTGTTGCTGGCCAACCACACGGGGTGGTTGGTGTGTTGTGTCAGTGACTGCACAGTGGACGCGAGTGAAACTTTGCTTGTGTTACGCGGTGTTCACCAAACATGACATGTTTGGTGTTGGTGTTTATCGGTGTATTAGTACCGGTCGCCTCCACACATTACTGTGCTTCCAGGTCCGGCCTATCAACCCAGTAGTCTCCTGGGAACCTCAAATGAAACCTCATCTTAAAACAGGCTTCCCGCTTAGATGCTTTCAGCGGTTATCCCTCCCGTACGTAGCCAACCAGCCGTGCTCCTGGCGGAACAACTGGCACACTAGAGGTACGTCCGTCCCGGTCCTCTCGTACTAGGGACAGCCTTCTTCAAGTTTCAACGCGCGCGGCGGATAGAGACCGAACTGTCTCACGACGTTCTGAACCCAGCTCGCGTGCCGCTTTAATGGGCGAACAGCCCAACCCTTGGGACCTACTCCA
Source organism: Corynebacterium wankanglinii (assembly GCA_014490595.1). GTDB lineage: Bacteria > Actinomycetota > Actinomycetes > Mycobacteriales > Mycobacteriaceae > Corynebacterium > Corynebacterium wankanglinii. The sequence goes on from CP061031.1 coordinate 1,977,093, forward strand.
GCCCCAGGATGCGACGAGCCGACATCGAGGTGCCAAACCATCCCGTCGATATGGACTCTTGGGGAAGATCAGCCTGTTATCCCCGGGGTACCTTTTATCCGTTGAGCGACACCACATCCACAAGTAGGTGCCGGATCACTAGTCCCGACTTTCGTCCCTGCTCGACTAGTCAGTCTCGCAGTCAAGCTCCCTTGTGCACTTACACTCTAAACACCTGATTGCCAACCAGGCTGAGGGAACCTTTGGGCGCCTCCGTTACATTTTGGGAGGCAACCGCCCCAGTTAAACTACCCACCAGGCACTGTCCCCAACCCAGATCATGGGCCAAGGTTAGATATCCACTACGGTCAGAGTGGTATTTCAACAACGACTCCACCACCACTAGCGTGACGGCTTCTAAGTCTCCCACCTATCCTACACAAACCGCACCGAATGCCAATACCAAGCTATAGTGAAGGTCCCGGGGTCTTTTCGTCCTGCCGCGCGAAACGAGCATCTTTACTCGTACTGCAATTTCACCGGGCCTGTGGTTGAGACAGCAGGGGAGTCGTTACGCCATTCGTGCAGGTCGGAACTTACCCGACAAGGAATTTCGCTACCTTAGGATGGTTATAGTTACCACCGCCGTTTACTGGGGCTTAAATTCTCCGCTTCGGCATTACTGCCTAACAGGTCCTCTTAACCTTCCAGCACCGGGCAGGCGTCAGTCCGTATACATCAACTTAACCGTCTTCGCACGGACCTGTGTTTTTGATAAACAGTCGCTCCCCTCTCTTCTCTGCGACCCCAACCAGCTGCCGCACGATACGTGCTTGACCGGTTGAGGTCCCCCTTCTCCCGAAGTTACGGGGGCATTTTGCCGAGTTCCTTAACCACAGTTCACCCGCTCGCCTGAGTATGTTCTACCTGACCACCTGTGTCGGTTATGGGTACGGGCCGTACATGCACATCGCTAGAGGCTTTTCTCGGCAGTACAGGATCACCAACTTCACCCACAAAAGGGCTACGCATCACGCCTCACACACATTGACAACCGGATTTCACCTAGCTGTCGTGCCACACGCTTGCACCGCAATCCAATAAGCGGCTACGGCTACCTCACTGCGTCACCCCATCACTGACCTACAACGGATCAGGCCCCACGCATCACCACCAACCAACCATCCCAAAGGATGGCAACAGTTGACAGATCAGGGTGGTTAGTCTCACCGCTTCGATACTGGGCGCGCACATACGGGTACGGGAATATCAACCCGTTGACCATCGACTACGCCTGTCGGCCTCGCCTTAGGACCCGACTCACCCTGGGAAGACGAACTTGACCCAGGAACCCTTAGTCATCCGGCGGGCAAGATTCTCACTTGCCATTCGTTACTCATGCCTGCATTCTCACTCGCATGCAGTCCACCACTCCTTACGGTACGGCTTCACCCCACACACGACGCTCCCCTACCCAAACAAAACGTTTGCCGCGGCTTCGGCGGTGTGCTTGAGCCCCACTAAATTGTCGGCGCGGAACCACTCGACCAGTGAGCTATTACGCACTCTTTCAAGGATGGCTGCTTCTAAGCCAACCTCCTGGCTGTCTTCGCGATCCCACATCCTTTTCCACTTAGCACACCCTTAGGGGCCTTAGCCGGCGATCTGGGCTGTTTCCCTCTCGACTATGAAGCTTATCCCCCACAGTCTCACTGCAATGCACCACTATAACCGGCATTCGGAGTTTGGCTGACGTCGCTAAGATGATAGTCCCGCTCAACCAACCAGTAGCTCTACCTCCGGCAAGCTCACATCACGCTGCACCTAAATGCATTTCGGGGAGAACCAGCTATCACGGAGTTTGATTGGCCTTTCACCCCTACCCACAGCTCATCCCCTCAGTTTTCAACCTAAGTGGGTTCGCGCCTCCACAACCTCTTACAGCTGCTTCACACTGGCCATGGGTAGATCACCCCGCTTCGGGTCCAGGACATGCCACTTAAACCACCCTATTCGGATTCGCTTTCGCTACGACTACCCCACACAACGGGTTAACCTCGCGACATGCCGCTGACTCGCAGGCTCATTCTTCAAAAGGCACGCCATCACACACACAAAGGTGCTCTGACGGATTGTAAGCGCATGGTTTCAGGAACTCTTTCACTCCCCTCCCGGGGTACTTTTCACCATTCCCTCACGGTACTAAATCCACTATCGGTCACACTGAGTATTTAGGCTTACCGGGTGGTCCCGGCAGATTCACAGCAGATTCCACGAGCCCGCTGCTACTCGGGGAAAACATAGACCACACAACCACACATGCCTTCACGTACGGGACTCACCCTCTCCGGCGCACCATCCCAGATGCTTCCACTGACACGCGCAAATCATGCTCACAGTTGACAGCCTGCAAACGCCTACGCCCCACAACACCGCACACGCAACCCCTGCCAGGTATCACACGCACACGGTTTAGCCTCATCCGCTATCGCTCGCCACTACACACGGAATCACAATTGTTTTCTTCTCCTACGGGTACTGAGATGTTTCACTTCCCCGCGTCAACCCCCACACAGACTATGAATTCACCTGCAGGTAACACCACACAACTGGTGCTGGGTTTCCCCATTCGGACATCCTCGGATCAACGCTTTGTTGGCAACTCCCCGAGGCATAACGCAGCCTCACACGTCCTTCATCGGCTCAGCATGCCAAGGCATCCACCATACGCCCGTAACAAAACACACGGACACACAAACAATCAAGGTACAAACACCAAAACACAAAAAAAGAAAGATACTCGCGTCCACTATACAGTTCTCACACAACACAACCCCACCCACCAGCGAAAAACACAACAGTGCACACCAGTAAAAAGCAGGGCCCAAGGACAAACCAATGCTGCCCCAGACACCCAACAGCGCACCAACATACTCCCATCACGCACATGGTCTAACCCACCAACACCACGCAAATGCACACCCACCGCGCAGCACAAGCACAACCATCCAAGCCGCACCCACACCACACACAGATGCATGACCACCCGGTAAAAAACAACACAGTGGCAGCCGCACACACGGCGACTCAACCACCAACGACCCACAACTGTGGGCACAAACAAAAACTCCTTAGAAAGGAGGTGATCCAGCCGCACCTTCCGGTACGGCTACCTTGTTACGACTTCGTCCCAATCGCCGATCCCACCTTCGACAGCTCCTTTTAACAGGCCACTGGCTTCGGGTGTTACCAACTTTCATGACGTGACGGGCGGTGTGTACAAGGCCCGGGAACGTATTCACCGCAGCGTTGCTGATCTGCGATTACTAGCGACTCCGACTTCATGGGGTCGAGTTGCAGACCCCAATCCGAACTACGACCGGCTTTCAGCGATTAGCACACCCTCACAGGCTCGCAAACGCGTTGTACCGACCATTGTAGCATGTGTGAAGCCCTGGACATAAGGGGCATGATGATTTGACGTCATCCCCACCTTCCTCCGAGTTAACCCCGGCAGTCTCTTATGAGTCCCCAACCGAATTGCTGGCAACATAAGACAAGGGTTGCGCTCGTTGCGGGACTTAACCCAACATCTCACGACACGAGCTGACGACAACCATGCACCACCTGTACACCAACCACAAAGGGAAACCATATCTCTACGGCGATCTGGTGTATGTCAAGCCCAGGTAAGGTTCTTCGCGTTGCATCGAATTAATCCACATGCTCCGCCGCTTGTGCGGGCCCCCGTCAATTCCTTTGAGTTTTAGCCTTGCGGCCGTACTCCCCAGGCGGGGCGCTTAATGCGTTAGCTACGGCACGAACCCCGTGGAAGGGACTCACACCTAGCGCCCACCGTTTACGGCATGGACTACCAGGGTATCTAATCCTGTTCGCTACCCATGCTTTCGCTCCTCAGCGTCAGTTACTGCCCAGAGACCTGCCTTCGCCATCGGTGTTCCTCCTGATATCTGCGCATTCCACCGCTACACCAGGAATTCCAGTCTCCCCTACAGCACTCAAGTTATGCCCGTATCGCCTGCAGTCCCGCAGTTAAGCTGCGGGCTTACACAAACGACGCGACAAACCACCTACGAGCTCTTTACGCCCAGTAATTCCGGACAACGCTCGCACCCTACGTATTACCGCGGCTGCTGGCACGTAGTTAGCCGGTGCTTCTTCTCCAGGTACCGTCACAAATACGCTTCGTCCCTAGCGAAAGGAGTTTACAACCCGAAGGCCGTCATCCCCCACGCGGCGTCGCTGCATCAGGCTTGCGCCCATTGTGCAATATTCCCCACTGCTGCCTCCCGTAGGAGTCTGGGCCGTATCTCAGTCCCAATGTGGCCGTACACCCTCTCAGGCCGGCTACCCGTCGACGCCTTGGTAGGCCATTACCCACCAACAAGCTGATAGGCCGCGAGCTCATCCCACACCGAAAAAACTTTCCACAATGGCATCCAAACCATCGTCCTATCCGGTATTAGACCCAGTTTCCCAGGCTTATCCCGAAGTGCAGGGCAGATCACCCACGTGTTACTCACCCGTTCGCCACTCGAGCACCTCTGCAAGCAGAGGCCTTTCCGTTCGACTTGCATGTGTTAAGCACGCCGCCAGCGTTCATCCTGAGCCAGGATCAAACTCTCCACAAAAACGTTTCAGCAAGAAACAGGCCGTGAAAAGCCCAAAACCCAACCAAAAACACACCAACCACCAAGACCCACACACAACGCGCAGGCACCAGTGACTGGCACAATCCAAAAATTACAAAGGTTCAAAAACAACCGACCCCAACCCGTCGGGGCAAAAACAGGGCCGATCAAAAACACATACGTGAAACATGTTCAACCACACCCCACGCACACTGAACCAAAAAGATGACGCGATTAGTTATTGGAATTCAACCACGCCACCACCGGCACACACCCAAACACAGGCACACACCAACACAGTGCACAACAAGGCAGGCAAACACACCCACGCAACAAAAGTACATTGGCACACTATCGAGTTCTCAAACAACACCAGCACACCCAACACCAACCCACACACAGTGAGCCAGCATCAAAGCGACTTTGGAATCCACCAGCGATTGTTTTCCTGCCCGCCACACAAACCAGAGAACATCATCTCGCTCTCCAGCGGGGCGTTGTCGGTCTCGCTGACTCGATATAAGTTACACACACCCCACACACAACACAAACCCGCAGCACAATCCAGGTTTTTATGTGTCTTTAAAAGCTCGCTTTGGGTTCATATAGCCACCCAGATACGCCACCTGCAGTGCAGCACCGATCAGCGATAGTGCTCCCGCGACTACAAGGAGGTAGACGGCTTCACCGTCCGTGAAGCTTTCCGCTTCCGCCGCTTGTGAGATAGGAATGGCCATCAACATCGCCGGAAATAACCCAATCTCACTGCGCCGCGCCTTCATGGCGGTGCCCAGTACTGCGCAGGCGAACCCACCCGCCGCCCCGACCACTACCGCGGCCCAGCTCAAATCCGAGGCGACACCAACAACAACGGCGTAGAACAGCACCGACACAATTGAAGCCGCGAGCGATGCCCCCAGCCAGCGCCGACGAGGCACCCCGTAGCTGGCGCCCGCGTCCGGGCCGGCGATTCCCGAGCCATACATGCAATACACGCCGTACCAAACCAACAGCGGCAAAGCCCCGATCCACTCTCTGAGCGGCTCAGAACCAATGAAGCTTGCCAGGTACAGCGTCACGCAATGCGCCACCGCGATACCCAACGCCCACAGCAGCTGTGGTTTCCACACCAGTTCCGCGAGGAAGCCGCGCGATCCTAACCGCGACCGAACGCGCTCGCGCGGCCCGGGCACCTCGCCGGTGACGTAGCGCTGACCCATGGTCAGGCCCATCGCGACAGCCCCCAACGCACCCGCCACTCCGACCCAATCAGGCCGAAGCGCCAGGGCAACTCCCACGCCCACGATCACCGCCGGCACTATGGCCATCGCGGTCAGCCGCAGCCTCGAACCGCGGGGCATGCCGTATGCCGCATAGGTGGTGTCCTCAGTCGAAAGCGCGCCGACGACAACCAGCGTCACAAGCGACGGCGCGAGCACAGCGTTCAGCGTTTGGTCGGTGTTGGCCGCGCCAAGGGCGAACATCACCCCCACCGGGACCATCCAGAACAGCCTGCTCAATGGCCGCGCTGTGAACTGGTGGCGGAAGAATCCGAACAGGGTCGTGTTCATCAGTACACCTCCAGGTAGTGCTCGATGAGGTCGTCGAATCGCGCGGGGCGGGCATGGCGCGTTGCGTCGTCGATAGGCAAAAGCTCGCCGCCGGCCACCGCGAAGGCGTCGGCGTCCTCAGGGGCGCATTGCTTAGCGACGGTCCCCTCACGCCCCAGCACCACCGCCGTATCCAGCACCTTCGCCGCGTCCTCGATGTGGTGGGTGGCCATAACGATGGTGCGGCCCGTGCCGGCCTGCGCGAGCAGGTGGCGGTAGAACACGTCGGTGTTGTGAGTGTCGAGGCCGACGTACGGCTCGTCGAGAAGCAAAAGGTCGGTGCCGGCGGCCAGGCCGATGACGATGGCCACCATCGCGCGCTGGCCGCGCGAAAGCTTCCCGTAACGGGTTTCCAGGGCCTGATCCATGGCGAAATCGGCGGTCAGGGCGTCGGCAAGCTGCTGGTCCCAGGGCCGGTAGCGAAGGCGGGCGCCTTTGATCACGTCTGCGCCGGACCAGCTGCCCGGGTACGCCGTGTCCACGCCGGTCAGGCATGTGCGGTCCATGACACGGGCATTGTCGAAGGGGCGCTGACCAAACACCTCGACGGTGCCCGAGGTCGGTTTGAGTTGGCCGGCGATGATGCGTAGCAGGGTGGATTTGCCCACGCCGTTGCGGCCGAGCAGGCCGTGGATACCGGGGCCCAGGTCCAGGTCGACGCCGTTGAGGACGTTTTGGGTGCCGAACGCGCGGGTTAGCTGGCTGGTGTGGATGGTCATTGGTACATGCCTCTACTTTCTGCGACGCGGTCGATGAGGTCGTGGAGGTCGGAGCGGGTATAGCCCAGGTGCAGGGCTTCGTCGATGAGGGGGGCGATGAATGCGCCGGCGAAGTCGTCGCGGCGCTTGGCCAAAATGCGCTCGCGGGCGCCTTCGGTGACGAACATGCCGAGGCCGCGGCGCTTTTCCAGCACGTGATCGTCGGCAAGCAGTGCGAGCCCCTTGCGTGCCGTCGCCGGGTTGATCTCGTGGAATTGGGCGAGCTGGTTTGTCGACGGCGCTTGCTCGCCGGGCTTCAGGGAGCCGTCGACAATGAGGTCGGCGACGAAGTTGGCGATCTGCACGAAGAGCGGCTCGGCATCCGTGTTCATGCGCTCCCCTTTGGTTGATCGGTTAGTTACTCGAGTAACTAACTAACTATCACCGCAAGCCCAGAGACGCAACAGTTTCGCAGCAAACCGTGACGTTGCCGACGTGGAACGACTGAGGATTTTCAGGCAAGATGGTGCGTGTAAATCAACTTAGGAACGAATAAGAATCGGAATTTAGGAGCCATGCTTGAACGCACACTGGTGTTCGTCGACACGTCATACCTGCTTGCGAGCTTTTACAACTCGTGGGAAATCGGCGCACGCGCACAGTTAGAAATTGATTTGCCGGAGGTTGTGGCGACCCTCGGCAAAATGATCACGACCCAACTCAACCAACCCATCCACCGCCAATTCTGGTACGACGGCATCCCCGACTCCGGCCCGCACCGCTACCAGCGCGCCCTGCGCACCTGCGACGGCGTGCAACTGCGCACCGGCCAACTCATCGAATGGGGTGAGCGCCGCACCCAGAAGGGCGTGGACACCCGCCTCGTTGCCGACCTCGTGGTTAACGGCATGAGCGAAAAATTCACCGACTTCGTGCTGGTCTCCGGCGACGCGGACATGATCCCCGGCGTCGAAGAAGTGACCAGCCGCGGCGCTCGCATGCACCTCTACGGCTTCGGCTGGGACTCCATGTCCTCCGCCCTGCGGCACGCGTGCGACAGCACCACCATCCTCGACCCGCGCGAGGACTTCGCAGAGGCCATGCGCCTCCAGGTCCTCGAGGGTCCACTACCGCCGAGCATCAGGGAGCGCCCGCTTAGCGACGCGGCTCCGCTCGACGAAGCCGACGGCCCCACCGCCGTCCCCGGGTTGGGACCCGACCCGCTCCGGCCAGACGCGGAGGAGACCACCGTCGGCGACGCGAAAGCCGCGAACGACGCCGCCCAGACACCTGCTTCGGAGCCAGCTGCCTCCGAAGCGGCAGAGAAGCCCGACGTCGTCGGCACACCTACCGCGCAGCAGCGGACCCACCAGCCGGAATCCCCGGAGCTGGATGAGCCGTCCGAGGCCCAGGTCGAAGCGAACAACGAATCCAACAAGCCGGGCAACCACAACGTTTCGAGCGAGCAGAAGCGTCCTGACGCGCCTTCCCCGGCGTCTCTCGCTGGCAGTACCTCGGACGCGCCGAAACCCGGTCCGAAGCCTGCGCCCAAGCCGTCCATGATGGCGCCGCGCCGAAAGCTTCGCTCGCGCTACGTGCCACTGCCCGAGGAGGTGTGGACCTCTGCCGGATTCCAAACCCCCTACGACGTGGGCCAACAGTACGCCACCTGGTGGTTTGAAAACGCCGCATCCAGCGAGCAGCGCGATAGTGCCCATCTCCTCTCCGGCGGCGGACTGCCCCCGGAGATCGACCGGCCGCTTTTGCAGTTTGCCTGCGAAACGTTGCACGAGTACACCCTGACCGAGACGCAGCGCGTCAACCTCCGCGACGGGTTCCACTCTGGAATCCGCGGCGTGCTCATCAACATCCGGCGGGGCCAGTAGCCCAGCGCCACCCCCGGCCCTGAGCTGGGCCGTCTGTGAGCCGACTGCGAAGGTGCGGTTAGTCCTCGTCCTTCACGTACTTTTCTGCGTCGGCGAGGATGTCGTCGGCACCGGCCTCAAGCTGGCGGTCAGCGTCGGCCTCGGCACCGCCGCCGGCCTCGAGCTCGCCAGCCATGGATGCGCGGATCTGGTCCAGGCGGCTGGCGGCAGCCACGTCGGAGGTGCCGGACTCGATCTCGGCCATGCGGTCCGTCATGGAGTCCTTCATCAACTCCTGCTGGCCCAGCGCGTTGGCGTAGCGGCGCTCGATCTTGTCGCGCACTCCGTCAAGGGTGGGCACGTCGCGGTCATTGAACTGGTTCATGGAATCCATGGTCGCGGCCGTCTGCTCCTGCATCCGTGCCTGGTTGAGCTGGGACTCCAGCTGTGACACCTGAGCGAGCTGGTCTTTCAAGTGCGCCTCGGACTGCTGCTGCTTCGCCTGCGCTTCCTTGGCGGCGTGCTCTGCTGCGGCGTAGGCCTGCTTCGTCTGCTCCAGCTCCTGTTCCACGGCGACGAGCTGCGTCGCAATTGCCTCCGCGGCACCGTTGAACTGCTGCGCCTTCTCAGCATCGCCGGCGGCGGACGCTTTGTCGGCGGCCTGGATCGCAGTGCGGGCCTTGGTCTGTAAGTCCTCCTGGGACTTGATCAAGCGCTCCATCTTCATCTGCAACTGGTTCCGGTTGCCGATAATGTTCGCGGCATGCTCGGTGACAGCCTTGTGTTGCTCTTTCGCCGCGTCTACTGCCTGCTGAATTTGCACCTTCGGGTCCGCGTTCTGGTCGATCTTAGAGTCGAACGACTGCATTAGGTACTTCCAGCCCTTGCTAAACGGGTTTGCCATGGGGGTTGTCCTTCCGTGAGGCGGCTTCGTCGTAAGGCGAGTGTACGCATGAAAAAAGCGCCCGTCCGGCGGGCGCTTGGGGCGGAAGCCTACTGTTCGGAGGCGTTCTGCTCCGCAATCTGGCGGCGGACGTCGTCCATGTCCAAGCCCTTGACCTGCTGGATCAAGTCGTCGAACGCAGCGGGCGGCAAGGCACCTGCGTTGCGGAAGACCATGATGCCGTCGCGGAAAGCCATGAGGGTCGGGATGGCCTGGATCTCCAGCGCGGAGGCGAGCTGCTGGTGCGCCTCGGTGTCGAGCTTGGCAAACACGACATCGTCGTGCTTTTCAGACGCCTTCTCGTAGGTCGGCGCGAACTGCTTGCACGGGCCACACCATTCCGCCCATGCGTCGACGAACACAATGCCGTCCTGGGTAACGGTCTGCTCGAACGTGTCCTCGGTTACATCGATGGTGCTCACGGTACGCTCCTTAAAGCTTTTGGTTATTGTTTAAGAAATTGCAACGGCTACAACCCTAACAATCTCCGCGCTATTCCAAGCCGGGGAAAATCGCAGAAGAGCCAGACCAGGAGGCGTGCAGCAGCCATGACGAAGACGTACCGGATCTCGGGCCCGAAGGACGAAGTCGCGGTCGATTCGCTCAAAGACGAACTGTCGGTGGTGAAAGGAACGCACGAGATCGACTTGGACCTGGATAAGGGCCAGCTCACCGTTGTCGGTTTCACCTTCGCTGATGAGGACATCGTGCAGGCGGCGAAAAACGCCGGCTACACGTTGGAGGTTTAGCGCCTACCATCGGCCGTGGATCCAATTCCCGACACAGGAAGGACAGAACCATGGCACAACGTGAGTTCGACGTCGAAGGTATGACCTCCGGCCATTGCGAGATGAGCGTGCAGGAGGAGATCTCCGAGGTTGCAGGCGTGACGTCGGTGAACGCGGACCACACCACTGGCAAGGTCACGGTGGAAGGCGACGGCTACTCCACCGAGGACATCGAAGCCGCGGTGAAGGAAGCGGGTTACACGCTCGCCTAAGTCGGGCCTATGGTGAGGGTATGACCCAAACCCCCACAGCATTGCAACACATTGAGTTGGGCGTGACGGGGATGACGTGTTCGTCGTGCTCGTCGCGTGTGCAACGCAAATTAAACAAGCTCGACGGTGTGGACGCTTCCGTGAACTTTTCCACGGAGACGGCGGCCGTGGACTTCGATGCGTCCACCACTACCCCGCAGATGCTTATCGACGAAGTGCGCAAGGCGGGGTACGACGCATTTGCGATGAGCGACGGCTCGGGTGGATTGGGGGATGAGGGGGACACCGGAGGGGCGTCGTCAAGCGACAAGCTCGAAGACGCGAGGCTTGCAGAAGCCGAGGACCTCAAGCGCACCACCATTTGGTCCGCGTTGGTGTCGCTGCCGGTGATGCTGGTGAGCATGATCCCGTCTCTGCAGTTCACCAACTGGCAGTGGGCGGCGTTTGCGGCGGCGACGCTGGTGTATTTCGCGGCGGGCAGCGTCTTCCACCGCGCGACGTGGGTGAACCTCAAACACGGCGCGATGACGATGGACACGCTGATCACCCTCGGCACGACGGCCGCGTACTTGTGGTCGGTCTGGGCCCTGTTCTTCGGCAACGCGGGCGAGCCAGGAATGACCATGGAGATGTCTATCCTCCCCTCGCACGCGGGGATGGACGAGATCTATCTCGAGTCCGTCTGCGTGGTGATCACCTTCCTGCTGCTCGGACGCTGGTTTGAAACGCGCGCCAAGGGGCAGTCCTCCGAAGCGCTGCGGGAGCTGCTGGACATGGGTGCCAAGGACGCTGCCGTCATCCGCGACGGTAGGGAGGTTCGCGTGCCCATCGCTCAGGTGGCAGTGGGCGACCAGTTCATCGTTCGCCCGGGGGAGAAGGTGGCTACGGATGGGCGCGTGGTGTCCGGGCACTCTGCGGTGGATGAGTCCATGCTCACCGGCGAGTCGGTGCCGGTTGAGGTGCAGGAGGGCTCCGCCGTCACCGGCGCGACGTTGAACACCTCCGGCCGCTTGGTAGTGGAGGCCACCCGGGTCGGTTCCGAAACCACCCTGGCCCAGATGGGCAAGCTCGTGCGTGACGCGCAGGCCGGCAAGGCGCCGGTCGAACGTCTGGTGGACCGGATCTCCCAGGTGTTCGTGCCCGCAGTTGTGGTAATCGCGCTGGTGACGTTGGTCGGACACCTGCTCGTGGGGCACGGCACGGCGCACGCGTTCACCGCCGCGGTGGCGGTGCTGATCATTGCCTGCCCTTGCGCGCTCGGCCTGGCCACCCCCACCGCCATCCTGGTGGGCACCGGCCGCGGCGCACAGCTGGGGCTGTTGATCAAGGGCCCGGAGGTGCTCGAATCCACCCGCCAGGTGGACACGGTGGTCATGGATAAAACCGGCACGATCACCTCCGGCCAGATGGGTGTGTCCGATGTGGTTGCCGCCCCTGGGGTCGAAGCGGACGAGGTGCTGCGCCTGGCCGCTGGCGTGGAATCTGGCTCCGAGCACCCGATCGCGCGCGCGATCGTGGGCGCCGCGGAGGACGTGCCGGAGTTTGAGAATTTCCAGAACGAGGTGGGCCAGGGTGCGTCTGCGCTTATCGACGGCCGTTCCGTCCGCGTGGGCCGCCCCACCGTCGATCTGGCCGGGCTGCGTGACGCGTTTGAAAAGGCCCAGCGCGCGGGTAGCACCCCCGTCGCGGTGGAGGTCGACGGTGCACTGGCTGGCCTGGTGGCGGTGCGCGACACGGTAAAGGAAGACTCCGCCGAGGCGGTGGCGCAGCTGCGCGAGTTGGGGCTGACCCCGCACCTGCTCACCGGCGACAACCAGGGCGCAGCCGAGGCCGTGGCGGCGGAAGTGGGCATCGACCCCGCGAACGTGACCGCCGGTGTCCTGCCCGAGGACAAGGTCGACGTAGTCAAGCGCTTGCAGGAGCAGGGCAAGCACGTGGCGATGGTCGGCGACGGAGTCAATGACGCCGCCGCGCTCGCCCAGGCCGACCTGGGCTTGGCCATGGGCGGCGGCACCGACGTGGCCATCGAGGCCGCCGACATCACCCTGATGCGCAACTCACTGACCTCCGCCGCCGATGCAATCCGGCTGTCGCGCAAGACCTTGAAAACCATCAAGGGCAACTTGTTCTGGGCCTTCGCCTACAACGCGATTCTCATTCCGGTTGCGGCGTTGGGGTTTATGAACCCGATGCTGGCCGGCATCGCCATGGCGTTCAGCTCGGTGTTCGTGGTGTCCAACTCGCTTCGCCTGCGCGCATTTAAATCCATCGCGGGGTAGGCACCAGCCTACAATCCCCGGCATGACCTCCCCTGAACAACAGGCACGCCCCCTATCGCGCCCCTTATCGCGTACAGAGCGCCTCGATAGGCTTCCCGTCACCGAGAAGCACAAGCGGCTGCTCGTCGGATCCGGCATCGGCTGGGCGCTAGACGCAATGGACATCGGGCTGGTGTCCTTCATCGTCGCCGCGCTCGCAGTGCAGTGGGACCTGGATAAATCGACTACCGGGTGGATCGCGTCGGTGGGCTTCGTGGGCATGGCCATCGGGGCCAGTCTCGGAGGGCTGCTCGCGGACAAAATCGGCCGCCGCCAAGTATTTGCGGCGACGCTGCTGCTGTACGGCCTCGCTACCGGTGCGTCGGCCCTGGCGTGGTCGGTGGCGTCACTGATGGTGTTCCGCTTCCTGGTGGGCCTGGGCTTAGGCGCCGAGCTGCCGGTTGCGTCCACCCTGGTCAGCGAGTTTTCTCCGCGCAATGTACGCGGCCGGATGGTGGTGCTGCTGGAGGCGTTCTGGGCAGTGGGCTGGATCATGGCCGCCGTGATCGGCACCTTTGTTGTCGCCCAAAGCGACAGCGGCTGGCGCTGGGGCTTCGCCCTCGGCGCGGTGCCCGCCCTCTACGCCATCTACGTGCGCATGGGCCTGCCGGAGTCCGTCCGCTTCCTGGAAGCCAAAGGCCGGCACGACGAGGCCGAAAATATCGTGCGCTCCTTCGAGGCGGAAGCTGATCCGGCCGGGTTCGACGCAGGGGTCGACGCAGGGTTCGACACCACCCAGCCGCCCCGCGATGACACTGTCCACGGCGGCATTTGGGGTCCCGACCTACGCCGCCGCACCGTCGCTTTTTGGACGATCTGGTTCTGCGTGTCCCTGTCCTACTACGGCGCGTTCATCTGGATCCCGTCACTGTTGGTGGAGCAAGGTTTCTCACTCGTTCGCTCGTTCACCTTCACGCTGATCATCACCCTCGCACAGCTGCCTGGCTACTTCGCCGCCGCCTGGCTCATCGAGGTCTGGGCCGACGCATCACGCTTGCGGCCTTCCTCGCGGGTTCGGCCGTCGCTGCTTTCGCTTACGGTATGGCCAGCGCGGAGTGGCAGATCATTGCGGCCGGCTGCCTGCTGAGCTTTTTCAACCTGGGCGCATGGGGCGCGCTCTACGCCATCGGCCCGGAGCTCTACCCCACCTCAATCCGCGCTACCGGCACGGGCGCGGGCGCGGCATTCGGCCGTATCGGTTCTATTCTCGCGCCGCTCACCGTCCCGCCAGTGTTGGCGTTCGGCGGCTCGACGGCGGTGTTCGGGGTCTTCGCGGCCGCGTTCGCGTTGGCCTGCCTGGCCGCGTTTACGCTGCCCGAGCAGCGGGGCGTGGCGATTGCGTGAAGGCGGAACGTGACGTCGTTAAGCAAACAAGCGCGACAAGCGCGCCCGCAAGGAGTTGTCGGCTGTTGCTTTCTCTATCTCCTCGATACTGCGCGGGAGGTTGAGCAGGAGCGTGTCCTTGCCAGTCTTCGCCACGGTGATGCTCGGGTCCAGCTTGGCCACCGTTGCGGCGCACGCGGCAGGGCCGTTGATTGAACGCACGGTCATGGCTGTCTCCTTTGTTCGCGGACTGTGGCTTTGGATCTTAAACGCGTTCACGCAGCGTGTCACCGTTGGAAAGGCATGCCTAACTCTGCGAAGGGCATGCAAACCGTGCTCCGCCCCCGGGGAGCACCCGCACTAGCCGTGCGCCATGTTGACGAAGCGGGAGTAGTGCAGCTGGTGGGCCACCGGGATGGTGTCGATCGGGCCGCCGCGGTGCTTCGCCACGATGATGTCGGCCTCGCCGGCGCGCTCGTCGTCGCGGTCCTGTGAGTCCGGGCGGTAGAGCAAAAACACCATGTCGGCGTCCTGCTCCAGCGAGCCGGATTCGCGCAGGTCTGCCAGCTGCGGCCGCTTGTCCGTACGGGCCTCCGGGCCACGGTTGAGCTGCGAGATGGCGATGACGGGGACCTCGAGCTCCTTGGCAAGCAGCTTGAGGTGGCGGGAAAATTCCGAGACCTCCTGCTGGCGGGATTCCACCTTCTTACCGGAGCTCATCAGCTGCAGGTAATCCACCACCACCAAGTCCAGGCCGTGCTGCTGTTTGAGGCGGCGGGCCTTCGAGCGGATTTCCATCATGGTGAGGTTGGGGGAATCGTCGATAAACAGCGGCGCGTCCTGGATCTCGGTGAGGCGCTGGGTGAGTTTTTCCCAGTCCCGTTCCTCCATCTGCCCGGAGCGCATGGACGACAGTTTGATCTCCGTCTCCGCCGAGAGCATGCGCATGATGATCTCGGAGGCGCTCATCTCCAGCGAGAAGATGACGGACGTCTTGCCCTGGTGGATGGAGCAGGAACGCATGAAGTCCAATGCCAGGGTGGACTTACCCACGCCGGGACGGGCCGCGATGATGACCATCTGGCCGGCGTGCAAGCCGTTAGTCAGCTTGTCCAAGTCGATGAAGCCGGTGGGCACACCCGCCTCGAGCGCGCCGCCGGAGGCGATCATGGTCAGCTCGTCGATGGTGGGTTTGAGCAGGTCAGAGAGGGGCCGGTAGTCCTCTCCCGACTGATTGCGGGTGATGGCGAAGACTTTCTGCTGGGCATGGTCGACGATCGCGTCAACCTCCATGCCCTCCTCACCTTCGTAGCCGAGCTGCACCACCTGTGTTCCGGCGTTAACCAGCTGGCGCAGGATGGACTTCTCCTCCACGATCTCCGCGTAGTAGCGCGCATTTGCCGCGGTGGGGACCTCGGAGATCAGGGTGTGCAGGTAGGGGGCACCGCCGATGCGCTCGAGCGCGTTGATGCGGTCGAGGCGTCCGGCGACGATAAGCACGTCGACGTTGCTGCCCTGGGCGAACAGGTCCAACACGGCCTGGTAGATCAGCTGGTGCGCGGGGAAGTAGAAGTCGTCCGGGCGCAGGCCCTCCGCCACGTCCAAGATGACGTCCGGGTTGAGCAGCATCGCGCCGATAACGGACCTCTCGGCGAGCTCGTCGTGGGGTGGGGTGCGGTACTCCTGCAGCTCGTTGTTGCCGCGGTTGAAGTTGGAGTACTTGTTGCCTCCCCCGTTGGAGTTGCGACGAGTGGATCCCCCGTTGTTGTCCCGGAAAGCATCGAAGTCCGAGTCGCTGAAGTCCCCGTAGTCCGTGGCCGGCTCCGGCGGCGGTACGTAATCCTCGAAGCTGTCGTTTGCGCCCATGTGCTCCCCTTTCGCTGTGTGTATGACACTACCCCGCAATGCAAACCGCACACCGAGTTATCCACAGGGCGTGTGGACAATTGGGGAATGTGCGGGTGAGTTTTCCACAGGGGTGGTGTTTGCGGTGTGGAATTCGTGTGGATTCACCTTTCCCAAGCCCAGGAAACCCCTCTATTTCACGTGCTCAACCTGTATATTTTCACGTTTAGCGCGAGTGACGTTAATGGTGGATAACTCCGCTGACCACAGGGTTTGACAACGGCGTTTTGTTCACTCGAGTGGACAATTTCCGCCTTACGCAGGATGTATGTCTCAACATTTATCCACACTCCCAAAAGCACTGTGTCAGGGTGCGTTCAGGTGACTTCTGTACGGTTGCTCGCATGTCCCCTCGCACAATGCTCTGGTCCTCCCTCGCATTCGCGCTGGCCTTACCGAGCGCGTCCCTCGCCGGAGTGCAGCTCGCGGGCGACAGGCTCGATTTCGCCGCGACCCGCCTCGTTGCCGTCGGAGTCGCGGTATTGACCGCCGCCGGCGCTATCGGCTGGGCGACGGCCTACACCCGCGCGGCCCGGCACCACCGACGCACCACCACGGCGGTGTGGATCGCCACCGCTTGCCTTGCCTTGGGTTTCGGCTCCATCGCCCTGTCCTCCTGGGAGGAGTACCAAGCGGGGACGTCACTGCCCATCATCAACCTGTTCCTGCTGCTAATCCCCATCGGCTTGCTTACCCTGCTCGGAGCCGCCGTGGCGCAGACATCACGCGCGCGAGGCGAACGCCAGCGGTAGCACCTCCACGCCGAAGCGCTCGGCGATGTCGGCTGCGGCGACGGTGGCAGACCACCCGGAGTCGACTTCCCCGGCTAGCAGCAGTACCGGGCCAGCGTCCACGCTCACTCCTGTGTAGTCGAAGTAGCGGTCTAGCGCGTTGACGCGGAACGCGGAGTTACGCGCCTCCACCTCGGCTCCGCCGGCCTGCACCACGCCGCCGAAGGCCATCTGCCCGACCCGCGCCAACGCTTGCGCGGTGGAAGCGACCATCTCGGTACGCCCCGGGTCCGCCGACCCGAGCGCTACCACCGCGGCGGGGCGGGTGTCCCAGTCCCAGTCCGCCAGCACCGCCACGCAGCGGGTGAGCCACTGGTCGTCGCGCCAATTGTCCGCGGGGCGGTAGGCGCTGTCGCGCAACAGGGCGGCCAGCGCCGGCCCGCGGGCGACGTCGTTGAGCCGGCCCAGCGCCTTGCCTCCCAGCACGCCTTTGATCTTGCCCCGGCGGGCCGAGCCGGTAGGCCACATTTTGCGCTGGCTCAGCGGAACGCCAGGGGCCTTCAGGCGTGCGTCGATGCGCTCCGCCAACGCCTGGTCCACTTCCACGGACAGGTGGTTGCCGGTGCAGTTGTCGCAGCGCCCGCAGCGCTCCCCGTCCCCAATCGTGGGATCATCCAGCTCACGGCGCAAAAACACCATGCGGCAGGTTTCCGTGGCCTCGTAGGCCAACATGAGGTCTTGCTCGTGCCCGCGGGCGTCCGCCAGGCCGTCGTAACGCTCGTGGTCGTAGCCCCAGGGCTCGCCGGTGCTCACCCAGCCGCCTTTGACGCGGCGCACCGCACCATCGACGCCCAGGACCTTCAGCGCCTGTTCAATGCGCGTGCGAGACAGGTCCACCGCGTTTTCTAACTTCGGGGTGGACACCGGCTCCTCCCCCAGCGCGCCCAGAAGCTGCTGCACCACAGGCTCCTCCGGCATTGATACCGAGGCAAAGTAGTCCCACACGCGCTCATCCTCCGGACCAGGCAGGAGTACCACTTCGGCGTGGTCGGTGGCGCGCCCGGCGCGGCCGACCTGCTGGTAGTAGCTCACCGGTGACGACGGCGCACCGAGGTGCACGACGAACCCCAGATCGGGCTTGTCAAAGCCCATGCCGAGCGCGGAGGTGGCCACCAGGGCCTTCAGCTCGTTGCGGATCAGCACCTGCTCGAGGCGTTCCCGCTCCTCCGCCTCCGTGCGGCCGGTGTAGGCAGCCACGTTCCACCCGGCGGCCTCCAGCGCTTCGGCCAGGTCGTGCGCTGCAGCCACGGTGAGGCAGTAGATGATGCCGGAGCCTTCCACTTGCGACAGGTACTGGGCGATCCAGGCGGCGCGCTGCGTCGGGTCTTTGAGCTGCACGACGTTCAGCGACAGGGACTCTCGGTCCAGCCCACCGCGCAGCACACCGGTGCCCTCCCCCAGCTGTGCGACCACGTCCGCCACCACGCGGTCGTTCGCTGTTGCGGTGGTGGCGAGGACGGGGGTGTGCGGCCGGAGGTCGTCGATAAGCAGGGCAATGCGGCGGTAATCCGGCCTGAAATCGTGCCCCCAGTCGGAGATGCAGTGCGCCTCATCCACCACGAGCATGCCGACGGATTGCGCCAGCTGCGGCAGCACGTCCTCGCGGAAGTCCGGCGCGTTGAGGCGCTCGGGGCTGATCAGCAACAAGTCCAGTTCGCCGCTGTGTGCCTGGATCTCCTCCCACTGCGTCATGTTCGCCGAGTTGATCGTGGCGGCGCGGATCCCGGCGCGGGCGGCCGCCTCAACTTGGTTGCGCATGAGCGCGAGCAGCGGCGAGACGATGATCGACGGCCCCTCCCCCGCCTCGCGCAGCAGCTTTGCGGCGATGAAGTACACCGCCGATTTCCCCCACCCAGTGCGCTGCACACGAGCATGCGTTTGCACTGGTTGACCAGGGAATCGATCGCTGTCCACTGGTCGTCACGCAGGGCTGCGTTAGGGCCTGCAATGCCCCGGAGGAGTTCGTCCGCGTGTTCGCGTGTCGCTGTCATGGCGCACACCGTATATCACCACCCCGACACGGACGTTCGAACGCTACTCCAGCTCCCCTTCCGCCCAGTCCGCCATGTACTCCGCGATCCCGTGCGGATCCTCCAAAAAGACGCGCATCGCCCGAAACGCGAGGGTGTCCTCCACCATCAGGCGGCGCTCCATGCCGTGCTCGCTGATCTCTATTATCTCCGCGCCCGGGACCCCCAGCCCGGCAGTCAGGGAGGCCACCCGATCAACCTGGCCGAGGAGTTACGGGGCAAACTCCTCCAGCTCGTCGCCCGCAGTGTCGGGCCGGCCTGGGTGGGCATAAACCGCTTAAGCGGCAAAGCGCAGTGCCTGTGGCTGATCACCCCGTCTACGCCGACAAGGACGGCAAATCGCCCAACATGGCGCTTCTCGCGGCGACCAGCAGGACCCTGGCGGGTTTTTGGACCACGACCCGAACTTCACCCACCGGTTCAGCCGCAGCCCCTTCTACACGGGCGAGAACCCGGATCGCTATATCTGGTACCGGCAGCGTCACCGTATTGACCGGTTGTCCGACTTCATCAGTAAGGTGCGCGAGGTAGCCGACGAGCCCCAGCACGTCTCGCCCGCCAGGAGTTCTCCAGTGGCTGTGAGCTCATCGAGACGGTCAAGGCACGCCGCGAGCAGGCCCAGGCGTTTCGCGCGATCGCCGACGAGATCGAAGTCGAGATGGGCGAGGAGACTGACCGCTACAACCCGGATCTCATCGACGGGGTGCTGGTGCGCTGGATCAACCCGGGACGCGCCGCCCGCGACGAGACAGCCTTTCGCCACGCCCTGAAGACCGCCCACCGCCTGCGCGCGGCGGGGGAGCGGATGACCGATGCCGCAATCATCGACGCCTACGAGCGCGCCTACAACATCGCCCAGCGCGAAGGCGCCGACGGCAGGGCACAGGAGATGCCCCCGATGCGGGACCGCCAGACCATGGCCCGCCGGGTGCGCGGCTACGTCACCCAGGGCAAGACCGACTCCTACAGCACACCGACCGCCCGCTACGCCACCACAAGCCAACGCAAGGCCCTAGCCACCATGGGCCGCAGAGGCGGCCAAAAAGCCGCACAGCGATGGTCGGATCGGGAAAGTGACTATGCGAAGGGCGCACTAGCCGAACTTAAAACCGCCAATATGAAGCGAAGCTTTAGTACAGACGAAAACAAGGGCCGTGTTCTCGCTTACGTGTCTTCACGCAAGCGGGAAGGTTATGACCCCGCGAGCGTAGAGGTAGCAAACGAATTGGGCCTCTCAGTGAGGAGAGTCAATGAGCTACGGAAAGAACTAGGCATCTCTCGAAAGCGAGGGCGGCCCGCTAAGAAGTAATTTAAATAGCGGAGCCGTAAGCAATATACGGTTCCCCTGTCCCTGGGCAGTGTGATGCTGTTTTCTTTCTCGGTGAGACAGTAACGGGTTATAGGGGTGTTGCCGGAAACTTCTTCTAAGCGATTGGGTGAGATGCTCGACATGCCCCCAATTCCGTAATACGATAATTGCATGCCTGTTAATATTACCGAGAAGCAGCTGAACGCCTGGGTTGCCGAGGCGGAGGATGGCTATGACGTCGATGCGCTGAAGAAGCGCGGGCGGGGGCGTCCGGGTCGTGGTGCTGAAGCTTCCCAGGTGGTTACGGTTCGTCTCACCCCGGAGGAGTTGG